>NZ_CP197499.1:3037500-4434339 GCF_052218455.1 Leeuwenhoekiella sp. H156
ATCTAAAGAGGTTTTATCTTTTAGATTTTCATTTTTTGATGAATTGGACTTTGTATTTGTTGAGTCAGGAAGGATTAAATCTTCATTTAGTAAAGGTGCACCCGGACCATCATACCAGATCCATTTTAAACTTTCTGTCGTGTATTGGGTACCCGGAAACTCATAAGTTACCGTATTCTGTTCCGGATAGCCGAAATCATTAGGAGGGCGGCAGTCATTTTTTATAATTTGAGGAACGCCTAATGCCAATGCATTGTATGGTGTGTCAAAAATATGCACTCCCATATCTCCCAGTGTCGCGCAGCCATAATCAATCAGTTTTCTCCAGTTTGCGGGATGATAAAAGCCTTCTTTGTAAGGTCTCTCCTGTGCTGTGCCTAACCACAGACTCCAGTCTAGCTGCGGGGGGATAGGATCTGATCCTTCCGGTTCGGGGCCGTTATAGCCCCAGTTTTTGGGAGACCAGGCGTGAACGGTGTGTACTTTGCCTATAATGCCCGATTGTATGAGAAGGGTTGCTAACTTGTAATCGTAAAACGAGTGCACCTGAATACCCATTTGGGTCACCAGATTTTTGTCAGCTGCCAATTGACGCATTTCACGGGATTCTGATACATAGTGCGTTAAGGGCTTTTGGCAGTAAACCGGTTTGTTGTTTTGCATTGCGAGCAGCGCAGCCGGTGCGTGAATATGATCTGGAGCCGAAATAACCACGGCATCGATCTCGTCTCCCAACTCTTTGAGCATTGCGCGGTAGTCAAAGAATATTCGGGCTTGAGGATGATTTTTATGGGCTACAGCTAAATTGATCGCGTCCACATCACAAAGGGCTTTTATAACGACCTGAGGATGCGAAGCCATAGCCTTTAAATCTTCGGCACCCATACCGCCAACTCCTATGTGCGCCGTACGAATGATTTCTGTATCCTTATTTAATCCTGATACTTTTGTTACAGATTGGTTTTCGGTTGCCAAAACGATTCCGGAGATCATCAGCCCTAAAGCGCCAATCCCACTTTTCTTAAGGAAATCTCTTCTTTTATTGTATTGTGCTGCCATTATAAGCTTTTGATTTTAATATTTCTAAACCAAATAGGGCTTGAATGATCCTGCAGCCCAATATAACCTGTTTTAAATTTGCCGTAATCGGGTGCGTTGTCCCACTTACCCGATTGTTTTTTTTGCTGCCATTCTTCAGACCAGGGAACAAATTCAAGAATTTTTTCACCATTGAGCCAATGTTCCACTTTTTCGGGGGTAAAGACTATTTTGGTGGTATTCCATTCTCCGGCAGGATTGAGCTGTTTTTTAGACAGGTCTGGAGTATGCATCGCATAATCTGCTCCCGTGCTCTGCCAGTCCTGTAATTCTTCGGGATGTGCTGCTCCAAATTGGGAGTTGTAGCTCGTGAGATCATGTATTTTGGCATAATTCTCATCATCTATAAGCTGATATTCGGGAGCAACTTCGGGTGGACCCGAATAGCCTTCTTTCACATGGTAAAAGATGCCGCTGTTTCCGCCTTGCGGGATTTTCCATTCCAGATACAGTTCAAAATTGTCAAACTCTTCAGCCCCGTAGATGATGTCTTTTCCGCCTTTATAATTTTGTTCAAGGCCCAATTCTGTATCAAACGTAAGCACGCTGTCTTTGACCGTCCAGCCCGGCGGAAGTGAATCTATACCATAACCCCGCCAGCCTTCGAGCGAAGTCCCGTCAAAAAGATAGGTCCAATCCTGTTCTGTGGGTTGAGAAGCCATTTCTTTTTCCGCTTGTTCGGTTTTGTTTTTGCAGGCAATTGTATTTACTGCTAAAATGCTTAAAATAAATGCTTTGAAGAAGGATAGTTTTTTGGTCTGAATCATAAAAAATAGAAATTGAAGGAGGATTAAGTTTTAGAGCCTGACTAAAAATACTAAAAACAGGAATAGGTATTCTGAAGACTTTTGAAAGTTTTGGCTTGAAAAGGCTACTACCTGTTCAGGCTGTTTCTCAAAGTAAGATAAAGTCACATGAGCGTATATTTAAGTAACTTGCCCCTATGAAGCACCTGAACCTTAATTGGAGAGAAGAAGAATTCTGGAATGCCTTTTCCCACGGAATGGGAGTTTTGATGGGTATTTTTGGAATTTATTTGCTGTTGACTGAAGATCATTACAAGTCTGATTACAGCACCTTAAGTATTCTGTTTTACGGTTTTTCGGTCCTTATTCTCTATATCTCATCTACCGTTTATCATCTGGTTGCGCACGTTTCGTGGAAACAGATTTTTAGAAAAATAGACCACATCAGTATTTATTTCTTAATCGCCGGCACCTATACCCCGGTAGCGTTAATATCTTTAGCTGACCGCAACGGGTGGATTATTTTCTGGACGGTCTGGGGTATTGCAGCGGTAGGAACGCTTTTAAAGCTATTCTTTACCGGGCGTTTTGAAGCGCTTTCCCTGATTTTGTATCTGGCGATGGGATGGTTAATCGTACTGGATTGGGATAATCTGGTCGCCGTTTCTTCAGAGCAGGGCATTCAGCTTTTAATGCTGGGCGGGGCGTTTTATACGCTGGGCATTGTTTTTTATGTGGTTCGGAAAATTCCCTTCAATCACTTTATCTGGCACCTCTTTGTATTGGGAGGCAGTATTTGTCACTTCCTGTTTATCCTGACCGATGTGATTTAGGCTGTGATAAAATCCTGATACTCGTACCAGAACAATTCAAACTTCTGCATGTGTTCGTTGAAAAAGTCAAAGACTTCCGGCCAGTGCGTTTTGTTGTGAATATTTACTCCGGTTTTCTCCACATAAATTCTTGAAATGATCTTGCCACTGCTGCGCAAATAGTTTTGTTCTAAACTGATATCTTCAGAGATTTCAGCTTTCAATAGATTTTTCAGGCTTTCAAATTTCTCAAAATAGTACTCCCGAATGAGTTCGTCGTGTGTTTCAATATCGAAAGAAACCTGAGCTTTTTGGTTGTCAAAACTGAATTTGAGATTGATTTCCTTGACCTTGGTATCGTAAAGCAACCATTTTCGCGGATAGCGCTTTCCGAAAAAGATCCAGAAATCCTGACGTATTTGTTTTGATTCTTCTTTGCTGAACATATTACAGGATGTAAGCTAAACCAATTCCTAACAGGATCACTCCAAATTTACTCGCGTTAAACTGATGGTTTTTTGAAGATTCAAAGAGAATCGTGGTTGAAACGTGCAGTAGAATACCCACTACCAGCGCGTTGATGTTGCTTTTTATGACGGGTGACCAAATATCCAACTGTCCCAGAAAACTGCCTAGCGGAGTCATTAAGGCAAAGATCAGGAGGAATACCAATACCTGAATGCGGCTGATGTTTGAGACCAGTAGAAAGGAGCTGATGATGATTGCAATGGGGATTTTATGAATGACGATCCCGTAAACAAGATCTTTATTTTCGGCAAGAGGAAAGCCTTCAAAAGCCGAATGTATGCATAAACTTATAAGGAGCAACCACGGAATCTGGCGTCTTTCGTTATCCAGGTGTAAATGGCCGTGTTCAGCACCGCGGGAAAGGAATTCCAGTAAAATTTGCAGGAGCAATCCGCCCATAATAAACAGACCGGTATTTTTTGAACCGGAAGCATATAAATCGGGTAAAAACTCAAAAATGGTTATCGATAATAAAAAAGCACCGCTAAAGGAGAGCAATAATTTTACGGCATTGTTGATTGCTGGTTTTAAAAAATAAGCAATAAGAAATCCTACCAGAACGGCGGCTACAGGTAAACTAAAAATCATATTCTAAATGGCTAGGCGTCGTTAGTCGTACTAAGCCGGTAAAATTAACCTATTTTTGCAATCTAAATTTTTAGGATGGAAGGCAACTTTAAAATGCTGGCCAAAACCTTGTTTGGTTTTGAAGAATTATTAGCCCAGGAACTGCGTGAACTGGGCGCCGGCGATATAACGATAGGCACCCGAAGCGTAAGTTTTACAGGGGATAAAGGCTTTATGTACAAGGCTAATTTATGCTGCAGAACCGCGATTAAGATTTTAAAGCCACTTAAATCTTTTGTGATCAAAGATGAAAACGCACTTTATGCAGCTGTTAAAAGTATCGACTGGAGCCAGTATATGCGCGTTAACGATACGTTTGCGGTGAATGCAACCATCAGCGGCGAGCAGTTTACTCACTCCCTTTTTGTGGCTCAAAAGGCCAAAGATGCAGTGGTTGATCAATTTAGAGAGCAAACGGGCGACCGGCCTGACGTAGATTTAAAGTTCCCGGACCTAAGTATAGACGTACACATTCGGGAGAACCGCTGCACGCTTTCTCTTGACAGCAGTGGTGTGTCTTTACATCAGCGCGGCTATCGTTTGTCTACCAATATCGCACCTATAAATGAAGTACTGGCAGCGGGCTGTTTGATGCTCGCCGGCTGGAAAGGGCACAGCGATTTTATGGACCCGATGTGTGGTAGTGGAACAATGCTCATTGAGGCCGCGATGATCGCCTGTAATATTCCGCCTAATTTAAACCGAAGACAATTTGGTTTTGAAAACTGGCATGATTGGGATCCTGATCTGTTTGATGTTATAGAAGCCTCGGCGCTCAAAAAGGTACGGGAGTTTCATTTTACTATCAAAGGCTACGATTTGGATCCTTCAGTTATTGAAAAGGCGAAGGAAAACATCAATAATGCGGGGTTGAATGAATTCATTACGCTCGAACAGGCCGATTTTTTCAAGACCGAAAAGGAGAAGGAGCGTCATTTGCATATGGTTTTTAATCCGCCATACGGCGAACGGATTCCGGTAGAAATGGAAGCATTCTATAAAAATATAGGAGATACCCTAAAGCAAAATTATAAGGATACCGAAGCCTGGTTTATCACTTCCAATCTGGAGTCTTTAAAGCACGTAGGCCTGCGCACTTCCCGAAAAATTAAGTTGTACAACGGTTCGCTGGAGTCGCGCCTGGTAAAATACGATATCTACGCGGGTTCTAAGAAGGCGAAATATCAGCAGGAGTAGCGTTTTATAATTCAGAATTCGGAATGCAGAATTATGAGTTTTCCGAATAGAGTATTTAATACAAATGCCCAATTAACTATTAACAGTTAACTGGTTTTAGCACTGAACTGCGAAAGAAGTAGAATTACTTTTAAATAACCCAATAACCCAATAACCCAATAACCCAATAACCCAATAACCCAATAAGCTATACCACCTTTTTAATCACCCGAAGTTTATGCGTATGGGTGCGACGTTCGGCATTGTAGATGCCTGTATGGTCAATGCGGTCGATACGCACTTCACCGTGTGCGTGAATGATGTGATTGTCCTGTAGCATGATCCCCACGTGCACGATACGGCCCTCCTCATTATCAAAAAAGGCCAGATCACCCGGTTCACATTCTTCAATAAAACTTAAGGGTTCGCCCTGAGCGGCTTGTTGCGAAGCATCACGAAATAAAGCGTGCCCGTTAAGACGATAGACCATTTGCGTAAAACCACTGCAGTCGATGCCAAAAGGCGTTCGGCCACCCCACAGATATGGACTTTTTAAATACAGAAGTGCCGTATTCACAAAAGCACTTTTGTCTCTTTTTTCGGAAATGGTATTGCCTTCATACTGATCCCCGGTAAGATCCAGATTGGCCAGTTGTGCACCAAGCGGAATGCTCAATACGTGATTGTCTGAAGAAGTAGCCATCTGTAGCAAATCGGTAGCTAAAACCGGCGTGCGCTCATCTGCTGCAAAGTAGTCTTCTTCGGTAATTTCTTTATACTGCTTGTTGTCTATCCAGCCCTCATACTTATCGTGAGCTAAGCGAATGCGGCTCCATTTTTTACGGATTTCGAGCACTTTAAAGTGTTCTCCATAAAGCACCTGATTTACCATTTCGCCGGCATCTGAAGGTTCCAGACGCATAGGTACAATACTTAAAGGGCAAATGCCATAATTCATCAGGCTGATTCAAATTTTGGTAAACAACTTCTGCATTATGTTGCGAAGCATTTCATTGAACAAAAAAATCGGAGCTTCTTTTTAACCAAAGCTCACTTCGTGAGTAAAAGTAATTCAAATGATTTTTCTGTACCAAATAGATTATTAACATTTGCCCTGTAAGCTGAATTTATCTGCTAATCACCATTGCCGAAGCACCGCCGCCACCATTGCAAATCGCGGCAGCTCCCAGCTTAGCATTATTCTGTTTTAAGACGTTGATAAGTGTTATTAAAATACGCACACCGCTACATCCTAAAGGATGTCCCAGCGATACAGCGCCTCCATTTACATTCACTTTTGAAGCATCAAGGCCTAAAATTTTCATATTGGCAAGACCCACAACCGAGAAGGCCTCGTTAAATTCGAAATAATCGACTTCATCCTGATTGATTCCGGCTTTATCAAGTGCTTTAGGTAAAGCTTTAGAAGGAGCGGTGGTAAACCATTTAGGCTCTGTTGCCGCATCGGCATAACCTTTAATGGTGCAAAGCACTTCCAGACCCAGTTCGTCTGCTTTCGCTTTGCTCATCACGATAACAGCCCCTGCACCGTCGTTGATGGTAGATGCATTGGCAGCAGTTACGGTGCCGTCTTTAGAAAATGCGGGACGCAGGCTTGCAATCTTATCCATATGCACGTTTTTGAACTCTTCGTCTTCTTTAACGACAAGAGGCTCCCCACGTCTTTGAGGTACTTCAACGGGAATAACTTCGTCGTCAAACTTTCCGGCTTCCCAGGCAGTGGCAGAACGCTTATAGCTTTCAATTGCAAAAGCATCCTGATCTTCTCTGGAAAACTCATATTCTTTGGCACACAAATCGGCACAAACACCCATAGCATTGCCGTCATAGGCGTCTACCAAACCGTCTTTCTGCATCCCGTCAACCAGTGTGGCCGGGCCAAATTTAGTTCCGTTACGCATGTGCACGTAATGCGGAATCTGGCTCATGCTTTCCATTCCGCCAGCGATGACAATCTCATTATCGCCCAGCGCAACAGATTGTGCGGCAAGCATGACTGCTTTCATACCCGAAGCACAGACTTTATTTACCGTGGTACAGGGCACTGTATCGGGGATTCCTGCCCCCAAAGCAGCCTGTCGTGCAGGAGCCTGTCCCACCCCGGCCTGAACGACATTGCCCATAAAGACTTCGTTAACCAGTTTGGGATCGAGATTTATTTTATCTAAGGCCCCTTTAATAGCGGCAGTGCCCAGTTGAACAGCAGTAAGTGAAGATAAGCTCCCTAAAAAACTGCCAATAGGCGTGCGTACCGCAGAGACAATTACAATTTCCTTTTGCATAATAGTGTATCTTGGTTTATGTGTTCTGCAAATTTAAAGAATACCGTACGAAAACGTTATATTTTAGCAAGGCTTTAGTCTTTAGGTGAAAGCGCATTATTTAGTATTTTTACGGGATGCGAAGCTATTGATCAGGGCATCAGGTTATAAGTTGGTTTTTTTAAGAACATTTAATTCTACCGAAATCATAATTTGTTGTATTCTGAATATATCTGACCTAATTACACTAATTTGCCTGTTCCCAGAATCTTTTTATGAGTGACCTATTAAACCGTTTTTACAAAAATCAAGGTTCTATTTACAAGGTGCTACTGTGTATTGCAAGCACCATTCTCATTGTATACCTGTTTCCCAAAAGCGGAAAGTTTCAGTTTGATTTTCAACAGAATAAACCCTGGCAGTACGATAACCTTTATGCGCCGGTAGATTTTGCTATTTTAAAGAGCGACGAGCAGCTTGAAGTGGAGCGGGCAGAAGCCCGCGATAACATTATTCCGTATTTCAATTACGATCAGGATATAGCCAATGAAGCCAAAGCGGCTTATGAAAATCAGTTTGCTTCGGTCTTTACCGATTCGATTTTTAAAAATCGCCAAAAAGAACTCAAGACTTTCGGCCTTCAAATACTGGATGATATCTACAAATACGGTGTGATAAGTGACGTTAGCGCGTTTGAAGATGGCCGTAAGATTTACCTGAGACGCGGTAATGAGGTTGAAGAAACCTCTATTGAAAACCTCAATACGACCGATGAGATTACCACATTAATAAACAGACGCCTGGTAAACGGACCTTATGTGCAGGCCGTGAACCGTTTTAAGGAACTGTTTTACGACATTGTACAGCCTAATGTGTTTTACGACGAAAAACTCACTACAAAAGAACTGAATGCCGAATTAAGCAAAATAGCACCCACCAAGGGAGTGGTAAATAAAGGCAGTCGTATTGTAGCCAAAGGTGAGATCGTTGAGCAGAAAACCTATCAGATTCTAAAATCCCTTCAGGCGGAATACGAATCGCAAACCTGGACAGCCAGTAAATACAACTGGGTTGTGTTTGGTTATGTGCTTTTAGTTTCGGTGGCACTTACGATGTTGTTGTTATTCATTCGTAACTACCGGGAGCAGGTTTTTGAAAACAATACCAAAGTAACCTTTATCTTTTTCAACATCATCCTTATGGTGTTGTTTACCACGCTCATCGTTAAGTATGATGCAAATTATGTGTACGTAGTGCCACTTTGTATTTTACCTCTGGTTATTAAAGCCTTTTTTGATGCGCGCCTGGGGTTGTTTACACACGTCATTGCCATATTACTTCTGGGGTTTATTGTACCCAATACTTCCGAGTATATGTTTTTGCAGGTGATTGCGGGTATTGTAACCATTCTTACGGTTTCTGAGCTGTATAAGCGCGCCAATCTATTTATATCTGTTGGGCAAATCACGTTTATTTATATCCTGGGTTATTTCGCCTTTCACATCATTCATGAAGGCACGATAGACAATCTGGAGTGGGAAACCTTTAGTATGTTTATCATTACCGGACTCGCAACCTTGTTTGTGCAGCCTTTGATCTATGCCTACGAAAAGATTTTTGGTCTGGTAAGTGATTTATCATTGCTTGAGCTTACCGATACGAATTCCAAATTGCTGAAAGAGTTGGCAAACAAAGCGCCGGGAACCTTTCACCACAGTTTGAATGTAGCCAATCTGGCTGAAGCGGCTGCGAATGAAATAGGAGCGAATTCTATGTTGGTGCGGGTAGGAGCTCTGTATCACGATATCGGTAAAATGGTCAACCCAACAGATTTTACCGAAAACCAGTCCACCGGGATTAATACACACGAAGACTTATCGCCTGATGAAAGCGCCCGTATCATCATTGATCATGTTTTAAATGGAATCGAAATCGCCCGTAAAAACAACCTGCCTGATCGCGTCATAGACTTTATACGAACGCATCACGGGACGAGTACGGTTTATTATTTCTACAAAAAAGCTCAGGAGCAGGACGGGGAGGTGAATGTAGAAGACTTTAGGTATCCGGGGCCATTGCCGTTTAGTAAAGAGACTGCGATACTGATGATGTCTGATAGCGTGGAGGCGGCCAGTAAGAGTCTTAAAAACCCAACTTCGGTGCTCATTGACTCGTTTGTAGAGAAAATTATCAATAAGCAGATGGACGAAAATCAGTTTTTAAATGCAAACATTACGTTTAAAGAAATACAGACGATCAAGAAGGTTTTAAAACTAAAGCTTAATAATATTTACCATTTGCGGATTGAATACCCGGAATAGTTTTTTGGCGGAATTCTTAGAATCAATCAGTTAGAATAAAAATTAAAATTTCTTATCAAAATAGCCTGAAAAGCTTTGGTTGATCAAAAGTTTAAATATATATTTGCACCCGCGTTTTGAGACAGAGACGTTAGTTCTTAGGAGAGGTGCCGGAGTGGTAACGGAGCAGATTGCTAATCTGTCGACGGGTAACCGTCGCCAGGGTTCGAGTCCCTGTCTCTCCGCAACAAATTGAAAAGATAACCGAAATTCAATTGAAGTGTAGTTTCTTGACAAGCTCGAGATAAATTACAATACAGATTGAAATCAATCGGGGTGTAGCGTAGCCCGGTTATCGCGCCTGCTTTGGGAGCAGGAGGTCGCAGGTTCGAATCCTGCCACCCCGACTAAATAGATATTTAACAGTATATGTTTAATATCTAATTAAATGAAAACCAGTAAAATACATTTTTACTGGTTTTTTTTGTGCCCATTTGTAGGCATATAGTTTGGTGTCCTATTTGGTGTCCTATTTTTTTAGGAAACTAATTTCTATATTTAAGGCACATAACCGGTACTGACTTTTGGACGGTTTGGCTTTCGTTTAACGGATTTTCCAATTTTAAACGAAGGTTATGATTACTTCACACACATTTAATGTCCATTTTTGGATCAAAAAAAGCGCTATTAGGAAAGATCAAACATTTCCTGTTTATGCTCGAATTTCCTTGGATAGCACTAGAGTAGATCTAAGCACTAAACACTCCGCACTAGAACAGGATTGGTGCGAGAAATCAAAGAGAGTATTTAAGCGCAGAACTAATGCAAAATTAATTAACGATGAATTAGATGAAATAGCTTCTAATCTAAAAGTAGCTTATCGTGAACTGAAGGCGGAGGGACTTCCTATCACTGCTAAGGCTATTAAATTACGTTATACGGGAAAAGATAGACCGGTACTTAAATTAAATGATTTAATTCAATATCATCGAGCTAATGATTTGAAAAAATTAGCACCAGGAACTGCCAAGAACTATACTGCGACAGAAAAGTACATTTTAAGATTTGTAAATAAGGAATACAGAGCTAACGATATTTATTTGAATCAAATAGATTATTCTTTTATTGTCAAGTTTGAAGATTACCTGAGAGGTTGTAAGACCCTTAGGAAATCTCAGCCGTTAAATAATAATGGTATAATGAAACATATGGAGCGCTTAAAGAAGTTTACCACTTTAGCGTTGAAACATCGATGGATAAAGTTTAATCCTTTTGAACTTTACCAACTAAAATATGACGATTTTGACTGTCCGTTTTTAGAAGAGCGGGAGCTTCAAATCCTTCGTACAAAAGCTATTTCAAACAATTCAATGCGTTTGGTAAGGGATTTATTTGTTTTTGCCTGCTATACTGGCCTGAGCTATGTTGATGTAAAGAATCTCAAAAAGAAAGATGTGATTACGGGCATAGATGGGCAAAAATGGATAATGCTGCGAAGACAAAAATCAAAAACCCCAGTAAAATTACCCTTACTAGACGAAGCGAAAAGTATTCTTAATTACTATGATCAAACGCTTGAAGTACTCAATGGCAACAATCTCCTTCAGGTGTATAGCGATCAAAAGGTAAATCAATATCTTAAAAGGATTGCTAAGCTTTGTAAGATTGAAAAAAACCTCACTTTCCATGTAGCCCGTCATACTTTCGCAACAACAGTTACTCTGCTAAATGATGTGCCAATTGAAACGGTATCCAAAATGTTGGGGCATACCAAACTTTCCACAACTCAAAAGTATGCCCGAGTAGTAGAGCAGAAAATCAGCAATGATATGTATGAGCTACAGGCTAAACTAAGGAAAAATAAAAAAGTCTTTAACTCAAAAAGCGAACATTTGAGTAACCTTCGTATCGTACGATAATCTATATCAATATTAGAAAATTGGAGTATGTGATTATCTAATCAATATTCCCGAAAGTTAAACTCGCAAAATTTTTACGGAAAAGGGACGGCATAAAGCCAGGTTGCTACGCCGCCCTTTTTTATTCCGTTTCCTTTCCACTTTAAAATTTTGTCTTCCGTTTGATTCAATGCTCAAATATTGTTTAATCTAAATTCATAAGCTATGTATTTACAAAATTTGCAGCAGGATGAGATTTTTGTTTCTAATGAACTGATATCTCTTAAAAGTTTGACCCAGATGGAATCTCGAAGGGGTCTGGAAAATGCCGTTATTTCAAATGGTAAAATCGTTAATGTAGTTTCAAACAGTTACGGTCACATCTCAAATCAGGTATTCTTCGGTAGAGCAGAAAAAATGCTTAAAGATGCCGGTCTTATGTTTATAAAACGAACGATCAACAAAAATGACCGGTCTTTTGTTACTGATTTTATCGTCGATGACTCGAGTCAATTTAGTATTAAAAATGAGGCAGACAGTATTTTACCGATGCTTCGGTTTAAGAATTCCTATGATGGAAGTGAAAAGACTTCGGGCCATTTTGGATTTTACCGTCAAATATGCTCTAATGGGTTACACGTTTCTCAAGCTGAAATCGAGTTTTCAATAAAGCATAGTAAAAACAATACAGATCTTATTATGCCTAGTCTGACAAATCTCTTCCAACGGTTTTTAGATAACGAATTTTACACTATAACTCAAAAGTTTCATAAGATGAGGGATTTCGAAATCATAGATACTCGTGAGTTCGTTAAGGTTGTTTTAGATCAAATTAAACTCTTTCGATACGAATGCAGTGATACCAATAGTAATCCGTCAAAGAAATCGAGATCAGTACTAGAAATTTTGGACTATGAGGCCCTGGCATTAAAAGAAACTCCAAACTTATGGTTAGGTTATAATGCCTTTAATTCAGTTTTGCACAACATCTTAAAGAAAAGTTTTGGGCAACAGGAGCGATTAGATAAAAAGCTGTTTAATACTATTTGCGAAATGGCTTAATTCATAAAGGTTTTCCAGTTCCTTTAAAAAACTGGATTCATATCAATATTTGGTTACCCATTCGCTCAGCCCATTTCCCTCCATTCCGCCAGGCTCCATTACGATAAAAGAGCTTCACTCGAAGTCTTGGACCCATCTGTTGTTTTGTTTCCTTCATTCCATTTACCCACTCGCTGCGCTTTTGGGTGCATTTCATTCACTCCCAAAAAACAGATACGTCCGCTTTTTTTAGAATAGGAAAGCCGGCATCCTGATTTTCTTAATCGGATTTTGCGGCAGGATCTTCTTGGCTCCTGCTCGCAAATCCTGAAAAACCAGGTGCCGTCCTGGTCATTTTAAGGGGTTTCTAATGGCTAAGGCCTTGCTTGTTTTTCGGGACAGCGAAAAACAGGCAGAACCTAACCAATTCTAGATTAAACCCGACTGCTCCGCTCGCTTAACTTCCCGTACGCTCGCTTTTCATCCGGCTTTAAAAGAATTGCTAAGGCTCTTATGGAACTTGTCAAGGCTATACGGAGTTTCCTAGAAAAATAAGGTTTCTACTTCCTTGAAATCCATCCCTGTATCAGGGAGGATTTACTACGTCGCAGACACTCCTGATTTGTTCCCGGAAAGCCTTGACAAAACCCACCTCATCCATTGTGCTACGCACGTAAGAAGGCAAACAAACACCCCTTAAAATTTAAGTTCAGTTCCAATAATCAGGAACGCTTAAATGGAAAAGGGAATTAGTAACCGCCTTTTTACAGGCATTTAAATTCTTTCAATTATGGGAACTTTAAGAAACCATGTACAGTTAATCGGAAACGTTGGTCAGGAGCCAACCATCACCAATTTGGAAAGCGGCCGCAAAGTCGCACGCTTTTCCCTCGCCACCAATGAATTCTATAAAAAAGATAAAGGCGAAAAGGTACAGACTACCGAGTGGCACACCGTTGTCGCCTGGGGTAAAACCGCAGACCTCATTGAGAACTATGTAGTTAAAGGTAAAGAACTGGCTTTAAGCGGAAAACTCAAATCCCGCAGTTATGAGGACAAAGAGGGAGTAACCCGCTATGTAACCGAAATCGAAGCTTCGGAAATCCTTTTAATGGGCAGCAAATCTTAAACCGGTTTAAAGGCTTGGGCCCTGTTGATTGAAACAGAGCCCAGCCTTTTACTTATTCTTAATTCGTATCACCATGGAAAATTCAAATATCAATTTAGCCCAAAACCTTAAGCAATTCAGCGGAAGTGCTCTGTATTACACCTTACCGCTGTTCCATTACAAATACACTGAAGGGGTACACTATCTGGCTGAGCAGGCAGGCTGCTACTGGATGCTTACCGATATAGCAGCAGTCGTTAAACGCTTTAGAGCCAAACACGGATTTATAGTGGCTGTGTTTAAGCGGTACTGTGAAAAAGATCAAACACGAATCCACAAAGAAGCGGTAATCACTTATGGAGAAGGCAACGGCATAACCCTTTTTGAACAGGAGTATGACTTGACCGATTTTCCTTTAGATGAACTGCGCCTGTTTTTTGTAGACGATATCCTGATGTTACCCAACGAATATTAAGCCGATCGTTATGCAAACACAACTCAACGAAATCAAGCTTCGGTATTCTACAAGACAGAAAGCTACAGACTGGATTAAAATCAGTTCTTCGACGCAGGCTGCAGCGGAAATTTACAAGAACTGGGATAAAGACCATATCGCCACTTTTGAATGCTTTAAAATCGTATTGCTCAACAACAGCAACCAGATCAAAGGAGTTTTTCAGGTTTCGCAGGGCGGAATAACCGGCACCTTGGTAGACGTCAGACTAATATTTGCGGTTGCGCTGAAATCTTTGGCGGTGGGGATGATCCTGACCCATAACCACCCCAGCGGAACACTTAATCCCAGTGAAGCCGATAAGAGCATTACAAGTAAAATCAAAAGCGCAGGGGAGTTTCTGGACATCAAAGTTTTAGATCACATCATTTTAACCCCATCAGGCAAATACTTCAGCTTTGCGGATGAAGGAATTCTTTAAAATTCAGAACCCTGATTTATCTCCATTTTACCGATTTAAGCGAGGAAGCACAAGAGCGACTTTTGGCTAAATCAAGGGAAGACGTCAAGAAGAAATACGGCAGGGAGCTGATGAATAACGCTTTGAAACATCATACTCCTATTGACCAGATGCTGGATGAAGAAGCGATGCGGAATTTATATTCCTATAGCTAAGTGTTTACATATAAAAACTCAAAACGGCAATCTACAAACGCTCCACAAAACGGGGCGTTTTTTGTTTTTGAAATCCCGAAAATTCACAAAATAACGTATCTTTAAAAGGCTGACAAACAGCACACATTTTAAAAGTAGGGGTATCCATTTTTTGACTTTCGCTGATATACCTACCCAGCAAATACTAACATTTCGGAAATTTTTCCAGAGAAAAAGCAAGGGTTGCAGATGATAATCTGGTAACCAAATTGTAGGGATTTTTGTTCGCCTGCGGCGAACGAAAAGGAATAGCAAGAGGGTAACACGCTGCGCGCTGTTACAGATTCCTTTTCGTTTTCAATACATTGAAAATTAACGGTTTAAAATTTAATCAATACTTTGATTCTCAATAATTTGCGACAAATGCCTTCAAAGCGCCTGTTTTATGGGAAGAATTTGCGACAAATCAGCGAATTATGGACCCATTTTTAGGCATTCGATTTAAGAAAACAACTGCTAAACGATTTCAGGAATTCTCCCGCAAACACTTTAAAACGCACACGGAAGCGATGGAGACTATGCTCGACTTTTTCCTGTATAATGAGATTTCTCCCAAAGAACAGTTAGGTCCTACCGGACGCACCCTGGAAGCAAAACTCCTGAAACGCATCAATGCCGTAATTGCGATTATCAAGGACGTGGAAAAGAACCAAACCAAACCCACCCAGGCCATGCTCGAAGCGCTATTTACCCAGACGGAAACGCCGGAAGAAAAGCCCTTGATTGTAAAACGGGAAGACGAACTGGATGATGCACGGTTTGAAGATTGGGATGGAAAGGATTTTTAAATGAGAGCACTATGTACATCACCATCACACCTCAGAAATTAGGAACCCATTTCAATCAGAGTTCCAGTGATTTTGTCAGCTATTTAGAAAAAGAAAACGAAGATCGTACCTTGGTGAATTTTGAGTATTTCTTCAACCAAACGGAGAATGATATCAAACCGGATCGGGTAGTGGCGGAGATTGATTCCAACACCGCAAAACTTAAGCGTAGCGAACCCCGGTTTTATTCCATCACCGTTAATCCGTCCAGGCGGGAATTACAGCATTTAAAAAATCATCCGGAAGAATTAAAACGCTACACCCGTGAATTGATGCAAGACTATGTCAAAGCCTTTAGTCGGGAGATCAACGGCAGACCCATACGAGTAGAGGATATTAAGTACTTTGCGAAAATTGAGCTTACCCGCCGTTTTAAAGGAACAGATCGCGAAGTAATTGCCAATCAGCCCATAGCTTCTAAAATTCAAGCCCTGAAGGATGAAGTCTATCGCATTCAGACCGGCACCACCACGGGTAACCTTCAGGCGCTACAGGATAAAATCAGACGTCTGGAACAGGAGGCACCCCATCAACTCAACGGCAAGCGCATTGTTCAGGGAATGGAAAAGCCCGGGCCGCAAAGTCACATCCACATAATCGTAAGCAGGAAGGATCAATCCAATTCGATCAGTCTGTCTCCGGGAAGTAAGTACAAGGCATCAGAGGTGGAGTTTAACGGGAAGCAGATCAAGCGTGGCTTTGATCGGGATTATTTTTTCAGTCAGGCTGAAAAGACATTTGACAGGCTTTTCAAGTACGAGCGTAACTTTATGGAGCAATACACCTCCCGAAGGGATTTTGTAAAGGATACCACCCAGTTTTACAAAAATCTTCTTAAGCTCCCTAATCCCGAGCGTACTGCCGCGTTTAAACTGATGCGGGAAGCCGGAATTAAATTGCCACCAACTGTTCCGGTGGATCAGGTACAACTGGCATACAAAGCCTTTAATGCCCTGAAAAGGGGAGTGGGCATTGCAGTGAAATCAAGTTCCATCAGTATATAAGTTTTACCTTGGAGATCCTTAAATTGATACTTGTAGAGCTCGCCTTATTAGCACTGTATGTTTTGGCAAAGCGATTCTTTAGCCTTGCCTGGGTATTTGGATTTTTGCTTTTAGGCTGCTCTTCAGCGCTTTTGACCTTATATGGCGATTGGTATTTGATCCTGTTGTACTATACCTGTCCGCTGTTTTTGCTGGGAACCTGTATTGGAGTCTTTATTCCAAAACCTAATCAAAATACCCGCACAAAATATCAGGTTCATTTTACAACGCATAACAAGCGCTTCCAGATTGAAAATATCAAACGGGGAGCATCGGTAATTGCTTCTGCCGGTAGCGGGAAAACCGAAAGCCTGGTTTATCAATTCTTAAAGCATTTCCAAAAGCATCAGTTTTGTGGCATTATACACGATTACAAAAACTTTGAACTTACTGAGATTGCCTATCCGCTTTTCCAACAGTCGAACATCCCGTTTTACACAATCGCCTTCGATGACGTCATCCATAAGGTGAATCCTATTGCTCCACACTATTTACCCAATGAAGAAAGTGTCAATGAAGTGGCTCGTGTATTACTGGAAAATCTTCTCGAACAAAAAGAACAGGTAGTGACGGGATCTTCTAAATTCTTTAATGATGCCGCCGAAGGACTTTTATGCGGCATGATCTGGAGCTTAAAGGAAGATTTGCCAAATCTGTGTACACTGCCACATATGATTGCGCTCTATCAGTATCTGGATACCAAACAACTGGTTGTTTGGCTTTCTGAAAACCGGACTTCCCGAATTATGGCCAGCGCTTTTATAAGCGGGATTGATTCTGAAAAGCAAACTGCCGGAGTGATGAGCACGCTGGCTAATGCCCTAAAACGCATCAGTACCAAACGCATCTTTATGGCGCTTTCTGCAGATGAAGTGCCGCTAAACCTGAACAGTCCTGAAAATCCTGCGGTGATTAGTGTGGTCAATAACCCCAAATACGAATCGGCTTATTCACCGGTAATCGCGACCATTCTGCATACCGCAATTAAACAAATGAGTGTACGGGAACAACAATCTTCTTTTTTGATGATGGAAGAAGCTCCTACAATACGTTTACTCAATATGCACCGCATCCCCGCAACCCTGCGAAGTTATGATGTGGCAACTATTTATGTAATGCAGGATAAGGTGCAAAACGATATGATGTATGGCGATAAGGCGAGCAGAGCCATTCTTGCCAATCTGTCCTATCAGTTTTTTGGAAAGGTCAATGATCCCGACACCGCCAAATACTACGAACGCTTTTTTGAAATTGTCAAAAATCCTACTAAAAGTGTGAGTAAGGGCTATACACTGGATTTTGATACCCGTGTGACAACAGGGGAACGGGAGGTTTCTAAAGTGCGAGCGGATGTGTTTTTCCGGTTAAAGCAGGGAGAATTTATTACCTATGCGGATGGCATGGACCGTAAAGTACGGTTTAAACTGGATACGATTAAACGCGAGCAGCCTCAAAAAGTCAAGCGCTATACGGAGACCGATTACGATACTAATTTTAAACGTATTCACTGGGAAGTGATGAGACGGTTTAAAATTAATAGAGGGTGATTTTGTATCTAATAAAGTCATTAGTTAATAAAATTGAATAAGGGCCTCTGTGTTGTGCAGAAGTCGATTTATTAGAAATAGAGTTTAAGATAAGTTTTTATATATAACAACCTAATCAGAATTCCTGAGTTAAAATACCTAATAGCAGGTATTAATATTTATCAATTTATTTATTAAATTGATAATCAATATTTTAAATTAAAATTTATGATTGATACCGACCATTTAAATAAAAATCCCCTTTCTCGATGTTCTGATAAGGTACTTGAATTGCTCGATACTGATTATGTAATAGACGTGCATTGTCACCTTTTTGATATCAAGTGTATAAACAAGTCGTATTTTCTATTGAGAATGCTAAAAGATTTCCTTGGTCTCAAGAGTGCAGAAGGTTTGGAGCTTAAAATTGATGAGAATTTAATTTATGAAGAGAGTAAAGAATATTCCCCAGGCTGGGAAGATGATCTGTATAATACTTTGACTTCTAATAGTTTACAGGAAACGATTTATAAAAATAATGAAACCAAAGGAGTTATTGATGTCATAAAGGCTACTAAGTTCTTAAAGATGAAAAGAATGAAAAATGTTTATGCGCATTATATCGATAACTTTTCCTTGGCTATTTCATTCGATTTGCCAAAAGAAAATGTGCTTACTACAGCCTTAATGATGGATTTGGAAATCGGCTGGGACACCAAGATAAGAAAGACTTTTTCATCGCAAATAGAAGAGCTGAAGCTTTTGTCATCTGATTTTCCGATTCTACCTTTTTTATATTGTGATCCTAGAAGAGCAGAATTAAAAGGAGGGGATAACCTTTATTCTTTGTTTAATAAAGCATTTGATGGAGAGAACACATTTTTCGGTATTAAAATTTATCCTGCATTAGGTTATGATCCATCAGATTACAGACTTTGGCCCATATATAAGGTTTGTGAAGAATTTAATATTCCAGTGCTATCTCATTGTGGAGGGGAATCGGTATCTACAGCATTGAGGAAGATTGAGGTTTATCAAGGTAAGGATAAAGTATATATTACTGGAAATAAAAGAAAAGAAGTAGCATATAAATTAAATGACCCAAAAAGATGGGAAAATGTTCTTGAGAAATTTCCAAAGTTAAAATTAAATCTAGCTCATTTTGGAGGATATGAAACTTGGAAATCATCTCATCCAGCACCTTTAATGGAAGATCCACAACAACGTAAAGAGACTATTTTTGGTTTTATGAGAAAATATGAAAATGTTTACGCTGATTTCTCCTACAATTTAGTGGAAACGAACTTAAATAAAAGTTTAAAATCATTTTTGTTTTTAAATGACGATATAGCAGATAAGACTCTTTTTGGTACTGATTATTGGATGGTTAACAAAGAAGGGAATTTGCTCGTTGAGCAAACTCAATTTCTCCAAAGTTTACAAGAAGGTATTGAGGAGCACAACTTGAAGGAAAGATTATGTTTAAATAATCCTTATAAATATCTATTTCAACACTAAGAATATGATGAATTTTGAAGATTTCCTAAAGGATGATAATAGTAATAATTTAGAAAAAATTAATCAACACATTTTTGATGGTTATCTAAATGAAGATTACAAAAGTCGCTTTGAAGAGGTTTTACCAATGGCACTACCTGATAATAAAAGGGAAGTGCTGAATAATATGGCTGATTTATTAGATGATAACCCGTTGCTATTAGATAAATTGAATGATGTAAGAAACCGAAAGATTCTTTTTGTAGGTTCCGAAAATATAGGGCTTTCTGATATTAAAGTTCATGAGGAAATATTAGACCTAAAAAATATTACTAAAGGAAAAGATGTGAAATTCGAATCTGTCTTTCCTAATATGAGCAATATCTTAAACAAATGGCGAAATTATCAAGCGGATATAGTAATATTTTCTTGTCATGGACTTGATAATGCTCTTCTCTTAAAAGATGATTATGGAGTAGATGCCCCTATAGACGCTATAGATCTTAAGCTTTTCTTTGAAAAAAGGTCAAATCACACTGAGTGTGTTGTTTTAAGCGCATGCGAGTCTCTGAAAATTGCTGAAGTAATTGTGAAGTCCTGTAATAATGTTTTAGCAATAAATAAAAAAGTTAATATTAAAACAGCCAGAAGATTTACTGCTGAATTCATTTCATACATATGTGATAATCCTCATGAAAAAAATAAGGTCTACGAAGAAGCATTTGGCCATTGTAGAGAATTAGTTACTTTGAATGGATTCAAAGACGCTTTCGCTTTTGAGTTTTTAAAAAGCGGCAAATTATGAGTATTTTAAGAACGTGATCTAACTCATTCAATATTTGGGTATTCTTTAGATTTAAAATCGAGCTTTAAACAGACTCTTCTCTTGAAGCTCTTTTTCCGTGACTTTCCATTGCCCATCTTCTTTTACGAGTTTAAAGGTTTCCGGTCTATCCAAATAGTTGATGGTACACTGTACCCAGGCGGTATCTCCTTCCTGTGTTTGCTGTACTACTTTAAAATCCATTTCTGTTTCGGAAGTCTCTATAAAGAAATTTTGTATTTGCTTAAGACCCTGGTACCCGGTTTGGGTGGTATACATTTGTAATTTTTCATTATCCTGCGCATAAAAGCTTTCCAGGACCAATTGGGTGACTTCTTCCGGGCTTTTGCTTTGTGGATTGGAACAGGCTGTAAACAGAATAATTCCGAATAGTATTGAAATTGTTTTCATAGTCTTTTAGTTTGGATAGTTTATAAATCGGGGATTGATTTTGAGTTGCAGTTCGCGCTCCCCACGGGCTTCGCTTAAATCTACAATCAGCCTCCGATCCCTGCTTAGGGAAAATTTAGGTACCACATAAAGAAAGCACCTGAGCTCTCCCGCTTTTATTTTGTCGGGAACCTCGTGGGTATATAGCGGTTCTTTGAGCAGTTTTTGCATGGACTTACGTTTTCCTTTTAAACGGGTCTGAGTAGACAGATTCAGGTAATTGAAATCATAATCCAAACCGGATCGATTCTCCAATTGCAAGACAAAATACAGGGCATCTTTGTGAAAAACGATGTTTTCGACGCTCAGGATAATTCCCTGATTCCGGGTTTTTAACCGACCAATCTTTTGTTTTTTCTGAATCAGGTATTTACAATACCGGTCGTAGGGAAAGGGGGCGGTCTCTGAAGAAGTCATGATTTCTTCAGAGACGTGTATCGGGTCAATACTGTTGTGGTTCTCAAAACCAATACGATCTAAAGGGTCAATAAAATAAGTGAACTGATCGATTGACTCTTTGTACATTACAAGGTACGAAAAAACCGAACCCACTGTGCTGATGACCAGTAAATTACTGGGTTTTCCGGGTTTGGCCTGTAAGAGGCCTAGATGCTGGGCTGAATCCCGGTTGAAACTGAAGACATAATCTGACGAACCTGTGATTCCCTGACGAATGGGCTCTGGAAAGAACAGGGCCACATTGGTATAATCATTGGCATAGATGGTGTCTAATTGTATAGAATTCTGGTTTTGCCCTTTCGCATTGAAGCAGGATAACAATACCATCCAAACGGAAACGTAGACTGGATTTTTCATAGGATACAGATTTAGTTAACTGGTTTAAGCAACATTTTATAATTATTAAGCACGGTGACTTTAACAGTACGGTTTCCCCGGCGCAGGATCTGACTGACTCCGCCTACTTGAGGTACTCCAGGGATATTCACTTCCTGCATTAAATCGTCCAGCACTTCCCGTGTGGCCTCAGCCCGAAAATTATTTTCCACGTAAATACCTTCCTGTGAATCCTGCAGGTCAAATGCCTCCAGGTCTACCGGTTGCTGATCAATACTCTCAATACGGATCATCACCCGGTTGGGCTGAAAGCTTATAAAGCCAAACACATGAGTGTTCTTAGGAATCGTTCTGCCCTGATAAACCGTTGCTTCCGTTGTTCGCAGGCGCAGGCGGCTGTTGGCCTTAACCACCTGATCGCCATCTACTACAACCGGAATAATTTCGCGGGCTATAGCCGGATTTGAAACTAATTGAGGTCGGGCTGCAAAGAACAGCTGATGCTCCAGTCCCAGTTCCTGAACTTCAACTTTGCGGGTTTGGATGCGCTCCAGAGAATCCAGTTTTGAATCCGTTTGAGGATAGGAACATGGTTCTTCTTTATCGTCAGGCTCGGAGTAGGTATCCGTATCGTAGTTGATGCGTGCAGATGCATAGATGCTGTCGATGATGCGTTGCTTTTGGTTCTCCGGATATTCAGGATCAAAGTAGCCAAGCGAATCCATCAGGAGTTCGTTATACACACTGGGAGCCGTGCTCTTCCGTTCTTCTTTTAGCGCATTAATTGCATCCAGTTTAGACCGGTAGATCTCCGGATCTACTTCCAGTTCGGGAACCTGGGTTTCTTTTAGAAGTTCGGGCTCCTGATCGCGGTTGGCCAGCATCATCGCATAAGAGACTAAAAACATAATGATCACCGTGATAATCGAGGCAAAGACGAGTTTGTTTTTTTGGATTTTCATAGTCTTGGTTTTTAGATTTACCTGCTTGTTGCATCAATTTTGCGCAGGCTTTTTTCAAAGAAATCGGTAATCAGCAATCCGTGAGGATTGTGTGGGAAGTTGCGGTCTACCTTAATGAGGTTACCGGTAGTAATGAGTTCGTAGGTATCGGTGATGCTGCCCCGATTGATTTCAAAAACCAATGTGGTTTGAAACGCATAGGGATAGGCATTTAAATCTACTTTCGATTCCATGCCTAGTACGTTCTGTACCAAAGAGTATTGAATCAGGCGGTTGTAAACGCCCTCGGTCTTTTTCTGCCGGTAGGTATTATCAACCGAGTTGTTACCTAACCACAGGGCTTTTTCTAAATTACTTTCGTAATTGCTGGCATCGATATCGTAGAAATACGCGTGAAATAATTCGAGATGAGCCAAAGATTCCACCTCCAGATTTTCGTTTTGATCAACCAGCTTTAAGGGAATGACTTCTCCGTTAGTACTGATTGCAAAAGCATTTTGAAGGGATTCTTGATAAATGCTGTACGCCATCCACCCAGAAAACATACTGGATAGTGTTGCGCACAAAACGACCAGCCAAACGATGAGCCGGTTGGTCTTTAAGGTGGAATACATGGAGAAATAAGGTGTTTTCATAGTACTTAGTTTAAGCCGTGAATAAGCGAAGGGTAAACGAGATGGCCCGGCGGTAGAGCTTGAATTTTAGAAAAACGATAAAACCTATAGAGCCTAATTGAATAACCGGGGCAAAAAACTCCTGCCCGTAATCGCTTCCAAACAGATTGAGCCAGAAGTGTTCGTTGATCTCCGTGTAAATCGCATTGATAAATACATTGACCAGAAAGAATGCCGGTACCAGCATATAGACTGCGGCATAAAGTTTAAAGAACCCGTAAGCCAGGGAGCGGAATTTTTCAAATACCGCCAGACTGATGATCAGTGGAAAAAAGGCCTGCATAATGCCCAGCAGGAAGAAGCGCTCGGCCAGAAATAAGGGATAGATGAATAAATCCAGAATCCACAAGATGATGCCCCCGATAAAAGCGAAGATTTTAAAACCAAACAAAGGGGTAACCAGCGCTTCATAGAGTAAGGCCATAGCTGCTTTGGCAGCCTCAAACATCCCTACTTCCTCTTCAATGGGGATTTCCTGCATCTGTAGCGGTAATAGGGCAGGAGCGGTATCGCGATACTGCGACTCAATAGCGACCAGAATACCGTCAAAGAAGCCCAGAATTTGCGTGGAAAAGATTGCCACCAGTACCACCGCAAAATTCTTAGCCAGTTCGCCGGGACTCAAACCCCAGGTATATCCGTAGCGGTCTGCAATACCTTCATTGTATTTTTTCAGGATGTTCACCAGAAAGAACAGCACCGCCAGGGTTTTCATACCGGTAATGGTATACTGGGCTACCGGACTGGCGATGATGGTATCAAAAATGGTATCTACATACTCCAAACCGATTCCTAAGATCACAAGCGCAGCCATCTTTAAAATCCGGTTTCGCGGTTATTGATTTTATCCTGCAGTTTCCGAAAGGCGATGATCTCCTTATAGCGTTTGGTCTTTAAATTGATCGTAGCCACCATTTCTTTAGACTCCGCTTCTTTTTCTTTTAAGATTGCCGCACGGTCTGCATCAGACATTTTTAAATAATTACTGGATAGGATCTCGTCTATAAAGTCCATCGCCTCCAGCGAATTGTCTACAAACTGATTAAAGGCTTCCGTGATGCGTACTACTTCATCGGGTTTGATGTAGGGAGAGTTCAGAATTTCCCGCAAGTCCTGCCGCATCACCTGAATAAGACGGGCATTGTTTTTTCCGATTTCCTTTACGGCCTTAAGCTGCTTGACCACATTGTTAACCTTTTCCAGATTTTCTTTTTGCTGTTTCAGGAATTCCACCGTTTTAAGGAGTTGGGTGGTTTGTTTGGCTGATTCCAATAAAGACTTGACCAGACTTACAAAATTGGTATTGTCATAAACCGGCATTCCCTGAGCCGTGGCACGGCCGGGCGTTAATAATACTGTGATTAGGGCTGATATCAGGACTAGTTTCCTGATGTGACGTGTGAGGTGTGTTTTCATGGTGGTATGAATTAAAAGGTTATTGTTTTTGTATTTCGGTCTGAGCTGGCCGCGAGGGACTTATAAATTGTTTGATGGCCTTTTTCATATCCTGAGTTTGCTCGTAAAGGCTTAGGATGGCTTCATTTTCACTACCGTCTGTGAGGTAGGCGGCATAAACTTCAGGGGGAACTTCCAGGCGGAAGATGTTACTCTCCTTACCGATCTTGATAAAAATCTCGGTGTACTTCCGGGAGCCGCTCAGCTTGTTGCGGATGGATTTTAATTGATTGAGATCGTGACTCGAAAGGTTAAGCCTGCGGGCGAGTTCGTCATAGCCTTTTTCATTATTCAGGCTGTAAATCACCTGCGTGTTTTCCAAAATACTTGCTGAAGTGGCGTTGCCCGGCAGTTGGTTTATGGATTGCAGAATGATACCAATCGCCCCGTTTTGTTTACGGATCGCCTGATAGTAAAACTCGACGCTCTCCAGCACATTTTCAAACTTGAGCTGCTTGGCAAACTCATCAAAAAGGATGATTCCCCGTTCGGCCTTGTTTTTCCAGATGGTGCGCTGTATGGCGGTTTTAATGAGCTTCAGCATTACCGAAAGAATCTCCTTATTGTCTTTGACCTCGTCCAGCTCAAAGATGATCATACGCTTATCTTCCAGGGTATAGGTCTGATCTTCGTCTACTTCAAACAGGTAGCTGTATAGACCATCGCCAACATACTCCGACATCACGTGAAGGAACGCCTGAATATCGAAGTAGTCGGGATGGATTTTAAGTTGCGCCAGCAGGTCTTTTCGATTGCTAAAAACAAAGTCGTAGAATCCGTTGAGCGAGTGCTGCGATGGGTTAGCTCTGTAATAAGCGGTAAGTATTTTTTTAAGGGAAACCGATTGGGCTTTAGCCTGCCTGCCTTCGGTATGGTAGAGTTCAAAAAGAAATACGGTAAGATCTTCCAGACGTTCTGCAGAAGGGATTTCACCTTCAGGGGTATAAAATGGATTAATCCCCAGATTCTTCCCGGCCTCATAACGCAGGATGATGTGTTCATCAGGATAGAGTTTGGCAAATTTGGTATACGAGCCTCCCAGATCTATAATTACCAGACGCACCCCTTCTTCGTAAAACTGCCGCAGGATGTTATTGGCCAGAAAGGATTTACCTTCTCCGGTGGGTGCAAAGATGGCAAAGTTACGGGCCTTGATGCGCTTTTTAGATTCATCCCAAACATCTTTAAGTACCGGAATATTATATTGGCGGTCGTTAAAGAGGATGCCTTTAGGGTCGGTCTTGTAATTGGTGCTATTCAGCATCAGACACAGCGCGTGCTTCAGATCGGTAACGTACAGGTCTTCATCTGAAAAATGGGAAGCGAATCCGAACCAGGAATTTAGGAAGTAGTTTTTTCTGGCTTCGCCTATGGGATAGTAGGGAACAATATCCAGCTCCTTGAATTCGGTTTTGATTTTCGCCCCAATGGCATCCAGTTGCTTTTGGCTCTCTGCCCAATATAGCACACTCAGCTGTCCGCGGATCACCCGAGAGCTCTCATCGGTATTGATCTGTTCCAGGATCTCCTGAATCTTTTTCAGCACCACCCGATTCTGAGAACCAAAGTTGGAACTCTTGCTGAGTTCTTCAACTTTCTTATCCAGTATTTTACGCCACTTATGCTTGTCATCCAGAATCAGGATTTGATTGACGACGTGGTTTTCACTAAGGGTGAGTCCGAGTCCGTCTATAAATCCCTTATGAAATTGAAAATCATCAGCCGTAAAGCGTTCGTCAATACTGCTGGTTTTTACCTGCTCTCCAAAGCACAGCTCACTATTTACAGCCAGTACCTCAAAGCGGTGTTTACCAATGCTGATGCGGTTTTTATCCAACAGGATATCGGTATTCAGACAATCATTAAAGCCGTTGAAATAGGTATGGGTTAGCTTCTGGAAGTCGTCTGCATTTAGAGGATTCAGTTTGATTTTTTTACCCGAATTGAGGAAGCTAACAGCATCTTCAACAGCTCCCGTAAAATGGCGTACAGCATCATCCAGAGTGTTCGGTAGGTTTTTGAGGATCTTGCGGAAGGGATTGGTGTAGGTTGCATGGGTATTGGATTTATGGGTTAGCACAAAAAACAGGTAGCTGGTATGCGCGGTATATTCCCGATTTTGGAAATAGCTTTGGGTAGCCTTTCCCAGAAAGGACTCATCCGGCAGGGAGGAGGCATCAAAGGCGGTGTTGTGATAGTAATCCTGTTTATGGATCCGTGTGCCGGTTGGCAGCGTTTTAAAGGCCTGAAACCAGCCCGAATGCAATTCCTCAAAGTCCTTTTCAGAAAGGGAATAGATCTCCGGCAAATCGAGCCGGTAACCCAACACCACATTACCGTTACTGCAAAATATCAGGTGATCGCTGGTGGCTGCTATGGGATGGAAGTTTTTGTTTTTAATCGTGATCATAGGAAAGGCCGGTGTTTTGTTTGGTACTGATGAGATTCGGAAAGGCGCTGGCGAACTGCAGAAATTGCATCAGGCCTTGTAGTCGGGATAAACAGACGTAAAGCAGGACATGGATTACTAAAGCAACCAAGATGGTCAGCATGCTGAAGGAGAAGATGACGATCAGCAAGGAGGCGATAAGCGCGCACATTTGAACCGCAAACAGGGAAACCGGCAGCCCGAAGATGACCGCCCGTTTCCGGATGTTTCTATAGACCGCGTAGCTCTTCATTGGATACCAATTTAAACTACGATGTCTATGAGGTACGTGAAGATTCCCACCACACCTCCGGCTATAAGTACAAATATCAGTACGCGGGTGATCCCTTTTTTTAAGTCGGCATTCTCTCCAAAAAAGTGTCCGGCATTAAAAAGAAAACCCACCAGGAAAATAACGCCCAGGAGAATGGGGAATACGGTACGTATGGTATCGGAAACATCGTTTACCGAATCTTCAATACCACCTATTTGGGCAAATAGGGGAGCAGATAGCAAAGCCATACCGGCGAATAAAGCGTTTGATTTTTTCATAATTCTAAGATTTAAAAGATTGGAAATCAGTGAGAAGAAAATTATCTATATTTATTTTTAAATAATTGAAAATCAATTAATTGTGAATAAAATAATTCTTGATTCTATTTGATTTCATTTGCTTTTAAATCCCATCAAAACCTATTAAAATTGAACGTCGTGCTGTTAATAACTCAAAATGCCAGACTTGGAAAAAAGCTCCAAAACGTCATTTGGATGCTGCTTCTGCTTCAAATTAGTTTGATCTTCGGGCAGGAATTGAACAAGCCTTTTCGAGTAGTAATTGATCCCGGACATGGAGGAATTGATTCCGGGGCAGTAGGGGTAAATGGAATTCAGGAGAAGGATTTGGTACTGGAAATCGCTTTAAAGATGAGTCAGCTTAATGAATTTGACGGGAAGCCGGCTGAATACTTCCTGACCCGATATACCGATACCTTAATCAGTCTTAGAGATCGCACAAAACTAGCTCGCATACTTAGAGCGGATTATTATATTTCCCTGCATTATAACGATGCGCCGAATCGTAATGCTTCTGGTGTAGAAGTCTTTGTATCTAATCAGGAGAACCGATATTCCAGGCAATCGATTTGGCTGGGACTTGTCCTTGGGAAAAGTTTGGTAAGGCATACCGGGCAACGGAATCGGGGTGTTAAGTTTGCAAATTTTCAAGTCTTGCGGGACCTGAAAGATGTTTGTCCGGTCGTGCTGGTCGAGTTGGGATTTATAAATAAACAGCCTTGCTTAAACTAAAAAGGTTATCTTTCAGGCTATTACAAGTCAAACATTATGAAAACAGGAATAGTTTTAGTAACGCTAGTTTTATTCACGCTGTTACCTCAATTTAATGCGGGTAACGTGTATATCTGCAAAGGCAAGAGCAGCAAAAAATACCATTTTAAAAAGAATTGCAGAGGCTTGAGCAACTGCTCTACAGACGTAAGCGAAGTTAGCCTGGAGGAGGCCAAAAAGTTAGGGAGGGGACTTTGTGGATGGGAAGACTGAGGTTATTTAAATCCGCTTATCCTTACTATCCTAGTCAAACGCCACTAGCTTAAACAACCTCCGCGTTCTACTGCTTACGCGGTTACCGTAACGGGCTTCTAGTGCGTCACTTAAAAGCAGATTGCCGCGCGATCATTGGGATCTATTTAGTGAGTAGCTATTTTTTACCATTTAAAACAATGTAATAGAATTATTGAAAGTTATAATGCTTTTGTTCAGCAATTGTACTTTAGAATTAAGGCATATTCCAGATTGTTCTAAATCTATTTGCAAATGCAGTTTCTGCATCCGTTGTATTGACTCCCTTCAAATAGGTTTTCAGAGACTCAACTCTCCTATTTCCGGATGGATGTGTAAAATCGCCATTCCCCAGTAACGCTTCCAAATAACCAAATTTTTGTTTTAACAGGTCATAAATCTCGGTTTGGTTTTTCGAGATTTGGTAAAACGCAATTAAATCGGCCAAATATTCTGCTTTTTTATAGTCATTAGTCTCAATTCCGGCTGGGATTTCACCTCGTAGATTGAATGTCTCCGCTTGGGTAAGCGTAGCGATATGTGCGAGCTCATGGGCAAGAACGAAAATTTGGATTGATGGATCGTCCAGTTCTACAAGGCCTCTGCTCACTTCAATATACCCAAATGCCGCTCCGGCATTAACAGTATGATCTTCTTCATCTATATGTAATTCATCAGGAATATTCAGTTCCGAATAAGTTTCAAATAGCGGAGTTATGTCGTGAGTATAGAGATGAAATAATTGTTCTTGTTTAGTTAGTATTTTTTGATCATCTTCCGAAGAATTGCTGTTGCAGGAGGTGACGATTCCTATAATAAATAGAATTAATAACGTGTTTCTCATCATGTTATCAGGATAAAAGAAGGTTTTTTTAGTTGTTTATTGCTTCCGATGGATTTTTAAAAATATTCTGTAGTTCAGCCGAAAAAAAAGAGGCTGTCTTGGCTTATAGACAGCCTCTTTAACTAAGAATATAAAATCAATTGGCTAATTATTCTGCGTAATAGGTGAAGGTGTTTGTAATAACGGCTTCAGAAGTCGAATATGAAGATTCTACAGGATAGTCGTCTGAGTTATACTCATAAGAAACTTCAGCATCATCTCTTATTATTGCATTATTTGTGTTTACTCCATCAAATCCTGAGACACTTATCGCAGCAAAGGCCTTTGGATAAATACTTCTAAAAGGATTATTTTTAGTATCGTAGCTAGCTGTAAAAGTATTGTTTTCACTTTGAGCTGTACCGGTAATGTATTTTGTAACATTTCCATTTGCATCATACTCGTAAGTTTTTAGGTCATCTAAAACAGGCTCATCCCCTTGGTGATTAGTTCTTTCTTCTCTTACCATTAAATCATCATCGTTGTAAGTATACTCGAAGGTGTATTTTAATTCCTGGTCTTCAAATTCCTCAGCTTTCGTGATTATACCGTCTTCATAGGTGTAAACTGTTCGTTGTCCTTCAGCTGTTTTTTCAATAACCTGATTTTTATCATCATAAATCAAAGTAAATAATACTGTTTCCGTAAAGGCTTCAGATACCGAATATTTATTCACGAAACCTGAATTCTCATCATACTCATAAGACCAAGAATCTTCTAAAGCAAAACCACCCAAATCTAAACTTTTAGTATAAGTTTGTATCCTAGAGCCGCTTCCTACTTCCGGGCGAACATTTACAGTTACTGTGTACTGCTTTGTTGAACCGTCTTCTGCGGTTACGGTAAAGGTTTTGGCCACACCGTCTTCAAAAGTTATAGCTTCTCCTGAAGCCGGTGAAATGCTGGCATTTTCAGAAATGCTTATAGCAGGGATTACACCAATTAAGGAAGTTCCGTAAGGTACACTTACTGTAATATCGGTTCCCAGGTCATAATCTACATCATCGGCTTCTAAACCGGTAAAATCAAGTGTAAAATCGGTGATTTCAGCAAGTGATGATTGTGTAACATTGTCATCATCTGAGCAGGAAACCATAGTCATTGCGACTACAAAAAGGCTAAGGATAAAAGAATACGTTCTTTTCATAAATAATTAATTATAGTGTTATGTTATCTTTTTTTGTTCTCAGACTTTGCGCAAGATAACAACGCAACGCCCGGTTTAATTTTTGGTTTTAGAGATCAGGGTTGTTGATTATAGCATCGTTGGGGATGGGAATAGAATACCGCTCATCATTTTTTTCTAATGTATAGCGTTGGCCATCAAAGGTTTTTTTTATTTCAGGCTGTGTGGTGCGCCTTAAATCGAACCAGCGGTGTCCTTCAATGGCAAATTCCCTACTGCGTTCTTTCAGAATAGCCGAAAGCAGTTCTTCTTCATTTAAAGCGTCAATACTTTGCTGATAGGCAGCAAATCCTTCGGCCGTATACCTGTTTTTGGCCAATTCAAGCAGTGGGGGTTTTGCAGCTTCTGTTTGACCAAGCCTGGCAAAAGCTTCCGCTTTGGTCAAATACAATTCTGACGTGCGATAACTCACTTTATATTTGGTATCTGCATTTTTTTTACTGCGGAAACTTCCTCCCGAAACCGGTCGGAAATACAGGTTAAAACGTAAATCTGCTGATTGGTCGTAGATTCCGATTAAATCATCGGAAATGTTTGTATTGTTAGCAATGTCGAAAGATGCCACTGTTTCCAATGCCAAAATAGATTCTACAGAGTTGTATTCGGAAGGCATACGGGAGGCATCGGCATTTAAATCCTGCAATTCGGAATGAAGGTTCAAAGCCGCATTAGCGTGATCAATCGCTTTTTGCCATTCATTTTGATAGAGATAAACACGAGCCTGAAAAGCCTTAACCGCCCCTGTTGAAAATCGATAATTTAAACCCACATCCTGCTTATCCATATTGATCAAATCTTCTGCCCAGTTCAAATCATCCAAGATCTTATCATATACTTCCTGTACTGAACTTACCGGGTATTCTACATCAGTTTCGTATTTAGTTACGATGGGTACTGCAGGATCCTGATCAGCCGTTGATTTATCATAAGACTTAGCATATAGATTTACCAGATTAAAGTATTGCAAAGCCCTAAGGGCATAAGCTTCTCCCACAAGCTCATCAATAGCATCTGAATCGCCTGTTATCTCGTTCCTGTTTTCTATAATGTGATTGCAGTAAAAAATAATGCTGTAAAAACTGGCGTATGGGAAACTCCTCGTCAATGGACCTGGATTTTCATCATTCCAAATATAGATGTCAGCATATTGTTCAACGCCGGGACTATCTGGATTTAGCTTTAACTCATCACTGCGGTAAGTGGTTAGAACCTTTCCCAGATTATTTATGCTATAAGCTGTTGTCAAGAAACTTCTATAATCTTCAACCGAACTTGGAATAACCTGCCCTACAGGTTTGATATCCAAATAATCATCACAGGATACGCAAGTAATCAGTACTAAATAGATATATACCAGTTTTTTCATAAAAATCATTTAAAATGTGAGATTAAATCCTGCAGATATAACCTTTGGAATAGGTTGGGCATAAAGACTTCCATAGGTCTCCGGATCAAAATATCCGTCATAATCGCTGCCAAAGACAAAAAGGTTTCGACCTTCTACATTAAAATTTAAACCGGAGATGTTAAATTTCTCCAACTGTTTGCCAGGCACAGCATAACTGAGCCTGATACTGCTGATACGGATGTAGGACATATCTTTAACCCAAATATCCAAATCGTTATAAGTTCTTCCTGCATCAAATGAATTGTACCAACTGTAAACCAGGTCGGTATTAAAACCGGGTGAATTAGCACCAATGAGTGCAGGCAAATTACCGGTACCGGCATTTAAAATTTCGGTACTGTAATTCGTCCCCGGCTGAGCTAGTGTAGGGAAATAGCTTGGGGCTGCCTGCACAGTTTGGTTGATTATAAAATTGCTTAGTATGCGTAAATCAAACTGTTTGTATTGAAAAGTATTTCTAAACCCTCCACTAAGTAGCGGAGCGCCATCACCTACATAGGAATACAGATCCCGGTGTTCCTGGCGGGTTAGCTGGCTGCCATCGGTACCTGCTTCCAAATTATAAAATTCCACAGCGGAAACCTTTTTCCCATCTTTCCAGAATAAAGGGAGACCGTTACGATCTAAACCGGCAGTTTTGATAGCAAATATGGCATTTGCACTATATCCTTTTAAAGAGGGTTTAAAATTTTCTTCGCGTATTTGAATGTCTTCAACAATGCTCTTATTTTGCGAGATATTTAAACCGCTGGTCCATTTAAAATTAGTATTGGAGATATTAACTGTGTTTATAGCAAGTTCAAAGCCCCTGTTGCTAACCGTTCCCCAGTTGGTATTGATGAAATTATACCCGCTCTCCAGCGGTACTGCTCTCAGGCCAATCAAGTCTGTACTCTTACGGTAGTAGTAATCTCCAACCAGAAAGACTTTGTTATCAAATAGACCTAAATCAATACCTATATTCGTTGAAGTAGTTTTTTCCCATCTTAAATTGGGGTTGGGGGCTCCCAAGGCCTGAATAATTTCTTCGTTCATTCCGGGTAAAATGGAGACATTGTCATAAACCCCCAAGACATAGGGAGAGGTACTTTTATCAATATTGCCCTGAATACCATAAGAGGCTCTCAATTTAAGATTGCTTACCTCGCTCAATGTATCCATAAAGCTTTCCTGATGTATATTCCAGGATCCTGCTACAGACCAGATAGGCAGGTATCGGTATTTAGGATTTACACCAAATAGATTGGAGCCATCATATCTTAAACTTGAAAATACCGTGTATTTCCGGTCATAGGTGTAGGATGCTGTGCTGAAGAACGAAGCAAAAGCATTCTCATTGTAGCGCTTATTAAGCGGGTCAAATAAAGAATTGGTTAATACCCGCTCATCGGTTATAGGAATGGTGGTAAGCGTATTAGGGTTATAGCCAAAACCTTTGGTTTGAATTTCTTCAGTTTTATTCCTTCGAAACTCTGTGCCTAACATTACATCCAGTTCGTGAAGATTATTAAATGTGGTATTGTAATTGGCAGTACTTTTCCAATTATATTGAAAAACGTCCGTATTCCAGTTTTGAATTATTCCACCATCGGGCATAAAATAGGCATCGCCAGTAGGGGTAGCGTATTGAGAACGCTGTCTGTATTTTCGAGTATAATAGCTGTTTTGATCACTGAATTTTTCGGTTCGGTTAAAGTCAAATTGCAAACCCAGCTGTGTAGATAAATGAAGGTCTTCGGTTACATCATAATCTGCATTTAAGATCGATTTTATAGAATTTGCTACCAAATCATGACTGGTATTTCTGCGCTCCTCCAGTACATTATAGTTGAGGTTAAGGTCAGAACGCTCTACCAGATCAGGATCGTAAACGTAATTCCCCTGATCATCCGTGAGACGTAAATAGGGGTTGGCATTACGGGCATAGTAGGCCGGGTTGGTATACGAGTCGGCACCGGTGATGTAAGAAAATGTTTTATTCTGACTGGCAAATACCGAAACACCAACTTTAAAATCATTAGTTATATTAAAATTATCTTTTAAGGTGATGTTATAGCGCTGTTGTCCGGTACCAATGGTACCGCCCTTTTCATCAAAAATACCGGCAGAAAAATAATAGGTATTTTGATCATTCCCTCCAGATATACTCAAACTGTATTGCTGGTTGACTGCCATCTGATATAATTGATCTCCCCAGTTTGTGTTTATCGTTCTCAGGTTATTGACGGCATTTTGTACTTCCGGATCTAATGCTGAAAATCCGTTGTTTTGAAATGTATCATAAGAATTATAGGTATTCAATATGCGAGCTACATCACCCCGATCCTTTTGGTAATTAAGATCCTCACGGCTGGCCAGAAACAATTCAAAATCTACCTTTTGAGAAGCGTTCATCAGATTTAATTTGCTGTAATCTGGTTTTTGAGTAATAAATGCGTTTGCCGAGGCATTGATGCGCATTCCACCTTTTTTACCGCTCTTACTGGTGATCACAATAACGCCATTAGCAGCTCGTGCTCCATAAATAGAGGTCGCGGCAGCATCTTTTAAAACAGTGATACTCTCTATATCCTCGGGATTAAGGCCTGCAACAGGGAAGGATTGAAGATTATCAATATTATCTTTATCACGGAACTCTTTGGGAATGTCTTCTCCTTCTAACGGAATACCATCTAAAACCCACAGCGGATCGGACGAACCGTTTAACGTTGCGGTTCCACGTATGGAAATTTTAGAAGGGGCACCTGGAGCACCACTGGTAGGCTGCACAAAAACACCAGGGAGTTGTCCGGTAAGCATTTGGTCTACTGTTGCCACACCCGCCTGCTGAATTTCAGAAACACCAATTGTGGAGTAAGCGGATGTAGCTTTGCGTTTCTCAATTTTCTGGTAGCCCGTAATCAGTACCTCGTCTAAATTCTGAGTACTTTCTTCTAAAATAATAGTCAGGTTAGCAGCGGAGCCAGACACATCAATGGTTTTGGTTTCAAAACCCATATAGGATACAACAAGCGATTTTACGGTATCATCGATTCTAAGCTCAAAATTCCCGTCAAAATCTGTGGTAGTTCCCAGCATAGCACCATCCAGCACGCCTTTTTCCTTAGCTTTACTGCCTACCATTGATGAAGAGATGTAAACGGAAGCACCAGGAATGGGCATGTTCATAGTCGCGTCAACAACAGTACCGCTCACCAGTTTCTGCTTTTTCTGAGCAGTAGAAAGGAGGGGAACGAAAATCATCAGATATATTAAATTCTTCATGAGCTCTAATGGTTCAAATTGTATTCAATTCTGGAAATAAGATCCCGATAATGCGCCTGGGTTGCCTCATCACCTCGTTTCTTTTTCTTTTGCAACAAGGACAATACGTTTTCAAGTGCTGCTCTCTTGTTTGTTCCTGCATCTGAAACACGGGGCAGGTATGAAAAGTGCACGTTTTTAAACTGTTTGGAATTTTCCGACAATGTATTTTCCTTAGTTTTTTCAAGGAGCTTATTACGGTCTACAGTGAGAACATCCACATAATTCTTTTGGGTTATCCGGTCATATAGGTCTAAAGATTTGCCTTTTTGAGTTTTTTCAAAAATGGCATCATACAATTGATCAAATAGGTATTGTTCTGTAAATACGGGATTACCCGCTTCTTCAAGAACCTGATTTTCAGTTATGCGCATGATCCGATCTGTATCCACTAAATCATAGATTACATTGGTCTGATAAATACGAAGCATGGAAACCGGGGAGTAATAGCGTTCTCCATCAGGAGCATCGCGAACTGCAAAAACTTTATCGGTAATTTCAGGGGTGAAAAGCCATTTTTGCGGTTTTATCGCGTGCTCTATCAGGTAATGCAATGCTCTCTTTTGCATGGCTGCTGGCACAGGCACGTAAGCGTCTTTTCCATCTCCATATATGGCATTGTTGAGATAAACCCCTCCTATGTTTGCCATTACGTGATGATTGTAACGCTCCCATTGGTCAATGACAGCCTTGTACAACTTTGATGCTTTATAATAGTCCTGGCCCTGTTCTTCGGTCCACTTGAGAAGATTGGGAATGATCCGCTTTAGGTTTTTTAAACCGTATTCACTTGCTTTTACCGCATCATCTCCTAAATCTTCACTTTGTGATCTGGGGTCGATCACATCTGCCTGTTGGGGACCATAAAAATAGAGCGGATCATCTTCGTGTTTGCGTATCCATTGATTTAAAATGGGTAGTTCCTCTTGAGCAGATTTACCTTCAATCCACCGGTAACCCCATGCAATAGCGTATTTATCATATATACCGATTTCCGGGGTGATATCCACAACATTATCCTCGGGCTGTGCCACGTAATTAAAACGGGCATAATCCATAATAGACGGTGCCGTCCCACCCATTCTTGAAGTAAAAGATCTCGATCTCAATGAATCTACAGGATAGCTGTGGGAGGCTCCCATATTATGTTTAAGTCCAAAGGTATGACCTACTTCATGTGAGGAAACAAACCGAATAGCTTCTCCCATCAATTCATTTGAAAACCTATTAGTTCTAGCTGAAGGATCAATGGGGCCTGTTTGAACACGAATCCAGGAATGTAAACCTTTCATCAGGTTATGCCACCAAATAATATCCGATTCCAAAATTTGTCCGCTCCTGGGGTCTACAACTGAAGGACCCATCGCGTTTTGATTTTCTGAGGCCGCATAAGTGATTACAGAATAACGTACATCATCTATATCAAAATCGGGATCTTCTTTCGAGGGAATTTTGACTTGAATGGTATTTTTAAAACCGGCTTCTTCAAAGGCTTTATTCCAATTCAAAACCCCTTTTGTTATGTAAGGCACCCACTGGGGAGGGGTAGAAGGATCTATATAATAGATTATGGGTTCTTTGGGTTCAACAAGTATTCCCTGATTGTATTTTTTGATATCCTCCGATTTTGGTTCAAGTCGCCATCGGGTTATTAGTTGCCTCGTTTCAACTTCCTGCTGTACATCTGAAAAGTAGTCCATAGGTGTACCAAAATAGCCGATGCGGTTATCTCCAAATCTTGGTTTCATAATATCTGCTGGCAACAGAACAAGATTTGTGGTCACCCCAATAGATAGGGGTAAAGCAGGTCCGCCTCCTTCACTTACGGATGTGGTTAAAAGTGATTTTACCACGATATTTTCAGGAAACGTCTTTACTTCTTCCAGAATGGATAAATCGGTTTTAATACTACCTCCGAGTCCCGTATTTGCCAGGATGTCACTAAAGCTTTTTTCCTTCCCGTTGAATATTTTATTTATTTTGATAAAGACCGAAGTTGAATCTATATTTTCAGCTTTGACATCAAATTCTTCGATTATTGACTCTCCAAAATTATCTTTAACAGAGCGGGTTATGGCATCTGAAGCTGGAGATTGTACTCGCGGATTGATGGTTTTTACCCACACTTTCTTTCGAATAGTATCTTTATAAAATCGAATCAGCTTGGTTTCAAAAGCCATCCCTTTATTTAGCCCGTGTCCGTTCAGGGCATAAGGTACGCTCGATATTTTATTGACGACCAGTAAATCTCTAGATATTAGAGAATCCGGGATTTCAAAATAATAGTCACCTTCCAGATTGTAAACATTGAATAAACCTTTTTTGAGGTTACCTTTTTTTAAAAAATGCTGGTATGATAATTTCTGGTCCGCATCGGTTAAAGAATCAATTACCTTTTCAATATCCTCCGCTCTATCTTTGTTTTGGTCTTTATCTTTCTGAGCAAATTGAGATTGATACAAAAAAAGTGCTACAAGGATGAAAAACCGACTCACGAAGACGGAAGCAATTAAAGATTTCTCCATTGATTTAGATTATTTTAACGCTAAATCTCCGTTATTTGATAAGTTAATAAAAAGCAAATGGAGTGAAGTCTTGTTTTTTAGGAGTGAAATTCGATTTTAAGGTAACAAGGGAAGAATACATTTATAATTTCCATCTGAAATTTCTGTACTAAAGCCATCGCAATCATAAAACCTATAGGTATTTTTCAGGTAGCGTAATCCCAGTTTGTGACTTTCAACAGTTTTGTTTTTTCTTGGAGTATAGGTATTGATCACCTCAATACGATCCTGATATAAAATGAGTTCAATTCGTAGCGGATTCTGTTTTGTAAATTCATTGTGTTTAATAGCATTTTCAACTACGGTTTCCAAAGCAAGAAAGGGAATTTTAGTGGAGCGAATTAATGATTCATCAACGCTGTAGTTCTTAACTACACGTATACTTTCACCAAATCTAATTTTTTGAAGAAAAAAATATTGGTCTAAGAATTTAAGCTCCTTCTTTAGCAAAATCAAATCCCCTTCTTTATTCTCCAGCAAATAGCGGTATACATCTGCCAGCTTCATAAGAAATTCCTGAGATAATTCCGGTTTTGATTCGATCAGTATATGTAGGGAATTTAGACTGTTGAAAAGAAAGTGAGGGTTCATTTTCTTCTTTAACTGGTTCAATTGTAAAAGAGCATTTTCTTTTTGATACTTTTCATTTGCGTTTATGAGTTGCTCCTTTTCTTCTACGATTTTTAGATTTTCCAGAAACTCTTCTCTTAATTGATATCGGGAAACCAGTAACATCAACATGAATATCACAAACGCAAGGAGGCTTATCCAAAGAAAATAACTGTTTATTTGTTGTGTTCGTTCGTTAAGAATGAGGTCAAGAGGAAAGCTTTCAATGATAATCAATGATGAGTTTCCAACCTGTACTTTATCAAAGTACCGCTTTACTTTCAGGTTTAAATATTCTGAAGTTGCTTCATCGGTCAACGGCGTATTATTTGAAGGAAATGTTGGATTTAAAACCTCTTTAGTTGAAACCTTTGTAAAATACGAATCTAACTTTTTACCAATAAATTTGGGATCGGGATGTAAAATGCATATTCCCGTATCGGTAGTAACAACTGTATATCCTATACGCGCTTCATTGGTTTCTGAAAAATAATTCCAAAAAGCTAACAAATCCAGGTCATATCCTACCACATAACTTAAATTATTCGAGCTTTTTTGCACATAAAATTTCCTGTAAATGACTTGACCAATAGGTTTTAAAATGGTATCTGTAAACCGCGTTTCAGCTTTGAGATACTCAAGAGGCAACCCCTTTTTAAAAAGGATGTCTTTCGTGCTATAGAGATTGTTAATACCTTTAGGGGTTAGGGTATAGGAGAAACTATTTGTTATAAGGGGAGATGTTTGGGCCAGATCTGAAGTAAATTGAAGTTTTTCTACAAGTTGGTTATCCTGATTTTGATGAGAATCTGCCAGCAGGTTTTCAGAATACACTAAAAAACTGTTCAGATTATTAAATTCAAAAGCAATACTATTCTTCTTAGAGATCAGATTTTCCTGAACAACATCTTCTAATAAATTTTCAGCAACTGAGGTGATTTTAGGGGTTATAAGAGCACTTATAACAAAAAAGACTATTATAAGAGCCAGGCTGGCGTATAAATATCGTTTGTGTTTTTTGAAGCGCGTAAGCAGTTTTGCTGAACCCATCTTAATTATTTAGCCAGTCCTTAAAAGACTGTATATTTTTTGCACTTATTAAAATGGGATCATTGAAACTAGGTTGGGGTTGTAGCTCTACTTTCAGGCGACTTTGACTGTATTTTATAATAGATTTTATAGAGTTATGTCTTACAATAAATTTTCGATTTACTTTGAAGAAATCCCGGGGTGAAAGTTTTCTTTCCAGATTCGATAAGGTATCATCGTACAAAAATATTTCCCCCTTACGGGTAAATAGAAAAAGGGATTTATCGTCAGCCATAAAATAGGCGATATCCTCACTGGTTATAGAGACTAATAAATCGCCTTTCGTAATTAAAAATCGGGTTTGGTATGTGTTTATTTCAGGAATGGTTCTTAACTGGCTTATTAAGCTTTCTAAATCCTGGCTATCAGGAGTCTCCTCTTTACGATTTGACAGCGCTATAAACTTTTCAAGAGCTCGGTTGAGGCTGGCTCTATTGTAAGGCTTTAATAAATAATCTATTGCCTGAAATTGAAAGGATTGAATGGCATACTGATCATAAGCAGTAGTAAATATGATAGGTGTTTTAATCTTTAAAGCCTCAAATATTTCAAAACTGTCTCCATCCCCCAAACTGATGTCGCTGAAGATCAGATCACAGTGATGTTCTTTAAACCAGGCAAGGGCCTCAGATACACTTTCCAATCTTTTTTTTATCGTAAGATTATAAGGTGACTGCAATAAAAGCTTCTCCAACGAATCCGCTGCAAGGTCTTCATCTTCAACTATTACCACTTCCATCCTTACGGTCTGTTTAAATTAGATACTATTAATAGAGACGGCCAAAGTTAAGAAACTTCAACACGAATAATACAGAAAGATGTCTCACAACCATCTTTTGGATGCACCCACTTAAATCCTCTTATCTCTAGAATCCCGGTCAAAAGCCACCAGGTTAAACAACTCACGCATTCTACTGCGTACGCGGTTGCCGTAGCGGGCTTCGAGTTCGTCTGCGTTTAGGTTGGTCGTGGCGTGGGTTTTAAGCTGCCGTTTGGTGCTTAAATAAAGTTCGTAACGCGATAGCAATACTTCCCCCATCACATTGAGGTCTTTACCGTAATACCGGCCGGCCGGTTCTACACCCAGATCGTCAAAGCAGTAGTATTTGGAATTGCCGTATGCTTCAATCGATTTAAACCCCAAATGATTAAAGGCAAAGCTGATGTTGCGACAGGGAATGAGTTCGTAAGGTTTTTGCAGGGGCACCAGAAAACGCAATAGTTTCATCAGGCTGGTTTTACCACAGCCTACCGGTCCGGAAAGCAGAATGCCTTTTTCGATATCGATGCCCTGAGATTCGCAATACACTTTATCGCGAATGAAGTAGGAGCAGAGCTTGCGCAGGATCTCCTGATCTTCCTCATGAATGCGAAACTTATTACCAAACTCCAGCTTGCCTTTGGCATTGAGGTAGATCAGCACTTTGGGAAAATCATAGAGCATTTTTTTACCGTTAAACGTTCCCAGGCTATACTCTACGCCACCTTCAATGATTTTAGAGGGGTTTTCCATAATCCTTGTTTTTGATGGTTCGCAGGTTGTCCGACTCGAAATCGGGTTTCTCGTTTTTAATCCAGCTGAGGGCTAAAGCCTGCCAATCCCGAATCGGCTTCCCCCCGGCATCTTCCCAGTTTGTTGCCCGGTAGTGATCGTAAAATTTTTCTGCTTCTGTGGCATCTGCGTGTTGTTCTTCAAAAAATTCTAAAACGGCCAAATAGTCCTTTGGCTGTTTTATATTGTTTGCATGTTTTGTATTGTTTGTAGTAGATACCAGTGCTTGTCCGCTTATGGGACGGTGGCGGCCTACTACCGGTACATTATCGGGACGGTAGTGTCCCAGTTGCGGTATCGTGGTGGGATGGTAGTGTTCCGCTACGTGTTCCAGTCTGGTATCAGACCCGTCTGCTACCGGTTCATCACTGGTCTCAAATAAGGTCATCTTAATGGTGCTGCCCTTATAGGGATTATTAGACGGCAGATAGGTAAGATATCCCCAATCGTTAAGCTCGGTCATACAGCGATGGTAGGTGGTCTTAGAGCCTAATTTGGCCACACGCATCAATACCCCACGGCTTACATAGAAGCCTTCGCTAAAGCGCGAACTGTTCCATTCCTGAAACAAGGCCATATAGAGGCTGATGTGGGTAGGATTTAAGCGTTCGTCGTCGTAGAAAAGCGTAAATGCTGCGTGCAGAAGCTTTATGTAATTCATACTTCAGGGTTTTAGACCGTAGTGTACCCGGTTGTCTTCCATTACTTTTTGAATATCCTGGGCATCGTAGTAGATGATGCCGCCCACTTTGGTAAAGGGCAGGGTTCCGTTGATGCGTAGGTTTTGCAGAGTGCCTGGACTAACCTGAAGCAACTCCATCACCTCAGAAGATTTGAGGTATTTTTTGAGTTTTTGGGTTCCCTGATTGTTGATAATGGTTTTGATTTCTTTGAGGAGTTCTAATTTGAACTCACGCAGATCGTCTGTGGTAATAAGTGTTGCTGGCATAGTAAAACGTTTTTAAAAAGAAAGGGACTATCGTGGTTATTCTTTTTTTTTGATAGTCCCAATCCCGGTTTGACTTTCGTTCTACGAATTTGAGGGGATTTGTACCCGTTTGTTCCCAGGGAAACCGGAGCCCCGGTTAAACTTTAACAGCCGTCAAAAACCGGTATTTCATCACAGAATGAAGGGAATTTTTGAAAATGGCTAAGCAGTTAGTACAGCTGATTTTACTTTTCGGGGGTGAACCGGAGTGGGGTGATTTAAAAGTCCTCACGGTCCATTGCCAATGTCAGATTCATAGCCATCTCGTCGAGGAATTTGGTTCTGCTTTTTTTACGGGATTTGATTTCAGAATAGGTTTTATAAACATCACCGGGATCCATATTGAAGAAATTACTTAGGGCCCGGGCGATTTCAATAATGTCGGCTTTCCCTTTATGAATGACTTTAGCGTGATACAGGGCGTAGGTAAGTTCGATAAGATCAGTTCGCGACCCGCTCCAGTCTAAATGGGGGGTGTCAGGTTCAACTGTTGGGCGGTCTGCTAATTGCGTAATTTTGGTTTTAAGGTATTCGGTAAGCAGTGCTGCGCCTGCCAGTTTTGCCGTCAAAAAATCTCGAGGTGTTGAATAATTTAGATTGTATTGGAGCCTGAGATCATCGGGATCGTAGGGGAGGGGTTCCCTGCGTATAAAGTAGATCGCGTCTAAATGGGTTTGTTTTGATTTAAGGTAGTAGGCAAAGGCTTTATGTCGCAGTTTGAAGCGGTACTCTATATCGAGTTGTTTTTTGTAAAACCTTATTTGTGTTTTAAGCGCTTTTAAAGGTTTCTCGTGCTGCAATTGGATAATCTTCCGGTAGAACAGGTTATGTGCACAAACAATGGGTTTAATGTGCTTAAAAAAGTAGATTTCTTCTGTTTCTTGTAGATCTGATATAGCTTTAAAATCCTGTTCCAGTTGCTTTTGAACCTGGGCCACATAGTTTAAGCATAACGTATACAGCTGGGGATTATACGCCTGTTCTTTGTGCAGACGTTTGAGTCTTGTTTTAAATTCCCGGATACGTAAATCCCATTCCATCACTTCCTGCTTAGAAAGCAGAAATTAATAGGAATTGATGGGTTTTGCTTTTTTTTGGTAATGGGGGATGTTTGGATTTATAAAAATTAGTTAGAAATACTGTTGATTTTTATAAAATGTAGCTGCAAATCATCTTTTATCAACCCAGATGGTCTTGATAAAAGTAGCGTCTTCCCAGTTTTCGCAATCATTTTGAGGACCATCAAAACCTCCGAAACTACAAATGGTAGTTTTACAATCTAGCGTTACAACGAAAGATTCCCCATCTGGAAAATTCATTGCAGCTATTAAATATACTTCTTCATTTTTGTATTTCCATTTCTCGATAGAGGCTCTTGGATCCTGTACTGGTCTTTCTAAGACATAAGAAACCGTATCCTGGAGGCAAATAGGTAATTCTTCTACGGGTTCTTTTTCACAGCAAATACAACAGGCTATCAGAATTAGGCTTAGGAATTTTAAGTTTTTAATTAATAAGGATTTCATGTGTTTTAAATATTTTACCCTTAGAGTACATTTACGAGATCACAGCCTCTAAAACAAAAGCTTTGACTGGATTGGCAAGCTGTCCTATTAAAATGGTATATTCAAAAGCCTAAACGAAGTGATTTGAATTGAACTGCTAGATATGCGAAAATACTGTTTCAGAAATAATCACTTATCCTATGCAGGTACTGTGTTTTTATCTCCTGCTTTCATGACTATAACAAGATACGATCAGCACAGCCAAATACGATAGGAAAATTACTTCTCATCATAATTTTCGCTTTAGGCTTTTAAATCAAAGGAAAATATTTTGAAATACGGGGCTTGCGTATTAAAGGTAATACTAGAAAAAACAGGCCAACCCCCTACAGTTGACCTGCTTGCTAACTAAATTAAATAAATTTAGTCTTAAAAGGTATCCACTTAAAATTTTGAGATGCTATCCCATTCCAAAATTTTGAAGTTTTTAGGGATGAATTGCACAAAGCAACTGACGCTTATCACATATCCATTTCGTTGGAATGGCCTATCTGATTTTGCTTGTACAAATGAAGTACATTCAGCTTTTGGAGTCAAGTTGATGTAGTCGTGATTCACGAATTACGACCTATTAAATAAGATTTATTTTAGGTTACTAATCACAAAAACAATGCTTTGTAGTTGAGTTCTACTAAAACTGAAAAAATATAGCCTTACGTATTTTGTAGAGTCTCCGGAAAGGAATAATTTCTGTTATTCAAAGCTGTAGTATTTACAAAATGTGATATAAGGATGTCTCTAACGAACTATGAAATACACCTTATTCGTGTTCTTGCAATGGGAGCTTCTATAAAACAGCTGGTAAGAAAATTAAAAACAGGTCAACTCCCTACAGTTGGCCTGCTTACCAGTCCGATAATTAGTTTTTATAGTTTAAGACTTGTTTTAGCGTTATTAGGATAACATGGGATTTATGAATTGACATTTTAAATCGCTTCAACTATCTTTATCTAAACGCTAAAGATGAAAACCTCTGCTAAAATGCCCAATCTCAGCCCATATGAGCGCTATCTTCTAAGTGCTTTGGCTCACGGAGTTCCTGTAGGTAAAATACCGGTAATTCTGGAATTCTACGCTATAGAGGCCAACTCCATGAGCAGTGTTGACAAACACCTTCGCAGCCTGCGTAAAAAATTCAATTGCAAAACCAACACCCAACTGGTTTATGAATTGCGTAACCGGGTTGTCTCACTAGATCTGGAAGGTATGGGTTTATAAACTACAGTTGACCAGTAACCGGCAGCCTAGTATTGAAGACTATAATTAGTTAAAAACGTTTAATACTAAGAGGTTTGGAGAGTATGCTGGGATCTAGACTAAAGTAAGGTTTTGATGTAAATAACCGTCGTACCTGCCTGCCGTATGCGGGTGTCAACGAGAGCTTTCAGGTCATGTTCGCCTGCTTTATTAGGTACAAGTACTTATTCTGTTTTTAATTCACTTAACGGAATATCCCAAGATGTTGAAATTGATTTACGACATTCAGTAGCCAATTCGTATGAGGCTACTTTTAATTCTTGCTTATTTTTAAACCCTCTTTCTACATCTTTTAGAATCGAAGCATAATTACTCATTTTTTCATGAACTTGCCAATCAACAACCATACGAGCTTCTCCATAATACATTCTCCAAAAATTCTCAGTTGCTCTTAAACTTTTAATCGAATCATTTGTGACAGCAATTATTGCAGTATTTTCACATAATTCTTTGTAAATTGGAAATTGCTGTTCCCAAAATGCCTTTGAAGAATTATCGTCGTTAACTTGTTGATATTTGTAAATCCCGTAAAAAAATGAAATTAGTGCACCAATCAATGCTAAAATTTTTAATCTAACTTCTATGATGTCTTTTTTCTCCATCTATTTATAAGAATTAATTTTATTTATCAATTCCATTGGTGTGTGAAATATCCCGGAAAACCTTCCTTTTTCTACTTTTTTATTTACTATTACAAATACTGGTATTGAAGTTATTTTATATTCAGTTTTCTTCTCTTGATAATAGTCAAACCCTTTTTTATTTTCCTTATTGAAATCATCATAAATTTTCACCATAATATATTTTTTGGAGAATTCAATAAACTTTGATTCAGAAAACACTTGGTTTTCAGTAATCCTACAAGGTGCACACCAATCTGCTCCAAAATAAATGAAAATTGGTTTATTTTCAGAATCTGCCAATTCCATTGCGGATTCTAAATTTGTGTTCCAATCAATGGTTTCATCATTTATATTTTCAGATAAACCAAAAATCATTATTAGAATTATCAGATACTTCATTTGTTTCGTTTTTTGCCTAATGTCCCAGCGTATGTGCAGTAGCGAATAAACCAGCACATATCTTTAAGTTACGTACTGGTTTTTATTAAAAGCAAATATCTTGGATTTGGCAATAAGCCCGCTATTGCTTATACATTGTTTTATTGAAAGGTAAAGTATTAATCTAAAGGATGCAAGCCTGCCTGAGGGCAGGTTTTTTATGGGTAATGGGAATCCTTTAGCTATGTTCAGAGCATGCTCTTTGAAGCATTAGTAAGCCGCAAAGCCTGCCACAGACTAAGTTAAGTGAGAAGGTTTATAATGGTGTTCTACTATCTGCACCACCTATGATCATATGGATCTCAACAAGTACAAAGACCTCAAAGCAAACAAGATATAAGCCCTTAAATGACTTAGAGTTATTTCAAAATCATGTCCCGACCCCTTTAGCATTGAGAATTTGGATACAAGTTTTTTAAAACAAATAGACCCAACTGAATACATGACAATAGCCGTATAAATCAAGGGGTTTAAGTACGGTTCTGTCAGCCGTTTAAGGGTGAAACTCCTCTTTACCTACTCGACTATGCAAAGTATTTTTCCAATTTTTTTGATAAACTTAAATTTTCATTTTGGACTAAAACTCTATATTTCTCAGCAAACTGGTCTCCATTATCTATGTGGTAATCAAAACGTTGAAGCAACCATTCTGAACTGTAGTCTTGATCGTAATGTTTTGATAATTTGACTATTATATCCTTATCAGCTGGGAAAGATTTTATTATCCCAGATATTAAGTCAGCTCTATGATTCACCCACAAATATGATTGGAAACCAATAAAGCTCGAATTCTCAATTATTTCAGATTTGAAAGCAGAGAGAAAATTATTATTTTCTAATGTATGATGTTCCATAACATTGGGTGAATAATCTTCAATCCTATTCAAAACCGATTTATTAGCTTCTTCTATTTGATCCATAGGAATTAAGGCATTTCTTAATAAAGATGCTAAAATACCAATAGGATTATTTGAATTTGATAAATCTAATGACCATAACTTTCGGATTTCCTGACTTGTAAAATTAAAGTTTGACAATAATTCTGGATTCGTGTCCAGAAAATCGATCAAATAATATTTATTCTCTTTTAGTTTATCTACTATCGAATCTTTTACAACTTCAGTACTGATTCTAAAACATTCTTTTAAAAAACTTTTTCTCGTTTTAGATAAACGAAAGTCCCATTCGCTTGGAACAATAAATTTATCCCAAAAATCAGACAACTTTGAGGGCTCGACTGAATGCTCAATATCTTTAACTAAATACGTAAAATCCTTGTCTGGTGGTGTCAGGATTGGATTAAAATGATCCTTAATTTTATTTATGAGAGTATTTAGTCCACCTTCTATTGTAATTTTAGGGAGATTACTTTCCAAAAAAGCCCAAAACGATTCGATATGATAATAGTCAATATTGTTTTCTTTAAAATGAGCACAATCATTTCTTCTATTTTTCCAATATTTAATTTGTTCTCTTGTATCATCTTTAATCGAAAAAACTGGATCTCGAAGAATATCTTTAGTGCTTTGATCAATCTTCACTTTCTGTTGTGTGGAATCAAAAACTGCTTCTTCCCATTTATCTTCATTTCTTATTTTAGTGATTAAACTATTCCATTCTCCTTCAATATAATTTTGTGGTTTATTTGCACTTATTATACGTTCTTTCAAGATAGTTAGGAAACCTAAATAAGAAAATAATAAGGATGCTCTATACGCCCCAGCCTTATAACATAGAGATGAATCTTTCAACAAAACATTTACAGCTATAGAAAACCTTTCCTGTTCAATCCAGTCGTCAATTTTTAATTTCATAGGATGTTTTTATATTTTGCATAACTAATTATATCAACCCAAATATACTCCTTTATCAAAGCGATTAGCGGGATATCAACACTTTTGTTACTAATCATCAGTGAGTTATGATTATGCTCATATACCATTAATAGGGCCTGAAGCACATTTTACAACCCATCTCGATTGCTACCCATTCACCTCTGTAAAGAGCCCACGTTGCATCTAGACAGTTAGCAGTTTCCGTGCAGGCATCTTCTAGGTGAAACCACACTGCTACCACACTGCTACCACACTGAACACACACTCCAACCACACATTGCCACAGTTTTTGTGGTTGAATACGGTAGCAAAGTTGTTAGATAGTTGTATAGCTCAGACTGATCTCAGAGCGATGTCCCAAGTAAACTGGAACTTAACCAGGAGATGTGGAGTCCCCAAATCCAGCTAACAGAATGGTAGATCGTATTACAGATTACTTCCTCAATTCTGGCGCGGATAAGAGCTGAATCAGCAACCCTCAAAATTCTTAATAAAGTCTTAAATTTTTACTTTTTAAAACCCGTTTTCATACACTCTTCATACACTATCCTAGGGGATGCCTAGGCTTTGACTGGGAGTTGCCCTTGTTTAGGGTTAGTTGTTAGCTTAAATTAGTTATTTGCTCCCCCTAATAAACTTGATACCAAGAGCTCTAAAAGCAGCATGACAACAATCTCCCAAGATTTTCATACTTTCATAGTACTTAAGAGCTTCGTAGTGATTGAAGAATTGAAATTTGTAGGTATTCAGAATAGGTTAGTGGGGGGAAGTACTATGCCCGTTGTCATTAAAGCTCAAGATCAATCGGGAACTATTAATCCCTATGTTCTTAAACTTTATAAAGCAGATTATGTTTCCAAAAATTTTGCGGTCGCCAAAGAAATTCTTGTTTCAGAATTAGCTTCACAGTTTAATTTACCGGTACCTAAATATGGAATTATAGATTTTGATACCGCTTTACTAAGCCCGGAATATGGTACCGATTTCCTTAAAATGCTCAAACCGGGATACAAATTCTGCAACTTTTATCACGAGGGAACGTTATTGTACACCGATTCTTTAAAAAGTAGTTATCTTAAAAATTATGATTTGGAGCTTGTGTTTGCCTTCGATAATTTGATTTTGAATGCAGATCGGGGTGGATTTAGAAACAAGCCTAATCTATTGCTTAAAGATGAAGATTTTCTCTTAATTGATCACGAGCAGTCCTTACATTTCTTTGATATTCACGCATTGGATAAAGCACTTGATTACGGCTTAAAGTTTGATACCTATTCTTATAAGAAACACATATTCTATAAGGCTTTGAAATCGCGGAAACCCAAAAGGGAGCTCTTTGGAGAATTTGATGAATACTTGAGAACTTTAGATCTGTCCTTTTTAGAGGCCCTATTTCGGGACTTCGAAACCTATGGAATTGACCATGGCGAAAAAAGCACTATTTTTGCATACTTGCAGTGGTGCAAGGTAAACCGAAGTACCCTTATTAAGTCTTTGAACAAACGGGTTTTATGAACGAGTCAAAATATACATATAGTATTTTACATTATAAGCATTCTGCCGTATTGGGAGAGTCTTTAAATGTGGGTGTATTTGTCTATTTTGAGCAAAGTAACTCTCTGTATTTTAAACACGCAGAACGGTTAACCCGAATTAAATCGGTTTATGACCAGATATCCGAAAAGTCGATTAGACAGTATTTGAAGTTGATAAATTCTAATGTTACTCAACTTGCGCAACGCTTAGATCCTTTCTTTTTATCTGAACTTAATGGTTCTTTTGATTACTTTATATCGAGCTATATCCTTCAAAAAGATAGCAGCGCGTTACAGTTTTCCAAAGCACGTACCCATTTTCAATATGAGAAGACTGATGAGGAAATCATAGATTATCTGGTTTCTACTTTTCTTCTGGAAAACAAAGAGGTTCAGGTGAATAAAGAACATCAGTTAGGTCTTAAATTCTATGAACCCATACAACAACAATTAGAAAGCCTAGTGGACCCTGGTCTTTTTCAAAAGAATTATAAACTTACCAATGAGGCCGGGCTTGCTTTTCGATTTGACTATGCCTGGCAAAATGAAAATTGGCATTTGGTAAAGCCTTTAAATTTTGATCTTACTGACGCTAAGAAAATATCAGATAAAGCCCATCGTACACTAGGGCTGATTATCGATTTACAGCAAACCGCATTGACCACGTCTTTACAGTTTGATTTTTTGGTAGGAAAACCTACCCAAAAGAAACTTTTTAAAGAATATGATCATTCACTGCATTTGCTGGAACGTTTTGAAAAGGCGACCGTAATAGAAGAGGAGCGGATTGAATCGTATGCTCATAACGCGATTGCTGCTATTTTAAGTCATACGCCTGATTAGGACTCTCGAACTGAATTTTATACTGAGTTAAATCTTAGTGAATATTAACTATGAGAACCGCCCGAAGCAGAAGGGAAGCGGACTTAACGATTTATGCCTTTATCTTGATACCTTATACACATTTTACTTCCAATTCTTTGTTTTTAGTTGTTCGGCAATCAGCGCTATATCTTCAGGAACTTGTTCTAATACCTCTTCGAGGTTAAAAAATCTAACTCTAAAAATTCCTCCCGGACTTTCCTTTCGAAAGTCCGTCTTTTTAAAGTCTTTCAACAAGAAAAAGCGATGGTCTTTTTTTACTCCCCAACCTTCAGCACTTGACTCTTTGATCGCCTCACTCAATCTGCGTTCTTGTTCCTGTGTAACCGGAAACTTAGAGCTTTTGATATGAATCCCATTCACTTCGTTCCAATCAGCCACAATCATATTTTCCACGAGACCTATGTATCTTACAGATTTCCATTTATAGATTCCCAAATATTTAAAGTCACTATAACCTCGCGATGCTAAGTCGAAGTAAAAATGATGTTTGACATTGAGATCATAAGATTGTCCACAGGCCATTGCTCTTAAAACATGGTTGCTCTTTGGCATTAATGACATACTCAAACAGTAACTTTCAAAATGTTCGTTTAGCCTCTGTAAGTAATGTTCAAACTGATAGTTAGCAGCAAGCTCTTTTAATTGATCAACCAAGTCCTGATAGGTCACAGATTGAAAATTGATTTTTCCAAGTTCTTTAAGTTCACCTAGTCTATTCTTTATTTTACTGATTTCACTCTCAGAATATCTGGAAGCGCTAAGATGTACTAGCAATTTGTATTCATTTGGATCAAAGCTTTTGGAGTACTTTACCAATTTGTTAATTAATTCTAAGCCATGCAGTTTAGTTTCGATTATAATTTTTGAGGCTTTGATCTGAATGTGTCCGTCAATAACTCCGTTTCCACGATTTCCAACCTGCTGCTTAAACGAGGGTATTACTTCGTATTGCTCAGAATCTTCAGTAAGTCCTTTAATAAATTCCTCATAATACTTAGGATTTATCTCGTAGAGATTAGAGAGCATTAAAAGAATATTATTTGTTACGGTATTTTCTCCTTGCGAATATTGTTGAAACTGGTTTAAAACTGCCATACTTAATTACTATCTTTAAAATGAATAAATGAAGTTATGGCAATTATTTCATTATTCACCTACCAGGGCTTCAGGCTTACCTGAAGCCTTTTTTTAAGTAAGTGGGTTCTATTGATGTTATTTGCCTGTTAGAAGATTTATGAATTGAAAAAACTAAACCTAATTGAAGATTTTCATGGGTATTTTCAAAAAATCATTTGATAGTCAATATCAAAAACTAGCTAAATCAATTATTGATTATGCTTATGAATACGTTGAGTTTGATGAGCAGCATGTGGATGAAGTTTTAGTGTGTTGCTCTTTTGAGGAGAACTCGTATGGTGTGGATTTTTTCTATAAAATAAATGGCCAATTAAGACAAAGACATAAAGTTAATTTCGGCAATCATCACTATAAGATTTCAGATGAATATCAAATAGAAGTATTAAGAGCCATACGAAAAGAGTTCACCGCTATAATTCAATTATTTCAGCATTATGATCGAGATATCCCAACTCAACTAAAAATGAATTACCAACCCAAAACTAATGCATTCAACTCAAAGCTGGATTATAATTTACATTGGTCAAATACAGAAGATTTACTTCCGCAAGATATAAGTGATAGATGGTTTGAAGAATTGAAAAATGGCTAATTTAAATGAACAACTATTTGCTATTTGAAGCTCAAGAATTGCATCTATGAAACTTTTCTAAGATTAGAAATGGCCTAAATCTAATCTCCCTTCTTATGCTTATGCGGTTTTAAGGAAGGGGTATTTCCCGGCGTGCTTTTGTTGTCTCGTTGTCTGCGGTCTGGTTTGCCGGTTGAATCGGCAATACGCTTAGGTCCTGGTTTGATTCCCATGATACTAGTATTTAAGTTTTGTATTAGATTCTATTTAAAGTTACGAATAGATACTTAATCAAAACGCTCTTTAACAGATACTTACTAACAAAACCATCAACAGGAATACATTTTATAATTCTCAAAGATTACCTCACATCCCACGCTTCAAAACCCCGGGTTTCTATCAGGTAGTTACACGAGTTTTGTAGTTGTAAAATGCCCTGTTGTTTATAGTTGTCACAAGCATGATTACCCAAAGGAGCTATCTGAATTTCTTTTTGAAACCAATTGTATTAATGCTCGTAGAGTAGTTATCAGTATTCTAGTAAGCCCTCGCTGGCGCGCTATAAGCTGCGGAGACGGAATCTGATCGCGTTTCCGGGCATTGATACGCGCAGCTGAAGGCAACAGATTCCAGAGGTCGTTATTTTTTCATGCTGAAAACGGAATTACGTGTTCTAGAGCATAGCTGCTGATGTGTTTTCCGGTCCATAAGCAGTGCACCTCACCCTGAGTATCGCGCAAGTCTTGATATAGCTTTTTAGATTGCGCGATACAGTCGCTTGGCAACGGGGGTGAAATGCTTAAAAGTAGTTCAACAGCCCAAGTTTGTAGCCCAATGTAACTTATATGGGTTTGCTATTAACGTGTAAGAGCAAAATCGGATCTCAAAAAAGATTGTAAATAAGTTAAAGCTGAAGTCCAGGTAAGGTTTTTATACCGCCCGTTAGCTATGTGCTGATGCTGTGTTGAAAACATAGCATACATATATTGACTTTGCTGCCATTTAGCATACAATTCCATTTCTCCTGCAGGATTATCTGCTCTTTGTTTTTTAATGAACTCCGCAAAATTTTCCATACTCGATAGCTGTCTAAGATTAAAACTTTTACCTGTTAGTTCTTTTACAGCAGCCTGTAGCATATTAGGGCTTATTTGAAAACTCGCAATCTGCAAGTCTCTGGGAGCCTTATCGTCCAATGCCACTTCCGCAGTATATGCAGCGGTATCATCTATCGTCGTAAAGTCCAGTTTCCAGTCGGCTTTCTCCCCCCAATAACCAATGCTTTGGTCCTTCCGATTTAAAATCGGAGTATTGTATTGAAGTATATCTGCAAAGGCACCATTAAACACGGAAGATGCCTGTATGGAAGTGCTATCCAGATAGGTTCTGAATACGCTTCTTAGATCAAAGTTGCGGTTTTCGCCCGGTACTAAATCTGTATAATCGGTACAGAAATCGGAAGGAATGAATCGTTTCACCTTTGCTTCCAGGGCAGCATCCAAGATTCGTTTTTGTAAATCTACAATCACATCCTCCAAACCTGCCAAAGCCGAAATAACCAGGTCTTTCCCCTCGCAGACATCGGCTATTTCTCCGGTACTATTGAGGTCTACCTTTTGAATAAGTACACCCATTTTTGAAAGTGTTTCTATTTTTTGAGGTTCGGTAGTGGGACGTACTATAGCCGTCACGATGGCCTCTCTGTTTAACAGCTCCCGGCATATTCTCATTCCTAAATTACCGGTAGCACCTGCCACTAAAATCGATTTCTTCATAATATATCTCCTTATTTTTTATTTTCAGTTAAGAAGTTTACCACCGCTTCAATAACCTGCTCCGGCTGTTCCTCGTACATATAATGGCCGCTATCCAGAATTCCTATAACTTCCAAATTGTTTGCTAGGTAAGGCAAAGCCATCTTCATATAATTATAGCTTACATAACTGCCGATGCCTAATACGGGCATCTGTAGTTGCTGATAGGATTTGGAATCCTCTATATCTTTTGCAAAAGCCTGATACCAGGCATTAGATGCCCTAATGCTCTCGGGATCGTTGTAAACGGCAGCATAAATTTCACGCTCAAATGAACTCATTTTCGTTTCATCGATCATCACGTATTCAAAAAGGTAATCAAGCAGGAATTGAAAACGTCCTTCCAATAATTTTTCGGGTAAGGCCTTAACCTGATTAAACGCCATCCACCAGGGGTAAGGCATGTTTGCATCCATCTTACCTGCAAAAGTACCTTCGGCCGGGATGAGTGGCATGTGCAGCATTCCCTCTCCGGGATGTGCTCCATCCAGTACGATAAGCTTATCACAAAATTCAGGATAGTTAAAAGCGAAACTCATGGCTACCATTCCGCCAATATCATGCCCCATCAGATTTACTTTACCTAAACCCAGATGCTTAACCAATGCTAAAATATCGGCTGCCATAGATTTTTTATCATAACCCGATTCGGGTTTTTCAGAGCTGCCCATTCCTCTAATGTCTACTACAATCACCTGAAATGATTTGGAAAGCTCCTGAGCAACAGGATGGTAAGAATACCAGGTTTGCGGCCATCCTGGAAGGCAAATCAGGGGCTGACCCTTACCTCCTGTAACATAGTGCAGCTCTAACCCGTTTACTGTGGCATAATTATTCACAAAGCCGGGCCAATTTTTTATCAGCTCAGCATCAGCATATTGATTTTGCGTTTTCATCATTTGTAATTTTAAATTTTTACAAATGTATAGTGGTAAAATCCTGCAAAAACTACCAATTGGTAGGTAATGAATTACTTGATTTCTTTGCGGATTCTGCTCAGTGCATTGGGAGTGATCCCCAGGATAGAGGCTAACTGTTTGATGGGTATTTTCTTTACAAAATCAGAATTTTTGAGTAGTTCGAGGTAGATCTGTTTGGCAGATAAGGTTTGATAATTCAGGTTTTGGTCTACCTGTCTGATACACATCTCTTCCCAGATTTTTCTTCCAAACTCCTGCCATACCGGAAGCTTTTTGTAAAGCTGATCCATTTCAGCTTTGCTGATTACCAGAAGTTCCGTGTTTTCTATGGCCTCAATATTGAAACGGGAAGGTACCTGCGCGTGTAAGCTTGTGATCTCGGTAAAGAAGTCATTTTCAAAAAACACCCATGACGTATGTTGTTCCTCAAATGCGCCGTAATGAAGACGCAAGCCTCCTGATTTTATAAAATAGTATTGATTGGCAATTTGTCCTTTTCTCAATACAAGCGCTCCTTTCTTAACAGGTGTACTCTTGAATTTTGAGAGAACCATAGCAAGGTCGGCTTCGTTAATAAGCACCCGGGATTTAATAAAATTTGTAAACTCGTTCATATAATCTCCTTAGTGCTAAGCTTTATGAATTAAAAATTGGATTTTAACTACTATTGAGACCCAACCTAAAACCTCTTGAATATGCTTTAAATGATCGTAGTTGCGAAGCTATCCCAATATATTTAATTCAGGAAAGTCTAGAAACTTTTTTGAGTTCCCTTAAACTCTTCTCACATCCCACGCCTCAAAACCCCGGGTTTCTATGAGGTAGTTACATGAGTTTTGTAGTTGTGAAATGCCCTGTTGTTTCCAGGTGTCAAAGGTGTTATTACCTAAAAGCGCTATCTGAATTTCTTTTTGAAAGCGATTCTGATGATGCTCGTGAAGTAATTCCCAGTATTATAGCATACTCCCTAGCTGGCGTGCTATAAGCACCGGAGCAGGGATCTTATCGCGTTATCGAGCATTGATATGCGCAGCTGAAGGCAGCAGATTCCAGAGGGCGTTATTTCTCCACACTGAAAACGGAATAACGTGGTCTAAAGCATAGCTGCTGATGCGTTTCCTATTCCATTCGCAATGCACCTGTTCGTGGGCGTTTGGAAAGCCTTGATATAGTTCATTTAAATTGAGCGATACAATCGCGTGACAACGGAGGTGAGTTATCCTTTCTTTTTATTATAAGGAAAATCCAAACTTCTTATGAATAGAAGGATGTTTGAATGTGATGATATTTATAGTAAGGTTATTCATAAGCTTATACATAAGCTTATCATTTAGAATATTTAGGCAAACTCAAAAGATGATTGAATCTAAAAATTATGTAATTGCAAAATGCTTTATACTTACCAGCTTTTTTATCTATATAAATTTGACGCTCGATCTCAATAATTTGCTTAGTCCAAGTACCTTTTGGATGTTTTTTTTTCAATTTTTCTTTGGCTTCAAACCAAAAAAAACCTCTCAACTCTTTTAAATTTTGACAGTTGAGTTTTAACAACTCTATATCAAAATCTACAGATTCATTATTTTTACTTTCAACTTTATCTGTTAATGTGTATGTTATTCTTTGCTCGCAAGAAGTATGATGTGGGTTTAATACTTTAAAAGGTATATTTCCTCTAGATTTATCACAATGAATACCATTATTTACACATACTGCAAGCATATTATTATAGCGTAAAGAATATTGCCTATGTCTAAGCTCAGTATGATTAGAGTCTATGTGTTTTTCTTGTGATATATAATGCTCAACAGACACGTAATTGCCATTAGCTTCAGGTATTTTTTTCATACAGTAGCCACACAAATAACCCTGTTCGTTCAATAAAGCCTTTTTCAATAAACTATCTGTATCTATAAAACCCTTATAATTTGCATTTGGCGTAGTATTACGATATGATGTTAAAGTTTGGGGCTCTAACGCTATTTGTTTATTAATGTATTTCATATCAATTGTAATCATCAAAATTATCAATTGCTTTCTGTGTCTCTACATCATCTAAACCGAATGTATTTATAATTTCATCCAATTTTTGTTTAGCTAAATCTATTTGCTTGCTTTCAAGAAGTTTATAAAATTCATCTATTAATACTCTCCCAAATTCTCCTCTTTTAACTGAATCAAACGCCTCATATAAGATTGAATTATAATCTCTCCCTTTTACAAACAATGGACTATCATATATTTTACCATCAATCAACCTTTTTAATGACGTGTTTAAGTCTATATTTCCTATGATTTCTGGAGAATGCGTAGTAATAATATCAAAATCTCCGTAGTGAATTTTTGTGTTCTGTTGGTCGTAATAAATGTTTTTGAAGAACTCTTTTTTCCATTTTGGGTGTAAAAACGTATCCGGTTCATCAAATAGAAATAAAGATTCTTCATTTGACGAAAGAATTTGTTTTAGACCATAAATAGAGATTAATTGCTTTTCTCCTTCACTTAAATCTTGACTTGAAATTTCACTATTAATCCCGTTAGTGTCTTTTACTAATGTTATTTGAATCTCGTCTAATAAGCCCATTATATCTAATGCTACTAAAGATTGAAAAACCTCTTTTTCGCTTGTAAATGAATCTTCACTACTAAAACCAACCAATCCAATTAGAACATCAGGAATAAAGTAGGAATGCGTTATACTCCTTTTTGAAACTTCTGTGTGTTGACTTGCTTTTTCAAACTTTAATAAGGCTTCTTTTAAAATACCTTTTGCTCCCCAATATTCACTTGCAGGATTACTTCTGTGCCAAGTAGGCATTTTCATTTTTAGAATAATCTCTGTAAAACCTACAATACCAAATTTCTCTTTAAAGAAAACTGCTATATCTGAACTTTGATTGCAGAAAATAGAGAACAATAATAAGTTAAACTGTATTGGGTTAAAATAAAAAACAGGTGCATTAATATCTAACCCTTTGCTATCATTTTCTAAAAATGTGAACCATCCTTTAAAATAATCTGAAGTATAATTTTGAACAAAACCACTTAATCTACTGTCAAAACCTGCATAATAAAGTACAGTGTTTTTCGGTAATAAATCTTGTAGCGTGTATTGAGACTTAAAAAGGAAATTATTAACATCTTGATTGATTAATTTTTTATCCTCATATTCTAAGATGAGCCATTCTTTATTAATATTACTAACGGTTACTTTTACATAATCAATCTTATGTTCAGAAAAAGTAGATGCTGCCTCAATTATTTTTTCCGTTCTTATGAAGTAGGATAATGTAAATTGAAAGCCTAACTTTTTATTTGTAATTTTTGATACATCTTCTACTTTATTGCAACTATAAAGTGAAGAAAATATTTTTAACAAACACTCTATTAATGTTGTTTTGCCTGCACCATTTTTACCAATAATCACGTTAAGACTATCATCTACTGTGAAGTCTTCTGAAAATTGAATATCAAATTGTTGCAGTACTTTATAATCTTCTATGTATAGGTTTAATAATTGCATATCTTATTAAATTAATCCTGTTAAAACTTGATGTGCCAAATTTGCTAAATGAATTGCTGAAGGCTGATTTAAACTATCTGGTGTAAAAGGAGGCTCGTCTCCTCTGTAATTAGTGACTTTAATAAGTCTATAGCCGTGTGTATTTGCCAAATGTTTGATATGACGAGACACGTCATTTCTAACTCTACTGGCACAAATAATTAAATCGCAATTATGTTTTAATACATAATCGTTTAAGCGGTCGTGTAAGTTATAAGCCCACAAATAGTCGCCCATACTTTCTATACCTACTTTATAGCCTAAGCAATTGAGAACATCTGAAATATCTCCTCCTGGTAATGGTAAGGTGTACGTATGTGAAGTATTTACATAGTTTTTTATGAGTTCTTCTTTTAGGATTTTGATAGTACCTGATTTACCACATCCTTGTTTGCCCCATACTTGTATGATTGTTTTTTGCTTCATAACTATTTATTATTTTTAAATATCACGCTTTCAAAATCTACGATGGCTTGTTCTTTGAAATTTGCAGCTTTCAAATAGAGTTGGTTCAGTTTTTCTTTTCTATTAAAAAACTCTTTGATTAGATAATTTTGTTCTTTTATTGAAGGTATAGGTATTTCTAAATCATAAATCATTCTTGCATTTATATTTGGTTGAGCACTACCATAAGCCATTGATTTTAAAACTTCCGTTTGAGACTGTAAATAAATCCACAAATAATCATTTATTATTTCATTGGAGAAATTATACATAACTGCACAGGCTTGGTTTGTAGTTGCTTTCACACCAAGTTTTGCGGTTTTACCAATTGTTGCTCCATACATTGCCATTACTACACTTCCTTCATCATAAAGTTTAGCACTACTATTTTTCAGTCCTTTATCGGTAATAAATTCACTTGTATTAGTTAAAACTTCATTGTTTAATTCTCCTGTTTTTATCCAAGGAATATTACCTCCGAAATAATCTGAACGGGAACGAGATGGAGTACCACCACTACTAATATCGCATAGCAAACCAATCTTTTTTTGGTTAAAACGACTACTCTTAGAATAAAAAATAGTGTCTAAGCTCCAAAAACTTAAATCTTTAAACCTAACAAATGTCAATCCTTTATTAGCTTCTTTTTTCTCTATCTTTTTCAAACCTAACTGGTCATATAAATAGGTTTGAATCTCAACTTCTTTATCTATTGCGTTTTGCTTAGCTTGTTCCGCTTCTTTTATTTTTTGATTGTATTCTGCTACGAGTTTTTCTTGAGTAATATCTGTTGATAAACCTTGCTTTATAGCGTCTGCATCATTTAAGGGTGGTAAAGGAATCTGAACGTCTAAGAATTTTTTGAGGTCTATTCTTTGTCTGTTGGTAGTACCGCTACTACAGGTTTGAGCAAACTCAATGAACTTTTTAGTTGTTGTTATAAGTAGTAAAAACTGAGGTAAGATAGCAGTAGTGTCTACATCATACGTTGGAAAATCATTAGTGACAATAGCTCCTTCTAAATCTTCTGGAATTAAGCCCATTGCACCATTACGAGCATCTATTTTTGATAATATAAACTGCCCTGATTTTACAATAAATTGTCTTTTTGTTCCAATATTTTTACCTATTTCTGTATTTCTCAGTCTTACGCCTCCATTGTTTCCGCTTACTGTTACTCTTTTGTAAATCGTATCATTATCAAGATTAATAACATTATTGTTTTTGGTAAGAAACTTACCAATTTTAACCAATGGGAAATTTTTGTTGTATTCAAAGTCTTGACCCAATAAATGGCTAACACTCCAATTATAGAGTTCAGAAAACCTAATGAAATTTATATTTTGCATAGTACCTACATCCATTACCATTCTATTAATTGGGTTTCGGTATTGTTTTTAATACGTTCTACTTTACCAGTTTTGCTACTCCACTTGTACTCAAACTTAGGTTTGAGTTCTTTCCATAATTCATTTTTAATGCGGTAGGGTGTATATTCTGTTTGTATATGCGTTAATTCGTTATCTATTACACCACCAGTACTACTAATGCCTGCTTTTTCTACTGTTGCAATAGCTATATCGTAATCAAATTTTTCTTTTACAATAGCTTTTATTTCTTCTTGTATTTGGGCTTCTATTTTCTTTTTGTTCTGGCGTAGTTCTTTTTTAGAAGCTGCATCTAAAGCATCTTTACCTCTTAGGGCTAATTTGGTTTTAATTTCTTCTAACTCGTCTTTGTATTTTGCTTTAACCGTTTTAGTGGCTTGGGCGGTGTAGTCTTTCCATTGCTTAGTTTCTTCATTGGTAAACTTCTTTAAGAATACTAAACTGGATTTTACTGTAGCTCCACTTTTCATAAATACATCTTGCGGAATAGAGGTAATTAAGATGATTTTTGCTGTACTCTCAAAGTATTCTCTAACCTTTGCTAAGTTTTGTGTATTCAAAACGCCTTCAGGCAATACGATACCTGTTCTTCCACCTGGTTTTAATAAGCGGATACATCTTTCTATAAACAATACTTCCGTTAAACCACTCATACCGTTTTTACCAATATGTAAGGTATTTAGTAATGGTTTATCTATATTATTATCTACTTGAAGCATAGCTTTAGCGTATGTTTCGTCTCCATACATTTGCTTGTATTTTGCGATACGCTTTTCATCCTTTAATTGGTCTGCTTTAGTAATCAATAAAGATTTTTCTACTCTTGCTCCGAAAGGCGGATTGGTAAGAATTACGTCAAAACGGTTTTCAAATATTCCGTTGATGTTTAATAGACCATCTCTGTGATGCACACCTCCGTGACCATCTCCGTGCATAATCATATTCATTTTGGCAGTACGAGCCATTCGAGGATTGGCATCTGTACCAAAGATGCAAGCGGATGATAATTTTTCTAAACGAGATATGTATTTGCCAGCTTCTTTGGCTTTTTCTTGTTCTTCACGTTTTCTAATTTGTGTTTCAAAGCCTAAATTGTGAATGATTTCATTAGAAATATCATTTAGCTTTTCTTCATCTTGTTCTGTTGTTTTTATCTCATCAAAGGTTTTGTTAACCTTGTCTTTTTCTAATTTAATATCGTTTTCAATCTTTTCTCTTACATATTCAAAAGCTTTGATTAAGAAACCTCCAGAACCACAACAAGGGTCGCATATTACTTCATCTTCGTGTGGGTCTAATACTTCTACAATAAAATCTACTACGGTTCTTGGGGTAAAAAACTGCCCTAATTCTCCTCTAAACGTTCCGCCTAAGAATTGTTCAAACGCAATACCCTTAACATCATCAGATGTAGTAGAAAGATTGTATTTCTGTAATTTTTTTACTATCTCTTTAAATGAACCTTGTTTGATTCTTATTTTATCATTGACATCAAATAACTCATCTTCTTCAAATTCATCTTTGGTTAGTTCAAACCAATAATCCATATATGGTATATCGTCTTTTGGACCATTACGTTTTACATTAACAGGACGAATATTTTTCTCGTAATTAGATTCTTGTTTTTCAAATTGCTTTAATGTGAAAATATTATCTTCATCAGGATTTCGTTCATACCTGATTTTCATAAACAGGATTTTACTTATTTCGTCAAATGCTGCTTCTGGAGAAAGTTTGTCATTATTACGAATTACGTTATGACATTGAAAAAGTAGTTTAGAAAATTCGTCTCTTTCAAATGCTTTAGTTTGCTCTAATAACTTCTGAATTTTATCATTGCTATTGGCTTCTTTAGCATTTGGAATGTCTAAAATTTCATCACTTAATGTTTTAGGTGTAACCGCTAAATTGACTTTAAAAACTTTTGTTTCTTTTTCGTTAGTAGTAACGAAAAACGGAGCATTCGCAAAGCGAGCATAGTTTTGACCTTGATAGTAATCTTCCGATTTAATGGTAATGTAATCGGCTTTACATTCTACCACAATAATTGGATTCAACTTTTTGAGTTTATCCTCTTTGCTACGCCATATCACAATATCCGCACTTGCTCTTCCTGTTCCTCTTTTAGAGCCTGTTAGTTTTACTTCTTGAGCCATTTGCTCTAAAGTATATTCGTAATGATTAACTAATCTGCAAATGAATTTTTGTCTTACGCGTTCTTCAGGAGTCATTATCAACTCTTTCCCTAGTAGAGGAGAATATATTTTGTTACCGCTTATTTGTAGCTCTAATGACATAATTTAAATTTTATTTGTAGAGTTTATAAGATCTTTGACATCTATAGCTAATAATTCGGAGATGGCAATTAAGTTTTCTAAAGATGGCTGCACTTCGTTAGTACACCACCTTGATATAGTTGTTTCGTTTTTACTGAGCTTTTCTGCTAGCCATTTATTAGTCTTACCTTTTTCCGCTAGTACAACCTTCAATCTGTTAATTGCTTTTTTATTCATATGAATTAGCATTTAATGCTAATATATCTACTTTTAAAGTTTAATCAGTGGATTATACTATAGTTTGATTGGATTATTTTCTAGGAAAGAAAACTCTTTTACTTCAAAAGCCTAAATTACCCTTACTATGATGCAGGCCTTTTTTTTCAGAATTCAAATATTGCGTTATATCAAAACGTTATAGTGTTTTATGATATAGGTAGATAAGCTATTATGCGTTTCTGGTTGTGTTTGTGAAAATAGACTTGGTTTATAGGCAATTACAGAACATCGTAATTCTCATATTTTTTAAAACAAAAAACAGAATAAAACTTCATGTAATACTTTTTTCATCGATTCTATTTGCAGTTACCACAAAGTTTAACTCGAGACAAACTCCTCTTAACAAAGCCCTCATAAAAAAATGAGCCAAAGCAAATACCTCAATATCAAATTACAACGAACTATTAAAGAGCAGCATTTATGGGGATCTTTTAAACAGAGATCATGGAGGATAATAAATAATCTACGATAATTAGATTAAGTTAAATCAAAGATCATTTAAAAATTGGAGAATCAAAAAACTCAGAAAGACTAATATCTACAGTTTTACAAAACTTGTTAATTGAATATATTGTAGGTCCTCGATTACTTTTGGGGTTTATCCAAGCGTTAAAATTTTGACGATCAATATCAAGATTTTTAGAAGCGTCAGTTTGTGATTCAAAATAAACATCCAGTAGCTGATTAATACGCTCTCTGATATTTTTCTTTAATATTTTATCTTCTTCACTAAGTTGCGGCATATAGCAATTTGCCTATTCCATTATATTTTTTTGTAATGCATTTGCATTACAAAATATTTCTTTTATATTTACCTCATAATTATATATTTGCGAAACTTCTTTAAGTAACATATTAGAAGCATTCGCTTTGAATCTCGAATCAAAAACTGGTAATTTTTAACGTACGAGAGGATAAGCTAGGATGCTCACGGACCCGGGACGTGGGCGGACTACTTGTTGTACGTAGGCATACCAGTGCCCTGATTCGATAAGTTGATCCCTCACGTCCTTTTTTGTGTTAAGGACTTTCGTAATCTTCAACTTACTTTTTCAAAGTACCTGTTTCTTCTCATTACAGCTTCGCACCCCTAAACTCCCCCTACAAAATTATCGACCAGAATGGTCAACATCCCGCACGGGGTGAGGTGTTTAATTTTTTAATGTGATTTTGCCGATGAGTTAACACAAGGTGTTGTATTTGTTTTTCACGATAGCATTAGCTTGATCTGAGGAGATTTTTAGGTTCTATAGCATGTTTTGTTCATTTTCTTTAGCTCGCGATTCTCCTTGATTGCAATTGCCTGTTTAAGGAAATCCTTCGGATATGTGTAATTACAGATTCTAAGGATGTTCTGTTCATTTTCTTTGCTTCTCCAAAGAAACCCTTCGGCTATCGCTCAGGGCAGGCTCAACAAAAGAAAGGAGCCCCTCGCTTAGGAATTTTTCGCCTTAAGGGCGAAAACCGCCTTGTCAGCTCCGCGTCGCTACATTTGCTATTTTAAAAGTAAAGTAGATCATGCCAGGAAATGATGCGATCTTAAAGCCTATGCGCCATCTGGCTCATTCGCTAAAAAGGTCTACCAGACCTTTTTTTAACGCTCTGACCTGGCTATTCTGAACCGAGGGCGAACTAAAGAATGATATTCTTAGTTCCTATTGGAAACGGCCTACTTTTTACATCTGTAGTAAAACAAGCAAACGCCGCAGCGATGGGCAGTGGAGGATGGCTTAGCGCAGCGGTTTGCCATCCGCACGATAAGGAGTTTGCGTAGTTTTCAAGGATGTAAAAATAAGCCTAGCGTTTTTTGTTTCTTTTTTGGGCAATGCAAAAAAGAAAGAGAACAAGAATAGAAGTAAGAATCTTGCTTTAGCAGCACTATTCTGATTAATCAAAATACATAAACCATAAAAAATAAAACTTATGTATAACGCACGTGTTTACGGGTACACGTCCTATACCGCTAATGCACCCGTGGGTTATGGGTTATTTCCCTACGAGGTAGCCTGTAGTTGGGTGGGAAATGCCGGTTTGCCTGGTGCAAACGGCCTGGGCTTATACCGGGTAGGTTTAAGCACACCGGTGAATTAGTGAAGGTTTTATAAGATGTTTTGATCTGTTCTGTTCATTTTCTTTAGCTCGCTGTTGCTTATTGGTTTTGGAGCTCGTGAATCTCCTATCGTCGATTTGCTTGTCCAAAGAAAACGAACCAAAAGAAAAGAGCCCCTCGCTTAGGAATTTTTCGCCTTAAGGGCGAAAACCGCCTTGTCAGCTCCGCGTCGCTGCATTTGCTATTTTAAAAGTAATGTAGAGCATGCCAGGAAATGATGCGATCTTAAAGCCTATGCGCCACCTGGCTCATTCGCTAAAAAGGTCTACAAGACCTTTTTTTAACGCTCTGCCCTGGCTATTCTGAACCGAGGGCGAACTAAAGAATGATATTCTTAGTTCCAATTTTGGAAACGGCCTACAAGAAGGTATCGTAAAATTTAGGGCAGAGCGTTAAAGAATAGTCCGGTGGACTATTCTAGCGAATGAGCCAGCTTGCCGCGTTGGGCTGTTTTAGTTAGAAAGAATGCAGTGCAGCGAACGATAAATTTAGATACCGTCTTGTGAGCCTTGATCTTTTGGTTCTTTTGTATCAAGACAAAAGAAAGGAATCAAGCGAGTACAACGGAAACTTCCTGCTATACTGAGAAAAGAAAGTTTAAGAAGTAAATTTTAGAACATTGCTATAGAACGTTTGAATTAGCCATAAAAAAAGAGCTGACAGACCTTAGGGTCTGTGAAAAAGAGAAGCTTTTAAGCTCCAGACCTTCCCCTCAGAGTGGAATCAGCGGGGGAAGGCGTGAGCTTAAACAAAAACTATTGTTTAATATACACGACGAAGTTATGAAAAATAAGACTACGCGCCTTACGGGGGCTGCGTTGCCGGGGCTTTTATGCCTTTTAATGAGCCTGAGTGCCTTTTGGGCCAGTGCCTCACCCCTTCAAAATCAGGTAACCGGGAGGGTTACTGATACGAATGACAACCCCATTCCCGGGGTAAGTATTTCCCTTAAAAACACGAACACCGGTACCCAGACGGATATGGATGGGAGCTTTGAACTGGAGGCCTCGCCTCAGGATACCCTGCGTATCAGCTATATTGGGTTTAAGACTTTATTGCTGCCGGTAGGGAATCAAACCAGCTTTACTATCCAACTGCAGCAGGATATTACTGATCTGGGCGAAGTCACCATCAATGCCGGGTATTACAACACCACGCGCAGGGAACAAACGGGGAGTATCGCCCGGGTGACCGCCGAAGAAATCGAGCGGCAGCCGGTGACCAATCCGCTAGCCGCCCTGCAAGGCCGGATGGCAGGGGTCTCTATTGTGCAGCGCAGTGGGGTGCCAGGTAATGCGCCCAGTATTCAAATCCGTGGTCAGAATAGTCTGCGCAGCGGCTTCGGGAATTCGGGAAATCTGCCGCTGTATATCATAGATGGCGTACCTATAGACAGCGCACCACTTAATAGTTCAAGCGGGCTTACATCACCTAACCTGGGAGGGATAGACCCACTCAATACCTTGAACCCTGCGAATATTGAAAGCATCGAAGTGCTTAAAGATGCCGATGCTACCGCGATATACGGTTCGCGTGGGGCCAATGGCGTAATCCTGATCACCACCAAACAAGGTACAGGCGGGAAGCAAAAGACCCGGTTTAACGCACAGATCTATACCGGGGCCGGTGTGGTACCCCGCAAACTGGATTTGGTTACCACAGCTGATTACATCAGCCTAAGGCAGGAAGCCTTTGCCAATGACGGCACAACCCCTACGGAATCGAATTCCCCTGATTTGCTTTTGTGGGACCCGGACCGCTATACAGACTGGCAGGAGACTCTTTTTGGGGGGACTGCGGAAACCACCGGAGTGAATCTGGGCGTGAGTGGTGGGAGCGAACGTACGTATTACAACCTGGGTGTGGGCTATCAACGTGAGACTTCGGTGTTTCCTGGTGATTTTAAGTATACCAAACTCACTGCAAACCTGAGCCTCAATCACCGCAGCAGTGACGAGCGTTTTAAGTTGCAATTGAGCACCTCCTTTGGCAGTGACAACAACCGGCAGTTTGACGGGAGCAGCTTTGTAAGTACCGCCCTATCTCTGGCGCCTAATGCACCGGCATTATATACCGATGACGGAGAATTAAACTGGGAAGACTCGAGTTGGAGTAATCCACTTGCCACTTTATACCGGGAGAGTGAAGCCCGGGTGCAGCAGCTTATTAGCAACCTGAGTTTAAACTATGCCATAACCCCACAACTGGAAGCACGGTTAAATACCGGCTATACCCTGCTAACTAGTGAGGAGGTCACCCAGCAACCCATCCGGTTTTATAATCCCGCTCTTTGGGCGAATGCACGCTCCCGCTCCATACATCTTAGTGCAGGGCGCCAATCCTGGATTGTGGAACCGCAACTCAATTACCGCAATACCTGGGGGAAGTTTAATCTGGATGCTCTGTTAGGGAGTACCTTTCAGCATCGCCAGGGCTCAACGCTTAATATAGTGGGTATTGGGTATTCCAACGATCAGTTACTGGGAAATCTCGCAGCTGCAGAGCAGGTGGTGGTGGCCGATAACAGCACAAGTGAATATGCCTATGCAGCAGCTTTTGGGCGTATCGGTCTTAATTACGCCCGTAAATACTATTTGAATCTAACCGGAAGACGGGACGGCAGCAGCCGTTTTGGTCCGTCCCGGCGTTTTGCCAGTTTTGGGGCTGTTGGTGGAGCGTGGATTTTGAGTGAAGAAAGCTGGATGCAAGGTCTAAAGCCCTTTTTATCGTTTACCAAATTGCGCGGCAGTTATGGGTCGGCCGGAAGCGATCAAATAGGGGATTACGGGTATCTGGATACCTATTCGGCCACCCCGGGAGGGGGAGGTTTGTATCCCACCCAACTCACGAACCCCATTTATTCGTGGGAGCGCAACCGCAAACTGGAATTGGCTTTAGAACTGGGTTTCCTGAAGGATCAATTACGTCTGAATACGAGTTGGTATCGCAATCGCTCTTCCAATCAGCTGGTGGGCTATAACCTGCCTGCTATCACGGGTTTTACCAGTGTACAGGCCAATCTGGATGCTACCGTTGAAAATACCGGTTGGGAGTTTGAAGCCTCCACAAATCTAAACTCAGGGCGCTTTAGCTGGCAGGCTTCGCTGAATGTGAGTATTCCTCAAAACCGCCTGGTGTCTTTTCCCGGAATAGAAGAGAGTTCGTATGCCAATACCTACAAAGTAGGGGAGTCCCTTAACATTCAGTTTCTCTATGACCATACCGGGGTAGACCCCGAGACGGGGTTGTACACGTTTGTGGATGTCAATGAAGATGGGGTGTATAATTTCGATGACCGCGTGGTGGTTAAAGATCTTACCCGCACGCTCTTTGGCGGGTTTCGTAACCAGTTTAGCTATGGGCGGGTGAGCCTGGATTTTTTATGGGAGTTCGTCGTACAGGACGGCCAGCAGTATTATTCCTCAGGAGTTCCCGGCAGATTGGGCCCCATACTGCAGGAAGATTACGAACGGCGCTGGCAAAGTCCGGGAGATATGGCATCGTTTCAAAAACTCTCTCAGGGACTGGATGCCTTACGAACTTATTTCAGATTTCAGACCAGTGACGGTATTTATACCAATACCTCTTTTTTACGACTGCGAACGCTGGGGCTAAGCTATGAGCTCCCTACTGAAAAACTGGGGATAAACTCGTGCATCTTGTTCTTGCAAGGGCAGAACCTCGTGACCTTTACGGATTACAGAGGATTGGATCCTCAGTCCCCCGGAACCACCTTACCCGCTTTACGCACGCTAACTGCGGGGCTTAAACTTAATTTTTAACGATATGAAACATTTTAGAAATAACCATCTACACCTGCTATGCTTACCGGTGCTGTTGTTGCTATGCGCCTGTGAATCTTTTGTAGAAGTTGAAGTACCGAACGACCGCATCACCAGTGTGACGGTATTTAGCGATGATGCCACCGCCCGCGAGGCGATGGACGGGGTCTATATTCAATTGTTTAATACGGCCTTTGCAGCAGGAGGTAACCAAAGTGTCAGTTTTTTGGGCGGGCTCTCTGCTGATACCTATACCGTAACCAATGCAGTACCTGAAATGGAAGCCTTTGCCGCGCATCAACTGGAAGCTACAAATAGTTTGAATCTGGCTTTATGGTCTGGCGCTTACAACACGATTTATATGTGTAATGCGATTCTGGAGGGGGTTGCGGACAACAGCAGTTTAAGTCCGGATAACCGTGCTGCTTTGGAAGGCGAATCCCGATTTATACGGGCTTTTGCGTATTTCTACCTGACCAATTTATACGGGGATGTGCCTTTGATTACCCAAACCAATTATACCGTCAATGCTTTAAAAGCCCGAAGTCCACAAACTGAGGTTTATGATCTGATTTTGGAAGATTTAAACCGTGCAGCCGAACTATTGGATACCGGCTATCCTGATAATGATAGGACCCGGGCGAATCGTTTTACGGCTTTGGGCTTGCTGGCGCGGGTGCATCTGTATCGGGAGGACTGGGAGCAGGCGGAAATCTACAGCAGTGAAGTACTGGCCGCGAATGATCTGTATGAGTTGCCTGATGATTTAAATACGGTGTTTTTAGCCAACAGTCGGGAGGCTCTGTGGCAAATATCACCCGAGGGCTGGGGCGGCACGTTTACCCATACCCGCGATGGCAATCTGCTGATCCGCATCACCCCAACCGGGAGCCCGGTCAGCCTGAGTGAAAACTTTATGGAGGACTGGGAAGCATGGGATCAAAGGCAAGAAAACTGGATTGGGAGTTTTAGCAGCAGTAGTGAAACCTACTATTATCCCTATAAATACAAGATTCAATACAACGCTACAGGTTCTAACTATACCGAATACTCCATGGTCATGCGTCTGGCCGAGCAGTACCTGATACGGGCAGAGGCCCGTACCCGGCAGGGCAAACTGGAAGCGGCGGTAGCTGACCTGAATGTTATACGGGAGCGTGCCGATCTGCAGCCTTTGGTTTATACCCCGGCAATTACCCAGGAACAGCTGCTTGACGAGGTGATGCAGCAGCGTCATTACGAACTCTTTAGCGAATGGGGGCATCGCTGGCTGGATTTAAAACGTACCGGCCAGACCCTGGAAGTACTGGAAGGAATACAGGAAACCGATTTGCTATACCCCATCCCCGAAGCCGAATTATTAAAGAAGCCTAATCTCACTCAAAATGCAGGATATTAATCGTTTAAAATCATTGAATTTCTTTAGCCTGGTATGGATCTGTTTTCTGGTATACAGTCCTTTTATGTATGGTCAAACCGAAGCAGATACCATAGAAACCGGTATCCGTAGTGGTACTCTGGATAACGGGATGCGGTATTTGATCCATTCTAAAGCAGCCTGGGAGGGACAAAACGTATCTATGAATTTATATGTAAATACGGGTTATGAAATGGAACAGGAAGGACAAACGCACCTGGCCCATTATCTGGAGCATTTGCCCTTTGCAATTTATTTGGATGAAGCTACTGCCAAAGGCGGTGCTTTACTGGAGGCTGTTCGTAGCGGAAAATATCCCTGGCAGGGATATACCAATGTAAGACATACCTGCTACCTTTTCCTTTTTGATACGGTAGGTTCTGAAATCTATACTGCAGAGTTGGATTTGCTAAGCCGAATCATTGGGGGAAGTTTAAAACCGACTCCTGAAAACCTAGCAGCGGAACACGGCAGTTTTTATCAGGAGTACATACATAGAAATGGTCATTTAGGATACGATGAAGAGCGCCTGTTCTGGAACCTTTCAAAAGTTTATGCTCCGGCTGTACGACCGGAACACTATTTTGATCACGTTAAAGGTTTTAATAGGGATGCTGTATCCTCCTTTTATAACGACTGGTATCATCCCCAGCGGGCTACCCTGATGATGGTGGGGCCTATTACCGATCTGGATCGGGCAGCGCAGGATATGGAAAGCTATTTTGGAAAATTAAAAGCTACTCCTGCTAAAAAACTGGTTTATCCTAAATTGGAGTATTTACAACGCCCCAACCAATTTATACAATTGGAACAGCTTGAAACTGATGAACCGGAGCTCTCCGAAACGAAAATCGATTTATACTGGCGTAACCGGATCCCTCCAAAAGCAGAACCTAAAGCTTTACAGCAAAAGTGGATGTATGAAATGTTGTATGCGCTTATTGGAGATCACCTGCCTCAAATACCTACGACTTATAAGCTGCATTATACACTTGGTGTTGATAAATCTGGTGAACTGCCTGCACTGGGACTAAACCTAAAAACTTTTACGGGAAGGGAACGGGGAGCAGTGGAGGAAGTGGCAACCGCCCTTAATCAGCTTAAGAAACAGGGTGTTGATCAGGCTGCTTATCAGAAATACCGGCAAAGGGAATTAAACGCTATTGATCAAAGGGATAACAATACTTTGGGAGCGGTATTGAGTACTTATGATCAACGGATGCTGGCAGAGGAATCTTTGGAATTTGATCAGCTTGCTTTAAAGAAGCGCTGGTTAAATGGGCTCTCGTATGATACTGTAAATTCGGAGCTCAAAGCCTTTTTAAGAGACGGGCCTCAGGATATTGGGATTTTGGCCCCCAAAGGTGCCGCTGTATTAAATTTAAATGAGGCTGAGTTCCGCAGTTGGCTGGATCAGGCTAAACTGGGGGTAGGTACGGAGGCAAATGAGGAGCTGAAAACGAAGTTGATATCCGATTCGCTCCTTGCCCGGTTGCCTCGTGTTCCTTCTAGAGATTTGGGTAATGATACTTTAGGAGGACAACTAATACAACTGACTAATGGTGCGCGGGTCGTACTTTACCCTCAGGAGGGTGCTCCACTAAAATTACATGGCTTCCGCAATGCAGGTGCCAGTAACCTGAATAAAGAGGACTTTATAAGAGCCCAGCTTGTACCGGAGTGGGTACATACCTCGGGGGCGGGTGCTTATACCCATTTTGAAATGCAACGCATGCTTACCAATCTGGGAATGATTTACGGCAGGGCCTTGTATGTAAACCAGGAAGAATCCGGTATAAAACTGCAGGCCCCGGCCGAGCGTATTGAAGCTTTGTTACAACTGGCTCATTTGTATTTGTCTGCACCCCGGGAGGATCCCGAAGCCTTTACCTATTGGAAGGAGGATGAATTCTTATTTTACAAGAACCCCCCTTACGGGAGGGAGGAACACGATTTAACCGTACTTAGTAAGAATGTTCTTAAGGAAGTAAATCCTGGTTTAACAGCTGAGGAACGTTATAAGGCGGTACAGCTATCTACTATGACTGAATTGAAGGAAATTTATCAAAGCTTATTTCAACATCCTCAGGAGTTTTTGTTTCTGCTGAGTGGAGATTTTAGCGAAACAGAAGTCATACCGCTTTTGGAAACCTATTTGGGTAATCTGCGGGTATCTGAAAATCAGGTAAAACGGGAAGAAAAAGTTGTAAGTTATTTACCTAAAGGACCTTTAAAGAAGACGTTTAGAATTCCCGGTATACTGCCTTCCGATCTGAACCTTAGATTACAATATTCCTATCCTATAGCCCGGGATGACTGGAAAGCACAGGTTAACTTAAAACTGATGCGGGAAGTAATTAATAACCGCTTATGGGAACTGCGTCATGTTAAAAAAAGAGGCCTTTATATTGTACACGTCGTTTCTAATTCGAATATAGATATGCAACGCGGCAATTTGGTAATTACATTGCCAACGGTTGTCGGGATGGAACAGATGCTGATAAGCGATGTGGAGGAGTTGGTATCCTGGTTTAAAGAACATCCTATATCTGAGAGCGAATTAAATGCGATTAAAAGTAGATTTTATTTAATGGGAATTACGGGTAAATCCATTATAGATAAAGGATATCGCTATTATAAATGGGATTTGCAACTGCCCGATCCGGAAGCGGTTAGAGCTTATTTAGAAGTTGTAAGTCCTGGGGATATTCAGTCTTTTATACAGGAAAAACTGGTGCCTGAACATCGGTATATTTTTATGGGTAAGGGAGTCCCTGAAGTTAGTAATTAAAATAACCTCCCCATAGAAGCGGCTATGGGGAGGCATTTAAAACACCTTAAAAACCTGGTTTAAGGTGTGCCGGGAATGACGTATGTTGTTTCTACACCACTTTGTTTTGGGATAGTCAATAACATATCATCATATACCTCAAAAACCTGTTGGTTAGGATCTTCCTCAAAACGTACCTTACAATCATATCCGGTTCCCGTACAGGGGTCGGAGCTTAATTGTGTAGGAGTACCATCCAGGTCAATCCATCCATTTGACTGGTTTGCGGTATTGGCAAAAGCCAGGCCTACTGCCAGCCCCAGTGTCATCACCGGGATCATTATTTTAGACTTTTTCATAATAAAAAGTATTAAAAGATTATGCCTACTCGAATTCGAAGGTTTTCGGCTCTCCCTAATCGTCGTGCACACGATTCATATTTTAAATGTTGGTTATTTTAAAGTGTTTAAAACGGTAACAGCCCCAATAAGCCAAGCCAGTAAAAAGCAGGTTAAATATCAGATGCTGTTGCCAGGTAAGGTTATTGATAATCCCCCCACAGGAGCATGGCAGTTGCGGACTAAAACTGATCATCCCGGCTATATATACGGTAAATACACTCATCAATACTGCAGAACCTATTAACCCCAGCCGGCGAGTTCCAGATATGAGCAGCAAGGCTGCCAGGCTGTATTCTGCAAACGGGATAATCCATGCCAGTACTCCAGCAAATGGTTTTAGAAAACCGACCTGACTCATCTGTATTTTAAACTGGTCAAACTCGATTACTTTAGCCGTAGCGGCATACATCCAAAGCAGGCTAAGTGCCAGAGAAATACCCAGGTTGATGTTTGTGCTTTGAGACTTTAAGGTTTGCATATCAGAACTTTACTGCAAGTTCCGAAAGAATACTTGACAATTTTGGATAATGATTTACCTCTAAGGGATTAATTCCCCGCTTTCCTCAATTCCCGGGGAGTGCTACCGAAGTGATTTTTAAAGGAGCGTGAAAAATGAGAAGAGGTTTTAAAACCCATCATGACTGCAATAGCTTTTAAAGGGATGGAAGAGGATTCTACCAAAGTTTTGGCATAATTGAGGCGTTCTTCCATTTGAAATTTAAATACCGTGATTCCATAAAGTTCCTTAAATCCGTTTTTTAGTTTGAACTCATTGGTTCCAAACTCGTGAGCAAGTTCTTGTAAGGATCCCAGAGATTCAGCGATATTCTTTTCAATGTGGGCGTGAATCTGTTTGATGATGCTGATATCCTCTTCATTTTTTAAAACCGAATCCGAAAGATCAAGGAAATTTTTATAGTGATTTTCTCCTTCAGATTCAGAATACATACTGTCCAGGTGCTCCCTGATATTTACAGTACGTACGCCGGTCAATAAAAATTTAGACTTGGATTCTTTGGGATATAATTCATTCAAAAAGAACGTGATCGGTTGTTTAAGCTTCTTTTTACCTTTTAAATTTAAATTTAATTTTTTGGGGAACTTGTTGATCTCTGCAATAGCCTTAGACCAAAGATCCTGAGATTCTTTATCCAGGAGTTCTTTAAACTTCATTCCAATCAGGCGGGATTTTTTAATAGGAATATAGTCCTTGTAAGAGGATGTGACCCCTTGAATATTATAATCCTCATCCAATACAAAACCTATGTCAATAAGATGTTCATAGGTTTTTCTGCTTTGTATCAGATAGAGGTTTTCAAAATATTCGGAGAGCTTGTCGGCCAGCATATTGATCAGGACCGTGATGGCTTCAATCTCATCATCATTTGTAGTGGTAGGAATACGGTAATTTAAGTTACCCCTTCCCATCTCAATAATCATTTTCTTAATTAGGGAGATTCTTTCGTCGTCATTAGTATTAAATTCTGTTTCCATACCGGTATTAATTTATTCATTACACTAAAGGTCATAGCGTTACTTAGATATAAGACTTTAAAAAGTCTAGTGCTTGTTCTTCGTTGGTAAAAATTCCGGTAGGGACCAGATGTGTATTAGATTGGACAAAAAACTCTGCCCTGGCTTTATTGTGAATAGGCTGTACCAAAAAGCTAATGGCTTTAGTCAGCAACGTGCCTTCATAGGCAAAAAAGTTCCTTGCGATGGTGTCTGCATCCAGAAGCTTACTGGCATCGCATAATACGGGATATGCGCGTCCATTTTGAAATTGAATGCGATCTGACACAATACGCCTGGCAAGCTCGATACCTCGTATCTGGGTAGGCTTGTACTCAAAAAACAGGATGGAATCTGCAATTCGCATCCTGGCATAATCGGTTTCTAAAAAATTGTGCATAATCATAATCCGCACCAAATTAATATAAATAATATGTTCAACTCATATAATTACTTGTCTCTAAGGGATTTTATGATCCTTTACAGGCTTTTGGAGTCAACTAATTGCCTTTAAGGGATTAAAAGTTGTCTCTAAGGGATAAAAAGCGCTTTGCGTAGGGGGAAAGAATAGAGGCTAGGAAATAATTATCTAGCTTCAATAACAAATTTAAAATCTATCTACTTATGGCAAAGATTAAGCACAATAATTTTTTGGATTCGGTTGACGATGTGATGGTACGCGCCAAAGAAGAAGGGGTACTTCATTTGTATGCCAGCGGTAGTACCCTTAGTGGCAGGTATATGGAGATTGATGGGACAAAACACTATCACTTTGGTACTACCGGTTATCTAGGGCTTGAGCAGGATCCCCGCCTTAAAGAAGCAGCCATTCAGGCCATTCGGGACTGCGGGACTCAGTTTCCACTTTCCAAATCTTACATCTCGCATCCGCTGTATGAAGAACTGGAGCAGCAAATGGCAACTATTTATAATACCCCGGTAATTATTACCAAAAACAGTACCCTGGGGCATCTGGCGGTTTTGCCAGCAGCCGTGCGCGATGAGGATGCCGTTATTCTGGATCATCAGGTGCATTGGAGTGTACATCACGCTACAGAGGTATTGAAATCGCGCGGCATCCCGGTAGAGATGATCAGGCATAATAACCTGAACATGCTCGAAGAAAAACTCAGGGAATTGGGGCAACGAGCAGAGAAGGTTTGGTACCTCGCTGATGGGGTATATTCCATGTACGGGGATTTTGCACCGATTGACGAACTGATGGGTCTGGTTAAGAAATACCCGCAATTGCATCTGTATTTCGACGATGTTCACGGCATGAGTTGGAAGGGTAAGCACGGTAGCGGGTATGTAATGAGTGTGCTCAAGGAATTGCCCAAACAGGTCTTGCTAATAGGTACCTTAAGCAAAACCTTTGGAGCAAGCGGGGCTACTGTGGTTACTACAGATCGCAAATTGTATTCCCGGATTAAGAACTTTGGAGGTCCGCTTACTTTTTCCGCACAATTGGAACCGGCTTCGGTGGCCGCGGCAATCACTTCTTCAAAAATTCATTTATCGGATGAGATTTATGAACGGCAGCAGGATTTACAAAACCGGATAAGCCATTTTAACAGGTTGCTGTCCCAGACCGATTTGCCACTAATCGATCACAATGATTCCCCGGTACATTTTATTGGCACGGGAACACCCGCCACGGGTTATGAACTGGTTAAACTGATGATGCAGGATGGATTTTACACCAATCTGGGTATTTTTCCTGCAGTACCTGTTAAGAATACCGGAGTACGCATCACCATTTCTACCCATAACGAACTTGAGGATATAACCGGCCTGGTGGACGCCTTGTCCATAAACTACAAGCTGGCGCTCGAGCATACGCAAACTTCCCTGCAACGGGTGCGCAGGGCTTTTAAACTACCCGAGGCTAAGGCATCTGATACTCTGGATGCCTCAAAATATACCGGCAGGTTTCAGGTCAGCCTGGAATCGACCATTACAAGCATTGATAAGCAACTGTGGAATACCTATATGGGAGGGAAGAGCATATACGATTGGGAGGGTCTTAGATTATTGGAAGAATCGTTTGGCGGCAATGAAGATCAGGAAAACAACTGGGAGTTTCGGTATGTAGTTATTCTGCACAATCAGGAGCCTGTACTCATGACTTATCTTACGTGTGCGCTGTGGAAAGATGATATCTTTTCTAAAAAAGAGGTATCTGCATATCTGGAAAAAGAACGTAAGAGGAATCCCTATCATTTAACCTCCAGGGTCTTGAGTCTGGGATCGCTTATCACCGAAGGCGATCATCTATATATTGATTTTGATCATACCGATTGGCTGGAAGCTTTAAACGTGTTTTTCCGTGTACTGGAAGATCTCGAACGGGAGTTTCAGGCTGAAATGATTGTGCTTCGTGATTTTAGGAAAGACAACCCTTTGCATAAACATTTTAATTTACAGGGCTTTGTGCGTATGGATATGCCCGAATCTGCCCGGTTTGAACAATTTGACTGGGAGAGCAGTGCTGATTTTATAAGCAGTCTTAGTAAAAAGTCACGCGCCCATTTTAGAAAGGATATCGCAACTTTTCAAGAGCACGTTGATGTTCAAATACGCCCTTCATTAAATCGGGTGGAATTAAGACGCTGTTATAAATTATATAAGAAGGTTAAAAAAGCCAATTTGGGCCTCAATACCTTCACCTATCCCTTTCAGCTATTCCAGAATATGAACGCCCATAGTGCATATGAATTCATTGTACTCTGTAATGATGACGACGACAAATACCGATTGATCTTAGGCGTAATGTTTTGTTATAAATCGGGTAAAACCTACGTGCCGAATCTAATTGGTCTCGATTATGAATATGTCAACGAATATGGGGTCTACAGGCAATTGCTTTATCACACGATTTTAAGAGCGAAGGAATTGGGGATGGAACGTATTGATTTTGGAATGACCGCCGGTTTTGAGAAGCGGAAACTGGGAGCAGAAGTTATTGAAAATGTGAGTTATGTTCAGGTCAGGGATAATTACAAGCTGGAATCACTGGGGGTTTTACAGGGAGCTACTGATAAATTAAGCTAATACATTTGAAAGCATGTCGTCATTTGGGATTTGGATATGGATTTGTACACTTGGTTTTCCGCAACAGGGAGTAGCTGATACCGAAAAGTTACACCACCCCGATGTGCATGCCAGCTACTACCAAAACTATCTTAAAGGTTTGAGCATCCCAGAACTGAGAGCGGCTTATGATGATGAAGCCGTAGCCTTCCGGCAGCAAAGGCTGATTGCGGAAGCCTATCTCTATAAAGCCCGATTGGCCAAAGACAGTTTTGAAGTGGCACGGGCTTTTGATTTCGCTGCCCGTTTATACGATACCGAAACCAATTTAAGCTACGCAGACAGTGTCATTCTGTATTCCCAAAACTGTGGGGATTATACCTATCCTGCATTGGGTTATATGCTAAAGGGCTATTATTATTACGAAAGCGGAGCTTATGTTAAATCGTTAAAAGCCTATTATAAAGCTTATGATTTGGCCCGATTGAATCGAAATCGAGAACAGGAGATTGAGATCAGTCAGGCTTTAGGAGCCTTTCAAAATCGATGGGGTAATTATAGTAAGGCTATTGAAATCTATGAGAATCATATCGCTTATCTACAATCACGGCCTGATTTTGAAACCGAATATTTGGAAGATTATTTAATCACCCTACATAATCTGCAACTGGCTTATCAGCGCGCGGAAGAGTATGAAGAGGCAGACCGACTTATCGAAATCGGATTGAACAAAACCTTGAGTACTCCCGACCGGCTGTTCTTTTATGATTTTCTGCATTCCAACGGGGTCAATGAATACTATCTAGGTCATTTTGAAAAAGCGGAACGGCTTTTAAAGGAGGCTTTACCGGCAATCTCGGAGGACCTTTCTGTGGTCTCGGTTTCCTATTACTATCTGGGACAGATTGCTAAAAAAAGCGGTGATAACTCTTTAGCCTATGACTATTTTAAAAAGATCGATTCGGTTTACTCACTAAATCAGGAAGTATATCCGGAGCTTAAAGGAGTCTATACTTATTTGATTGGTTATAACAAGAACAGGCAGAATCCAGACAAGGAGCTGTATTATACACGGAGGGCATTAGCAGTTGATTCAGTTATCAACGCTAACAAGCTTTTTGTAACTGACAGCTATCTCAATCAGGTAGAAAAACCCAGACTTCTGGAAGAAGTAAATTCTGCAAGGAAAGCGTTACAAAAGAAGTATCGAAAACAAATTTTGGGGTATAGTTTACTGGTGCTGATGGTCCTATTCGCCGGTCTGTTTATAAGCTCGAGATCCAAGCGTAAACAGCTCTTTTTATCTCAATCAGCAACGTCTGTGGTAGGTAAAAGATTCAGTAACGATGAAGAAGTAACGGAGCCGGTTCTTACCGAAGAAATTAAGACCGTATTGCTGCACCGATTGCAAAAGTTTGAAGAGGGGGAAGCCTTTCTAGATCCTGAATTAAGCCTTTTCGGACTAGCCAAAGATCTGAACACCAACTCAGCCTATCTCTCACGGGTAATCAATGAAGTTAAAGGCATAAATTTTTCCAATTATATCAATGAATTACGGGTACAACACCTACTCAAAAAGCTGGAGGATGATCCCCAGCTTCAATACTATAAAATACAGGCTTTGGGTGAAGAAGTTGGTTTTAAACGGGCCTACTCGTTTTCTAAAGCTTTTGAGCGAAAAGTAGGGGAGAAACCTTCAAACTATTTAAAGCAATTACGATCTGTAGAAAGCTGAATACTATTTACTTAGGTAAAATAAATGATTAACAATTACTATTAATTAAATACCTTGTATTATGAAACAACCCAATTTAAAATCCTTTGAGAAATTCAGGATTGAAAATCCCAAGACTATCTTAGGTGGATTTGCAGACAAAGGTCCCATACGCAGGGACAAACTTAAAGTACCTAAGCACGGTCTTTAAATTTAGTTTTAATCAGCCCCGGAGCTACCGGGGCTTTAAAACCCGAACTGATGAAGTATATATGGCTTCTTACTTTCCTTTATTTCCCACTCCATTCGTATTCTCAAAAGCGGGTACAACCCAAATTACACTATCCCGCGATATATTCTAAAGATGTTCAGGAAACTTATTTTGGAATAGAAGTAACTGACCCTTACCGGCACCTGGAACAACTGGAGCAGGAAGAAATCAAAGGCTGGTATGAAGCTCAGGCAAAGCTGGCAGATACGGTATTAAACAACATAACCGGACGTAATCTCTTATTGGATAAGTTTACAGATTATGGAAGCCGGGCTGCTGCGCATGTTTCAGACGTTAAAGTCTCGGAGAGCGGAAGGTATTTTTATTTAAAGCGCAATGCAGAAGAGCAATATGCATCTTTATACTATCGGGACTCCTATGAAGCCGAAGAAAAGCTGTTGTTTGATCCTAAATCCTATGATTATGATACCAACCATACTATAAGCTATTTTAAACCTAGTTGGAAAGGAAATAAGGTAGCTGTAGCACTTACTCATTCGGGATATGAAATATCAGAAATCATTATTCTTGATCTCGAAAAAAATTACCGTTATTCTGAAGTTCTACTTAACGCGTGGCCTGATTCCTTTTTAGGAATCAGTTGGCTGCCGGATGATACCGGTTTTCTATTCCTACAGTTTTCATTTGGTGAGGACGGCTCTGAGTATACCGAGACGGTACTGCATAGCTTAGGGAAACCGGCAGATTCTCTGGTCTCTGTTTTTGGTACTAAAACCAAAACGAATTTAAACCTTACCGATGAAGTTTATCCCATTGCAACTATTGATTCCAAAGATGCTGAATATGCTGTAGGTTATTTGGCGACTGTAGATAATTTCTGGGACGCTTACATAACGCCTATAGCCGATCTTGAAAAGGGTACACCCAATTGGAAACCTTTTTATACTAAAGAAGATCAGGTCTATACCTCAGAAGGTCAGTTTTACAGAGATAAGTATTACTACCGCACTAATAAACTTAAGAACACCAATACGATTAATAGGGTACCGATTCTAAACCCAGATTTCAAAAATTCTAAGCAGTATGCCGATTCAGAATCAAATGAAATCCTAGACTCTTTTGTAGTAACCGAAAACGGGGTTTGTTATACTACCACTAAATATGGCACTCAGGCCAGTTTATATACCTCTGATGGTTTTAAAAGAGATTCCATAGCCTTGCCTTACAAACCGGGGGCCATTGAGCTTTATCAAACTCAGGCGGGAAGTTCGGACTTGTGGATTAACCTGTCGGGCTGGACATCGGAAAGTGACCGCTATCATCTGGATTTAAAAACAAAGACTTTAACCACTGAGCCTCTTACAACAGCGGCTAGTTTTGACGAGTTTAATGATATAGTCAGTAACGAACTATTGGTAAAAGCGGATGATGGGAAGTATATACCGGTGTCTCTGATTTACAATAAAAACCTCACTCGTGATGGTACTCATCCTGCTTTATTCTACACTTACGGTGCGTACGGTACTACTATTTCTCCTTTCTTTTCACCAATTTTTCTAAGCTGGGTAGAATTAGGTGGTATTCTCTGTATACCTCACGTAAGAGGGGGAGGTGAAAAAGGGGAGGAGTGGCACCTGCAGGGAATGAAACTCAATAAATGCAACAGTTGGAAAGACCTGATTGCTGTTACCGAATATCTAATTGATAAGGGATTTACAGCTCCGGAAAAGACGGTAATTTATAGTTCGAGTGCAGGAGGAATAACAATTGGAGGAGCACTAAATGAAAAACCCGAGTTGTTTGCAGCAGCAATTGCTGAGGTTCCTGTTATGAATCCCTTTAGAAGTGAGAACCGGGATGATGGTGGAGGCTCTAATCAGGATGAATACGGAAGTATAAGCGATTCTTTAGGTGTTGTTGGATTAAAGCGGATGGATCCATATTTAAACATACGTAGCACTAATTATCCAGCAGTATTGATAACCGCAGGCGACAACGATGCACGAGTGCCGTTGTGGATGCCCGGGAAGTATGTTGCCCGGCTTCAGAATAGTTCCACTTCAAATGATCCGGTACTTTTTAGCATTCATAAGGAATCCGGCCATCAGGGAAGCTCAGAAATATCACAGATGTATCTGGAATATGTAGATGTATTTTCTTTTGCGTTTTGGCAAACCGGCCATCCCTTATTTCAGTATCATAAATAGCTTAACGATCGAGTAATTGCTTGAATTGAATAAATAAACGCTCTAATAATCTTAAGTCTTCCGTAATGATTTCTGCAGAACCCGGCATTTCCGGTTTGTAATCAATAGGTTTACCATAGGTGGTGACTAAGGAATCCGGGAGACTCACATCAATGATGTAGTTCTGTTCTTCGTCAGGTAAGGCCGAGACACTTCTTATGGTACCCTTCAGTACTCCAAATTCATTTTCGGGATAATTGGCCAAATTGATGTTTACAGTCTGGCCTGTTTTGATTTTACCTGAATTCTGAGCCGGAGCGGTGAGTTTCGCTAAATAGCCTTTGCTGTCATTGGGAATTACCGTAAAAATAACATCACCCTGATTGGCGGTTTGGTTTGTATTCCAATAATTCATAAAAGTTACTTTTCCAGGCTGTTCTGCTTCTAATAGATATACATATTTCCAATCTTTTATGCTCTTTTTGAGTTGATTAAAGGACTGAATCAACGCTTTAGAAAGCGATAACGATTCCCTAGTGCGGTTGATGTCTGTAGACCGTGAATTTGAACTCGTAGCATTGATTGCGTCTCTGAGCTGAGAGCGTAGGTTGATTAGGTTTTCGTAATTACGCTGGGCCTGAAGAAATTCAATTTGCCTGGTTTCGTATTCCTGTTCGGCAATGACGCCTTTATCATAAAGCGTATTCATACGTTCCAAATCATTCTCTTTAAACTCCAGCTCTTTCTTATTGATGCGTATTTGAGATTCTAAATTAGAGACCTGAAGCTTTAATTCGGATAGCTTCAGTTGCTGAGCCTTGGCTTCATTAGAGTAGGGGCGTAGGTTTTTGTTTATCGAATAGGAAATATAGCTATTCTCAAAATTGGCATAGGCCTGCTCAACTTCACCCAGGAAGAGCAGCGGTAAATCATCTATTGGAAAGAAGAATTCATTTTCAGAAACTTCCATAGTGTCCAATAGGGAGTCCAGGAATACAATATCGGAATAATTAGCAGTGTTTTCCAATAAGGCTAAAGGTTGTCCTGAAAATACCTGCTGATTAGCTTCTACAAAAATACTGTCAATCCTGGACGTTGATCTAGCATAGATTTTCTCAGCAGGGTTTTCAGTAGTTAAAAAAGCAGTAGTTTGAATAATGTCCGGGTATTTGATAAACCAAGCCATCACTAAAACTATTACGATAAGACTCAAAAATAAAGTGTTACCCCATCTAATCATCCAGTTAGGAACACGGGTAAGGATTTCCTGAACCTCTTCACTACGCAATTCAATATTTTCAAGTTTTTCCGGCATCTTATTTTCCGAGTTCGAGTTGATTTTTTACCAGATTATAATAGGACCCTTTTTGCTTAATGAGTTCGTGATGATTTCCAATCTCAATAATTTTTCCCTGATCAAGCACGACGATTTGGTCTGCATGACGAACGGTGCTTAATCGATGTGCGACCACAACTACGGTTCGATCTTCAAAAAATGAATTGAGTTTTTCAATTATTGTTTTTTCATTATTGGCATCTAATGCAGACGTGGCCTCATCAAAAAACAAATATTTGGGATCCTTGTAAACTGCCCGCGCGATTAAGAGACGTTGCTTTTGACCTGTACTTAAACCTACGCCTTCCATTCCTATCTTCGTATTGTAAGATAAAGGTAAAGACTCTATAAAATCTTTGATGTTGGCAATATCAACAGCTTTAGCCAGTTTATCTTTATCAATGTAGTCTTCACCAATAGCTATATTATGGGCTATGGTATCGTTAAAAATATAGCCTTCCTGCATAACTACTCCACAAACAGATCTCCAGGTTTTTTGAGATACATTTTCTAATTTGTGTGCTGCCAGAAAGACATCTCCTTCAATGGGGGAGTAGTATTTCATAAGTAGTTTGATGAGCGTAGATTTACCACTACCGCTCACCCCAACGATGGCTGTTACTTTTTTTGCAGGAATCAAAAGATCTAAATTCTCAAGAACCAATTTGTCAGAACCTGTATATCTGAAAGAGACGCGCTGTAATTTCAAGTCGGAATCGTAATTGATGTCACTGATCTTTTGAGTAGTATTCTCTTCGTTTTCTTTATTGTGAATTTCACCTAGTCGGTCCAGCGATATCTTAGCATCCTGATACTCGCGAACAAAATTGATAAGTTGAGATATGGGAGAATTGAGTTGTCCTACAATGTATGAGATGGCCAGCATCATACCCAGGGTGATTTCGCCCTTAATTACCAAAGTTGCAGATAAAACTGTAATAAGAATGTTTTTAAGCTCATTGATAAAATTTGACCCAACTTGTTGGTACTGTTCTAATGCCAGACCTTCCACCGAAATTTTAAACAATCGGGCCTGTAAAAACTCCCATCCCCAGCGTTTTTGTTTTTCAGCGTTATGCAGTTTGATTTCTTGCATCCCATTGATCAGTTCAATGGTTTTGCTTTGCTCTTGGCTAACCTGAGAAAATCGTTTATAATCCAGGTCAGCACGTTTTTTAAGGAAGAGTTTTATCCATAGGAAATATAAAATACTACCACCAAGAAAGACAACAAAAATCCAAAAATTATAATAGGCTAAAACGATACCGAATATGATCAGGTTTACAAAAGAGAAAAGTACATTTAAGGAGGAAGAAGTAAGTATCCGCTCAATCCGTTTATGGTCATTAATGCGTTGTAATATATCCCCGGTCATCTTGGTGTCGAAGAATGCGATGGGTAGATTCATTAATTTGATAAAGAAATCTGAAATCAACGATATATTAAGTCGTGTGCTCAAATGTAAAAGAATCCATCCTCGTATAACTTCAATGGCTGTTCTGCCCAGAAATAAAAATATCTGTGCGATTAATATCAGATAGATAAATTGTATGTCCTGATTTCGTATCCCGACATCAACAATACTTTGCGTTAGAAATGGGAAAATAAGCTGTAATAAACTTCCCGCAATTAAGCCAATAATCAATTGGACTAAAAATCTTTTGTATTGAAGGAGATATTTTGAAATAAATCCAAAGCCAAACTTGGAATCCTCTTCAAAATCGGAATCATACAACTTTGGGGTAGGTTCGAGTAATAATGCTATACCTTCCTCGGTGTAGTCGTCTGCATTATTACCTATCCAAGATTTTATAAAATCTGATTTTGAATATTTTAGAAGTCCGTGAGCTGGGTCAGATATGTAAAAAATATCGTTCTTTATTTTATAGAGAACGACATAATGATTTTTGTTCCAATGAAGAATACAGGGTAGGGGTGCTTCTTTAAGCTTCTCTAAATTGATACGGACGCCAATAGACCGGAATCCAATTTGCTCAGCAGCTTCACTAAGAGATAAAAGGTTACTGCCAGAGCGAGTGGTTTCACTTATTATTCTTAATGACTGGATTGAAATACTTTGACCATAATGTTTGGCTATGATTTTAAGGCAGGTGGGACCGCAGTCTTTGGAATCAGGTTGCCGGTATGTTGGGAACTTTTTCAAACCTTAATTATTACTATTAAATATAAGGTTTAATGCATTGATAATGAGTTAAAATGATTAATTGTAAATTACATTTATCTTCTCGAAGAACCGTAAGTAACAACGTAAAATAAATACTATTTCAAATCTCTTAGGAGCGAAGTTACTATTAGTTGACTATAGACTTAACAAACCAAAAATGGAGTAGAAGTCTACATTGTGCTCAGGTGAAAATTCAAGCAGTAAGCATCATTACTCCAAAAGAGATATATCTGATTTCTCTAAAATTATGGATCGTATGGTTGAAGATTATCTTAAAATTACCCTTAATTTATAAATCAAGAGCAGTTAAGTCCTAGAATTAAATTGGCTTTATTTAATTTCGAACTTTTAAATAGCTTTATGATTTATTTAAGGATTAGGTTAATTACTTTTTTGGCTTGTTTTAGTTTTTGTGTGTTTTCATCATGCACTACCTATGAGCGCATTCTGGCTACACCACAATCGACACCGTTAGAGCTCGGTATGGTTGGAAATCTGGACGCTACTTTGACGACGAAAGAGTTTCAAACCTTAGGAATCCCAAAATTGGGTGAGAAAATTCGTTTAACTCCAGTTTTTAAAACTTTTAACGGCTTAGACTACAAAGCCTATAAAAAACTTAGAAGACAGAGAGCCTTTGATTTTGAGATACATTACGTAGATAGTTTGCCCAATAAACCCCAATATGTTCGCTTGGAGCTTCAGGATCAGTCGGGTTTCCTGGAAGCAGTTAATGCCGATGAAAATGCGGAGCTTAAGCAACAGATTTTGATGAATTCAAACCCTGATTTGATTACCCGAATTGATTGGGTACTTTCTGAAAGGGATTTAGAACGAGTAAAGGCAGCCGATGCTGTTTTTCTGGGGCAAAATTATCAAAGCATACCACGTATAATAATCAGCAAGAACAATCAACTTTCTGAAGTATTGTTTTCTGAGGGACTGATATTGTCTTATGAGATTTCTCAATTTTGCTGGGGATTAGATAATCGTAATGAGCCAAAGCTGATGGCTATTGTTAAAAGCGGTAAGCCCTGTTCAGACGACCTTAGGCACGATGGGACGAAACTTAAAAAGGAGAAAAATTTATTTAGCTACTAAAACACGACCATTTTGAGAATAATTTTGATTTTTATATTAATTGGGTTGGTGTCTTGTGAGGAGATTGTAAGTGTCGCTGATATTTCACAAGATGAGGTAGTCGTTTTAGCACCTCAAAATGAAACGGTCTTGTCTAGCAGCAATGTTAACTTTAGTTGGGATCCGGTTGCTTTTGCAGAGGCTTATTCTATTCAGGTTGCAGCACCAGATTTTCAGGTTGCCAGTGAGATTTTGTTAGATACAATCGTAGTTGATACCTCTTCGAACACAAAGTATAATATAATGAAGACCTTCCAGCCTGGAAATTACAGTTGGCGTATACGGGCATCGAATTCAGGATATACGACAATTGCAAGTGTTCAAAAGTTTAGCGTGTCTGAAGATGCATCTTTAATTGGTAAGCAGGTGGTTCTTAATTCTCCAGAAGCTGATATAGAATTTACAACTCCTAGAGTAACATTTAATTGGGAGTCTCTTGTAGAAGCAGATGTATATCGCTTTGAACTTCTAGTAAAAAATAGTGAAGAAGTATTAATTTCAGATATATTTTTAACGACTTCCTTTGAATATACATTTGAGAATTCGGGTTCATATATATGGAAAGTGCGTGCGGAAAATGATCGGGAAAATACCTTGTATTCCGAGCGAGGCCTTGAAATTAATTTAGATTAAATGACAAAGAATAAAATTAAAACCTATGCACTTTCTATTGTGGTAATTGCCATATGGAGTGTTATAGGATATCAAATTTATTCTGCCTTGAACCCTTCAGATAATCCATTCATAGTGCCTAAAGCCCCCACTGAATTTAAAAGTGAACTTGGGAATCAAAAAGAAACTTTTAATATACTTAATAATTACCGTGATCCTTTTCTTGGAAAGCTTCCCGAGAAAAAAGACAAGCCTGAAGCAAAACTGACATCGATGCCTGTAGTTAGGGATACTATAATTTTTCCTGTTATAGAATACCGTGGAACGGTACAGAGCGCCGAAGCCAAGCAGACTGTTTTTTCAGTATCTGTAAACGGTACAGAAGCCATTTTAAGTGCTGGTGAGAGTATACAAGAGGTTACCTTAGTCAGGGGTAATGCTAGTGAAATTAGTATTAGTTTTAAGGGTAAGCGTAAGGTTATTAAAAAATAGTGGGGTTACGGGGCTTACATAAAATTAAAGCAGGAGCCCTTCAATTTACATTGTTAATTGGAGTCTTAATTCTTTTGATGTTGAGTTCTTTTGTGTTGTTGAGTTATACACATCAACGTTTTAGATCTCAAAATAGCTTACTTGAAGAAACTATAAAGAATGCAAGCAAAGGCGTCTATTATGCACTTCAAAGAGATCGGCAATTTACAGAATACGATATAGTATTTAAAGCTCCGTATTTTAAAGAGTTTGAGGAAGTGCAGGTTTCTGCTACTTCCTGGGGCATTTATACCCACGTAAAGAGTGTTGCCTCATCTAAGAATTACACCTTTGAACGCAATGCTTTAATAGGAAGTAAAGGTCAGAAAGAAAATAGGAATGCTTTGGTATTAGCCAACACTTTTTCTCCTTTAGTATTGGTAGGGACTAGTACGATAATAGGTGACGTAACGCTTTCTGAGTATGGTGTGAATCCCGGTAGTATAGGTAGTACTTACTTTATTGGCAACACACTCGTTGATGGAAAAATAGAGATTGATAATTCGGAGACTTTACCTCAACTGCAAGGACATTTTATCAGGGAAATTGAGCGCTTAAGGAAGAGTCTTCCAAATAAATCAGGAAATATAATACGCTATACTGGAAAACCTAGATATAACTCATTTAAAGAGGAAACTAAATGGATCATTGATTCCCGAGAACTCACCCTAAACGATACAATTACGGGAAACATAATAATTCATTCGGATACAAAGATAACAGTAGCTCCTGATGCTTACCTTAAAGATGTAATTTTAGCTGCACCTGAGGTGATTATACAATCAGGAGTGGAAGGGAACCTTCAAATTTTTGCTTCTAAATCAATAGAGATCGGAAATCAAGTAAATTTGAATTTTCCAAGTGCATTAGTTCTGGTTTCAGAAGCCAATTACAGTACAGAAGCTGATTCTGAAACCAGTATCTCAATTAAAATCGGAAGTGAATCTGTAGTAATGGGGAGCTTGGTCTTTTTAGGCGATCAACCCAATTTTAATTATCAACCGGAGGTATTCATAGATAAGGGGGCATCCATATACGGGGAGATTTATTGTGAGCAAAGCTTGGAATTAAAAGGGAATGTATATGGTTCTGTTTTGACTCGTACTTTTGTTTCCCGAGAATTTGGTTCGGTTTACCGTAACCACATTTATGATGGGACAATTAACAGTAATATCTTGACATCAGAGTTTTCTGGATTGCATTTAGATTCCACAACTAAAAATGTAGCTAAATGGGTCTATTAAAAAAAGTTCGAAGTTCTACCCTAATAGAAACGCTGGTAGCAACCGTTTTAATACTTATAATTTTTGTCATTTCCAGTATGATTTTAAATAGTTTATTTCGAAACCATGTTACTGCCAACACGAATGATATTGAAATGAGACTTAACACTTTAGAATATCAGTTGAATAGCGGTCAGTTGGATTTACCTTATATGGAATCGTATAAAGATTGGGAAATAAGTTTAAAACGTTTAGATGAAAAACCTTTAACGGTAGAGATCGTTGCTCAGCGGGAAATGTCTAAAAAGCAAATTAATAAAATACTACCCTATGTTGAGTAGGCAGCGGCTTAAGGCTTTTACTTTAAGTGAAATGTTGGTTGTACTAGTCATTACTACTATAGTTGTGGGCCTTGCATTTGTAATCCTGAATTTGGTGACCAAACAGGTTAACCTCATTGAATCAAATTATAGCGAAAACCAAAAATTCGATAAGCTTGAAACAGCATTATGGATCGATTTTAATTCTTTTGAATACGTTTACTATAATGAGGTTGACAGTGAACTCTCATTTTCAGGAATGAATAGAAAAGCGACATATGTATTTACATCTGAATACTGTATACGGAACAGGGATACTATACCGGGAGGATTTCAAGTACAAGCATTTTTTTTGGGGAGAGAGCTTGAAAATGGATTAATTGATGCAATAAAGCTTGACCAAAACGATCGGGAGTTGTTTGTCTTTAAAAATAGTGATGCATCCCTTTATATGAGTGAGTAGGTCATGGGAATAAAAATAGAGCCAGTACAAAAAGTTAAAAGCAATCGTTCTCAATCTTCTACGGAGTCTATCTTTAAGAAGGAAATAATTGTTTTCAATAAACCATTTGGATCCAAAAAGAAAGAGGCCTTTTATGTTGAATTGAGCTTGCTTCTTAAAGCAGGAGTTCGGTTAAAAGATGCTTTAAAGCTCTTAGCCAATTCTCAAAAGAAGAAATTTGACCAAAACCTCATTTATAGTCTAATTGAACGCATTGAAGCCGGTAAAGATTTTTCGGAGGCCGCTAAAGAAAAAAAAGAGTTTTCAGACTACGAGTACCATTCCTTAAAAATAGGGGAGACTACAGGTACCTTGGATCAGGTTACAGAAGCTTTAGGTGATTACTACATTCGAAGAAATGAACAGCGGCGAAATTTGATTAGCGCTTTAACTTATCCTATTATTGTTTTGAGTGTGGCAGCGCTTTCAGTGATTTTTATGTTGCGCTTTATCGTACCTATGTTTCAGGAAATTTTTAAGCAAAACAACGTCGAACTTCCTTTAATAACCAAATTGATTGTTAGGGTTTCTAATGTTATTGGAGATTATGGAATACTAGTGCTTTTAATAATTACAGCCCTTTTATTTAGTAGAAAGCTTTACATAAAAAAGCAGGGATATCGCAGGTTTAGGGACCAGATAATATTGAAAATACCCTATATCGGTAATTTTGTGCGCAAAACCTATCTTGCTCAATTTACTCAGGCCATTTCTTTACTGGTAAGTGCAAAGGTTCCTGTTTTACGCAGCTTGAGTCTGGTGAAAAAGATGATACCCTTTTATCCTATAGAGCAGGCCCTGGGAAGAGTAGAGGAGCGAATATTGAAAGGGAAAAGTCTGAGTGCAAGTATGGCTGAAGAATCCATTTTTGATCAAAAGATGATTTCGCTTATTCAGGTTTCGGAAGAAACCAATCAGACTGATTTTATATTTAAGCGCTTGAATGAATTATACAACCAGCAGGTAACCCAACAGGCCAAAATATTTTCCACTGCATTAGAACCAATTATAATTATGATTGTAGCTGTGATTGTGGGCGTCATTCTCATTGCGATGTATTTACCGATGTTTGGGTTAAGTGAGGTAATTGGCTAACCAACATTTTTTGTATTACCCTGAATTTATAAATCAAGACTTGTAAAGCTTGATTTACAACAGAAAAATGAAGTTTTTTGGGTTCACAAATAATTTTAAAAAGTGAATTCTTTAAATCATTTAATCCTGTTTGTTTTAATGGGGTTTGGTAATCATTTATTATCACAAAATAAATTTCCAACCTACGGATACGTTGGAATTGGAACTGATAGTCCTAGTAGAATTTTACACGTTTATGGAGCTGGTCAAAAGGTCCTGTTTGGAGATCCAAATCATTCATCATCCCCCTCCTTACAATTCTTTACGGGTCATAATGATGGGTATAATTATATCCAATCTGGAGGTAGTAGCGCAATAGGTAATATTCGCATTACAAAGTTTGAAACGTCAAATCAAAATATCGAGAATTTCCAGATTTATTCAAATAAAAGTTTTTTTAACGGAAATGTAGGTATAGGTACAGCTAACCCCACACAGGCATTAGACCTTCAAGGTAATTTTCGAATATCTGGTAATACCTTATTTGGAATGTCTAGAAACACAGGTAACGGTATCTATTTCTTTCGTGATGGCGGAGCAAGTTCAAGTGGAGGGAATAGTTGGGGTCTTGAATTTAAGGATGTCTTTGATACGGGTAAACATCTATTTGGTCTAAAAACAAATGGCGAATTACGGCTTACCTTAACAGGGAATGGAAATGTAGGTATAGGGACAACAACTCCAGACTCAAAACTATCGGTTAATGGAACCATTCATTCTAAAGAGGTTCGTGTAGATATGAATTCCTGGCCGGATTATGTATTTGAGAAGGAATATACGCTGCCTTCACTTCGGGAAGTAGAACTTTTTATAAAACGCGAAGGACATCTGGAAGGAGTGCCAAGTGCTGAAGAGGTCAAGATGGATGGTTTGATGCTGGGTGAAATGGAAGCTAAACTCTTGCAAAAGATAGAGGAGCTAACACTATATATTATTCGGTTGGAAAAAAGATTGAATATTCATGAAAAACAAATAAAGCATTTACGTAAATGAAAAGAGTACTGATATTTATAATGTACGCACACTCCGCATTATTGACTGCGCAGAATACGGTTAATCTGGGTTTAAATTCAGGAACGGGTGGGCGTTTTGGAGTACATATAGGAGAGTCTGCTGGTATGGCATCTATATCTCCGCAGGCTCATAATAATACTTTTATTGGTTTTGAATCTGGTTTAAATAATACCACGGGTTTTAGTAATACCTTTTTAGGGTCACTTTCTGGAACTAATTTAGAAACCGGAGAGCATAACGTTTTCATTGGAGTTTCTGCAGGGCGTTATGCTACGGGTTCAAGAAATGTTATACTTGGTTCAGCTGCCGGCGTAAACCTTACTGGAACAGCAAACACTTTAATTGGAACAAGTGCAGGTAGAAGTACAACCTCAGCAAATAGCAACACGTTTGTAGGATATGATACCGGTTTTGGTAATACTACAGGATCTAATAATACTGCATTGGGCAGAAAAGCAAGTCAAAAAAATCAATCCGGTTCGCGAAACGTTTCCGTGGGGGAAGATGCCGGTTATTCAAACTTGAACGGTTCTAATAATGTAGTATTGGGGTATAAAGCTGGATATCTCAATACGGGGGGCAGCAACGTTTTTTTAGGATATGGTGCGGGTTATAATGAACTAGGCAGTAATAAATTATATATCGAGAACTCTTCTAATTATACCCCTTTAATTTTTGGAGATTTTAATACCGATGTTGTTGGAATAAATACTGCAGACATTCCCTCGGGCTATACGTTTGCGGTAAATGGTAAAACAATCACTGAGGAAGTAAAGGTGCAGCTACAAGCTGCCTGGCCTGACTATGTTTTTAAATCAGATTATGTCTTGCCAGACCTTAAAGATTTGGAATCATTTATTAATGCTCGGGGACATTTACCCGGAATCCCAAGTGCCAAAGAAGTTTCTGAGAATGAAGGAATAGAGCTCGGCGAGATGAATACACTGCTTCTTGAGAAAATAGAGGAATTGACCTTATATACCATAACTCAGGAAAAAAAGCTTAATGAACTCATTAATATTATTAAAACTCAGCAGGAAGAAATACACACTATTAAAAAACAACTAAATTAAGTATTATTACTATGAAATTTGAGGGCGTAATATTCTATAGCTTTTTGAGCTTAGCATCATTTGCAAATGCTCAAACCACTACCAACCTCGGGACTAATTCAGGGACAAGCGGCAATTATAATGTTCACGTGGGTAACAATGCAGGACAATCTTCTACCTCAGAATCAAGTTTTAATACGTTTTTGGGGTTCGAATCGGGTAAAAGTAACGTTTCAGGGGACTCCAATACCTTCATAGGAAATGGGTCTGGAATTAATAATAATTCAGGAAGTCATAATGTCTTAATTGGAGCGGGAGCCGGAAGGGATATTTTGGACGGGCAATTTAATACGGTCGTTGGTACAGCCGCTGGATTAAATTTGAATGCTAGTAATAATACTTTCTTAGGATTTCACAGTGGAATTAATACTACTACAGGGTCTTCAAATGTATTTCTTGGTTTTGATGCAGGCTACCGTAATCTTAATGGCTCTGACAATATTTACATTGGGCTTAGAAGTGCAAACAATAATACATCTGGTTCGCGTAATGTGATGCTCGGAAGAAATGTTGCACATAACAACACCTCTGCTTCCAACAGCGTGATGTTAGGGTATCAGGCTGGTTATTTTAGTCAAGGATCTGGAAATGTTTTTCTGGGTTATGAAGCAGGTCTTAATGAAACAGGGGGGTCAAAACTTTATATTGAAAACTCAAGAAATGATATCCCCTTGATTTTTGGAGACTTTGGAGCGAATGTCGTTGGGATAAACACGAAACAGATACCATCAGGGTATACTTTTGCAATAAAGGGTAAAGCAATCGCTGAAGAAATCAAAGTACAACTTCAATCAGCCTGGCCTGATTATGTCTTTAAATCAGATTATAATTTAAAGTCCCTTGATGAAGTAAAAGCCTATATTTCAAAAAATGGGCATTTACCGGATGTACCAAGTGAAACCACGGTAATAGAGTCGAATGGTATCGAATTGGGTGAAATGAACACTATCCTCTTGAAAAAAATAGAAGAACTGACCCTTTATCTAATTCAACAAGATGAACAGAATAAAAAACAACAACAGCTAATTGATCGGTTAACGAAGCAAGTAGCTATATTAACTAAGTCTTGAATTTTATGAAGTTTATTTTACTAACGTTTCTTTTGCTGACAAGCCTTATAGCTCAAAGCCAATCTACACCTATGTCGGGAAACAGTTTTCATTTATATGGGCCTAATTCTACCTGGAATGCCTATTTAAGAGTGGGCGGTAACGGAAATGATCCTAATGTTGCCTCTGTTGTTGCCACAAATGGGAACTTGCATTTAGACTCGAGAACAGGGTATCATACCTATTTAAATTATTATAGTGAAGGAAATACCTATATAAATGCAAAGGGCGGTAAAGTCGGTATAGGTACATCTAATCCCCTGGACAAACTCCATATAAATGGTAATATTAGACTTCAAGGCTCGGGTAATATTATCTACTGGGATTGGCCTGGCCGAGGTATTGAACAATTTTCTTCAGGAGGAATTAATCGAATGATTCGATTTAAAAATTCAATGGGAAGTAGTAATCCTGATGGAGGTTTTAGTTTCACAGATGATTCTGGCTTATCGGTATTAAGAATTAAGGATTACAAAGTTGGTATAGGCACTACTTCACCCGATGAAAAATTAACTGTAAAGGGCAAAATACATTCAGAGGAAGTCAGGGTCGATCTCTCCGTTCCTGCACCTGATTATGTATTCGAGAATTCCTATCAATTGCCAAGCCTTGAAGAACTTGAAAAATATATTCGCAATAACAAACACCTACCAGAAGTACCATCGGCCGATGAATTTCAAAAAGATGGTATATCTGTAGGAACTATGAATATGTTGCTTTTAAAGAAAATTGAAGAGCTTACCCTTTATATTATCAATCAAAGTGAAAAGATTAAAAGCCTGGAATTGGATAATAAGGAAATAAAAAAAATCTTGATGACTCATTAAGAGTTAATTAGTAGGAATTTCAAATCAATATATGATTTATCGGATATGAAAATTATTTTATACTATCTTCTATTTTTTTGTTTCATAGGAGAACTAATTGGTCAAACCACATATACTGGGGTATTTAGGTCTAATTTGAATGGAACAGATTACCATCATTTGGTTAGAAACAATTCTGCAGGAGCAGCACTCTATGTCAATCAAGTAGATCCCTCGGCAACTTCTAGAATCTTACAATTGTCATCTGGGACTGCTCAGCCGGCTCAAGGAATTAAATTTACGGTAATGGCTAATGGTCGGGTAGGAATTTTAACGGTTAACCCAGACGCAGAATTAACTGTTAAAGGAGATATTCATGCAGAGGAGGTTCGTGTTGATCTTTCAGTCCCTGCACCTGATTATGTCTTTAAATCAGATTATAAACTTAAATCTTTGGAGGAAGTTAAAAAATATATTGAAGAAAATGGTCATTTACCAGAAATACCTTCAGGCATTGAATTGGAGGACAAAGGTATAGCTGTAGGAGAAATGAATATGCTTTTGTTAAAAAAGATTGAGGAATTGACACTTTATCAATTACAACTTCTGGAAATAGTAAATAAGCAGAAAGAGGATTTATCTCGTTTAAAAAAGCAGATAGTAAATCCACAAACTAAACAAGAAATACATAATGAAAATTAGTTTAATCTATTCCATCAGTTTTTTTCTTTTTTTTATTAGTACGGTAAATGGACAGGCCACGCTCTTCGTAAGAGGGACTGGGAATAATGATAATTCTAAAATCAGAGAAGTAAAACTTGATGATCAGGTTTTAGTTAATAATACTGTTACGGGTGCAACTGTAAGTTCCCGAGGATTAAGCCTAACCATACTTGATGCAACTACTCAGCAACACATTTCATCATATAATTATGACACATATGGTAAACCAGCAGAATCAGAAGCGCTTGCTACAGCGTTAAATAATTTAGCAAGAGGACAGATAGGAATACTTTGCTCAAGAGATGCTTGGGAAACTAATATAACTGATAATTTACGGGTTGCAGCTAGAAGATTAGGACTTTATAAATTAGCCAATAGTAGAGGTGGCGGGCGAAAGCCTTATGCAGCATTATTTTATGGTGCAAATATTGGTCAGACCAATAATACAGTTATTGAAACAATGCAAAAAGCGCAGAGCGGGAGCAATTTTGCAATTATTTCGACTTTTTTAATTGAAGATGGATTCATTGCAACTAGTGCAAGTAATGTACTTCTAAAAGCTAATGGAAATTATGATCAACCAGGCTTGATTGTAGACGATAGTGGTAAGGTTGGTGTTGGAACAATAAATCCTGATGAATTAGTAACTGTAAAAGGAAAAATTCATGCAGAAGAAGTTCGTGTTGATCTTTCAGTCCCTGCTCCGGATTATGTATTTAAGGACTCCTATCAATTGCTTAGCCTTGAGGAACTTGAAAAATACATTCGCGATAACAAACACCTACCAGAGGTGCCATCGGCAGTTCAATTTGAAAATGAAGGTATATCTGTAGGAACTATGAATATGTTGCTTTTAAAGAAAGTTGAAGAGTTAACACTATATATAATCAAACAGGAACATGAATCTGAGCGGCAGGAAAATTTGATAGAGCAGCAGCAGCAACATCTTCAATCTATAAATGCCGAGTTAGCCCAGTTTAAGAAGCTAATAGAAAAATTCGGTGAAAATTAATAGCGATAATATATCCTGTATGGTCACAAAAGTTAAATCAGTTCTGGTACTGGGGTTATTCTTTTTAAGTCCTTTAGCCATTGGTCAGACCAATACACTTCCCACAACCGGAAAAGTGGGTGTGGGTACGGTAAGTCCACAGGGTACTGCTCTAAATGTTATAGGCAATGGTACTATAGGTCCTACAGATAATTTGAATTATTCATGGCTTTTAGTTGGTGAGGTGCAGCAGGGTATAGGAATGGATGATAACCAAATTACTCAGGTAGGCGACCAACTTTATCTAGCTGCAAAAACAGGAAGCATACGTTATAAAACAATGGGTTTTGATCGGGGTGTCGTAACTAATTCTGGGAATTTTGGTTTTGGCACAATAACACCTCTAGGACGTGTTGAGATCAGAAATACGGGAACAATAGCCGGAGAATGGCAGCCAGGCCGAAGTTTTTTACATATAAATGACGGGACCAATGCATTGATAATGGATCCTAATGAGTTTTATACTTCGACGACACTCAATATAGGCTCATCATCTAGTGATATAGTGGTATTTAGAGCTCTTGAAGCTCCGATTGCCCGAGACCTTATGACCATAAAACGAGATGGAAGTGTAGGTATTGGTACTAAAACCACAGGAGATCACTTGCTTGCAGTAGAAGGTTCTGTAGGAGCTCGTGAAGTAAAAGTTGAAATGTCAAGTTGGCCCGATTTCGTCTTTGACAAAGAATATAAGTTGATGCCACTTAAGGATCTCAATTTTTTTTTAAAAAGCAATAGGCATTTACCGGAAATCCCGAATAAGGAACATATTCTAAAGAATGGAATTTCCTTGGGGGATATGAATGCAATGTTATTACAAAAAATTGAAGAATTAACCCTGTATATTATCAATCAGAATGAGAAGATAGAAAATCTTGAATTGCAGAATAAAAATATCAATAATAGACTCTCTGTCTTATCTCATCAATCAACTCGAGAATAGATATTTCAAATTTCGTCTAGCTAATGAAACTTATCAAATGAAAATACCATCTTTAGTCTTAATATTGGCTTTTCCGGCATTATTATTCAGCCAATGGGATACCAATGGCGACAATAGTTCAAGCGGAAATTTAAAAATAGGATCTTCTACAAATGATAATATACCTGAGCTTACCATTGTGGGGCCTAATCAACCCCTTGGTGCTGGCAGTGCTCGGGATATCAATTTTGATTTTGCCGCAGCCGGTGAAGCCGTAATAAGAGCTTACCGTGGAGGATCTTGGGATACCTATCTTCAATTTTTGACTATGCCTTATAATGGGGGTAGCCCAAAAATAAGAATGCATATCGCAGGAGATGGAAGAGTGGGTGTTGGCACCTCTTCACCCGGTACCTCCTTTGAAGTAAATGGGCATATAAATTTAGGCTCTAACCTTTCGGATGCTGCTACGCAGAATAACAGTTATGGTAATAAATTGTATTTTCTGGGGGCTCATTTAAATACAGACCCCCTATGGATATCCAGATTCAATAGTAGTTATGATGTTTCTGAGTTAAGAGTTAACATCGGTGACAATCTGACCAGTCTGTCCGATAAATTTGTGGTAGGTACTACATATGGTAATTTGTGGCAATCACATTTCACGGTACAATCTAACGGATTTGTAGGTATTGGTACATCAAATCCGGACTCCCAATTAGCTGTGAAGGGTCTGATACATGCACAGGAAGTAAAAGTGGATTTAAACGGTGCAGTCGCTCCGGATTATGTTTTTAAGGAAGGATACGATTTATGGAGTATCAATGCAGTTGAAGCCTATATTGATCAAAATGGACACCTTCCTAACATACCGTCAGCCGCAGAATTTAAATCAGAAGGCCTGAATTTAAAGGAAATGAATTTGAAGCTTCTTGAAAAGATCGAAGAATTGACCCTTTATATAATAGATCAAAATGCGAAGATAGAGAATCTTGAATTGCAGAATGAGAAGATATTCAAATGGGCAGAAGGTGTAAAGATTACAAATTGAGTAGTAATAAAGCGAGAGTAATATTTAAAGATTTTGTAAATGAAATGTTTAGTAGTATTTTTTGGATTAATAAGCTCGTTTGCTTGTGGTCAAGTTACCGATACAGGTAATAGAGTAGGTATTGGAACGACCACACCTTCACAAAAACTAGATGTAAAAGGAAATTTACTTGTTGAAGGGAGCTCCGGTTTTTTAGGAACTTTTACAGCACCCACTAATACTTGGGCAGAACTATCCTTGCAAAATTTTAGCGGACCTAATCACACTGCTGTAAGAGCACAGTTTAAAGTAGAAGGGGGTAGGGTTGAAATAGGTTCAAGAACTATCAATCCGGTTCATTTTGGGGCAGGTGATAATAAAAGTCATTTGATAATCCTGCCCAATGGAAATATAGGGGTTAATACCCAAAGTCCTGACGAAAAGTTTGCCGTTAACGGGAAGATTCACGCAAAGGAAGTAAAGGTTGATCTCTCTGTACCAGCACCTGATTACGTTTTTAATGCCGATTATAAATTAAAAGGCCTGGAGGAGGTTAAACAGTTTATTTACGAAAACGGACACTTACCCGAAGTTCCTTCCGCAAAAGAATTTGAACAAAACGGTATTGAAGTAGGAGATCTGAATATGCTATTACTTAAGAAAATTGAAGAGCTTACTTTATATCTAATTAAGGAACAAGATCTGAATAAGGAGCTAATTCGGCGAATTGATAACCTTGAAAAAAGTGTAAAATAATATTAATTGAATAATAAGGTAATGTATAATTATGAGAAACCTTATTTGCTCAATCCATATCTGATTTTGGAAAAGTGTAATTTATAAACTGACAATTAAATATGAAAAAAAATTATGTCTTAGTAAGTTTAATGCTTTTAACCAATGTAATAACCGGACAAGAACAATCTCTCGATGGGTTTCGTTTTCACAATGGAACTACAATGAAAGGTCTGATTTGGGGTAACCAATCATGGGCAAATTATTTTTCAAGGATTGATGATTATTCTGGTAATTTAAGGATAATGAGCGATGATCATATTTATTTCACAGATATAAATACTGTAGATGGAAAACCAGGAAACAATATAATGTATCTTAATACCAATTCTTTACGGGTTGGTATAGGAACCACGGAGCCGAAGCGTACCCTTGATGTTCGTGGCGACATATTTATTGGTGAAAATGAAATTATAGGTGAAAGACCCGGAGGAGGTGATGTCAGAATTTTGGGTTATGCTCCATTAAACCCTACGCCGACATTAGAAATCTCGGAGTACTCTACTATACCCAGTGAGGTACGTATTTATACTCCTACAGATCCAGATCAGGGTGTAAGTATTTATTCAAATAAGCGATTAGTATTTTTTAGAAATGATGGCTTTGTTGGAATAGGCACAAGTAATTCTGGAGATTTTAAGCTTGGAGTGAATGGGGCGATTAGAGCAAACGAAATTAAGGTTGAAACTGGATGGGCCGACTTTGTTTTTGATAAGAATTATGATTTGCCTTCATTGGGTGAAGTTAAAGAGTTTATTGCAAAATATGGACATCTTGATAATATACCCAGTGCGACTGAAGTAGAAGAGAATGGTATTTTTCTTGGAGAAATGAATGCAAAGTTGCTTCAGAAAATAGAAGAATTAACATTATACACGATTCAACAGGATCAACAACTAGAAGAACAAAATAACCAATTAGAAGTACGTGCTTCCCGTGAGGAAGAATTGACATCTCGTTTGGCTGATCAGGAGAAGTTATTAAATAGACTATTAAAACGCCTTGAAATTTTAGAAAAGCAGTAGGTTATATACGTTACCGTTATAAAGTAAAAAAATAAATTTTAATTTTTAGTATGAGTAAGATTACCCCTTTAGTTATTAGTGTTTTAGCCTTGGTTTTCGGTGTTTTCACTTTTTTTTATTTAAAGAACAGCAGCGAACTGGTTTATGTAGATGTCAACCGGCTTTTAGACGGTTATAAACGTACCGCTGTGGTTAAAAAAGAATTTGAGGCTAAGGCCAATACTTTAAAAGCCAATGCAGACAGCTTGCTTACCGACTGGCAAAATGAGTTAAAGAACTACGAGAAAGAACGCAGTTCCATGTCAAAGAAAGAGCTGGAGTTAAAACAGGAATTGCTTTCCAACAAGCAGCAACAGATCAACAGCTACCAGCAGGCTGTACAAAAGCAGATTCAGCAGGAACATCACAAGATTACCCAAACGGTAATCAACGACATCAATGATTTTGTGAAGGAATACGGCGAGCAAAAAGGCTATCGCATCATCTTTGGTGCCACCGGAGGCGGGACGATTATGTACGCGCAGGACGGCTCAGACCTTACTGATGAAGTGCTTGAAGAGCTTAACACGCAATTCACAGGCAAATGATACGAAGCTACTTAAGCTTTTTAGTTGTACTATCACTGACACTCTGGGTGAGTTCGTGTTCTACACCTACCTTCAATTCGAGTGACGAGCTAACCGAGTATATCACCGCAGAAGATTCGGAGTATCTGGTGTCTAAGGTAGTTAATGGTGTAGATTTTAGTATGCTTTACCGGCCTACAGACCTGTTGGTTTTTCAGGAGCTCAGCACCGGATATACTCAAGAGGAGGTGGATAGCCTGCGTTCTAAGTACGGCTCTTATCTGTATTTTAACCTGTCTATGTCTAAGAATAATCAGGAGCTTTTAAACGGTTTGGCAGCAGACCGTAACCGGTTTGGAGCAATGGTCAACACCTTGGCATTTGGGATGGGAGATAAACTCAATTTGATTACCGCTACGCGGGATACGGTAGCCCTTGCAGATTATGTATACCCCAGAATGTATGGGATGAGCCGCTCAACAACCATGATGCTGGTCTACCCCAAAGAAGAGGTAGAACGGGCAGAAGGTGATTATTTTACCCTAACGCTTCAGGACCTTGGTTTTGGAACCGGGGAGGTATCCTTTAAGTTTCCCAAATCTGTTTTTACAGATCAGCCCGGGATAGAATTTTAGATTTTACGGCTTTGTAGCTGTAAAGTCGGCCAAATAGAACATAAAATTATAAGAAGATGAAATTTGTTTTCACCCTGTTGTCAGTGGCTGTACTGATTGGTTGTGCAGCACCACTGGCCCCGGTCACCCTATATATGGAAAATGGGGAAGTGGCCAAAGGTTTTGCTACCCAAAACCCATACAAAAAAGTAAAGTTTAAGACCGAGCGTCAGGGCAAGGGAGTCACTTACACTTTTGATGAGATCGCTCAGGCGGAGTACAACACCAATGAGGGCATAAAGCGCTACATCAAATTACCGTTAGCAGATAAGGAAGATGAGCTGGTGGTACAGGAGATTGTCACAGGTAGGGTGAGTTTGTATACTACCAACCGGCAGGGTTATAACCCGGGGGCACCTATGGGTTTTGGAGCAGCCGGAGGAATGGGAATGGGCTTTGGTGGTTATGCTTACAATATAGACAACTTCTACCTGAAGCGAGAAACAGAAACAGGGATGACCCATCTGGGCTCCAATCAGCTTTTCACTAAGAATTTCATCAAAGCAGCGAGTGATTATTTTAAAGATTGCCCTCAGCTGGTAGAGAAAATAGAAGCGAAGGACTACCGTAAACAAGACCTGCGGGCGATAGTGACGTATTACAATGAAAACTGTGATTGATAAAGGCTTAAGTAGTAGTCTGAATTTATAAATACCGAGATAGAAAATTAGAAAACCAGCCTTGGTTTTAGTTGTTTTGGAATTGTTAAAGCTTACCAAAAATGAAAATGAAAACTACCCAAAGGAATATGAGAAAGACAAAACGCTCACATAAGATCCTTGCGTTATTTTTAAATGTGATCATGCTCAATGCACTGCTTCCGTACAATATGCTTTATGCAAATAATAATGGACCAAACTCACCCGAAGCAGCAGGTTTTGAACCGGTAGATGCTACGGATATGGTCAGTCTTTCTACGGGAGATTTAACTTATGTTTTACCACTTTTAGATGTAGAGGGGTATCCTGTAAACTTATCGTATCATGCAGGAATCACCTCAGATTTAGATGCTTCCTGGGTAGGTCTCGGCTGGTATTTAACCCCTGGTGCTATAAACCGCTCGGTTACCAATACTCCTGACGACCTTAAGAATGGGGTAAGTATTGATTTTAATTCATTTTATAGTGAGACAACTTATCATGGCGTGTCGGTATCAGTAGGCTTACCAGGTGCCATAAGTGTGGGTGCAGGCGCGAATTGGGGAGGTGGTAAAGGTCTTTCTGGCTCCGTAAATGTATCTGCAGGTCTTGCTACTTTAGGACTTGAGGGCGTAGGAGGCTCTATATCTGCTGATACCAGGGGAGATGTGAGTGTAGGTTTAAGCTATGGTATAGGGTTAGGAGATAATGCCGGGATTGGCGGAGGTGTATCGTACTCTTTGACTTCACAGAAAGTGTCTTTTGGATTAGGTGTAGGAGCAAAGGGCCAGGATTCAGGGTCTAATGATTTTAGTAATGTAAGTAACAGTTTGAATGTTTCCTTTGATGGCTCTGGATCTTTCGGTGTAGGTGCAGGATCAAACTATTCGAATAGTGCTGGCGCATCAGCAAGATCGGGAGGTTCTGTTCAAAGCAGGGAATTATCTGTAGGAGACGCAAGTGTTAGTCAACAGTCATTTGCGATAGCTCTTCCTTTACATTTTGTCGGATTACCAATAACACTGGGCTATAATCAAAGTAAAGTAAAAGTTAATATCAAGAAAGGTTTTGAAAATTATAGTTGGGGAGCACTTTACTCAAATGATCATTATCCCTTAACGACACCAAGTGTTACGGGGCATAATCCGAAAATCTACGATGTTAATTCTAATACAGGTTTCTATGACTATATCAATAGAGCAACAAGTTTAGATACATATAGTACTTCAATACCTCAGACTGAAGAAGAATTTGTTGGGGATTATTCCAAGCAGATAGAAAATGTAAATTTTGATTTCATAGGGTATGATAATTATAACGTATCTGCTCAGGGACTTATGGGTAATTTGACTCCTAATTTATTTGAAAATACAATAATTGCAGGTAAGGGAGTGCGTACAAGTAATGCTAACGATAAAGACATTCATGTATTTTGGCATGCGGGCTCGTCACCATCTGTCATAATTGATCCAGGAGATAATGCGCCACAAAATTCGTTGCCTATTAAAACATTAGGTTACTATAATTATAGCGATAATAGAAGCAAACCTGCGTTATTTTATTTTGACGGTCAGTTTACCCAGAACGAAACAAACACAATTGATAATTTAGTTAATACTTCGAACGGTGGTACTCTTTCAAGTTTTATTGATGAAGGAAATCATAATGGTTTTTCTTCTACAAATCAGAGAGCAAAAAGCCCCAATTATGTAGAGGTATTTACAAATGAGCAGATTTATTCTGGTTATGCAGGAAATCGCGGATTGATTTCTCCTTCAACAGTAAGTAATAATGATCGGGGTAATTCGGCCTTATTTGATCCTACTGGTATTGGAGGTTATAAAATCACAGCTCCAGATGGAAAGACCTATCATTATGCATTACCCGTTTATCATTATGAGCAGGTTCATCGTAATCTTATTGACGAACAGGAAAATGGTTCATTTAATGCAAACAATGTTAATGAGCGGCGTGAGTTTTCCAGATACGCAACGCACTGGTTATTAACCGCTGTAACAGGACCAGATTATGTAGATAGGCCAGATCAATCAAATAATAAGTTGGGAACCTTCAATAAAGAGGATTATGGATATTGGGTGGAATTAGAATACGGTAAGTGGTCTGATGGTTTTGTATGGAGGGATCCTTATCCTGATAAAAGCTATAATTATAATACAAATATTTTAGACAAAATTGAAGATAAAGATAAAGGGGGTTATAGTTTTGGCCGTAAGCAATTGTATTATTTAGATAAAATAAATACCCGAAATCAAACAGCATTGTTTGTAAAAGATATTCGTTATGACGCAATCGGGAAGGATTTGAAATTTAAATTTGAAAATTTAAATAATGGTCGTTCAAAAATATTAGGTAATTCGGGTGATAATGATGGTCCTAATTCACTCAATTATACCGATCCAGATATAGAAGTTAGAGAGAATGGAGTAAGCTATTCCCGTGAGTACTCTTTAAGACTCAAAAGAATTGTATTGGTTGATGGCGATGTTGGGAAAAAATTATCGAAGGGAGCTAGCGGTAATTTAGGTTTACAATATCAAAATAGCACTTCAACCCCATATCAAAGGGATTCGTCACATGCACCAAATTGGGAATCACAGTATTTTAAGAATATTTATGGAAGTTACTATCGTTATGGAAAGCAGCTTGAAAGTAATGTTCTTGATGTAAATGATGTTAGTACATCATTTATTAAAGAAAATGCTCTAAAGGTTATTGATCTGGAACAGGATTATTCATTGGCTAAAGGCTCTGCAAGCTCTGCGGCTGCACCCAACCATTCCAATCCGGAGCTGGGTAATAGTGAGAAGGGTAAACTGAGCTTAAATGCGGTTCATTATAAAGATCGGAATTTACGAGACTTTATGCCTCCTATTCGATTTGATTATTTCTTTAAGGAGATGAAGAATATAGCTCCTCCTCAAAGCTTTGGTACCACCAAACCAACTCCAGCACAGATAAAAACTTATGTTGAGCAAAAAAGAGATTTTAGAGATAACTGGGGCTATATGCAGGGAGATTACAATGGTATTGATGGTTCGGGTAATAAGGCTCAAGCCTGGAGTTTAAAATCAGTTTCTATGCCTACCGGCGCACGTATTGATATTGATTATGAAGAAGATGATTATTGGATAGAAGCTTTTGGAAGAAGAGTATTCCAAGAGAATTTACAATTTAGATGTACAAACCTTGGCGGCGGCGTCACAGATATAATAATCGAAAATCAGGAGAATATTTTAGAATCAGACAAAGTGGATGATTTTAGAAAGTATTTTAATGCAGATAGTAATATTTTTCTCGACTTATGGATAGCTAGAAGATCAAGAAACAACTTTTTGGATCCAAGTGAGTGGGGAGGAATAAATGTAAATTCTCAAAAGAACTGTAGATTGGTAGCAATTTCACAATCTCACGTACAGATACGATTAAACGATAATTCTGGTGTTCATATAGGTACTGATATTTCTAGAGCTAATAATAGAACTTTTTACAAAGCAAACGGGGGAGGGTCTGGAGAGTACGAAGCTAAAAATAGAAATGAAGTTCCTCTTTTAGGAAACAGCGTAGGTGAAAAGCATACTATGCTTTATAAACTTATTGCTAATAAAGTTCCTGAAGATGAAACCGGAGGAGGGCTTCGGGTTAAGCAATTAAAAACTACAGATGGAGCTACTACTTATAAAACTACTTATGATTATACCAATCCATTCACCGGTAAGAGTAGCGGTATAACGTCCTATGCTCCAGTGGATGGGGTGAAGTTTGTACCATACCAGTCAGAAATACCAGGCCCTGGAGTTATGTACGAGTATGTAACGATGAAGACATCTGGAGCAAATGAGGAAGACTATACCAGTGAAACCCGATACAGGCACCATGTTTTAAAACCTGTTTTCAATATTTTTAATCCGGAAATTGAAATGGAGGCTCTGGATGCAGATGCGGATACAGAAGACCGTATATTTTGGGCAGAAGTAGAAGATAATATCTCGGGTTTTACGGGTACTGCTTCACATAAGATTCAGGCTAAAAAGATTGATATTCACGTTAACACCGCATTGTTGGGGCAAATTAAATCAGTTGAAAACTTTAATTCGCTGGGACAATTGATGATGCGTACCGAGAATGAGTACGTCAATGGAGAAATCCTCACCGGGAATAAAATTGTAAATGGTACAAATTATGGAGAATTAAATAAAGGTATTACGAAAGAGACCTTTAATTCAATGAAGACTGTCTTTGAGACCAATGAGAAGGGTACAAGTATTACCAATACCAAACGGCTATTGAGTATTTCTTCAAAAACACTTTACAACAATATGCTTAGGAAAACCAGGGTTTATTCTGGAGGTGTAGAGACAAGTCAGGAATTTAAAGACGTTGATCCCTGGCTGGGTAGTTTTAGAAAAACAATTACTAAGCTTTCTGATGGTACCCAGCTCACTAGCGAAAAAATTCCGGCCTATACAAAGTATCCGGCTATGGGATCTAAAGTATTGAATAGTTCAAATGCTAATATGTTAAGTCAGGAGGCCTTATCAATTACCACGGCAACTATTAACGGTGCAGACAGGACACTAAACGCATCGCTGACCTCCTGGAAGAATAACTGGAATTATTCTAATCTGGATTATACTGCTTTTGATTCCAATGCAGGACCTGGAATTTGGCGGAAGCAGTCCCAGTATATTTGGAAAGATGCAGTCGACCCTGAACACGGAAACTATATAAGTACAATAACAGCGAATCAGGATAATTTTAACTGGAGTACAAACACGCCTTCATCTTCTAAATGGCAGAAAGTGTCTGAGATAACGAGATACAATCACTGGTCATCTCCCTTAGAAGTGAGAGATATCAATGGGAACTTTGCCTCTACTTTTATGGTAGATAAGGATTCTAAAGTAGGTGCGGTAGTGAATTCCCGTGCTTCTGCATCATACGCTGATAATGCGGAATATGCTTCCAGTTCAAGTGCTTCATTCCTGCTTAAGAATCAGGTTAATCCACTAAGGGATAACAAGGCCCATACCGGATTATATTCATACAAAACACAATCTAATGGAGAGACCGTCTATAGTCTGAGCACTTCAAGTGGTTCCAGTCAGACAGATCTAAGTAAGGCTTTGCAACCGGGTACTTATAAGATCTCATTTTGGCATAAACCAAGTATCGGACTAACTTCAAACCCGTCATTATTGCCTCAGGTTATATTTAATGGGAATCAAATTCAACCTTCAGAACAGGTAGATGCATCTTGCTGGAGGTTACTGAATTATTACATAGAAGTCGGAGTGAACCAAACGGTCTCTGTACAGGTTAAACAAAGTGGTTCGGGTACAATAAATTTTGATGATTTTAGATTTCATCCCGCTGAATCAACGATGACTTCTTATGTGTATGATCAGTTGGGGTATTTAACTCACATAAATGGAGGCACTAATATGTCTACAGCTTATGTCTATGATGATGCTGGAAACCTAAAGGCAATCTACAACGAGATAGCAAATCCTGAATCAAGCAGCGGTAAGGTTAAGGTAGAAGACAAGGTACAATCGTTTAATGGAGGTTTTGTGCTTTACTCAAGCTTTAGAAGGAATTTTAAAGGACATAATTATCCCTATTCAGAACCCGTAAAAGTTTTAGATAATTGTTCCTCAACTAATCCTAATCCTGGAAGCCCACCAGTGTATTTATAATAATTAGCACGAATCCTTTAGCTTTTAAAGTAATACATTATGCAAAAAGTAATATTACTCATTTCTATATTTTTCATCACAGGATCCTTATTTTCCCAAACCACTATTCGACCAATAGATGAAATTGATTGCGATTATCCATTAAAATATTATAGAGACCAAGATGGAGATGGTTGGGGGCAATCAAATTTTTACATAGAAACCTGTGATCCACCTCATGGTTACGCATCTAGATTAGGAGATTGTAATGATTCGGATGCTAATATTTATCCGGGGGCGACAGAACTTGCTGATGGAAAAGATAATGACTGTGATGGTAGTATAGATGAAGGTTTATCCCCTCCAGATCGCCCTACTATTCAATCAATAACAAATAACTGTGGGAGTACGACAATAAGAAGAAATAGCCCCCCATCTGGAGTGACCTGGTATTGGCAAAGTTCTTCAACTGGTACCAGCACAGGCTCTGCAAGCTATTCTGTAACAAGAACATCAGGAACGCGTTATTATTTAAGGGCAAGAGATAACGCATCACAAGTCTGGAGTACTGCTCTTACCATAAACTATACAGTAGACGCAATACCACGATGGTATTCCGATTTTGACGGGGATGGCTTTGGGGATCCTAATGTTTCTGTGCAGGACTGTGATCAGCCCAATGGATATGTAAGTGACAACAGGGACCAATGTCCGGATAATTACGGAGAGAATCTAGGTTGTCCTGTAGTTGAAGCCAAGGAAGACCGAAACTGGCTACTTACTAAAACCTATAATGTTTTAGGCCAGGAAGAAGCCAAGTCTAAAACCTATTACAATTCTTTTGGAAACATGGAGCAATCCCAGGTCTGGGATAAAAAAACAGATTCCGTTTGGGCTTCAGAGGTTCGTTATGATTCTCAGGGGAGGCCCAAATTATCTACAATAAGCGCACCCATAAAAAGCGGAGATTTTTTATTTAAACCTGATTTTATTAAGCGTGAAGATGGTGCCACATTAGCTGCGCCAGATTATGACAACGATTCAAATACCTTGATTAAAGTTGGTGAACAGTCGAATTCCTTGGGTTGGTATTATAGTAATCGAAATACCCGATCAAAATATCAGGATGTAACTGATTATCCTTACGCCAAAACGATTTACAGTAAGCTTATTCCCGGGGAGACCTTAAAAACAATTGGCGGAAACCAAAAAGGAGGCGATTGGAAACAGGGCTATTCATTTACGATGCTTGCCGGTCAGGAACTTACGCAAAGTGTCGCATTTAATGATCCTAAGTACAATTCTTCTTATCTTATTTTTAAAACGGTAGTTCGTGATGTTCACGGAAATGAGTCTGTAGTATTTGAGGATGCTGATGGTAAAACCCTTGCCGCAGCACGAAGCGGCGGAACTGCTGTGAGAAGTTCGCAAGTCAAAATAGGTAAGCAAGGATTTATAGATGTACATATACCATCGGGCCTTTCTGGCCTAACAATATCTAATTTTTCAAAGTTTAATCTGGATATCTATGATTTAACCACAGAAGAATTAATCTCAACTCCACATGCCTACATACCTTCAGGTTTTTATAGGATTTCTGTGAGAAACACAGAATATTATGACTCTGAGGATCCCATATTAGTAACCTATAAGGAGAATTATTACGATTACAGCCTTAATAAGTACGACAAGGCGGGCAGGCTTATCAGTACTACCCAGCCTTTGGGAGATGAGCTCAAGAGCATTTTCAAATACAATTCGTTGGGTCAGTTAGAATATACCAGCAGCCCGGATGAAGGAGAGGCCTGGTTTAAATATCGCAAAGATGGTCAAATTGCGTTTTCACAAAACAGTAAGCAAAAAAATCCCGATGGTAATAAAGCAACTGATGACGCTGAATTCTCTTTTACGGAATATGACGATAGGGGTAGACCAGTAAGAAGTGGTGTTTGGAAAAATTCACCTACCAATAGTTATAAAGGTTACAATTTTAGTGGTTTGAATGGCGATGAGGGTATTGTCGGTCAGAAATGGGAAACCCAAAATACTACTTACGACAAGCTTAGTTCAACGGACCTTAGTTTATTGGCTAGTGTGCACAGCAGCTATGCAAGTCCGGGATTTTTGGCAGGGAATGTGGCCAAAACCAGTAATAGTAACAGTACCACCTATTATAGTTATGATGTATACGGGCGTGTGACCTGGATGGTCCAGACCATTGCCGGTTTGGGAACTAAAACCATGGATTACAGTTACGATCCGGTAACCAGCGAAGTACTTCGGGTGGACTATCAGAAGCATGTTCCCACAGAGCGTTTCATTCACAAGTACACCTACAACACAGTGGGACAGTTAACAGAAGTACAAACGGGTGCCAGTGATGCTGACCTAAAAGTACAGTCAACCTACGATTATTATGAGACGGGAGCTTTAAGGAGAAAGGAGATTGGTAATGGATTGCAGGGGATGGATTATGTCTATACTCTGGAAGGTGCTTTAAAAAGTATCAATCACCCGGATCTTACAGCGGCCAAGGACCCCGGAGGTGATGAGAATGATCTCTTCGGGATGACCATTCACTACAACAGCGACGACTACCTACGAACAGGCACACCAAAGCCAATAGATAAATCCGCTTTAGGTACAGATCAGTATAACGGGAACATCAAAGGGATTGAGTGGAAGACCCACGGAATGCCCAAGAGCAACTATTACTACGACTACAACCGTAACAACTGGCTTGAAAAGGCTGATTTTAATCTGGGTTTATCAAGTGACGGCACCCCGGCAGACCTAATTTTAGAATCTCCCACCAACGGAGACTATCGCGCCACAAACAGCATCACACTTAAACCCGGTTTTGTAGCTGCTTCAGGGACCAACTTCAGTGCGAGCATAGGAGCGGGGAGTAGCAGCGCTTACCGCGTAGAAGGGATTACCTATGATGCCAATGGCAATATCTTAAAGCTCAAGCGTAACAGCGCAACCGGGCAGATGGATAATCTTACTTATAACTATAAGGCTGACAAGAACCAACTCGATAATGTAGATGATGCGGTAACCGGTAATGCAGATGCCAATGATATAAAAGACCAGAACCCGGGAAATTATACCTACAATAAAATAGGACAGTTGACCCAAAATACACAGGATGGTACTACTTACATCTACAACACCGCAGGTCTGGTAACCGAGGTGACCAATGGTAGCCAGTCTGTACGTTTTGCCTACGATGATAAAGGGCAACGGGTCAAGAAAGAAGTCTGGAACGGCAGTACATTGAGCTATACCAATTATTATGTACGGGATGCCGCAGGTAGTGTATTAGCTATTTATACCGGTAACAACATAGAACACCCGGTTTATGGAGCTTCGCGTATAGGCGTGGCCAAAAGGACCAGTCTAAACCAGACCAGTTTTGCAGATAACAACTATTTATACGAACTTACTGATCATTTGGGTAATGTTCGGGCAGTAGCTCAAAAAAATGGATCACAAGCTGTTGCCATTGTAAAAACGGATTATTATCCTTTTGGGATGCCTTTACCCGGCAGGGACAATGACGGTAACCAATCGCAATACCGTTATAAATACCAGGGACAGGAAAAGGACTCGGAGACTGGCAAAGAAGCTTTTGAATTACGCCTTTGGGATGCACGGATTGGTAGGTGGTTGACGACTGATCCTTATGGAGAGTTCCACTCGCCATATCTTGGAATGGGTAACAATCCAGTATCTACTATAGATATTGATGGTGGTTGTACAGATTGTACAGCTTGTCCTGAAGCCTGTTTAAAATTAGGTATAGAGCAAGTTCCAAATGGACAAGGGATAGGTTATGATTTTGATTCTGACACTTACAGTCTTACAACAAGTGTCTTAGGTGCAAATCTATTGGAAACTGTAGTAATAGGCGATGTGTCCTATCAAGATTTTGTTGGTGTTAAAGGAACAATCGAGATGTTTTTTCCACAAGGACAAAATCCAATATTATCCATTGACAGAGAATTAAAAGAACAATGGAAAGGATTAGGTATGATGACCAATGCTTCTATAGGCGCAGGATATTCAGCAGCTTTTCCAACTGTTTTTGCAAATGCCAGAACTCAAAAACCAAGACAATATGCTTTTTCTGGTGGTTTAGCTGCTTCAGCAGGTACAAAAACTATTAATTATACTGTAAATGCTAATCGAGTTAAAATGGCTGTTGATGTAGCTGAAGATAATTATGTTATAATGTCTGGTACAGTTCACGGGGTAAAAACTCAAGTAGGTGGATTCTTTTCAAGAAACGGAAATACAATTACTATAAATGGTGCAGACTTTGCAGGAGAAATAGGAATAACAGGCATAAGGAATTTTGCTAGAGAATTCGCTAACGCAAATGGAGCAAGTAATGTAATAATCAATACAGCTAAAAGAACAACTGGCGCAAACCCCGGTAAGGTACAACATTTTAATTTTAAATTTTAAATGGTCGATATAGTTATAAAGTCTTTTAAACCGTCTTTTAATAGATTAGATTTTATCAAATATTTATTTGAAAAAACAGATAATAGTTTAATAGAATCCAAACTTTTATTGGATAAATTAATTGCAGGAAATAAAATAGAAGTAAAAGTTTCTAAAGAGAGTAGTAAAACTTTTATTGATGAATTGTTGTCATTAGGTGTATTTGGAGAGATTAAAATCTAATACAATGAGTCGTTCTAAAATCATAATATTTCTGACTGAGAAATCGAAGATAGAAGACAACTAGATTGATCATTTTGTAAATTAGGATATAACTTCAGAACGAAACCGGAATACTAAATGGCACTTATTTTTAGTCCTTCCTAAAATCTGGTGCAGATAAATAAAGTCTACACTTTTTAGTTGAGACAATTTGACGAATAATTTGGTGATCCTTTTAAGGAATCCCGTAAAGAAAACTTTTAAACATATAAATGTGTCTCTCTGAAGTTTCTAAACCCAATAAATGATGAGAGATAAAAAAATGTTATTACCTATGATCAATCCTGACGTTGCTGGAATTGATATAGGTTCACGTATACATGTCGTTGCTGTTGATCAAAACACGGATAATATTCGTTCTTTTGGTGTTTACACAAAAGATCATCAGGACATCATCTCCTATTTAAACTTGCACGGGATTACTACAGTAGCAATGGAAAGTATTGGTTTTTATTGGCAGAGTCTTTTTAGTGATTTACAGAGGTCTGGTTTTGAAGTTATACTCACTTCTGGTAGTCAAACAAAAAAATGTTAAAGGAAAAAAAACCGATGTGCTAAAGGAAATGTTGGGGTTGGTACCAACAGTCCTAATTATAATTTAGAATTATTTGGAGATGAACCCATTTTATCGATAACTCAAAATCCGGGAATCGCTGGCGCTGGTGGAATTCGGATACTAGGAGCTGGCACGGGGCCAAAAGCTTTTATACAATTTCATTCAGGTGGTGCAATCTGGAGCCAGTCAGGAGGTATAGGGGCGAATAGGCTGGAGTTCGGTAATTCTGCCAAAACTATGACTTATATGACGCTGTTAAATGGGATGTTAGGTATTGGTACAAATAATCCTCTCTCTTTGATTGATGTCTCTCGAATCTCAGGAAATGAAACAATAGCTACTTTTAGGACTAATGAGGGAGCAATAAATATTGCAGCAGCTGGAACTTCAACGGAAAACCCTAATTACGGAAATTATATTTCTTCTAGAAATGCCTCTATGAATGCCTATGAAAATCTAGGTTTCAAAACTGCTTCTGGACTCCCCCAATTATTAATAAAAACAAATGGAGCAGTGGGAATTGGTACTGATAATACAGGTAATCATAAACTAGCTGTTGAGGGCTCCATCGGAGCTCGAGAAGTAAAAGTACAAGTAAGTGGTTGGTCTGATTTTGTTTTTGAGAATGATTACAATTTACTTTCATTGGCTGAAGTGGAAGCTTTTATTAATCAAAACGGACATTTAAAAGATATTCCAAGCGCTGTGGAAGTTGAGGCGAATGGAATTTTTCTGGGAGAAATGGATGCAAAACTGATTCAAAAGATAGAGGAACTTACACTTTATATACTGCGACAGAATAAAGAAACTAAGGAGCAAAAGGAGATTAACAAACTCCAGGAATTGCTAATAAGAAAATTGGAACAGCGCATAAACAAACTTGAAAACCAAAACGGCTATGAATAATTCAATTTTAGATAATAGGAGTTACTTAAATATATTGGTACTAATTTTTATCGGTTTTTTTGTTGGAAATCTTGATTGTTTAGCTCAAAATACATTTCCAACCACAGGTAATGTAGGTATAGGTACGACGAATCCTGGAGCTCGATTACATTTATCAAATCTCAGTAGTAATAACGGGATTTTGTTTGATTCTAAATTTAAGATGCGAACTTCTTCATCAACTAATAATCAATTTGTTTTAGAGAATTTAACTACAGATGGGGCTATATACCTTAGAGCAGGTAGTCAAGGAGGTGGATTAATTTTAAACGATTATCAAGGTAACGTTGGAGTAGGAACTGCTAATCCCAGTGAGAAACTTGATGTCAATGGTAAAGTCAAAATTAACAATACCTTAATTGTAAATGGTATAGATACCGGTAATCCGAATGCAGTACAGGAACAGGTGCGGCTTAGCGGATATGGACTTTTAGGAAATAGGGGGAGGTTTTATATAACAAATGCACACCCCACCGGTGATATCAATTTTTATGCGGGTGGAAAACACGGTAGTGGTTCACATCTTATGATAACCAGCTCGTGTAATCTTGGGATAGGAACAACAAATGCCGATGCAAAGCTGGCCGTAAATGGAACCATTCATTCAAAGGAAGTTAAGGTAGATCTTAATGGATGGTCAGATTTTGTTTTTGAAAAGGATTATGTATTACCAACTCTGGCTGAGGTACAACAGCATATTAGCAATTATGGGCATCTGAAGGATATTCCGTCTGCGTCTGAGGTTGAAAAAGATGGAATATTCCTTGGTGAGATGGATGCTAAACTTCTACAAAAAATAGAAGAAATTACCCTTTATCTAATTTAGGAGAATCAAAGGAATAGCGAACAGGAAGACATAATTCTAAAACAAGCAGAACTGATTGAAAAGCTTGAAAGACGTTTAGAATCATTAGAAAATCCTAAATAATATGAAAACAAAGTTTACTTATATCAATATCAATCCATTAAAGATTACTCTATTTCTTTTGTTTATTAATATCAGTGTTGTGGCGCAGACAAATATATTTCCCAGTAATGGCGCAGTAGGAATAGGTATAGCTAATCCACAAAAATCCTTTCATGTTTATGGCCCGTATGGAAATTCATTATATCTAGATTCCGGATCAGATGATGGGGGACGTATATTCACTGATTATGATGCAGGGAGTGCAATTCTTACCTTTCAAGAGCTTGATGATCCGTTTATTTTAAGGTTCCGCCAGACGGCAGGTTCTTATGAAAATACCATCAACTTTTCGCAGGGCTTTTTTGGATTCGGAGTTAAGTTTCCCAAAGATATTTTACACATCACGGGTAACATGCCTGCATTACGTCTTTCCAGTCAAAATTATTACGGAGGATCTGGAGGTGCGTTAAACACGGTTTTAAGCGCTGTAAAATTTGTCAATAGTGATGCCAATGAAATTTATAGAGCAGAAGTTCGTGGAATCCTTACAGGCGGCTGGGCAACCGACGTAGGATTTTCGTTTACGACAAACAGTAATGGAAATCAAAAAGAGCGGGTTAGAATTACTCACGATGGTAAACAGGGAATCAATACCAGTACTCCAGATGAAGCATTAACGGTCAAAGGTAAGATACATACTCAAGAGGTACGGGTTGACCTAGCCGGTGCTGTTGCGCCAGATTATGTATTTCAACCAGAATACCAACTTTTGACACCCGCTGAAATCGAAAAATATATAATGCAAGTAGGTCATTTACCCAATATTCCTTCAGCGGAAGACATGGAAGAGGAAGGTTTAAACCTTAAAATTATGAATTTAAAACTTCTGGAGAAGATTGAAGAATTAACACTTTACATTATTGATCAAGATAAAGGGCTCAAGCAGATTAATAATCGTCTCCGTAAATTGGAAAATCGTGAATAAGCTTTAATCCTGATAAGTGTACTTCTGATTGTTACATTTCTGTTAGCGCAGTTGAATGAATCCCCCCTCTCACGATAACACTAAAATTCATCAAAGCTCTAGCGGTTTTAGAGATTATGATGTGATTAAAAAAGATGATTATATAGTTTCCAGATTGGAGGCAACCATCGATGCTAGTGACCAATTCTGGTTATAAGATTAAAAGGGGCTTATAAAGTAATCCTAAAAAGCAATACCTTGAGTCCTTCGGCATTTTCCGGGGAGCTGGTCATTGGTGACTATACTACTGTCAGTAAGAATTGAAGGTTATTTGTGTATGGTTCCGGAGAATTTACTGGTAAGTTAAATGGTCAGTCTGATTTTGAAATCATTCAGGCTGCTTCCGGTTACCGTGCGTATGATATTTTAAATCGAAATAATATTACAGTATCACGCTAAGAAGCTACACTAGATGACTCAAATTAAATGTAGTAAAAAAATGTTATCGGAGATTATCGAGTTCTATTCTAGAGTAATACAAGTAGTCCATCCTATATTGTGGGTGAATTTATTGAGGCTGAAGCTGTCACCACTTCTTTAAATAAAAAGTTTTATATAAATTTAGATTTGTGGCTTGAGGGCAGGCTGGATGTAAACGGGAATTTAAAAGCAAAGGAGGTGATGGTAGATGTTTCTAATGCTCCTGATTATGTATTTAAAACCGATTATGATCATAGTAATTTACATAAGGTTGATGCCTAAATAAAAAATGGACATCTGAAGTTGATTCCGCCGAACTAATGAAAAAGAAGAGGTGGAATTAGAGAAATGAATATGCTTCTCCTTAAAAGGATAGAAGAATTAACCTTATATCAAATGGAACTTCTTAACGGATTAAAAAATTAGAATTAACTCGAAAATAAAAGAATTTAAATTATGAGAACGACTTTCGTATCTGTCCTATGTTTAATAGGTTTTAATACTGTTTTACAAGCTCAATGGAATCAATCAGGAAGTACAGTTACGACATCCAATCAGGTGATTGTCAACAGTAGTCTTAGGTCATTTAGTATTCAATTTTTTGATTCCGATTTAGGCCAAAACCACGATAACACTATGTTTTATCGAGATGATGAAGTTTCTGATCAGACTTTATTAAAGCTAGAGCTTGGTGATGAACCAAGTGGAAGTTTTGAGATCGGATATAGAAGATATCAGGATAATGTTTGGGTGCCAAATTTTTCATTCAAAAATGGTAGCCTGGGTATAGGTACTTCAACTCCAGATGAAAGACTTACTGTAAAAGGAAAAATACACAGTCAGGAAATAAAAGTAGATCTATCCATTCCTGCACCAGATTATGTATTTGACGCAAGTTACTCTCTAAGACCGTTAGATGAAGTAAAATCTTATATAGAAGAAAATAAACATTTACCAGAGATACCCTCAGCTTCTGAATTTGAAAGTGATGGGATTACTGTCGGAGAAATGAATATGTTATTACTTAAGAAGATAGAGGAGCTAACACTATACATATTAGATCAAGAAGAGCGAATAAAAACTTTGGAGGATATTAATAATTAAAGAATTCACGAAAACTACAATTACTTATTATATTTTATGGCTAAAAATTTTGCAAGAAAATTAATTGTATGCCTGAATTATAAACGACAGTTCTAAATGAGAAACTTTTGATCGGTAGTCCGTTTCTTTATTAAATTCCACTGAAACTATCTGACCAAAATTGCTGTGTTGTTCTAATTCATAAATCAAACCCAATAAATTATTGAAATCACCCTTTAGTGTTAGCCCGTAACTGGTAATCAATAATTCTTGTTCTTTATAATAGTGGGGCTCATCAATTTTTAAAATTTCAAGCTTATTCAGTTTAGCGTATCGATCAACGCGGCCTAAAAGATTATTTTGTAGAGACGTCCCATTAAGTTGATAAGCGGTTAGAATAGAATCATATTCGCGATTTTTGAGTTTTAATGAAGTTATCTGTGAAGGTAAATTTTGCGAAATCTCCTGATTTTTTTTTAAGTGTTTGTATTCGTCTTTTAAGGCCAACGTTTCTGAAAAAGCAACCAGATAGCAAACTAAAAGACTTAGTATAAAACCAACTATTAAAATTTTATTTTTCGTGACGAGAATCATTATTCCTGAAGTATAAGGATTAACTGAAATTTAGATAGATTACCAGGTGTTTGCTCCAAGTTACCTATGTTAACCTGTGTCGCAAAAGGAAGATTTTCGAGCTCCGAAATCCATAGGGATAATGAGCGATTATCCTTAGATTCTCCTTCAATAAAAATTTTCAGATCTTCCAGTTCAATAGCTTGATCTGATTTGATTGCCTTTGTTGCAGGTTGATATTCCAATTTTTGTAAGAGTATTTCCTGGGGTAAACCAGAGGATATTTGGTCTATATAATAAGAGGTTTTTGAATTTTTGGATTGTTGAACGTCTTTTAGCAGTTTTTCCTTTTTAGCAACTGTTTCGGTAAGCTTTAATGCTAATTCTCTTTGAGAATTATTAAGTGCATTGAGTTGTCTAAGTTCTTCGATGTTAGAATAATAACTATTAAAAAACAAAAAATTAATGATTAGTAAGCCAAGTAAAATCACAATTGTTGCTGGTAAACCTAAACTATAAAAGCGCTCATTATAAAATACATTCTTTTGCTGTGTTTGGTTATCATCAAAACTAAATTCAGTAAACCTTCGACTTGTAGCTTCTGTATAATTTCCCGAAAATGCTATCAAATACTTTTCCTCAGTGTTAAGAGTTGCTTCCTTTAGCTTATTTTCCAGACTTTTATATAATATAGAATTCAGACTCCAACCAGTAACGTAGATTTTGTTATCTTGACAAATTTTAATTATTTCGTCTAGGGGTGCTTTTCTACAAAGCGCTAGCTCGGTTTCCAACTCAGTGAAATAGCCTTCATAATAAAAATCTTCAGGCTGGAGATTTGGAAATGCCTGCTTAATGGCTTTAAACAAATCCTTTTGAAGCGGGACCGTTTTTTTTATTACCTGAGCTGTATTATATATAAGAAATAATTGGCTGTTTTTAGGAATTAATGTAAATACTTCTTCAAGTTTGATAAACTCTTTATTTTCAAGGATCTCTAATTCATTTTTTATAAGCTTTGCTTTGACGAGGAGATAGGATATTGTGGTATCTGACTGATGTATCTCTAAAGAAAATAGTAAAGTTCCTTCTTTTAAAGAGTGCATTAATTTCTTAAAACTACTCATAGCCTAATATATTATAGTTGGCTTAATAAGAACAGTGAGTTTTGATCTGCTATCTTTTCGGGTACGTGTGCTAAATAACCATTTTAGTATGGGTATTTTAGATAGAAATGGAACACCTGTTCCGGTATCGTCCTTCAATTTTTCTTCCAATCCACCCAAAACAATAATATCATTATTTCTTGCTTTCACGAGAGAAGTAAATTCTCTTGAATTTATACCTGGAGGAGCGTCTTCTGCAATTCGTTCACCATTAAAGTTAGATTGAATAACCCTCATATCTAAAGTGACTATGCCGTCTCCTGAGACCAAAGGCCTTACGTCCAGAGAAAGTTCAGCATCTATAGGTTGATAGTTTGTTATCTCTGAGGTTGCAGGATTTTGAGAACCAATAAATGTTTGATTGGTTACAGCATAATAGCTTGTTTGGCCGTTGCTAAAATAAGCGCGATGTCCATTTAAAGTAGCTATTCTAGGAGAAGACTTCACTTTGAAATTTCCATTAGATTCCTGAGCTTTTATTGAAGCAAAGAAGTTAGGCATGACTTTACCGATATTAAAGAAACTACTTCCATCTATTCGGCCAAGAATCCGGTTAACGGTAGTTGCATCGAGTTGCATATTAAGGTCAGGAAATAATTTTCCCTGAGTTTGTGAGGGTTCAGTACCCAGACCCCATTCTACTCCTGCCTCAAGGGTTGCATTTCTTGAGATTTCAAGTATCATTACTTCAATCAATATGACCGGAACCGGCTTGTCTATGTCTTCAATGAAGTTTTTGAAACGCTGTACATTTGCATCAGGACCACTTACCAAAAAACTATTAAGTTCTTTATCGACGCGTATATCAAGGCCCCTTTTTACTTCGTCGGGGATAATCTCTAAAAAATCTGTACTGCCTGAATTTCGAGATTCACGATTTTGCTCATACCTGCTTTGTTGATTATAAGTTTGGCTGTTATTGCCATTGCTGAAATTAGAATTACCGAGGTCATTAAAGCTGGTATACCCTTGATTAAAACCTACGGTTCTTCCGGCAGTTCTTCCTGTACGTACCGGATCATTCATAAGTTCAATGGAACGGTGCATCAAAGGAATAATCTGAACGGTACGTACTGAGAGTTGATCAACTGTACCAAAATAATAGATGCCGTCTATTTTTTTATAGGAGTAATTTTTGTTGTTAGGACCTTCAATTTGCTGATTTTGGTTTGCTCTTTGAATATTAGAATCATATTGAGGGATGTTTGAATTGGTACCATTCTGGGTTCCTTCAAAGAGAATTTTGAGTAATTGATCGTACGAAATATCCGTAGCTTTTAGACTTGTAATTCCTACCTGTTCTAGTGGCGAGGCAAGAAAATAATCTTTGCCCAATTCATTGCTTATGTCATAGACAACATTCGCAATGGGGGTATTTTCAAAATCAACTTCAATAGTATTTCTAAGGGTATCAAGTATTTTAAAATAAAAGTTTGAGGTTCTTCTGTGTATAGGTCTTTGAGAATTAGATGCGCCTAGTCCCGATGTCATTCCTGTATCAGAGGGCTCTGTACTTTCAAATACAAAAAAATTGTCTTTTGTTTTTGTTACGATAAGATTGTTAGAAAAGGCTAGTTTGTCCAAGGCTGCTTCGATAGGCATTTCTTGTATGTAAACGGTAAGTCTGTTATTCTCCAATCCTGGGCTATAGACTAAATTTTTCCCACTTACTTCGGTAATTTTTTTGAAGACCTCATATAGTAAATCTTCTTTTAGATCAAGGCTTAAGGACTCACGGTTGGGGTTATAGTTGATAGGTATTTCCCTGACGGGTATCGGAGCTGTAGGAGGTACATAATTTTTAACAGCTAGAATAGAACCGGTAACTTCAATTGTTAATTGATACTCTTTACATAAAAAGAGTAAAACATCCTGTATACTAACTCCTGTAAAATTATTAGCAATGGTTATTTGATCAAGCGAATTACTCACATTAATATTTACATTATGAACTCGGGAAATAGCAACAAGAAAATTAGGTAATGTAGTATTTTGTAAATCAACATTAATTTTTTCATCCAAACCTGGAACATCAACTTCCAAACTTTCTAATTTATAGCGCAATTGAGTAATTCGGTCAGTTTCACTTTGTGCCAAACAAAAGCAACAGGAAAAAAGTATGATGTAAATGATATAATGCCTCATATTTCAAATTTCATTGACCAATAGCGAGAAAACTTCATCTAACGAAGTGAGCCCCTCTTTTATTAATCGTTCAGCGTGATCACCTAGCTGCGGTATATTATTTTGTTTCAAGTAACTGTCTATGTTTAACTTTTCTGATTTTATAGCATTTTTTAGGTCATTTCCAATAGGAATAATTTCATAGATAGCTATCCTCCCGGAATAACCAGTTTGGTGACAATGTTTACAACCCTTTGCAATATAATGTGTGATAAGATTATCCGGAATTTTATAGTTTTTAGGAAATTCATCTTTGTTTATAGGGGCTTCTGTTTTACAAACTATACAGAGTTTACGCACAAGTCTTTGGGCAATGCTTATATTAAGAGTACTGGCAATAAGAAATGGAGGGACGCCCATATCTATAAGTCTTGATACGGTTGCCCATGCAGAATTTGTATGAATTGTAGATAGAACAAGATGACCCGTTAACGCAGCTCTGATGGCCATATTAGCTGTTTTCACATCTCGTATTTCACCTACCATAATTACGTCTGGATCTTGTCTTAAAAAGGTTCTCATAGCACTTGCAAAATCCAAACCGATATCTTCACGAAGCTGTACCTGATTTACCCCTTCTAGTGTGTACTCAATGGGGTCCTCAATAGTGAGAATTTTTGTACTTGGTGCATTTAGAAGTTTTAGGGTTGCATACAGTGTGGTTGTTTTTCCAGAGCCTGTAGGTCCAGATATCAGGACTATCCCATTTGGGCTCTTTATAGCTTCTTTGTACGTTTTTAACTCATCAGCTGTGAAGCCTAAATCCGCCAGGTGAATATTGCTAGTATCTTTACTTAAAATTCTCAATACGATACTCTCCCCATGCAAAGTTCGCAAGGTTGAAACACGTATATCAAACTCAGTATTTCCCAATTGCATCGTTATTCTTCCATCCTGAGGTAGCCTGTTTTGAGCAATATCTAAAGACGCTTTGTTCTTAATTTTATTGATAATAATGGGATATTCGTCAATGGGAATAAAAAATTGCTCTTTTAATTTACCATCAAGTCTATAGCGTACTCTGCATTTATTTTCATAGGGTTCGAAATGAACATCGCTGCTACCTATTGATTTAGCTGTAAGTAGAATTTTTTCGAGAAAATCTTGCGTATAGCTTATAGCCTGTGCCTCTTCACTAGTAGATCTTCTGTAATTTGTACTTAACAATTTATCTATTACGATAGAACTTTCCTGTCTTATTGTTAAAGGAATCCCGAGGATGACCTGCAATTCAATTTTAATTTTTTCAAGATCTTGTCTATCCGTAATAAATTGATATGATGAATTGGTGTAGCCTAAAGGTACAGCCCTGTAGGCAAAGGCTTCATCAGAAGCAATTATTTGTTGTATTTCAATAGGAATATCGAAATCTATAGACTTCATATAAGGTAAAGGTTTTGATAAAATCCGAGCCAGTCAACGATCATTATGAGACAGAAGAATAATGAAATTGTACCTGCTAGTGGTACCGTCTGTCTTTTGGAAATAAAACAGTGTGAAAAGACAAGACTAAAAAATATAGAGAATGTAAACATTACAATGAATGATATTGGTCCGAACGAAAAAACCAAAGAAATAAACAACAATAAGTCACCTAAACCAAATGACTCAAAGAACTTTCTTTTTAATATTATCTTTGAATAAAGAATTAGAACAATTACTACTGTAGTGATAATAATTCCATTTATAGCACTATGGATTAAAAATTGCAGATATCCTGCTCTATCCAGATGCAATATTATAAAGGAAATAGCCACTATTGGAAATAAAAACCAGTAAACTAACCTATTTTCAAGATCTTGTATGAAAATAATTATAAGAGAAGTTAGAAGAATAAGTTTAATTATAAAAATCAATCTTTTACTGTTTGCGTTGGATTACCATTCTCATCAATCTCCCATTCATTCATTATTCCATCCCTGTCAAAATCGGTAATTGCAACAGCTCTAACTTTAAATTGATTGTTGTTTGATTGGATAATTTCATAAACATAATTTGATGTGCCATTTTCATTTACTGTTCTCGGTGATTCAAAATCAAGTGTATTGAAATCATCGGCATATTTTGAATTCAAGTAAAAATATTGGGTCTGTAAGTTATAAATATACTTAAGTTGGATTTGAGCTTCCATACTTTTAGCTTTTGATATCAATGGTAGTAGTTTGGGCAAGGCTAATAGTAATAAAATACCAATTATAGCCAAGGTAAACAACATCTCATTAAGATTGAATGCCGCAACTTTATTGTTATTTAATTTTCTCATAGATTTAAACTTGTCGTAAATGTAATATATCAGCTTTAACTTGACTTTAATTAGTAGTCGGCTTTTATAAAATCAGACAACAAGATGTAATTTAACATTAAGTTAAACGTTTAATGACCTAAAAACATTGAAGTATAACATTTTTATTATTTAAATTTGTAATTCATTAACATTTATAATAAAAAATCATATCCCCTACTATTGATTTTGGTTAAAACTAGAATCTGTGTATCTGCAAAAAAAATATTGCTTACTTATTGTATTACTTTTCTCATTAAATGTCCAAGCACAAAAAAGTAAAAAGTTTGAAAGACTTTCTGAAGAGGAACTTTTAAAGTATTACGATTCAACTGCTGATTTAGATAGTTTACAATTTATTGCTAATCGCTATTTAGAATTAGCTAAAGCATCAAATGATAAAATCAAGTTAGCCAGAGGATATGACCTTATGGCGAGGGTATATGATACGGACACCAATTTAAAATATGCCGATTCTATTATTCAGGTAAGTAAAAATCTGGAAAATCATAAAAATTACCCTGCAATCGGTTATTTACTAAAGGGGGTTTATTACTATATCAAAGATGATTTTGTAAATGCGTTAGTTAATTTTGAGGAGTCAGAGCAGTTTATTTTGAAGAGTGATTTCGAAAAAATTCTAACATATAGATTAGGAGTTTCTGCAATACATAAATTGGTTGGTAGCAGTAGTATAGAATTTCAGAAAAGGACGCTTCAACTCATCGAAGATCAGGAGGATTTTGAATTGGTATATTACGATGCTTTATTTAAAGTTTGCGAAGGTATTGGTTATTCCTATCTCGATATAAATGATCTTAAAAATGCAGAATTTTATTTTTTAAAAGGACAAAAACTAGTTGATAAGTTAAATCTTGATGATTATGAAAGTTTTATATTCCACGACAGAGGAATTCTTGCCTTTGAGAATCAGGATTATGATTCTGCACTTGATTTTTTTAACAAGGCCTCTGTTTCTGATTTCGATTTAAGTAAAAGAATAACTTTCTTAATTGATAGGGCTAATGCCAAGCAACTTTTAGGAAATTATGCAGGAGCTAAAAAAGACTTTATTAGAGCCAACTCATTATTTGTTGATAGTGGGGTTTTTCCGCAACAGTTGAATGATTTATACAGTTTTCTGATCTGCGATGCCAGCGACTCAAAGAATTTTGAAATGCAGCAAGTATATATAGATCGCTTTATTCGCGTTCAAAATGAAGAAAAATCTCGTTTTGAGGATTTAAATAAATATATCAATAGCAAAAGTAAATATTGGAATCACTCCTCTGAAATCATTTCAAAATCAACATTCTATAAATTAGCACTTTTTTTTGTATTGATCATAGCGACGGTATTACTGTTTGTTGTGATAGCGCTGTTAAATAAAAGCGGAGAAGTAGCTGATAAATTATCAACGTTTCTGGTAGGAGGTTTTCTGATTAGAAGCCCTAGCTATAAGGAGGAGAATACATTACAGAAAAATATAATTTCTGAGCAGGAAGCTATTCTTATAAAAAATGATGTAGATTCTACAAATGATTTAGGAATTGATGTTGTTGTAGTAAAAGACATTCTTAAAAAGCTAGATGACTTTGAGGCTAAAAAGGAATTCATCAAAATAGGAGGATTGAGAAATGTTTCTTGTCATTTAGAAACCAACAGCTCTTACCTTTCAAAGGTTATTAATGTCCATAAAAAACAATCTTTTGCTAATTATATTCACGAACTAAGAATCGCAGAAGCTGTGGATAAATTAAAGAGCGACCCCATATTAAGATCCTATACAGTAGAAGCTATTTCCAAAGAATTTGGTTACTCTAGTGCAGAATCTTTTTCAAAAGCCTTTAAAAGACTCACCAATTTTTACCCCTCGATTTTTATTAAAAATCTAGGATAAAATCTAAGAACGGATTTTGAATTTTAAATGGCGTTTTAATATAGAGATTTCTTTGTTTAGTTTTAAATTCATTTCCTCTCGATTTTTATAAAAGCCGACCAATAAACTTTGATTTGAAGTAGGCTGAAATGCATCTTTGCTGAAGATTAAATATGAGATTAGAATGTTGACAATTAATCTTAAATAGAGTTTATAGTTAAATGAAGAAATCAATTTATTTTTTTGCAGCGGCGTTTTTTCCATTTACAGTAATTGGGCAGACTTTGACAAATTATGGAACCAATTCAGGAACTTTGGGTAGTTTTAGTGCTTATTATGGAGGAGCTGCGGGTTCAATCACTCAAAGCGAAGCTTCAAGCAACACCTTTATAGGCTTTGAAGCAGGTAAGCAAAATACAACGGGTTCTAATAATACATTTATTGGTAAATCTTCAGGATATGGTTTTGGTACGGGAGATAATAATGTTTTTATCGGACATCAAACGGGCCAACAGGCTAATGCTGCCCTAAATAATACTGCTGTTGGTAATGGTAGTGGTTTTCGTTTAACGGGTGCCGATAATACATTTTTAGGTTATAGAAGTGGTTTTTATACTACTACAGGTTCCTCGAATATTTTATTAGGGTTTGCTTCGGGTCTTAATAATATTACAGGATCAGATAATGTATATATTGGTCTACGTGCGGGACACGATAATACGCAAGGATCACGTAATGTATTGTTGGGCAGAAATGCGGCTTATAAAAATACGTCTGGTTCTAATAGTGTTATGTTGGGTTATCAAGCAGGATATAATAATCAAGGCTCTGGTAATGTTTTCATCGGTTTTGAAGCTGGTTTAAATGAAGCAGGGAGTTCGAGTCTTTATATAGAAAATTCACGAAATGAGATCCCTTTGATATATGGAGAGTTTGCGGCTAATGTGGTTGGTATTAATACAAAACAAATACCCTCAGGTTATACATTTGCCGTTAAGGGTAAAGCTATAGCTGAAGAAGTGAAAGTGCAATTACAGTCTGCCTGGCCTGATTATGTTTTTGATCGGGACTATAATTTAATGACTCTAAAAGAAATTGAGACGTATATAGAAGCAAATAACCACTTACCAGAAGTTCCTAGCCAAAGTGAGGTTAAAAATGCTAATGGTATAGAATTGGGAACTATGAATGCCTTGTTGCTGAGAAAAATTGAAGAGTTGACATTATATGCGATTGAACAAGACAACCAATTAGAAGTACGTGCTTCCCGTGAGCAAGAATTGACATCTCGTTTGACTGAGCAGGAGAAGTTATTAAATGGCCTTTTAAAACGTCTTGAAATTTTAGAAAAGCAGCAGGTTATATACGTGACCGTTATAAAGTAAAAAATAAATTTTAATTTTTAGTATGAGTAAGATTACCCCTTTAGTTATTAGTGTTTTAGCCTTGGTTTTCGGTGTTTTCACGTTTTTTTATTTAAAGAACAGCAGCGAACTGGTTTATGTAGATGTCAACCGGCTTTTAGACGGTTATAAACGTACCGCTGTGGTTAAAAAAGAATTTGAGGCTAAGGCCAATACCCTAAAGGCCAATGCAGACAGCTTGCTTACCGACTGGCAGAATGAGTTAAAGAACTATGAGAAAGAACGCAGCTCGATGTCAAAGAAAGAGCTGGAGTTAAAGCAGGAATTGCTTTCCAACAAGCAGCAACAAATCAACAGCTATCAGCAGGCTGTGCAAAAGCAGATTCAGCAGGAAGATCAGAAGATTACCCAAACGGTAATCAATGACATCAATGATTTTGTGAAGGAATACGGCGAGCAAAAAGGCTATCGCATTATCTTTGGTGCCACTGGAGGCGGGACGATTATGTACGCGCAGGACGGCTCAGACCTTACTGATGAAGTGCTTGAAGAGCTTAACACGCAATTCACAGGCAAATGATACGAAGCTGCTTAAGCTTTTTGGTTGTACTATCACTGACACTCTGGGTGAGTTCGTGTTCTACACCTACCTTCAATTCGAGTGACGAGCTAACCGAGTATATCACCGCAGAAGATTCGGAGTATCTGGTGTCTAAGGTAGTTAATGGTGTAGATTTTAGTATGCTTTACCGCCCTACAGACCTGTTGGTTTTTCAGGAGCTCAGCACCGGATATACTCAAGAGGAGGTGGATAGCCTGCGTTCTAAGTACGGCTCGTATCTGTATTTTAACCTGTCTATGTCTAAGAATAATCAGGAGCTTTTAAACGGTTTGGCAGCAGACCGTAACCGGTTTGGAGCAATGGTCAACACCCTGGCATTTGGGATGGGAGATAAACTCAATCTGATTACCGCTACGCGGGATACGGTAGCCCTTGCAGATTATGTATACCCCAGAATGTATGGGATGAGCCGCTCAACAACCATGATGCTGGTCTACCCCAAAGAAGAGGTAGAACGGGCAGAAGGTGATTATTTTACCTTAACGCTTCAGGACCTTGGTTTTGGAACCGGGGAGGTGTCCTTTAAGTTTCCCAAATCTGTTTTTACAGATCAGCCCGGGATAGAATTTTAGATTTTACGGCTTCGTAGCTGTAAAGTCGGCCAAATAGAACATAAAATTATAAGAAGATGAAATTTGTTTTCACCCTGTTGTCAGTGGCTGTACTGATGAGTTGTGCAGCACCACTGGCCCCGGTCACCCTATATATGGAAAATGGGGAAGTGGCCAAAGGTTTTGCTACCCAAAACCCATACAAAAAAGTAAAGTTTAAAACGGAGCGTCAGGGCAATGGCGTCACCTACACTTTTGATGAGATCGCTCAGGCGGAGTACAACACCAATGAGGGCATAAAGCGCTACATCAAATTACCGTTAGCAGATAAGGAAGATGAGCTGGTGGTACAGGAGATTGTCACAGGTAGGGTGAGTTTGTATACTACCAACCGGCAGGGCTATAACCCGGGGGCACCTATGGGTTTTGGAGCAGCCGGAGGAATGGGAATGGGCTTTGGTGGTTATGCTTACAATATAGACAACTTCTACCTGAAGCGAGAAACAGAAACAGGGATGACCCATCTGGGCTCCAATCAGCTTTTTACTAAAAATTTCATCAAAGCAGCGAGTGATTATTTTAAAGATTGCCCTCAGCTGGTAGAGAAAATAGAAGCGAAGGACTATCGTAAACAAGACCTGCGGGCGATAGTGACGTATTACAATGAAAACTGTGATTGATAAAGGCTTAAGTAGTAGTCTGAATTTATAAATACCGAGATAGAAAATTAGAAAACCAGCCTTGGTTTTAGTTGTTTTGGAATTGTTAAAGCTTACCAAAAATGAAAATGAAAACTACCCAAAGGGATATGAGAAAGACAAAACGCTCACATAAGATCCTTGCGTTATTTTTAAACGTGATCATGCTCAATGCATTGCTTCCATACAATATGCTTTATGCAAATAATAATGGACCTTACTCGCCCGAAGCAGCAGGTTTTGAACCGGTAGATGCTACGGATATGGTTAACTTGGCTACAGGGGATTTGAGTTATGTTCTACCATTATTAAATGTGCCGAGTCCTGAAGGAGGTTATCCACTTGCACTATCCTATCACGCAGGAATAGCAATGGATCAAGAAGCCTCTTGGGTAGGTTTGGGATGGACTTTAAATCCAGGAGCAATCAATAGATCAGTCAATGTTTATCCGGACGATTGGTACAATGCTAAAGTTGAAAATATTATCTATAATCAAGGACAGACTATCACTGATTTTCAAAGTACATTAAATTTAGGTACACAGGTGAGTTCACTTGCACTTAGTCTAAATTATAATACTAACAAAGGGTTTTACGGTTCTGTTGGATTGAATTTAGGACCAGTGAGTTATGATAGTGAAAAGGGAGTAGGGATTAGAGCAAATATGTACATTCCAGATACCAATATAGGCATTGGAGTAACAAAATGGTCAAAAACAGGAGATACATCAATAACTTTTTCGTTCGAAGAAAATAAATTAAGTGATTCTAAGAATGGATTGGGAATAAACATGAGTTCAGGAGGTATTGGATTTAATGCTTCATCTCAAGGTATAGGTAGTACAATGAGTGTTCCATTTCGCTCAAATTTCAGTAACAAATTAACCGCGAGGAGTTCCTTTGTTGGAAGTTTTACTTTTCAAGCTCCCTTTTGGGGAATAAGTTTAAACTACAAAAAAACGCATTATTCTCTCTATGATAGTAGCGAATTTCAAATTAATGGTGTTTTAAATCCATTTTCAGAAACAAATTTTGAAGTAGATAACGCTCATGATTTACACCTTAAAACTCATAAAATATTTGATGTTAATAATAATATTCCTGCATATGATAGCTATATGGTTTCAGCGCAGGGTATAAATGGTTTATTCTCTCCGAAACATTTGAAAAAGTCTTTTGTAGTTAGTGAATCGCGAGTTGGTACAAGGAGTTTTCAAAATGAAGATAACTATGAGGTCGAAAGATCAGTAAAATCATCGATAATTGATCCAAATAAAATTGGAGAATTTTCACTGAATAATAATATACATTTTTATTTTAATAACGTTCAATCGTCTTTTGTGGAGTCTACATTGCATAATAGAAATTTAAATATGCAGTTGGATAAGACCTTGCCAATATCGGATATTGATGATTTTTCATCTGACTTCAATACAAATTTAAACCAAAATGGAAAAACCTATAATAATTATGATTTAAACTCTAATCGTAAAACTGACGCTAATTTTATTGAAAGTTTTACAGTTGCAGAAATGCTTAATGGAAACGCAATAGAATCTGGTCTAGTAATTCATAAGTCCCCTTCAAAAAATGATGACTATTTAAATAAATTATTTGAAAATGTCAATAGTTCTGCAATTGGAGGCTTTAAAATAACTGTTTCCGATGGAAAGACATATCATTATTCCTTACCAGTATATCAACAAGAAGAATTTATTCGTGAATATGTAAATGAATTAGATGAATATGGTAATATTTCAAAAGATAATTCAAGTTCAGAATTTAGTGAAACTAGGAAATATACACCATACGCTACGCATTGGCTTTTAACTGCCATAACTGGTCCCGATTATATAAAAAACGATGTTAGTAGAAATTATCCAGATAACGATGATTTTGGCTACTGGATAAGGTTTGATTATGGAAAATGGTCTGACGGGTTTGCGTGGAGTGGAGAAAAAGTGATTAGGAAATATCTAAATACAAGTAGATATGCCTATGCAAACACTAGAAGAGGAGAATCTACATCAACTAGTGATGATGATTTACGTCCAAGCGAAAGACCCCCAAACTCAGAAATACATATCGAATCAAATGGTATAAAACAAGTATATTATTTGAATAAAGTTAAAACACGTAGTCATTCCGCTTTATTTGTTAAAAGTCTTCGAACTGATAGTAAAGGAAAAAATTTCAAGGTTGGAGAGAGTAAATATTCACCTAAAATATATACTGACGTTGTAAAAAGTATTAATACTTCACAAATGAATATCCAATTTGATGATGTGAAAATCAAACAATTCATTAATACCCCTTCTCAGAATTCATTAAAATTAGACAAAATTGTTTTACTTAAAAATGATGATGCTACAAATATTAATTGTGAAATAAATAATACTCTTGGAGTAAATGGAAGTTTTTGGATTGAAGAAGAATATGTACAAAGCAACGTTCTGGGTCAATATTATGGTACAACAAAAAGGAAGATACACGAAAGGAATTGGCAAACGGAGAATATGGGAAATATATTAGATGTAGATGATATAGATCCCGCGTTATTTTCAAAGGCAAAGAAAGTTATAGAATTTAAATACTCTGATCCAACTATTCAATCAAAAAACTCAATTTATTTGGATAAAATCTTGATAGGAGGAAAATCAGGAAAGAAATTAATACCACCTTATAAATTTAGTTATTATGATTTTAATTTTAATTTTCAGGACCAGGATGATGTATGGGGGTTTAATTCTATATATCCAAAAGCTTGGAGTCTTAAAAATATTCTTACTCCAACAGGAGGAAATATTTTTATAGATTATGAATCTGATTCCTATTATTCAATTTTACGCAAGGAAGAAAAGGGGCGTATTTCCAATTCTGATTTTCAAAGGGAGCAATTATTAGGTGGTGGATTGCGGGTAAAAAATATCCAATTAAAAGCAAGCGGGAAACTTAAGGGTAGGGAAGATTATTTTTATGAAAAATTTGGGACTGAATTAACTTCAGGTGTTTCTTTATATGTTCCAGAAAATGAGCCAAAAAATGTTGATTTACTGCCAATGCCACAGGTTTATTATGGTAACGTTCAAATTAATTCATATGGAGAGAATAATAAACTGATAAACAAAAAGCAATATGGATTTAATGTTTTTAGTCTTGAAAATATAGATTACTCAGATGATCCTACTAACCTCGATGAGTTTTTTAAGATAGAAAATTCTTTAGGAAGTAATTTAGGTCCTTTTGATGCCGGAGAGATTTTAAGAGATGGTAGTTATACCGGGAATAATGATAGATTTATGGATTTAAAAATATTAGACAAAAGAATTATTGATAACTTTCATACTATAGGATATCCAATCTTTCAAAAGAATTTTAATATTAATGATCAATTAATAACATCCAATTTCATCGAATTGTCCTCACCACAAGACATAAAATTGGGGAGAGTGGAAGAAGCTTATAATTTTATCGAAAAGCAGGAAGATTTTGTATTCGACTATAGAAATGACCCCATTTTAGGTGTATTACCAAATTGGGATGTTAATGTAAAACGAAGGAAAAGTGAATACCTCATAGGTACTATTATTAAAACTACTCTACCTGTGTCCGTAAAAAGATCCAGATTAATTTATAATTCTTTGATTGAGGAAAGCTTGGTTTCTGAATTTGATTTTAATACTGGCCAACCCCTTGAGACCTTAACCGAGACCAGTGATGGTTTGGAGATAAAAACAAAAGCAGTTCCTGCCTATACTAAATATCCTGAGATGGGCAGTAAGGTAGATAATCCCAGCAATAGGAATATGTTGGTTCAAAATGCGGGTAATCTCACCCAAATTAAGATTGGAAATGAATGGAAAACCATAGGGGCAGATATTACTACCTGGAACAATAATTGGGAGTATTATGATTATAAAGGAGGCAAGGAACCAAGTGTGTCAAACAATGATAAAGTATGGCGGAAGCATCAGACCTATGTTTGGAAAGGCCCTACAGATCCTTTGGATGGGAGTTATTTAGGATATTCCGGAGATTTTGATGGTTTTAAATGGGGCTTGGGTGATACACAGACTAATCCAGATTGGTTTAGGGTAAGCACCACTAAGACTTACGATCATTATTCAATGCCATTAGAGGTTTTTGATGCAAATGACAATTATGTATCGACTAAGATGGGGGATAAGGAGACTAAGGTGTTCTCTGTAAGTAATGCCCCATATATGGCTCATTTTTATTCAGGGGCTGAAGATTTGGATACCACTACGCGCTATTTTGGTGGTCAGGTAAGTACAGGAACAGGTACGAGTATTAATACATCAAATACCCATTCGGGTTCATCAGCAGTACAGGCCAATGCCAATGCCAAAGCTTTTATTGTAAAACCTATTTCCGGGGAGTACCGGGCAAGTGTTTGGGTTAAGAAGAATTCGGGATATGCCAATACGCGATTAAAAGTTGGTAGTGAGGCAGAGATCGCTCCGATTGCCCAGGAAACAGTCTTTGCCGGACAATGGGTGCAGTATAATTTTAAGTTCACCCAAAATAGCTCTAGCAGCGAGGTTTATGTATACAATAAATCAGCTACGGGAATATTTGATGATTTCCGGGTTTATCCGGTAGAATCTTCACTCACCTCCTATGTTTACAATGAGTGGGATGAGCTTACCCACATCTTGGGAGCCAACAACATGGGAACGCGTTACGAGTATGACGAAGCCGGACGCTTAAAGCGGGTTTTCGCAGAAGTACAGGATGAAGGGGGCAAGAGTGGTGGCTTTAAACTTGCTAAAGAGATCAATTACAATTACAAGCGGGTAGCTGAACTGGATACTAATGGTAATGGCATACTTGAGCCTGCGGAAACCTATGATCCCTTGTCCTTGTATTTACGGATGGACTATCCCGAAGATTATTACTCGTCGGAAGTTAAAGCAACGGCTTCTGGAGGAAGTGGAAACTATCAGTACCGCTGGGCACAAAGTACAGATCAAAATAATTTGACTTATGGCAAATGGACAAATCAAAGTGTGAACTTTAGTACAGTTAATTGCCCTAACAACGTCAATTATATTAAGTGTCAGGTAAAGGATATGGAAACCGGTAAAACATACGAAACCACAATCATCCATTTTAGAGCCTGCTCAGGTGGCGGAGGTGGTCCTATTTTGGAACCTTATGATGGTACTAATTAAAAATGGATACAAAGATGAAAAAAAGAATAGTTTTTATAGTACTGTCGGTTTTTAATTTAAGCATTCTCACCCTAAGTGGTCAACAGGTACTTCAACCCATCGACGAGCTTGATTGCGAGCCCGGGCAACCTACTGCGCGTTTTTACAGGGATAGGGACGGTGACGGGTTTGGAGACCCTAATTTTTATATTGATACTTGTGAAAGGCCATCGGGATATGTTTTTATAGCTGAGGATTGTAATGATAATGATGCTAGTATAAAACCTCGAACCTGGTATCCCGATAATGACAACGACGGATATGGAGTGAATTCTGGTGCCAAATTTAGCTGTTTGCAACCTCTTGGCAACTGGTCTGAGGTAAATGGAGATTGTGATGATTCTGACCCTTCAATAACTAATGAACTGACAGCCTATTACATTGACCGGGATAAAGATGGGGAAGGGGATGTAAATGCTACAGCCCTTATGCGTTGCAGTAACCCTTCCACTCAAACTACCTGGTACGCTACCACGAAGAAAGATTGTGATGATAATGACGCCTCAATTCAAATGAAGCGATGGTATCGGGATGATGATCAGGATCGTTTTGGAGACCCTAATAATTTTAAGGATCAATGTAGTGAACCCTTTGGAAATTGGGTATTGGATAATACCGATGCCTGCCCTGCTGTTCAGGATTTGAATACCGGTTGTCCACCTGCAGGGGCTACTGTTAATGAATTATGGAATACTATCCAGATTACGGAATATGACCGGGATGAAGTGGTTAAAGGAAAAACCAAAGCTTATTATGACGATTTAGGGAAGGTTGTTCAAAACCAATCTATAGATATTAAAACGGGAAAAACCTGGGCTTCTCAAACTCTTTACGATTCTCAGGGTAGACCTGCTGTGAAAACTTTGAGCGCTCCTACTAATGGTGATATACCTTCAGATTTTCTATACCGGGACGATCTTATTTTAGATGCCTCAGGCAACACTTTTGATCATGTCGATTTTGAGACCGGTGATCAGGATCCTGCGACAGTAAGTACTGCGGAAAATACCATTGGCTGGTATTATAGTACGAATAATGTAGATAACCCAACTGATAATTTAAAAAAGAATAGTTATCAGGATATAACCAACCGCCCTTACAGCCGTACCGTTTATAGTGAATTAAATCCGGGTAAAGCATTAAAATCTTTGGGAGGTAACAAAAAAGGAGGCGATTGGAAGCAAGGCTATTCGTTTACGATGAAAGCCGGTCAGGAGCTCAGTAGGTCCGTTGCTTTTGGAGATACCTATTATAACGATGTGAAAACCCTTAAAACAGTTGTACGTGATGTGCGCGGAGTTGAATCCGTGGTTTTTACTGATACCGATGGTAAAACCCTTGCGGCAGCACGTAGCGGGGAGGTAGGTGCACGCTCTTCTCAAGTCACCATAGGTGAGCAGGGTTATGTAGACATACACCACGTACCTGATGGAAGTGGATCAGGAGGCTTAAGCATCAGCAATACTTCCGGTGTGTCAATACAATTATTTAACCTTATTTCCGAAGAAACCACAACAGCCAGTAGCGCCTCCTTGAAAAAAGGTTTTTATCGGGTAGCTGTAACCAATCTGGATGCGTATACTCCCAATACCGTTACAATAACCTATAAAGAGAATTATTACGATTACAGCCTTAATGAATACGACAAGGCCGGCAGGCTTGTCAGTACTACTCAGCCCTTGGGAGATGAGCTCAAGAGTATTTTTAAATACAATTCGTTGGGTCAGTTGGAATATACCAGCAGCCCCGATGAGGGCGAGGCTTGGTTTAAATACCGTAAGGATGGCCAAATACGCTATTCTCAAAATAGTAAACAACGGGATCCGGATAAAAACAATAATTTTAGCGATGCCGAGTTCTCCTATACCAATTATGACAGCAAGGGGCGGCCGGTAGAAAGTGGTGTAGTTAAGAGTACAGTCTTTACAAACGCAAACCCGGATGGGGATTTACCATCAGGTACAAGATCTGAAGTACAAAGCACTGTTTACGATAAGCTTAGTTCAACGGACCTTAGTTTTTTGGCTAGTGTGCACAGCAGTTATGCAAGTCCGGGCTTTTTGGCGGGAAATGTAGCTAAAACCAACAATGCTAACAGTACGACCTATTACAGTTATGACGTATACGGGCGTGTGACCTGGATGGTTCAGACCATTGCCGGTTTGGGAACTAAAACTATAGATTACAGTTACGACCCTGTAACCAGCGAAGTACTTCGGGTAGACTATCAGAAGCATATTCCCACAGAGCGTTTCATTCACAAGTACACTTATAACACAGTGGGACAATTAACAGAGGTAAAAACCGGTGCCAGTGATGCAGACCTAAAAGTACAGGCAACTTACGATTATTATGAGACGGGAGCTTTAAGGAGAAAGGAGATTGGTAATGGATTACAGGGAATGGATTATGTGTATACCCTGGAGGGTGCATTAAAAAGTATCAACCACCCGGATCTTACAGCGGCCAAAGACCCCGGAGGTGATGACAACGATCTCTTCGGGATGACCATTCACTACAACAGCGACGACTATATGCGAACAGGCACACCAAAGCCTATAGATAAATCCGCTTTAGGTACAGATCAGTACAACGGAAACATCAAAGGGATAGAGTGGAAGACCCACGGAATGCCCAAGAGCAACTATTACTACGACTACAACCGTAACAACTGGCTTGAAAAGGCTGATTTTAATCTGGGTTTATCAAGTGACGGCACCCCGGCAGACCTAATTTTAGAATCTCCCACCAACGGAGACTATCGCGCCACAAACAGCATCACACTTAAACCCGGTTTTGTAGCTGCTTCAGGGACGAATTTCAGTGCGAGCATAGGGCCGGGGAGTAGTAGTGCTTACCGTGTAGAAGGAATTACCTATGATGCTAATGGCAATATCTTAAAGCTAAAGCGAAACAGTGCAACCGGGCAGATGGATAATCTTGACTACAAATATAAAGATAACACGAACCAGTTGGATTATGTGGATGATGTGGTAACCGGTAATGCTGATGCCAATGATATCAAAGACCAGAACCCGGGAAATTATACTTATAACAAAATAGGACAGTTGACCCATAATACACAGGATGGTACCACCTACACCTACAATACCGCAGGTCTGGTAACCGAGGTGACCAATGGTAGCCAGTCTGTACGTTTTGCCTACGATGATAAAGGCCAACGGGTCAAAAAGGAAGTGTGGAACGGCAGTACGTTGAGCTATACCTATTACTACGTACGGGATGCCGCAGGTAGTGTTATAGCTATATACACAGGTAATACTTTAGAACACCCGGTTTATGGAGCTTCGCGTATAGGCGTAGCCAAAAGAACCAGCCTAAACCAAACCAGTTTTGCAGATAACAACTATTTATACGAACTTACCGATCATTTGGGTAATGTACGGGCTGTAGCTCAAAGAAATGGATCACAGGCTGTTGCCATTGTAAAAACCGATTATTATCCTTTTGGGATGCCTTTACCTGGTAGGGATAATGACGGGAACCAATCGCAATACCGCTATAAATACCAGGGACAGGAAAAGGACTCGGAGACCGGTAAAGAAGCTTTTGAATTACGCCTTTGGGATGCACGAATTGGTAGGTGGTTAACGACTGATCCTTATGGGCAATATGCTAGTCCATACTTGGGAATGGGGAATAATCCAATTAATGGAGTTGATCCTGATGGTGGGCTATTTGGGTGGATACGAGCATCGTGGCACAAAATGTGGAATGGCGGTGAAGTATATAAAAATGATTTCGATCAATGGGTCTGGAATTCTGGAGTAGGAGAGATGGAGGGAAGTATGAATACTGGATATAATATAGATATTGGAACGAGTAGAAATTTTGGTTACGCGTTTTTAGGTAAAATAGAACACAATGTGACAGAATTAAGCATAACTCCTAAAATTGATTTTGGTGTTCAGGTGAGAAGGGATGGCGGAGCAAAGGGTTTTAGTAGCTCTTTAATAAAGTTTGATATAATATCAGCAAAATTTAATTTTTTAAATGATGATAGAAGCTTAGGTTTTAATTCTGAAATAGATTACTTTTTGAAAAATAATAAAATTAAAGGAAAGGCATTTTCAGCTTCAATAGAAAATGGTAGTTTTGATCAGAAGTGGGGATTGAAATACGAGGCGGAGTTTATACCATATGGAATTGTATTTGGACCAAGAGCTTCAACTCCAGTCTTACTCTTACCAAAAAGTTTAAATGTAATTCCAGAATTTGGGGGGGGGACACCATACACAGAGCTAAAAATCAGTAATAATGTTAGAGATAATTCAATAACTATTCATGGGGGTTTACAAGAGGATTGGGGACATACATACAATTATGGTCTATTAGGAATTGGTGGTAAAATTGATGTACGTTTTCAAGGATCTATAACTTGGAAGTTATGAAGCTTTTATTCTTAGTATTTTTAGTGTCCTGTATTTTTTTCAATACATATAGATCTTTTATGTATTTGAAAAAAAATAAAATTGATTTTGAAGAATTGTTTAAATATATAACCGATAAAAATTTGACATTAAGTAACTACGATTATGTTTACGAAGGTTTTCTGAATAAGATTAAAATTAATTTTTTTTTAATAGTCTTATTGATAATGATCAATATAATATTTAAATAGATAATAAGATCTAAAATTAGTGAGAGTGTACTTGCGTACATCTGTAAGTAATTACCCCGCTGGCGAGAGTCTGCGACTCATGCCATCAATCTTGGCAACATATAAACTTAGTTATGATTAAAAGTTTACTAGGTAAATTTTATTTTAATTATTAGAGGTATTTATTTGTTTCTAACAATTCCTATAAATGCACGGTTTTTATTCTTTGCTCAAAAAAGTACTTTTCCTTTTAATATTTATTCATTCAAGTTTTTGCCTTTGGTCTCAAAAAGAAGCTGCTATATGGTATTTTGGATATAATGCCGGGATGGATTTTAATAGTGGCTCTCCCGTTGCTTTATTGGATGGTCAATTAAGTACCACAGAAGGTTGTGCCACCATATCTAGTGCAAATGGCGAATTGCTTTTTTATACAGATGGCATTTCTGTTTGGGACCGTACCCACAATATTATGCAAGACGGTACTGGGCTTTTGGCCCATCCTTCTTCCAGTCAATCAGCTATTATCATACCCAAACCGGGTAATTCAGATTTGTATTATGTATTTACTGTGTATTACCAAGCCTTGGGTGGTTTAAATTATTCAGAGGTTGATATAACTGCTAATGGGGGTTTAGGTGCTATTACTCAAAAAAACATTGAATTAGATAATCAAACTTCAGAAAAGTTAAATGCCGTATTACACGCAAATGGTAAAGATGTATGGGTACTGGCCCATGATTATGGGAATAATGCCTTTCAGGCCTATTTGATTACGGAGAACGGGGTTTCAGTCAATCCGATTATTAGTAATGCGGGTACGGTGATTGAGGATCCTAATTTCGATCCTATAGAAAATGGTTCATTTATGACTTTAGGGACTATGAAGGTTTCGCCTGCCGGTACTAAATTAGCCGTCTGTCATTGGGGAGTAGAGGCGCAATTACTCGATTTTGATGCCTCAACCGGTAAGGTTTCTAACCCCGTTACACTTTCGGAAGGTGCCGAAATTTATTTTGGAGCCGAATTTTCACCATCGGGTAAAAAGCTTTACATCAGTACTCGTGATAACGTGTTCCAATATGATGTTACCGCTGCTGATGTTCGAAACAGTGAGTTTGAGTACTTTCCCAGTGAAATCTTTCCCAAAAGGGCAATTTATGGTTTACAACTGGGTATAGATGGAAAACTTTATATGGCTAATCAGGATCGCAAGGCCCTAAGTGTCATTAACTATCCCAATAAGACTGGTCTGGAAGCAGACCTGCGTTTGGATCAGGTTCCTACTCAAAATAGAACGGTTCGTTTGGGTTTACCCCCTTTCATTCAGTCCTATTTTAATGTAGGTCTTGATATTGAAAACTTGTGTTTTGGTGAAGAAACCCATTTTAATGCTGATTCCAGTTTAGAAATTGCAAGTGTTTTATGGGATTTTGGGGATGGATTTACATCAACAGAAGCAGAAACCACACATACTTACCACGCCCCGGGAACGTATCTTGTAAAACTTAAAGTTACAGCCCAGGACGGCAAGACCTCTGAACAGGAAGAGGAAATTACGATCTATACACCACCTGTTGCCCATAAACCTTCAGCAATTATAGAATGTAGAATCCAAAGAGCACAGGAAATAGATCTGCTGGCGAAGACAAATGAGGTTCTGAAGAATCAATCCGCTGGCGACTTTAATGTAACCTGGTACAAAACAGAAACCGATGCTTTAAATAAGCAAAACACTTTACCAGAGAACTACGAAGCTAATTTTGGTTCACAAGAATTAGTGGCACGTATTGAGAGTAGGGGAGCAACAGAATGTTATGCGTTAACAACACTTTATGTGGAACTTAGCCAGTCCCCCACACTTCAGGCAGTTTCAGATTGGTTGGTTTGTGCGCCAGGAGGGCAATATGATTTTGATTTCACACAAAAGCTGTCGGAAATTTTGGGTTCCAATGCAAGTTCAATTTTTGAAGTGTCATTTTACAGGACAGAAGAAGATGCTAAGGTTGCTTCAAATTCCATTAATGGATTATATGCTAATAAGCAGCCAAAGGAGATCATTTACTTCAGAATTGAAAATAAGAATAGTAAAGACTGCTATGCAGTTGGAAATTTTACCATACAAGTTTTTGATGAAATTTTAATCCCTGACCTGCCTGATTTATTGGTCTGCGATATAGATAATGATGGCTTCGCGTATTTTAATCTGAATGATCAAAATGAATTGATTTTAGACGGAAAGGATCTGAATGATTTTATGCTGAGCTATCACAGAACCTATGCAGATGCAAATTTGAACTTGAATTCCTTAAATCCTGTAGATTATCGAAGTGTAACGGCTAAGGAGCAAATGGTATTTGTGCGTTTACAGCATAAAATGGAAACTGCCTGTTTCGATATTAAATCTTTTAGAATTGAGGTAGTAGAGTCACCCTCACTTACAGATATCGCTGCTATTGAGCTATGTGATGCTGATAATGATTTAGTCGAATATATAGAGCTTACTTATAAAATACCAGAAATACTTGGAGGCCAGGATGAAAGTGTATTTGAAGTGAGTTTACATCTTACCCAGGAGGATGCAAACAGCGGCTCTAGTTCTATATCAAGTTATGAAGCAAAATTAGGTTTGAATGTGATCTTTTACCGTAAAGTAAATCGAACTTTAGATGATTGTGTTTTAACCGGGACATTTGATATACAGGTTTACAAAACACCCATGGCATTTAAGCCTGAAAATCTTGTTGTTTGTGCAGTCAGCGAGCAATTGAATTACCAATTTGATCTAAGTCAAAAGGATTTGGAAATTTTAAATGGTCAAAATCCTGATGAATTTAGGGTTAGCTATTATACTAATGAAGCAGATGCCATTGCTGGTGAAAATGCGCTAAATAGCTCAGATTATCGAACAAACCAACTGGAAACTTTAATTTATGCTAGGATAGAAAACCGTTTATATCCCGATTGTTATGCTCTAAAGGATTTTAATCTTTTAGTAAATAAAATGGCAGATCCTCCTTTAGAAAAAACGTATGTCATCTGTCCCGATTCTCCCGAATTACTGGTTTCAGGAGGTGATTATGAAACCTACACGTGGTATAATGAACTTGATAAACTCATTAGCACTAATTCCGAATTGAAGATTACAGAAACAGGTAGATACACTCTTGAAGTCTCTCAAAGTTTAGAAGGTGTAACCTGTTTTATGGATTTTGAATTTCAAGTTGATTCCTCCGGTGCTCCAGAAAGCTTTACTACTGAAATCAGTGGCTTTTCAGATCGACTAACCCTAAGTATCGATGCTAAAGGTGTTGGAGACTTTGAATATTCCGTCGACGGATTTAACTATCAAAGTAATCCTCAATTTACCATTTCCCCGGGGGAGTATATAGTTTACGTTCGCGATGCCTTAGAATGCCGAACGCTTACTAAGAATATAGTCGCTATAGGCTATTCTAAATTTTTCACTCCGAATGGTGATGGTTATAATGATACCTGGAATATTGAAGGAGCTTATAATTACGAAGACGCAAAAATTTTTGTAGTTGACCGCTTTGGTAAACTTTTAAAGCAGCTTAATCCGTCAGGATCAGGTTGGGATGGAACATTCTTAGGTAATCCTTTACCTTCATCAGAATATTGGTTTCTTTTTGAATATGATGGCGATAAAGTTCATAAAGGTCATTTTACTTTAAAAAGATAAGACTACAAAAACAATCGAGCTGAAGCAATAAATTATAACAGTATTTATATATTTTTATATTTATGAAAGCCAAAAATGTTCATTTTGATGTCCTAACTGGTGTCCTATTTTAGAATTTTATTAGTAAAGTACTGGTATTGAGGTGGTAAATTTGAGTTTTCGAATCCTGCCACCCCGACGAACCACATATAAGTGGAAACTAAAAGCCTGTTAATCTATTGATTTACAGGCTTTTTTATTTTATACCCTATCAATTGATAGGGTTTGATATCAAGCAGTTTAGTGAATGATTCGGTGAATACATTTTTAACCTCGATTCACTATCTTAGAAGGACATTTTGAAAGGTTTGACTCTCGTCTTTGAAAAACTAATGTTTCATTAAAAGACGCTCGAAATGCCTGATTTTACTACCTTTTCCGTATTATTCTTCACTAGAAAATTAAATCGGAACAAACCAGAATTGTCTATTTACGCCCGGATAACCGTAGATGGAAAATGCTCAGAAATGAGCTTAAAAAGAAAAACTTCAGTGAATAATTGGGACCCTTCCAAGGGAAGAGTCCGGGGAACCACAGCAAAAGCAAGAAATTTAAACAGTTATTTAGACCAGGTTTACTCCAAGTTGCTTGATGCCCATAAAAAGCTTTTGGATAAAGACTCGATTATCACAGCAGATCGAATCAAAGCTTATTATTTAGGTTTTGACGAGGATCATATGACGCTGTTGGATATCATTGAATATCACAATAACAAGATGCAAGGGGTTCTCAAATGGGGTACGCTTAAGAACTATTATACTACAGCGGAATACCTTTCCCGATTTTTAAAAGAAATCAAGAAAACTAATAATATATACTTAAAGCAAATCAATTATCAATTCATAACCGAATTTGAAGATTTCCTGCGTAAGGTTAAACCCAAAAAGGGACAGAAGCCCTGTGGGCCAAATGGAACGATGAAGCACTTAGAACGCTTTAAAAAGCTCCTGAACTTGGCTATTAAACTGGAATGGTTGGTTAAAAATCCATTCCACAGTTATTCTTTTAAATTTGAGAAGAATGACCGCCAGTTTTTAACGGAACGCGAATTGAGAAAACTGGAAGAGACCTATTTTAAGAGTGCATCGCTCGAACGGGTGAAAGACCTGTTTTTGTTTTCTTGCTATTCCGGTTTATCGTATATCGATTTGAAAGAACTGACCACAGATCAATTGGTCAAGGGAATGGACGGTAAAGATTGGATTTATACTAAGCGCGAGAAAACCCAGCAGTCGGTTAAAATACCCTTGTTGCACTCCGCAAATACGATTCTTAAGAAATATAGAGAACACAACATTTTACAGGATTCAAATGCGGTCTTTCCGGTGATCTCTAATCAGAAAATGAATAAGTATTTGAAAGATATCATGCTCGCTATTGGAGTTCGAAAGAAAATCACCTTTCACTCTGCCCGTCACACCTTCGCCACCGTGGTTATGTTGTCAAATGGTGTACCTATAGAAACCGTTTCTAAAGTTTTGGGTCATACCAAGCTATCTACAACTCAGATTTACGCGCGAGTTATGGAAGATAAGCTTAGCAAGGATATGGGAAGATTGGATCAGGTAATTATAGAGAAGAAAATGTGTGGTAATAATTAGTTTTAATTAGGAAAATGGATATTTTAATAAATTATCTTAAATCTTGTTATATTTAATGATTTTAAGTGATTTATGTCAGGAAATAGTCTTATTCAAATTAATAGACGATGGGTTGATGAAGAATTAATTTCTCATCTAACGGAAAAGATAGGTGATAAGGTTAATATGCGGGTTTATACTATAATGCCTTCATCTACTCAGTTGGATTATCTTTCTTTAAGTAATTTTCTCTCTCAAATTATTCCATATTATGTTTATAGCATTAAAGAAATTGAAAAAGATATATCCCGACAACAAAAGCGTAATGAAGTTGCTATACGAAAGGCAAATCCAAATATTGAGGAAGCAGATATTTTGAATTTAGTTGCTGAGGAAAGTGAACGAGTTGAAAGAGATACTTGGAGTCAAATCTTTAATCGAAGCCGTATTTTTTTTCGTAAAAAAGGAGAGAGTTATATAGGCGGAAAATATGGCGAACTCTTACTTTTTGCCTTGGTAGAAAGTGTTCTTGGTTGTAAAATGATTGCACATAAAATAAAACATTTAACAAATGTAAATGATGAAGTTAAAGGAAGTGATGGTGTTTTTTTAGGTGATTACAATAATGAAAAAGCTATTTTATTCGGTGAATCTAAAATAATGCAAAGCCTATCAGGGGCTATAGTAGATGCTTTGGGATCAATAAATAGATATCATAATGATCGAGAAAGTGCTCATAACCGGAATCATGAACTTTTAATTGCTCGGGACAATATCGATATATATGATATAGAAGGAGTTGATATTGATGAATTATACGATCGGTTAGATCCAGAAACTGAGGCTTATAAATCTCAGATCCTAGTACATCCTATCATTTTAATGTATGAGCGTGCTTTCATCCTGGATATTCAGAAGAAAGCTACCTCAAGGGATGACTTTAAAGAATTGATTTCAAAAGAACTTTTAAACCGATTAAAACAAAAGAAAGAGGTCTTTGATCTTGTAACCAATCATATCAAAAATCAAAATTTAGAACACAGTTTTTTGGATTTTTTTCTTTTTCCTGTTGATGATGTATCAAAATTTAGGGCAGCTATGGATGATAAGCTCTTATAAGGATGGAAGGAGAAAAAAAATTACAAGACCAAGCCTTTAATCACACTTCCCTTCTTGAAGTTTTTTCTATTATAAATTTCAATTTTCTTCATAGCAATCATTTTTCTTATACTAGAAATAAAGAAAAAGAAATAGAATTTAAACTGTTGCGAAAAGCGGTATGGTTGTGTTCAATTTTAGCAAGTAGTGATATCGAAGATCATAGGATTAGAGCACAGCGATTTGCATCACTGCTATATCTCACCAATACTGAAAAGAAAGAGAATACTTATATTATTGGAGTATGTTATGTACTATTTTCAAGATTAGGTAATTTAACTGCTACTCGTTTCTTTAAGGAGTTAATTTCGAAAGGCTCCCCTTCAAAAAGTCCATTCCCATTTCTAGGTTATGATGGTCTTTTATCTCTTGAGTTAAGCTTGCAAAGACAACATAATACCATTAATACAGACGCAGGTGCTGTTCTACTTACTTCTTTCCAAAGGAAATTATGGAACGGTTTAAATGAAACTTCGAACTTAGCAGTCTCAGCACCAACTTCTTCGGGAAAGTCATTTATAATTAAACAATATCTAGCTGAAGTTTTTTTTATAAGAAGTAATTATAAGGCACTATTCGTTGTTCCCAGTAGGGCTTTAATAAATCAAGTGAGTGAAGAGTTTAGAGTTGAGCTTACATACTCCAACACTCTCATACGTACTGCTTATATCGAAGACAATGATGAAATATCTGAAAAAGAAGAAGACTTTTTAAAAGAAGTTTATCGAGAGCCCAAGCTTCTCTACATTCTTACACCTGAAAGGTGTATAAAATTGTTATCTGCGGATTTAGAATCTAAAATAAAACTTGATTTTATTTTTATTGATGAAATTCAAGGTGTAGAGGACGAGCAAGGTCGAGGAGCAACTTTTGAAAATGTTTTCGAAGATTTATCTATTCAATTCCCTAAAGCTCAATTAATAACTGCCGGGCCACATATATTAAATCCAGAAAAAACCTATAATGAGCTATTTCAAAGAGTGGCAAAATCAATTGTTACTCGATTATCACCGGTAATTCAATTCAAAAAAATTATAAGGTATAATGACTCTCAAAATATAGAAGTAGAAGTGAGAGATGGTATTAATAAACCTTTTTTCATAGAGGCCCAAACTAATTTTAATGCAGAATCCTTATTCAAAAATGGCACTAACGGCAACATACTTCAAAGATTAATAAATCTTATTGCATCAGAGAATTCTAATCTCATTTACAGTAATAGAGGGGATTATGCTGAGAAATGGGCACAAGAATATCAAGAGTCAATAGAGGAAATGGAAATTTCTGAGCGTGTTCAAGAACTAATAGAATTTCTTAAAGATGAGTTTCACGAAGATTACTTTTTAATTGAGTGTTTGGAAAAAGGAGTTGCCTTTCATCACGGAAAATTGCCTGATATTATTCGAAAGGAAGTAGAAGAGCTGTTTCAAGATAGGGAAATTAATAATCTATTTTGCACTTCTACTTTGATTGAGGGGGTAAACTTACCAGCCAATAATCTATTTATTATTGCCCCTCGAAAGAATCTAGATGATCTAACAGATTTTGAATTTGGAAACTTAATAGGTAGAGCAGGAAGATTAAGTGAATCTCTTTTTGGGACTATTTATTTTATTGAAAAACCAGATCATAAAGGCAAACTTCCTTCTGAATACTTTGACGCGGACTATGAAAAAGAAATAACAACCTATTCGACTAGGAATATTCCTCAATATAATTTTGCATATTTAGGTTTAAATATTAATGATATAGAGGTTCTAAATGAGGATGATAAAATAGATAAAAATGCCACTTATCAGCAAAAGCAGCTTACTCTATTTATTAGAAACCGATATATAAAAAATCCACAAAACATTGCTTATTATCTTTACGGGAAAGGAGTTCCTGAATTATTAATTCAAGATCATGTTCAAATGCTTAAGCAAACTTTGAATAGTCTTGAAGTCCCTAGAAAGATAATTATTGAAAATCAATCCATAGATCCTATTCTTCAAAATGATCTTTATTTAAAAGTGAAAAATGGTGATATTTCAAATTGGGTCATCACTCCAAATCCAATTTTAGAGAAAAGAAGACGACGAGAGGATGTAGAAGGCAAACCAAATAGTGACCGACCTTTCTTTTGGCAGTTACTTACAATATTTCAGGGTTTGGAAAACATTTTTAATTTAAGCCAAGAGGCATTTGAGCGATACAGTATAATCAATATGAACCCCACTGTTTTAGCAATTCACGCTACTACTTGGCTGCAAGGTCTCAGTTATAAGCAACTTATTGATAATGATATTAAATTTTATTCAACTGATAGTCGAGTATTGCCTGAAGAACGATTAGATCCTAATGATAAGTATCAGGTTAATAAGTTAATTAATAAAATTATTAAAGTAAATTCTTCTGTAGTTACATACTTACTCGTAAAATACACTAAGCTTTTAGTAGACGTTTTGGATTCGATTCTAACAGAAGAAGAAAAGGAAGAATATAAAATTACCATGGGGCTTCCTACAGCTTTAGAATTAGGGACTCGGGACAAAGATGTTAGAAATTTAATTTCTGGAGGAATCTCTCGATCAGTTGCTATAAGTGTTTCAAAAAGATACAAACAACTTACAACGCCTGAGTATAGAGCAGCTCATACAATAACTTATTGGTTGAGCACAAAGAATACGATAAATGGTTTAAAACCTATTTATAACAGGTATCTAAAAAGGTTAAAACTATTAAAAGAGGATAGTAAATAATGACAAGACTGATACGTATAAAATATGGGAGTTGCCAAGTCACATAAATTCATACATTTAAGTTAACAAACAAAGCTCTAAGAAATATAGATAATCTATTACCCAAATTGAAAGTACCATTTTTAGTAGCGTAGCGAATATAAAATGAGTAGCAAGAGGGTAACACGCTGCGCGATGTTATAGAGATATAACTCATTTTATTTCAGTGTTTTAAGCATCTGTTTTTTGATGGGTTTTGAACAGTTTGCGACAAATGTGCTTTTAATCCCTATAAACAGGCTGATTTTTGCGACAAATCCTATTTAGATAGGGGTAAAGAAGGATAATTCAGGTAGTCCTCACCACATTCCCCTGCACGAGGTTTCGGGGAAAGAGGTTCGTCCAAAAGGTCTTGAACACAGGCCAAAAATGTCAATTTTATAGTATTAAATCTTGTTAGCCATTTTTGACCTGAGTTCGCTGAGCATCCTAACCTGGAATGGACAATCTTTTACTTTCGTGATTTATTTTCTTTTTAATACACTTCCCACAGCATACCTTTTAGGATAGCAAAAGTACAGGATTCTAAATTAGTCGGGCGCATAAAACGGTCGGCTCTACCTTCCTATTTATAGCCCTCTTCTAATTTAAAATCCCGAAGGTGACAACTATCAAAAAAGGTATTGCGACGGCTCTGGAGGAAGTAAATGAAACACCAAAATTCCGTATGCGTTTTGATCTACAATGCTATTTCAGTTGAGCAAAAAAGGATTTGCTCAAGATGAAATAAGTAAATGGTTTAGTGATCGGTATGCGTTGATGATTCTTCACTTAACAACTCCATTGTTTCATCTATAAACTGCATTTCGGAAAATGGAAGCAGTTTAATAGCAATCCCTATAACATCAGCTACATTGTATTCGATTTCCGTTGGATTGGTTTCAGGAACGGCGTGCATACCTTCCAAAGCCTTTTTAGAAGTTTTAAGTAGGTCGGCAATCCGATGCATGAGTTCCGAGTAATTAGAAGCCAGGCCACAGGTGTAGTTTATGTTCCGGGTATCATTAATCAATTCAATATGTCTCCTTTTAAGCTCCAGGAGCTGATCTAAAAGTTTCTTGGTTTCCATAGTTCTTGATTTTAATGTTGCAGCTTCAGAAATAGTCTTTTGTAGTCTGCTGATTTAAGATTTTGTTGATTTTATCAATAAACTCCGCTTCTTCTAGAGGAAGAAGGTCGAGGGCGTGCTTCAGAATTTCTGAAATACTGCGTTCGGGTTCTTTTATAGGCCGATCACCTCCGCGTTCGATACCATTTAGAGCCATTACGCTCACTTTAATGAGGTCTTCTATCAAGAACATCAGATGCAGATGATTCTGAACCGGGAAGCAAATTTGTTGATGATCTCTAAAGTGGGGGTGAGGTCTCAGCTTTCTCAGGTGGTCTTCACCTACCTGTTTAAGGCGTTTAAGCATTTTCTTCTTTTTCATCAGCATTCGATTTAAGTAGTTTCTTGAGTTTTTCAGGAAAGTGACTCCCTTCCGTATCTTCTTCGAGAATAGCCAGGATTTGTTGGTATTTAAACATATCATCGTTTGGCATCATTTCTATAGCCATTTCTAATACCGTTTTTACACAGGTGTCAAGGTCCTGATGACTGAGTGTTTTAGAATGAAAACTTCCCTGACCATCCAGAGCAAGAACGCAGACTTCAAGTAATGCAGTTGCTTTCGAGAGGTAATCGGTATGATCGTCAAAAGGAATCGTCGCAGTCCTGAACGTATACCGGGCATTTTGCTCCTTCTTTAAACCGTAATGGGAATTGGCTATTTTGCTCAAACATTTAAGTTTTAGTTTATTGATTTTATTGGTTTTCATCATCACTTGTTTTTAGGTGGTGCAGTTTTTTCAGTTCCTCAAGCTTTTAATTGGCCTCTCTACGAGCGGCCTGAATAAATTTATAAGTCAGGTGTTCCGCTTTAAGGGAGTCTGATTCAGAAGGATCTTCGGGTATCTTTTCGTTTAGGTTAAAGTGGGCGTGACAAAGACGGGAATACATCAATTGAGATCGAAAGGATTTTTTAGGGTAGATGATCTTTGGAACTTCTGAAAACTGCTCACAGAGGTGCAGGAGATAGGGAAGGGAATAATAGGAGGGCTGATATTCCCAGAAAACATAGATCAATCCCAGACAGGCTTGTTGAATGGCCTGTTGTAACAGCAGGTATCTTCCCTGATTGCTCGGGTTTTCTTCGCAGATTGTAGATTTTTCCTCAAAGTACAGTGCGTGTTCCAGCCTTTTATCCCAATGCATTTTGATTTCGCGAAACACATCGGGATGGCATAGGTAAGAGCCGGGTAGTTCAATCCGGTTGTCTTCGGTATATAGCAAAGTACCTTCCCTGAGTACCCGGTTTAAGAAATTGCAGCCGTAGTTGATTTTATTGTTGGCTTCCTTGAGGGTGTAATGAATGGAATAGAGGGTAATCTGTTCCTGAGTCTTATTGAATACCTCATTCATAAATATTTTGGGATCAGAAACCTGATCTTTACTTATGATTAGCATTGTAAACACGTAATGGGAACGCGGTTTTCTGATTTTGGATAATCTAGTGGCAGACTCGTGAGTTGTTGTAACCTGGAGTTGCCTGATCAGATAAACCGTATGCACTTTGCATAAGCTGCGGATGACCGCTATTACTTTATGGATTTCAGGGCTGGTGCTGGCTGGTGTTTTCATGGGCTGGCGATTAAAGGATTAACTAAACTCCGGCTGAATTTCATTTACTAAAACTTTTAAAAGAAAAGCCTTACTTTTGATTAACTCTGAGTGTTTCAGGTTTCTGTTATCCTTTAAAAGTATAGCGGAGATGACGCGTACCCTACTAACGCGGCTTGTGAAATACCTGTATAAACTTGTATTTTACCAGCACCAAAAGGCAGAACTTAAGTGTACTAACAAAAAATAAAGCAGATGACTACCACCAAACCCAATCATATAGGCCGTAAAATTGCCCGCATTAGAGAACTGCGCGGAATGAAGCAGGAAACCCTTGCCGAAGAACTAGGCATTAGCCAACAAAGTGTGTCTACTCTTGAAAAAAGTGAAACGGTGGATGATGAAAAACTGGAACGGGTGGCGCAGGTTTTGGGAGTTACTAAAGAGGGAATAGAGAATTTTTCTGAAGAAGCTGTATTTAATATTATTGGTAATACATTTCACGATCAATCTGCATCCCTAAACTATAATTGTACTTTCAATCCATTAGATAAATTGATTGAAGCTTACGAGGATAACAAGAAATTATACGAGCGTTTGGTTCAGGCAGAAAAGGATAAAGTGAGCTATTTGGAAAGATTAAAAAAGCCAATGTGAGTAATTTTTAACTCAGGATAATTTTTATAAAATTAGCTTTAAGCAGTATTTAAAAAGAATAGAAATTCATGGATAAAAAAACATCATTAGGTGTAAAAATACACGATGTCCATCATGGACTAGTTCAAAGTACGGGGGCTATAATTGAAACTGAGTTTGATTTATTAAAAGGCTTAGGATCAGCAATACAAATAGCAACAACTATAAAAGATCATGAAACGATCAAGGATTTAAAGCCATTTTATGCTGCTTCAGGTGAGCTAAAAATTTCAAAGCCGCTAGCAAAGGAGGCATTAACGCATTTAGAGGCTCTCGGCTTTGTACGACTCCAGTATCACACTGGTAAAAGTGAAATAAAAAGGATAGATGTAGTTGTACCAGATTTGCAAAAAACATATAGCGGAGTAGGTGATTATTTCATATCGGAAAACACCAGTGATTTAGCTCAGAAAACACTTGCGATTTTAGAAAAGCTTAGTGCTTTTCCACACAAGGAAAAAGAAGTTATAAGTGGGCTTGATTTAGATATTAATTCTTATGATCAAATAAAAGACGTTTGTAAAGGTGCTTCCTTATTGGATACTTATACATCTCCAGCAGATTCTGAAAGTATCATTTACAGCCCAGTTTATTGGGACGACAATCCTGATAAGATTTTTGAACTGCTAAAGAATCACAATTCAGAGGATTTTATGAAATCAATTGATAGAATTAAATCTTATCAAGGTTTACCTGATGGTCGTTTCAATGAAGATAAGGTATTACACGATGCAATTGAGCTTGGTTGCGTACCTACATTATCAGTAAACTCGACTTCTGGACTCAAAAAGTTTTTATTTACTCCAAGAAAAGGAGTTGGGAAATTGGAAAAAAATTTATTGCATAAAGCAAGGGTTTTAATTTCTTGTGTAAGGTACGGTGAGAATTTTGCTGGTATTACTAAAATTTTTGCTCCTGATAGATTAATAAATGCTCTTGTTAATAGGGGATTTATCAAAGGGCATTCCGAAAGCTTAATGCAATATGAGCCAGCAAGGAACTTAGGTTTAGTCAAAATTATACCTTCAGGTTCTAAATATGAAGTTCATTTTATCGATAATGATGAAAATAAACTAGTTGTATACATGGCATTAGAAATGCTTGAAATAGGAGATACTTCCAAATTTGAGGATTCGGAGGAAATAGCAAAAAAAATATTGATACCGGGCAATATTCTTCATCCTACTCAGACTCGAACTCATTTCTTAAGAGAAAATCAATATGAAAAGTCGCATTCAACGATTAATAGAATTAATGATTTACTGAGAGGTATAGAATAATGAGTAAAACAATACTAAATAAAGATCTGGACTTAAAACTTCTGTGTAAAATCTTATTCGAAAGTATGGGATTTTCTACTCATTTTGAAGTCGCATTAAGAACTAAAAGTTATATCAAAACATTTCAGACTCACGATATATCGGATATTGATGTTTTTGGATATCGCTTTAATAGTGACTTGTCTTTTTTTACTATAGGATCTGAGTGTAAGAGTGGAGATACAGGCGCCTTGGAAGAACTTTTTAAATTTGTCGGAATTGTTGATTATTATAATTTAGATAGAGGCTATTTAATAAAAAGTCGCATACATCAAAATGCGCGAGAAGTAGCTTTAAAAAATAAAATTAGATGTATTACCGAATCGGAAATACGTCAAATACTTCTTGGACAGGATTTTGATATTGATAGGCAATTAAGGGTTGAAAACGCAAAATATCTTAAGTACATTAATGCTTTAAAGGATTTCAAAAAAGCGGATGAAAAGCTCGTCGAGTATATTTCTCTAGATTATTGGAATCGAGAAGACTGGAAAAATATTCATAATCTTCTACATATTTTAAATTTTCCTAAGCAATCAGAACTTTTTGATAAAAAGGCAATTACAGTAAATGAAAAAATTATCTTCTATAGAGTTGCTGAATTATTTTCAATAGCAGTTTTAAAAATAATCAGCGATGCCATGATGTTAAATTTTTCGGATATAAGTAAGTCTATTACAAATATGCTTTATGGTGGTGCTGAATCCTTAAATGAAAAAAGAAAAATACATGATTTAGTTAGTCAGGCTACTAAATCAGATGCTGAATTTGAGCCAAATTGGCAGGGGGAGTTTCTTAATATGAGTTTTAGATTCTCTCAACACACATACGCCTCTGCGCAAATACCAGCGTTGCTACAATTAATTTTAAGTGAATGCTTTTACTCGAATAAGGTAAAAATTGAGACTAAGCATGTTGAAAAATTCCCAGATTTAACAAGAAAGTACACTCAAGATATTATGCAGTTTTTGGCTAATAATAGTAACCTTAATCCAGAAATATTTAAAGATTTTATGATAATTTAAGTCAAACAACAAGAAGATTCGGATCAATTAATTTCGATGGTTTTTGACTAATATGGTTTTACCGAGTAAAAAAGCCTTAGACGATATAGATTCAAGTTATTAAATTGGTATCTAGTCATATAGAGCACAGCTTTAGGTTAAATTAATTCCGTTCTGACACATTAAAGATATATAGGGCAATCCCTCTAAAATGTACAAAACCCAACCTTTTTTACCTCCGTTAAACCGGCTAAGGCGCTTCAAGGGTATATTGATTCGTATTACTTTCACTGTAGTGAGGATGTAAACGGGCAGGTGCGCTTTACCTATTATCCCCACATCAAACATGCGGTTACCATTTATAAAAATTCTCTTGCAAAAACAGAAGGAGATAGGACTGTGGTACATCCGGATAAAGCCAAAGGTTCTGTATTGTATTCTACCCTTCGAAAGCGGCCGCATCAGGTGGAGCTTAACGGTCCGTTTCAAAAAACAGGCATTATTTTTAAACCCTACGGCATAAGCCGCTTTGTCGAAAAACCTGTTAGCTTATTTAATCACTCGGAGATCTCCGCGTTTAATGAATGGAATCCCGCTTTGGATACGCTTCGGGATGAAATCTGGAATGCCCCTACCTTCGTGGAGAAAACACAGTTGTTAGATGCATTTTTAAAAAACCAATTAAAATCGGAAACTAATGAGCACTTTCGTCAATGTTTAGAAGAAGTCTTACAAGTTGAACAGTCAATTGCTACAAAAGCGATTTTAAAGATTTACTATCCCAACCGTAAGGCCCTGTACCGCGTATTTAAACAGGAATTAAATTGCAGTCCGCGTACATTTTTAAAAACCCTGAAGTTTAGAAAATCACTGGAGCGGTATCTCGAGGCTAATTCCATTAGTTTAACCCAGGCAGCAGTAGCCCATTTTTACGACCAGTCTGATTTTATTAAAAACGTAAAACAGATTACGCACTCCACTCCTATAAAATTCACCAGACAAGTATCTGATTTAGATAATGCTATTTTCTGGAATCTGGAGTAGCTGTCCCACTTATACAATTTTAAGAGCTTCCTGAAAATTACTTTTGTGAACTAAAGTAATTGCTATGAGAGCACTATTCCTGATTTTGATTTTCTTCAGTTCGTTTAATCTGTGCAGTCAAACCTATGATGCCTATGTAATCGATGCAACAGCCTTATACCAGGCCAAAGCTTATAAGGAGAGCGCTATCCTATGGGAGAAGGCTTTTCAAATACATCCGGGTTTTGCTTCCGATTATTACAATGCGGCCTGTACGGCCGCTTTGGCAGGCCAAACGAAAACAGCATTTGACTATTTAGAACAAGCGATAAGTCACGGCTGGGAAGATATAGACTGGCTGCAGCAATATCCAGATTTGACGGCCTTAAAAGAATCTGGAAACTGGTCTGTTTTTAAAAATGCTATTCCGGCATTGAAAACAGACTATTTGAGTTCGTTGAATCTGGAGCTTAAAAAACAACTTGAAGACTTGCGGATGCAGGATCAAACCATTCGTTTGCTATTACCCGATGCGGAAACGCGTTTTGGTCGCGAGTCTAAAGCGTACAACTGGTTTCGGAATGAATTAATGCCCCGTAACGATAGTATCGTTCTAGATCAAGTCATCATTCTGATTGAAAAACAAGGATGGCCGGGTATTCAAGAGGTAGGGGAGTTGGCCAACCAGACTTTATGGTTGGTAATTCAGCACGCACCTCTGGATATTCAAAAAAAGTACCTGCCGCTTTTGGAAATATCGGTAGCGAAAGGCAAGTCTAAAGCCCGGTATCTGGCTTTTTTACTGGATCGCATTCTGATGCGGGAAGACCAAAAACAAATTTACGGTACCCAATCCCTGTGGGATACTACTAAAAAGCAAAATGTCATTTGGCCCATACTCAACCCTGAAAACGTAAACCAAAGACGAAAAGCAGTAGGCTTAGAATCCATAGAAGCGTATGCGCAAGCTAATGGGTTCTTGTATATTCAGGAATAGCTAGTTAAAGGACTATAATCTCTGGCTTAGGAAATTTTGGAGATGGGGGACTTGTTGAGTTATCTGCCTTCAATGGGCGATTAAAAAAATGTGCTATTTATTGTTAATGAAATCTTAATTTTCTGCTTTTCAAAACCCGTTTTCATACACTCTTCATACTCTATCCTAGGCTTTGCTATGCCTTTGCCTGGGAGTTGCCCTGCCTGAGGTGTGATTTTGACCCGTCCTAAATTAGCTATACAGATTAGTAAATAAATCCTGTTATAGCTATACAAGGCTGTCCTCAACAAATTTACTTTTCCCAAATAATAATAAATTAAACTCAAATTCTAGGCTTAAATAGCAGTATGAGCCGATTAGAAGTGCTAATCGGCTCATATTTTCACTATATTTGAGCTAATTAAATAGTTTAATCGGCTCATCATGTATAATTGGCAACACGAAGACTGGCCTAATTTTAAGTATACAACAACTGAAATAGAAAAGAAGCTCTTTGAATTCAGCCAAAGGGCTGGTCGCGTTAATGGTATATTGGAAGGACTTTCAGATACGATGCAAATGGAAGCTATCTTATCGCTAATGGTTGCTGAGGCTGTTAAAACATCAGAAATTGAGGGAGAATACCTGAGCAGGGAAGATGTGATGTCTTCTATACGAAACAATATGGGGTATGGTACACCCAAAACGGTCAAAGACCCAATGGCACGAGGTGTAGGGGATTTAATGGTGCGGGTTAGGCAAAATTTTGCAGAACCTTTAACAGACCTGGCATTATTCGAATGGCACAGAACGCTATTAGCGAGTGCTAAACGCATTAATACCGGGCAATGGCGTAAGCACTCCGAACCGATGCAGATCGTATCCGGGAGCTGGGGCAGGGAGAAGATCCATTTTGAAGCTCCGCCTTCCCATTTGCTTCCGAATGAAATGCAAGCTTTTATAAAATGGTTCAATGAATCTCATCCAGAAGGAGCCAACCCTATTAAAAAGCCACTTATCCGTTCAGCGATTGCACATCTGTATTTTGAGAGCATTCATCCTTTTGAAGATGGTAATGGAAGGATAGGAAGAGCGCTTTCTGAAAAGGCGCTATCTCAAGACTTAAACCGGCCAATTCTGCTGAGTCTTTCAAAAGCAATAGAGCACGATAAACAAGCCTATTATAAGGCTTTAAAAAAAGCCCAGCAGTCCAATGAAATTACCGATTGGATTATCTATTTTGTCAATACTGTTTTAGAAGCTCAATCTCAAGCGGAAGAGCTTGTTGCTTTTACTTTGAGAAAAGCTCGTTTTTTTGATCGTAATAGAAATTCCCTTAATGAACGTCAGTTAAAGGTCGTTAATCGTATGCTTGATGAAGAACCGGAAGGGTTTGAAGGGGGAATGACTGCAAAAAAGTATATAGCACTCACCAAAACATCAAAAGCCACAGCAACACGTGACCTTCAGGATTTAGCAGCAAAAAAAGTATTCATACCTATAGGGGAGGGTCGTAGTACACGTTATGAAATCAACTTTGAAGATTGAATCCTTTTTAAAGGAGCTTTTGACTTCGACCCTACTCTTATTAAGGGCTTTAGATTATTTTTTATACTTTTATAATATCAAATACGATCAAATCAGATCATTTTGAATGTTCTTTAAAGTATAGTGAATTATTCGGTGAATAGACCCAATAATTTAGCTGTTAGATACAGGAAATATAGGGGGTAAGGAGGTTTTCAAATTACCTGCCACCCCGACTAAATAGATATTTAACAGTATATGTTTAATATCTAATTAAATGAAAACCAGTAAAATACATTTTTACTGGTTTTTTTTGTGCCCATTTGTAGGCATATAGTTTGGTGTCCTATTTGGTGTCCTATTTTTTTAGGAAACTAATTTCTATATTTAAGGCACATAACCGGTACTGACTTTTGGACGGTTTGGCTTTCGTTTAACGGATTTTCCAATTTTAAACGAAGGTTATGATTACTTCACACACATTTAATGTCCATTTTTGGATCAAAAAAAGCGCTATTAGGAAAGATCAAACATTTCCTGTTTATGCTCGAATTTCCTTGGATAGCACTAGAGTAGATCTAAGCACTAAACACTCCGCACTAGAACAGGATTGGTGCGAGAAATCAAAGAGAGTATTTAAGCGCAGAACTAATGCAAAATTAATTAACGATGAATTAGATGAAATAGCTTCTAATCTAAAAGTAGCTTATCGTGAACTGAAGGCGGAGGGACTTCCTATCACTGCTAAGGCTATTAAATTACGTTATACGGGAAAAGATAGACCGGTACTTAAATTAAATGATTTAATTCAATATCATCGAGCTAATGATTTGAAAAAATTAGCACCAGGAACTGCCAAGAACTATACTGCGACAGAAAAGTACATTTTAAGATTTGTAAATAAGGAATACAGAGCTAACGATATTTATTTGAATCAAATAGATTATTCTTTTATTGTCAAGTTTGAAGATTACCTGAGAGGTTGTAAGACCCTTAGGAAATCTCAGCCGTTAAATAATAATGGTATAATGAAACATATGGAGCGCTTAAAGAAGTTTACCACTTTAGCGTTGAAACATCGATGGATAAAGTTTAATCCTTTTGAACTTTACCAACTAAAATATGACGATTTTGACTGTCCGTTTTTAGAAGAGCGGGAGCTTCAAATCCTTCGTACAAAAGCTATTTCAAACAATTCAATGCGTTTGGTAAGGGATTTATTTGTTTTTGCCTGCTATACTGGCCTGAGCTATGTTGATGTAAAGAATCTCAAAAAGAAAGATGTGATTACGGGCATAGATGGGCAAAAATGGATAATGCTGCGAAGACAAAAATCAAAAACCCCAGTAAAATTACCCTTACTAGACGAAGCGAAAAGTATTCTTAATTACTATGATCAAACGCTTGAAGTACTCAATGGCAACAATCTCCTTCAGGTGTATAGCGATCAAAAGGTAAATCAATATCTTAAAAGGATTGCTAAGCTTTGTAAGATTGAAAAAAACCTCACTTTCCATGTAGCCCGTCATACTTTCGCAACAACAGTTACTCTGCTAAATGATGTGCCAATTGAAACGGTATCCAAAATGTTGGGGCATACCAAACTTTCCACAACTCAAAAGTATGCCCGAGTAGTAGAGCAGAAAATCAGCAATGATATGTATGAGCTACAGTGTAAACTAAGGAAGAATAGAAAATCACAATCATCTTCATATCGTTTGGAAATAAATATCTAAAAGCACGAGGTATGTGTCTATAATTTATCTAGCATTAACTATCCCTGATTAATTATTAAGTGTTTATTAATAGAACCTATAAATAGAAGTTGCTCGGTATAAGAAAGGGTTCATCCAGTTCTTTTTAAGAACTGGATTATCAATTTAAATGGTTGTTTCGATAGTTGCTCATGACATTGAGGTTTGGCATTTATGTTCCTTTTCTGGAAAGAGCTTCATTTGAATTAATTGTTTTTAACTCTAAATGCTATTAAGCCTTTTTCCAAAAATGAGTGTCAAATACAAATCAGGCTTGTTTTTGAGTTCTTCTCGCAGGCGGGTGTATGCAATGCGCAATTGAGCTTCTATAGTTTTGGTTGAGATATGGAGCTGTTTCGCGATTTCTTTATGAGAGTAACCCTGTTTTTTATGCATTATAAAAATTTCCCTGCATCGTGGGGGTAGTGAATCCACCGCTTTAGAGATGAGCAGAAGTTTATGTTCAAGCGAATCTTCGGGTTCCTCTGAAAGACTAATCAGCGTTTCATTTTTAAGCTGATCAAGATATGTTTCCTGTTTTTTCTTCTTTCGGTAAGTGTCTATAAACAAATTATAGGCAGCACTATAGATGTAACTTTTAACCGAAGTGTCTAAATCAAGTTGGTCTTTTTTTTCCCAGAGTTTAATAAACGTATTTTGAGCAATATCTTCTGCATCAGCTGCTTTACCTACATACTGCATTAAGTAGGCTACCAATGGCTGATATAAAGTTTCAAAAATCAGGGCAAAGGAATGCTCATCACCTTTTTTAAGTAATTCATTCAATGCCTCGTTATTCATAGGGATTATGCATTATGAAGTAAAGGTTAAAAAAAAATCAATTTTTTTTTAAGGGTTATGCGGTTTTTTTTCGTCACTAGGGTGATTTATGATTGTAAAGCATGGAAAACGTTGACGATTTAATACAAAAATTTCAGAATCATTGCATAAGTGATGAGGAGCTTCAGGAGCTTGAGGGTTGGGTTAAAAGCAGTAAACGCAATGCCTATTATTTTAAAAATGCGGTAGAACAGGATTATCTTTTAACTCTTCAAAGCCGAAGGAATGAAAAGCGGCCAAATACTGATATTCTTTTTAAATCTGTATCCAAAAGAAGAGTTTCATTTCCAACTTGGTACAGATATGCTGCTGTACTGATTTTAGGGTTGCTTAGTAGTGCCTTAAGTTATTTCTACTTCATAAATGGGGGAGAAGAGGTTTATAATCCCGGACAGATAACCCTAACCTATGAAAACGGAGAGACCATCACACTTGATGAGGATGGTCAGATTACACTAACAGACGCGGCAGGTAATGCGTTGGGAGTTCAAAAGAAAGGAGTACTTGATTTCACTCCTTCGAGCTCAAAGGCAACAACTTACAATACACTTAGAGTGCCTCCTGGAAAGCGTCTGAATCTGTTGCTTGCAGATGGTAGTAGGGTTTATCTCAATTCAGAGAGTACATTGCGTTTTCCGGCTCATTTTTCGGAGACTGGAACCAGAGACGTTTACCTCACCGGAGAAGGCTTTTTTGAAGTTGCCAAAGATGCGCATCATCCTTTTCGGGTTCATGCCGAAAAGCTACGGGTTGAAGTTTTAGGAACGCGTTTTAACGTAAATGCTTATGACAGAGTACACGAGATTACGACCACCCTTGCTGAGGGCTCGGTAAAGCTGGTTGATGGTGCTTTGCAAGCAACTTTGGTTCCCGGAGAAGCAGGTGTCTGGAAATATTCTTCTGATCAAATAGCAGTAAGCAAAGTGCAGGTCGCAAATAATATTGCTTGGATTGAAAACAGACTGCTGTTTATTGATGAACCTTTTGAAACCATCGTCGAGAAAATAGAGCGCAGTTATGGAGTGAAAATCATAAATAAGAATCCGGCGCTCAGAGAAACCCGCTTTAATGGGGATTTTGATCTGAATACAGAGAGCGTTAAAGATGTACTAGATGCGTTCGCAACGATAGACTTTTTTGAATATTCATACGAAAACAACATAATAACAATTAACTAATCGCCAATGAATTAAAATTCTAACTCATTAAAAAGAGGATGCGTCAACATCCTCTCTAATTCACAATTAATTATTTCCTACAACAATTAACAGTTTTCAAAATTATGAAAATAAAGCATTTAAAGATGAAGGCTTCGGTCATTTTAACCTTGTTTTGTGCCTTGCAGATGTTTGCACTTAAAGGGAGTGCCCAGAAATTCAGTATTGACCTGGAAGGCGTAAAAGTCACTACAGTTATTGAACAAATCAAAAAGCAAAGCGACTACAAATTTTTCTATCGTGAAGATTTACTTCAGGACAATTGGAAAGTTACGGTACAAACTAACAGCGCAGCTATTGAAGATGTTCTTCAAAAGATTTTCAGTGATCTACCGGTAGACTATATCATTAAAAAAAAGCAGATTATTCTTAAGGCTAAACCTTCACCAGCGAGTAAAGAACAGCCAGCAGAAAATACTGGACTTTTAGATCAAAAAGAGATTTATGGTAATGTAAGTGATCCTGTTGGTTACTCGCTAATGGGAGTAACCGTATGGCGTAAAGGTTCGCGAACAGGAGCTGTGACCGATGATGATGGTAATTACCGTATAGCTGCGGCTTCAGGTGATACTCTGGTATTTAGTTTTCTAGGATTTAAACAACAAGAAAAGCTGGTAGGAGAGGAGAAAATGATAAATGTAGTGATGCAGGAAGATGTAAACAGTCTGGATGAGGTAACTGTATTATCTACCGGTTACCAAAACATTCGGAAAGAGCGTTCTACCGGTTCCTTTTCGGTTATTAAGGCAGAAGAATTGGAGAAAGTTCCTGTAAATAACGTAATGCACCAGCTAGAAGGCCGGGTTGCAGGCTTGCAAGTAGACATCCTGGAGTCTGATAATACTTTTGTATACAGCAATCTTTTGGGGGAAACCGAAGGGAATACCAGCTACAACTTTAGAATTCGTGGGCAGTCTACTTATCAGGCTAATGACAATCCGCTGTTAGTAATTGACGGTGTGCCTTCAGAATTAGATATCAAAAACCTGAATTCAAATGACATTGAGAAAATCACCTTTTTAAAAGATGCTGCTTCAGCCTCTATTTATGGAGCCCGTGCTGCAAACGGTGTTATTGTTATTGATACTAAAAAAGGGAAAAGAGGGGCTACCCGTATCAACTTTAGCCAAAACTATACCTTTTCAAGCAAGCCTTCTTTAGCAAGTCTCCCGCTTATGAACTCGGCCCAGGTTCTTGACCTGGAGCAGGAGCTGGTAGATAAAGGTATTATTTATGATCCATCTACGACAGGCAGTTTGTTTAGTTCGGTGCCCGTGAGTACCGGAGTTGAACTAATGTTGCAAAACCAGCGAGGGACGCTTAGTGATGCAGAGCTTGAGTCCCAGCTGGCTGTATTGCGCGGTCGTAACAATTACAATCAGATTGAAGATTACCTGCTACAGGCAGCTTCGTCTACTACCTATAACCTCTCATTAAGCGGAGGTGCAGATAAATACACCTATTTCACTTCGGCTTCTTATGCTAAAGAAGAAACACAGAGCAAGGGTGTAGATGGTAAGCGTTTAACCTTAACTGCTAATCAAAATTTTGAATTGTTTGATTTCGCGCAGGTTTCAACCAGTCTTAAAGGCTCATTTTTTGACTTTGATCAGAATGGTCTGGGGACGAGCCCACTTTCGGCATCGCTTAACACTTTTTTACCCTATAATCAAATTGTTGATGAAGAGGGTAACTCAGTAGATTATTACCGAACTTTTTACGGTGCAGATATACAAAATTTTGAGGAGGCGGGTTATTTGCCTTGGAGTTACAATTATCTGGATGAATTAGCCAACTCTGATAAGAATATCAAGGAACAGAATTATTCTGCTAACATCAGCATAACCTTGCCTCTTCTAAATGGATTATCAGCTCAGGGCAGTTACTTTATCGAACGGTCTGTTAAAAATAATAATAACATTTACAATGAGAATACATATTATACACGAGATAAAATCAATCAGGCCACATATCTGGACCCAAATACCGGGCAGCTTACTCGTGGTATCCCTTTAGGCTCTATTTTTCAGAAGAATCAATATATCGCAGGTAGCCAAACCATGCGTGGTCAGCTTAATTATAATAATTCATTTGATCGTCACGCCATAGACGCTATTGCAGGTATTGAACTGCGCGAAATACGTACAGAAGTAAATGGCGGTACCCTTTTTGGATATAATGAAAGTACCCAGCGTTCGATTGATTTACCCTCTACAACTTATACAAGTGTGTATGGATATAATTCTAATATTAGTTATAATCAGACAGCAACAGATCAAAAACGTCGCTTTTTATCTTATTATGCAAATGCAGCCTACACCTTTGATGCTAAGTATGTAATATCGGGAAGTGTACGTTTAGATGATTACAATAATTTTGGTGTAGATAAAAGCTACAGACGTACGCCATTGTGGTCCACTGGTTTAAAATGGAACATGAGTCGTGAAGATTTTTTAAAGGATGTTGAAACGATTAATAACCTGAGTTTTAGAGCTACTTATGGTTTTAACGGAAACATTAGTCTTACCACATACCCATTTACCAATATCTCCATTGCTGATGTTGATTATGATTTATCGCAGCAACCTTATGCTTTCGTCACTGCTCCTGCAAACCCAGCTTTGCGCTGGGAAAAGACGGGCGTGCTAAATTTTGGACTTGATTTTAACCTGTTTGATAACAGACTGGGGGGTAGTGTTGAATATTACGTTAAGAATAGTGACGACCTCATTCAGGATTTTCCGGTATCAGAATTTTACGGCCTGCCTAACAATACGCTTACCCGTAACACGGCAACATTGCGGGGCGAAGGAGTTGATATTAATCTCAATGGCGAATGGATACGAACTACCAATTTCAGCATCAATTCAAACTTCATTTTATCGTACAATAAAAATGAAGTCACAGATTCACGTTACGAAAATTATTCTACGTACCTCAATGGTACCGGGAGTACTCCACCAATAGTAGGCTACCCGCTTAACAGCATTTTCGCCTTCAGATCAGCCGGTCTGGATGAGAATGGTGCTACTCTTGTATATGACCGCAATGAAGAAGTCGTTAATGCCTTCACCCCTTTAACTGAAATTGAGGATATGCAATATATGGGTACGAGTACTCCTAAATACTATGGAAGCTTTGCAACAACATTCACATATAATAAGCTGTCCCTTTATGCATTGGCAACCTATAAGCTTGATTATGTGTTGTTCAAACCCGGTTTTGGAAGCTATGTGTCTAGATATGGTACCTTTAACGGCTATAACTTGCACACAGATATTGCACATCGCTGGCGCGAAGCGGGTGATGAGGCAACAACCAATGTACCTGGAGTACAAGGTCTGGGAGGCTATAGCCTTAACCGCTATTTATACAGTAATGACCGTGTGATAGATGGCGATCATATACGTCTGCGTGAAATCTCACTGAGTTATGATTTTTCTGATCTGGTAGCCAATACTTTCCTGCGCAACGCTTCTTTATCGCTTACTGCCCGTAACTTGGGCTTGATCTGGAGAGCAAATGATGATGATATAGATCCAGATTTCCTTCCTTACACCAGTGGTAACCTCATACGTATACCTCCTACGGCAATGTATTCAGTAGGTGTTAACCTTAACTTTTAATTCTATGATTATGCAAAGACACTCTTTATATATACTGTTCTTATTTATCACCCAAGCTTTTGTAAGCTGTGATGATTACGTTGATATCAAGACAGAAGGTCGCCTTTACCCCGAGGAGACCGAAAATTACCGGTATCTTTTAAATCAAACTTCAATCTATGATGTGTCCTACAGTCTGGTAGATGTCGCTTCTGATGATATCGCGATGACTGAAGAGTATGCAGCGTATTTTGAAAATAACTACGGTACATCCGCTTTTTACAGACCATTTAAAGAGACCTATAAATGGTCAGACTCCATTTATTATGCTGGCGAAAGAGATAGCAATTTAGAAGTTATGTATTCTGGACTCTACAGCGCCAATGTTGTGATTACAGAAGTCTTGGAAAGCAATAATGGTACTGAAGCTGAAAAAGTATCTCTACAGGCTGAAGCTTTAGTACATAGAGCTTATATCTTTCTTAATTTGGTGAATATTTTTGGAAAAGCCTATGATGAAGGAACGTCTGCAACAGATTTAGGGATCCCTATTTTTACAGAACCCACGGTGACTGAAGACATTACAAGGGCTACTGTTGAGGAAGTCTATGACCAGATTATTAGTGACCTGCAAACAGCTATAGAAGGAGGCCTGCCCGCAACCCGCACAGGGACAGAAGTAGGTTTCCCATCCTTGGCTAGTGCTCATGCTATACTGGCGAGAACCTATCTCTACATGGGGCGTTACGAAGACGCACAGGCAGAAGCCGAAAGTGCTTTGAACTTACAAAGCACGCTCCTCAATATGGAGGATTATTTAAATACTCCAGATTTTGGTTGGCCAAAACGTATCAGTAATCCGGAATTAATATTGTCTAAAAAAGCCCTTAATTCCTATGGCTACGCACCCCTTTTGCTAACCTTAAACGATGAACTTCTGGATACGTTTGAGAAAAACGATTTGCGTTACAAATTCTATACCCGTCCACTAAGCGCTTTGACCTTTAATGCGGTTAGTGATGGCCGAGGTTATTGTGTTGCCCGTCTTACAGGGGAGTCACGAAATGGAGGGCCTACCGTCGGGGAGATGTTACTAATAAAAGCAGAAGGAGAAGCAAGGTCAGGTAACGCTGAGGAAGCTATGGCTAGCATCAACACCTTGCGGAAGGCACGCTTTACGGCTGAAGATTACGAGCCGCTTACCGCCGCAAACGCAGATGAAGCTTTGGAGAAAGTACTGGAAGAACGTCGCAGAGAACTTATGGCCAGAGGCGGTTTTCGTTGGTTTGACCTTAAGCGTCTCAATAAAGAAACACGCTTTGCAAAAACAATTACACACCCTTATTTAGATAAGGTTTATACCCTTGAGCCGGGAGACAACCGTTATCAATTTCCATTTGCTTCTGGTTTATTTCAATATGCCCCTAATTTGGAGCAAAACCCATAAAATCGAACGATGCGTATTTCAAATAGAATAAAAAATCACTTTTCAATAGTACTTTTAGTTTTGTTAAACTTTTCTACAGTACTGTTTGGGCAATCTGAAGATCCCATTTTTAGCATTATGCCTAAATATCCTAAGGCAGGGGATAGGGTAACCATAAACTATAATGCTTCTTTGACCCAGCTTAAGGAACAGGATAGCCTTAGTGGTATTCTGTATACTTATGCAGATTTTAAGTGGAATGTAAAGGATCTGAATCTTAAAGAAAGCAGTGAAAATAATTGGCAGGCCCAAGTTGTGCTGGAGCCGGGCATCGCATTGATAAATTGTGTTTTTTTTGCGCATGGAACCGTTGATCGTGGTGGTGCCAATACCTATACATGGATGATTAGTAAAGCCCCCGGTTCGTACTCGGGCTGGGGGATTATGCGAAACCCTAACATCAATAAAGATTTTCCACAGCAGCTTGATTCTGTATCTTACATCAAAGATCCGGTGAGCCTCATGTGGATCAATAATGAGGTTAGAGACAATCCTTTAAGCAGAGAACACATTTTTTATCCCGGTCTGCGTTTGCTTCAGCGTACCAAAAGCGGAGATCAAACTAAACGGATAAAAGATGAGGTGCGTTATATATTAAGCCTTGATTCACTTAACAACAATCAGCAATACGATATTCAACGCAGCCTTGATTTGATAACAAACGAACGGGTTTTTACAGATTCTGTCGGGCAGGTTTTGGTTTCCAGATATCCGGATGGCGTTCTGGCTCGAGATCGTGCCATTCGATCTGCTTATGGCGAAAAAGAGGCCGAAAAACGAATAAAGGCATTCAATGTTTTTCGTAAGCAATTCCCTGAACAAAAGTTCATCGATGTCTATACAGATACCGAATCACTTTACGCAGATAAGCTCTATCGCAGTATAGCCTACACCTACATCGTTCGGGATAAGGATTATAACTTTGTTTTTGAAAATCTAAATAATACTTCCTTTACTAATTTAATAGACTACGCTTGGCATCTTGTGACTATCCCTTATAACAATGAGAGTATGCCTGTAGATAGTTTAAAGCTTTTTGCAGATCGCATTTTTCCGGAGGTTGAACATCACGAAAACCAGGTACCCAAAGCCTACCGAGGTAAGCTTTCGCCCAACGAATGGAAAAAACAGGCGATTAGTAGTGCAAGTTCAGGATACCTTACCTATGCTAAAATTCTACATGAGTTGAAGGAGTATGAGAAAGAATCTTATTATCTGAACAAAATTGAAGACGAACTCAAGTATGAAAATACAGAATATAATGAGTTCTACACCCTCAATTTAAAACGTCAAAACAAAATTAAGGAGGCTGCTGACTTTATCGCTGCTTGCCTAAAAGTTAACAATACCTCACCAGTAATGCTTGACGTGCTGAAGACCGAATTTCTAAAAGCCGGGAATGCAGCATCCGATTTTGATGCTTACGTAGAAAGTCTTAAAGAGGGCACCCAGAACAAAGAAGAATTAAAGCGCGTGCTTAGTGAACTCGTCAAAAAGCCCATAGAAGGCTTCTCTTTAGAGAGTTCGTATGGCGGTACGGTAAATCTTAAAGATCAGCTGGGCAAAATCGTGGTGATTGATATGTGGGCTACCTGGTGTGCTCCTTGTAAAAAAGCGATGCCTGGAATGAAGATGGCCGTTGAGTATTATGAAGATGACTCTGGAGTTAAGTTTTATTTTTTAGATACCCAGGAGTACATGAAAGATTACAAAACTAAAACCGCAGTATTCCTTGCTGAAAAAGACTATCCTTTTGAGGTACTTTACGATGCGGTTAATCCGGAGACGGGTAAGCCTGATGCGGTTTATTCTAAATATGCCGAGGCATTTAAATTTTCAGGTATTCCACAAAAAATGATTATTGATCAGGATGGGTATTTGAGATGGCGGTCTACCGGCTACAGTGGCAGTCCCAGTGCACTGGCAGACGAGATCAAAACCATTGTAGAATTTTTAAAATCAGAACCTAAATCCTAATGACTTTAAGCAAAACCTATAGAGTGCTTTTGCTTTTTGTCCTGTGGACAGGCCTTTCCTGGGGGCAGGAGTTTTGGCAGGGTCAATTACAAGCCAAACGTCTGCTCCTCGAGAAAAGCCGGGTTTCTTCTACTACAGATTCCTTTTTCATAAGTAGCCCTGAGTATTATTATAAGCGTCTGCCACTTGTAGAACGGCGGGAGCACGACAGCCTTTTTTTAGAAAACAGGCAGTTCAACATTACCATTAAATTGTCAGACGTACCCGACAGTTCGTTTACGGCCTTGTTTACTAATTATAACGGGAAAAACCTGGTGTATTTTCGTCAGGTAAACGGTCTGCAGCCGCATACCTATCCCCAGCATCCTAGGGGAGTGCTTCCTTACAAAAGTACCGATATAGTATTTACCGGAAAGGAGACCGGTATTGAGTATGGAGGTACTTTGGTAATCCCGAAGCATAAAAAACACTATCCACTGGCTTTGTTGCTCAATGGTACCGGCCAGCACGACCGGAATTACACCTACAGCGGTCATCAGTTTTTTACAGTTTTGGCAGATGCCTTAGCTCGTGAGGGTATAGCTTCATTTAGAATGGACGACCGGGGTGTCGGAAACACAACCGGGGTTTTTCAGACCTCAGCCCTAAGCGATTTTACCGCAGATGCCAGCGAAGCACTCAACTATTTAAAATACGCCCCCGATATAGACAGTGGGTTTACAGGCGTGATTGGGCATAGCGAAGGCGGAGTGGTCGCCTCAAAACTCACGGCAGAGCACGCAGATGTGAAATTTATGGTCAGCCTTTCGGGCGTTGGGGTTACGGGACTTAAGATTCTAGACCTTCAAAATACTGCAGTTCTCAAAGCCCATAAATTACCTGATAGTATTGTTAAGCTGCAAATGAACCTGTATCGAAACTTGTTTGAAACTGTATACCGAAATCGGCAGCCAGATAGCCTGGAGTCGCAATTACAGCAAGAAGTATCTCACTGGATGCAGGATAAAAGTCCGGAAACTTTAAAAGCGATCAACCTGGCTGACGGCCGCGACCAGACGCTGGTTTACCGTTTCTATAACAGTGCTAAGACCAATGCCTATAAAGAAATGATTTTGTACGATCCCCAAAAGTATTTACCTAGGATTCAAGCTCCGGTTCTTGTATTGAACGGTGCTTCCGATATTCTGGTACCGGCAGAAGAAAATGTAGCGTCATTTAAACAAAACCTTACCCGGGCGCCTATTGTTACTACTAAAATCTATTCTGAGCTCAATCATATGTATCAGCATTGTATAGACTGTAATTCCGAAGAAATAAGTACTCTGGATGAAGTTTTTGCTCCTGAAGTTTTGCAAGACATTGCAAACTGGATTCTTAAACAGTATGCACAAGTAGACAACAAATAAAAAAGCAAATTTGTAAAATGACCCGTAATTATAATTCTATAAGAGTATTTCTGTTTGTCATAAGCCTGATTTTTGGTCTTCAAAGCCTGAAAGCTCAGATTTATGATCCGGTATCTTTTGAGACCGCTGTAGAACAAAAGGAAGCAGGGGAATATGAATTGCAAATACGGGTTAATTTGGAAGAAGGTTGGCATCTTTATTCACAGGATGTTCCGGAAGGAGGACCTATAGCTACTTCTTTTGATTTTAAAAACTCACAAAACTACGAGCTAAAAGGTAAAGTTAAGGAACCCAAAGGCGAGGTAGTTGATGATCCGGTTTTTGAAATGCAGATTAAATTTTTTGAAACTGAAGCACTTTTTACGCAGCGCTTGATGCGTAAAATCCCTGAGGCATTTACGATTACGGGGTCTATGACTTTCATGGTTTGCAATGATGAAAGCTGTCTTCCACCTGAAACCAAGGAGTTTCAGTTCAACATCTCCCCGGAAGCAAAACAATCTTTAAAAACCGAACCTAAGAGCAAACAGCCTGCGACAGAGCGTGTAGAGCAAAAAGCACCGGTCCATGAGAAAAATATGACCGGTAATCTGAATGAAGCGGTTAAAGTAGAGGACACCACATCAAATCAACAGACTGAATTAAAGAAAAACGAAACTATAACCGATTCAGTATCGGAAATTAACACAGCTCAAGAGGCGCTCCCCATTTTTTTAAGTGTTTCACAGGAAAAACAAACTGAAGAATCCCGCGGCCTTCTCACGATTTTCTTTTTAAGTTTTTTAGGAGGCTTTGCGGCTTTGCTCACGCCCTGCGTGTTTCCAATGATCCCAATGACGGTAAGCTTTTTTACCAAACAAAGTAAAACCCGTGCCAGTGGTATCAAAAATGCCTTGCTCTATGGTCTTTTCATCATCGTCATTTATGTGGTGCTGGGCTCTGTAGTGACAGCCATTTTTGGCGCCGATTCGCTCAATGCGCTTTCGACTAATGTGGTGTTTAATCTGGTCTTTTTTGGACTTTTAGTCTTTTTTGCTGCGTCCTTTCTGGGTGCTTTTGAACTGGTACTCCCCAGTTCGTGGGCGACCAAAATTGATTCGCAGGCAGACCGCGGCGGGATCATCGGTATCTTTTTTATGGCATTGGCTCTGGCCATTGTTTCCTTTTCGTGTACCGGTCCCATTGTGGGAACCTTACTGGTAGAATCAGCCTCTAAGGGAGGAATAGCTCCCATTGTGGGAATGCTGGGCTTTTCACTGGCCATCGCCCTTCCTTTTGCCTTGTTTGCCGCCTTCCCGGGTTGGTTGAATACGCTGCCCAAATCCGGTGGCTGGCTCAATACGGTGAAAGTGGTACTGGGTTTTCTGGAATTGGCTTTTGCCTTTAAGTTTTTAAGCAATGCAGATTTGGTTTTACAACTACACCTGCTGGAGCGCGAGACTTTTCTGGCCATCTGGATTTCTATTTTTGGAGGGTTGGCTTTGTATTTGTTTGGTAAGATCACCCTGCCGCACGACAGCCCCTTGCAGCATATTTCAGTTGGCAGACTGGGACTGGGTCTTTTTGTTTTGGCCTTTGTGATCTATATGATCCCCGGTCTTTGGGGCGCTCCTTTGCAATGGATCAGTGGTTTTCCACCACCTCTGCAATACAGTGAGTCGCCTTACGGGGTAGGGAACAGCAAAGGGGGTAATTCCGCTTTAACAGAAATTCCACCCCACGCAGAACTGGGGCCTTTGGATATTATAACGTTTAAGGATTATGAAAAGGGGATGGCCTATGCCAAAAGCCAGGGCAAACCGGCGCTTTTAGATTTTACGGGTTATGCTTGTGTAAACTGCCGCAAGATGGAAGAACGCGTGTGGCCGGACCCACAAATCCTACAGATTCTGAAGGAGGATGTGGTGCTGATCTCACTTTATGTAGACGATAAGCGCGAACTGCCTGAAAGTGAGCAGTACAAATCTGAAACCACAGGCAAGCAGATCAAGACAATCGGGAACAAATGTAGTGATTTTCAGATCAGGAAATATAGGGCCAATGCGCAACCCTATTACGTGCTTGTAGATCTTGAAGGAAATCAACTTAACGAGCCCACAGCCTACGATCCTGATATTGAATCATACCTGGCCTGGTTACAGGATGGAATTGAAAATTATAATTGAAATTGAATTGTTTTAATTGGTGTTGAATTGAGATGGATGGAGAACTCGAATGGTTGGTTTTTGAGTTCTCCCTCTTTTATAGAAATCACATTGATTTATGGCAGTAAGCGATTAAATACATTATGCAGCACACACAGACATCTGAAGATCTGGAGACTTACTTCGACCAGTATAGGAGTAATACCATTGGTGTAAATCATCAGTTTAAAACAGTATACGGTATCCAAAATCAGTTGTATGCCGACTGGATTGCCAGCGGTAGGTTATACCAACCTATAGAAGATATTATCTGTAAACAAATTGGCCCTTTAATGGCCAATACGCATTCCTTTTCGAGCGAGACAGGAAAGGCTTCTACTTATACTTATCACGAGGCCCGGGCGATCATCAAGCGTCACGTAAATGCCGGTAACGATGATGTTTTGGTCACCACCGGAACCGGAATGACCGGAGCACTCGCCAGAATGCACCGTATTATGGGGCTTAAAGGAAAAACTTATCAGCCCGGTTCTTCGGAACGACCGGTTGTGTTTATAAGCCATATGGAGCACCATTCCAATCAGGTGCCCTGGCAGGCATTGGATGTGGATGTGGTGCTAGTAGAGCCTAACGATAAGCTGCAGATTTCTATTCATAATTTAGATTATCAGCTTCAAAAGTATCAGGATCGAAAACTTAAAATAGGATCCTTTACGGCCTGTTCTAATGTTACCGGAGCGATTGCTCCCTATCACGAGCTGGCAGCCGTTATGCATGCCCACGACGGACTCTGTTTTGTAGATTTTGCTGCTTCGGCACCTTACGAAAATATCAATATGCATCCCGAGAGTCCAGACCAAAGACTCGATGCGATTTTCTTTTCACCCCATAAATTTTTAGGAGGACCGGGCACTTGTGGTGTTTTGGTTTATAATAAAAACTTACAGCAAAACCCGCACCCCGATACACCCGGTGGAGGCAACGTAAAATGGACCAATCCCTGGGGAAATTATGGCTATCATGCTGATTTGGAAACCCGCGAAGACGGCGGAACACCCGGAATTTTGCAGGTGATCCGTACGGCGTTATGTATTAAACTTAAGGAACAAATGAATACTGCTCTTATGAAAAAACGGGAGGAAGAACTACTCGATTTGTTTTACGAAGGCATTAGTACGTATCCTGAAATAGAAGTATTGGGCAATCGGGACGAAGAGCGTATTGGTTGCGTATCGTTTAACATCAGGGGGATGCATTACAACCTTGTGGTTCGGTTGCTTAATGACCGTTTCGGAATACAGGTACGCGGGGGTTGGTCCTGTGCCAGTAGTCTTGCACATTATTTATTTCAAATAGAAAGCGAGCAGTCAGAAACTTTAATGAAGAATATTGAAAACCGCAATTTAACTGATAAACCCGGCTGGGTAAGGGTTTCTTTACATCCCATTATGACGAATGTTGAGGTTCAGACTATTGTTGAAGCGCTGGGCCAAATTATCCGTTATGGAGAAGTGTGGAAATTTGATTATGAGTATAACCCTCAGACAAACGAGTTTGATAGTTTAATTCAGGATGATTTGGAATTGCGAGAGAAGATGAAGCTTATTTTCAAACGTATTTGATTGGGAAGCTGTTTCTAATATGAAATTAACGCATTAGTTTAGCCCATTTCCCTCCATTCCGCCATGCTTCATTACGGTAAAAGAGCTTCACTCGAAGTCTTGGGCCCATCTGTTCTTTTAATTCCATCATTGCATTTACCCGCTCGCTGCGCTTTTGAGAGCATTTCATTCTTTCACCAAAAACAGATACGTCCGCTTTATTGAATAGGAAAGCGGGCATCCTGATTTTCTTAACCGGATTTTACGATAGGGATCTTCATTTTTTTTTTGAATTAAAAGCTTCCTTAAGATATTGATAGTGAATCAATGATACTTTTAATACAAAAGTGAACCTGATTTGAATAGCACCTGCATCAGCTGTTCTGAAAAATTTCGCGAATAACAAGAAAGGGCCTTATTGGAATAAATACTTCATATTTTATTTATACTTAGTCTAAATAAAAATGTTTTTCTACTTTTGAGGCGTTAAACAAACCAATCATGAAGACCTATACTTTTTTATTTTTAGCAGTATTATGCAATATTTCTTTTTTAAGAGCACAAGCCACGAGCATATCCGGAAAGGTGACAGATCCCGATGGAATTCCACTCATTGGAGCAAATATTAAATTGACCCAGGATTCAGGAACTACAGCAGATTATGAGGGTAACTATAAATTCTCTAATATTCCTTCTGGTGATTATATACTGAGCGTAAGTTATCTAGGCTTTGAGCCTCAACAAAAACAAATAACTCTGGATGCAAATGAAAAACTAAAAATTAATTTCACGTTGACCCCTTCAAGTGAGCAGTTACAGGAAGTAGAAATAACCGGGAGAAGTGAGAAATCCTATAAAAACAACCTGACCTTTGCTGCAACGAAAACGGCGACTCCAATTAAAGATATTCCTCAGGCCGTGAGTTATGTGACTAAGGAAGTTTTTGCCGATCAACAGGCCTACCGTGTAAATGACATTATCAAGAACATTAGCGGAGTGAATATGTACTCCTACTACGATGACTTCACTTTTAGAGGCTTTCGTTCCGGGGATACGTACATCAATGGTTTGCGGGTAGTAGGCCTATTTGGCCCTGAACCCCTCCTGGCCAATATCGAACGGGTAGAAGTAATTAAAGGCCCTGCTTCTGCTATGTTTGGGAATTCCATACCCGGAGGAGTAATGAACCGGGTAACCAAAAAACCATTGGAACAAGACCGCAAAGCGATCAACTTTACGTTAGGAAGCTTTAATACTTTACGAACGACGGCGGACTTTACAGGGCCAATAAATGACAGTAAAACCCTATTGTACAGGCTTAACCTGGCGTATGAAAACTCAGATTCTTTTAGAGACTTACAGGAGAAAAAGTCCTACGTTATCGCTCCTTCTATTTCTTTTCTACCTACTGATAAGACCCGAATTAATTTTGACCTGGTTATTACCCGTTTCGACGGGAAACTAGATCGTGGGCAACCTATATTTGGGGCTACTTCAGGGAGCGACATCTATTCTACACCCGTGTCTTTTGCCATCGGTCAGACCAGTGATTTTCATAAAACGGATGTGGCCTATTCAACACTATCCTTAAACCATCAGTTTTCAAAAAGCCTTTCTTTTAATGCTTCTTACATAAAATATGTGGCCCAGGAAGATTTGGAAGAACACCGCACCTCTAATCAATTTGCTTTAGATGCCAATGGTGACCCGATACCTACCTTAATGGGAATGCAGGTAATAACCCGTAAGGGACAAACCATTGCAGACAACCTTTCTTCCTATTTTGTATATAAAACAAACACCGGTGCACTAGAGCATAAAATTGTGGCTGGGTTTGATTATAATGCACAACAACAACCGGTAGGTAATGCTCAATCTTTTGCCAGGGGTTATTTGTTGCAAGGAGGTGGTGCTTCAACCCGGGCTGCCGATTTTCCAAATTTTTTACGTGATGAGAATGGAAACCCGATACCTAATGTACCGCACTTTGATTTACAAAACCCTACGTATAATGTCGCGCGTTTAAGCGATTACATCTTTACCAATTCACCTGCAGATCCTACTAAGTATTATACCTATGGGTTTTATGTGCAAGACCAGATCAAATGGCAAAAGTTTCAATTCCTGCTGGGCGGAAGACAGGAATATTACAATGATATCTCTAATTTTGACCAGCCTGATGAGCAAATCACAACGCAACATAAATTTCTGCCACGTGTTGGTCTGGTATATGGAGTAAATCCTGATATAAATCTTTATGGAACCTATACCGAAAGTTTTCAGCCTCAGGGAGTAGCTGCTTTAAACAATCCGCAAGCGGGCGGACCATTTGATCCCGTTACGGCCTATATGGTTGAAACGGGTGCTAAGGGTGAGTTTTTTAATAAACGTCTGGCAGCTAATCTTGCTGTGTACTATATCGAAAATAATAATATTCTGGTTAATGCTAATGATACCACCAACCCCGAGTTATTAAGGCAACGTGGTCAGGAGCAATCGAAGGGTATTGAATTAGATGTAAATGGTCGTATTTTACCCAATCTAAGCATTACTGCAAACTATGCCTATAACGAAGCGATCATTTCTGAAAGTGATGACCCTGATGAGGTGAATACCCGTAAGGAAAATGCACCATTGCATCAGGGAGGAATTTTTGGTAAATACACATTTACCGAAAAGAACTTAGAAGGTTTAGGGATAACTCTTGGTAGCAATTTTGTCGGAAAGCGTAATACCTTAGAACCTACTTTACAACTTCCTTCTTATGTAGTTATGGATGCTGGTGTCTCGTATAAAGTAGACAGATTTAATATTCGGTTCTTAGTAAATAATGTTTTTGATAAAACGCACTGGGTGGGGGGGTACAGCTATACACGCTTATATCCAGGCACCCCTCGCAATTATTTACTCAGTGTAGGATATACCTTTTAATTGATGAAAGCAGTTAAAAAGAACTTTTTTAAAATCCACAGTTGGATAGGTACACGGCTGAGCATCTTATTCTTTATAGTATGCTTTTCCGGTACGCTGGCTACCTTGAGCCACGAAATGGACTGGCTTTTTAATCCAGATATCAGGGCCAACCCGCAAAAGGAATTGGCTTCGCGCAATTTAATCGTATCCAACTTTAAAAAATTGTATCCTGATGCCAGTATTACGTATTGGATGCGACCGGATGAACCCTATCTGTGTGATATTATATACAAAACTGAAAATGAACAGCTCAGTTATGTATTTGCTAACCGCTATACCGGAGCTATCCAGGGAGAAGCATCCTTGACCATTCAGCGTTTCTTCAGGGATTTACATTATTACTTGTTTATACCATTTCAGGTAGGGAATTTTCTGGTATTGTTTTTTGGCTTTATGTTACTAGTCTCTTTAATTACCGCACTTTTCTTTTATAAAAAATGGTGGCGTAAATTATTTGATTTACAAATAAATAAAGGGGCTTTAGTTTTTTTTAGAAGCCTTCACCGGCTGGTAGGCTTGTGGTCAATTCCATTTAGCTTTCTCTTCTCAATTACCGGGATCTGGTATTTTATAGAGCGAGCAAATATTGCCGGAGTAGGAGATACCGTAAACCCTTTACCACCTAAAGCAGATTATAATGGCGAAGGCGATAAGAATACTAATTTGACCTACACCATTGATTATGATCAGGCTATAGAATTGGCTCAAAAAGAAATTCCGGGATTGATACCGGGCAATTTATATATACCTCAAAAGCCCGGTGATATCTTGGGGATTACCGGAATGAGTAATGTACCTCTAGTACGACAGCGGGCTAATCGGGTCTATCTTGATACCAGATCAAACACAGTTTTGGGGGCTCAAAAAGCATCCGAGATTAGCACGACGATGTGGTTAAATGATATTGCCGATCCGTTGCACTTTGGGTACTGGGGCGGATTATTGACAAAAGTGATTTGGTTCGTTTTTGGATGTGGCATTTCGTCGTTAGTGCTAAGTGGTATTTGGATTACTTGCAAGCGTCATAGCATTAAAAGAAAAAATAGCGGTAAACCCATTATGGGACGCTGGCGATTCTTTAACTGGGGATTATTTGGTGTTTTGATTTGTTGTATGTATTTAGCGCTGATCACAAAGTATAATTTGGCTTTAAGTCCATTACTTTATATCAGTCTGGGGTGGTTAGTTTTTATCTTTTTCAGCTGGTACATTTTTGAGAAACGACTGAAAAAGGCTGTGCAAAATACCTGACCATCAGTAAGGCTAATCTAATATCTAAGTATCTTATAATCAACTGTGATTTCTTATATGACGTTGTCAAAAATCTGATATTGTTATTTGTAAAGAGTAGCTTTTAGTCATCCAGTCATTCACCCCATTTCCCTCCATTCCGCCATGCTCCATTACGGTAAAAGAGCTTCGCTCGAAGTCTTGGACCCATCTGTTGTTTTGATTCTTTCATTGCATTTACCCGCTTGCTGAGCTTTTGGGTGCATTTCATTCACTCCCAAAAAACAGATTCGTCCGCTTTTTTAAATAGGAAAGCCGGCATCCTGATTTTCCTAATCGGATTTCACGGCAGGATCTTTCTGGCTTCTGCTCGCAATTCCTGAAAAATCAGGTGCCGTCCTGGTCATTTTAAGGGGTTTCTAATGGCTAAGGCTTTACTTGTTTTTCGGTACAGCGAAAAAGCAGGCAGAACCTAACCAATTCTAAACCTGCCCGTCCGGTCAGGCGGGTTAAACCCGACTGCTCTGCTAACTTAACTTCCCGTACGCTCGCTTCTCATCCCGCTTTAAAAGAATTGCTAAGGCAATGATGTAGCCGTAAGTAACTCTGTACAGTTTATCGGAAACCTTGGTTAAAAGTATTTGATATCAAAGGGCCTATTTGGTTACAAATAATGTCTTCAATAGGCCGGTATAATCTGCCACTGGCGACCCAGTCTGCATATAGAAGCTTTTGTATTCCGTAAACCGATTCAAACTGGTGATCAATACCTATGGTGTTTTTCCGATAGGTTTCAAAATAACGTTCAAGTTCTTTTTTTTTGCTCTTTTGGTAAACTGTTCATATTAATAGGTTATATAGAACTACCGGGTTTAATTTTTAATATGGACTAAAATTAAAATAGAGTGCTAAACCGCGATGTTTAGCACTCATTCAAGGATCAATTCAATATGGAGTATTGAAGGCTAATTCAAATACAAGTGCGGTGAATCAATCTAAAGATTTTGATGCCGGAGCTAATACGCCTTCAACAATCCTGAGTTGCACAGCGTTAATCTGTGCTGCTACATTCTTAATATCTTCTATGCTTACAGCTTCCAACTGCTTCATATAGGCTTCCTCTGTAGTGACAGGTTCCTCTTTTTGAAGGCTTCCGGTAATATTTCTAAGCCAGTAGTTGTTGTTTTCCTGATTTTCAGCAACCGATTTTTTCATATTGTTTTTCACTTCCTGAAAATCATCAGCATCTAGTTCTCTTGGTAAGCGTTCCAGGTCGTCATAAACTATCTCAAGCAGCTTTTCGGCCTTTTCAGGATTGCAATTGAAACTTACCACCAGATTAAATTCTTCACTCGGCTTCTTTGAAAGGCTGCTGCCCACTTGCACGCCGTAGCTTCCGCCTTCTTCTTCACGCACACGGTCCATATACTTTTTATTAAGCAACTGGCCTATCATATAAACAATAAGGCTGTTTTTGCGAGAGTACTCGAGATCACCATTTAAAAATACCTGAATAGTGGTTTGGGGTGTTTGCATTTCCCGGCTGAGGTGTACAAGCGTTTTCCCTCTTTTAGGTCTTAGCTGGTGGTCTACTGTAGATTCTGTAGTGCCGTTTCCGGGAATGCTTCCCAGATATTTTTGAGCCAGTTTTAAGAGTTGATCTTCTTTAAAATCACCTACGAAGACAAAGGTGAAGTCAGTGCCGTTGGTAATTCGTTCCTTATAAATGGTTTCTATATTTAACAGGTCTAAACCTTCTATAAAATCTTCACTGAAGAGTACGGTTCGTTCACTGTACCCTGATTTAGCCATGCTTAACGAATCCTGAAACGCACTTTGTACATTGTTTTGACGTGCGATCAGTCCCTTTTGCATACTTTCTTTAATGATACGGAAAGCTTCGGTCTCAAATCGTGGTGCAGTAAATTGCAGGTAAACCAATTGTAAGAGGGTTTCGAGATCTTCCAGAGAGCTGTTGCCTCCGAGAGATTCCCCTTCATTGCCAATACTTACCGAAAGCGAAGTTTGCTTGCCGGCTAGCAGTTTACCCAGTTCTATTTTGTTTAAATCACCCAACCCCGATTGAGCAACCACCTGTGTGGCCATCATGGCGTCCGGTAATTCATCGGCATCAAGTAAGGAACTGCCGCCTTCACTAAAGGCTTGCATATACACTTTTTCTTTATCAAAAGTGGTGGGGTACAGGACCAGTTTTAAACCGTTACCTAAGACATATTGGGTCGCGTCAATACCTTCAACCCTGGAGGTTGAAATTACAGGGCTCTCAGATAATTCCTCTTCAATCAGTTTTTTGGTCATGACTTCTTCCTGATAAGCCTCTAAAGTTTGAGCTTCGACCTTAGCAATGGTGCTTTCAATTTCTTCTTTTGTAGGATATGCATAAGCATCAGAACCGGTTATACCAACTACTTTGCCTTCCGGAGATTGGTATTTCTTCAATTGATTGAGAAGATGCTCATTGTTTAAGGTTTCAACAAGCTGCTTTTTGTAATCAAGCTCCCATTCGTAATCGGTTACAGGAATCTGGTCAAAAAAAGCACTGAAAATCTGCTGCGCATAACTGGCATTTTCCCGTTTGGCAATGTTCTTTTTTGCATTTTCAAAACTGGTAGTATAAGCTGCTTTGGCGCGTTCGATCTCTCCTGTTGTTGCACCATATTTCGCAAAAACACCTAATTGTTTTAGGCCAAATGCTAACGCGGTCAATACACTGTCTTTTTTCGGTGAAATGCCTAAACTTGCCACCTGTAGGGGCCGCACAAATTCCTGAACCCCAAAACTCACTCCAAGCGCCGGACTTGTTTCTTCGCGGGTAAGTTCTGCCATACGGTTATTGAAAATGTAACCGAGAACTCCGTTAATCAGATTTTGCTCAATCTGTTCTTTGGCAGATAAATCTTCGGTATTGGTTTTAATCATGTACTGCACCACCGGTTCACCAAGTTCTTCATCCTGTGAAGAAATGTAAATGAGCTCTTTGTTGAGTGGAACATCGAATAGCGGACGTTCCGGAAGGTTTTCTTTAAGTGGAATGGACGAGAAGATCGATTCGATTTTTTCTTCCATAACCTTAGGATCAATATCGCCAACAATGACCACCGCCTGTTGATCGGGTCTATACCAGCGCGCATAATACTCGCGCAATGCATTGTATTCAAAATTATTTACAATTTCCATTTGACCAATAGGCATGCGCTTGCCATAAACAGAACCTTCTAATAATCCGGAAAGCCAGATTTTGGAATTGGCTCTAAATCCTGCCGTGTTGCGGGAGCGCCATTCTTCATTTACTACACCGCGCTCTTTGTCTATTTCTTCATCAGTGAGTGATAAATAACCAGACCAGTCGTGCAGCACCAGTAAAACCGAGTCAAGTAACTTTTCATTGGCTACGGGTACGCGATTGATATTGTAAACGGTCTCATCAAAGCTGGTGAAGGCATTGATTTCAGATCCAAACTTGATTCCGTTTTGCTCCAGATATTCGAGCATGCCTTTGTCTTTAAAGTTTTGGGTACCATTAAAGGCCATATGTTCTAAAAAATGGGCGAGGCCCTGCTGATCATCCTGCTCCAGGACAGATCCTACATTTTGTGCAAAATAAAAGGAAGCACGGTCTTTAGGCTCTTCGTTATGCATGATGTAATAATGCATTCCGTTATCAAGGACTCCCTGAGTGAGATCAGCAGTTTGAATATCACCCGTGTCCTTTTCCTGAGCTTGAAGGAATTGAAGGCTGAAAATAGCCAGTATGAATGTTAAGTTTTTGACTCTGTTTTTCATTATTTTGAATGTAATTTTTAAAGGATTTATTCTTGAGTAGTTACCGCAGTGGGTACTAAAAGCGCTTCGACTACACGAGGATTGTTCATTATTTTACGGGCAACAGCCTGAATGTCTTTTTTACTCAATTTTTCGAGTTGTTGCGTTCGCTCTGCGCTGGTTTGTAGCGCAATGCCGGTTTCGATGCTGGTCACAAGACTGTTGAAATAAAGGCGGTTATTTTCAAATTGCTCCTGATGTGCTTTTAAGAGGTTGCTTTTAATTTCTTTAAAAGCCGTACTATCAATTTCCTCCTTAACGGCGTTGAGTTCATCATAAACAATACGTACCAGTCGGTCTGTTTTTTGAGGATTTGCACTAAAGTTAATGGTGATTTCAAAAGCTCCTTTAGGCAGATGTTTTAAATCGGTCTTAACCCGTACGCCATATGAACCGCCTTCTTCTTCGCGGATTCTTTCCATATAGCGTTTGGCTAAAAGCTGCTCAACAACTTGCATGGCGAGCCCATTGGCCGCATTATAATCCAAATCACCCGTCAGGTAAAACGATACATAGGCCTGAGGGGTTTGCATTTCTCTTGCCAGATGAAGTTTGTGAATTCCCGGTTCCGGTATCAGATTATGATCAACCAATTCCTCAGTTTTTGAGTTACCGGGAATACTCCCCAGGTATTTTTGAATCAGGTTTTCAAACCTTTGCTCATCTACATCACCCATAAATATGAACTTGAAATCAGCCGCGTTTTTAATACGGTCTTTATAAGCTTGCTGCATTTTGCTTAGAGCCAGTTCCTCTAGCAATTGTTCATTAAGGTGCACTTCACGTTCCGAGTAACTGGTTTTAGCCATCTGTAACGAGTCTCCAAGTTGATTGACGACACTGCCGTTCATTAACATCAGCAGGTGCTCCAGTTCCTGACGGCTACCTTCAAAAGTGCTTTCATCAAAACGCGGCTGCATAAATGCGAGGTGAATACCTTTGCATAACTTTTCGAGATTATCTAAACCAGAGTATCCCTCCAGTATCTCCTGATATTCTTCAATCCTCACGGAAGGCAAAACAACCTCACCCGAGCGACTAAGCTCCTTTTTGGATAGATTGGCCACACCAGATTCAAGACTGAACAGCGGAGCGTATAAGGCGTTGCTCAACAGATCCTGGGGTAGTACGGAACGACCTCCAGGGCTCACGGCCTTAAAATAGATTCCTTCGAGCGGGCTTATGGGTTTGGCGAGATAAATCTGTGCCCCATTTGCCAAAATGTACCGTGTACTTTTGAGATGAGGAAGCTGTTTTTTAGATACGATGGCACTTTCAGTGAGATCAAGAGGCTCGAGTTTTTTGTCTTCAACTACGATCTCCTTATAGGGAGCGGGCTGAGAAGCTTTCACTTGTTTAAAAATAGCTAAAACTTCTGCCCGGTCGGGGTAATCCAGTTCTTCTGAGCCTAAAATGGCCAGCACTTTACTGATGCTTTGGCAATACGTTTCAAAAAGATCAGCCAGATCTTCTTTTTCTATAGATTGCAGATAGTCCAACTGGTATTGGTTTTTCCATTTATAATCTGGCACCTCTTGATTCTTAAAAAAAGCTTCATAAATGGCAATTGCATGGAAAATATTTGAACTTCCACCTTCCTGTATTCGGTTTTGAAAATTCCTTTTTTGAGAAGACTTGATCTGATTAAATTCTTTATCGGTCACACCGTGCAGGGCAAAACGCTTTAACTCGGTTGCCATCCATTCTATGGCAGTAACTAGGCTGTCTTTTTTAGGCTGAAGATCTACTTTAAAAGTTTCTAAAGCCTGTACCACAACTTCGGTTGAAGCCCGTGCGCTGTAAACAGGACTATCGGGTAAGGCTGCTTTCGCAATTAACCTGGCATCCAAAACACTGCGCACAAGCTGCAGTTTAAGTTCACGTTCCAGCTCTTCCTGTTGGCTAAGGGAAGGGGAGGGCTTGTGTTTAAAATAATAGGCAATTGAAGGAATGCGAATCTCGTCTTCTTTGATAGGCAGGTAAATAAATTCTTCTTCAAGCGGCACGTCAAATCGCGGACGCTTCGGTAAATTTTCGCGGAGCGGAATGCTGCCAAAAAGCTGTTTTACTTTTTGCGTCACTTCTTGCTCATCAATATCGCCTACCACTATAACAGCCTGCTCATCGGGACGGTACCATTTTTTATAATAGCTGCGTAATGTATCGTAAGGAAAAGTGGTGATGATCTCCATACGACCTATGGGAGAACGCTCCGCATATTTGGAATTTTTCAGAAGACCAAGTTCCGTTACTGAGTCCTGTGCTCGCTTCTGAGCATTGTAACGGGTGCGCCATTCTTCTAAAACCACGCCCCGCTCATTATCGATTTCTTCGTCTTCTAATGTGAGATAGCCCGACCAATCGTGCAGAATAAGTAGTACCGAATCTATTAGTTTCGGGTTTTGAACGGGTACATTTTTTATACTGTATACGGTCTCGTCATATTTGGTAAACGCATTGATCTCGCTACCAAATTGCACACCGTTCTTTTCAAGATATTTCAGCATTTGTTTATCGGGAAAATGCTGCGTGCCATTAAAGGCCATATGCTCCAGAAAATGAGCCAGCCCTCGTTGCGTGTCTTCTTCTAAAATAGAACCTACGTGCTGCGCAAAGTAAAAAGAGGCACGGCCTTTTGGGTTTTCGTTATGCATGATGTAATACTGCATTCCGTTAGGAAGAACACCGCGACTCATTGCAGCAGGTTTTACCTGGGCCAGTGCCTGGGGGCAGATAAACTCAAACAAGTACAGAAAGAAAATTACGATAAGTGTTCTCATTGTTGTCTTTTATACGTGTTGATGCCTTTCTGTAGCCAGCTTAAATACGCATCGATATCTGGTGTATAACCCGTGGGTTTATTCATAGAATCCCCGGAATGGTCCAGAATAATGTAATACGGCTGTGCATTTGCTTTATATTTTTTGATTTGAAAATCACTCCATTTATTACCGATGGTTTTGATTTTCTTTCCTGTCGTTTCAGAAACATACTGTTCTGCTTTCGGTAAGTCTTTTTTATCATCAACATACAGGGAGATAAGCACGAGTTCATTTTTTAGAACCTGAAGCACTTTGGGGTCAGACCACACGCGTTCTTCCATTTTTCGACAATTTACACAGGCATAACCTGTAAAATCGAGCAGTACCGGCTTGTTCTGTATTTTGGCGTAAGCCATCCCCGTCTCATAGTCTTTAAAAGCCGGAATGTCATGGGGGCCCAATTCTGCCCCTGGGGGAAGAATGATTTCAGAGGCCGAACTTCCCCTACTGTTGCCTACACCATAGGGCGACTCGCTGTATTGTTGAGGAGGTGGAAACCCGCTAATCCATTGCAAAGGCGCTCCCCATAAACCGGGAATGAGGTAAATCGTAAAAGTTAGAGCCAGAATTCCCAGACTCAATCTGCCTACCGAAATGTGCGGCAGTGGACTATCGTGCGGAAGTGTTAGTTTACCAAAAAGATAAAAGGCTAAAGTAGCCGAAATAGCGATCCAGATTGCCAGAAAAGTTTCCCGTTCGAGCAGGTGAAGCTGCAAGACTAGGTCTGCGTTGCTCAAAAATTTAAATGCAAGTCCCAGCTCCAGAAAACCCAAAACCACTTTTACGGTATTGAGCCAGCCCCCCGATTTAGGCAGCGAATTCATCCACCCCGGGAACGCGGCAAATAAGCTGAATGGCAGTGCAATTGCCAGCGAAAATCCAAGCATACCTAAGATGGGAGCCAGGCCACCTTTTGAAGCAGCCTGTACAAGTAATGTTCCAACTATGGGACCCGTACACGAAAACGAAACAATGGCAAGAGCAAGCGCCATAAAAAAGATGCCAATAATGCCTCCCCGATTGGCCTGATTGTCCATTTTTGTTCCCCAGCTGCTGGGCAGTACAATCTCAAATGCGCCTAAAAAAGAAACGGCGAAAACGACGAGCAGGACAAAGAATACCAGATTGAACCATACATTGGTTGAAAGTGCATTTAGGGAGTCGGCACCAAAAATCAAGGTAGCCAAGGAACCCAGCAATACGTAGATGAGCACGATGGAGATGCCGTAGAAAATCGCATTGCGAATGCCCAGACTTCTGGTTTTACTTTGCTTGGTAAAAAAACTTACCGTAAGCGGAATCATTGGAAATACACAAGGGGTGAGTAAGGCTGCAAAACCAGAAAGAAAGGACAGGATAAAAATGGTCAGAAGGCTTTTGTCAGATTCAGGTCGTGGCGTTTCGATTGTATCCTCAATAGGCTCTGTATCTGATGGTTCTTCTGCAGTTTGCGTTTGTATAACTGGCTCTGAATCTTCATCAACTTCTGTAGAATCTTCCTGTACTTCCGGATTGACGGATTCTGTTGTCTGAACGGGTGTTGACTTTTCGGTTGTTATCACCGTTTTTTCAGTTTTTGTGGGAATTGCAGGTAATTTAAATACAAGATCTACAGTAGCAGGAGGGAGGCATTGGGTATCATCACAAACCATAAAAGTAACTTCCGCAGTAATCGCTTTTAAAGAGGTATTCTGAATTTTAACACGTTGCGTGAATGTCGCTTTGATTTCATAGTAGGAGGTTTCCATCTCAAAAATATCGTCAAAAAACGTAATGGGTTCAGATTGCTCCACTTTACCCACAAAGCGATATCCATCTGTAGAAGGAAAGTCAAAAGAGGTAGATACAGGACCGCCTTCCGGAAGATTTTGGGTATATAAGTGCCAGCCCGGCTCAATACTTGCTGAAGCAACTAAATCAAATGAGTTGTCGCCTTTCGTTTCTACCCGGGTTTCCCAGGTAACCGGATCGTAAATCTGTGAATAAACCGGCTTTGAAAGAAGCACGAGCATCAGCATTGCAAGAAAACGCAGCGAGCGGAATTTTTTGTTGATTAAAAACACGTTAAGGAGGGGGTTATGATGAATAGGATACCGACCCTCAATCCAAAAAACAGGCTTTTAGCCCATTTTTAGATTGAGAAAATTCGGTTGAATATTGGGTTTAAGGCTAAGGCTGAGTACGTCACATGGTTTATCCTAATGAGTAACTCATTTAGAGATCAATTTGGGAAAATCACTCCCAACTTTTCAGTCAGGGCTTCGCCGCGTAGGTTTTTATCGATGATAATCCCATCGGGGTCAATCAGTACGTTTGCAGGTACTGAGCTGATGCCGTATTGTAAGGCTACCTCATTTTTCCAGTATTTAAGATCACTTACGTGTACCCAGGGAAGACCATCTTTTTCTATAGCCGCAACCCAGGATTCTTTAGATGCGTCGAGTGAAACGCCTACAATCTCAAAATTTTCATCTTTGTATTTGTTGTATGCCTTTACCACAAAAGGATTTTCAGCACGACAGGGTTTGCACCAACTGGCCCAAAAATCGACCAGCACATACTTCCCGCGGAGGGAACTCAGGTTAAACGATTCCCCTTCTGGTGTTTCCTGAGAAAAATCTAGAGCTTCTTTACCAATTTGTGATTTTTTGGCAATCCTTATTTTTTCGGCTATAGATTTACCCAATTCGGTTTGCTGTAATTCTTCATCGAATAAGGCGTTGAAGTTCTTTTCAGCTTCAGTAGGATCGAAGTCCTTTGGCATTTCATGACGCTGAAAACGCTGAAGGGCTACATATGAGTTGGGATGAGCCAAGATAAACTCATGAGTAACCGTTCTAATACTGTCTACATATTTTTGAATGGTATCGTAGGTGATGAGCCTATCTTCTTTACTTCTCCCATCCATCCTGTCGTATAGTGCAATGATCTCATTGGTTAAGGGAGTTGTCCGGGCATCAATTTCCTGAGCTTCATGGGTAGCAATTGAACCCATGATGTTTGCATCTTTAATAGAATCTGTAGCGGTAAGCGTGATAGTGCTATTTTCTATAAAAAAATGAAAGCTATCTGCCTGCCATTCTTGTTCAGGGAAGCTATCACCATGTCGCAAACGTATTGTAGCCTCAGTGGTATGTTTTACCTGACCCTGAAACCTGAATTTCCCCTGTTCTACAGCAACAGAATCAGAGATAATCGAGTCATTTTGTTTATAGGTTAGAATGGCCAGAGATGCTTTTGAAGCTTTGGAGATTTCTGCGTTTATGGTATAGCCACCATCGTTTGAAGAGGTGTCGTTTGTATTTTTACAGGCAGTTAGTGCAAATACCCCAAGAAGGATAAAAAAAGCTGCTTTTTTCATGAGTTTTATTTTTTATTCAATTCTTAATACAGGCTTCGTTCCAGATATTTTTGTACACTGGTATTAGAAACCAGCCCCATTAAATTTTGCTTTTCTTCTTGAGAAAAAAACTTCTTAAGCCCGGGTAAAAGCGTGTAAAGCATCAGATCTTTCTCGTTATCAGAAAGACCGGGCAGGACTTCGTTTAACTGATTTATGAATGTATCCTTTCCTTTTTCAGAGAGTTGCAATTTGGCCCCTGCAATTATAGCTGGCAAGCCTTTTAGATCCTGAAAGTCCAAGGTATAAACATGCTTTTCGGTCTTATTCACGTCTTCTAAGGTTTTACCCTGGACATATCCCTGAGCAATTTGGCCAAAATAGGTTTCATACTTACTTCTGAGAATGGAGTCTACTTTTTGAGTATTTGCGACCTTTCTAAATTGGGCGCGATTCTCTTCAAGAAATTTTGCTTTTTCAGAACCGAAAGGAGCAAAAGCTTCATAAATAAATAAGGTTTTATCGCTTATTTTTTCCTGATCACTTAATGAGTTGTAAAAGTCATTAACCGGTGGTTCCGGGTTTTCGGTATGGGTGTTCATTAAAGCCTCAAGATAGGCAACCTGTAAATCGTTGTTTTTATCACCGGCTTCTACTCGTTGTTTTAAACTACCAAAGGCTTTTTGAGGGTCAAAGGTATTTGCAACGGTATTGATAAACTTTTCCCCATCAAGAATACCCCCGGCAAAAATGTGAAGCAAATTACCATATTTATCGAGCATTACGAAAGTAGGGTAGGCGCGTATGCCGTATTTTGCTGCCAGATCCTTTCCTTCTTTTTCTGCATTGATTTTAAGGTTAACAAATTTGGAATTGAGATAGTCACCCACTTGTTTCTGGGTAAACACATCTTTATCCATAATTTTACAGGGTGCACACCAGCTGGTGTAGAAATCTATAAATATCGCCTTGTTTTCTTCCTTAGCCTTTACTAAGGCCGCATCTAAATCGGTACCGGAAAATTGAACGCCCTGAGCAAAGCTTAGCGAATAGGTGTGTATAATGAGTATTAAAAGAATTATTCTTTTCATGATTTTTTACTTGAAAAAAGAGGTTCTACTTTAGAGGTTATTCTATTTCGAACCTCATTCACCCTAATTAATTATTATTGATGAGGTTTGGGTTTTGATCGATTACAGTTTGTGGAAAACGTAACACCAATCGGTCCTGGGTAAGAGTATATTCTTCTAGAACAGTTCCTTCTGCATTGTATAAAATATGGGAGTACTCACTCACAGGTGTGGGCAGATCCGCGTCAACGGTAAGTCTGCGCATATCAAACCAATGGTAACCTAATGCTGCAAATTCACGTAGACGCTCATCAAAAATATAACGAAGCAAGGCCTCCCGGTTTGATGCTGTTGTGGCGGGTACACCAGCTTCCGTAATGGGCATGCGATGAGCCCGAAAATCTTCTAAAAGACTTGTGGCAGTATTTAAATCGTTAAGTCTTGCGCGTACTTCCGCCAGAAGTAAATACAATTCAGGTACCCGTACACCATAAAATGTCTGGCCAGAACCTATTTGTTTTCGGTAAACCCCTTCTACAGGATACACCGCGTTGTTACCCCGTGATGTTTTGACATATAAAGCCTTTAATCTTAAATCACTTTCTTCATAAAGATCCATGACTTCAGACCTAACCACAAGTTCATTACTCGTATTGGCCCAGTTGTTTATAATTTGTTTTCCATAAAGACTCTCGGGGTCTGTATCTACCCGTTGACTTCTGTAACCCTTGTTATAGTCTAAAAGCCCGGCTTCAATGCCTATATTATTCATTTCTGAAAGTGCCTGCTCCAGCATAGGACGGGCTTCTTCAAATTTACCCATGAATGTGTAGACCTTTCCTAATAGGGCTTTTCCTGCAGCTCTTGAAAATCGGAACCTGCTTTCTACCTGAACCGGAAGATTAGGTATAGCCTGAGTAAGGTCACTAACCATTAACTCATAGTTTTCCTCAACGGTAGCACGGGTAAAATTATTAGCAACCAGGTCTGCTTCAAGTACGATAGGAAAGCCTAAGTCTGTATCTGAGGTTTCTTCATTATAAGGAAGTCCGTAATAATTTGTCACCATGAAATAAACCCACGCACGACCGGCAAGTGCCTCAGCCCGAAGTGATGCTTTTTCCTGTTCAGAACCTTCGGTAGCACTCATCACCTCATTAATAATCTTATTATAGATGTAGAGGTTTTCCATTGTGTTTTCAAGCTCAGCAGCATTTTGCTCATCTTCATATATACGTCCTTCCCATTTGTACAAGCGTTGGGTACGTAAATCTGTCGCAGTAAAATAAGGTTCAAAAGCAACAAGTTCTGCTCCCATAGGTACCTGAGCATTGGTACTCCTCATATTGACGAGGTTGAGATTGTAGAACATTTTATCGTAGTCAACCACTTTCTCCGCTATGAGCCTGCCTTTTGGGATGATTTCCAGAAACTCATCGGAACATGAAGTCACGGTAGTGGTAAATACTACACTTAGCAAAAGGATATAAAGGTGTTTAAATATGAATTTCATAAGAATAGGTTTAGAATTGTACATTAAGGCCTAGTGTGACTTTTGGTCCCTGTCGCAGTGCTCTGCTTCCTGTATAAAAATGATACTCAGGGTCTATACCGTAATCATTGTCTGCCCAGAGCAGTATATTGGAAACCTGTCCCCTAACCGTAACCTGATCAAGACCGGTGGTGCCAAAAATAGTTTTGGGCAAGCGGTAGACCAGATTAATATCCCTGATTTTTATAAATGATGCACTTATAACATTGGAATCACCCAGCACATAGTAGTTGGTGTTGCGGCTACCGTCTGGTGTACTGCTGTGTCTTGGTACATCTGTCGTGAGTTCATCACCAGGTTCCCTCCATCTCTGTAAAAATTCCCGATGTAAATTACCTGAAGTAAAATTGTATGTGTTTGCATCCAGTTGTGTCCCCTGATAAAAAGTATTAGCATCGCGACGCATCACATGGCCAAGACTAAAAGTGGTGTTTATATTTAAAGACAGGCTTTTGTATTGAAATGTATTTCCAAAACCACCATTCCATTTTGGTTGAGAAGTTCCCATGAATTTTATGTCTTCAGGCGTTGTAGCATTGGGGTCTGTAGTGATTGTGCCATCTGCAAGACGTACCTGAGGATCCCCGTTTTCATCAAGCCCCGCATAATCATATGCGAAAAGCGCAAATGAAGGATATCCCACCACAAAAAGCTCGTTTACCCGTACATTACCAGCAGAGGTTTCTTCTGTTAGATTGAGATAGGTTACCTCGTTATCATTTTTTGCAATATTGAGGGTCGTCGACCACGAGAAATCTCTACCGGCTATATTGAGACTCTGTATGCCCATTTCGTAACCATTATTTTCAAGATCCCCCAAATTGCCCGTTACGCTGCTGTAGCCCGTAAATGGATTAGTAGGGATAAGACCGAGCAAATCGGTTGTTCTTCTATTGTAATAATCAATTGATCCCGAAAAACGGCCACCTAAGGAAAAGTCCAGTCCCAGGTTCTTGGTTACCGTACGCTCCCAACTCAATTTGCTGTTACCGGGTGTAAGAATTCTTAAGCCGGTCTCCGGAAAGAAAAAACTTGATGTGGGTGTCAAAATATCAAAGGAAGCAGCTTCTCCCGGTGCCGGAGCATTCCCAGCAATCCCATAGGTAGCTCTAATTGACAATGAGTTAATCCATTCTGCTTTATCAAGAAATGCTTCTTTTCCAAGATCCCATTTAACACCGGCGCTCCATACCGGTTTGTTCTGAGCTGATTTATCTAAACCAAATAGATTACTTTGATCATTTCTTATACTTCCATTTACGGTGTACTTGAAATTGTAAGTATATGCCGCATTTGCATAATAAGAAGAAAATCGGGAAGTGGTTTCATTTCGGCCAAAATAGCGCTGTGATGAAAGACTGCTAAATACGAGACCATATTGAGGCAGGTTATAAGCATTAGGTTTCACCACATTATCAACTCTTGTCAGCGTGCCATAGTCTACCTGCTCATAACTTTGCAAACGATCGTCATAACCTCTTACCTCGTTAAATTTAGATACGCTTATCTGTTCCTGAGCTTCCTGCCCGAGCAGAACATTTAACTGATGTAGTCTGTCATTCCAGTCCATAGCATAGGACAACTGATTTCTTACGGTATAGGCTTCAACATTGGTATTACGGGTGGTGTACTTCCCGCCGGTAGAGGGCAGTCTGTATTGTGGACTGGCACCGGGACTGGATACCACTGTGAATTCGGCCAATTCGGTACGCTGGCCAATGGCCAAATGATCAATATAATCTTCGGAATCTGTGGTATTAACGGTATACCCATATCTTCCCTGAAAGCTTAGACCTTTAAAAAGATCGACTTCTACACCCAGAATGTTTCGAATGGATTTGCGTTTAGTCTTTGACGAGGCATAGCCTGTTTCTCCTAACGGATTATAACTTAGGTCCAATCGGCTGGCATCTTCCATTACATTTCTAATGGAATCATTAAGCTCAGTCATATGGTTTAACTCCAGATTGTTACCGTTTGCATCCTTAAAGAGTTGGTATGGTAGAAAACGGCTGTTTACGTTGATGTTGTTGGGACTGTACTGATCCTGATGGGTTAAATCGGTAATTACATCAAACTTAAAGCGTTTTCCCAGTTCAAAATTCTGTCTTAGGTTGAGTTTATAGCGGTTGTCTTTTTCTCCCGGGCGTGTACTTTGAGTGTTGGCATAGTTTCCAGAACCGTAAAACGTATAGCCTTTTTTACCGGCAGAAACGGATAGTGTGTGAGAGGTAAGTAGGGATGGGCGATACCACAGCTCATTGATCTGGCCTCTGTTGTCAATTGCAGCAAGGCTATCCAGGCGTTGTCTGGCAGTTACATCGCTTATAACTCCACGATAGCGATCGTACAAAATACGTTCATGAGGAGGAATCCCGTTACCACTAGTAGTATAATCTGTGACATTTTGGTAAGGTTGTAGTTCCGGATCGAAAATTTCTTCTGCTGTCCGAATAAATTCCTTGCTATTCATAGTATTTAAGTAGCCCTGATCCGGACGACCCTCCATCGTAACAAAGGTGTTGTAGTTGAACTCAACCTCGCCGGTTTGAGACCCTCTTTTGGTATTGATAACAATTACCCCATTGGCAGCTCTTGCACCCCAAATAGAAGCCGCAGTCGCATCTTTTAAAACCGTAATATCTCTGATATCCTGAGGATTTATATTTAGCAATCCTGAGATGTAGTTGGCACTTGCTGTGCGCGGTGCGATATCTGCAACGGGAATACCGTCTACAACGATTAGCGGACTTGATTGTAATACCTGAAGTGTAGATAAACCTCTTACCAATACCGGATTAAAGATTTCTGCTCCGGGACTACGGTTGATGGTAAGACCGGGTACAAGACCATCAAGCCGATCAGCAACATTTAAACTGCTACTTCGGTTTTGAAAGACTTCCATGTCGGGTTTTGAATACGAACCAGCGCTGCGTTCTTTAGCTATAGTCTGGTATCCGGTAGACACCAGTACTACCTCATCTAAGGCATTCACATCCTCTTTTAAAACAACTATTAGGTTTTTAGCGTTTTCGGGAGTGATAAGCACATCCTGATCTAAAAACCCAATGTAGCTGATGACAAGGCCCGAGCCGGCTTCAATATCAGCCAATTTAAATTCGCCTTCCAGATTTGTTGAAACTGCTCTTTGTGTGTTCTTGACCCGTACTGTGGCTCCTGCCAGTGGAACACTCAGGGAATCTCTAACTACACCGGTAACCTGTAAAAGTTGTTGATTTTCTGTTTGTGTGGGTGAGTCTTTCTTTTTTACAATAACAGTATTGTCTTCAAAACGGTAGGTAAACCCAATTGGATCAAGACCCCTGTTCAGTAAATCTGAAGTTTTTACGACCCCAACATTCACCTCGATAAAGGGAGTTTTCATTCGACCGTCAGACCGGTAAACAAACAGATAATCCGTTTGGGTTTTAATCAGGTCGAATACCTCCTCTAAAGAAAGCATTTGTTTTTCAGTTATAGTGATGGGGGCGTTTTGAGAAAAACCTGAATTAGGGCTGAAGGCAAATGCGGTTGCACACAGCAAAAAGATACATGTTCTCATTAGCAATAGGTGAATTCCATGGGATGTAACACCATGGGTGGGAGTCAATTTAATTTTCATAAATTTGTGGTAGGATTATTTAGACATTCAGTTGATTTAAGTAATTCGTTTTTAAAAGGAATTTTAGTTTGTTACTGTGGTAGGTGCTGACTTTAATTCCTTTTTTTATAGGCTTATTTTATCATAATCGTCTTATCTTTTATTTCAAATTCAACTTCACCTGTTAGTTCCAGGTTATTTAATAATTTTTCAATACGGTCTGTTCGTTTTAGACTTCCGGAGAAGGTATAGTGTTGTTTTTCGGTACTTAAAAATTCAACTTTTACATCGTACCATCTTGAAAGTTGTTGCATCATCTTGCTCAGTGTTTCGTCCTGAAACATAAAGAAGCCGTCTTTCCAGGCTGTAGCATAGCTTGTTTCAACAGATATAATTTCCAGATCGTTAATTCCAGCTTTATTTATAGCCTGCTGACCCGGTTTGAGGATAGAACTGCTGCGGCTTGTGTTAATAGCGATACTTCCTTCAACCAAAGTGGTATAAATCAGGTTGTTTTCAGTGTATGCGTTTATATTGAACTCTGTGCCTAAAACTTCTATCTTCTGCCGGTTTTGGTTTACAATAAAAGGCGACCCATCGTTAAGTTTACTGTCTGTAACTTCAAAATAGACTTCTCCATAAACGAGTTCTACTTCTCTTGTTTTTCCAGGGATAAACGAGACCGGATATTTTATTTGGGTATCTGCGTTAAGCCAAACCCGAGTGCCGTCTGCCAATTGAACCTGAAATTTTCCACCTCTGGGAACGGTAAGGGTATTGTATCTTACCTCACTCGTAGTTTCCTGAGGATTGTATAAAAGGTTATTATCAGCCAGATTTGCATCCTTTGAACTAAAGGAAGTGTTTTCAGCAAGTTCTATCTCGTTACCATCTTCAAGCGTTAAGACGGCTTTGTCAGAACCTGAAACGATGATTTGATGATTTAAATTCTTGTTGACCTGAAAAAAAGAGTCCCAAGGGGAATAATAATAACTACCTAATCCTAACCCAAAAAGGACAACTGCGGCAGCAGCATACCTCCAATAGTTACGTTTATTGGTTTGTGGAATGTGAATTCTGGTCTGAATATTTTTCCACGCAATATCTGTATCTATTTGAGCCAGGTTTTTTTCGCGTTCGGCCCAATAGCTTTTATCATTCAAATCATTAAGAAGATTTTCCTGATCTTCAACAGAAATAAAATGCTCTTTTTTAAGGAGCTTATTTTTTTTGCCTTTTAAAAAGCCTTCTGAAAGTTTTCTACTGTATTCCAGAATTTCTTTAAAATCTATCATAAATGAGTTCTCTAACTCTAGAACGATTAAATATTAATAGAGGGTTAAAAAAAGTTTAATTTTTTTTTAATTGTTTTGCAAATGGGATTGAAAAGAATAGTGAACGGGCGTAATTTGGCGGGAAAAATAATCAGAAACGCATCTAATCTCAGATTTTCTTTCAGCAGATTTATTTTTGATATAAAAACAAGCTAATTGCTGGAAATCATAATAATCGCAAGCAACTGATAATATTCTTTTAAAAGAGGGCGCATTTTTTTGTAGGCAATCTTTTTTTGAGCTTTTACCGTATTTATAGAAAGCGAGAGGCTGTCTGCAATTTCCTGGTTGCTATAATTGTTCAGGCTGAGTTTAATGATTTGAGCACATCGATAAGGCAGACTTTTCATAGCCTTCTCAATGAGGTAAGTGGTTTCTGAACGCACGACTCCTGTATAAAAAAAGCGATCAGACTCAAGCCATTCCATTTTTTCCAGATCGAACTGATGGTCAATAACTCGCACATATTTAGACTTCAATATATCAAGGCATTTATTTTTAACAGCGGTGTATAAATAACTTTTAGCTGCACTTTCATTCTCAAAATATACCTTGTTTTCCCAAACACGTATAAATACTTCCTGAACCGCATCTTTAGAAATCTGAAGATCTGTGAGGTAATTTTTTGCGAAAAGGCATAAAGAGGGGTAAAGTGATTTATAGATCACTTTAAATTCTGCTGTATCTAAGCCTAATTCTGTCAATTTAAAAGCCTAAAGTTTTGCTAAATATAGAATGTTTGTCAGAATATACTTGCCAGATTAGAAAAATTATCATTTACGCAATGAGGAATTGAATTTTTAAGTTTAATGTATTTAGCTCCTAAATTTTTACGCTTATTGCAATATTATTATAAATGGTAGTATTATTCTGAATAATCAATTTACAGAAAACTAAATCGAATCGGGTTTAAATCAAAATCAAATTGAAGAATTGATTCAGGTGGGATTTACCAATGAAGCATTGAAGTAACATCCGGTGACAAATGATATCTACAAGCGGGGAATAGATACCAATAAATCGGAAATTTTGAATCCCACGACTCCGATAGATCCCGGCCTGGATGAAAGGCTTAGCTCTGTAACCCTTATGGAAAACCTCAACATCAATCAAGAGGTATGAAAGTCCACAGGGCAGGTGTATGAAATACAGGCCTGGTACGGTAGAACCTATCTTCGGAACGTTAACTCATTTCGTGGGGTTAAGGAAGGTTAATTCCATTGGATCAAAGCAGGCCAATACGTGTATGCAGCTCGCTGCCATTGCCTACAACATTAAAAAGCACATCAACTTCCAATGTTTTCAACGGTATAAAAGCAGAAAACCTCTTAATTCTGTCCTTCTAAGTGAATCTTACAAGCCTTAGGCATGGTTAACGTAAGTTACTGAATAAGACAAAACCAACTATTTTACTAGCAACCGGGCTTTTTTCGGTTGTCGATAAAGTTTAATTCCGGTGTAGAATATCCATAAAAAATAGAAGAGGAAAACAATTCGCTGTCCCAATGCAGGAATATTAGGAAAGGCGATAAACCAAGTTCCAAACACAATAGTTAATATGGTAAAGAACAGGGTTGGCTTTTTTGCAGACTTCCAATACTCGGTTTGGCTCATCACTTTTGAATAGGTAAAAGCTCCAATGAGAAAGAAAATATAGCTCCCGATACTTCCAATAGTGTGGATTACCATTGTGGTTGATTGGGGATTGTCAAAATCGCCTGCAAATATTCCAGAAATGGACATAAAAATGCCACTCAATAAAATACCATAAAGGGGTAATTGGCTCGATTTGTTTACAGTTACATTTTTGTAAAGACCTATGGAATAAAAAGCTATCAATATACCGGTAAAGAAATAGCCGATGAAATTCCAAATATGTTTATTTGGTGCATCTACCGAACCCAGTTCGCTTATTGCTTTTGTGAGCATTGAATATTCTGTTCGAATAGAAGACATTACGAATGTGCTGGTGGAATTGCCTTATTGCAAACTTATTATATCAACGCTAAATATATCAATATCTCTAGATAATTAGCGGGAGAGGAATGCGTTTTATTGCTTATTAATCCTGAGGCTTATGTCTGGAGTACAGCCCGTATGCGAGGTTGGCCAATAGCCGAAAGCGCAATCCTAAGGATCACGATCAACCCAAAACGTTGAGGACAACGATATTTTGAGAGTATACTAGCGAATTATCTTAAAGGAAGGGTCTTGAATTTTACGAAACGCCTTACCTGCCTGCCGGTAGGCAGGTACGAGACCCGTATCCCGAAGCTTGGGAGTGGTGTGAGGGCTGCACTCTGTCATTTGGTGGAGGAGCCATCCACTTGATTATCAGCAAGGCTTTTTGCGTAGACGTTTATGCTGACATTGATAAACTCATTGTTTTGGACGAAATGATTGTAACAGGCGTATTCCTTCTTCAATAGAACCTTCCATCATTTCTAAAAGCTGTGGTGCTTTTTCAACCATCCTTTGGCTTTGAAGATGTCCTTCAAGAGCTGCCGTACTTTCCCAACGTTCAAAAATAATGAATTTCCCAGTTTGCCCCTCTACTTCATAAGCCTCATAGTCAATGCAGCCTTGGTCATAACGAGAGCTCGTAACAACACCTGTAATAAATGATTTCATTTCAGCATCTCTGCCAACTTTTGCCTGTGCTTCCCACAGCACTGTAACATAGTTATTTCCTGTCTCTTTCATTGCTTATTGTTTTTAAAATTTGACAATGCAAGGTTAGATACAAGGGAAGAAAAAAACGTTTACAAAAGACAAGAAAGAAAATTGACTACGATTTCTCCAAAATTCTTTTTCTGATGCGACTTAATGAAGTGGCTGTTACGCCCAGATAAGTGGCAAGCATATGTTGCGGAACTCTTTGCAATATATCAGGGTTTTTTGAAATAAGTTTTTTGTATCGTTCTTCGGGACTTTCTAAAATAAATGATGTCTGTGCTTGTTTGAACTGAATAAGCATTTGCTCTAAAAATTTTCTAATAAACTCATTCATCAAAGGAATTTCCACGTAAAGTCTGTCCAGATCTTTTTTATTGAGAACAAGTAATTCACAGGCTTCAAGCGTTTCAATTATTTCTTTGCTTTTTGTTTCTGTAATAAAACTGTCAAACGCACCAATGAAATTATTTTCAGTCGTTATGTAACTAGTGATTTGTTCACCGTCCTTTACATAGTATTTCCGTATGCAGCCATTGAGTACAAAAAATAATTCATCTGTTTGCTTGTCGTAAGAAACGAGTTCTTTTTTGGCATTGACTTGCCTAAAAGTCAATGCAGATGCCAACAAGTTTTTGTCTGCTTTTGTGAAGTTTACCAACTGGTCTGTATACCTAAAAAATTCTTCTGTCATTGTTGGATACGGTTATAAAGCACTTTGTCTGTTAAATGTAATTCTTAATGATTGCCTGTGCTGATAATTTTTTTCTTGTGTTGGGCTAAGAGGGCGATAGCCTTGCAGGTAAGGGCTTAGGAATGAAACTTAGGACATTTCGAAGCACTTAATTTTCCAAACGAAGCAGTGTTAATAGGTGGCGAAATCTTACGAGAATCATTGTATGTCCTATGTTTTATACCCATTATGCCTGTTGCACAAGTTAGTAAAAAGCTAACATACGGCTTACTTGTGATTTTACAATGGAGTTGTAATTTCATGGTATTCAGGAAAAACCTGTGCTGAGTTTATCGAAGTAAAAGTACATCACGAGCAGCTTTTCAACAGTTTTCGATTGAGTGAGCGCGTACGGTCACTAACTTTTACAGACGTTTAAAGGAAGCATTAAACCCTGATTTTCATTATGAACTCATCCGCGACTTTTACGGTAGACGTCGTCAAAAGAGTATTGATCCGGTAGTATTTTTAAAATTAGGGCTGGTTGGTAATTTGGAGAATCTGCCTCTGCCGGGATTCATCATCAGCGATCGTAAGCTTATCGAGCTTAGTTTTTCCATCATTGCAAAGTTAGCGATTGGCGTGGCTAGGATTTAGCATTTAGTATAAAGTGCTTATTAGAGGTGGCTTCTCCTCAGCTTTGTTCTTTACTTTTTCTGCATTTTATTATATAAAATGGATAGTTCTCTGATACCTCCGTTACTTCAAAAAGCCCAGTTTTACCAAATTCTTTTTCTATGGTTTCTTTGTCGTAAAAGAAGATTTTAACACCACCAAACATTTCAAATCGGTCTTTGCTTATTTCTGTGCCTTGTCCGTAAGTCTGAGCATCCTTTGTAATTGCAGTGAAAACCATAAATCCGTTTTCAGTCAACTGGTTAAAACAGCTTTGAATCAGTTTCTTTCTTTCGTCTTTGTCCAGTAAGTAGATTAATCCATAACAAAATATTCCATCATACCTATTTTTGTCAAAAGGCATTTCAGTTACAGAACCATGATAGATTTTCAATGCGCTCCCAAAATGTTCATGAGCTAAATCAATAGCAGTTTGAGAAATTTCTATTCCCGTTACTGTCATTCCGCTGTCTATGAAAATTTGGGCATTTCTTCCATAGCCAATTCCCGGAATCAGAACATTTTTTATGTTATGCTCAATAAAGAAATCATTTGTCAAAACGGTAGACTTTGCAGGTTCTGAACCCCACATTTCTTTCTTTTCCTTAAATGCCTCTTCCCAAAATTCTGTCATTGTTGTATACTTTTAATGTGGAGTAGTTTCATTTTAAAATCGCCCAAAAAGTATGAATAACACAACCGGTTAAATTCTATCTTTATAGTATCGCTAAATATATGCATATCTCCACAAAAGTTGAGGCCCACCAAATCGTTCGTAGCTTCCATCATTATAAATCAAAGTAATACCCTCAAAAGACCTAAGCTTTTATACCTGTTAATCTCTTAATCTAGCCTGTTCTGCTCTCCATTAACGGGCAGTTGACGTGCAGGCATCCTCCAGATGCTACCACATTCCTACCACAGTGCAACCACACTCCTACCACACTTTACCACAGATTTTGTAGTTGGATACGGTTTAAAAGTGGTTTTACAAAAGTAAATCCAAGACCAATCCTGACGTAAAGCGCCTTATACCATAGAAGTAGAGAGGAGGAAAGCTTCTATATATTTCGTTCCTGAGAAGAGTGACCCGTTCTGAAATAACTTTATAAAATTTTATTCTAATACTGAAATAGATAAAATTATAAGCGGGTTCTTATAAATAAATAGACAATCCATAATAAATTTTTAAGCCGATTATTGACCTTAATCGGCTCAATATTTTTTTGTATTTCAGTAAATTAACCAGTTTAATCGGTTCTTGATTTACAATTGAAAACAGAGATGCGTAATTTTCAGGATTTGGCATCCAAAAAACTATTCCTATCCACAGGTATGGGATTTAGTACACGCTATGAAATCAACTTTGAGGACTAAAGTTTTTTAAGCAGCGTTTAATATCAACCCTACTCTCGTTAAAGGCTTTAGATTACTTTTTCCACTTCTATTCTATCAAAGATGATCAAATACCATCAGTCTAAATGTTCTTTTAAATGAAGTAAATATTTGGTGATTACACCCGGTAATTCAGCTGTTAGATACAGGAAATATAGGGGGTAAGGAGGTTTTCAAATTAACTGCCACCCGGACTGAATAGGTAGTTAACAGTATATGTTTAATATCTAATCAAAAAAGTGGTGTCTGGATTGATGTCTTAAATTGACTAAGTCAGGTATCAGCAAAAATACTCCACTTGACCTCTAGCATATTGTAGTAATTACGGCGGGCTAGCCCGTTATAATTTAAAATTGCATTTGGCGCTTAAGGTTCGACAAGCCAGGTATTAAAATAAGGGTTTCAATCTTGATTTCGCTTTAAAGTGTTTCGGTAGTTTTTTGGGCTAATCCCAATGCCCCTTTTAAAGAATTTACCAAAAAACGATTGATCGCTGAAATTGAGCATCGTTGCAATCTCATTTATACTTAGGGCTGGGTTATCCAAAAGCATCATAGCCTCTTCGTTAACAATGCCTTCAATGATGGTTGAGGCAGATTTTCCCGAAATGGCTTTGGTTGTTTCGGTGAGGTATTTTGGAGTGATGTTTAATTTTGAAGCATAAAATGCCAAATTTCGCTGTTGTCTAAAATGCTCTTTAACCAAATGAATAAAGTTCAAAACTATATGTTCTTTTCTCGAGAGCGGTGCATTGATGTTAGTAGAATATTTCTGTCGGACTGCAGCTACTTCATAGAGTAGCGAGGCAAATGCTAAATAAAGCAATTCTTTTCCATAGCGATGTTGAGACTGCTCTTGATAAAGTTTCTGTAATTCGTTCATTTTAGCATTAACCGCCTTAAAGTCACGATTATCAAGACTGCTTTGGGGAGAATGTCCTGAGGTTAAAGTATGCAACAATTCAGAAGCATATTTTCCGGTGCCTGATTCCTTGATAAAATCACTGGTAAATAGCAATATGGAATGAATGCAATTTTCAGAGCCATTGAGTTTTTTAATATCATAAGGCGTGCCGGTTATAAGATCCCTGTATTTAGCTCTGTAATTTCTAAGATTAACGCTGTGTTCGGTACTTCCTTTTTTCATAAGGACAATTTGAAAAAAGTCACTTCTAAAATACCTGTAAAGCTTACTTATATCAGGTATTGAAACATCACACCGTATCCAAAGACCGTCGTGGAGAATGTTCTCCATTGTATATAATTCCTCAAAAGATACGTGATGGTCAACATTTTTATTTCGGGACATGCAGGTACTTTTTCTCAAAGTTAGAAAAACTTACCCAGTAAGTTTAGTGAAGGCTCACGCTGTTGTTATTGAAAAGAAAAGTTTATCAGTAGCTAAAAAAAACGACAATTAGACCAATCTTACAGATTTATGGCTCTTTTTAACGGGTGAAGGAGCCACTACTTTTGTCGATGTAATTAGTATAAATATAGAACTCAATTTTCGTTTTATGAATCAATTAAAAAATTTTTCAATAGCCATTGTGCTGGTATTCACTGTTATTAGTTGTCAGGAAACAGTAGAAGCACCTAAACAAAAATTAATTAAAGTGGCATTTCAAACCATTTCCGAATCGGAAATAGACCAAGAGTTATTGTATTCGGCCGATATCGAACCGGACAATACAGCTCAGATAGGTTTTGCCGTATCTGGGATTGTTAAGAGTATTGCTGTAGAGGAGGGACAATATATCAAGGAAGGTCAATTGCTCGCCACATTAGACGCAACTTCTTATAGCAATGCCTATCAAATTGCTAACTCAAGTTACGAGCAGACACTTGACTTATATACCAGACAGAAGGAATTGTATGATAAGGGAAGTTTACCTGCGAGTGATTTTAAAAGGATACAAGCGCAATTAGAGCAGGCAGAAGCTAACAAGCGCATGAGTGCTAAGGACTTATCAGACTGTAAACTGCTCGCTCCTATGTCAGGCATAATAACCAGAAAAAATATAGAAAGAGGTAGCACCGCAGGACCCAACATTAGTGCTTTTACCATTATTAAAACCGATAAGGTTTATGCAACGATGGCCGTTCCTGAGGTTGAGGTAGGAGCCTTACGCAAGGGAATGAAGGTAGCTGTTTTTGTACCGACTTTAAATGATACCCTTACAGGTGAAATCAATATCATCAATCCGCAAGCGGATAATATTTCTAAAACGTATCAGGTAAAAGTGAAGTTAGATAATAAGGAACAATTGTTACTGCCCGGAATGTTCTCAGAAGTAACTATTTATTCTGACAAAGTTAGAAAGGGAATTGTTATTCCTGCCACAGCAGTAGTGAGAGATGCTGATAATTTGACCTATGTTTTTTTGGTCAACGACAAGCATATGGCCGTTCGTCAACGTATTACTATCGGCTCGATTACCGGTAAGCAGGACATCGTGGTGGAGCAAGGCTTACATTCCGGAGATAAAGTGGTGGTATCCGGTATGACCCAATTAAAAGATGGAGTAGCAGTAACATTTTAACAGCGCGATACAAGAATAATGAAAACACGAAAAATTAATTTTATCGAAGCTGCCATGAAGAACAAAGAGGTCACTATTGTAGTTGTCTCTTTACTGGTAGTTTTTGGAATATATTCTCTTTTTAATATGCCTCGGGCAGAGAATCCTGAGATAGATATGCCGGTAGCCATGGTATATGCATTTTATCCAGGAGCAGACGAAATTCAAACAGAAAAACAGGTTACAGAAAAACTGGAGCAATACCTCTTTTCTTTTGAAGAAATCGATAAGCGTAAAACGCGCTCTCAGACCAAAGATGGTCAGGTATTTGTTACCGTTGAACTTTTTTCAAAGGTAAAAGATCGTAAAAAGTTTTGGTCCACCTTACAGCACGGGCTTAATTCAGAATTGAAACAAGAGCTGCCATCGGGCGTGCAAGGGCCTGTAGTTAATAGTAATTTTAGCGATGTTTCTGCAGAGATTATCTCCATATCTTCTGCTACCCGCTCCTATAGGGAACTTGAAAATTACTTGGACGTACTGGAAGATAATTTGAAGACGATACCAGAGGTATCTAAAATAAATAGATCGGGAGAGCAAAAGGAACAAATTTATGTAACCCTTGATGATCGAAAAATGCAACAGTATGGGTTTGATGTAGGAACAATTACCCAGGTATTGCAAAACCATAATGTGACCGGCTATTCAGGAGAGGTAACCGTTAATGAAAATACCATACCTGTATTTACTGAAAGTCAATACCATTCAGAAAAAGAAATAGCAGATCAGATTATTTACACAACCCCCAAAGGAGTAGTTGTGCGGCTTAAGGATGTAGCGAAGGTAGAACGCCGCTATGAAGAGGAAGCGTCTTATATCAGACTGGGTAATGAAAGAGCTGTGCTTTTATCTATTGAAATGCAATCCGGTAATAACATTGTAGCCTTTGGAGAGAAGATTACAGAACGACTTACAGAAATTCAACAGGATTTTCCAGACGACATTAACATTAATACCATTTTCAGCCAGCCTAAAGTAGTTGAGCATAGTGTTAGTCACTTTATGCTCGAATTTGGATTGGCCATTATATCGGTAGTCGTCGTTGTAATGTTGTTATTACCCTTTAGAATGGCAGCTGTTTCTTCTTTAGCAGCTCCCATTGCAGTTATGGTGACGTTTGGAATCATGAATATTATCGGTATCGAATTGCATCAGGTTTCACTTGCCGGACTAATTATAGTCCTTGGAATGTTGGTAGATGATGCGGTTGTGGTTGTAGATAATTATATTGATAAACTGGATGAAGGAATCACTCCATGGGAAGCTGCTTACAAAGCAGCCAAACAATTAGCACTTTCTATTTTTACCGCTACGCTCGCCATTATTTTTGCCTTTTTACCCCTTGCTATTTTTATGGAAGGGATCGCCAAAGACTTTATGGCTTCTTTACCGGTGGTGATAGCAGTGGCACTAACTGCATCTATGTTGATAGCATTGTTTTTAACCCCGTATATGTGTTTTGTCTTTATCAAGAAAGGGCTTCATCATGAGAAAGATCCGGAAAAAAAACACAGGAAATCCTTGCTAGATCGTATGCAATCGTTATTTGACAAAGCAGTAGCCTACTGCTTTAAACGACCTAAATTAACCTTAGCGGGAGGTGTGCTAGCGATTGTTTTGGCATTTGTAATAGCCGGAAATGTTGAGCAGGAGTTTTTCCCTGTGAGTGAAAGGGATCAGTTCAGTGTAGAGCTTTGGTTACCTAGCGGCACTGCCTTACAGGAAACAGAGGCTGCTGCATTACGTGTAGAAGAAATTTTAGGAAAAGATGAAAGAATTGAGAGCATTGCTAGCTTTATAGGAACCAGCGCTCCTCGATTTCATACTTCTTATTCGCCTGAAAGTCCACGCAGAAATTTTGCACAGTTGTTAATTACCACCATTAGTGATGAAGCTACGCAAGAATTGGTTAATGAATACCGTCCCAAATTTGAAGGTTTTTTAAGCGATGGCTATGTACGTTTTAAGCAGTTGAGTCTTCAGGAAGGAGCACCCATAGCCATTCGGGTGATTGGTGAGGATATGAAAGACCAACAGATGGTGGCAGATAAGATCATCTCTATACTGGAAAACGCAAATGGTACCAATTGGGTACGTAGTGATTATGAGGAAGATTACTTAGGGATCAGTTTACGTATCAATGAGAGTGCTGCATCACGCTTAGGGGTATCAAATGAAGCCATTACCCAGACGTTGGGATCAGGATTAAAAGGATACTCTGTCTCCAAAGTGTGGGAAAAAGATAAGCCTATTGATATTTTCATAAGACTCGATGCCAATAACAGAGATGAACTGAGTAGTATTGAAAACCTGCATGTAACCAGTTCTTATGGAATTGGAGTTCCGTTAAAGGAAGTAGCGGAAATAGGGCCTAGCTGGCATACTGGAGTTATCGCACACCGAAATGGTTTACGAACGCTTACCGTACTTTCAGAAGCCCAACTTGGAATTAAAGCCGCAAGTATTCTTGCGGAAATACAACCTGAAATTGATGCATTAGATCTTCCATCGGGGATACGAATTGCTTATGGTGGAGATGCAGAATCCAGTGCAGATAATATGCCGGGAATGCTTACTGCGCTGGCAGTGAGTATAATTTTAATATTTCTGACTTTATTATTTCAGTTTAAGACACTGGTTAAGGCACTTATTGTACTATCTACCTTTTTATTGAGTCTTTTAGGTGCTTTCCTGGGCTTGTTTGTAACTGGAAACCCTATGGGAATGACAGCATTTATGGGAATTATAGCATTGATAGGAATCGTAGTACGAAATGGAATCATTTTGGTTGATTATACCGATGAGCTCATCAAAGACCATGGTTATACAATTAAAGAAGCCGCTTTAACAGCTGCCAAGCGAAGAATGAGGCCTATTTTCTTAACCTCGGCAGCTGGTGCTGTGGGATTGGTACCAATGATTATAAGCAAGTCTCCGTTATGGGCACCATTGGGAAGTGTACTGGCCTTTGGATTGTTAGTATCCATGGTGTTGACTTTGTTTGTCATTCCGGTGATGTATTACAAATTTATTAAGCCGGAAAGCCCTGAATCAGACAATCAAGATGATATGCAAATCCAAAATGCGTCTTACCGTCATTAAATCACAAGGAAAATCATGAAAACACTAAGAACCTTATATTTTTTAGTACTGCTTTCACTAGGTATGGTGGGAGGTATTATAGCACAAACTAAAGAATACACTTTAGAAGAGTGTCGTGCCATGGCGCTTGCCAATAATAAAAAGATACAAAAAGCAACTTATAATATTGATGCTGCCAAAGCGGCTATGGCTTCTACCAATGCTTCAGCATTACCCACCCTCGATGGCTCGTTGCAGGGGGTTCATTTGGGAGATCCTTTAAGTACGCTATTACCATCTGAGATGGTTAATGCAGGACTTGATATAAAACAAAATATTTATTCCGGAAATAAAATGCGCTATGGTAAAAAGAGGGTAGCTAAATCAGTTGAGCTTTACGAGAGTCAAAAGGCAATGACGGAAGCTGAGGTATTACTGTCTGTCGAGACCTATTATTGGCAGGTGGTGCAGGCGACCGAAAATGTTAAGGTTGCCAATAAATACAGGGACATGTTAAAAGATTTGAGACAATTGTTTAAAAATTCGGTAGATGCCGGATTGACCTATAAAAATGATTTATTACGTGCTGAAGTTAACCTGAATAATGCCGAATTATCCATCCTTCAGGCTAAAGATTACTTAAAAATATGCAAACTATCCCTGGCACAGGTTATAGGTCATCCCTCAGATTCAGAGTTTACATTGGTTGAAGCACTTGACTACACCTATCAACCTGTTGTAGAACAAGGATCCATTGACAAACGTCCTGAAATAGCAATCCTGGAGAAAAGTTTGGAAATTAATGAATACCAAACCAAGATACTGCAGGCAGACCGATTGCCTCAAGTAGGTTTTTCTTTAAGTGGTCTTGCAGCATATGGGGATGGAGTGAATTTTTCAGATACGACCAATCAGATGTATACGTATTACGGGATGCTAAGTGTATCGATTCCTATCTTTAATTGGGGAAGGAACAAAAATAGTGTCAAAGAACAAAAATTCAAGGTAGAAGCGGCTCGAGTGGAAATGGAGGATAGTAAAGAGCTCTATAGCCTGGAGGCAACTAATGCGCAAATGCAGGTAAATCAGTCCTATCAGAAAATACTGCTTTCAGAAGCTTCCTTGCAACAGGCAGAAGAAAATTTGAGACTCGCCAATGATCGGTACAGTGTTGGAACCATAACCGGTAATGATGTTCTGGAAGCACAGGTAATCTGGGAACAAGCAATACTGGCTCTGGTAGAGGCCAAGGTAGAATATAGGATTAATTTGGCAACCTATAAGAAAACGACAGGAACATTATAGTTATACAATGGCCAATAAGAAATCCGATATTATTGATAAAGCAGTCGACCTTATTCTGGAGCAGGGGATAAGGTTGGCTTCTGTTGATAAAATAGCTTCAAGCTGCGGAATCTCTAAGAAAACCTTTTACCGATACTTCGAAAGTAAGGAAGCAATGCTTATGGAACTGGTACTCATTTATAGCAAGGATGTGGAACAGTTTTTAAGATTGAATGGTGAGTTAGCGCCCAATGCTATGGCAGAAATGTTGGCATATGATTCTTTCTTTGAAAAAAAGTTCAGGTATGTGCTACCTGATGTATTTGTAAAATTGAGACGTTATTATCCGGATGTAACAGAAATCATCGAGTATCAAAAAAAACATGTGCTTGAACCTTTTATCGTTCAAAATTTAGACAGGGGAATAAAAGAGGGGTTTTATAAAAACACCATTGACAAACAACTTGATGCAAAGGTGTACTGCTATCAACAGGAGCAACTCTTGCACGATGTTCAACTTAAAAGAGAGGAAAGGCATCAAATTTCCAGACATATAGCCTATATGTTTTTAAGAAGTATTGCAACCCAGAAAGGAGAAGTTTATCTCTCTTTACGAACTACCGAATAATTTTTTCATCTCATTATATGTACTCATCTATGAGAAAAATCTACGATGAAAGTCCTTTTTGTATAGAAATGTCCTTAACAAAGATGCTTGCATATTGGGAAAAGCTGGCCAGTGATGCAGAAAACTATAAAAGTAGCTATGCCCAGACCTTACTTAGGGATGTCGAAGCTGCGGGGCTTGCCGAATCGGTATTGGATCCTTCGAAGGACTATTTGAATAATGAACTTGTAGGAGCTGTATTAAATGAACTCTTCACCCAACCTTTGGCACATTTGGAAATTAAAGCTATAGCTGCTCCTTTTACAACCCATTTTTTTTATGTAAATAAAGCCTTTTCAACAATTTTAGAAGAAGCAGGAACTGACTATAAACCTACGATAGATAATATTTCTGCCGAAAATTTTTATATCCTCGCCTGTTGTTACATTTTAAAAACGCTTTATAAATATGATCTGAAGATAGATTTTCCCATTATAATGAATATTCCCGATGCTAAGGGAGTTATTCAGTATTATAAACTGAACTATCATTTAGATTTTGCAGAAATTAAGACTACCAATCGCACCAGAAAAATAAAGCCCGAAGAAATAAAGTTCCTGTTGGATAGCGGTCCTGATATGGAGATCTGGAAACGTTTTTTTCCGGTTGAAAGTTATGTACTCAGGGGTTTTATGGTCGTTAGTTTACAGGAGGTAACTTCAGAGACAGCCATCTCAAAATTGAAATCTATATTGGTGCGATCCCTTGATTCAGATTTAGATGTGCAGCAACAGATTTTACCGCTGTTTCGCTCGCTATTCAATATTTGTGATCTCAACGGAAGTTTTTACCTTTTTGATCACGCTCAAAAGCAGTTCGGTACACTTCGACGTTTTGATGGGATTACGCAATCAACGTCACTGGAAATACATCTTGAACAAGTTGTACACGACTGTATGCTGCAAGTCCTATCCAATAATCGCCCTTTGATTATATCAGACACGAGCAATTGTTCACAGAAGGAAGCGATGGGCTTAGCAAAACAGTTAGTCGCTGAAGGAATCGCAAGTTGTATCCTGGCTCCTGCAATACGGCAGCAAAAACCCATAGGTGTAGTACTGTTTTATTCAGCTCAAAGAGGGGCAATCCATGCAGTTATAGAAGAAAAATTACAGCTGGTGATACCCATTCTTACCGATAGTATTGAACGCTTGGTTTTGGAGATGGAAAATGAGATAGAGGCAGTGATTCAAAGGGAATATACTTCCATTCACCCCAGTGTTTATTGGAAATTTAGAGAAGAAGTAATAAAAAAAATCGATCCCTTCGGTATAAATCATTTAAACCGTGAAAATAAGGTATTTGAGGATATTGTATTTAAAGATGTCTACGCTCTTTATGGACAAACAGATATCAAAGATTCCTCTTTGAAAAAAAATGAAGCTATCTTACAGGATCTCAAGGCACAGCTGAAATACCTGCAATCATTATTTAGTCTTTTGGAAGAGGCATATCCTGTACCTGTAATACAGCAAACGCTATTTACGCTGAAGAATTTTGAGACCGAATTAGAGGCGTTCTTTCAAAATGAGTTGGAACACGTACACTATTTTATAGTGCAGGAGATACATCCTATTCTTTCGAGTTTGTGTGAGCAGAAATATCAAGATGCTATTAATACCTATTTTGGGCTTACTGATAAGAATACAGGATTATTCTTTAAGGCCAGACGGGATATGGATGATACCATTATGATGATTAATAATTCACTTACGTCTTTATTAGATGCCAGAAACTTAAAGGCTCAGAAAATGTTTCCGCACTACTACGAGAGATTCAAAACTGACGGAGTAGAACATAACCTCTATATAGGAGCTTCCATAGCACCTGATCGAAAATTTGGAAAATTTTATATTGATAACTTAAGATTGTTTCAGTTGGAAACTATTTGTGAGATGGAGTTTCTTCATCACAAACAAAACAGACAGCTCCCATGTCAGTTAGAGGTGTCTTCCCTAATATTTGTTTATGGTGCACCACTTTCCATCCGATTCCGAATTGATGAAAAGCAATTCGATGTAGACGGTACTTATAATGCACGTTATGAAATGGTAAAAAAAAGAATTGATAAGGCACATGTAAAAGGAACCTCAGAGCGAATTACAGCACCTCATACTATTGCTATCGTATACCAGAGGGAGCGTGATAGACAAGACTACATACGATATGCTAAATACCTTCAGCATAAGGGATATTTAACCCCAGATTTGGAAGTCTTGGAAGTCGAAGACTTACAGGGAATTAGTGGATTGAAAGTTATTCGGGTAAAACCAAATTATGAAAGGTTCGAAAACTGATAGTTAAGGAGAAGAGGTAAAACGCATACTTCAGACCTTTTTATCCGACAAAAAAAGCATTTAATACGCTACAATATTTTTCGGAAGTTTAAACACTTAATTTCATTTTCAACTAGTACCCATCGTATTTTGATTAAGTTGCAGATTTATATTATAAGCATCTCAATATCATATATTTAAAATGTGTTAGACGAGCACTACTCCTTAATCTACAGGAACTGGAGGATAAGGAGTTCATGGAATGGAAAATTAATAACGAGGAAGTTGGAAGGGTTAAACTAAACTCTGTCTTATTTGATATATTCATTAATTTGAATGAAACAGAATTATGACACCAAAAGGGAATCAAGAATTTGAGTAGAAAGTGCCTCATCAGTTTTTTCAGATAAGAGTTTGTTTGTAAGGATGATGCTTTTTGTCCTGTGCTCAAGAACTTCATAGAAAAGCCCTTTCTGCCGATATGGATGAGCATCTGGACATTGATGACCGACCCCGGGAATAATTAGCGTAATGGGAAGGGAAAGAAAAACCTCAAGACTGGTCTCGGCTCTTTTGAGATTGATACCCCGCAGGACCGTCAAAGTAGTTTTGAACCCGAACTGCTCAAAAAGCGTCCGGCCATTTAAATAGATAATCTTTTTCTGTGTTTTAATTTCAGTATTCCACTTACCCGAGTATTCCTAATGTGGAGCATTTTCAATTACTTATTGAAAGATTTATATTGTTGAATGATATTTCGCAACTCTGGAGTAATTGGTATTTAAGATTCAAGGAAATCTTGTTCAATAAGGCTTTTTGAATGAAAACATTTAGGATATTTAGCGTTGTTAAAAAATTAGACAAGTGAATGATTATATAATAGATATTGGTAAGCGAATACGAGAAATTAGAAAGGAGAAAGGACTTACCATTAGTACAATTGCAGCAGATGCAGAAGTGAGTAACGGATTAATATCGCGTATCGAAAATGGAAGAACCATTCCATCACTGCCAGTTCTTTTAAATATAATTAATGCGATTGATGTAGCTGTAGCCGACTTTTTTGGTAGTCTGCCCCAAAGGGGAAAGGCCAGCTTTTTGGTTTCGCGTAAAGCAGATTATGCAATCCTGGAGAAGGAAGTTGATGCCCGTGGATTTGAGTATAAATCGATTTTTGGAAAGGCACTATCATCAATAGCCTTTGAAGCTGTGTTACTCGAAATACAACCAGGTTCTGAACGTGCCAAGGTAGAGACCAATGCCTACGAGTTTAAATATATGCTCAGCGGAAATTGTGTGTATTTCATAGGGGACGAAGAGGTCATCTTAAATGAAGGCGATTCCATCTTTTTTGACGGAAGAATTCCTCATGTGCCTATCAACAGAGGTGATATCCCCACCAAAATGCTGGTGATTTACTTTTATTTACCAGATTTAGAAAACTAGCAACTTGCCAGTCCTGTTTAATGAAACAGGTTTTCGCCAAAAAGCAGTTCTTCAAGATCGGTTATCACATCCAGGATATAATCGGGTTTTGCGGCTTCCAGTTGTTGCCGGTTCTGAGCCCCGCTTAGCACACCTATAGTAAGTCTGCAGCCTGCATTTTTCCCTTCAATAATGTCTATTTCAGAATCCCCGGCTTTGAGAACTGCTTTGGCATTCGTGATATTGAATTCACGCATGGCTTTATAAATCATATCAGGGTTTGGTCTGCCGTTTTCTACATCGTCTGCGGTTACCATTAAATCTATTTCGCGACCTGTTTTCCAGTCCAACTTAGTCAATATTTTAGTAGCCGTTTTGGCATCATAACCCGTGTTAAGAACGACTTTGATGTCGTGGGTTTTCAGCTTCTTAAAGAAAGGCAATATACCTTTGAAAGTGCCGATTTCCTGAGTGTCGTAAGCTGATTCCAGAGCAGGTTTGAATGCGGCAAAGGCGGTCTGAGCTTCCTGTTTGATGGCTTTAGACCTGGTGCAGTTTTGCAAAACGTCAATAATGGCCTGATGCTTTTCTTTCCCGGCACCATACTTAAGCACCTGATCCAGACTTACCTTATACCCCAGGTCATTGATGACTTTTTGTACGGTTTTATAAACGATGTTGTGTTCATTAACGGTGGTTCCTGCCATATCAAAAACAGCAAGCTTTATGGTATTCATAGGGCTTTAATTAAAAAGGGTGTTTATGTGTTCTTTAGAAAAACCGGCACTTCCGGTCATTCCCTTACCGCCTATTCCGGTGGCGATGTGTATGCGTTCCCCAATGTTTTCCAGATAAATATCCCGGGTTTTGCATTGCGAGTAGATACCGTACCAGCGGTCCTGAATTGCATACGTGGGCAGATCAAAAATCTTTTGGGCTTCGGCAATCATAAAATTATCAATGTCCATATTAAGTCCGTAACCCAGGTCTTCAGCCCGCCCGGCATCAGCATACTCGTGCGAGTCACCTAAGATTATTGAACCATCTGTGGCTTGCTTAAATAAGATATGCACGCCCCATTTCTTTTCCGGAGTATCGGGATTTTCTTTGGCTTTAATCGCAGCAAACGAAGGACATTCGGCAAAGGCTTCATAACGTCTGATAGATAATCCGGTCAGGATAGATCCGGGCAGTTTGTAATTGGGTTGCGGTTTGGTCTGAAGCATCTGAAGTTTTGAAAGTTGCAGATCGCTTTCCGCAAATAGTTTAGGGTAAAGGGTTTTAAAATCGCTGCCGTTACAGATCAGGACTTTTGCTGCTTTAAAAATACTCCCGGTGGCGGTATTGATGTGCACTTCTTCTGTATTTTGCTCCAGAGATATGGCCTGTGTATTGGCATAAAAATCCAGTTTTTTAAAGTCAATCAGATATTTAAGCAAACGATGAATCATTGTGCCTGGCTCAACGGTTACTTCTTCAGGAAAGAACAATCCGGTTTTTACATAGTCTGCACGCAAGCCAGGGTATTTAGACAGGCATTCAGCTTTTGTGAGTAATGAAGAGGGGTATGCGTTTTGCTTATTTATAGCTGCAAGTTCTTCTAGTAGTTGTACTTCTTCTTCATTCGAAGCCAGATAAACCGAACCGTTTTGGCGCATACTGATGTCAAAAGTTTTCTGAATTTCCTTGTAAACTCGAAGGCTTTCGCGCCCATAATGTTGCCATTTGGTATTCATTCCCGAAGGTACTACCTGCCCAAAATTCCGGGTGGTTGCACCCTGCGGGCGGTTGTCTTTTTCCAGAATTGCAACTTTTAACCCTTTACCAAGGGCGTGATAGGCGTGAAAGGTGCCCAAAACACCGCCACCTATTATGAGAAGGTCATATTTAGTTTTCATAAGCCAGAGCATTGAAATGGCTTTTACGGTGCTTCCTGCGCAGGTTGAAATAGGAAATAACAACGCTAAGTGTGCCCAAAAAGGCCAGTACATAAGCTCCGTTTACAAAGAACCTAAGCCACGAAATACTGCTGAGGCCAAAATTCTTATAAAGCAAAACGCCTATACTGCCCAAATAACCAAAGGCATCAGCAAGATAGATGAGGAAGCCTGCATTTCCGTTGATACGAAACGCTGCAATAAACCGATCAAAGAACAACGCGTTGAAAGGCACGTAGCAGGTGTACAGCCCAAAGCCCGAAATTACCATCCAGTAAAACGGATCAAGAAGCCCTGCCTGTAGCAAAAATGTGGAGCTGCCTATGGCAAACGTACCCATAAGTAAAATACCATGATAGGTAAGTAAAGCTTTGAGGTTGTTCTTTATTTTATAAACCGATGCCAGGATGCTAAGTACCAAAATTGCAACTGCGGTCTCAGAACTGCTGTACACCGAAATAGCACCGGCATATCCCAAACTGTCCCAGAGTTCCCTTGCAAAATTGTCCCGAAGGTCCCTAAACGCCGTCAGCAAGGTATAAAATACAATAAGTGTCACCAGCGGAAGCGCAAATTGCTTCAGTACGGCCAGTCGTTCTTTTTGTTTCATCGGTACCCGTTCTACGCGTAGGATTTTATCTTCCTGGGTAGGGGGCGGAATGGTCTCCAGTGCCCAGGCAAAAAACAAAAGCGGAAGCATAAACAGGGCTCCGGTAACGGCGGGCATCCAGAATTGGGAAATACCCCAACCGCTCATTACGGCCAAGCCTACCGATTTGACCACACCACTGGAGACGATAAAGCTGGTGCATAATAAAACGCCCAGTATTTCGGTATATTTTCTGCCTTCTAAGTACGAGAAAACGATGCCCCAGATCATTCCCAGAGGCAGACCGTTTAAAAACATAAAGAAGATGTTGTAGGGTTTGGCAACCCAGCCAAAAAGTATCAGGGCTACTTCTGAAAGTCCGATTAGACTAACTAAATACACGAAGCGTTGTTTGGCCTGTAGTTCAGAAATGACCTTTATGCCTATAAACTTGGAAAGCATATAACCCAGTACCTGCGCGATAACAAGCAGTATTTTATAATCAATCCCTAAAAAGGTCAGGTTCTCAAAAGTGGCTACTGCAAAGGGTTTTCGAAAGGCATACATACAAAAGTAGGCGCCAAAGGCGGCAACAGACGCCCGGCTGATAAACTTGAGCTGTTCGATTTTTATACCCATGATTTCAGGTTGAAATAAACCAGCCGGAAATATGCTGCCGGCTGGTTTAAAAAAAATCCAATAAAAACAAACTTAAACGAAACACTTAAAGATGTTACTTGAGGTAAAAATATCATATTCAAAACTGAATTATGTTTCGTAATTGTAAACATTTTGTCATTTTAAACTCTTCCGGATGCGTTTGGCAACTTCAGTAGTATACAGTTGTTCCGGGCTTGTGACTTCGCCTTTAGAATTAGCTTGACTTCCCAAAATAATCATCCAGGTTTCATCGGCGCCGGGAATGTTACTTCCGTGGCTTTTCCAGGTTTCGAGCGGTTGTGTGCCGCGACCATGATCTGTAGTGATGATCAGGGTGGTTTGGTCTTTGTAAAACCCGTCAGTCTGAACAAACTCCCACAACTCTTTAAGAAATGCATCGGTGGTGTGTGCAGCATGGAGATAGGCATCATATTCACCATCGTGGGCAAAATCATCGGTTTCGCCATAGGCGATATAGGTAAGTACGGGATGGTTTTTCTTCAGGTACTCTAAAGCATAGTTGTGGGTAAAGGCATCCAGGCGAACACTTCCCCAGGGACTCGGGATCTCCTGTTGAAGCTTGTTAAGGAAAACCTCCCTCTGGGTCAAATCAATTCCGTTTGCAGGCGTAAATCCTGCATTTACAGGGATACCGCTGCGTTTATCATTGATAATGTAGGGGAAGACATCCCAGCTGCCAAAAGCGGCCACTTTACCCCGGTATGTATCTGTATTATTGAGTTCTTCCAGTACCGTTACGTTTGGATTGTAAATCTTATCATTGCTGGTGATGTGTTCATCATCGGCCTTACCGGTAAGGATTTCGTTATAACCGGGATACGAAAACCACATAGTGTTGGTGAGGTTTACCTTGCTGCCTCTGTTTCGGTTCCCGTGTAATTCCCCCAGCTCAACCGCTTCAGTCCAAATAAAGGGAAGCAATGCTTCGCGTCGCGCCCGGGGTGTTTCCCTCCAGAAACTTGCTTTTAAAGCGGTGGTGTCATCCACATACTCTTTGTTGCGAATGAGCAGCGGGTCAGCACCGGTAAAAAGTTCCTGCCAGCGAAAGCCATCGAGCGTAATTAAAATCACTTTTTCGTCTATCTGGGTTTGTGCCTTAAGGGAGGGCAAATTGCTTGAAATAAGCAAAACGAGAATACTTAATTTTTTGATCATCATATTTAAATTAGTTGGTGGTAAACGTTGCAGGTTGCGACCAGTCGCTCCAGCTCAGGTATTGATCGCGGTAACGCACCCTCCAGTAATATTTAGAATTGGGAGCCAGCCGCCTTAAACTTTCATCTGTTAGGTCGTCGTTTTTTTGACGGTTTTCCTCGTAATACCAGTTTTCAGATTGTTTCCAGCTGTCCACGACAGGTTTTTCAAAATCAGGTGAAGTTGCCACTTGCCAGTGCGATGCAGTGTGTGTGCTGGAAGGCCTTCCGCCCTCAAATGAGCTTGCTTTTAAAGTAACACCGGTGATTGCTTCCGTTTTGTTATTCGGTGAAAGAGCCAAAGGAGCATTAGGTTTTTGATTCAGTTTGAAAACAGTTACGCTGTCCCGAAGCTCATTATCCCGGCTTTTATCGGTATTGCCCCGACTGATGCGTTTTAGAGTAATCCGGGGATCTGCAGGATTGGGATCTAACTCGACCATTACAAAGCCGTATTCATCCTGGGTAACGGTAAACTCGTCGTAATCGCGGCCTTCAAATTCGCCCCAGTTGTCAATTGCACCTCCTGCCGAAGCCACATTGACCCAGAGATGGTTGTGATCGCGCGACTGGCCGCGGGAGTAGCCGTGTGTATGACCAAAAAAGTGAATACTTGGTTTTCCGGTTTTGTCTGAAAAGGCTTCGAGCATTTTCACTACTTTCCCTGTGTGTTCTTCCTCGCCGGGAATCCACAATTCAGACTTGTAGGGATGGTGGAGCTGCGCAAAGACAAAATCGATATCCTCATTGGTTTCGGTTTCTTTTAATATTTGTTCCAGCCACTTATATTGTTCCCTAAGATCGCGATAGCCTGAGTTAGAGTCCAGTCCTATAATGCGCACATTACCATAATCTTTATACCACCAGTGCTCGGCATAAGCGGCATCGCCATTTTTGGGAAGGCTGAAATAGGTAAAGAAAAACTGCGAATTTTTCTCGTGATTGCCGGGTACAGGATATACCGGTACTTCTGCAAACAACTTGGATGCAGGTTTAAAAAAATGATCGTTCCACTGCTCATAAACGGTACCGTCAGAAACCAAATCCCCGGGAATCATAACCAGCGCCAGGTTGTCTGGCAACTCGCCCCCAAATTCCTGGTCTAAATACTTTAAAATACCTTCGTTGACCACCTCATTAAATTTGTTAGGCTCACTGCTATCGATTTGCATATCGCTCATGGCGATCAGGTTAAACGGTTTTTCTTCACCTGAAAAAGGCGGAGTTTTAAATTGAAATATGTCTGATTTCAAGGTGCCGGTCTTCACCCGGTAATAGTAGGTGGTAAAGCGTTCCAGTCCCGTAAGTTGAACCTCGTGTAGGCGGGATTCGCCAAAGTTTACGGGATATGAACTACCCGTGGTTTTTTTGCCCAGTTTGGGTGTTGTACCCCATTCTACCAGATTTTCGCCTGAAGTAGCAGTTTCCCATTTGATGATGATTGAAGTGGGTTCTGCATCTTGTAAATACGGCTCTACAACAAAGTCATTCTGCTGTGCAAAGGAGGGAAAGCAGAGGCTAAGGCTGAATAAGGTTACTAAAATATAATTTTTCATAGTTTGTATTGAGTTGTGATCGTTTGAAATGCTTTTTGAAGAATGCCAAGTGCTTCTTCCAGTTCGTGTTCAGTAATCGTAAGTGCGGGGCAGAGTTGTAGCACGTTGCCTTTAGACACTTTAAAGCTGAGTCCGTTTTTAAGGCATTCGTACATAATGGCTTCGGCTTCCTGAAGCGCTTCTTCCTTGAAGATAGGATCCTTTACCAATTCGAGTCCCCAGAGCAGTCCGATGCCGCGCACATCACCAATGAGCGGAAACTGGTTTTGAAGCATTGTCAATTTACTCAGCATTATTTCTTCTAAAGTTGCCACGTGTTCCAGAATGTTTTCTTCTTCCAGAATGTTGAGGGTGGCCAAACCGGCTGCGGCTCCCATAGGACTTTTCTCAAAAGTGTAGTGGCCGAGTGAAATGTGATTAAAGCGATCATATTCACTTTTGGTCACAATGGCTGCCTGTGGAATGATACCGCCACCCAGGCCTTTGCCCAGGCAAAGAATATCCGGGATGATGTCATAATGCTCGTAGGCAAAAAGTTTTCCGGTACGCCCCAGGGCAATAGGGATTTCATCCAATATGAGTAAAACTCCAAACCGGTCACAAAGTTTTCGGGCGGTTTGCCAAAATTTTTTAGAAGGAATCTGCGCATCGGTATTGCGAACGGTTTCTGCCAGAAAAGCACCAATCTGATTGTCTTTAGAAAGTACATATTCCAGATATTCAATCGCCTTATCCTCATTACCCTCATAGATTCCGCGGTAGGTGATGGGTGGTGGTATCCGCTCGACACCCGGCATCATAGGACCCATATTTTCCCTGAAAACCGACTCTCCACTTACGCTGATCACATCTAAGGAAGCCCCGTGAAAGGAGTCCCAAAAAGACAAAACCTTGTATTTGCCTGTAACTGCCCGCGCCAGTTTTAGTGCAATACCCACCGCCGAACTTCCGTTGGGCGTCAACAGGATTTTGTCTAAGCCGGGGGTTAGACTGGTAAGTTTTTCGGCAAAAGCAATTGCGGTCTCATTGGTATACCTGCGGGTAGAAAACGTGAGCGCGTCTAGCTGTTGTTTAAGGGCTGCAATAAGTTTTGGATGTGAAAATCCCAGCTGATGCACATTATTTCCGTGAAAGTCGTAATATTTTTTTCCGTTTTTGTTAATGAGAAATGGGCCTTGTGCGTGACTCAACACATCAAGACAAGGCGTCGACAAAGCCTGGTGCAAAAAGTATTGGGCATCTTTTTCCAAAAGCTTTTTGGTTTCGGCATCTACGGCTTCATTCATCCAGTTTTGTCGGGCTGCACTTTGGTTGATATCCCCTTCAACGATGCGTTCGTGATCTGAGAGTCCTGGCTTTTGCATACCTATAAGTTAGGGCTTAATTAGTTTATTAGCGGGAATGATCTGCTTACCGAGGCCGGGGCCTTTATACTGCACATCCAGGTAATAGCCTCCGCCGCCGTTAAAATAGTCCACTTGCAGATCGTGCAAGCCCTGACTGAGCTTGATGCTGCCGCTGCGTTCCTGCACGCCATGGTCGCCGTCATTATCAACTACTAATTTTCCGTCGAGATACAATTTGCTGCCGTCGTCACTATTGGTGTAAAACGTATATTCTCCTGTCTTATCAATCTTTAGTTTTGCCCTAAAAATGATTGCAGTATTGCCGGCTTCCTTAAGAGCGTTCAGTATTTCGGTATTTATTTCCATGGTATTTCCGCTTTGCGAAAGGCTTAGCGTTTCAAAATCGGGCAAACGGGTTGCTTCTTTCATTTTATATATAGCATACGACACACCTGCCTGATGCGTGGAAGGGATCAATCTGTAACTACCCGAAGCAAGGGTACTGGTAGCCTTTGTATCATCGATAATCACAGCCTTTACAAGGGTTGTACTGTCTAATTCAAAAGGAGTGGTGTAGTCCAGCCCATTTTCGGCGGAAGGATCAGAACCGTCCAGAGTATATTTGATGCTTCCCGTTGTACTGGGGTTGGTGATCGTAACGGTGGTTTTTTCATCTATAAACAAACCGCCCGCAGGGGCATAGGGACCATTTGCCGGAAGTAAAACCGGTGCTTGTAGACGTTTGGGGGCGGCATAAGTCAATACCGGTTTTTCATAACCTTCGAATGCGCTTTTCACAGGTCGGCCTATCCAAGCCTGCGGAGTCTTCAGATTAGCAGCAAAAGCAACGGTCGCCGCATTGTCGTATTGATACACTGTTTCTTCAATGGTGTATCCTTTTTTTACACCCGCGCCATAGAGGATAAAAGGGATTTGCACTTCTGCCAAAGATTCGCCTCCGTGCCCGGTACCAAGGCCTCCATGATCTGAAGATACGATAAAGAGGGTCTGCTCAAAGATTCCGGCATCTTTTGTCGCCTGAATGATTGCTTCGATGAGACTGTCTGCTTTTTCCACGGCCCGGTAATAGGGTAGAGTGCCGTGACCTTCGCTATGCCCGGCGTAGTCTACATGATCCAGGTGAATAAAGGTAAAGTCAGGTTTATGTTCCTTAACATAGGCGATCGCCTCCCGGGTAGTGCCGTCTTCGTGATCGCCATCTATATTAAAATCAACATCGTCCGGACTAAAAAGTCGGCCAAAACCATCCCAGTCGTAAATGGCACCTATTTGAGCTTCGGGTCTTTGATCGTGGAACAGGGTGAAGATCGTAGGAAAATGGGCATCGTGAGCGGTTACAACAGGCGGTAGGGTATGATTGTTCAGTTCCCAGCCATTAGAAGTAATGCCGTGTTGTTCGGTATCTGCCCCCATAAGCATACTGGCCCAGTTAGAACTGGAACTGGAGGGCAAAACGGAGCGGGCTTCAAAGGTCGCAGCCCCGTTTTGAACAAGACTGTCGAGTACCGGGGTATAGGCTTGCCTGATCCCATCGGGACTTAGGCCATCTATGCCAATGACGATGATGTGTTTGATGCCCAGATCAGGTGTCTTTGGAGAAGAGCAGGAGCATATCACTATTAAAGCCGTCAGTATAGATATAATTTTGAGTGTATGTTTCATATTTTATTTAAATAGGTTTAGGTTGCCCGTTCAGGGCAACCTAACCAAATTTTTAAGTTTAGAAATTAGTATCGGGTTCCGGTTTCCCACCAACCTTTAGTATTGATGTTATCACCTCCCATAGCTGCAACGGCAGCTTTATAATTTGCCGTATTAAGGGTTTGTTCAGATGAAGGATAAAGAAATCGCACCGGATAAAGATCACCGTTTAAAGTGTCTGGTCCCGGCTTTAAAGCGGGAAGCCCTGTTCTTCGGTAATTCAACCAGCCCTGATAATCTACATTCCACAAAGCAATAGTTTTTTGCGTAAGCAACAATTCAAGCGAACCATCGTAGGCAACAGCAGGTTGTGCCAGATAAGCGGCTATGTCTGCTTCTGAAACACCCCAATAACTTAAACTGGCACGTACTCCGGCGTTGTAAAATGTTTCAGGATTACCTGAAATAAACCCACGCTCAGCAGCTTCTGCCAGAATAAATTGTACCTCAGAATTTTTCATTATAAATGCTTCAGCGTCTGTAGCAGAGTAATAAAAAAGATTTACATCGAGCCTGCTGGGACTGTTTGCATCATCAAAGGCACGGGCATTGTCCTGATTCAGGCCTATAGGCATTCCTACCCAATCGCCATTGCTGTTGCGATCAAACCAGATATCAAGACGAGGATCATTAAATTTTGTAAAATACCCAAGCGCGGTTATACATAGACTTTTTTCATCAAAACCTCCAATTCGCCCGGTACTTTGTGGCCAGGAGTCTGTATTAGATGTACCGCTGTAAGTAAGGATGGCATTGTCTGCATTGTTATTAATATAATTACCTGCACTGATGATGGCTTGCATCTGCTGTGAAACATCCCGTCTTTTAGAGATGCGTAATAAATATCGCAGGCGTAAGGAATTTGCCAGTTTACGCCATTTAGAGGGATTTCCATCATAAATCACATCACCGGTTGTACCTCTGATGGATTGATTTTTGGCTAATGCTACATCTGCATCGGCTAAATCCTGTAGTAGGCCGTCATAGATATCCTCCTGTGCGTCGTAAACCGGAGTAAAGATACCTTCTGTTTTACCGGATAGGGCCTGGGTGTATGGAACATTGCCATATAGATCAGTAAGGTTAGCGAAACATAATGCCCTAAGCGTAAGAGCAATTCCCTCATAAGTGCTGTTTTGGGTTTCTTCTGTTCTTGAGATTTCCAGAATATCATTGATTTCCGGAAGGATTCCGTAGAAGAAATTCCACATTCCCTGATCTCCCCAGTCAAATTGAGCAAATCCCGGAAAGTTGTTTTTAGCCATTAGCTGAGTGATGGTGTTTCCATCGCTATAACCTTCCTCAGTTAGAGTACGAGTAATTTCTGATGTTACAGTTGAAGTAAGCAGATTGGCGCTTACCCCTTCGGGAGCATTAGGGTTTGAGTTGATTTCTTCAAAATTATCGGTGCAGGCTGTAAACAGGAAACAGGCAGCGATAAGTATCTGTATAAGGTTGACTTTTTTCATCGTTTTTGGTCTTAAAATTCAAGATTTAGGTTTACACCGAAACTGCGGGTACTGGGGAGTGCCATATCTTCAACTCCCGGTACTATTGATCCACCTGATAAGGAAATGGTCTCGGGATCTACGTGGTCGTTCTCGGTCCATAGGGCCAGGTTACGACCTACCAGCGCAATACTAGCTGATGTAAAGGGAACGGTCTTAAACCATTTTTTTGGAAGATTATATCCAAGTTTGACTTCACGTAGTTTTACATAAGTAGCATCAAACATGGAACTTTCTTCGTTGCTTCGGTTGTATACGTGTGAATAATAATTGGAAGCCGATACGTTTTTGGTATTTGGAGTGTATGTACCATTTCCGTTATCAATTACTCCCTCAGCTACAATTCCAGTTTCACGACCGGGAACCGTGAAATCAAGCATTCCCGTTGTTCCGCCAATGGCTACAGTACGGGAGTGAAATTCGCCACCTTGCCTCCAATCAAAAAGGAAGCTGAAATTGAAATTTTTATAAGTGAAGTTATTCTGAAGGCCCACCATAAAGTCAGGACTGTAATTTCCTAATTTTCTTAAGGTATTATCTACAATTGGTAAACCGGAATCAGGATTAATGATCCATTGACCGAAAAACGGGCTATTACGGTCTTCTACTTTTCTAAAACCGGTGCCGTATAAATCCCCAATTCGTTCACCAACTGCGGCACCCACCGTTAGGTAATTACTTTTAATCGTGTAAAAGTCAAGACCATCTGTGAGTTCAATAACTTTACCGCGATTTGTAGTAAAGTTTACAGAAGCATCCCAACGAAAATTGTCTGTTCGTACAGGAGTTGCATTCAAAGTAATTTCGAGACCTCGGTTTTGAACCTCACCGGCATTGATTACACGAGAGCTGAAACCAGAAGTGTTAGATACCGGAAGAGAAATAATTTGGTTTTTAGTAGTTGATTGATATACGGCGACATCAAGCCCAAGGCGATTACCGAAAAATCGGACATCGGCACCTAATTCAATAGAGTTTGTTTTTTCGGGTTTAAGATCTGAGTTTTTCAGTTCTGACGGACTATATACCCTTGAAAAACCATTGAACGTGTCTCCAAACCCGTAGGTGGCAGCAAGATTATAAGGGTTAGTATCATTACCCACCACAGCATATCCTGCTCTAAATTTGGCAAAACTTATAGCTTCAGGCATTTTGAGCATATCAGAAAGTATCATACTTAAACCGGCAGAAGGGTAGAAGTAGCTGTTATTATCTTTGGGTAGGGTAGAAGACCAGTCATTTCGCGCAGTTAAATCAAGAAAGAGGTAATCCTTATAAGATAGATTACCAAAGGCATAGACACTATTTACTCTAAACTCACTGTCGTAATCGCTAGTGGTCAAAGGCTCGGCGGAGTTCCCGAAATTGTATATAGCAGGAATAGAAAGTGAGTTAGCACTGATGCGCTGATAGCGGTTTTTAGCTACACGATGGTTACCTCCTATAGATATCCCAAAATCTAAATCTTCCGTCAGGATTTTAGTGTAAGACAGCAGAAAGTCTGTGTTCTGTTCCTGTGCATAGATGTAATCTTCACGGTACTGACCATTGGGGAAACGCTGTGTAGAATATGCTCTCTTGCGCATATCCAATTCATTGGAATAATCCAAACCGGTTCGTAGCATAAAGTTTAGACCGTCAGTGATTTTAGCATCTGCTCGCAAATTGGTAATAACGCGATCCCGGTTAAAGGCGTTTGTATTTTCATAAACCGTGAAAAATGGATTATCATGATAGTTGTAATTGTAATTGAACTGCTGTTGGTTTTCTAAACCAGGCTGCCAATAATCTCTTAACGAATTCATATCAATATGACGACCAAACCAAATCCATAAGTACATCACGTTTTCTGTTCCGTAGGAGTTGTTGGGACGGTTGTCTGAATTAGAATTGATGTAGTTCATAGAAGCCGTTACTTTAAGCCAGTTGGTTAAGTCATAAGCCCCATTAATTGCATAGGTGCGTCTTTTAAAATTGGAATTAGGCACTATGCTTTGGCTGTTGAGATCGGTAAAGGAGACCCTGAAATTACCGTCTTTATTTGCGCCGGTAAGAGCGACGTTATTGCTCATGGTAAAGCCGGTTTCAAAGAAATCCCTGATATTATCTGGATTTGAAATAAAGGGAGTAGCAATTATTTCGTCTGCAAATGTGCCATCAGCATTGCGTGGTCTAAGATCCACATCACCGGCTCTAAAACCACTTGTGGTTGGACTGTCGTGTTGAGGAATGAGTTGACCATCGAGTGCAGGTCCCCAGCTTTCATCAACGTGGTCATTAATACCTCCGGTTACAGAGCGGTTCTGTCCACCGTCATTAAACGCAAACTGACCATTAGAACCCTGCCCATAACGGTTTTGATATTTCGGCAAGGTAAGCAGGGTTTCCACCGTAGAGTTGTGGGTGATAGAAACACCTATTCCTTTAGTTCCTCTACCTGATTTGGTAGTAATTAACACTACGCCGTTTGCTCCACGGGATCCATACAATGCGGTTGCATTTGGTCCTTTAAGAACGGTCATTTCAGCAACATCATCAGGGTTGATGTCCATCGCGCCGTTGCCATAATCAACTCCCATGTTGCCCTCACCACCGGTATTATTTACATTGTTATTAATAGGGATACCATCTACGACAAATAAAGGAGAATTGGCGTTCGGACTAGGGTTTAGCGAGTTTTCACCTCGTATAATTATCTGTGAACTCGAGCCTACACCGCTGTTACCTCCCGTAACCCGAACACCAGCCATTTTGCCGGCAAGAGAATTAATCACATTGGTTTCTTTAGCTTCGGTTAGTTCATCACTTTCTACTTTTTGAACCGCATAGGCTAGTTTTTTAGTTTCGCGTTTGATACCCAAAGCGGTTACGACTACTTCATCAAGACCCTGAGCATCTTCCTCAAGGCTTATTGTTAAGGACGTTTTTCCGGTTACATCTACCTCCTGAGGCTTGAACCCCATAAAGCTTACCGTTAAAAGTTGATTGGTTTCAGGAACATTAATGGTGAAGTTTCCATCAAAGTCTGTTACGGCTCCGGTATCTGTGTTTTTTACGACAACGCTGGCTCCGGGTAAAGGCATTCCATTCGTGTCAGTTACCGTACCCTGTACTGTCCTATTCTGAGCAACAAGCACAGAGGTTACGAGAAATAACAGGAGACGTGTTACATAAATTAATTTTTTCATTGTGTATCAAATGTTACTATTAGTAAATTATTGATAGCAAAATTGATTTAAAATTGATTATATGTAAATATTAATGGTTTAAGAAATCATCATTTGGACTTGAAGAATTTATGCCCTAAATGCTAAGTATGTTAACTTAATCTTAAATCAGATCTAACGAAATCGTTTGTAATTGATGTGAAATGTTAACTCCATCTTAAACCTGAAAATTGATATTGTATAATGAATAGGTAAATGTCGAGCCAGATAATTTTTAACAGCGCGTTATTAATGAATATTCTCAGTGTATTAAAACGGTATGAATATCAGCACTTCGTAGAATTATTAGATTTAATATATTCTGAGTGACCCGTCCTACAATAACCATACAGATTAATAAATAAATCTCAAAGCGTATGCTTTTATTAGGATGTAAAATGTTTGCAATTACCACAACATTTATAAGTTAGGTATCTCTAAATCCGGGACAGTAATTTCGATTCCAAAAACCTCAATTTTACTTCAATTAGGAGTCGAAGTAATTTTAAACCATGTTTGGAAAATTAAGTAATTGTAAAAGCGGCAAAGCGTAAAGGATCTAAACGCCTTTTATTTCTAAGGACATCGCATAAGAACTAATACTCCTTGTATCTTTTAATTTTTCAGGAATCTCCGCAGGCTTCTTTTTATGTGGTGGCAGATATTTTTTAGTACTTCTATGTTGGGGAGCTTTATATTATGTGCAATCATTTAAAAGATCGAAAAGTGACTGATGTATTATTTATATTTGCATTTAATTAACATTTGTAATAAAATCAGGTTCTTCACTATTGATTTTGACTAAAACCAGAGCCCGTGTATTTTAATATAAAATATTGTTTCATCATTATTTCACTCATATCAGTAAGCTTACAGGCACAGAAAAGTAACAGGTTTGAAAGACTTTCTGAAGAGGAACTTTTAAAATATTACGATTCATTTGCTGATTTAGATAGTTTACAATTTATTGCTAATCGTTATTTAGAATTAGCTAAAGCATCAAATGATAAGATCAAGTTAGCCAGAGGATATGACCTTATGGCGAGGGTATATGATACGGACACCAATTTAAAATATGCCGATTCTATTATTCAGGTAAGTAAAAATCTGGAAAATCATAAAAGTTACCCTGCAATCGGTTATTTACTAAAGGGGTTTTATTACTATATCAAAGATGATTTTGTAAATGCGTTAGTTAATTTTGAGGAATCAGAGCAGTTTGTCTTAAACGGTGATTTAGATAAGGTTTTGACTTACAGAATGGGTATTTCTGCAATTCATAAATTAGTTGGAAGCGGTAATATCGAGTACGAAAGGGAAACTTTGGTAATCATTGAAAAGCAAAATGATTTCCAAAGCAAATATTTTGAATCCTATTTTAAGGTATGCCAAAGTATCGCTTATTCTTACTTAGATATCAACGATTTGGATATGGCAGAAGCATTTTTTGTGAAGGCTCATAGTCTAGTCAATACACTTAAAGTTAGTGAATACAATAATACGGTTAATCACGATAAAGGTTACCTTGCATTTAAGAGGCAGGATTATGAAACGGCACTCAATTTTTATGAGCGATCCGACGCATCGGATTTTGATTTAAGCAAAAGAATAACTTTCTTAATTGATAGGGCTAATGCGAAGCAACTTTTAGGAAATTATGCAGAAGCTAAAAAAGATTTTATTAGAGCCGACTCTTTATTTGTTGATAGTGAGGTTTTTCCGCAACAGTTGAATGATTTATACAGTTTTCTAATCTGCGATGCCAGCGACGCAAAGAATTTTGAAATGCAGCAGGTATATATAGATCGTTTTATTCGCGTTCAGAATGAAGAAAAATCTCGTTTTGAAGAGTTAAATAAATACATTAACAGCAAAAGTAACTCCCTCAATCATTCCTCTGCAATCATTTCAAAATCAGAATTCAATAAAACAGGTTTGGTTTTTTTATTGATTATAGCGACTTTATTGCTCTTTGTTTTAATAATTCTATTCATTAAGAGGGCTGAAGTAACTGATAAATTCTCCATGCTTTTGGAGGGAGGCTTTCTATTTAGGAGCCCAGATCCTAAAAATAAGGATACATCACAAAAAATGCAGCAGGCTGAGCAGGTAGTTACATATGAGCAAAAGGATGCAGATTCTACCCTTGATTTAGGTATTGATGTTGTTGTAGTAAAAGATATTCTCAAAAAACTAGATGATTTTGAGGCTAAAAAAGAATTTATCAAAATAGGAGGATTGAGAAATGTTTCTTCTCATTTAAAAACCAACAGCTCTTATCTTTCAAAAGTTATAAATGCCTACAAAAAGCAATCTTTTGCAAATTATATACACGAGCTTCGAATTGCTGAAGCAGTAAATAAATTAAAGAGCGACACCATTTTAAGATCCTATACAATAGAAGCTATATCCAAAGAATTTGGTTACTCTAGTGCTGAATCTTTCTCAAAAGCCTTCAAAAGAATCACCAATTTATACCCATCTGTTTTTATTAAAAATCTAGGCTGAAACTTTTAGTTTAGGTTTCAATTTCAAAATAGTAGTCGTTGAAACGAATTTCTCCGGTTCAGTAGCGCAGTTTTTCGCTAAATCTAAACTGAAAATTCGTAGGTATTTGAACGATATGCAACTTAATAGGGTGTTGCAGCATTAAGTGACTTGAAGGTTGCAGTGTATTTTTTACGTTAAGTACAAATAAACAGATATGCCATTGCTGGTTGATTGATTTAACCCCGTATTTGAATTTGAAGTACCCCCATCCTTAAAGGACTACTATTATTTTAGGCGTATGTATAAACCGCTATTATTTTGGCTATTCCTTTTGGGTTTTTCAAATTCTCTGGAAGCTCAAACCTTTGATTCTTCTTCGCGTCCCAACATTCTTTTTATTCTTGCAGATGATTTGGGGTATCACGATCTGGGTATCACGGGCAGCCGGTATTATGAGACCCCCAATATTGACCGTATAGCTAACGAAGGAACCGTTTTTACTCAGGCTTATGCCGCCAGTAGGGTTTGCAGTCCATCGCGGGCCAGTATTATGCTGGGGTAGTTTACCGCCCGTCACGAAATTACAGATTGGATCGGAGCACCGGAAGGCGAAGCCTGGCGCGATTTAAACCGATATGACAAAACGCTTCCTGCAACTTACAGGCATCAGTTGCGGCAGCAGGCAATCACACTACCCGAAGCCTTAAAGGCCGTTGGCTATGCTACTTTCTTTGCCGGTAAATGGCATCTGGGCGATGGCGATTCTTTCCCTGAAACAAATGGATACGATATTAACAAAGGAGGCTGGGAAGTAGGCAGTCCTAAAGGGGGGATACTTTTATGCTACGCTGCTCGATTATATTAGGCCTTATGATGATGCAGGTATTCCTTCCTTAAAAGGGCTTAAAATTTCAAAGGGTTTTATTCTTAAAGAGTTTGATGTTCAGTATCCGTATCTTCCTAAATTGGATCTTCTAAAACCTATAACCGAAAAAAAATATGCCGAAGTTAAAGATTTACAGCATCTAAAAAGTAATTACTATTTGCTGGAAGCATTTATTGAAATACCTGAAGACGACAGTTATACGTTTAGCTTAAATACGAAGGAGCAATGCTTGGTAAAACTACACAGGGCCTTACTTTTTGACGCTGATTTTGATAAACCAAATAGTACTTTAAAACGCAGAGTCAATCTTCAAAAAGGATTACATAAAGTGAAAATTTACTTCAGGAATACAGATGATAAAGTAGCACCATTTGATCTCTCTTGGACAATTGAAATGCGAAGTGAATGTAACGTGAATAATGAATTTTGGATAGAGTAATCAAATTTGCTTTTCACAGAACCGGGATCTTTTTGTCAATCAAATTGAAAGCCTTTCTTATTTCTGAAGTTTCAGGAGACAGCTGTTCAGATTTAGGGGTTTAAGCTATTTCTTAAATTTATTTTATAAGTTGTTTCTGAACCTCTCATAAATTCGCATCTCTTCAACCTAAAATAGCCTCAAGCTTAGGATGGCTTTAACGTGAAATTTCAATCGAGAAGATCATAAACTTGAAGTAACCGAACCTTTTTATTTATACCTTATTTATTGATAGGTTTTGATATTGAGCAGTTTAGTGAGCGAGTTGATAGATTTTAATTCACGATTCACTATCTTACAAGAGCATTTTGATTGGTTTGTCTTTCGTCTTTAAAAGCCCTGTTCCTTTAAAAGCGAATGAAATTCCTGATTTAACCAGCCTTTCCGTCTTGTACTTCTGCAGTGTATGAAAAATATAATTGTCCTCCTGGTTTTAATGACGACGGCTGTTTGGTCACAAGAGCCTAAGTTAATAAGTTCACAAGCTGTATCCGCAGAAAAAATATACCTTCAGTTAGACCGGAATTTATACACTACTACAGATACCATTTGGTTTAAAAGTATTCTTTTAAATGCTTCACAGCATACGCCTTCTACTTTAAGTGGGGTGTTGCACGTAGAACTCATCCAGGAAGATGAAACCCTTTATAAAAAACAATTGATCAAACTGGAAAATGGAATTGGCGAGGGGTATTTTGTTTTAAATAAAAATGCAAGCGAGGGCAAATACCTGGTGAGAGCTTACACCCGGTGGAATGAGAATTTTGAAAACGACTTTTTCTTTGAAGAATATATTTACATTTTTGGTGCAGATGATAAAGGTGTAGACCCCATTGAAAACATAAGCTTAATAGAGGATGAAGAGAACAACAGGCATTTGCAGGTTCATTTTAACCCAAAAGCTATTAATTCATCCCACCGGAATAAACTAACCGTATTCATAACTCTTGATGACAAAAAAGATACGCTGGCTCTAGGTAAAGGAAAAAACGAAAACTACAGTCTCGATTACAGCGTGGATGAAAAGACTCAATTTGCAACCTTCAAAATTCAAACCGACAACAATATAATACGTGAAAAAACAGTCATTCTGAATAAGGAATACATTGATCTTCAATTTTTCCCTGAAAGCGGAAAATTAATACACGGTTTATCAGGTAAAGTAGGATTTAAAGCAGTAGATGCTAACGGAAATGGAAAACCTGTTGAGGGAGTTATTTTAGATGAAAAACAAAACTTTATAACTCCTTTCAAGAGCAATAGTCTTGGTATGGGCTACTTCTTCATTAACGAAGCAGACAGCACTAAAAATTATTTTGCGCGGTTAAACACTTCTGCGCTAAAAGGCGAGGCAGTACTACATCCATTACCTAAAGTGGCTTCTAAGGGCACATCCTTATCGGTAATTAAACAAGGTGAAAATGTATTGATAAAAACAGCATCTAATTTCCTGAAAAATGAAAAGATCTTTCTTCAGGTTTCTATGCGTGGTGTCAATTTGTATGAACAGGAGGCTCATTTAGAACAGGGAGCTCATCAAATGTTGATGGCTGTCAACCCTCTTCCGGAAGGGATCATTGTCATTAAGCTTTTGGATAAGCAGAAGAAACCCATTGCCGAACGTTTGTATTTTAACGAAAAACGAAACAACAGACTGCAAATTGACCTTTCCGCAGATAAACAGGTGTACAACAAACGGGAACTGACATCGCTTACCATCAAAACCAAAAAGGACGAAAAAGCACTGAAGACAAACCTGTCACTTCTTGTAATAGACAAAAAGAAATTAGGAAGCGCACAAACCTTACGTCAAAACATCTTATCCTATTTCTTAGTAGATTCTGAACTAAAAGGAACCGTGGAAAATCCCGGTTATTATTTCAACCCAGACAGCAGCAAATATTTCGATTTAGAAGCCTTGATGCTGACTCAGGGATGGAGTAATTATACGTATGCTCAAGCTTACGAATCTTTCATTAATAAGCCGGAAACGGTATTGTCTGTATCCGGGAAAGTGAATACCCTTTTTTCCAATAAGAAAGGGAAGGAAAATATAGAGCTTACGATGATTACTTCGGGCAAAACGAAATCCATCTACACCCAGGTAAGTGATAGTCTGGGTAATTTTGATTTCAGGTTAAAAGATGAATATGGGGGTAAAATGGAAGTAATCGTTCAAACTACCGGAAAATCAGGCGCCAAAAAAAACAATCCGGTTTCATTTTTTAAAAGAGAATCACCTCCAGTAACTTTTGAGCACGATAATTCTGTTTATGAACTGGACAGTATCGTAACTGTCTTCGTAGAGGAAAGTAAAAAGCAACGGAAAATGGAACAGGAATTTGAAATGCAAAATGGTAGCGTGCTTTTAGATGAGGTCAATTTATCGGCTTATAAAATGACCCCCAACCGAAAAAAAGTGATGGAACGATTTGGGAAGCCCGAAGTGGTAATTGATGGCAAAGAGATTCTTTCTAAAAAGCAAACCTGGTCCTACGGTTTGTTCAGCATATTAATGCACGAATATCCGGGTATTGTGAATATTCGGCCAGGCAATGAAGGGTATTTACAGGCAAATATTAATAATGACTCCACACTCTTCGTTGTAGACGGCATCCCCGTTCAATATGTAGATTTTTCGCTTATTCCAAATATTCCTCCTGAAGAAATCACCAGTATGGAAATCATTTATTTCGCCCGTGATTTTCAGGATTTATATTGCTTCGTACACCCCGAAATACTTGAATGCAGAATGGCGCCACCAATATGGGGCCACGTCATTGCCATTTATACAAAAGCTCAAATTGGAATTCACGGGGCGCGTAAACCGGATGGATTAACACCAAACATTGTCGATGTCTTTGCCTCTCCTCGCGAATTCTATGTCCCAAAGTATGACAATAAGCAGAACGATACCTGGAAAAGTCTTGATTTACGAACGGTTATAAACTGGAAACCTACACTTCAAACCAATGAATCGGGAGAACTGATGACTTCGTTTTATAATGCAGATGTTGAAGGGGAAATGATGGTAGTAGTCGAGGCGCTTTCAGATGAAGGTGAAATTGGTTACCAGGAGATTACGTATGAAGTGACGCAACATTCAGATTAAACTTATTTTTTAGAATGTTGGTTTTAAATGAACCTCTATTCGATACAGCAGGTAATTGGAATGTTTGCCTTCTCCTGTCGTCGTTAATTTATTTGGAATGGTCTTAATACAGAAGGATAGGGAGTCAATCAAATACAAAATTGTAGGTTAGTGAAAATATGGGGCTGTTCATAATCGTGAGCTCGTATGAACCCAAAGGGCTCCCACGAAATATATTGGCATTGGCATCTCCACTTCGTTGCGTATAAAATATGTTGTATTGGTTCTTTCTGGCGTAGACGTTATAAATTGTGAAAGTCCAGTCGCCAGCCCATCTTCGATTCAGTTTTTTACTGTAGTTAACCTTCCAGGAAAGATCCAGGCGGTGGTAGGTTTTTAAACGCACATTATTACGTTCTAAAAAAATGGGTACATCAATACCTTCAAGATCAAAATACCCGTTAGCAGTAGTATAGGGTCGCCCGGTCTGGGCTGTGAAGTTAAAGCTTAGGGTGTTGTATTTACTTCCTTCTAAATTGATGGTACTATTAAAAACATGAGGCCTGTCAAAATCTGATGGATACCACTCATTGTTATTAACCCGGTCTGCCAATCGTTCGCTTTCTGTCTTTAAAAAACTTCTTGCCCACGTATAATTTACCCAGCCGTTGATTTTGCCTTTTGGCTTTGTAAGGCTGAATTCTACACCATAGGCTTTACCCTTAGCCTGAACCAGGTCGCGTTCTACAAATTCCTCCAAAAAGAAATCGGCTCCCGGCTTATAGGTTAAATTGTTTTCGCTGTTTCTATAGTAGGTTTCTATGCCAAGTTCTATACTGTTATCCAGAATATTCCGGTAAAGGCCAATGCTATAGCTGTCACTTGTTTGCGGAGCTATATTGGCATCTGATGTTTTCCATCTGGAGGTAGGAAGCGGGGTAGTGGCGTTATAGATGTTCTGTAAATATTGATTCAATCGCGCATAGCTGGCTTTAAGCGAGGTGTTTTGACCTAATTTTAAATTGAGCCCTAAACGTGGTTCCAAAGCATTGTAGCTTTTCACCTTTTCTCCCTGGTCAAATTCTGTAACGTTAGTGATTTCTCCGGTACTCTCATTAAATGTCGCAGCGGTATAGGGACCAACAAATGTAAAGTTGGTAAACCGTAATCCCCCAGACAACGTTAATGGTTCAAAGGGTTTCCACGTAAAATTTGTATATGCCGAAACTTCATAACTTGTTTCCTCATCCAGAGCAACCGGGAGAATACCTTCAGACGTTCCAGGGTCTAGCTTACCAGGCTTTATTCTGTATTGATTGCCCTGTATTCCGGCATAATAATTCAGGTTTTCATTTACTTTTTTTCCATATTCTGAAAAGATACTGGCAAAATTGATCTGGGATTCATATTCAATAACGTTGTCTCTGTCCTTTTCGGGAAACAGGGTTTTTGGAGTGTATTTACTAAGCAGAAAAACGGTTCTTAAGCTGGAATCGTCCTTAAACGAATGCGTCCATTGAAGGGTGTTGTTGAAGGTTTTAAAATCATATTGATTACTTTCGGCATTCACATTTTCAATTTTGGCAATCAGATCAAGTTGGTAAAAATCTGTGCTGTAAAAATTCGTAAACGAAATTTGGTCTTTATCGGTGGGCAGATAGAGTAATTTGATGGTGTGGTCGTAAAACCGGGCTTTGGTGTTCTTCAGCCTTTTAGAAAAGATGGGCAATAAAAAATCGGTAAATCCGGCTCTGGTACCGGCATATAGAAATAGTTTGTCCTTAATAATGGGAGTTTCCAGGGAAAGCCTGCTGGAAACCAATCCGATACCGCCGCTTAGCTTCAACTTGTCTACATAAGGATTTCTAACTTTCACGTCCAGTACCGAAGTTGTTCTTCCTCCGTAACGTGCAGGAATATTGGCCCGATAGAGATCTATAGACCCAAGAGCTTCGGGCGTAAATACAGAGAATAAACCAAATAAGTGGGTAGGATTGAAAACAGGGGCGTAATCGTACAAGAGCAGGTTTTGGTCCAGAGAACCGCCTCTAACGGAAAGCCCATTGCTTACTTCACCAGCATTATTGATACCGGGCAGTAGGGTCATACTTCTTAAAACGTCGACCTCTCCCAAAACAGCCGGCATTTTTTTAAGTTCGGCAGGAGCCAGTTTCAGGGCTCCCATCTGCGCTGTTTCCAAGCGTTCACTGATGCGTTTTGCGTTGAGCACAATTTCCGAAAGTTGCTGTTGTTCTTCCCGGAGTCTTAATTGTAAGGTTTTGTTCTCATTAAGGAAGATCTCCGTTTCCAAAGTTCTAAAACCGATGTAGGAGATCGCTGCGGTGTAGGTGTCTTGCTGCAGTTTTAGTTCAAATTCTCCATCGACATCGGTAACGCCTCCACAGGAACAAGGTCTTAAACTGATCTGAACATTCTCAATGGGTTTATTTGTAAGATCATTCAGTATTTTGAAGGATAGGGTATATTCTTGTGCTGCGATAGTGTTTGTTACACAGGCCCATAAGACACAAATTAGCAGCAAAGGCAGTCCTTGTCTCATCTGTATTTTTACTAGTCGATCCATCCCTCCGGTTGTATTGCTGTTCTGTGTCTGCTTTCATCACAAGGGGCGTACAAGTAACTGGGGCCTGGGCCCGTAGGTGGTGGCTCTGGTCTGGGCATTATCTGGTTTTCTATGGGAGACGCTTCAACTGTGGTACGATCTATCATAATAGATTGGGTAAATGCCGAAGCGGCCGTAAACCTTCCCAATACAAATTCATCCGGGTCTTCCGGATTATACATGTTTCCTATTAATGCTGCAGGCAAAGGCGCATTGAACCCCCCGTTATTATCTACCAGATCCTTGATAGCCCGGTAATACTCATAAGCCTTTGGTGTCAAAGAAAATTGCTGTATTTCAACAAGGATCCTGGTTTTTCTGGTTAAGGGAACCTGAGCTATTGATAGTGCAGAGGTCGTGGTTCCATTAGAAAAACTATCTGAAAAGATATTGATTTTGTCTCCATAATCTATTTGCCAGCAGTCCGATTCACACCAATAGGTATAATACTCTACGTTCTCATCGGGTACGCAGGCTCCGTCTCTAAATTTACTTTCGACGCAAACCTGACAAATGCGAGCCTTGTCGTAGGTTTTATGACGCCAGTAATAATAATTATCCTGATTGGGCGGATCATCAAAACTTATCAAAATCTCGTGCCCCGGGATATAGTCATCGTAGTCTTCACTAAACTCCAGTTCATCATCAAATACAGCACTTATGCTTTTGATAGGGACAGAAGGATTGATTGTCTCAACCTCAGAGAAATAGGTTTTTCCATTGGGCAGACTGGCTTCCAAATACCATTTTTCACCAACAGTTCCCTTAAAGCTTAAATCTTCAGGGATATATTGAAAATCCTCTTCAAACAAGGCTACTCTCTCGCCTGTGACTTCATTGACGAAAAAAACAGTGGCGCCACTTACAAAAATATTCCTGTAATAAAGAGCAACATCTGATTCGGTTATATTGACGTATGAAGAACCCTCAGTGGTACCTACAAATCCATCAATATATATGATTCCCTCTTTAAATTCGTAGGTTGGTGTAAGCGGATTTGTACAGGCTAAGAAGTTTAAGAATCCTAAAAATAGGAATAGGCGAAATTTAGCTTTAGATGGAAAAATCATACCTGAAAAATGTAATTAACTTATTCGTTTTCAGGCATAAGGTACTTATTTAATTTTATACGCAATCGATTGATTTCGTTTTAAGTTAAATTTTACAAGTAAGATAGATAGTTTACGATCTCAAATTGATTAAACCGATTCTAAAATGGATTATTAGTTGTTAACGCATAAAATTTTAAGGAAAGAACTGATGATTCATCAATCCCAAAGCCTCAGAAACTGTGCTTACAGGATATTTACAAGTGCGTTGCTCGCAAATATAAATCAGGGTTTTTCCTGCAACATACCGGCTTTCAAATATAGGAATGTCCGTTTCGGTTTCCTCAAAAACGATCAGTGTATTAGGAAGGTAACGGCTGTTGAGATCCCGGCTAAAATTTTGACTCTGAGGTCCCGTTAGCGCTACATCATAGAATGGAAATACGCGTTTTAAGCTAACAGACTGCCAGTGTGCATAAGCATCAGGGGCTATCTCAATTTCGGGTATCATAGCGTTGAGCATCGCGTTTGATTTGGCTGCTAAATCATCATCGTAGTAGATGTTGGCGAGTAACAGGAGGTTATTAGCCATTACCGCATTAGCCGAGGGCATAACTCCGTCATTTGTAATTACGATGGGAGCAATGAGATTATCCTGACTGTTGTATTTATAAAACGACGAATCGTTAATCCGAAATTTGGATAGGGCTTCAACCGTAAGTTCTTTAGCATCCTCAAGGTATTGGAGGTTGCCGGTGAGGGTATACAGTTTTAGCCCGGCAGAACTCAGATAGGTATAATCATCTAAAAAACCTGCTACAGGTTTACTACCCGATTTATACGAATGTACAAGTTGTCCGTTTTTCAGGGCTTTTTCCGTCAAAACCTTATACGTTTCTTCTGCCTGCTTCAAGTAATCGAAAGTACCCGTGGCGCTGAAGGCATCTGCCAGCGATTCGATCATCAACGCATTCCACGAGATTATGATTTTATCATCTTTAAGCGGAAATTTTCGTTTGGCTTTTAGGGTATTAAGGTCTTTTTTCCAGGAAGAAGTGAGTCTTTTCAATTCGGCTGTACTCAGGTTGTTTTCCTTAGCGAAAAGCGAATCGGTTTTGGTTTTATACAAATTATAAGCTTCTTCAGTATTTGATCTTTGAGAATCGAGGTTGTAGTATTTTTTAAAAAGTAGGGGTTGTTCCGAAACTTTAGCCAGTTCTTCCTGAGTAAATACATAATAGGCACCTTCCTCACCATCCAGATCGGCATCCAGAGCAGCGATGTATTCTCCGCCTGAAGTTTTAAACCGGGCGTTTAGAAAGTCAATCGTTTCAGTAATGCGTTGTTTGTAAAGCGGATTTTTAAAAATTTTATAGGCTTTAGAATACAGGCTTATCAACTGCGCATTGTCGTAGAGCATTTTCTCGTAATGCGGAACTTTCCACTCGGCATCTGTACTGTAGCGGTAAAAGCCACCTTCGAGATGATCATAAACGCCACCAAGAGCAATTTTATTAAGGGTAAGTTCGGTAAACTTTAGGGTTTCTGCATCCTGATTCAAATAAGCAAAGTCTAAAAGATAGCTCAGACCGGAAGGAAGCATAAATTTTTGGCCGTTGCCAAAACCTCCCTGTTTTAAATCCCAATCCTTTTGCCAGTTTTTAACCCAGCTGGTAGTTGTTTCGTTGTCAATTGTTTTAACGGAGGCTGAATTAGTAGCTGTGTTGAGTTCCTGAATGCGACGCGTTACTTCACTCGCGTATTCCTGTGCGCGCTCCGGGTCTTTTTTATAGAGACTATCTACCAGCTTAATACTGGTCATCCATTCCTCCCGGGTGTGATAGGTGCCTCCATAAACGGGGTTACCATCGGGTAGGAGGATCATATTTAAGGGCCAGCCCCCTGAGCCACGCATCAGTTGAAGCGCGGTCATATAAACGTGATCTACGTCCGGGCGTTCCTCCCGATCTACTTTAACATTTATAAAGTGGGTATTCATAAACGCCGCAACGCTGTCATTAGAAAAGGTTTCCTCTTCCATAACCGTACACCAGTGACAAGAGGCATAGCCAATACTCAATAAAACCAGCTTTTTTTCTTTACGCGCGTAATCAAATAACGTATCACTCCAGGCATTCCAGTCCACCGGGTTATGCGCATGTTTTAGCAAATAAGGGCTGGTTTCGTTTATCAGTGCATTGGTATGCGCGTATTCTTTTTGCTCTTTGCTATCCTTTTTACAACCTGTTAAACAAAAACAGATTGAAAGTATAAAAAGGCTATTGTAAAGTATGTTTTTCATCAGTTTAAAAGTAGGGAATTTGATCAAAAATTAGCTGGATTACCAGCTATTACCAAAGTAGGCAATTACAAATGATGCTCCACTTACTTTGAACATTAAAAATCAAGAAATCCCCATTATTCAAGACTTCTGAAGCCATGATGCAACAAAATTTAAAGAGGTTGCATCATTTGTTCTATTGCAATCAGACGGGTGCAAATACTTTTGTGAAGAATAGTTCAGGTGTTCGTTCTACGAAATCGATGTATTATTTAATCTGGAATTTTAATTTTTAAAAGTTAAACTCAAAATTCACCAATATGACCAAAATTAAGCTTGCAATTTTTGCGTTTGTTCTGCTGCTCACCGGCGCAGACTTACTTGCGCAAACAAAAACCATCACGGGTACCGTTAAGGATCCGTCAGGAATGCCGCTACCAGGTGCCTCTGTAGCTGTGATAGGGACTAATAAAGGCGCATCAACAGATTTTGACGGGATGTTCTCAATCGATGGAGTTGCATCAACAGATAAAATCCTCATTAGTTATGTAGGTTTTGAAAACCAGGAACTTACTGTAGGTTCGCAAACAACATTCGATATTACTTTGGCAGAGTCTGCAGAGGCTTTGGAAGATGTAGTGGTAGTCGCCTATGGTTCGCAAAGCAGAACCAAAGTTACCGGTGCTATTTCAACAGTTGATTCTGAAGCTATAGATGCCTTACCGGTAACCAACGCAGAGTCTGCCTTACAGGGTAGAGCTCCGGGTGTTACGGTAACCAATGCAGGTGCGCCGGGTACATCACCCAATGTACGTATTAGAGGTCTCGGAACTTTTGGTAATAATGATCCACTATATGTTATTGATGGTGTTATTGTAGGGAACCTTTCCGGTATCAGTCCAAATGATATCGAATCAGTATCCATATTAAAGGATGCATCAACTACTGCTCTTTACGGATCCTTAGGATCTAATGGTGTTGTTTTAGTAACTACCAAAAGTGGAAAACCGGGACGAGGAACACTTTCTTTTAATGCTTACAGTGGATTTCAAACGATCTACAAGCGTTACAATACACTAAATACCGATCAATATTTGCAATTTGCTAATGAAATTGGTGCTAATATCGACCGACCAGCAGATTTTTTAAATAATTACACAAACTTTCAGGACGCTATTTTTGAATCTGGTCTCATTCAGAATTATAATGCTGCTTATTCAGGAGGTAATGAAAACGGTACGTATCGGTTTTCAGCCAATTATCAGGATCAGGAAGGAGCTGTTATTAATTCTGGTTTTGAGCGTTTTTCTTTTAGAGCTACATCTCAATATACTACCGGTAACTTCAAAATAGGTGAAACGATGTCGGTTGCGTTTAGTAAAACTAAACCTATTTTAGAAAGCGGTGGTCGTTCTTTAATTGAACACGCTATAAAGGCTGCTCCCTATCTTAATATATATAACGATGAAAATTTAGGTGGTTTTCAAGGGCCTAACAGTGCAGCTGATGGTCAGGATGCCGAAAACCCGGTGCGGGTTCAAACACTTAGTGATTTTGAAACCCGAAACGTAGCTGTAATAGGAAACGTTTATGCAGAATATGAGATTCTAGACGGGTTAAGTGTAAGATCTCAGGTAGGTCTTGACTTTTTTGACGGATTGACTAATCAGTTTACTCCGGCTTTTAATGATGATGATTTAGGGGCTACCCACTTCCAAAACTTTGCATTTGCTCTAAGAGGAAGTACCAGAGGACAGGCAATTACATTTGACAATAGCTTGACTTATAAAAAAACGTTTAATGACGTTCATAACTTAGAAGCACTTGCCTTGGTTGAGCAATACACAAGTAAAACTGAAAGTTTTAGTGCAGAGGCGCGTAATACCATTACTAATGATATCAAAGAATTAGGTAGCGAACAACAAGCTGCGGGAAGTACAACTTTTGAGAACAATCGTTTGAGTTATCTGGCCCGTATAAATTACGATTATGATGATAAATACATCGTATCAGCCTCATTCAGGAGAGATGCATCTTCTCGATTTGGAGCTAACAATCGATGGGGTAATTTTCCCGCATTTTCATTAGGCTGGAACATAGCTCGAGAGGATTTTATGAATGATAGTGAAATTGGTACCCTTAAACTCAGAGGGAGTTATGGTATAACTGGTAGTGACCGAATTGCTGATTACAGATATTCTACTACCTTATTTAGTGACTTTGTTTACCCGGTGGCAGGTGTAGCTGCTATAGGTACCACTCCTAACGGCTTGGCAAATCCCGATTTAAAATGGGAAGAGACCAGCATGCTTAACGTAGGTCTTGATTTTGCCGCACTAAATAATAAGTTTACAGCATCATTAGAGTATTATAGAAATCAAAGTGATGAGTTATTAGTAGATATTCAGCTTCCTCTTTCTTTTGGATATAGTAGTTCAACTGTTGCTTCCAATGCTGCTTCGGTTCAAACCAATGGGGTTGAATTAGCTTTAGGATATAACGATTATGACGGTGATTTTACCTGGTCTGTTAATGTAAACCTGGGAACCAGCACAAACGAGGTTTTAGACCTTGGTGGAAGTACAGAACAGTTTTTCTTTGATGGTTTCGAAGGAGAGCGTGTTATAAGAGCTGAACCTGGAGAACCTCTGTTTCACTTTTATGGTTTAGTTACCGATGGTATTTATCAAAATCAAGCTGAAGTAGACGCTGTTTTTACAGCAAATCCAGATCAAGATGTAGTGCAGCCAGGTGATATACGTTATGTAGACATCAATAATGATGGTACCATTAACTCTGCTGACAGACAGATTATAGGTAATCCATATCCGGATTTAACCTATGGTTTAAATTTTGATGCCCGTTATAAGAACTTTGACTTCAATTTGTTTATTAATGGCGTCGCAGGTAATGATATTTACAACACGAATATCTATGATTTACAAGGTATGACCAGATTGTTTAATGCCGGAGTTGAGGTTTTAGATCGCTGGACTCCGACAAATCCATCGAATTCTATACCGCGTTACGATGGAGCACCACAGAACGTTGTCGCTTCAGACCGTTTTGTAGAAGATGGTTCATTTATGCGTCTTAAAAATCTAAGCGTGGGTTATACTTTTGATGATACGGTTATTGATTTTGTTAAACGATTAAGAGTATATATGAGCGGTCAAAACTTAATAACGCTGACAAACTACTCCGGTTTAGATCCTGAAGTAGTAAGTAGAGCAGGAGAGGTTGGTTTTGATCGTGGGGATTATCCGCAGCCGGTTTCTGTATTACTAGGTTTTGATGTATCATTTTAAAAAAAAGAATTATGAAAAACTATAAAATTTTTGCACTGTTTGCCCTGGTTTTTGTGGTGACACAGTCTTGCGACGAAAGTAATTTGGAACTTACTAATCCAAATGCTTTAAGTCCTGAAACATTTTTCACAAACGAGGGACAGGTTCGATCTGCAGTAAACGCTTCTTATGCTCAAAATCAAACTAATGCGCTTTACAGTCGACTCTTATTTTACATGTATGATAACATGGGGCAGGATAACAGTCCTAATCCACAGCAGGAAGCAAACAAATTAACCTATAGTAGGTTTACGTTTGACTCGAGTAACACCGAGATTGCTGATTTTTGGGATAGTTGTTTTAAAGGTGTGAACAAAGCTAATTTTGTAATTTCAAACATTGATCGTATCAATGAAATTCCGGAATCTATTCTATCAGAAAGACTGAAAAATAAATATATAGCGGAAGCACGGTTTTTAAGAGGTCATTATTATTTCTTACTAGCCACACGTTTTGGTGGTGTGCCGTTGTTTAGTGGTCTTCCTGAAAGTTCAGAAGGTTTGCCACGTGCTACGCGTGACGAAGTTTTTGCCCAGATTATTGAAGATTTTCGTTTTGCAGCAGATAATTTACTTGCAAGAGGTGAAGAATTGAATGGGCGAGCAACTAAAGGTGCGGCTTTAGCCTACCTGGGTAAAGCACTTTTGTTTCAAAAGCAATATGATCTGGCATATGATGCCTTTGATGATATCACCGGTTACGATTTAGAGGATAATTATTTTGACAACTTCAAGGAAGAAACAGAACACGGAATTGAGTCTCTTTTTGAAATTGAATTTGACCGCGCCATTGGTACAGCTAATAAATGGGATTCAAATGTTAGCGCACAGGGCTTTAATGAGTCTACCTTTAGAGGTCAGGATTATGGAGTATTAGATTGGTTTAATGTATACCCATCACAGGATTTATTAGATGAATATGAAGAAGGGGATATTCGCTCAGCCGAAAACTTTTACTTTGAAGGCGACACATACAACAATGGAGAGGGTGTGATTGTAGCAAGTGATTTATCAACAACAGCGGGAATACGTCCTGCAGGATGGAGAAAATATCAGAATTATTACCGTCGTAATGCAGAAGAGCAGGAATCTGGTATCAATTTTAAAGTGATTCGTTATGCAGATGTGTTATTGATGAAAGCTGAGGCTGCCAATGAAACAAACCGTACTCCGGAAGCTATTACTCTCATCAATCGTGTAAGAGAGCGCGCAGAGCTTGACCCTATAGATGATAATCTTAGTAAGCAACAGGTTTTTGACGCAATTGTACACGAACGTAAAGTGGAGCTAGCCGGTGAGCAGGTTCGCTTTGATGATATCATCAGATGGGGTATCGCAAGCACAGAACTAGCAGGTACCGGTTTCCAACAAGGGAAACATGAAGTTTGGCCTATACCGGATAGGGAAATAAGTGCCAATGACGCAATTAGTCAGGACGATCAGAATCCCGGTTATTAATTTGAATTGGTTTACCACAGAAGCAACACTATTTTTATAGTGTTGCTTCCGTGTTTTACAGCATTTATCTTTTTCTGAAACCTTTGTTTTTATGATACACCTTAGTTTGCGAATTGTTTTACTTGCCTGTTGTCTTCAGCTTTTGATTTCCTGTGGGAAAGAAGAGGAAGCAGCAGATAAGGCTGACGCTAAAGATTTTAAAATTTTCGAAAGTCTTGAGGCAGAAGCTACCGGAGTTTCGTTCACAAACACATTAACCGAAAACGATTCGCTTAACTATTTCACCTACAATTATATTTATATGGGTGGTGGTGTTGCGGCTGGAGATATCAACAATGATGGGCTTATAGATTTGTATTTTACCGGAAATCAGGTGCAGAATAAACTCTATCTCAACAAGGGAAATCTGCAATTTGAAGACATTACTTTGCCCGCAGGTGTGGGTGGAGATGGCCGCTGGTACACCGGGGTGACGATGGCCGATGTCAACGGGGATGGTTACCTCGATATCTATTGCTCGGTTAGCGGAAAATTTGAACCCAGAACTAATCAGTTATTCATCAATAATCAGGACAACACCTTTACAGAGCAAGCTAGCGCTTATGGACTGGCTGATGAAGGTAACAGTATTCAGGCAACGTTTTTTGACTACGATAAAGACGGCGACCTCGATATGTATCAGGCTAATTATCCTCCTACCAAATTCAGTTCACCAACCTGGGTCTATGAGCAGTATATGCGTAATCCTTCAGACCTGCAAACCGATCACCTCTACGAAAACACCAGTAACGGCTTTGTAGATGTGACCGATAAAGCCGGTTTGCGATCCTACAGCCTTTCGCTTAGCGCAACTATAGGCGACTTAAATAACGATGGCTGGCCCGATATTTACGTTTCCAGCGATTTCAATTCGCCAGACATGATGTATCTCAATAAAGGCGACGGCAATTTTAGTGAAGTGGTTAAAGAGGCCACGGCACAAACTGCATTTTACGGGATGGGGGTTGACATTGCCGACTTCAATAACGATGGTCTGCTCGATTTCTTTCAGGCCGATATGGATGCTAAAATCAACCGGCGCAAAAAGGCCAATATGGCGAGTATGAATGCCGATTTGTTTTGGAGTGTGGTAGATGCTGGGTTTCATTATCAATACATGCACAATTGCATGCAGATGAATAACGGGGTTTTTAATGCGGAAGGCATACCCGATTTTTCAAACATTTCCCGAATAACCGGAACATCTTCCACAGACTGGAGCTGGGGACCTTTGTTTGCCGATTTTGATAATGACGGTCTCAAAGATTTGTTCATCACAAACGGAACACGTCGCGAAATCAATGATAACGATTACTTCAACCGTATTGAAGAGAAAGGCGGCATAGCTCAGGATAGTTTACTGTTTTGGAGCCAAAACATCCCTGAAGAAAAGCTCGACAATTTTATGTTTCAGAATAAAGGCGATTATGCTTTTGAAAAGGCCAATGACTCCTGGAATATCAGTTTTAAAGGTTTCTCAAACGGCGGTATTTACGCAGATTTGGATAACGATGGCGATCTGGAACTGGTCACAAACAATATTGACGATCCCGCTTCGATATTCAACAATAAGTCTTCAGAGCGTTCAAATTTTTTGCGGATAAAGTTTAAAGGCGAAAGTGCCAATGCCATGGGTATTGGTAATCGTATCTATTTGAAGACAGGCGATACGACTCAAATGCAGGAGCTTACCCTTACCAGAGGTTTTCAATCCTCGGTGGCGCCTGTATTGTATTTTGGGCTGAACAAGATCGAAAACATTGATGAAGTTCGTGTGGTGTGGACGAGTGGTAAAGAAGAAGTACTTCGGGATGTTACAGCAAATCAGGAATTGGTTTTTGACGAAAAAAACGCAGTACAACCCGATGCGTCTCTATTAAAGCCTCAGAATGAAAGGCTGTTTGCTCAGGCCGGGGAGGGCATGTTTCCAGATTATTTACACACTGAAAATACCTATGATGATTTTAAAAATCAGGTATTACTACCTCATAAAATGTCTGAATTTGGTCCTGCTTTAGCAGTTGGCGATGTTAATAATGACGGTTTGCAGGATTATTTTCTAGGAGGTGCAAAAGATCAGGAAGCCTCGCTCTTTATCCAGGAGCAGTCGGGAATAAGCCGCAAAGCTGTAGCCGCTTTTACGAAAGATAAAATCTATGAAGACATCGATGCTGCATTTTTCGATGCAGATGGGGATGGTGACCAGGATTTGTATGTGGTAAGCGGTGGTTATGAGTTTGATCAAAGTTCGCCATTGCTTAATGACCGCTTGTATTTAAATGACGGTAAAGGCGGTTTTAGCCTTGCTGAAGGTGCCCTGCCTGATTTAAAATCCAGTGGTGCCAGGGTTTATGCGGAAGATTTTGATGGTGATGGGAAACAGGATCTTCTGGTTTTGGGTCGCCAGACTCCGGGGAAATATCCGTTCCCGGCATCTTCATACCTGCTGAAAAATACCGGGACCAGGGCTAATCCTAAATTTGAAGTCGCAAAAGATATGCAACCCGAAGCTTTTAAAAATTTAGGCATGGCTACAGCCGCATCTGTTTCCGACTTTAATGGAGATAACAGACCTGATATCATCATCGTAGGGGAGTGGATGCCCATACGTTTATTTGAAAATACCGAAAACGGTTTTGTTGAGGTTTCTAAACAGGTCCTACCGGCTAAAGATACCACCGGATGGTGGTGGAGTATTGCTTCAGGTGATTTTGACGGGGATGGAGATGTTGATTATCTGTTAGGCAATAACGGACTTAATTATAAATACAAAGCTTCAGAAGAAGAACCATTTGATATCTATGCCGGGGATTTTGACAGCAACGAAAACCAGGACATTGTACTCGGCTATTACAATGACGGTAAGCAATATCCCTTGCGTGGCAGACAGTGCTCCTCGCAGCAAATTCCGGGCATAAAACAGAAATTTAAAGACTACGCGAGTTTTTCTGAAGCTACTTTAGATGAGGTATATCCTGAAAAGTTATTGAACAGCGCCTTGCATTATCAGGTAAAATCCTTCGCTAGTATCTATCTGGAAAATGATGAGGGTAAAATGATTGTGCATGAATTGCCTCGTGCTGCGCAATTGTCTAGTGTAACCGGTATTGTTGTTAAGGATTTTAATAACGACGGAAACCTGGATGCTCTTCTGGCCGGTAATTTATACCAGTCTGAGATTGAAACTCCCCGAAACGATGCTTTTAAAGGGGTGCTATTGGCGGGTGATGGTAAAGGTGGTTTTGCAGCAATACGAGCGGCAAAAAGCGGTGTTTTTCTTCCGGGAGATGTAAAAGCTCTTAAGCCTTATCGCAAGGGCTCTGAAGACTATATTTTAGCGGCTAAAAATTCAGATTACCTTCAGGCGTTAAAAGTGAACTGATTTCTGTAAAAAAGAATACAGGTGTTTTTTATACACTAAATATAATTTTGTTTCTTTATATGTTATTTTTTAAGAATTTATTATGAAATTTTTCATTTCTAAAAAGCGCTTCAGCCTGCTGGTTTTAGTGCTGGTTTTCAGTTCGGTTATCGCTAATGCGCAGGACTATGTGCCTGTGATGACTTTAGAAAATCGTCTTGATGATATGGATGATCAGAACCTGGCCTACCAATGGTCTGAAATGGCTATACTGGCTACCGCAAACGATACCGATCGTATCGCTCCCCGGCCAACAGTAACTTCCCGTTTTCTCGCTCTGATTTTTGTAGCGGTTTTTGACGCCTGGTCTGCTTTTGATGATGCGGCAATCCCGGTTTATATGGAGGGCTACGATAAGTTTCCGTCTGAAGCACAAACTCTGGTTAATAAAGAAAAGGCAATAAGCTATGCTGCTTATCATACCTTAAGAGAATATTATCCCTACGACAGCCTTCAGTTTAAAAAATTTATGCTGCACCTGGGGTACGATCCTGATGATACTTCTTTAGATCCCACCACAGCTGTAGGTATTGGCAATCTGGCGGCGCAGGCAACCATTAAAGCCCGTTACCATGATGGTTCTAATCAATACGGGGAAGTAGAAGGATTTTCTAAACCTTATTCAGATTATACAAATTACAAACCGGTAAATACGGTAGATCAGCTCAACGATTACGACCGCTGGCAACCCAAGTATTTTACACGGGATTCCGGCGAAAAATTTGCACCCAGCTGCCTTACACCGTATTGGCAACTGGTAAAACCAATCGCGCTTAAGAGTGCCGATCAGTTCAGACCCGGGCCACCCCCCAAAGTAGGATCAGAACAGCTTCAAAAAGAAGTGGAAGAGGTGGTTGAACTGCAGGCCAATCTTACAGACGAGCAACGTGCACTTGTAGAATTTATGCGTGATGGTCCGCAATCTGTGCAACAGGCAGGACACTGGCTTAAGTTTGCCCAGCAGGTTTCAAAACGTGACAATCATAGCCTTGATGAGGATGTCAAAATGTTTTTTGCCAATCAGGTTACGGCTATGGATGCGTTTATTGCTTCCTGGGATTCTAAAATGTTTTACGACTCTGCCAGACCTTTTGCATTGGTACATCACTATTTCAAAGGAAAAGAAATCACCGGATGGAAAGGCCCCGGCCTGGGTACCGGCACGATCAAAGGAGAAGAATGGAGACCTTATTCACCCTCGGCTTTTCTTTGCCCGCCCTTTCCCAGCTATACCTCCGGTCACAGTACCATAAGCGGTGCCTGCGCCGAACTTTTAAAATTATGGACCGGCAGTGACTATCTGGACGTGCAGGTAGAATTGGTTCCGGGTGCTTTAACAGAGCCTCAGGCATTGGGAGAGCCCATCATTCTTGATTTTCCCACCTTTACGCAAGCCGCAGAAATGGCCGGGATTTCCCGGGTAATGGGCGGCTATCACATACAGGCAGATAATATTGCCGGTCTGGAGCTTGGCCGCGCCGTGGCGCATCAGGTTTGGGATTTTTACAACTATCATACAGGACAATCCAATTACTAATTACAAAAATGAACTAATGCAAAAAACAGCAGCAGCTTACTCCACATTAATGATTTTAAGTCTGATCTTTTTTATCGGATGCGTTTCAGAAAAATCTGAAGAAAAAAAAGGTCTGAAAGACTTCAGTTCATTTCCCATTGGTGGAGCCGTTGAAATACGGCAGGTGCTGCAGGATACCGCATTAGAAGCCATTATTCTCGAGAACTTCACCAGTATTACCGCTACTTCAGATATGAAGATGTACGCTATTGCTCCGGAAGAAGGAAACTACAAGTGGGATCGCGCAGATAGTCTGGTAGCTTTTAGCCAAAGAAATGATTTGCGTCTTTTTGGCCATACTTTGGTATGGCATTCGGGGACACCGCGCTGGGTTTTTCAAAAGGGTACAGAAGATAGCCTCTGGCTGGATGATTTTCTTAAGACCTACATTCAGGATTACGTGGGCCGTTACAAAGGGAAAGTAGCTGCCTGGGATGTGGTTAATGAAGGTTTTGATACGCAGGGTGGCGAGTACAGAAAAACCCTTTGGTACAACAAATTAGGAAAGGAATACATCGCGAATGCCTTTAGATACGCTCACGAGGCAGACCCTGAAGCAGATTTATTCTACAATGATTTTAATCTGGAGCGTGATACGGCAAAACTTAACGGAGTGCTTAAAATGATTGAAGAACTTAAGGCAGATGATGTGCCCATTACCGGCCTTGGGGTTCAAATGCATCTGCGTATGGATATTCCCGATAGTCTAATACGTGAAAGTGTGCGTAAGATGGCTGCAACCGGATTAAAAATTCATTTTTCGGAACTGGATATCATCTTCAATACGCACGATGATACCCGTGGAGGTGGGGAGCAATTGTACAGCAGCGTCACCCCAAAAATGTTAGAGCAACAGGCTCAAAAGTATGAGATGGTTGCAAAAATTTATAAGGAAGAAGTGCCGGTTTCGCAGCAGTTTGGGATTACATTCTGGGATTTTACAGACCGCGATACCTGGATCAATCCGTTTTTTGACCTTAAAGACTGGCCTACCATTTATGATGAAAAACTGGAACCCAAACCTGCCTATTTCGGTTTTAGAAAAGGTCTTTCAGAATAACCTCATTTAATGTCTGTAGGAAGTTTTCCAAATTCGGCTTTAAAGCAACGTGTAAAATAGGAGGGCGTGGCAAAGCCTACTTTATAGCCTACTTCACTTACCGATTCTACGCCGTTTTCCAGAAGCTCTTTAGCCTTTTCCAGACGTATTTTTCGTATAAATTCATTAGCAGTCTGGCCCGTAAGCGCCTTGATTTTGCGGTAAAGCTGACTGCGGCTCAGCGACAGTTCATCAGCCAGATTTTCTACATTGAGCTTGGGATCACTAATGTTCTGGTAGATGTAGTTTATGACTTTAGCTATAAATTTTTTGTCTAAAGAGCTGCTGTTAAGCTTCAGATCTGCCGTGCTCAGCTCCTGAAAATATTTGGTAAACAGTTTTTGCCTGTTGGCGATGAGCTGTTTAAGCTGGGAGCGCACAATTTTTATATTAAACGGCTTATTAATATAGGCATCTGCACCGGCATCAAGACCGGCGAGCCAGTCGTCTGTCTGGGCTTTTGCCGTAAGCATAAGTACGGGTATATGGCTGGTTTTAATATCATTTTTCAGCTTGCGACAAAAGGTGACCCCATCCATTTGCGGCATCAGCACATCGGTAAGAATAACATCAGGTATAAATTTTTGAGCCAGGTTAAGTCCTTCCTCACCATTGATGGCTTCGATTATTTTATACGATGTTTTAAGCTGTTCTTTAAGGTATTTACGCAATTCAAAATTATCTTCAATAATAAGCAGCGTATTTAGTTTATCTCCTTTTTTGATTTCAGGTAAGGATTTCTGGGAGGTGGTAATTTCTTCGGGAACGGGCGTTTCCGTAATTTCTGCTTCGGGAACGAGATCGGTAACCGATATGAGTTCCTGAGCAGAGAAATGCGCCTTGCCGAGACCCAGATAAATTCTAAAGCTTGTCCCTTTATGAACCTTGCTGCTCACTTCAATTTTACCTTTATTCATAATCAAAAAGCTGCGCACCACCTCGAGACCAATACCCGTGCCCCCATAGTACTGCTTATTCATCCCTTCTACCTGGTAAAAAGGGTCGAAAACTTTCTCAATCTCTTCTTTTGGAATACCAAAGCCGGTGTCTTCTACCTGAATTTCTAAGGCTTCTACAGGAGTTTCAGAGGAGATTTCCGGAAGGATGATCGGGGAGTCTGTGCGTCTTAGCCCTACTGAAACCAAACCATGATCGGGTGTCGCCTTAAAGGCGTTGGAGAGCAGGTTAAAAATGATTTTTTCCAGCATTCCCGGGTCTGCGTACACGTGCAAATCTTCTTCTTCAGATGCTATTTCAAGCGCGATATTACGCTGAAAGGCCTCTTCCTTAAAATGTGCGACAATTTGTTCGCAAAAGGGGGTGATGGCTATTTTTTCAACTTTTAGCGTTGTTTTATTAAACTGAAGTTTTCTAAAATCCATCAATTCATTGATCAATCGAATCAATCTTTCGGTATTTCTAAAAATGCTCCTGTGCTTTTCGGCAATAGCCTTTGGAAAAGTGTATTCTTTATTGGTGATGATATCCTCAATCGGATTTTTGATCAGGGTCAACGGGGTGCGAAACTCGTGGGAAATATTTGTAAAAAACTGAAGTTTCCTGTTGTTAAGCTCTTCTTCCTGCCGGCGCTTATCGCGCTCGTATTGAATAAGTCGCTTTTCCGCAATCCTGCTTTGAGTAAATTGATAGGCTATGTAGGCCAAAATAAGGCTGAGCAGGATATAAAGTAAAATGGCCCAGGTTTGCTTATACCAGGGGTGTAAGAGGCTTATGCTTAATGCGATGGGCTCCTCGGTCCAAACCCCGTCATTATTTGCGGCTTTGACCTTGAAGGTGTAATTCCCGGGAGGGATATTGGTATAGGTTGCGCTTTTGGCATTGCCCACATAGTTCCAGGAATTATCAAAACCTTCGAGAATATAGGCATAGCTGTTGTCTGAAGGTCTTGTAAAATCTATCGCAGCATATTCAATGGTAAATACCGATTGATGCGGTTTTAGAGTAAGCTTTCGGGTTGAAAACAGGACCTCGTGTAATGGCGAATTCTCCGTCTTTGGCCCCACTTTTTCATTAAACAATCGCAGTTCGGCAAAATACAGATCGGGTTGTTGCATAGAGCTGTTAATCGCAGCAGGGTCAAAGTAATTGATGCCTTTGTAATTGCCAAAATACAACCTGCCCTGATCGTCTTTTAAAACCGAATTGTTATGAAAGTCATTGGCCAGAAGCCCGTCATTTACCGTGTAATTAATAACCTCTTCACTTTTGGGATCGAAGTTTGAAAGCCCATTATTCCCGGCAAGCCACAATCGGTTTTGAGAATCACTTATGATCGAAGCAATAGTTTGTTTCTCTATAACATCCTGAAACCAGACGTAAGAGCCTGTTTTCTTATCGTATTTACATAAACCACCTCCGTCTGTACCAATCCATAAATTGCGATCATCATCTAGAAACAGAGACAGAATGTAGTATTGTAAATCCTCGCTATCCCTGTCAGCGTACATTCGGGCATTTTGTGATTGAACCTCGTAGCCGTCAGCCTTCTTTTTAACTGTAAAAAGACCTTTGGTTGTGCCAACCCAAAGCATGTCATTTTGATCGATAACTACTTTACGCACATCACAGTTGGCCATCCCGGCACTGCTGAACGCTTCACCGTCCAGGCGTTCAAATTGATTTGTTTTGGGATCGAAGGTGATTAGACCGGCATTAAATGTGCCTATGTAAATCGTACCCTGCGAGTCTTCGGCAAAGCAAATGGTACTGCGCGATGCCAGACCATTTTGACCGGTATAATTAGTAAATTGTTTAGTTCCTTTTTTGAGAAAAAATATTCCGGCATTCCACGATCCGGCCCACAAATTATCCTTACTGTCAAGAAAAAGTGCCTGAATATCGCTGGTGGTAAGGCCTGTTGCGATAGGGTTGTCAGGATCTATTAAATGGGTAAAGCTGCCGTTCTTTTTATCGTAAACGTCAATACCACCCCCGTCCATACCTATCCAAAGCCTCGAATTGTCATCTTCAAGTATTCCGGTAACCGAGCCGTCCTGTAGCGATTCAGTTTTGTATGGAATGCTTTCCAGATCCTTAAATTTATCAAAATCAGGATCATAAAAACTGATGCCGTCGCTGTAATAACCCATCCAGATGCGATCATCTTTATCTACAAAAAGACTCCAGATAGAGTTTGATTGAATGAGGTTGTCTCCAAATTTACTGTGGGTATAATTGTCCAGCGGGCGACCCTCCTGGTTGAGGATAAAGAGGCCGTCATTTTCGGTACCAACCAGGATCTTGCCGTAATCGATTTCGGTAATTGAAAGAATACGTTTTGTAGTAATGGGAAGCTCCCGGTAGTTGTACAGTTTTTCATTTAAGTCAAGCCGAAATAAGCCGTTACTGTATGTGCCAATCCAAAGATTGCCGTTGGCGTCTGCACGTATCTTGCTGATGTGATAGGGTATACGTGATTTAGTTCCGTTTAAGATAAACTCGCTTCGGTCGATTTGCCTGGTTTGCTCATTGTATTCAAACAAGCCTAATGAGGTACCCAAATAGATTTTAGACTGAACTATTTCAATACTGTTAAATCTGAGCCAGTCATTATTTATCGGGATTTTAAAGGGAATGGGGTCAATTTTTCCACTTTGTTTATTCACCTGGTATACGCCATTATTATGCGAACCTACAATTAAAGTGCTGTCGTTGAGACTGCTTACACAGTGAATGGCGAAGGGTTTTTCATTTTCCGCGATTAGCAGACTGGTGTTCTCAAAATCATCGGTTTCGGGCCGGTAGCGGTTTAAGCCTTTTTCGGTACCCAGCCAGATAGTACCCGTAGCATCAGTGTAAATCGCGTGCACCAGGGAGCTGCTTAGCGACCGGGCATCCTTCCAGCTCTCTTTATAAGAGGTAAAGTTACTGCCGTCGTACTTAAATAATCCTGCCCCGTAAGTTGAAAACCACAGAAATCCATTGGTGTCCTGCGCAAATGCCGTTACTGCACGCTGCACCGGAAGGTTTTTGACCTCGGTAAATTGAAGTTTCTCCTTTAATTCCTGAGCTTTCAGGTCTAAAGATCCGATGGCGCAGAAGAGTAAAATCGAAAAAAATATGCGGTTAACTATCATAAGTAAACGTGTACTCAGGCTATGCTCAAGGATAAGAACAATGACGTTTTTAAGCTGCTTTAAATCACTTTAAAACGGTCTGACCGGTTAAATTTAATCGAAGCTAGTGCTATTTGATCAGCTATTATTAGGGGTGTTCAGACTTTTTCTAAAAAACGGATGGATCAACTATTCGTATCAATGAGGCCTTTTGATGTAATTATTTTGAAATACTGTTTATGTAAAATGACTTTTGATGAGTATATGCTAAAAATAATTGGTGTCCAAACTTTAGAAACCTAAGCATAAATGTAATCAAAACACTTTTTGTAATTTACGCTTTTTAGGCTTATAGTCTTTTAAACCATTTGAAAATTTTTTAGTCTAACCCGTAGATGGAATCTTTTAGCAAAATTATGAAGAGAAGTTTTACAGCATTATTAATCGGTTTTGGCCTTAGCCTTTATGCCCAAAAAGAAACGATAACCAGCCCCGAAGGATCCCTTGAGGTTGCCGTCGATGTAATGGATGGCAATCTGGTCTATTCGGTAAATTATGATGACACAGAGCTATTTACAAATGCCCCTTTAGGCTTTGTTACAAACGAAGGGGATTTCAGCAAAGGTTTGGTTTTTGTGGAAGCTGTAAAGGATGCTGTTAGTAAAACGTACGAGCAGGATAAAATCAAACAATCTCAAGTTACGTATAACGCAAACACCCTTCGGTATACGGTACGTGATTCTAAAGACCGCCGGTTTTCTGTTTTAGTTCAGGTAGGCGATAACGATATCGCTTTCCGGTATGAGATTGATAAATGGGGCGAAACCCGTGCTATTGTTGTAGAAAAAGAACTTACCGGCTTTAGCTTTCCGCAGGAAACCACTTCTTTTTTATCTAATGTGATGCGGCCAATGACCGGTTTTGCACGTACCGCTCCCAGTTATGAGTCGGCTTACACGGCAGACAAGCCCATAGCTGAACAAACCGCAGCGGGTGGTTATGTTTTTCCCGCACTCTATAAAATTAAGGATGAATATTGGGTTTTGCTTTCCGAAACCGGCGTGCGCAGTTTATATCCCGCTTCGCACTTAAGCGCGTATCAGGATGGTACTTTTTATATTGAATACCCCAATGAAAAAGAGAACAACGGTTTTGGCAGCAGCGGTGCACAGTTGGGCCTTCCGGGTATAACGCCCTGGCGTACAATCACCGTGGGCAAAAGCTTAAAACCTGTGGTAGAAACCACAATTCCCTGGGATGTGGTTGAGCCGCTTTACGAGCCTTCGCAGGAATACGAATATGGTAAAGGCAGCTGGAGCTGGATCATCTGGCAGGACGCCAGTATGAATTACGAAGACCAAAAAGCCTATGTGGATCTGGCAGCGGCAATGGATTTTAAATACATTCTCATAGATGCCTGGTGGGATGAGCGCATTGGTTATGAGCGTATGAAAGAACTTATTGATTACGCTGCTTCTAAAGATGTGGGCGTTTTTCTTTGGTACAACTCCAATGGGATTGTAAACGACGCCTTCCAGACTCCGCTAAATAAAATGAACACTTCAATTGAGCGTAAAAAAGAGATGAAATGGCTTCAGGAAGCCGGTGTGAAAGGGCTTAAAGTAGACTTTTTTGGTGGCGATAAGCAGGAAACTATGCGCATGTATGAAGATATTCTTTCAGACGCTAATGATTATGGACTGATGATTATCTTTCACGGTACCACCCTGCCCCGCGGATGGGAGCGTATGTATCCCAATTTTGTGGGTAGCGAAGCGGTTGTAGCTTCAGAAATGCTGGTTTTTGTGGAAGATGTACGTAAAAGAGAGGCCTATAACGCTACTTTGCATCCCTTCATTCGCAACGCTGTCGCCAGTATGGAATTTGGTGGCGTGGTGCTCAACGACTACTTAAATAGAGGAAACAAATCCGGACAAAAACGGCTGACGACTGATGCCTTCCAATTGGCGACGGGCGTGTTGTTTCAAAACCCGGTACAAATGTTTGCGCTTACGCCAAATAATCTGGACGATGCACCGAAGTTTCAGCTCGATTTCCTCAAAGAATTACCTACCACCTGGGATGAAACCCGTTTTATGGATGGCTATCCCGGAAAGTTTTCGGTACTGGCAAGGCGAAATGCAGACACCTGGTATGTTGTGGGGGTAAATGCCGAAGCCGAGCCTAAAAAATTGAATTTGGAACTTCCTTTTTTGGCGGGCAAAACCGTGAGCCTTATCAATGATGATAAAAATGGCGAAACTTCTACCCAAAAGATTAAGATTCCTAAAAACGGAAAACTAAACCTGACGATGCAATCGGGAGGTGGTTTTGTAATTGTAAATGAATAAAACGATGAAGAAAAAAAATCTTTTTCAACTGTTAAGCTTACTGGCTTTTACTACGGTTTTCGCCCAGAATCCCATTATACAAACCAATTATACGGCAGATCCTGCTCCTATGGTTTCTAACGGTAAGGTTTATCTGTATACCTCACACGATGAGGACGATTCTACCTGGTTTACGATGGATGACTGGCGCCTGTATACCACAGAAGATATGGTAAACTGGACCGATCATGGTACTGTGCTGAGCTATAAGGATTTTGACTGGGCGCAGCGCAATGCCTGGGCTCCGGTTACTACAGAGCGGGACGGTAAGTTTTATATGTATGTGCCTATCACAGATCGAAACGGGCAAAACGGAATTGGTGTTGCGGTGAGCGATAGTCCATACGGCCCTTTTATAGACCCATTAGGAAAACCACTCGTTCAGGAAAGTCAGGCAGATATTGATCCCGCGGTGTTTGTAGATGATGACGGGCAGGCTTATTTGTTCTGGGGAAATCCCGTGTGTTATTACGCAAAGCTTAATGAAGATATGATCACGCTGGGAAGCGAAATTCAGCAAATTCCCAATACGATAGAAGCATTTGGGAAGCGGGAAGGGGAACCTAATGAACGACGTCCCACGACCTATGAAGAAGGTCCCTGGGTTTATAAACGCGACGGGTTATACTATCTTATTTTCGCCGCAGGGCCATTACCAGAGCACCTGGGCTATTCTACAAGCAAAAACATAACCGGACCGTATACCTACCAGGGCAAAGTGATGGCCAGACAGGGCGGGGCATTTACAAACCATCCGGGGGTGATAGATTATAAAGGGAAAACCTATCTGTTCTATCACAATGCAGCACTTCCCGGGGGTAGCGGCTTTACGCGTTCGGTGGCAGTTGAAGAGTTGAAAATTGATAAAGATGGAACTATCCCGGAGCTTCAAATGACAGATGGGATTGAGAAAAGTTTGCAGGTTTTAAATCCTTTTATAAAAACCGAAGCGGAAACCATTGCCTGGTCTGAGGGCGTCAAAGCTCACAAGAATGAGAACGTTGGTGTTTTTGTGACCGCAATGAAAAATGATGCTTACATCAAAGTAAAGGATGTTGATTTCAGAGCCGAAGGAGCAACCCGTTTTACCGCCCGTGTGGGAACCACCCACAACAGCGATGTAAGTATGGAAGTTCACCTGGACAGCAAAGAGGGGCCGCTGGTAACCGCTTTTAAGGTACCGATGACGGGAGGCGACGACCGCTGGGCTTTGGTTTCTCAGGAGATTGAAAAAGTAAGCGGCGTGCACGACCTCTATTTCGTTTTTAAAGGAAAAGCAGCAACTAAAATTATGTTCTTCGATTACTATATGTTTTCAGAGAACTAAATTCAATTAAGACTATGAACATCAAGAGCAGCATTTTTCTGATTTTTCTGAGCTTTTCGGCTTTTGCCCAACAGCCTGATATGACGCTGCGTTATGATGAACCCGCTAAACTTTGGGTGGAAGCGCTTCCGGTTGGGAACGGCCGTCTGGGCGCTATGATTTATGGCGATCCGGGTCACGAGATCCTTCAGTTGAATGAAAATACACTCTGGGCCGGGCAGCCGTATCGTAACGATAATCCGCAGGCTAAAGAAGCCCTGCCTCAGGTACGCCAACTTATTTTTGACGGAAACTATGCGGAAGCTGAGGATTTGGTCAATCAAAAATTTTTTAGCGGTAAAAGCGGAATGCCCTATCAAACGCTCGGGAAACTTCATTTGGACTTTAAAAATACAGGAGCAGTAACCGATTACGAGCGCACCTTAGACCTGGAAACGGCTGTGGCAACCACGCAATGGTCGCGAGATGATGTCGCTTATACAATGGAAGTTTTTTCTTCTTTCCCCGATCAGGTTATTGTGGTTCAACTTACCGCAAGTGAATCGGGAAAACTCAATTTTGCAGCTTCTTTAACCAGAGAGGAGCGAGCCACTTCTTTTGTTGATGATGAAAATACACTTCGTTTACAGGGAACTTCGAGCGATCACGAGGGTGTTGTAGGTGCCGTACAATTTGAAGCGCAGGTAAAAGCAAAAACCAGTGGCGGAAGCCTTTCGCAAAGCGAAAACAAATTGGAAATCACCAACGCAGATGCTGCCACTTTATACATCTCGATGGCTACCAATTTTAAAAGCTATAACGATATCGGTGGGGATGCAGAAGCTAAAGCAATGTCTTTTTTAAAGGGCGCTTCTCAAAAGGAATTTGAAGATTTAAAGCGTGCACATATAGCAGATTATCAATCCTATTTCAATCGGGTTCAATTCAGTCTGGGCGAAATCACTTTCAACTCGGAAACCACAGATGCGCGCGTTGCTAATTTTAAAGACGGAACCGATCTGGCCCTGGTGCCTTTGTATTTTCAGTTTGGGCGGTATCTGCTCATTTCGTCTTCGCGCCCCGGCGGCCAACCGGCCAATTTACAGGGTATTTGGGCAAATGACTTAAAACCGGTCTGGGACAGTAAATACACCATAAACATCAATACTGAAATGAATTATTGGCCGTCTGAAAGCACCAATCTTTCAGAACTCCACGAGCCTTTGATTCAAATGATTCGCGAATTGTCTGAAACCGGAAAGCAAACTGCGAGCGACATGTACGGAGCTTCAGGCTGGGTTGCCCATCACAATACTGATATCTGGCGCATTACCGGTCCGGTAGATGCGGCTTTCTGGGGAATGTGGCCTATGGGCGGCGCCTGGCTTTCGCAGCATTTGTTTGATAAGTATGAATACACAGGCGATACGCAATTTTTAGATTCGGTTTATCCCATTTTGGAAGGTTCAGCACGCTTTTTACAGGATTTTTTGGTTGAAGAACCCAGGCATAACTGGTTGGTGATTGCGCCTTCCATATCACCTGAAAATGCACCTTATAGCGATCATCCTGAATCGGTTACTGCCGGAGCTACTATGGATAATCAGTTGGTTTACGATGTGTTTACTAAAACCCTGAGAGCTTCAAAAATTCTAAATAAAGAAAGTGAACTTTTAACTCAGATTGAAGCCAGCCTGAAGCGTTTGCCACCTATGCAAATTGGCAAATGGGGACAATTACAGGAGTGGATGTACGACTGGGATAATCCCGAAGATAATCATCGCCATGTATCGCATTTATACGGCCTGTATCCTTCCAATCAAATTTCGCCCTATCGCACCCCTCAGCTTTTCAAGGCGGCAAAAACGTCTTTGTTAGCACGTGGTGATGAGTCTACCGGCTGGTCTATGGGCTGGAAAGTCAATCTCTGGGCACGCCTGCTCGACGGCAATCATGCGTATAAACTCATTCAGGATCAATTGACACCATCCATTCAGCCTGATGGCAAACAACGCGGAGGTACCTATCCCAATTTATTCGACGCGCACCCGCCCTTTCAGATTGATGGGAATTTTGGCTGCACGGCCGGGATTGCTGAAATGCTGGTACAAAGTCACGATGGTGCCATTCATATCTTACCGGCCTTACCCGATGCCTGGAATAAAGGCTCGATAAACGGACTTAAAACCCGTGGTGGTTTTCAGGTAGATCTGGAATGGGAAAATAGCCAGGCCAAAACAATTAAAATTACATCCACATTGGGAGGCCTTTGCCACATCCGTTCGCACGAGCCTTTAAAAGGCGAGGGTTTATCAGAAATTACTAGAGAAGTTGAAAATGGATTTTTCCAAACTCCTGAAATCCCTGAACCCCTGATTGCAAATCCACAGGAATTGAAAAAGCTGGAACTCAAACCTGTTTTTGAATACGAATTACAAACTAAACCCGGACAAACCTATATACTGACCACAGGTTAAACTTTTAAAATGAAAAAATTTGAATCTCTTATTGCCATCCAACGAGGGTTAAGCATACTGGTTTTTAGCTTTGTTTTTACGGCACTAAGCGCCCAGGATTATCCCTATCAAAACCCTGCACTTTCGCCTGAAGAACGTGCTGAAGATTTGGTAAGCAGGCTTACGATTGAAGAAAAAGCAACCTTGATGTGTGACGTTTCTGACGCGATTCCACGTCTGGGCATCAAGAAATTCAACTGGTGGAGCGAGGCGCTGCATGGCTTTGCAAATACCAATGATGTTACCGTATTCCCCGAACCGGTGGGAATGGCCGCTTCTTTTGATGATGAGCTGGTATTTAAGATTTTTGATGCAACTTCAGATGAGGCCCGTGCCAAATACCATCAGGCGATGCGCAATGGCGAAGAAAACAGGCGGTTTATGAGCCTTTCGGTGTGGACGCCTAATGTAAATATCTTCCGGGACCCGCGTTGGGGGCGTGGTCAGGAAACCTACGGTGAAGACCCATACCTCACTTCGCGAATGGGTGTACAGGTCGTCAAAGGACTTCAGGGCCCTGAAGATGCCAAATACCGAAAACTACTGGCCTGCGCCAAACACTACGCGGTGCACTCGGGCCCCGAATGGAGTCGGCATGAACTCAACCTAAACAACATTTCACAGCGGGATTTATGGGAAACCTATTTGCCTGCGTTTAAGTCTCTGGTACAGGATGCAGATGTGCGTCAGGTTATGTGTGCCTATCAGCGATTGGATGATGAACCCTGCTGCGGCAGTGACCGTCTTTTACAACAAATCCTTCGCGATCAGTGGGGCTTTGAGCATCTGGTGGTATCCGATTGTGGGGCTATTCAGGATTTTTTTACCTCGCATAACGTCTCTTCCGATGCGGTTCACGCTGCCGCGAAAGGGGTACTGGCCGGGACAGATGTAGAATGCCAGTGGAATAACCACAATTACAAACTCCTGCCCGAAGCTGTAAAACGCGGTCTGGTGCAGGAAGAAGAAATTGATATCCGCGTTAAGCGGGTGCTCAAAGGCCGTTTTGAGTTGGGCGAAATGGATCCCGATTCCATTGTGCCCTGGGCGCAGATTCCGGCTTCGGTGATCAATAGCGAAAAGCACCGCCAGCTCGCACTGGAGATGGCCCGGAAATCGATGACCTTACTTCAGAATAAAAACAAGGTTCTTCCGCTTAATAAGACCCTAGATAAAATCGCCGTGCTGGGGCCTAATGCTGATGATGAGCCCATGCTTTGGGGAAATTACAACGGTACTCCGGTGCGCACCATTACTATCCTGGACGGAATTAAATCTAAAGTAGGCGAGGAGCGCATCGTATACGATCAGGCTTGTGATCTGGTGGAAGATAAAGTAACTGAAAGCTATTTTTCAAAAATTGGTATTGCTGGTAAAAAAGGCTTTAAAGCGACCTATTGGAATACGCCCGATTACAGCGGACCGGTCATTGCCGAAACTTACATTACCAATCCGCTTAAACTCACCACTGCAGGGCAGCTGGAGTTTGCTTCAGGCGTAAATCTGGAAGGTTTTTCAGCCAGTTACGTAACCGAATATACAGCAGATAAAGACGAGGAACTCGCGTTCAAATTTGGCGCAACCGGTCATTTTGAACTGTTTGTAAACGGAAAATCCCTTAGAGCAACCAACAATTGGCGAACGCTTCCTTCAACACTTCCGTTTCCCGTAGAAAAAGGAAAAACCTATAACATTGAAATCAAGTATGCCCAATTGAACAACTGGGAGGCCAATCTGGAGTTCAATTTTGGGAAAGAAATCCCGGTAGACTTTACCGGTCTGATTGCCAAATTAGAAGGTATTGAAACGGTAATTTTCGTAGGCGGACTCTCCACCTTACTGGAAGGTGAGGAGATGCCGGTAAATTATCCCGGTTTTAAAGGTGGTGACCGTACCGATATCGAGCTCCCTGCGGTGCAGCGCAACTGTCTGAAGGCTTTAAAAGATGCCGGTAAAACTGTGATTTTTGTAAACAATTCCGGTTCTGCTATTGGTTTGGTCCCCGAGACTCAGACTTGCGACGCTATTCTGCAGTCATGGTACGGCGGCGAATCGGGTGGGCAGGCCGTAGCCGATGTACTTTTTGGCGATTACAATCCTTCCGGAAAATTACCGGTTACCTTTTACCGCGATACCACCCAGCTTGCCGATTTTGAAGATTATGCTATGGATGGTCGTACCTATAGGTATATGAAGGAAGAGCCGCTATTCAAGTTTGGTTTCGGCTTAAGTTATACCACGTTTGAAATTGGCGAAGCTTCTGTTCCAAAAACGGAAATCGCAAAAGGGCAGCCTTTGCAATTTACGGTTCCGGTTAAAAATACCGGGGATCGCAGTGGTACCGAAATCCTTCAGGTGTACCTCAGAAAAACCGATGATGCCGATGGGCCCATTAAAACCCTGAAACAGTTTAAACGAGTCGAACTTCAACCGGGAGCACAACAGCAGATTGCAGTCGTGATCGAACCCGAATCGTTTCAGTTTTATAGTGAAGAAAAGCTTGAAATGACAGCCGAACCCGGAGAATACCAGATCTTTTATGGCAACAGCTCTGATGAGGCCGACTTAAAAACATTCTCCATAAACCTTAAACAACCGCAATTATGAAAAAACTCGCAGTACTTTTTTTGTGCCTGAATTTCTTATGGTCTTTTGGACAAGAAGCTATTCAGGAAGATTTTAAACCTTCCACATTAAATCAGCCCGGTCAGGAATACCCGATGGTCAACTCCCAGGGCTATGTGCGTTTTAAAATTAAAGCCCCGGCTGCTGACAGCATTTCGGTAAGCTTAGGTTTGGGAGGGCGTGGCGGTACTAAACTCACTAAAAATGAAGAAGGTTTCTGGACCGGAACCACCGAAGGCCCAATGGATGAAGGCTTTCATTATTACCACCTTACCGTTGACGGCGGTACATTTAATGATCCCGGAGCAAAAAACTACTACGGTTCGGTGCGCTGGGAAAGCGGAATCGAGATTCCCGCACACGACGAGGAATTTTACGCGTTAAAAGATGTGCCACACGGTGCGGTACAACAGATCTTTTTTCTTTCACCGAGCACCAATACTTCGCGTCGCGCTTTTGTGTACACTCCGCCGGGCTATCACTTGAATACCGATAAGGAATATCCGGTACTGTACCTGCAACACGGTTGGGGCGAGGATGAAACCGCCTGGATGAATCAGGGGCGTGCCAATTTAATTATGGACAATCTGATTGCAGAAGGCAAAATTGAGCCTTTTATCATTGTGAATACCTACGGAATGACCAACGAAATCAAATGGGGTGGTATTCGCGATTTTGATATCAAATACTTTCAGACCGTTCTTACCGAAGAATTGATTCCTTATATAGACTCACACTTCCGTACGCTCGACAATCCTGAAAACCGCGCGATGGCCGGCCTTTCAATGGGCGGAATGGAAACCCGAATGATCACGATGAACAAGCCCGGCCTGTTTCAGTATTACGGTCTCTTAAGCGGCGGAACGTATAGCCCGGAAGATTTAAAAGAGCACGAAGATTTGAAGCTTGTTTTTCTGAGTGCCGGAAGCAAGGAAAATCCGGATCGGGTAAAGCAGGCAGCAAAAGCCCTAAACGATGCCGGAATCAAGTCAGTTTCTTATGTTTCTGCGGGTACCGCGCACGAATTTTTAACCTGGAGACGCAGCCTGTATCAAATGGCTCCACTTTTATTCAACGAATAACGTATGAAAACACTACAACATATTACCTGTCTTTTTTGGCTTGCCGGTCTCAGTTTAGTTCAGGCTCAGGAATACAAACCCTCTTCGGTAAATCAGGCGGGGAAAGCCTTTCCGCAGGTGAATGCCGAAGGCCGGGTGCGCGCACAAATTTCAGCTCCCGAAGCTACTTCGGTTAAACTTGATATTGGCGGTGTCAAATACGAAATGACCAAAGACACAGAAGGCATCTGGACGGGCGAGTCGGCTCCTCAGGATGTGGGCTTCCATTATTACCAGCTCAATATAGACGGTGCTTCGGTACCTGATCCCGGAACCAAATACTTTTACGGTGCAGGCCGTTGGGGGAGTGGTATCGAGATCCCGGCTCCGGACGATGCTATTTTCGCCATGCGAAAAGTCCCTCACGGAAAAGTTGTGGAAAACCTGTATTTCTCTGAAATCACCCAGCAGTGGAGACGCAATTTTATCTACCTCCCGCCGGGTTATACCACTTCAGATAAAAATTATCCCGTGCTCTATTTGCAGCACGGAAGCTATGAAGATGAAACCGGCTGGTCTTCACAGGGTCACGCCAATCTTATTTTGGACAACCTGATCGCTGATGGTGAGGCCGAGCCGATGATTATCGTGATGGATAACGGCTACGCGTATAAGCCTGATGCACCCAAAGAAGGCAGACCCGAATCGGTTTTTGAGGAGGTAATGCTCAAAGAAATCATCCCGATGACCGATGCCGAGTTTAGAACCCTTGCAGACCGCGAGCATCGCGCCATCGCCGGACTTTCCATGGGAGCTAATCAAACGATGCGCATCCTAATGAACAACCTGGATACTTTCTCGTATTACGGTGGGTTTAGCGGTACGGCAAACTTCGGTATTGAAGGCGCTATTGATGTAGATACCTTTTTAAATGGTGCGTTTAGTGATGGTGCACAGGTTGATGAGCAGCTTAACCTGTTATGGCTGGGACTGGGTACCAAAGAACCGGAACGTTTTCCGAAGACGATAAATGCTTTTGTTGATATGCTCAAGGCTCAGGAAATAACGTACACGCTTTACGAATCACCGGAAACCGCACACGAGTGGCACACCTGGAGACGCTGTTTGCATCAATTTGCTCAACAATTATTTAAAGACTAACCGAAAACCAATTCCATTATGAAAAAATACTTTTTACTATTCGGTTTACTCATTCTGTCTTGCAGCACCGGTTGGTCGCAGGATGAAAACTTTCACATCTATCTGGCTTTCGGTCAGTCTAATATGGAGGGTCACGCCCGTTTTGAAGCCCGGGATACTGTTGTTAACGATCGCTTTAAAGTGATGCAGGCGGTAGATTGCCCCGATCTGGATCGTGAAAAAGGCAACTGGTACACCGCCAAACCGCCTTTATGCCGTTGTAAAACCGGCTTAACACCTACAGATTATTTTGGCCGCGAACTTCTTGAAAATTTACCCGAAAAGGTAAATGTCGGGGTGATCAATGTGTCGGTAGGCGGTTGTAAGATTGAATTGTTCGACAAAGACAACTTTGAGTCTTACGTAGAGACTTCACCAGACTGGCTGAAGAATATGGTAAAGGAATACGATGGCAATCCCTATGCGCGCCTGGTCGAAATGGCCAAGCTGGCTCAAAAGGATGGCGTGATCAAAGGTATTTTGTTACATCAGGGAGAGTCAAACACCGGTGACAGTCTTTGGCCTCAAAAAGTAAAAGGCGTTTACGATAACCTGATCAAAGACCTGAAACTCGATCCTAAAAAGGTTCCGCTTATTGCCGGTGAACTTGTGAGTGAAGGGCAGGGTGGGGCTTGCGCCAGCATGAATCCTATCATCAGGACGCTGCCGAATGTGATACCGAATTCCTATGTGGTTTCTTCAGAAGATTGCGAGGCGATTGCAGATCATTTGCATTTTTCCGCCGCAGGCTATAGAAAACTGGGCAGACGTTACGGCGAGCAGATGCTCAAGCTTTTAGGCTATCCCAAACTGGTTAAAGAAGCTCCCAAGGGTTTTGATGTGCTTCAAAGCGAGATCAAACACGGAACTATAGACACCATTCAATATCCTTCTAAAACGGTGGGAACAAACCGAAAAGCTTTGGTATATACCCCTCCCGGTTATACAAAAGGCAAGAAATACCCGGTGCTTTATTTGCTGCACGGAATTGGCGGCGATCATTTGGAATGGCTGAAAGGCGGGCATCCTGAAGTCATTTTAGATAATTTATATGCAAACGGTGAGGCCGAACCGATGATCGTCGTGATGCCAAACGGACGCGCGATGAAAGACGACCGCGCGGTTGGCGATATAATGGCACTTCCTAAAGTGCAGGCTTTTGCCACATTTGAGCAGGATTTACTAAACGATTTGATTCCATATATCGAAAAGAATTATCCGGTGAAAAAAGACCGGGAGCACCGCGCCATAGCCGGTTTATCAATGGGTGGCGGACAGTCGCTTAATTTTGGCTTAGGTAATCTGGACACCTTCTCGTATGTAGGCGGATTTTCTTCGGCGCCCAATACCAAAGCCCCTGAAGTTTTGGTCCCCGATCCAAAAGCAGCCCGCGAAAAACTGAACCTGCTTTGGATTTCCTGCGGAGATGCAGACCGTCTGTTGCGTTTTAGCGAACGCACCCACGAGTACCTGGTTGAAAATGATGTGCCTCACGTGTACTACATCGAGCCGGGGGATCACAATTTCAAGGTCTGGAAAAACGGCCTCTATATGTTTGCCAAACTCCTTTTTAAACCGGTAGATGAATCGCTTTTTACGAAGTATAGTCTGTTGGGTACACCGGCTTCCACCAATATGCGCAATGCAAAATATCCGCAGTTGATGCCAGATGGCAGTGCGATTTTCAGGCTGAAAGCTCCCGATGCTAAACGCGTGCAGCTTGATTTAGCCAAAAAATACGATATGGATAAGAATACCGAAGGCGTTTGGGAAGTGCGTACCGATTCGCTAACGGAAGGATTACACTACTATTCCCTGTTGATTGATGGGGTTGCCGTTGCAGATCCTTCCAGCAAGACGTTTTACGGCATGGGTCGAATGGCCAGCGGGATTGAGGTTCCGTTTACAGGCGATGATTATTATGCTTTGAAGGAAGTTCCACACGGAGATATCCGAATAAAACAATACTATTCACCCGTGCTGAACAGCTGGCGTCAGTTTTATATGTACACGCCGCCGGGTTACGAAAGCAGTGATGAAGAATATCCCGTTTTATACATTATGCACGGTGGAGGTGAGGACGAAAGCGGCTGGGCGATGCAGGGCAAAACCAATTTGATTCTCGATAATTTAATCGCTGAAGGCAAAGCAAAACCCATGATCGTAATAATGCCCGATGGTAATATGCCAGCTTCAGCCTTTACGGAAATGGGCCTGCAAATGTTTACAAACGAACTGAATGACGGTTTAATCCCTTTCGTAGAAAAAAACTACAGGATTAAAGAAGGTTCTCAAAATCGCGCTTTGGCAGGGCTTAGTATGGGCGGAATCCAAACGCTTTTTACGGGTATTCAAAATACCGATATGTTTGATTATCTGGGCGTTTTCAGCTCCGGTTGGTTTGCCAATGATGATTCCATTTCCGGAAAGCAATACGAGTTTATGAAAGAAAACGCAGACCAGATCAATGAGAATCTCAAAGAATTCTGGGTTGCGATGGGAGGACAGGAAGATATCGCTTACAACAATTGCAAGGTGATGCTGCAAAAGTTTGACGAGATGGGCATTGAGTACACCTATTCGGAATATCCGGGCGGGCACACCTGGCCCGTATGGCGCAACAACCTGTTTACTTTTGCCTCTTTACTTTTTTAAATCCAACGCAGAGGATTCGACATAAATTGATCAAATTGAATATTAAATAATAGCTGTATAAAAATGAAGAACTTAAAATGTACGTATTCGAATATCCTGCATTTGGCGGTGTTTCTAATTGTAACATCGGGAATAAAAGCCCAGGATTATGTTGCGGAGACAACCGGTTCCAATCAACCTGCTGTGCATAAGGGCATAGGTAATCCGTATCTACCCCTTTGGGAGCATCTGCCCGATGGTGAACCGCGGGTTTTTGAAGACCCTGACAATCCCGGAAAATACAGGGCATACATCATAGGTTCGCATGATGTGCGATACACCAGTTATTGTGGTCCTGATATCCGGATCTGGTCTGCACCGGTTGAAAACCTTTCGGAGTGGAAAGATGAAGGTCCCGTATTTACCTATCAGGTGGATGGGGAATGGGATGTGATGTATGCTCCCGATTTGGTTGAGGTAAAAGATAAAGAGGGTAACAAAACCTATTACCTGTATCCGCATAGCCGGGGTTATAACCGGGAAGCAATGGTGGCCAAAGGAAGCCGTCCGGACGGTCCGTTTACGCCCATTAATCTTACCGAAGACGGAAAAAGAACCCTTCCCGGAAGTATTCTGGGCTTTGATCCTGCCATTTACATAGAATACATTGACGATCCGGCCGATCCCGATTATGAAATAGGCTTCAGGGCCTACGGCTACTGGGGTTTTCAGAAATCTTCTGCTGCACAATTAGATCAAAATACCATGTATTCCTTAAGACCGGGGACCGAGATTATTGAGCGCTTACTGCCGGCTAGCCGCAGATACGGAGTTATTCGTGACCCTGAAGGAACCACGTTTCCGAAAATATACCCTGGAGAGGATTTAGGTAGTTTTAATTTCTTTGAAGCTTCCTCCATACGTAAAGTGGGAAATAAATACGTTACGGTTTTCAGTGGGTATTCAGGACCTGATTACGGGGTGGGAAGTTCGAATTCCACCTTGCGCTATGCTGTGGCCGATTCCCCTTTAGGCCCCTGGAGAAGCGGCGGGGTTCTTGTGGATTCACGTGCGCCGGTGCTTAATGAGGATGGAACGGCTATTGAGACCACATATTCCGGTCACAACACCCACGGAAGTATTGAAGAGATAAACAATCAATGGTATGTTTTTTACCACCGTCCTCCGCGAGGTTTCGGCTTTGCCCGTCAGGCAATGGTAGCACCCATAACGGTTTCCTGGGATGAAGAATCAGTAGAAGATGGTGGTTCCGTTTACCTGCGTGGGTACGATCCGTATGCATCAGATGAGATTTGGACAGCAAAAGCTTCAGATGCGTTAGAGTACAAAGGTGCTGAAGTTACTTCGGAAGGATTTCATATTTACGGGCTTGATCCCTATCAATACTATTCTGCCGGTTATGCCTGTTACCTTTCTGATATAAGCATTCAGCAAGACGCCTGGGATATTTGGAATAACCATATGCCTATTTCCGGTTTGAAGAATGGTCACATTATTGGCTATAAATATTTTGGATTTGGTGGATTAGCGGAAGACCAGAAAGGAGTTTCTGCCTTTGAAGGCACCAAAGAAGGTAATGAAACCATGTTCAACCTTTTCCTAAAGCCACAATCACAAGAATCATTCAAGGTACAGGTTTGGTTAGATGGTCCCTGGGATAACGCTACCTGGAACGGAACGCAAATAGGAGAAATAACGGTTCCCGCTCAAGCTGAAAACAAGATTACGCAATATACACTGGATGTCTCCGAATTTGTAGACAAGCTTGATAAAAAACACGCGCTATTCCTCAGGATAGAAGGCCCTGATTCAGAATCGCTCGGGGAGCTTGTTGGTCTTGGTTTTAGTGCCAGGGATAAGCCGATTGAGCGTGCGGTTGTTCCTGAGGTATTCATTTCTGCAAACGACAAAGCCCTTGATTTACCCAAAACACCAGTGAGATCTACCAATGAAAACGGTATTACTGGCTATGACGTTTATGAGGCAACTTTCAATGCAGGAGATGCTGCTTCTGTGCCTGTATTAACTGCGAAATCCGACAATCCTGAAGTAAAAATTGATATCACGCAGGCATCTTCTCTTTCAGAAAAAGCTGTTGTGAAGTTTGACTACAAGGGCAAAGTGAAAACTTATCTTGTAGTTTTTGAATAATCCGGACTCAATTAAATTTTAAATACCTTAAACTAAATATTCCTATAATGAAAAAGCAAAATCTAATTCTGGCGCCTGCCCTGGCGCTTATCTTAAGCCTTACCAGCTTTGATTTGAAGAAAGACCGGCCAGACCCACCAAAGAAGGGTACTCCGGTATTCTCCAATGTGGTTTATGAAGGCAATGATGCTGTTTATACTAATAATCCGCTTGAAGCTAATGAATTTTACAATCCCATTCTTCAGGGATGTTATCCCGACCCTGCAATAACGCGCAAAGGGGATGATTACTACCTTGTGGTATCATCATTTGCGATGTTTCCGGGGGTGCCTATTTTTCACTCTAAAGATTTGGTAAACTGGAAACAAATCGGTCACGTTTTAGATCGGGTATCGCAATTGGATGTACACGATACCGGGATCAGCCAGGGTGTTTACGCACCGGGAATTACTTATAATGAAAACAACGATACCTTTTATATGATCACAACCGCGTTTGCGGGTGGTTTGGGTAACATCGTGGTTAAAACCAAAGACCCGATGCAGGGCTGGAGTGATCCTATCAAACTGGATTTTCAGGGGATTGATCCTTCCCTATTTTTTGATGATGACGGGAAAGCCTATGTAGTTCACAATGATGCGCCTAATGCAGGAGAGGAATTGTATCAGGGTCACCGTGTGATTAAAGTTTGGGAATATGATGTTGAAAAAGATCAGATCATTAAAGGGACCGATAAGATTATCGTAAACGGAGGCGTTGATTTAGCTGATAAACCCATCTGGATTGAAGCACCACATCTATACAAAAAGGATGGTAAATACTATTTGATGTGTGCCGAAGGAGGAACCGGAGGCTGGCACAGTGAGGTGATCTTTATGAGTGATAACCCTAAAGGTCCTTTCGTTCCTGCACCCAGCAACCCGATTTTGACACAACGTTATTTCCCGAAAGATCGCGAAAACAATGTGGACTGGGCAGGACACGCAGACATCATTGAAGGTCCTAACGGACAATGGTACGGTGTTTTTCTGGCTATTAGACCTAATACTGCCGGCCAGGTAAATAGCGGACGTGAAACCTTTATTTTGCCGGTTGACTGGTCTGGGACCTATCCGGTTTTTGAAAATGGTCTGGTGCCTATAGAGCCTACTTTAAAACTTCCGGAAGGAGTGGAGAATAAGACCGGAAAAGACGGGTATTTTCCTAACGGGAATTTTACGTTTGAAGAAGATTTTAGTGGTGATAAACTGGATTATCGTTGGATTGGCCTTCGTGGTCCTCGCGAGGCTTTTATAAAGCAAACCAAAAAAGGTCTTGAAATTGAGCCTTTTGAAGCTGAAATTACCGAATTGAAACCCACTTCAACCTTGTTTCACCGCCAAATGCATAAGACGTTCAGTTTTAAAACCGATTTGACTTATAAGCCAAAGTCAGATGAAGATTTTGCAGGTATTACTGCTTTGCAAAATGAGCGTTTTAATTATGCTTTTGGAGTCACCAAAAAAGGGAAGGATTATTATGTTGTATTGCAGCGCACTGAAAAAGGGGAATCAACGATTATTGCCAGTGAAAAAATTGATCTGGATGGTAAACTCTCACTGAAAGTAGAAGGGGATAACGCTGACTATACATTCAGTTATGCTACAGATGGAGCTAATTATAAAATTCTGGGCGGAACCGTTAGCGGAGATATTCTATCTACCAATGTAGCCGGTGGTTTTACCGGAGCTTTGGTAGGATTATATGCTACTTCGGGTAATAGTATTGAGCCGTTAGAATAAATATTTTATATGAAAGTAAGATGAAAGAGGCCTTCGGGCCTCTTTTTTATTGGATACTATTTAAGGGTTTGATTATAATTTAAACACTGAGTAAACATTTTGTTAGTTATAGCTTTAAGTAAGCTTGCTTTCGATTGTAAAGGTTTAAAACTGCTGAGATCGGGTATTATAAATCTTTTGAGTAGAACCTTTCCGTCGCGAGAGTTAGTCACTTGTAGCATTAAACTTCTTATTCCCGAATCAAATTATTAAGAACCCGGTTTTCCAAGTGGATGGATATTTTTTAAAGCAATCCTCAAAATTCGAGTAGAAAAATACCTACTTGCCTGAAAACGCTAATGTACCCGTTTATTTAGTTGAAGTGAAATAATACCATTTGAGTTTTTCAAGTAAAATTTCAAGTGCACATTAGGCATAAAAAAACTGCCCAAAAGTTGTAAAGCTTTTGGGCAGTTGCTATTTCAAACTCTTACTTTGAAATTAATAGCCTGGGTTTTGGTAAGCCGCTTTTTCTGCATCAGACACATCCATAGCATCAAGCTGAAATTGAGGTATTGGCCTTAAGTAATGGTATGGCTCTATAGTTCGGGTAAACGTTTGTGGTGTATGGTCGCCATAAGCAGTACCTGCAATACTATAGGTCGCTGCCACTTCGGCCCATTTTTGAGTGCGAACCAAATCATACCAACGGTAACCTTCTCCAAAGTATTCACGTGAACGCTCCTGAAGGATATAGTCAATAGTTATCGTGGCAGGAGTATTGGCTACCAGTGTAGCACTATTATCTTCCATACGCACTTCCTGTTCGCCGTTATCAAACCTCCATTTACCCGCGCGGGCGCGAATCACATTGATAAGATCACGAGCGGTTTTACCGGCCTGTGTTGCAGCTCCTTTAACTGCAGCTTCAGCCGCTATAAAGTAGAATTCAGAGAATTTGGCGATTGGGAACGGTCTGGTTAAACCGGCGTTAGGCGAGCCTAAACCACCATTATTATCGGTTCTGTAGGTTCCCAATTTCCATAATCCCGGATAGACAACACGACTTACTCCGCCTGGATTGATTACAAAATCCGATCTTCCGGGAAGCGAACCTGCGCCAATAGCGGCTTTATTTCCAGAGTAGTCTACAGCTGGATCATCCTGATCTAAAAAGCTAAGAACAGCACCACCAGGGCCTACCGGAATATTATTTGCATTTGGATGTTCGGTCAAATCCGGCGGAGAAAGTTTGTCTCGGTTATTGCGATAGCTGGTTACAAAAGTACCGTCATATCTGGAGTCATTAGCTTTGTCAGCAAATGTGTTCTTGAAAACTTCAACCGGAGGTGCCATACGTGTCCAGGGTCGACCATAACTTTGAGCCGCTTCACGCTGAACTGTGGCTACGCCGTTACTGCTTCGTATAGCAGTATAGTTCCAGGTAGCCATCCAAACTGAGGCGTTATCCTGAGCCCCTGAAATACCAAAACCTAAACTGGCCCCATTGTATATTTCACTTTCTTCAGTGTGATCAGCATAAAGCATCATCTCAGCATGGCGATCATTTGGTGCCCAGTGTACATCATAAAAATACTCAAGTAAGGAGTATGGCCCTGGATTATCTATAGCTGTTGTAGCTACATTATAAGCTTGTTGAAAATAGTATGCAGCATCCCGACCATCAGGGTCTGTACGCGGAGTTTCCGGGTAAGTTGGAATGTTATTGGGGTTTTGCAACCACCACGCATAGGTTAAATATGCTTTAGCTAAATATAAGCGAGCCGTGTTTTTAGTTACTGTTCCTGTCAAACGAGGCTGCTCAGGCAAGTCGGCAACTGCACGTAGCAGATCAGGAAAAATTGCCCGAGTATAAACTTCTGGTACCGTATTGCGAACAGATCCTCGAAAGGTTGATTGATTAAATTCTAAATCTCCTGAACCTAAATCTAAAGGCACACCTCCATAGGTTTGTACCAGAAGGAAATAATCAAACCCTCTAAAAAACCGGGCTTCTGCAATCAGAGATTCGGCAATCCCTACAGCTTCAGCGTTTTGAATAATACCACTTGCAGTATTGATGGCTCCATAACAGCTAGCCCAAGGTCCTGCAGGGGGTGCAGAAGTAGATATAATAGAACCTACACCAGACAGGTCCATATCTCTAAAGTTACCGTCTGCACTTTGTGCCCAGGTATATTCATCCGTACCCGTTTCAGTTGAGTTATAATAATTCCAAGCACCGTACAAGAAACGCAAATGTGTGTAGAGAGCTGTAATACCACCTTCAACTCCTGCCTGTGTCTTGAAAAATTCGGGAGTGAAAACACTCCTTGGATTTTCTTCCAGAATATCATCTGAGCAGGATGTTACACTGATGCCCAAAGCCAATAAGGCAATAAAGGCTATTTTAAATTGTAATCTTTTCATAATCACTTTTTTTAAAATTTTAAATTTAATCCTAAAAGAAAATTGCGAGTAGAAGGAACGTTTGTTCCTATAGTAGCAATACCTCTTGAGATATAACCAGCAGTTCCGGTTGCTGAGTTTTGTGCATTTCCATTATTATCAGATCCTGAGTTAGTCTCGGGATCCATCCCAGATTCTCTGTGATAGGGAGAAAACAGAACAAATGGATTTTGTACTGTAGCATATAAGCGTAGACTTTGTAAACCTACTTTTTCGACTAAATTAGATTCAAAGTTATATCCTAAGGTCATAGCGCGAACTTTTAAATAGGAACCATCAAAATATCCCATTGTTGTTCCGTATTTTGGTCCGTCACCTGCCTGAATACCTCCGGGAGCAGGATATTTTGCATCGGTATTTGTTGGTGTCCAGTAGTCTACATCAATATTATTTCTTCTACCCGTTAAAAGGTTTAGATAGCCTCCGGAAGAATATAAGGTACTAACAAGGGTACCTCCACTCTGGAAAACACCAACCATATTAAAATCAAAGTTTTTATAAGCTAATCGCGTATTAAAACCTCCCTGGAAATCTGGAGTTGGATCTATTATTTGGCGATCTTCAGCGTTTATTTGACGTACAGGAGAGCCATCCTCATTAAATTCACCGGTATATTCAACCTTAATCATACCCACGTTACCCCCTGGCTCATAGGTTTGAAGATATTGAAAATCCGGATCGTCTTCGTTCCAAAGACCAATATTTTTGTAGTCAAAAATTACGTTTATTGGAGAACCTACAAACCAGAGCTGACCTTCATTTCTATCCTGACCGCTAGCCAATGAAACAATTTCATTTCTATTCGTATACAGGTTAACCCCAAAATCCCACGTAAAACCATCAGGATTGTCTAGAATAGTTGCGTTTAAAGCCACTTCAAGACCTTTGTTTTCGGTAGCACCAATATTTGCTACGTAAGAACTAACACCAGAAGTTGCAGGAAATGGGAGACGGTACAAAATGTCATTTGTTTTGGTTAAATAATATTCAACAGTACCAGAAAGGCGGTTGTTGAACAAACCAAAATCGATACCGTAGTTATAGGTTTCCGAGAATTCCCAACCTAAAGCAGCGTTTGGAATCTCATTAACAAAATATCCGGTAGCAAAGGTGTCTCCAAAATTGTAATTACGAACCCCTAGATTTCCAAGGGTTGCATAATTAGCTACAGCCTGGTTTGAAGTTTCTCCATAACCTGCACGGAGTTTTAAAGAGTTAACCCATTGCACGTCTTCCATAAATTTTTCATTCGCAATATTCCAGCCTAAAGAGATTGCAGGATACGTAACCCACTTATTACCGGGTGCCAATCTGGAAGAACCGTCAGCACGAACTGTAGCTGTCAATAGGTAACGATTATCGTATTGATAAATAGCTCTTGCCATATAAGATTTTAAGCCGTTTTCACCATAATTACTTCCATAACCGGTAATGTCTTCTAATAAAGCAGCATCAAGGTTATAGAATAAGAACTGCTCATTGGGGATATTTCTAACATTTAGAAAGGAGTCTTCAAATTTTGTATTTTGAAATGAATACAGACCAACAAAGTTGATTTTATGCTTATCAGCAAAAGTTTTGTCATACGTCAGCAAATTTTCAACAACATAATCTTGAAGAAGACTACTACTGTTTCCTCCGTTGTTTGGTGCCTGAGGGTCAATATTTGCAACTCCCTGTCCATTAAAGAAACCGTCGCGGGTAACGCGTAAATTTAAACCTACATTTAATCGGTATTTTAAGCCATCAATTCCCGGAATGCTTACTTCGCCGTAAAGGTTATTATAAGTACCAAAGTCTTTTTGCAAATTCACGCGACCATCCCCTATAGCCTCAAGTGTACTACGGGTTGTAACCCAAAAGTCATCTGCAGGCATACTTACAACGCGTTTCAAAGAGCCATCCTCATTATATGGGTTTAGTATGGGTGTGGCACTTAAATTTCCATATAGACCAGTACCGGCTGCATTTGTAACGTTCCAGTTCATAATGGAGTTAATCCCAAATCGGAAAGCTCCTATTTGCTGATCTATCTGTGCACGAAGCGAATATCTTTGAAAATCCTCTACCGGTAATACAGAAGTTTCTTTAAAGTAGCCCCCTCCAAAACTATAGCTTCCATTTTCTGTTCCTCCAGAAACACTAAAGTCGTGATTGGTTTGCAAACCTGTTCCGTAAATTAAGTCCTGCCAGTCTGTATTTACATTGGGGTCTTCGTCAGCACCTAAATTCTGATAGATAGGTACACCACTGGTTTGACTGGTAGCGGTTGCTTCTCTAAGGGCAAGAAACTGAGGACCATTCATCATTGGATATTTAGCAAAAACTTCTTTGGCAGCGTAGTAGGTGTTGTAACTAAAAGTAGCTTTTTGACCTTTCTGACCGGTTTTAGTTGTGATTAAAATAACCCCGTTAGCCCCCCTTGAACCGTAGATAGCTGTAGCAGAAGCATCTTTTAGAATATCCAGGCTTTCGATGTCGTTAATGCTAATATCGTTAAGGCCACCTGAGAATGGGATCCCATTAAGTACAATTAAGGGGTCATTGCTTCCTGTTAATGAACGTACACCACGGATACGAATTGAGGTATTATTAGATCCCGGTCTGGTGCTTGTTGTTGTAATTTGTACCCCTGGTGCACGACCTTGTAAGGCCTGTTGAAAGTTGGCCACCTGTACCTCTTCAAGTTCATCACCATCAAGTGAAACAACAGAACCGGTTACTGACTCTCGATTTTGAGTACCGTACCCGATTACAACCACTTCACTTAATGATTGTAGGTCGTTTTCAAGTACAGCGTTTACCTGGCTTCTGTTGTTAACGGGTACTTCCTGAGCCTCATAGCCCACAAAACTAAATACCAGAATAGCATCTCCCGGTACATTATTTAGTGTGTAATTGCCATCAAAATCGGTTACAGCTCCGTTATTGGTTCCTTTGACGATAACGTTTGCGCCCGGTATCGGCCCATTACCATCGCTTACTGTACCCGTAATTGTTGATTGTGCATAAATTCCTGAACAGAAAAATACACTTAAGAAGAATAGCCCAAGGTACCTGAGAATTTTCTTCTGAAAAAGTAAAACGCTTTTCATAAAACTTAGTTGTTTGAATTAATTAGTCATTCGAGTTATTTTGAATTGGTGATGCCTACACATAGAACTTGAGTAAGTCTTTACTTTTAAACTCAATCGATTTCGCTACGTCGTAAAAAGCTCAACGATTAGTGATTTAAAACGTACAAATGACTCTTATTGTCTTAAGTACTATATGTATTGTTTTCAAATGTATATAAATCTCCTATACCAAACAACCGATTGCGTAATTTTTTGTTAAGATATTTTTTAGATTAAAAATATGCAGTAGTGGGCTTATATTCAGAGCTTAAGTGCTTGATTGTATTCTCTGTTTATTTTTAAATTGCTCAATTGAAAAATTTGGAAAACGTCATTTATTTCAAAATGTCTTTCTTTTAGAGCGTTACTTTTTTATTTTTTTCAAGCCCTCATTTGTATGTTTCAGGAATGAACTGATTTCATTCCAGGGCGTTTAAGCTTATTTATTCAGTATTTTCTGCCTAAATACCATTAAGTCTTTAAAAATGATGGTAGAGTGCTAAATTATTTTTAGTTTGCAACCGATTGCGTAAAATCATTCGTGATCCTTAAATTTCGTTTTCCTCAGCTGTTGGGGTGTCTTTAAATTCCATTTTATATGAAAATAGTTTCAAAATTTTGGGCTGGTATGATGTTTAGCTGCTTCTTTTTAGTATCCTGTAATACCGATCAAAGTAAATCAACGCAAACGATTGAAAAAAATCAGTCTCAAAATCCGGGATTTCCGTTTTATGACACTTCTTTATCTGTAGATGAGCGTGTAGCAGATTTGATTTCGCGATTATCGCTTGAAGAAAAAGCAGCTCAGATGATGAACAGTACTCCGGCAATCGATCGATTGAATATTCCGCCTTACGATTACTGGAATGAAGCCCTTCACGGTGTTGGGCGTGCTTCTGCCGCTACTGTATTTCCGCAGGCGATAGGCATAGGTGCAACCTTTGATGCAGATCTTGCGTATCGAATTTCCAAAGCCATTTCTGATGAAGCCCGGGCTTTATACAATGCCACCAGCGAAAAGGGAAATTTTAACCGCTATAACGGCCTCACCTTCTGGACGCCTAATATCAATATTTTTAGGGATCCGCGTTGGGGTAGAGGTCAGGAGACTTACGGCGAAGATCCGTATCTGATGTCATTGATAGGAGTCGCTTTTGTGAAAGGTCTGCAAGGTGATGACCCCGATCATCTAAAAACAGCAGCCTGCGCCAAGCATTTTGCTGTTCATAGTGGTCCTGAGCAGTTACGACACGAGTTTAATGCCACCGCGACTTTAAAAGATATGTATGAGACCTATCTACCGGCATTTGAAGCTTTAGTCAATGAGAATGTCGAAGCCGTCATGTGCGCTTATAATAGTACTAATGGTGAACCTTGCTGTACTAACAACTATTTGCTTGATGAGGTTTTAAAACAAAAATGGAATTTTGACGGACATATTCTTAGCGATTGTGCAGCTCTTGTTGATTTGTATGTTGCCAAAGGCCAGGGTGGTCACGGTACTGCGCCTTCCAAGGCCGGTGCTGCTGCAATGGCAGTAAAAAGCGGAGTAAGCCTGAATTGTGGAGACACCTACAGCGCATTACCGGAAGCAGTAGAGCAGGGTTTAATTACAGAAGCCGAAATAGACGAGCAATTAGCACTCTTACTCAAAACCCGTTTCAAGCTGGGCTTATTCGATCCTAAAGGAAGCAATAAATACGATGCGCTTTCTCTTGATGTGGTTAATAGTGAGAAACATCGCGCTTTAGCACGCGAAACTGCTCAAAAAAGTATTGTGCTTTTAAAGAATAATGGAATTCTTCCACTTAAAAAAGACCTGCCAAAATATTTCCTAACCGGCCCGAACGCCACAAGTACAGAAGTTCTTCTGGGTAATTATTATGGTGTTAACTCGAATATGGTAACCATTCTTGAAGGTATCAGCGCAGCGATTAGTCCTACCAGTCAGTTGCAATACCGTCAGGGTGCTATGTTGAACAAAGACTCCAGAAACCCTATTAACTATGCAACAGGTAATGCGGCAAACACCGACGTGACGCTGGTCGTTTTGGGTCTATCCAGCACGCTTCAGGGCGAGGAGGGTGATTCTATAGATTCAGATACTGCGGGAGATCGTTTAGACTATGGTTTACCACCCAATCAAATTCAGTATTTAGAAGATTTACGGGAAATGGCCGATAGAAATCCTGAGGACCGTAAACCGCTAATAGCAATTGTCACAGGAGGCAGTCCGGTTGACCTGGCGCGGGTGCAGGAGCTGGCTGATGCGGTACTTTTTGTATGGTATCCCGGTGAAGAAGGCGGCACAGCGATAGCAGACGTGCTTTTTGGCGATGTTTCTCCGTCCGGAAGATTACCTATTACCTTTCCCAAATCGCTAGATCAGTTACCCGCATACGAAGATTATTCCATGGAAGGGCGTACGTATAAGTATATGAACGAGGAGCCTATGTATCCGTTTGGTTTTGGACTGAATTATACGCAGTTCGACTACAGTAACGCCGCTTTAAATAAAACAGAGGTCACAAAGGAGGAAAGTCTGAGTCTTGAAGTGACCGTGACTAACACCGGTAAGGTGAAGTCAGACGAAGTCGTACAGGTGTATATTTCTGATTTGGAAGCTTCGGTGCGCGTGCCTAATTTTCAATTTATAAATACTAAGCGCGTTACATTAGAACCCGGAGCCTCCGAAAAAATCACATTTGAGATCAAGCCCGAAAACTTTCAGCTTGTGCTTGAAGATGGTTCTAAAACTATTGAGCCCGGTTCATTTAGGCTTTATGTGGGAGGTGCAAGCCCTATGAAACGCAGCTTGGCATTAGGAGCTCCTAAAATGGTCGAAATAGAATTTGCAGTAAACTAAAAGCAACATGATTTTCAAAAGAATAAACGCACTCATCCTTTTCATGTTCAGCCTGAATTTTTCTGTACAGGCCGAAGTTAAATTACCTGTTTTAATAAGTGACGGGATGGTGCTGCAACGGGATGCTAAAGTGCCGGTTTGGGGCTGGGCAGATCCCGGCGAACAAATTATGCTTTCCTTTAAAAGAAAAACCTATAAAACCACCACCGCTAAAGACGGAAGATGGAGTATTGAACTCCCTAAAATGAAAGCCGGCGGACCCTTCAAAATGGTGATTTCTGGTAAGAATAGTGTTGAAATCGATGATATTTTGATTGGTGATGTTTGGTTGTGCACCGGTCAGTCTAACATGGTACATCAGCTGGATATTCACGATGTGCGCTACGCGGAAGAAATAGCGAATGCAGATAATCCTGCAATCCGACATTTTAAAGTGCCTACAACTCCTGCTATCTCAGGACCTCAGGAAGATCTTGAGGGGGGTGAGTGGCAAAAAGCAGTGGGGGAGGAAATTCGCCCATTTTCGGCTGTTGCGTATTTCTTTGCCAAAAAAATCTACGAAAAATACCAGATTCCCATTGGCTTAATCAATGCCAGTGTGGGTGGTACGCCCATTGAGGCCTGGATTCCGCAGGAAGGCTATACCGATTACCCGGAAATCTTAAAAATCATCGAAGAGAACAAAGACACGGCTTTTGTAAATGCGCAACGTCAAAACCGTCCTCAACCGGAAGAATTTGCAGAAGAGGAAACCGACAAAGGACTTATGGGTACGCCGTGGTATAGTAATGATTTTACGCCTAAAAACTGGCGCCGTATCAATATTCCCGGGTATTGGGAAGACCAGGGTGTACGAGACCTTAATGGCACAGTCTGGTACCGCAGGGAAGTTGAGATTCCCGAATCTATGATAGGCAAAAAAGCCCGACTTTTTATGGGCCGCATCGTTGATGCCGATGAGGTGTACATCAATGGTGTTGTGGTGGGGAATAAAACCTATCAATATCCGCAACGCCGATATGAGGTACCTGATACCTTACTCAAAGCCGGAAAAAATAATTTTACAATTAAAGTCACCAATTACAACGGTAAGGGAGGCTTTGTACCAGACAAACCCTATTATATTTTTACCGAGCAGGATACGGTAGATTTAAAAGGCTATTGGCAGTATAAAGTGGGTGAAGTTTTTAAACCGGTTGTACGTTCCCGGGATAATTTGTTTGGAGAATCTGTGCGACGTATCAATCCGCAAAACGAACCAACCGCATTATACAATGGGATGATCGCACCTTATAAGCAACTTCCGGTTAAAGGTATCTTGTGGTATCAGGGCGAAAGTAATACCGGCAATCCAAAGGCTTACGAAGGCTATATGGCAGCTTTGATTTCAGGTTTGCGCAGTGTTTTAGGCCAACCTGAAGCACCATTTATTTATGCGCAATTACCTAATTTTATGGATGTGTCTTATCTGCCTTCCGAAAGCAATTGGGCCGAGTTGCGTGAAGCCCAGCTAAAAGCGCTGAATAATCCCAATACAGCGATGACCGTAAATATTGATTTGGGGGAGTGGAATGATATTCACCCCGATAATAAAAAAGACGTGGGAGAGCGTATGGCGCTTGCAGGATTGAAGTTGGCCTACGGTGAAGATCTGGTGTATTCGGGACCTGTTTACGAAAGTCACACCGTTGAAGCCGGAAAAGTAATTTTGAAATTCAAGCATACAGGCAATGGCCTGGTGAGCAATGATGGCGAACCCCTGAGCGAATTTGCGCTTGCAGGTGAAGACGGTAAATTTGTTTGGGCAAACGCCAAAATTGAAGGGGATCGTGTGATTGTCTGGAGTGATGAGGTGGCAGAGCCAAAGTATTTGCGCTATGCCTGGGCAGATAACCCGGACAATCCCAATTTATACAATAAAGAAGGGCTTCCGGCATCGCCTTTTAGAACAGAATTATAATTAATTGAATTTATTGAGCATTTAATAGTATGCGTTTCACATCCTTTTTTAGCGTAATTGGTTTGTCTGTTTTGACATTTTCCTGTAATGATTCGGGCTTTGAGAAGAAGACGAGTTCCGCCAAAACCCTTTTTACCCAAATATCAAATGAGGATACCGGGATTCACTTTAAAAACACTGTGACCGAAACCGCAGCCTTCAACATCCTTAATTATTACGATATGTATAATGGGGGTGGCGTGGCTATAGGCGACGTTAATAACGACGGACTCGAGGATGTCTATTTCACTTCAAATCAAAATGCTAACAAGCTATACCTGAATAAAGGGGATTTCAAATTTGAAGATATTACCGATGCAGCAGGTGTGGCAGATGCCGAAGGTTGGACGACCGGCGTCACAATGATAGATATTAATAACGACGGTTATCTGGATATTTACGTTTGCAAATCGGCTTCTATGGGCAATAACCTCGAACGTAAAAACAAGCTGTTTGTCAACCAAAAGGACGGCACATTTACCGAAGAAGCTGCCAAATGGGGAATTGCAGACGACGGTTTTTCCATTCAGGCATATTTTTTAGACTACGACCGGGATGGCGATCTCGATATGTATTTGATCAATCACCGGGATGACTTTTTAAATTCGGTCGACCTTAATGCAATTGTCAATGACGACCAGTTTTACCCGCAAACTTCAGATCACCTGTATCGTAATGACGGGTCGCGTTTTACCGATGTTACTCCGGGTAGTGGTTTGATTAATAAGGAATTCAGTCTTAGTGCTTCCATCGGAGACTTTAACAACGACGGCTGGCCCGATATTTTTGTGGCCAACGACTTCATCACGGCCGATAAGCTTTATATCAACAATAAGAATGGCACGTTTGCTAACGATATCAATACCAAAATGAAACACATCTCCTACAGTAGTATGGGATCTGATTTTGCGGATATCAACAACGACTTTTTACCCGATTTACTGGTTTTAGATATGTCTGCGGAAGATCATCAGCGCGGAAAACAAAATATGGCCAGTATGAACACCGAAGGATTCTGGTGGATTGTTGAAGCCGGTTTTCATTTTCCGTATATGTCTAATGTGCTTAACCTAAACAACGGTAACGGTTATTTTACAGATATCGCACAGGTTTCGGGAGTATCGAAGACAGATTGGAGTTGGGCGCCACTTATAGCCGATTTTGACGGTGATGGCTACAAGGATATTTTTATTACAAACGGGATCAAACGCGAAATCGCCAATCAGGACTTTGGAAGGTTTCTCGATGCCAACGAAGGTTCTTTGGAACAAATGCCTATCGACAGTATTCTCAAAGAAATGCCTTCAGATAAGCTTCAGAATTATGCCTTTAAGAATAATGGAGATTTGTCTTTCAAAAAAGTGATTGAAGACTGGGGCTTTACCCAGGCCGTGAATTCAAATGGAGTGGCTTACGGGGATCTGGATAACGATGGTGATCTGGATCTTGTTGTAAACAATCTGGAGGATGAGGCCGGTATTTACCGCAACAATTCCACCGCAAACTTCATCAGCCTTAAGTTGAAAGGCGATGCTAAAAACCCGCTTGCAATAGGCTCAAAGGTAAAAGTATTTACAGACAGTACGCAACAATATCAGGAGCTGTATTTATCGCGTGGATATCAATCTTCGGTTTCCCCGGTTTTAAATTTTGGGGTAGGTAAAGAGCAGGAAATCTCCAAAATAGAAGTGGTTTGGAATACCGGAAAGGTTACAATTTTAGAAGATGTTCAGGCTAACCAATTCCTGACTTTAAATGAGGCTGAAGCTGGTAATGCTGTTGAAACACCTTACGAGCGTCCTGAACATTTTGAACGCGTAGATCCGCGGGAACTTGGTCTGACCTATGCGCACGAAGAAAATGATTTTAATGATTTTTCAAGACAGGTATTACTGCCTCAAAAGCAATCGCAGCAAGGCCCCGCATTTGAAACTGCAGATGTAAATAATGACGGTCTCGCAGACGTATTTCTGGGTGGAGGCCCCGGCCAGGAAGCACAATTGTATCTTCAACAGGCCGGTGGGACGTTTACACAAACAACTCAGCCTGCATTTGCGGCTGATAAAGCCTTTGAAGATAACGGAGCGCACTTTTTTGACGCTGACGGAGATGGTGATTTAGATTTATACGTTGCCAGCAGCGGCTATGAGTTGCAGGAAAATGACAGCAAACTGCAAGACCGCCTCTATTTGAATGACGGTAAGGGGAGTTTTAGCGCTTCTTCGGCTTTGCCAAAAATGTTAACTGGTTCTAAAGCCGTGGTTTCCCTAGATTACGATCAGGACGGTGATCTGGATTTAATTGTGGGAGGTAGAATAGTTCCCGGTAAATATCCCTTGTCGCCACGTTCCTATGTTTTAAAAAATGAGGGTGGAAAATTTAGCGATGTAACTGAAAAAGTCGCACCTGCCTTTGCAGAAGCAGGCTTGATTAATGATCTGATCCTGTCAGACTACGACGGCGACGGCGATCGCGATTTGCTGGTAGCAGGGGAGTGGATGCCTGTTACAGTTTTCAAAAATGAAAACGGAAGCTTTCAGCCTTCAGAAATTGAAGCGCTAAAAGAAACCTCCGGCTGGTGGAATACCCTTGCAGAAATTGATTTTGACCAGGATGGAGACCTGGATTATTTCGTAGGAAATCTGGGCGCAAACAATAAATTTCATCCTTCCGTAGAAAAACCCTTACATATTTACGGAAACAACTTCGACAGCGACGGCAATTACGATATGATTTTGAGTAAGGTGTATAAAGGCAGTTTAGTGCCTGTACGCGGTAAAGAGTGCTCTACGATGCAAAATTCGTTTGTAAGTGAGAAAATCAAAACCTATAAGGAGTTCGCAACATCTACACTTACCGATATTTACGGCAGCGAGCAGATTGCTAATTCCTACCACAAACAAGCCAATGAATTTGAATCGGTTTACCTTGAAAATCTGGGTAACGGAAACTTTAAAATCAAACACCTGCCTGTTCTTGCTCAGTTGGGCCCAACAATGTCATTTGCGTTTGCTGATGTAAATAAGGATGGCCATTTGGACGTAATTGGTATAGGTGCAATTCATGAAGCGGAAGTAGAAACTGTAAAATACGACTCTAACGTGGGTTATGTCTTGCTCGGCGATTCAAATGGCGCGATGAAACCGTTTAAAGACATCAGTTTTTACAACGATCTTAACGCGAAACAGATGAAGCAGGTGGTTGTAGGAAATGACACGTATTTGGTTATTGCGAACAACGACAGACCGCTTACAGTCTTCAGAATGAAGACGTAGGTTTTTGGATTTATTGATTTTTTAGTAATGGGACAAATTGAGAGAATCAGCAAACACCCAAAAGTTTTCTTCAAAAATAACAGCCTTTTACAGGCAATAGGCTATTCAGGAACTGCAATTGAAGTAACGTTTTAGAAACAGTCTTTATCCGAAAATTAAAAAAGCCCTTTGAAAGTAAATTTCAAAGGGCTTTTTTAATGGGTTTAAGAAGGAAATTTAACCTTCTCCTAAAAGTTCCTGCATTTTAGAAACTAAAGCTTCTCCGCGCAGATTTTTTTCGATAATAACACCTTCCGAATCTAAAAGGTAAGTTGCCGGTATTGCGGTAATACCATATTTACGAGCGATGGGATCCTGCCATTCCATTAGGTTTGATACGTGATACCAGGTCATCTTGTCGTTTTCGATAGCGGCCAGCCATTTATCACGTGCAGACTCGCGATCCAGGGAAACGCTGATGATGTTTAGTCCCTTATCGTGGTATTGATTGTAAACATTAACCACATTGGGATTTTCTTCCCGGCAGGGCTTACACCAGCTGGCCCAGAAGTCTATGATGGTGTATTTTGATCCCAGGGCTTCTTGCAGTGATAACTGTTCGCCATTTGGGGTAGGAGCAGTAAACTCTGGGGCTTTATTGCCCACTTCGGCAAGCGAGGCAGCAGCTTCACGTTCTTTGGCCTGAGCGATCATTTCTTTTAGTTTAACACCTTTCTCCATTTCCTGAAGGTTTTGGTCAAGCTTATCAAATAAAGCCTCAGCGCGATTGGCATCAATAGCTCGCGTACCTACCAGATCAGATAATACGATGATGCTAACATATTTATCAGTGTTTTCTTCAATTAACTCAATGCGTCGCTCGGTATCATCTGTGTTTATTTGTTCAAACTCAGCTCGCAGTGCGGTTATCCCTGCGGTATCACCGTTACGCTGAAAGTTCATTGCCTGTTCCTGAAGTTTATTTTTCTTCTTGTTCGATTCAACAACATCATTGTAATACAACTTGAAAAAGTCATTCTCCTTACCACCGTTCACTTTTGAAGTGTAGAGACTGTCTTTATAGGCACGTACGCTTATGTTTTGATTTTCAGCAATAAGAATCACGGTTCCCTGGGCAGCCTCAAAGCCCAAAACCATCATTTCCGGATTTTTAACTTCAGTAGGATCAAAACTAAATTCTCCTTCTTTAATAACCGTAGTATCTACGCCTACGAGACGGTTATTTTCGTCTATTTTTTGAAGGTAAACCTTGGTATCATTATCAATATCAGGTGTAGTTCCCGAAATTCTAAAGTCTGCTTCTTCGGCACAGGAGATCGCGAGCGCCAGAGTAAGACCTGCTAAAAGTATTCGTTTCATAAAATTTAAGATATAATGCTGCAATATACGGGATTTATAGCTTTTAGGAACAGACAAAGGTATTATTCAAAGACCTCTTGCAGGCTGATTGACGCATGTGACATACCGCATCTTTGTTTAATATATTTCGGGTAAACGTAAGTTTAAACCTATGTTAAAGACTAAGCCTCTGTTATTATTTGTAGTCAATTTTGACTAAATTCTATTTAAATTTAGTTTGATGGAAGAGTTAAAGGATTTTCCCTTACAGGTTGAGCTTAGTCTCACCAAGGTTTTTGAGATGCTAAGGAAACGTATGAAGCAATCTCAAAACCCGATTACGCGCGAGTATATGAAGTCTATTCTAGACTACGCGGAAGGATATCCTGAGCTGGCTGAAGGTATCAAGGATTTTGAAAACATCCATAAATACGAAGAGCCGTTAAGCACTTTACTCGATAATCTTTTCCCTGCAGCGCTCACTAAAAATGAGATTAAAGCGGCTACAATTCCCTTTCAAAACCGAATATTTAACCCAACGCGCAGATTTGCTACGATACTCGAAGAGGCTGGGCCCGACTTTAAACTCAAAATACGGGACCTGGATACCGAGTTCTACTATATTTTAGGTTGTGTGATTATCTTAAACACATATTACGGGTATGAGGTTGACATCAGCCGACCGCTGTATTACGAGATTCCAGATAAAAACGGAATCATTCGCAGTTACCGGGCCACGATCAACGCAGATTTTACCTATTGTGAGCCTACCGATGAGGCGATTGAAATCACGTCTGATATCGCAGATAAACTCATTGCAAACGGTTACGATTATAAACTTTGGAAAGAGTATTTTCCGCCTCAGAGCTGGATTTTAAAAGGAATTACCATTTTAAATCTTACCGATGTCACGGTTGACGATTCGATTTCAGATTTAAAAAGCACTTTACTTTCCAAGAAAACCCTGAACGAAAATACCTCGCAGCAGTTTAAGGAAATTTTTAGCGCTATTTTCAACATTCCCGATTTACGGGTAGGTTTTACCGAGTTTGATGGGGGAAATGATCATTTCGCCCAGATGTCTGACGAGAAAATGCTTACCAGTTTTATCTTAAATAAAGATGCGCGAAACGATTGTCGTAAGAGCATGTGCGACAATGCCTATAACTCACTGGTAAAAGATAAAAACTATTTTATAATACCAGATGTTGAGGAGTATGCGCGTAAAAGCGGACACAATATTCTGGCTGAAAATTTACTTACTCAGGGAGTAAAAAGCTGTATTCTGGCGCCCATTGCAAAAGGAAATGAGCTCCTTGCAGTACTCGAACTGGTTTCTGAAACGCGTAATAAACTGCACAGTCTTAACGCAACCAAGCTTGATGATGTGATGCCTTTTATCGTTTCTACGGTAGAGCGCAAACGGAATGATCTTGAAAACCGAATAAAAGCGGTCATCCAAAGCGAATGTACCAGCATACATCCCAGCGTTTTGTGGATTTTTGAGGAGGAAGCCAAACGCTTTATTAAAAATCAGGATGCCGGCAAGTTTGCTGCCTTTAAGGATATTGCCTTTGAAGATGTGTATCCGCTTTACGGTCAAATTGACATCGTAGGTTCTTCAGATGAGCGTAATAGCGCCATTCAAAAGGATATTCTCATTCAGCTTAAAATGGTAGATACCATTCTCGAGTTAGCTCTTAAGGCCCAACCAATGCCTATTTATGAGCAGGTAAAATTCCGTATTGAAGAATTTACAAATCAAATCAATGATCAGCTTAATGCCAGTAGCGAGAGTGAGGTTTTCGCCTTGCTTAAAGAAGAAGTAAACCCCTTACTCAACCACCTGAACACTAAAATTCCTGAGCTGAAAAAAGCTATCGATAACTACAAAACGGCCATTAATAAGGATACAGGGCTCATTTATGAGAACCGCAAGCATTATGATGAGACCGTTCAGCTTATCAATCAAAATCTGGCAACCTTCATAGACCGTAAGCAACAGGAGGCACAGGAAATTTTTCCGCACTATTTTGAGCGTTACAAGACCGACGGGGTTGATCACAACATTTACATAGGCGCATCGATGACGCCCACCAGTGCTTTTAACGAGGTCTACCTGTACAATTTAAGATTGTGGCAGCTTTCTACGATGTGTGAGATGGAAAATCATTTTTATCACAAACAGGAGGGAGCGCAATTGCAGCTTGATGCCGCGTCGCTAATTTTGGTTTTTAGCACCACCTTATCTATCCGTTACCGAATGGATGAGAAAAAATTTGATGTAGACGGAACGTACAACGCGCGGTATGAGATTATCAAAAAGCGCATTGATAAAGCCTGTATTAAGGGCAGTGACGAGCGTGTGACTCAAAAAGGGAAGATCGCTATAATTTATTCGCAGGATACTGATGCTGAAGAGTACACCCGTTATATTCACTATTTACAGCGTAAAAAATACCTGGGTCAGGAAGTGGAATACGTAGAGCTTGAAGATGTACAGGGTGTTGTGGGGCTAAAAGCCATTCGGGTAAATGTGTTGTATACTTCAAAACTACCCCGGTCTAAAGAAAATCAGACCATCACGTATGATGATCTGATGGAAGTTTTAGACTCTTAAAGGGATCTTACATTATCGAGAAGGCAGTAATAAAACTGATTACCGAAACGATAATACCGACCATAAATACGGTATAGGTGCGCCTTAGCAGCATATACTTTTTATTTAGAACCACACCCAGCAGATATAAATCTTTGGTAAGCGCTTCATAGATATAGTCTTTATCGTAGATAATCTCATTGATTGCCCATTGATACTGGTCATATTTCATTTTGTGGAAGTTTCCAAAAAACAAAATATTTACCTGCTTCTTCTTGACCTGCTCACGGGTAAATTCGCCGGAGGTGACATTGGGCCGCGTAGAAAGTATAGACATAATTATAGAGGCTACGCTAAAAAGCACCAAAATCAGCGTGGGTACAAGCAGGTGACGGTTACTGGGCGCATCTAGCTTGGGGATCATATTAGACAAAGCCAGAGAGATAATGATCGCATTTACCGAAAGCAGGATGTTTGCTTTGGTATCTGCGATATCGCTCAGTTTGATATGGTTTCGCAATGTGGTACGATACAGGGTTTGAACCCCGCGATCCGGACTTTCATCTTTGTATTTAGCCTTTAGTTTGGCTTTGATCTCTTCTTTCTTGTATTTTTTCTTTTTCTTTTTTTCTTTTTTCAGCAGGGAAATCAGATTTTCATCTTTTTGAGATTTCCAGTTACGGGCGGCATAATCGGTATAGAATCGATGTTTATTGGTAAACATATCGATGTTTTCTTCCCTCCACTGGGTAGGAGAGAAGTCTGCACTTCCGGTAAGCAGTAATTCCTGACGTAAAAACTCACTGGTTTGCTTGTAGTAGTCTTTGGCAAAATGCGAATTGTCTGCATCTTTAAGAATGCGCTCCATTTCATTTTTAGGTTCAACTCCCATTTTGGTAGAAGCGATAAGATCGATGACCATTTGCTGAATTTCAGGATCGGTTCCTTCTTGTTTCATATAGTCTTTAGCAATCTTTATACTGGCATCTTCATGAGCCTCTCTGGTAACTGTATAACCCGTGTCATGCATCCATGCGGCCAGCACCAGCGCCTCTTTCTGTTTAACATTAATTTCAGAGTTATCGGCGATTTCTTTAGTACTTTTAACCACTCTGACCGTATGATCATAGTTATGATACAGATAACTATTTGGAAGTTTTTCCTTAAAAAGTTCGAGTACAAATTGATCTGCTTTCGAGATAGAGTTTGATTCTTTTTCTGCAGTTTCAGCCATGTGAATATTGATTTAACAAGTTACGAAAAGTACAAAAAAGAATTTCGAATAGAATTTTCATGACAAAAAATAACATACTTCTAACACTTGGCAGCCTCTTGCTTTTAACGGCTTGCGCCACCTACACTAACCGCTATCGCAATGGGGTTGAGCAAGGTGACTATCCCGAAGATAAGGAGATTGAACGCAGCTTCTATCTTATAGGAGATGCCGGGAATGCCGCAATGGGTGGAAGTACAGAAGGTTTGTTGCTTTTCAAAAAACTCCTCGATCAGAATAATGATCCTAATTCGTTTGCGATTTTTTTAGGGGACAATATCTACCCGGTGGGAATGCCTCCCGAAAACACACCGGAACGCGCTCTGGCAGAGCATCGCATAGACGCCCAGATAGCAGCAATTAAAGAATATAAAGGCACCCCTATAATCATACCCGGTAATCATGACTGGTATAATGACGGACTCAACGGACTCAACCGGGAAGAAGAGTATATTAAAAAAATTACCGGGGAAGATGATATTTTTTTACCGCGTGACGGTTGTCCACTGGTGAGCTATGACGTGAATGACGAGGTTCACCTGATTTTGCTAGACACGCAATGGTATCTTGAAGACTGGAACAAAAACCCCAAAATCAACGATAAGTGCGATAACATTAAAGATCGGGAGAAGTTTTTTATCGAGTTTCAAAATGAACTCAAAAAGAATCAGCAGAAAACAGTGATAATAGCGATGCATCATCCTATGTACACTAATGGTGTACACGGAGGTAAATTTGCTTTAGATAAACACCTGTATCCTTCTCAGCAAAAGCTACCCTTACCCATACTGGCCTCTCTAGTCACGCAGGTACGTACTCAGGGTGGAGTTTCAAAACAGGATCGATTCAACGAAAAGTATAATGAATTGATGAAGCGACTGCGTATTCTGGCGAAGGACGTAAAAAAATCGATATTCGTTTCGGGTCACGAGCACGGTTTACAGTACATAGAACACGAGGAGGTAAGGCAAATTGTTTCAGGCTCAGGCTCTAAATCTTCGTATGCCTTTTTAGGTAATGACGGCCTGTTTAGCAGCGACTATGAAGGCTTTGCCCGGCTTGATATTTTTACAGACGGTTCTTCCTGGGTTAGGTATTACGGCACCAATCAGGAGACCGGAGAACCGGAGCTCTTTTTTCAAAAGCAGGTTTATTCCCCAGATAAATTAGTAGACTATTCAAATCTCAATCTTGATTATCAGCCTACCGTTCAGGCTTCGGTGTATACTGTTGAAGAAACACAGCGTTCAGATCTTTTTGAGAATGTTTGGGGAGAGCAGTACCGCGATGTTTATGGCAAAAAAGTAACCGTTCCGGTGGCTATTTTAGATACATTATACGGAGGGCTTAAGGTGATTAGACCCGGTGGAGGTAACCAAACCAAGTCCCTCAGACTTGAAGATAAAGACGGAAAAGAATACAATCTAAGGTCCTTGCGAAAAAGCGGTGTGCAGTTTTTACAGAATACGGTTCTCAAGCAAAACGAAGACATGGAGGAAGATCTTGAAAACAGTCTTCCGCAAAGCCTCATTCAGGATTTTTATACATCGGCACATCCTTATGGTGCTTTCGCAATTCCTACCTTGAGTGAAGCCGCAGGTGTTTTAAGCACACATCCCCAATTGTTCTATGTACCCAGACAGCCTGCTTTAGGTATTTATAATGAAAATTACGGCGATGAACTTTACATGATCGTCGAGCGGCCGGCTAAAGAATATGATGGAGCGTTATTCAATTATCCTGATGATATAGAGAGCACTGATGATATACTGAATAAATTGCGCAGTGATGAAGAAAATAGTGTCGATGAAACCGCTTACATCCGTGCCCGAATGTTTGATATGCTGGTTGGAGACTGGGATCGTGACAATGATCAATGGCGCTGGGCAGAGTACAAAAATCAGAACGGTAAGGATGTATTTGTACCCATACCCCGGGATCGGGATCAGGTTTTTACCAACTTTGATGGAACCATTTTAAATATTGCCCAGACCCTTTTTGGTGCAGCAAGACAATTTCAGGCTTATGATAAAAACCTTAAGGACATTAAATGGTTTAACAAAGAAGGAATAAAATTAGACCGAGCACTGGCACAGCGTTCGGGACGTGAAGTTTGGCTCAATGAGGCACGTCATATTCAGAAACAAATAACCGATTCGATTATAGAAGAGGCCTTTAATCAATTACCTCCAGAGGTGCGAGTTGGAAAGTCTATAGCAAACATAAAAGAGAATCTCAAAGGGCGTAGGGACAATATTTTAGAAATAGCACAGACGTACTATGAGTACCTGGCAGAGTTGCAAATGGTAACCGGGACCGATAAAGATGACTACTTTGAAATTACACGAAGCGATAATGAGACTACAGTTAAAGCCTGGCGTATTAAAGACGGTAAAAAAGCCGATGTTTTAATCAACCGTACCTATTACTCAGATGAGACCAATCAATTATGGATTTACGGTCTGGACGACGATGATGTATTTGAAGTAAACGGAACAGGTGATAACCCCATTTTTATTCGGATTATCGGAGGGCAGAACAATGATATTTACCGGGTCTACAACGGTCGGGAAATTAAAATTTACGACCACGAAAGTCTCCCAAATACGATTGAGGCCAGAGGAGGAGCTAATTTTAGACTTACCGATGTTTACGATTACAATACCTATGATTATCAAAAAGACATTCTGCGTTACAACACCATAACTCCGGCTATTGGATATAATCCGGATAACGGTCTTACTTTGGGTTTGAGTGATGTTTATACCGTAAACGGTTTTAAACAAAATCCTTTTAGTCAACAGCACCGCTTTAAAGCCAATTATTTTTTTGCCACCCACGGCTTTGACTTCAGTTATGAAGGGGAATTCGCGGGGATATTAAATGACTGGAATCTGGTTTTAAAAGGAAGATTTACAACGCCTAATTTTACTCAGAACTTCTTTGGCTTCGGAAATGAAAGTATAAATCCCGACGACCGGCAGGGTTATGACTTTAACCGCGTGCGAATGAGCATAACAGAGGTTTCCGGAGGTTTATTGCGCAATTCAGACTATGGTAGTACCTTTTCAGCAAATGCACTATTACAAAGCATTAAACTGCAGGAAAATGCCCTGCGCTTTATTGAGCGTGCCTCCATTACCGAACTCGACGAAGCTCAGTTTTTTGCAACCTTAGATGCAACCTATGAGTACCACAGTAAAGACAATACCCTCGTACCCAGCAGAGGTATGGATTTTGTTTTAAACGGTGGTTTTACAAACAACCTGAGTAATACCGGAAGACGGTTTTTTTACCTCAATCCCAGTCTGGGTTTTTACAATGCATTAAGTGCCAATCGTAAGCTTGTGTTGAAAACCACGGCCCGTGCGCAGTTCAGGTTTGGAGACAATTACGAGTTTTATCAGGGAGCGCGACTGGGCGAAGATAACGGCTTACGCGGATATCGTTTTGACCGCTTTATCGGAGATGAGGCATTTTCCACATCGGCAGATTTGCGTTATGGTTTTGATACCTTTAAAACCGGTTTGCTGCCCTTGCAAATAGGTATATTTGCAGGCTATGATGTAGGTCGCGTCTGGTTTGATGGCGACGTCAATTCAGAAAAATGGCATGATTCGTACGGCCTGGGCTTCTGGGTAAATAGTGCCGATGCTTTAAGCGGAACCTTCAATCTTTTTAAAGGGTCTGAAGGTTACCGGGTTTCTTTTGGCTTCGGCTTTAATTTTTAAATTTTTAAACATTTTATGAAAGACGTAGAAAACGTAGATAATATTGATAAACGCGAGCGCGTAGATACCATTAATCTGGAGTATTTAGATATCAAGGATTTTGAGGAACTCAAAGAAATCATGATAGCCGTTTATCCCGCGATCCCAGATCCGTATTGGGAGAAAAAGCACCTTAAAAAACTGATGACGGTTTTCCCCGAAGGACAGGTTGTTGTTAAGGTAAACGGAGAGATTGCTGGTTGTGCATTGTCTATTATTGTAGACTACGATAAGTTTTCAGATAAGCATACGTATATGCAAATAACGGGTAATGAAAGTTTCAGCACCCACACGCCCAAAGGTAATGTCCTGTACGGAATAGATATTTTTATCTCGCATAAATACCGCGGTATGCGTATAGGTCGCAGACTTTACGATTACCGCAAGGAGCTTTGTGAAAACCTGAATTTAGAACGTATCGTTTTTGGTGGTCGTTTGCCAAATTACCATCAGTATGCAAAAGAATTAACGCCGAAACAATACATTGAGAAAGTACGGACTCGTGAAATTAACGATCCGGTCCTTGATTTTCAGTTGAGCAACGATTTTCACGTAAAACGAATTATTACCAATTATCTGGAAGGGGATAAGCAGTCTAAGGAATACGCTGCGCTCCTGGAATGGGACAACATTTATTATCAAAAGCCCGAGAAGAAGCCTAACAGCGTTAAAACTGTTGTGCGTCTTGGTCTGGTACAATGGCAAATGCGTACCTATAAAAACTTTGAAGAACTCATTGAGCAGGCCGAATACTTTATAGATACCATTTCGGGATACCGCTCTGATTTCGCCTTGTTTCCTGAGTTTTTTAATGCGCCTTTGATGGCGGCGTACAACCATCTTTCTGAGCCTGATGCGATACGCGAACTTGCAAAATATACCGAACGCATACGCGACCGGTTTTCAGAACTATCGGTGAGCTACAACATCAACATCATCACGGGTAGTATGCCGTATATAGAAGATGGAAAGCTCTACAACGTAGGGTTCTTATGTAAACGCGACGGTACTATCGAAAAGTTTTACAAGCTTCACGTAACCCCTGATGAAGCCAAGGCATGGGGGATGAGCGGTGGCGAAAAACTCAAAACCTTTAATACCGATTGTGGTAAAATAGGTATTCTTATATGCTATGATGTCGAGTTTCCGGAGTTAAGCAGGTTGCTGGCCGATGAAGGTATGGATATCCTCTTTGTTCCTTTCCTTACCGATACCCAAAACGGCTATAGCCGCGTAAGGCATTGTGCTCAGGCCCGTGCAATTGAAAACGAATGTTATGTCGCCATAGCGGGAAGCGTGGGCAATATCCCAAAAGTACATAATATGGATATGCAATTTGCACAAAGTATGGTGCTTACACCCTGTGACTTCCAATTCCCTACCAATGGGGTTAAGGCGGAAGCTACACCGAATGCCGAAATGATTCTGGTTGCAGACGTGGATATCGACCTGCTTAAAGAGCTTAATCAGTTTGGTAGCGTACACAACCTTATAGATCGAAGAAAAGATTTATTTCAGCTTAAGTGGAAGCGTAAAAACTAATCAGGATTTAGGCAGCAGCTGATAGTGGTCTTCGTCAATTTCAACCACTTCATAGGTTTGAAATAACCAGGCACTCTGATCTTTGTTGAGTTGTAAAGAAGCGTCCTGTTCAAAGGCTTTTTGAACACGGACGTTTTTTAAAACAGCTTCTTTGATTTTAGTCTTTACCAGACTGGTGTTGCGCAAATCAGACCCGGTAAGATTGGTTTTGCTTAGATCAGCCCGGTCTAAAATGGCGTTTTGAAGTTTTGCGTTTTCCAAATCTGCCTCGCCCAGGCCTGTATAGCTCAGGTTTGTTTGTTGCAGGCGCGCGTTGCTTAAATCGGCTTTTTTAAAATCGGTTCCGGTGAAGTTAGAATTTCTGAGGTCTGCGTACGATAAATTGATTTCGAGCAAATCTGCGCCTTTAAGCGTAAGATCGCGCAACTCGGCATACGTAAAATCGAGACGGTTCATCAGTTTACCATTAGTTCGGCTGCGGGAGGTTGCGTTGAGGTTTATCCCGGTTTCCAGAAGCGAAACCAGCAGATAACCGCGCTCAGGACTTATTACCTGCTCGATGAGGCTGTCGTTTTCCAGGTATTTGTAAGGCTTCAGCATTTTACTTAGTGAAATAAGCCGACCCGCAGTCGCATCATTTATGGTGTTTTGTGGATTTAAACGTACATCATCACTTATTTCTTTCAGCATATTATCCATGAGCAAAAGCGTTTGTCCGCGACGTTCGGCTTCCTGTAAATAGGTTTGCTGATCGAGGCGGTTGTTTTGCTGTTTAAACATTTCACTTTGCCCCGTAATCAGTTTGTTTTGCTGCGAAAGGTAATAAGTTTGAAAAATAAGCAGGATTGAAGGCAGAATGGCTGTAATCACCAGCAAAAAGCCTACGCGTGTAAGGCGAATAATAATAGCACTGAGTAAATCAGACAAGGTTTCTCTCGAAACGAGCTGCTGTTCTGAAAGTTCTTCAAGAAAGCGTTCGATGCTTTTTTTAAGCTTTGCTCCCAGAATAAAGCCGGAAGATTGCTTTAAAAAAGTCCAACCCAGTTTACGGCGTTTCTGTTTAGAATGCTGTTGCTTATCGAGTTTGGCTTTTAGTTTTTGATTTTCGGCCTGCAGCCGTGCAAATTCTTCGGGACTCATAAAATTTTACTAGTTGTGTAAATGTAGTAAAACGAAATTCAAGCCGTCTTGTTATAAAAACTGAAAATTAATCGGGAGTATGTTCGCTAAATTAAATGACATACGCATAAAACAACAACGCCCGAAGTAATTGTGATACTTCGGGCGTTGCTTATTTAAAATTAAATTCTATTTACATATCCGTATAGCTGTTTAAGATACAGCCTCACCGCCACCTGAGTTGGCAATGGTAATGGTCTCAGAACGGAATTTATTTTTACCAAAATCAAGTGTGCGTATTGGGAACGGAATGTTGATGTCATTTGCATCAAAGGCCTTCTTGATCTCGATAATTGCTAAATCCTGAGCGGCAAGCATATCTTTCCGTTTGGTAACGGGAGCCCAGAAACGCGCAACAAAATTGATTGAACTGTCGCCAAAACTTTCGTAGAAAAATTCAATTTCTTCAGATCCCTGTTGTTCAAATTTAGCACTCAAGGTTTCTATAGTGAGTTTTTTTACGGCTTCCAGATCGCTTTCATAGCCTACACCGCAATTGACAAAAACACGGCTTCGTGCTGTTTGTGACCAGTTTTTGAAAGGAGAATCTACAATACTCGAGTTGGGCACAATCACATAGTTATTATCAGATTGTCTGAGTGTGACGTTACGCAGCGTAATATCTTCAACAAATCCTGAATAATCATTGGTCTCTACCCAGTCTCCAAGTTGTAATCTCGGCATAAAGCTTAGGATTACCCCGCTAAAGGTATTGTTAAGAGTTCCCTGTAAAGCCAGACCAATGGCCAAACCTACCACACCGGCTCCGGCAAGTACCGAGGTCAATACTTTGTCTAAATCCATAATGCCTAAAGCAACAAAAAATCCTATCAGTACGGTAATGGCAAAGGCCGTTTTGCCTGCCATCACACGAATGGAATCCTGTTTTACGCCACGCATAAGGATTTGACGCACAAATTTGGATACGTATTTTGCCAGAAACCAAAAAATGGCGAATACCAGAATGGCTATAACAAAATTGGGGAGTTTGAGGATTAGACTTTCGCCCCAGCCGTGTAATTTTTCGATTAGCTTATCAAAGTCAAAAAAATTCCAATCTGAATTTTCCTGAGCTTCAGTCTGTAAAGTTGATAACATAAAAATTTAGGGTTGGTTAGTGTTTTATTATTTCTGGCGATTTTCGGTCTTGTTCATCCGCCAGGTATCCAGCATCCAACTCGTTTTTTCGAGCTCTCTGATATAGGCTCCCAAAAGATCAATGGTACCCTCATCGTTGCCTTTATCTGCCTCGTCAACCACTTTGCGCATTTGAATTAGGATTTTACCGTGATCATCGAGGAGGATATTAACCATATCGATGTCGTTGGTATCACTAGGTGATTCTTTAATATTTGAAAGTTCCAGATATCGGGTAAGATGGCTTTCGGGTTGATGACGCAGGGTAAGTATGCGTTCGGCTAGTTCATCTATTTTGATGAGGGCGTCATTATACATTTCTTCAAACTTCGCGTGCAGGTCAAAAAAGTTTTCGCCTACTATATTCCAGTGAAAATTGCGGAGTTTTTGATAGTAAATATGATAATCTGCCAGTAAGATGTTTAATTGAGTGACTGTATTTTGTGTTTTGTCACGATCTAAATTGAGGTAATTCATAGTGTGTAATTTCTTTATCTTTTTTCTTAAAATTACTAATGTTTTCCTCCTATTGGCAGATTATACGGGCGTTTAGTATAAGTTTAACTTGTGAAAATGATATTTTCCCAAGTTTAAATCAAATTTGTTAACGAAATATTAATTTAATTCAATAATCTTGATTTAAATTAGATTAAAAATACAAACCCCTATGCATACGTCAACTCTCCCTAGTGTTGCCGGTACACGTATTTTAGTTACCGGTGGAGCCGGTTTTATCGGTTCGCATTTGATACACAAGTTTCTTGATCTCGGGGCTTTTGTGAGGTGCCTCGATAACTTTTCAACCGGAAAGCCTCAAAACCTTCTCCCATTTAGGGAGCACAGGAACTTTGAGTTTATGGAGGGTGATATCCGCGATTTTGATGTTTGTAAAAAGGCTGTTTTGGGTTGTAATGCCGTATCGCATCAGGCTGCTTTGGGATCTGTGCCTAGAAGTTTAGCAGATCCTGTTAGCTCAAATGCCGTTAATGTTTCGGGCTTTTTAAACATGGTTGAGGCTAGTCGATTAGAAGGCATTACTCACTTTGTTTACGCTGCGAGTTCGGCTACCTATGGAGATGCCAAAGCCCTTCCCAAAATAGAAAGTGAGATTGGAGAGCCGCTTTCGCCTTACGCTGCGACAAAGCTCTTTAATGAGATTTATGCCCGTGTATACTTCAAAAATTATGCATTCAGCAGTATTGGTTTGCGATACTTTAATGTTTTCGGTCCAAGACAGGATCCCGAAGGTGCCTATGCGGCAGTGATACCAAAATTCATTGCGAGTTTAATGAATGGCGAGTCTCCTGTAATAAATGGTGACGGTTCTTTTTCCCGAGATTATACCTATATAGAGAATGTGGTTCAGGCTAATTTATTAGCTTTGACCGCCACCGAAAGTCATGTTTTAAATGAGATTTACAACATTGCTTACGGCGAGCAAACCACTCTTGTAGAATTGGTGCGGGAAATTAAAGAACGATTGCTTAATTACGATCAAAGCGTTAAAGATGTCGATCCTGTTTTTGGTCCTCAGCGAAAAGGTGATGTACCGCATTCGCTCGCATCGATAACCAAAGCGCGCAATCTTTTAGGCTATGAACCCGCCTATGACCTTAAAGCGGGGCTTACAGAAACTGTGGAGTGGTACTTTAAGAATTTGAACTAAAAGACAATTCATGAAAATTGGGGTAATTGGCCTGGGATATGTAGGTCTTCCGCTGGCGCGTCTCTTTGCAACACGTTATGATGTGGTGGGCTTTGACCTGAAGAAACAGCGTGTTTCAGAACTGCAGAAGGGCATAGATCATACCGGAGAGGTAGAGGCCCCGCAGCTTCAGGAAGTTTTAAAATCTGCCAATAGCACCTCTAACGGACTCTACTGCACTGCCGAACCTTCAGAACTCAAAGAGGTTAGCGTATTTATTGTCACGGTTCCTACCCCAATAGATAAGAATAATAACCCCGATTTAACTCCGTTGATCAAAGCCAGTGAACTTGTAGCTCAATATTTAAAACGGGGAGATCTGGTGATTTATGAGTCTACGGTTTATCCCGGTGTTACCGAAGAAATCTGTGTTCCCATTCTTGAAAGGGATTCAGGCTTAGAATTTAATATTGACTTTTTTGCAGGTTATTCACCCGAACGTATCAATCCCGGCGATAAAACCCATACCGTAGATAAAATACGCAAAGTAACCGCCGGCTCCACGCCTGAGATTGCAGTACGAGTTGATGAACTTTACGCTTCGGTAATCAGCGCGGGTACCTTTAAAGCCGCCTCGATCAAGGTAGCCGAAGCTGCAAAGGTGATTGAAAATTCACAACGCGATATTAATATTGCTTTTGTAAACGAATTGGCGAAAATTTTCAATCTTTTAGAAATAGATACACAGCAGGTGCTTGAAGCCGCGGGTACAAAATGGAATTTTCTACCCTTTAAGCCAGGTTTAGTCGGTGGGCATTGCATAGGGGTAGACCCCTATTATTTGGCACAGAAAGCAAAACAGGTAGGATATCACCCCGAAATCATACTTGCCGGAAGACGCCTCAATGACAGTATGGGCACTTATATCGCCGCTCAGGTTGTAAAGTTGATGGCACAGCGGGATATCAGGCTCAAGGATAGCAAGATTCTGGTATTGGGAATCACTTTTAAAGAAAATTGTCCAGACGTGCGAAATACGCGGGTTATAGATATAATACGGGATTTGGAAGAATATGGTGCGCAGGTTTCGGTCTACGATCCGCAGGCTGATGCGAGGCTCGTCCAGGAAGAATATGGTTATACCTTGTTACCCAAGTTATCAGGTAACAAGTTTTCGGCCATTGTGCTCGCAGTGAGTCATACCGAATTTGCAGATTTAAATCTTGACGATTTGAAAGCCGAAAATGCAGTTGTTTACGATGTAAAGGGCTTTTATAAAGAAGGAGTAGATGGCAGATTATAAGGAGCGGAAAAGAATACTTTTTGTCTTTGGTACGCGTCCCGAAGCCATAAAACTCGCTCCGGTCATAAAAGCACTTCAAAATGATGCATTCTTTGATGTAAAAGTTTGCCTCACCGCCCAGCATCGCGAAATGCTCGATCAGGTTCTTGATTTTTTTAAGATTGAAGCCTGGTACGATTTAGATCTGATGCGTAAAAATCAGGATTTGTTTGATTTGACTGCCCGCATTTTAACTGCTTTAAAACAACCCCTTGCAGAGTTTAAACCCGATCTGGTCTGTGTGCACGGGGATACTACAACAACAATGGCCGCAAGTCTGGCTGCTTTTTATGCGGGCTGTAAAGTAGCACATATTGAGGCCGGCTTACGCACATTTAATAAACAATCCCCGTTTCCTGAAGAATTAAACCGTCAGATCACGGGTCGTATAGCAGATTTTCATTTTGCACCAACGGCTACTGCTTCAGCTAACCTTAAGGCCGAAGGAATAGCCGGGGAACATATTTTTGTAACCGGTAATACCGTAATAGACGCCCTGCAACTCACCGTTAATAAGGTAGCGGCACTACAACCGAATTTTGCTAGGGGTATTCCATTTCAGAATAAGAAAATCATTTTAATCACCGGCCATCGCAGGGAGAATTTTGGCGATGGTATGCAGCGTGTTTGTGAAGCCTTACGAGATCTGGCCCTTGCGAGACCCGATATACATCTCGTTTATCCGGTGCATTTAAATCCGAATGTTAAAAACACGGTTTTTGACGTTTTGGGGAACGTGCGTAATTGCTCGTTGATAGACCCCTTACAGTATCCTGATTTTGTCTGGTTAATGAACCGTTCCTATCTTATCGTAACTGATAGCGGTGGAGTTCAGGAAGAGGCTCCCGCACTGGGTAAACCTGTTCTGGTGACCCGAGACACAACAGAGCGTCCCGAAGCAGTAGGTGCAGGTACAGTATCTTTAATTGGTACAAATCCTGAGAAATTGAGACAGGGTATCCTAACTTTGCTTGATGATAAACAACACTACGAAACGATGAGCAAGGCTCACAACCCCTACGGTGACGGTAAGGCCTCGCAGCGTATTGTACAGGTTTTAAAAGATAGGTTATGAATATTTTAATCACTGGAGGAGCCGGTTTTATAGGATCTCACGTGGTGCGTTTGTTTGTGAATAACCGGCCTGAAGATCGTATTTTTAATTTGGACGCTTTGACCTATGCAGGTAACCTCGAAAATCTTAAAGACCTCGAGAATGCGTCTAATTATCAATTTTTAAAGGCTGACATTACCCAGGCAGAAACCCTGGATGCACTTTTTAGAGAATATGAATTTGAGCGGGTTATTCATCTGGCTGCTGAATCGCACGTAGATCGCTCTATTAAAGACCCCTTGGCTTTTGTAAAGACCAATGTTCTGGGGACTGTAAATCTTTTAAATGCCTGCTTAAAGTATTGGGAAACTCCATACAGCGACAATCTGTTTTATCACATCAGTACCGATGAGGTTTATGGTTCTTTGGGCGAAAGCGGATTGTTTACCGAAACCACGGCTTATGATCCCAATTCTCCGTATTCGGCATCCAAGGCAAGTTCAGATCATTTTGTTAGAGCCTATGGCGAAACCTACCGGATTCCATATATCATAAGCAATTGCAGTAATAACTACGGGCCTAATCAGTTCCCTGAAAAACTCATTCCTCTTTTTATAAACAATTGTATCGAGAATAAAGAGCTTCCGGTATACGGCGATGGTAATTACACCAGAGACTGGTTGTATGTGCTTGATCATGCCCTTGCGATAGGACTGCTTTTTGAATCCGGTAAAACAGGAGAGACCTATAACATTGGAGGTTTTAACGAGTGGAAGAATATCGACTTGGTGAAATTGCTGTGTGGGATTATGGATGAAAAGCTCAACAGACCCGAAGGTTCTTCAGCCAAGCTAATCACCTATGTAAAAGACCGCCCCGGTCACGATAAGCGCTATGCCATTGATGCTTCAAAAATAAATCAGGATTTGGGTTGGAAACCTTCGGTTACCTTTGAAGAAGGCTTGCGTTTGACTGTAGATTGGTATCTTGCAAACCCTGATTGGCTCAAAGGGGTAACAACAGGAATGTATCAGGATTATTATAATGATCATTACACACAATAATTAAAGTTTTATGAAAGGTATTATCTTGGCAGGAGGTTCGGGAAGCCGTTTGTATCCCCTCACAGTTGCGGTAAGTAAGCAATTGCTTCCGGTTTATGATAAACCTATGATTTACTACCCGCTCTCGACCTTGATGCTGGCCGGAATACGGGAAATTTTAATAATTACCACTCCTCAGGATCAGAACTCATTTAAAAATCTTTTGGGTGATGGTAAGGCCCTGGGTTGCTCTTTTACCTACGAGGTACAGCCCGAGCCTAATGGTCTGGCAGAAGCATTTATTATCGGAGCAGATTTTATTGGTAAGGATACTGTAGCCCTGATTTTGGGGGACAACATCTTTTATGGAAACGGCCTAAGTAAAATGCTTCAACAGCAAACCGATTTAAAAGGTGGATCTATTTTTGCATATCCTGTAAAAGATCCCAATCGTTACGGAGTGGTTGAATTTGATGAAAGCGGAAAGGTTCTTTCAATTGAAGAAAAGCCTCAGAACCCAAAATCAAAATACGCCATACCCGGCTTGTATTTTTTTGATAACCGGGCCGTTGATTTTGCAAAAGACGTTAAACCTTCCGCCAGAGGCGAAAAGGAAATTACCAGCATCCAAAACAGATATTTAGAATTGGAAGAACTGCAGGTTGCGGTTATGAGCAGGGGAATGACGTGGTTTGACACCGGTACTATTGACTCGCTCAATGAGGCAACCGATTTTGTACGTGCCATTGAGCATCGCCAGCAATATAAAATAGGATGCATTGAAGAAGTCGCCCTGCTGATGAACTTTATAACTCCTGAAAATATAGACCAAATTGCAACTCAATATGGCAAATCAAGTTATGGGACTTACCTTAAATCTTTAATTCAATGAAAGTTATAGAAACAGGATTCAAGGATTTATGGGTTATAGAGCCCAAGGTTTTTGGGGATTCCAGAGGTTATTTCTTTGAAGCATTCAATGCGATGGAGTTTAAAAGGAACACGGAACTGGCACCTGAATTTGTTCAACAAAATCAATCTAAATCGGGTAAAAATGTGCTACGCGGTATGCATTTACAAGTAGGGAGTGCTGCGCAGGCCAAATTAGTGCGCATCATTCAGGGCAGTGTTCTTGACGTAGTGGTAGATCTTAGAAAGGAAGAACCAACTTTCGGTCAATACTACGCTATAGAACTCAATGCTGAAAATCAGAAATCCTTATTTGTTCCCAGGGGAATGGCTCATGGTTTTCTAACGCTTAAAGACGAAACCATTTTTACCTACAGTTGCGATAATTATTACAATCCCAAAGCAGAACTTACCCTGCGCTATGATGATCCTGAAATCTTAATCGACTGGCCAACACAGAACGATTTAAAACTTTCAGTAAAAGATCAGGCAGGTCTTGATTTGGATAAGGTGTTAAAAAAAATGTATGGTTAGCAAACAACTGCGTGTGGTGGTAACAGGTGACGGTGGGCAATTGGCGCAGTGTATAAAACATCTCGATCCCAATTTTAATCACCTTTTTTATTATAAAGACCGAAAAGCGCTTGATATAACCGATGCCAATTCGGTTAAGACAGTCCTTGATGCCCTAAAACCCCACGTGATCATCAACGCGGCAGCTTATACACAGGTTGATCTCGCAGAGACCGAAACAGACGCCGCTTTCGCCGTTAACGAACGGGGAGTCGCAAATCTGGCAGCATATTGTTCGGAAAACCGGGTGAAACTCATTCATATCTCTACAGATTATGTTTTTGATGGAGCGTCTTCCAGACCCTATCTGGAAAGCGATGCTACAGCACCTCAGACGACTTACGGGAAATCAAAACGCGCAGGAGAACTGGCGATTTTGGATGCAGCCATCCCGGCATTTTGGATTATTCGCACCGCCTGGTTGTATAGTATTTACGGTAAGAATTTTTATAAAACCATACTCAATCTGGCACAATCCCGGGATGAATTAAGCGTGGTAAATGATCAGACGGGAGTGCCCACACAGGCATTAGACCTGGCTCATTTTATACTGAAACATATACCACAGCTTAATCCGCAAAATTCGGGGATATATCATTTTGTGAATTCGGGTCAGGCCAGCTGGTTTGATTTTGCACAGGCGATTGTTGCCCAAAACGGACTCAAAACAAAGGTGATCGCAGTGAGCAGCGCACAGTATCCTACATTAGCCCGTCGCCCAAAATTTAGTGTTCTCGACAATTCAAAACTCCAGAAAACCTTTAACTATTCAATCAGGGACTGGAGCACAGCTTTGCCCGGCTAAGCTTGTTTCCGGGTAAGGTTTAAGAGCTTAAAATCTTTAGTACCTTTGAAGCATGGATTTTTCATCAAAATTATTGGAGCAGGCTGTTTACGAGATGTCTCAACTCCCGGGTATAGGCAAACGTACTGCCTTAAGACTGGTATTGCATTTACTGCGTCAAAATGAGAATCAAACGCTTCAGCTTGCCGAAGCACTCACCAGGCTACGCACCGACATTAAATTTTGTAAAAACTGCCATAATATTTCAGATGTAGCCCTTTGCGAGATTTGTGCAAACCCCAATCGCGATGCTTCAATAGTTTGTGTGGTTGAGGATGTGCGCGATGTTATGGCGATAGAAAACACCAGTCAGTATCGCGGTCATTATCACGTTTTGGGCGGAAAAATATCGCCATTAGATGGGATAGGGCCTCAGGATTTGACGATTCAGTCTCTCAAAGAAAAAGTAAAGTCGGGCGGTGTGGAAGAAGTGATTTTTGCGCTGAGTTCCACCATGGAAGGTGATACGACCAATTTTTATATTTACCGGCAGCTTGAAGAATTTGGTATTAAAACTTCAACCATCGCTCGCGGTATTGCGGTAGGTGATGAGCTGGAATATGCAGATGAGGTGACTCTGGGCCGAAGCATTTTGCACCGTATTCCTTTTGAAAATTCGCTTAAAAACTAAATTATGCTGCTTTCGGTGATTATTGTGAGCTATAAGGTACCGCAGTATCTGCAGCTTTGTCTCGAAAGCCTTACCCGTTCCCTGAAAAATATAGATTCTGAAATTATTGTAGTCGACAACGCCTCTGAAGATGCGACAATCCCACTTGTAAAAACTGCTTTTCCACAGGTTAAATTGCTCGTAAACTCAGAAAATAAGGGTTTTTCTAAAGCCAATAATCAGGGTGTGGCAGTTGCAAAGGGCAAATACCTGTGCATTCTAAACCCGGATACGATGGTCCCCGAAACCTGTTTTCAGGATGTTTTGGCATTCGCCGAAAATAAAGACGATCTGGGAGCTGTTGGGGTTAGGTTGATTGATGGTACCGGCAATTTCCTTCCCGAGAGTAAGCGCAATCTGACTACGCCTAAGGTGAGCATCCAAAAGTTGTTGGGCAATAGTAACTCCTATTATGCTACAAATCTGGATGAAACAGAAACCGGAAAGGTGGCTATTCTCGTTGGTGCTTTTATGTTTTTAAAACGACAGCTTTATCAGGAGGTAGGCGGTTTTGATGAGCGTTTTTTTATGTATGGAGAAGACATTGACCTGAGCTATGCCATAACCCAAAAGGGTTACAGTAATTATTATCTGGGAAAAGTAACAGTATTGCATTTTAAGGGAGAGAGCACGGTAAAAGACAGGCAGTATGCTCTTCGTTTTTATGGAGCTATGCGTCTTTTTGCCCGCAAGCATTTTCACAAAAGCGATCTTTTTGATCGTTTGCTGGGTTTTGCGATTAAGCTCATCAGTCAGACCTATGCAGCGCAGGAAATCAAAAAGCCCATAAATCTGGGTTTTGAGCGGCGTTATTGGGTAAGTGATACGCCTAATTTAAACGATCAGCCAGATGACATACTTAGGCTTAACTGGGACGGACTCAGAGTGGCTTACTCCGAAAAACCGCAGCATTCCCGTTTTATCTTTGACCTGGAAGGCAGTAGAACTGCAGACGTTATTACTGCTATGCAGCAGTTAAAAAACCGCCAAAATACATTTCGCATACGCCCTTCAAATTGTAATTTTAGCTGCGGTAGTGATTCTGCTCATCATAGGGGGCAGGTGCTTTAAGCGGTATGATTATTTATTTAGAAGTCATATCAACTTATTTTTATTAAATTCGCAAAATAATTCAACCAATAACTTTTCTATTAATAATATGGCAAAATTCGAACTTAAGTTACCAAAGATGGGAGAAAGTGTCGCCGAAGCTACCGTGACCAACTGGCTCAAAGAGGTAGGCGATACCATTGAACTTGATGAACCCGTTGTAGAGATTGCCACAGATAAGGTAGACAGCGAGGTGCCGAGTGAAGTTTCGGGTACTTTGGTAGAAAAGTTCTATGAGGCTGATGATGTAGTAAAAGTGGGGGAAACTTTGGCAATCATTGAGATTGCCGGTGATAATGCACCCGCTGAAAGCAGTTCTGAGCCTGAGTCTCAAGAACCTGTTGCAGATGTCGATCAGCCGGAAGAGGAAGAAACAGCATCAGCAGAAGCAGAAGATGCAGCGGCTATGCTTGATCAGGCAAAAGAGACTACTTCGGCAGCCGCAATTTCCAATACAGGAGAGCGTTTTTATTCTCCTTTGGTAAAAAATATAGCCCAGCAGGAAGGTATTTCTCAGGAAGAACTGGATACCGTTAACGGCACAGGCCTTGAAGGTCGGGTTACAAAAGACGATATTCTGGCTTACTTAGAAGAGCGTAAATCCGGTAAAAAACCGGAAACAAAACAAGCTGAACAGCCCAAAGCTGAATCTAAACCTGCGGCTCAGGCTCAGGCAACTCCTGTAAGTGTAAACGGTGGTGATGAGGTTATCGAGATGAGCCGAATGGGTAAAATGATCGCCAAGCATATGGTTGCTTCGGTACAGACTTCTGCCCACGTACAGTCTTTTATTGAAGTAGACGTTACGGCTATTGTAAACTGGAGGGAGCGTGTTAAAAATGATTTCCAGAAGCGGGAAGGAGAGAAGCTTACCTACACGCCTATTTTTATGGAAGCTGTGGCAAAAGCGATTCGTGATTTCCCAATGATTAATATTTCGGTTGATGGAGATCGTATCGTAAAACGCAAAAATATAAACTTGGGTATGGCTGCGGCATTGCCCGATGGAAATTTGATTGTTCCGGTAATACGCAATGCAGATCAGCTCAACCTGGTCGGAATGGCCAAAGCAGTAAATGACCTGGCAAATCGTGCGCGCAATGGTAAACTTAAGCCCGATGATACTCAGGGAGGAACCTATACAGTTACCAACGTGGGGACATTTGGTAGTGTGATGGGAACACCCATCATTAATCAGCCTCAGGTAGGAATACTGGCCTTAGGGGCCATACGTAAAGTTCCTGCGGTTATTGAAACTCCGGAAGGGGATTTTATAGGCATTCGCCAAAAAATGTTTTTATCGCACAGTTACGATCACCGTGTGGTTAATGGAGCTCTGGGTGGACAATTCGTTCAGCGCGTGGCACAATATCTCGAAGACTGGGATAGTGACCGTCAGGTATAGCTCGGTAAACCTTATACTTATAGAAAATGAATCAAATCCCTCCGGTTTATCCGCAGGGATTTTTTAGTATTTTGGAATAGATAATTGCCCTTTGAAATAGGGTTTAAAACCCTGTCACTATCAAAAAACAAAATCAAGAATCTCAAAAAACAGATGATTTGAATTTGGTAATTGTACTTTTGCATTTAAACGACAACCTATGAATTTAAATCTTACCAGACCCATTTGCTTTTTTGACCTGGAAACTACGGGAGTAAATGTGGCTAATGATCGTATTGTAGAAATTTCGGTACTTAAAGTTTTCCCTAACGGAAAGGAAGAGAAGCATACCTGGCTGGTAAATCCTACCATACCTATTCCGCCCGAAACTACTGCGGTTCACGGTATAAAAGATGAAGATGTTGCCGATAAACCTACTTTTAAAGAACTGGCCACAGAGATCAATAATCTCATTAAAGATTCTGATCTGGCAGGATTTAATTCAAATCGATTTGATATTCCGCTTTTAGCTGAAGAAATGCTTCGCGCTGAGGTAGATTTTGATATGAAAAACCGCAACGCTATTGATGTTCAGACCATTTTCCACAAAATGGAACAACGCACACTGAGCGCGGCCTATAAATTTTACTGCGATCAAAATCTCGATGACGCGCATAGTGCCGAGGCAGATACCATTGCGACCTATGAAGTTTTAAAAGCACAGCTTGATCGCTATGATGAGCTTGAAAACAATATGAAAACCCTTGCGGAATTCAGCGCTCGTAAAAAGTTTGCAGATTTTGCAGGCTTCATAGCCTACAATAAAGAAGGAGAAGAGGTTTTTAGCTTTGGTAAGCATAAGGGGAAAAAGGTGGAAGACGTGCTTGAAAACGAACCCGGTTATTTTGGGTGGATTCAAAACGCCGATTTTCCATTGTATACTAAAAAAGTGCTTACCGGAATCAAGTTGCGAAAATTGAATACAAAGCTGTCTTAGATGAAAATCATTTGCATTGGTCAGAACTACGCTGAGCATATAAAAGAGCTTAACAGCAAAGCTTCAGGCGAACCGCTTTTTTTCTTAAAGCCCGACTCGGCTGTTTTACTAAACAAACATCCTTTTGTAATACCCGAGTTTACTCAGGAAGTGCACTACGAGGTTGAGGTATTGATACGTATTAACCGTTTGGGTAAATATATTCAGCCTAAATTTGCTCATAAATATTTTGATCAGATTGGTCTGGGAATAGATTTTACAGCTCGGGATTTACAGCGCGAGTGCAAGGAAAAAGGCCATCCCTGGGAAAAGGCAAAGGCCTTTGACGGCTCGGCGGTAATAGGTGAATGGTTACCTAAAGAAAGTTTTAAAGATTTAAATGCAATTAATTTTCATTTGAAAAAAAATGATGAAATTGTACAACTAGGAAATACAAAAAATATGATTTTTGATATTCCAACCCTTATCGCTCACGTTTCGAAGTTTATGACTCTCAAAATAGGAGATGTCCTTTTTACGGGAACGCCCGCGGGAGTAGGACCGGTAAGTATTGGTGATAAGCTGAGTGGATATCTGGAAGACAAGGAGCTTTTTAGCGTCAACATAAAATAACCCAAATTTACACGATTATGCCCAAACATTATGACCTGTACCAGCTAGAAGATATGTCTGGCGGTGACAAAGAATTTATGCAAACTGTTGTAGAGACTTTTTTAACCGAAATTCCTCCGGATCTTCAAAGTATGAACATGGCAATCGATAACGACAACCACAGGATGGCCTACCAGTTTGCTCATAAAATGAAACCCAATCTGGAAATGTTCGGGATAGATCTTATACGGGAAATTTCAGCAATGGAGCGCTGGGCAGACACCAGTAAACCTACTTCGGTCATACGCCCGCAACTCGACACAATTAACAAAATGGTTTCTGACGCCATTGAAGAAATGCGTAAAGACTGGAAAATGTAATGCAGGCACACATTATTACAATTGGTGATGAGATTCTCATAGGCCAGATTGTAGACACCAATTCGGCTTTTATTGCCAAAGAACTCGATAAAATAGGCATTGAAGTTGCCGAAATATCATCGATTTCAGATTCTAAACAACACATTGTAGATACCTTAAATGCCGCCCGGCAGCGCTGTCAGGTGGTTTTGATCACAGGCGGTCTTGGTCCCACTAAAGATGATGTTACCAAGCATACCTTTTGTGAATTTTTTAAAGATGAGCTGGTTGAAGATCCCGGTGTTCTGGCAAATATTGAAAGGATATTCAAGCATCATGTGGGCAGGCCAATGCTGCCCGCAAACCGATCTCAGGCTTTGGTTCCCAGCAAGTGCACGGTGCTGATGAATAAAAACGGTACCGCTCCGGGAATGTGGATGAAAAGGGATGATACCGTATTCATCTCCATGCCCGGTGTGCCTTTTGAGATGAAAGCCTTAATGACCGATGAGGTGATTCCCCGGCTTCAGAAAGAGTTCAGCCGGCCTTATATTCTTCATAAAACCTTACAGACCTACGGACGTGGAGAGAGTGAGATTGCAGACACGATTGAAGATTTCGAGAATAACCTGCCTTCAGCTATAAAGTTGGCTTATCTGCCTGCTTTAGGTAAGGTGCGCTTAAGACTTTCTACTAAAGGTCCCAATCGCGATGTTTTAGAACGAAATCTGGCCGAACAGATTGCAAAACTACAGGAATTGATAGGCGATATCATCGTAGGTTATGATGATGGCGAATTGATCGAAGTCGTAGTAGGGAATCTCTTCAAACAGAAAAATAAAACGCTCGCTGTCGCCGAAAGCTGTACGGGAGGTCAAATTGCTGCGGCTATAACGGCTATTCCGGGCGCTTCAGGCTATTTTAAGGGCGGAATGGTTACCTATGCCACACACAGCAAGGTAGAGCTGCTTAAAATAGATCAGAAATTAATTGACACACATTCGGTTGTAAGTGCTCCGGTAGCCGAAGCAATGGCTTTAGCGGTTCAAAACTGGTACAAGTCAGACTTTGCAGTCTCTACAACCGGTAATGCAGGACCTTCAAAAGGAGATTCTGATGCCGATGTGGGCACAGTTTTTATTGGGATCGCCACTCCCAATGGTGTTTATTCGCAGGAATTTAAGATGGGAAGTCAGCGGGAGCGGGTCATTTCAAAAAGTGTAAACAAGGCATTTGAACTGCTTCAAAAAGAAATTTTAAAAAACTAGGCTTTTGTGTTGGTCAACTTGTTTTAGTTCTGTAAATTTGCACCCTGTTTTTCAGTAACACATTATAAAGTTAAGAATCATGTCAAGAGTTTGTGAGCTTACGGGCAAAAAAGCAATGGTAGGAAACAATGTTTCTCACGCGATGAATAAAACCAAGCGTAAATTTGATGCCAATCTAATCAAAAAACGTTTTTACATCCCTGAGGAAGATAAGTGGGTAACACTTAAAATTTCTACAGCCGCTCTTAAAAATATAAATAAGAAAGGTATTACCGCTGTGCTTAAAGAGGCTCGCGCTAAAGGCTTTCTTACTAAGTAATAACGGTATAACGATTAGGAATTATGGCAAAGAAAGGCAATAGAGTACAGGTAATTTTAGAGTGCACAGAGCATAAAGCTTCCGGAAAACCGGGAACTTCTCGTTATATTACCACTAAGAATAAAAAGAACACCCCAGATAGAATGGAGTTGAAGAAATTCAACCCAATCTTGAATAAAATGACTGTTCACAAAGAAATAAAATAAGACATGGCAAAGAAATCAGTAGCAACATTACAGACCGGTTCAAAACGTTTGACCAAAGCCATTAAAATGGTTAAATCTCCTAAGACAGGTGCATATACTTTCGTAGAGGCAGTAATGACACCAGAACTTGTAGGAGAGTTCTTAGATAAAAAATAAAACATTTTAAATGTTTATCTGGAGCCGTTGCACATAGTGTGACGGCTTTTTGTATTTCCTAATTGGCGCCGCCAGAGGCTAAAGGTTGTCAAGGCTTTTTTTAAATTGGAAATATGTTGGTGCCAGGTGTAATTTAGACTTGCTCCAACCTTATTTACTTTTAGTGATTTCAAAATCCTTATAAAGGCAATACCTTTGCCCAGCTAACCAATGCATCCTGAATACGATGAGTTTTTTTAAAAATATATTTTCCAAAGAAAAGAAGGAAACTTTAGACAAAGGTCTGGAGAAAACCAATACCAACTTTTTAAGCAAACTGGGTAAAGCCGTTGCAGGTAAGAGCAAGGTAGATGATGAAGTGCTTGATGATCTGGAAGAAGTACTGGTGTCCAGCGATGTCGGGGTGACAACAACCATCAAAATCATAGACCGTATTGAAGCACGTGTTGCTAAGGATAAATACCTGGGAACCGAAGAACTCAATTCTATTTTACGCGAAGAAATCGCAGGTTTACTTAGCGAAACCAATGCAGGCAATGCGACCGACTTTTCGGTTCCTGCTAAAAAGCCTTACGTTATTATGGTTGTAGGCGTTAATGGTGTGGGTAAGACCACTACCATAGGGAAGCTTGCCTACCAGTTTAAACAAAAAGGCCTGAAGGTAGTTCTCGGAGCTGGCGACACCTTTAGAGCCGCGGCTATAGATCAGTTGCAGATTTGGGCAGATCGGGTAGATGTACCTATCATCAAGCAGCAAATGGGCAGTGATCCTGCTTCAGTGGCTTACGATACGGTGCAAAGTGCAGTAAAAATGGATGCCGATGTGGTGATCATAGATACCGCCGGACGTTTGCACAACAAAGTAAACCTGATGAATGAGCTGAGTAAAGTAAAACGGGTAATGCAAAAGGTGATTGCCGACGCTCCTGACGAAGTTCTACTTGTTTTAGATGGCTCTACCGGGCAAAATGCCTTTGAACAGGCCAAACAGTTTACTGCGGCTACCGAAGTTACTTCGCTTGCTGTTACCAAGCTTGACGGTACTGCCAAAGGTGGCGTGGTTATCGGCATCAGCGATCAGTTTCAAATTCCCGTAAAGTATATAGGAGTAGGTGAGGGTATTGAAGATTTACAGGTATTTAATAAGATTGAATTTGTAGATTCGTTTTTTAGAGTCTAAAAATTAGCAATTACATCAAAATAGAAAGGCATCCACATTCGTGAGATGCCTTTTTGTATTTTTAGAGGAAAATCTACCTCAGACTATGAAAAACCTACTACTGCTTTTCACAGCTCTTGCTGTCCTTTCGTGTAAAGAAAATCAATCGGCATCAACAGTTGTAGAGTCAACAGAAACTGTAAAAGACACTACCGTCAAAGAACGCGAGTATGCCGTGCTCGATTCTAAAGTTTTAAATACCGAAGCGCTCTGGTCACCATTTCAAGATGCATTGGAAAAATTTTCAGAAGCTGATTATGAAAAAGTAAAAGCACTTGCTTTCGAAAAAACCATTCCTGAAATTCAGGAGGCTAAAGCAAATGGTAAACTTACCTACGAAGAACTGGTTCTTTTTTATTTAAGCCGAATTAAAAAATACGATCGAAATAATGAGCTGTCGCTTAACTCTGTTATTGCTTTAAATCCTAAGGTGCTTGAAGAAGCGCGAAAACTTGATTTGCAGGAAAAGCTGTTGATAGATAGGTATTCCATTCATGGGATGCCGGTTTTGCTAAAGGATAACATCAATGCGGCGGGTATGCCAACTACAGCAGGTGCCGTGGTTTTTGAGAACAACAATGCAGATGATGCATTTATCACCCAAAAACTAAAAGAACAGGGCGCTTTGATCCTGGGAAAAGCCAATCTAAGCGAGTGGGCCTATTTCTTTTGTAATGATTGCCCCAGCGGCTATTCGGCTGTTGGCGGACAAACCTTAAACCCCTACGGCCGTAAGATTCACGATACCGGCGGTTCCAGTTCGGGGAGCGGGGTGTCTATGGCGGCCAACTTTGCTGTTGCTGCGGTAGGATCAGAAACCAGCGGATCTATTTTGTCACCATCCAGTGCCAATTCGGTTGTTGGGCTAAAACCCACCATTGGTTTGTTGTCACGCGGCGGTATTGTGCCTATCTCGAGTACGCTTGACACACCGGGCCCAATGACGCGATCGGTAATTGACAATGCAATTTTGTTGCAGGCGATGACGGGGCTCGATCCCGAAGACGAGAAGGCAGTTAAACTGGCAGCAACACAAACCGATTATGTAAAGCCTTTAAAAGATTTGGATGCTAGAGAATTCCTGAAAGGCAAACGCCTGGGCTATTATAAAAGTTACGAGGATACGTTGTACATTCAGGCGGTTTCGGCATTACGGGATGCCGGTGCTACGTTGGTAGAACTAGAGCGTCCTGAGATTGATCTTCCGCAGTTTTTACGCGTACTCAATCTCGATATGCAAAACGATCTACCGGCTTATATAGCTGCGTATGGAGCTAAAGATCTTGCAGTGAAAGATCTAAACGACATCACGGCTTTCAATAAGAAGGATTCACTAATACGTATGCCTTACGGCCAGGGTTTGTTGTATGGAGTGCTTGCCGATTCGGCTTCTGCTGAAGAATTTACTGCGATTAAAGACACCTTAGAACGCAACGGAAGGCAGTTTTTTGATGAACCTATGAAAGCGAATGACCTGGATGCAGTATTGTCTATCAATAATTATATGGCAGGTTACGCGGCAGTAGCCAAATATCCTGCAATTACGGTGCCTATGGGCTATTCTGAAACCAATCAGCCGATGGGACTCACGTTTATCGCACCAACCTTATCAGAAGAACTCTTGCTTCAGTTGGCGTATGCCTATGAAAGCATTTCGCAAAAGCGAAAGACTCCGGGAGATTTTGATGAGTAAACATTTTAATCATACGTATAGATTATTTAAATTTATACGTAAATATTTAGGGTATGGATACTAAACTCACATTAAAACTGAATCAGGAAGTCATAGAAAAGGCTAAGGCATACGCTTCAACCAGAAAAATGAGCCTATCTCGTATCGTTGAGGCGTATTTGCAATCTCTAACATCAAATGAAATCGAGGAGGAGTTTGAGATATCTGCATTTGTCAAAAGTATTGCGACAGGTAACAAAATTCCTTTAGACATTGATGAAAAGGAGTATGCTGATGCGCTATTGGAAAAATATAAATGAAAAAGCGCTTATTCATAGACACCAATATAATGCTTGATTTATTGGGCGAACGGGAGCCTTACTACGAGTATATAGCAAAGATTGCCACGCTGGCAGAAAAAGAAGTTTTAACTATGGTTGTTTCTCCTATATCTTTTGCAACGGTGAATTATTTTATTTCAAAATTTGAAAGTTTAGAGATTGCCAGAGAGAAACTTCGCAAGTTTAGAATTTTAAGTGAGGTATTTTCGCTCAGCCCGCAGACACTCGATAAGGCTCTTAATTCTACTATAAAGGATTTTGAAGATGCTCTACAATATTTTAGCGCAACAGAATCATCCTGCGATTATATCATAACCAGAAACGGGAAAGATTTTAAAGAATCCCAGCTTCCCGTTATGACTGCAGAGGAGTTCTTAAAAAGTATTATTTAAAAACCTCCTTCAAAACTCCCCACAACTCATTATCAAAACTCGTAGGTCCCAGGTCGTCGGCGTCAGCAGCAGGACCCAGGCGTACAATAACGCGGTTTTGACTGGGAATTACGTAGAGCTTTTTATCGTTGGCCCCCAGACCGGCAATGAGATCATCCGGGGCATTGGGAATTAATTTTCCGGTAAAGCTTTCTGTAAGGCTGGGAAGTTTAAAGCTGCTTTTTCCATTTAGCCACCAGAGGTATCCGTAAGCCGGGTTAAGCGGCTGTGACGTATTGATCATCGCATCCCAGTAGTCGGTATTCAGCAGCTTGTTTTCGCCCCAGCTTCCTTTATTTAAATTGAGAAGTCCAAAGCGTGCCATCCCTCGGGCTGTACTAAAATACACATTGTTGTAGCCTAGACTTACCCAGCGACCGTCCATTCCTATTCGGTCTTTCAGGTCTGCTTTAAAAAAAGCATCAAAACCATTTGGAGCTGCGGCATCAAGTACCGGCTGAAGCAGGGTGTAATACGCATTGTAATAGTACCATTCGGTTCCCGGAGCTTTGCGATAGTACAGGCATTCCGGGTCATAGCAATGAATGTCGCCCCTTGTGAAGTCACCACCGGAAGTCATTGTAAGTTGGTTTTTTATGGTAATCGCATCTTCCTGAGCCGGGGTCATAGAGGTCCAGCCTCTGCCCAGATAGTCGGTGGTTTTGTCATCAAGCTCTAACAATCCCTTTTGTTCAGCGAGCCCTACCGTAAAAGCCGTCAGGGTTTTTCCGGCAGAATTCCAGGCAAAGAAATCTGCTGCAGTTTTTCCGTCATAATAGGCTTCAAAAGCTATTTTTCCGTTTTCTAAAATGATGAAGGCTTCGGTATTGGTGTCTGTAAGAAAAGTATCCAGATTATTCAATGCTGCAGTATTCCATCCCAATTCGGCGGGGCTTACCGTCTCCCAGGTTGAACCGGTCAATGGTGGAAAGTACAGGTTTTCATCAGGCGCGGGACCTTCAGTATCATCAGAGCCCGAAGAGCAGGAGCAAACCAAAAGCGCAGCAAAAAGATATAAAAGCGTCTTCATAAACAGGGATTTACGGCTTTGACCAAATTAAACATAAAATGGTTTAATCAGAATGGTCACTTTTTAAAATGGAACAAAAAATCGGCTTATTCCGGGTATGCAGATACCTTGGTTATGAGCTTATAGATTGACGAATTTACCGTATCTTTGCGCCCCGAAATAAAGAGCCTTATGCGTACTAAAACCCTTAAGAAGAACAAAATAAACGTGGTAACCCTGGGTTGCTCGAAGAACGTTTATGACAGTGAAGTGTTGATGGGCCAGCTGCGTGCCAACAATAAAGAGGTTGCGCACGAGGAGGAAGGGAATGTCGTGGTGATTAATACCTGTGGTTTTATCGCTAACGCGAAAGAAGAATCGGTGAATACCATTCTTGAATACGTACAAAAGAAGGAAGACGGCCTGGTTGATAAGGTTTTTGTTACGGGTTGCCTTTCCGAACGTTATAAACCCGATTTGCAGAAGGAAATTCCTAATGTAGATCAGTATTTTGGTACTACCGAACTTCCGTTATTACTGAAGGCTTTAGGTGCAGATTACAAGCACGAACTCATCGGTGAGCGCTTAACGACTACGCCAAAAAATTATGCGTATTTAAAAATAGCCGAAGGTTGTGACCGTCCCTGCTCGTTTTGTGCAATCCCATTGATGCGTGGTGGACATAAAAGTACGCCGATTGAAAACCTGGTTATCGAAGCCGGAAAACTAGCCGCAAACGGAATTAAGGAACTTATTCTAATCGCGCAGGATCTTACCTATTATGGGCTTGATTTATACAAGGAGCGGGCACTTGCCAAGCTTTTGCGCGAGCTGGTAAAGGTGGAAGGCATAGAATGGATTCGTCTGCATTACGCGTTTCCTACCGGTTTCCCAATGGATGTGCTGGATGTGATGCTCGAAGAACCAAAGGTGTGTAATTATATCGACATTCCGTTACAGCATATTTCAACCAAATTGCTGAAGTCGATGCGTCGTGGTACTACCTACGAAAAAACCAATGCGTTATTGAAGACCTTCCGGGAGAAAGTACCGCAAATGGCGATACGTACAACCTTGATTGTGGGTTATCCGGGCGAAACTCAGGAAGATTTTGAGTTGCTACGCGATTGGGTAAAAGAAATGCGTTTTGAGCGTTTGGGTTGTTTTACCTACTCGCACGAAGAAAATACCCACGCGTATAATCTGGAAGATGATGTTCCGGAAGACGTAAAGATGGAGCGTGCCAACGAGATTATGGCCTTGCAGTCGCAGATCAGCTGGGAATTGAATCAGGAAAAAATAGGGAAGGAGTTCCGTATCGTGATTGACCGTAAAGAAGGGAACTATTTCGTGGGCAGAACCGAATTTGATTCACCGGATGTGGATAACGAAGTTTTGATAGACGCCACGAAACATTATTTGAAAACCGGAGAGTATACCCGGGTTAAAATCACCGAAGCCGAAGATTTTGACTTATACGCCGAGCCGGTTACAAATTAAATGTTTAGTTTTAGGAGTAAAATAAACTCTGATGACTACAATTACCTCTAAACTGCATAAAAAGCAACGCAACTATTTATTGATTTTTGGTTTTTTGTATTTGATTGTGGGCGGTATAGAATATGCTCTAGATTCCGGCTCTGTCTTAAATTGGTCGTATCTGATATTTGGTGTAGTTATGCTGACCGTTCTAGCCTACCAACTCTACAATAAGCGATTATTCTCTGTGATTAAGTGGGATTCTAAAAAGCTGATTCTAAAGGCTCCGGAGCAAAAGCCGATTGTGTTTGACAGGAAAGCAATCAAATCAATTAAACTTACCGATAAAAGCCTGACGATCAACGCAGGCCTCGGTTCTGGCGAAATGATGGATCTCGATTATTTCAAGGAAGAAGATCTGGCATTCTTTAATAAAGAATTTGTTCAGGAGAACTCGTCTAGGGCTGAAGCTTATAATTTTGCGGAAGCATCATAGCGAGACGTCTTCTCCCCATGGCACCTCCAATTATAATCCCCGAAGGTGGAAAATGATTGCCAAATTTATCAATTTGAAATGGTACTTTAGCCGTAATAGAAGACTGCTGGTCATTATCAAAAAGAATAGAAAGTTGTTCTGCCGTTTGCTCTACGTGTATGTTTTCTTCACCCTGTTGCAACTTAAAAAACTGATAGGGGGCTACTTCAAAACTTTTGTGAAAAATACGGAAACCGTGCTCCCCAAGTTTTTGATTTGCGAGTGACCTCATAAAATGAAGGGTCGAACCTTCAAAGGCTTCATCGCGGTGCTTTTTGAAACGCCGGGGTACTTTAGGTTTAAGTTCTCTGAAAAAGCTGGTCCCCGCGTAGTAAACCATATATACCAGATTCAGGTCAGATTTTAGGCTCTTTTCATAATCGATGTAAAAGTCCTGCAACTCATAGTCTATTACGTAGCCCAGATACTTGTTTTCGATTTGAATGGGTTTAGTGGCCCAGGCAACCAGCCTTTTTTTTGAAGCGCTGTAATGCAGTTTTATAACTTCTTCATTGAGGATTTTCACGTTTTTAGACACCTCAGTTCCGCCTAAAAACTCCCGTTTAAATTCCCGCATTTTATGCTCCCGAGACCAGGGGTCGGTTTCCAGAAAGACTTCACCCAGTTGCTCGGTGCTTTCCGTTAAGTAAACAACAGGAAGTTCGCTTATGTTTTGATAATTATTAATGTATACGGGATTATAACCCAGCATACTAATCACCAAAGCACTCTTTACTCCCGGCTGTATAGCAATTGAGTAATGGCCGTCCTTATTGGTAATTGTACCTAAAGTCGTTCCGTCAAAATAAATGGAAACATCTGCCAGTGCGGTAGAATCCTGAGCACTATAAACGTAACCCGAAAGTCTATCCTGTGCAAAGCCCGAAAGCGAAAGACACAGCCCCAATACACGTATCAAATACCTCATGAAAAGAAAAACTATTAGTATAGTTATAAAACTACACTAATAGTTTTCAAATAACGAAATTTCTGAACTTTATTTTTTTAAAGCTGGCTGTGGCTCCAGATTTTCAGTAACGATCTGAACTTCAAGACCCAAATCTTTCACTTTTTGTAATTGGGTTTTAGCATCGCCTACAATTATATAGATCATCCTGTCAGGATTTGCATAGATATTTGCAAGTGACTTAATCTTATCGAGTGTGATGGTTTTCATCGTTTCCTGTTGCTTCAGGATATAGTCTGGCTTATAGTTGAACGTAGCAATTTCGCCCAGATAATTCAATTTGGCGGCCGGAGTTTCAAAATTACGGGCTTCACTTTTTAAGAAATAGCCTTTGGTAAGTTCGAGATCTTCTTCATCAAAATCAGTCGCATAGCTGCTCATAATATCACGTACCAGCTGCGTACTTTCTGCAGTTACATTGCTGCGGACTCCGCTGGTCACCAGGAAGGGACCGGGCAGGGCAGAACCCTCAAAACGGGAACGAATGCCATACGTATAGCCTTTGGTCTCGCGCAGCATTTGGGTAAGCTCACTGGCAAAACCACCACCACCCAAACGGTAATTCATCATCGTTGCCGGTAAATAATCAGGGTTTGAAGCGGCAAGGGCTACATAGCCAAACCGCAACTGAGACTGTTTGGCATCGGGAACATCCAGAAAATAAACAACCGGTTTTTTAGGCGTTTTATCAAATTTTGGAGCGGGAATGCTTACTTCCTTGCGCGTCCAGTTCGTCACGAGTGGTTCTAATACCGAAAGGGCTGTAGCTTCATTTAATGCCCCTACGAGTTGCACATCGGTGAGATTGGGAACCAGATTTTCGTAGTAGTTCTTTAAATCTTCAAGCTGAAGGGCTTCAACAGATTGCGTGGTGCCCAGAATATTTTTGGCCAGCACATGGTCCTTTCCGTATATGGCTTTCGCGAAAGCGAGATCGGCAATACTACCCGGATCTGCTTTTTGCTGCTGAATGCGGGTGAGCACTTCTTTTTTCTGAAGCTCAAATTCTAAAGCATCCCAGCGTGGTTGTAAAAGCATTTCAGAGACTAAAGCCATCGTCTTATCAAAATTGCGAGCCAGAGTTGTTCCGCGTAATGTGATGCTTTCAGCGCCGGCATACACATAAACCGAAGCCCCCAGCAAATCTAAAGCTTCTTCAAGCTCGGCTGTGTTTTTGGTTGCGGTACCTTTGGTCATTAATCCTGCGGTAAGATTGGCAACTCCGTTTTTATTTTCGGGCTCCAGGAGCAAACCGCCTTGCATTTTAAATTCAAAATTTACCAGAGGCACTTCATCACTGAGGATGCCATAAACCTGAAGTCCGTTTTCTAATTGTTGCGACCAGACTTCCGGAACTTTAATCTCAGGAGATTTGCCGTAAGGTGGTTCAATGCTGCGGTCAAATGAGGAAGGCGTACGCTCGTATTCGGCAGTTAGTGATGGATCAAAGCTTTCTTCGGAACCGTTTACGATTTGCTCTTCCACAACTTCAGCTGGCTCTGCTCCTTCGAGAGCCAGAGCAGCTTCGCCTTTGGGGACAAAACTGGTTACTACATAATTTTTGCCTTTGATGTAAGTATCGTAGGCTGCCTTTACGTCAGCGGCAGTAACCGCCTGTATTTCTTTAATATCCTGATTGATGTAACCCGGGCTTCCGGCAAAAATCTGATATTGCGCCAGTTGAAAACCTTTGCCTAGAGCACTGCTCAGGCTATTGAAAAAGCGGGTTTCCTGCGTGGCTTTGATGCGCTCGAGATCCCGCTCGCTGATTCCGTTTGCCTCAAAAAGCGTAAAAGCCTGCTCAATCCCGGTTTGTACCGAATCGAGATCAACCCCGGCATTAGCACGTACGCTAAGACTCACTTCCCCGGCCAGTTCAGAACCGAAGTAACGCATAGACGGGTTGGTTGCAAGCTGAAGCGTATCAACAAGGATGCTGTTGAGCGGTGCTTTCTTTCCTTCAGAGAGATAGGTTGTAAGTACGCTCAGCGCGTACGAATCAGGCGTATATTCAGCAGGAGCCGGCCAGGTCATCGTAAGCTGTGGCAGGCGAGCGAAATTATCTTCGTAAAAAAGACTTTTGGTAGTCTCTAAAGTAGGAATACGTTTTTCAAGCGGAGTAACTTCTTCGCCACGAGGGATTTCGCCAAAATACTTTTGTACCCATTCTTTTACCTGAGCGGGGTCAAAGTCTCCTGCAATGCTCAGCGTCACATTATTGGGCACATACCAGCGGTTGTAGAATTCTTTAACATCGGCCAGGGTCGCGTTTTGCAAATCTTCAAGCGAACCAATCACCTGCCAGTTGTACGGATGATCCTTCGGATACAGATTTTTATGAATCACATAGCGCTCGTGCCCGTACGGACGGTTATCGTAGCTCTGACGCTTTTCGTTCTTAACCACCTGCTTTTCTTTAGCCAAAACCGGCTCAGTTACCGTATTGATGAAATAGCCCAGCTTATCCGCTTCGGCCCAAATCATCTTCTCCAGCGCATCGCTGGGTACGGTCTGAAAGTAATTGGTACGATCCCGGTTGGTCGATCCATTAGCTCCGCTGCCACCTACACGGGCGCTTAGTTTATCAAGACCGCCTTTACCCAGGTTTTCAGATTCTAAAAACAGGAGGTGCTCAAAGAGATGAGCAAAACCGGTACGTCCTTCTTTCTCACGGGCAGAGCCCACGTGCGCGGTAAGTGCAACCGCTGCCACAGGATCTGAGGTGTCCTGATGCAGAATTACCGTGAGCCCGTTATCTAAGGTGTATGCTTCATAACTTACTTCAAAGTCTGATTGGAATTCTTCGGTTTTTGTTTCGGTTTTGCAGGCTGTAAAAGCACAGGCAACGAGTAACAGGACAGTGATTTTTTGGATCATTTTAAAGGCGTAAACAGGTTAATCTTCTATTTGAGAACGGTTTGCTTCGCCGTCATCCTCTTCTTCTATTGGGTTTTCTTCAAAAAACTCCTCGGGCTTCATAATGCGCATGGTTTTTTGAGTAACTATGGTATTGGCAAGCGTATAGACGTGATTGTCCTTATTCCGCAGGTGCAAAAAGAAGAGGGTAATGTTTTCTACGCGACCGGCCATCGGGAAATCCTTATCTACAATTTCGACATAATCCCCAATTTTTAGCGGATGATTGAAAAAGAGTATAAGTCCCGAAGTGATGTTGCTCAGTAACGACCATTGTGCAAAAAAAGCAACTCCTAAAATGGTCAAAATAGAGCCAATACCTGCAATAACATCTGCTCCTTTAAGTCCCCAGATCATTGCCAGAGAAAAACCCAGGACCACAAAAAATAGGATGTTAAGTACTTTTATGGTAATCTGCTTTCGGGTAATATCAAAATTCGCACGCAGATAGCGTCTTATAATAAGTTTGGAAACCATGTAGCGAATAAGCAGCAACACGGCCAAAAAAATGATACTTTCAAGTATTTTGAGTTCTATAAAATTCACGGCAAATTAATTTCTATACGATGAAGGATTAGCGATAAACAGAGCGTTTACAAAAAAGAGCTTTCCATTTTCCCAAAAGGCGCGAAATAACGGATCATCTGCCAGATATATCAGACTACCGCGTCCCATAGGTTCCTGACCAAAAATCAGGGAGTTTTTTAAACCGGTAAGAGCATCGGCACCCGCAAAGCCCGAAACATTTTTAGGGTTTTCGCCCAGATAGACCACATTATAACCGGCATCGAGTAATTGATAAGCCTGATCACCAATTTTTAAACTGTAATAGGTGTCGTCATAGCCAAAAGCCAAAGGATGCGAGTTGTCTACCTGAGTTGCAAAAATGCTTCCGCTAATAAGATCTTTTGAGCTTTGCATTTCGCGATCTTTATAGGGAATCAGCTTTGCAGCGATTGAATCTTCAGCATTTTCTTCAGAATCCTCAGCTGTTTTAAGACTGAAACCATCCTGGTCTGCAAAAGCTCTAAGTGCGCCACGTATGGCAACCACGTTTCCACCCGAGCGAACCCAGCTCCTTATTTGGTCTAAGGCTTCGTCTGAAAGCGAATACCTTCCGTCAGGCATTACTAAAACATCGTAATCATTTAGATTGACGCGGCTCAATTCATCTGCGCGAATTGAAGTCACCGGGTAGTCTATTTGTTGCTCAAAGAAATGCCATGTGGCACCGTAGCTTAACGAACTCGTTTGCTCACCTGTGAGCATCGCGATTTTAGCTTTGTTGATGAGTTTAACGTCTGGCGAACCAAAGTCCGGCCCCGCGCTGGCAAAACTGGTTGAAGATGGCGTTAAGCTTCGTTTGAATTGATTGGCGATTTCAACGAGTTTTTCATCAAATGCTGAATGGTTTACATTGTCACTGCGTGTAATCACCAGACTCCCTGCCGGGTAGTCTTTATTCTCAAGGCGAAAAGCTTTTTCGCTAAAACGTACTTTGATGTTTTCTTTCAGCAAAGCGGCTAAGAAACGTGCATCCTGCATACTGTTCCATTTGCTAATGTAGCCCGCAGCATTGGTATTTACGGTATTCGACACTGCATCTACAGCTGAATCTGCAGTAGATGAGCCGTTAGAACTGCTCGCAACCGCATCAAGTCCATAAGCGTAAGGCAAGCTCCAGGCGGTAATATCATAGGTTAACGGAGTTGAAAGTGCGGCTTCAGGCTCTAATAAAACGTGAACCAGTTTTCCTTTGGGCTGATTGGTACTAACAACAAGAGCACGGTCGTAAGAAAGGCTTTCGTTTTTCTGAGAGGTATAGTTGTAACCGCTGGTTTTGCCTTTTCCGGTAAATTGATACTTGATTCCGTGAATATTAAACAAATCGGCCAACGCCTGCAAATGATCTGCTTCACCGCTAAGGGTAAAGCTTTTGTACGCCACATCAGGAGCACTGAAGTATTTTTTGAATTCCGCATTCAGTTTTTCGGCATTTTGAGAGGCGATTTCCACAGTTGAGATTCCGGTAGTAAAATGATGCTGCACCCGATCTACCAGGGTGAGTACTTCGCCATCTGATGTTTTAATACCCAGACCCGCACCGCCATTACCGGCCTGCTCATAAGTCATCCCAATCGCACCGGTATAGGTAGGATAGGTATCGCCGTAGCTGGGATACAGCAGGTCAAAACGCTCCCGGGTAAAAAACAACCAACCATTTTTATCAAAGTATTTGGCGTGGTTGGCACCGATTTGCGTCTGGAAATCCCGTTGAAACGGAGTTATGATATCGTGAAAAGGCTCTGCAGCCGGTGCAAAATAGTAGGGTTCGTTAATACCCTGTTCGTGAAAATCTACGTGAATATGCGGCATCCACTGGTTGTATACTTTTAGACGCTGTTGGGTTTCTACCTGTGTCGCCCAGGCCCAGTCGCGGTTGAGGTCAAAAAGATAATGATTGGGACGACCACCGGGCCAGGGCTCATTGTGCTCAATCGCATCGGGGTTGGTGTCATAAGGGCTGGCCTTAACCTGATTGTACCAGTTGGCATAACGATCTCTTCCATCCGGATTTACGCAGGGATCTATAATTACGACCGTATTTTTTAGCCATTCCTTTTTGGTGGTGATCAGATCATAAAGCGTAAGCATCGAAGCCTCGGTGCTGCTTGCCTCATTACCGTGTACATTATAGCTAAGCCAAACTATGGCCTTGTCCGGACTCACGGAGCCGCTTTCCAAACCGGCATTTTTTAATTGATTGCTGCGAATGGTCTCCAGATTGGACAGATTTTCAGGTGTGGAAATCACGGCATAGGTGAGGGGTCTGCGTTCGTTTGTTTTTCCATATTCCTGATAGGTTACCCAGTCAGACTGCTCTGCTACGTGTTTAAAATAGGAAACTACGTTGGCGTGACGGGTAAACTCGGTGCCAATCTCATAGCCTAAAAATTCAGACGGACTTTGAAGGTTTTGTGCCGAAAGAATGGTGCACGTGAAGGTAAACAGGAAGAAAAAAGATCGAATCATCAGCGTTGTATTTTAGAAGCTTTAAAACTACTAAAATTAGAGCGAAGTCATCTGTGTGAATTAACGTAAATTTGGGGCTGTTAAAGCCCTATTCGTATTATTTTACCCTGTAAAAAACAGTAAATGTCCACGCATAAAATTCCCTATTCAGAGACCGGTTATTTTTCAAAGCTTATCTGCGATTACCTGGATCAGGACGAAAATCTTTCCGGCTTTTACGGGCATTTCCCAACACTGGAGAACTTTAAGTCTCAGATTGAAAACAAGAATTTTTCTGCGGAGAACCGGGAGGTTTTGGTTTCCGCTTTGCGTAAACAGTATGAAGGACTGGAGCACACTCCTGAAAGCCTTGATGCACTTGAACTTTTGGCATTGCCCAATACCTATACCGTCACGACCGGGCATCAGCTCAATCTGTTTACGGGGCCACTTTACTTTTTGTATAAAATAATCAGTACCATTACGCTTTCGCGAAAGCTTAAAGAAACCTATCCCGATTCGAATTTTGTGCCGGTGTATTGGATGGCGACCGAAGATCACGATTTTGATGAAATCAACTATTTCAGACTTCACGGAAAAAAAATACAATGGAACCGCGAGGACATTTCAGATAACGATAAAGGTGCAGTTGGAGCCTTGAATAATGGCGGACTTGACGCTGTCTACGAGCGTTTGCAGGCAGAACTGGGTACCACACGTGTTGCGCAGGAACTCGCTCAGCTTTTTGAAAGCGCCTATCTCAAACATAATAATCTGGCAAAAGCCACGCGTTTTCTGGCGCACCGGCTTTTTGCAGCCTATGGTCTGGTGATTGTAGATGGAAACGATCACGATTTAAAAGCAGTTTTTGCGCCCTATATGAAGCAGGAATTGCTGGAGCAAAAGGCTTTTGACCTGGTAGGTGCTCAGGCTGAAAAATTAGAGGAAAATGGGTATTCGGTACAGGTGAATGCCCGCGAAATCAATTTATTTTACCTGGCGGAAGGTCTTCGCGAGCGTATCATTAAACAAGACGGAAGCTATTTTGTAAACGATACCGAGCTTCAGTTTTCGGAAGCTGAGCTTTTAGAAAAATTGCAATCCACACCGGAAGCTTTCAGTCCTAACGTGATTATGCGTCCACTTTATCAGGAAGTAATTTTGCCGAATCTGGCGTACATAGGCGGTGGAGGAGAAATCGCATACTGGCTGGAGCTCAAAACTTATTTTGATGCCGTAGGGGCGACTTTCCCAATGTTGATGTTGCGTAATTCCGCTTTGTTAATTACCGAAAAGCAGAAGGAAAAACTCGAAAAACTGGATATAAGTCTAAACGAATTGTTCCTGAGTCAAAATGACCTGGTCAACCGAAAAATTCGTAAAATTTCGAATATCGACATTGATTTTTCGCCTCAAAAACAACATTTGGTAAAGCAGTTTGAAGCTTTATACGAACTCGCAGAGCAAACCGATAAATCCTTTTTAGGAGCCGTAAAAGCGCAGGAAGTAAAACAGTTAAAGGGGCTCGATAATCTGGAGAAACGCCTGCTGAAAGCCCAAAAGCGAAAATTAAGCGATCACGTACAACGCTTTACACTGATTCAAAACGAACTCTTTCCGGCTCAGAATTTACAGGAGCGGGTGTTCAATTTCTCGGAGTTTTATGCAGAATACGGAGCAGATTTGCTTCCGCAGTTGTTTGAAGCTCTCGACCCGCTTGATTACCGGTTTACGGTAATTAGTTTTTGATAAGCTTTTTGCCTTCGATGCTAATAGCAGAGCCGTCCATACATTGAATGCTATCGGGTTCCCGGGTAGAGAGATCGCTAAACGCTTCACCGTAAAACCTTTCGAAATCAAAAACAATCTCGTAATCGAGTATGTCATAGCTTTTCCACAGCGGGTGTTTGACCTCATATTCCCAGGTTTGGGTATCTGATTTTTTGCTGTAACCCCAAAAATGCTCTGTGATAAAGGCTGTAATCCCTTTAGGATCGTAGCTTTTAGCTTCAGGGGATGTGGCGACCTGCATTAAATTCCAGTGATCTTCCAGATGTATGCCGTAGCTAAAAAAGTTTTCTTCTTTGGCAAGATCGTGTTTATAATGCATTTTATAAACACTGTATTTTTCGTTATACAAAGTGTTTGCAACCCAGGCAATGGCCGGTTTGTTTACAATTTCAGAGATGAATACCGTACCGCGCTTCCAGATATTTCCATCCTTATACCGTACATAAAAGCGTAAGTTGATCTCTTCAAAACTGCGGTGAAAAGGAACAGGAATGCCTTTAAGCTTAACATCATCAAATAAGAATCCCACCAGACTAACATAACACTTCCCCTCAAAAAAATCGAGTTCGGTATGAGGAGGAAGGTAAGGTTCTAAGATCGCGGGATCGATTGCATAGTTTGCAAAGCACAGGTATTTCCAGTGCGCGGTGAGAAAACTCATCTACCTTTTAAAGTATTTAAGCGGAGGAATGAGCATCCCGAAACATTCACCATCTCCCTTGCCCAGGTGTTTGTGATGAATTTTGTGCGCCCGTCTAATGCCTTTTGCGTACCAGTTGTTGGCGTTTCTAAAAAGTTTAAAACGCTGGTGTATAAAGATATCGTGAACCATAAAGTAGGTTACCCCGTAGGCAAAAATACCCAGTCCAATGGGCAGTCCAATCCATACATTTTCATATTGCCAAAGCAAAAAACAACCTATGCTTATAAGGGCATAGAAAATAAAGAAGAAGTCGTTGCGTTCCCACCAGGAACCATGGTCTTTATGATGATGGTCACGGTGTAATACCCAGAGAAACCCGTGCATTACGTATTTATGGGTAAACCACGCCATAAACTCCATGATAAAAAAGGTAAGTACAAAAACAGCAATCCAAAGTAATGCCTGCATTTTATATAAGATTTAATCTGTATTTCACATAACTGCGCGCCAGCAATGATGCTTTTACATAGTTAGGAACTCGTATACGCGCGTTTTTAATTTCCAGCGAAGGGGTGTTTTTAAGTTTACTCAACAGCTTTTTGTAATAGCGGTAAGCGGTGTAAACCCCAAATTTTGCTTCTACCGGCAATTTACAAATCCCCGCGAGTCCTTTAGCAAAATCGGCCTCAATTTCTGTTATGATACGTTGTTTTGAAGCCTCGTCAAGTTCGTTAAGGTTGGTGTTGGGAAAGTAGGTGCGACTTAGTTCTTCGTGGTCTGCCTTGAGATCGCGTAAGAAGTTCACTTTTTGAAAAGCAGAACCCAGACTCATCGCACAATCTTTGAGTTCTTCATACTTCTGGCGATCACCCTTTACAAAAACGGTAAGGCACATAAGGCCTACCACATCTGCAGAACCGTAAATGTAATTTTTGTATTCTTCTTCGGTAAGGTATTTGTTTTTACTTAGATCAAGACGCATACTGTTCATAAACGCATCTACCAGATGTTTTTCAATTCCATATTTGTGATAGGTATTCTGAAAAGAATTGAGAATCGGGTTTAGGCTTATGCGATCGGTAAGGGCGTTTTCGAGATCGATTTCAAAACGCTTAAAAAGAGTTTCTTTATCGTAATCGTGAAAGGTATCGACGATTTCATCAGCAAAGCGTACAAAACCGTAAATGTTGTGAATGTCCTGACGTATGCCCGGCGAGAGCATGCGAGTAGCCGTAGAAAACGAAGTGCTGTAGGAGCGCGTTACGGTTTCTGAACAGGAAAGGGATACGTTGTCAAAAATTTGTTTCATTCTTTTTCAATTGTTCTTTTTGGTAATTAAACCTGCTGTAAGTTTTCCCGAAATCAAAGCAGGAGGTACTCCGGGTCCCGGAACTGTTAATTGACCGGTGAAATATAAATTAGCAACTTTTTTACTCTTTAACTTAGGTCTTAAGAATGCAGTTTGAAGCAGCGTATTGGCCATCCCGTAGGCGTTACCTTTATAGGAATGATATACTTCTACAAAGTCATTTACACAAAAAGACTCTTTAAATATAATATTTTTTTTGAGCTTTTGATTGGTGATCTTCTCAAGTCTGGTTAGGATGATATCAAAATAGGTATCACGTAATTCCTGTGAATCATACAGACCCGGAGCAAGCGGAATCAGAAAAAAGCCGGCTTCTTTTCCTTCCGGAGCCATAGTAGCGTCTGTTTTTGAAGGGAAGTTTGCGTAAAATAAGGGTTCGTCTGGCCACTCGGGATTATCGTAAATATCCCGTGCGTGTTGCTCAAAGTCCACATCAAAAAATAAGGTATGGTGATCAACGTTTTCAACTTTCTTATCAAAACCTACATAAAACAGGAGAGAAGAAGGGGCAAATACCCGGCTTTCCCAGTATTTTTCAGAATACTGTCTCAGTTTTTGAGGCAGAAGGGTCTCGGTATGATGGTAGTCTGCCCCGCTTAAAACAACATCTGCTTCAACTGATTTATTGTTGACTTCAATACCTATAGCCTTATTGCCCTGGGTACGAATGCGACTCACTTCACTATTAAAATGGAAGGTAACTCCCAGTTCTGTAGCCAGACTGGTCATCGCGTCTACAACGGCGTGCATACCGGTTTTAGGGTGAAAGGTTCCGATCCCAAAATCGGCGTAATTCATAAAGCTGTAAAAAGACGGGGTATCCTGTGGTTTAGCACCCAGAAACAATACCGGAAACTCCAAAATTTGTACAAGCTTGGGATTTTTAAATGATTTGCGTACGTCTTTACTTATGGTGCTAAAAAAGCTTCCTATTTTTTTTATGGTTGCCGGTGTTACCAGCTCAAGAGGGGAAACTCCCGGTCTGTATACCAAATCTTTTATGGCCACATCGTAGTTTTTGCCGGCTTCGTCTATAAAGCGCTGCAGTTTTGCACCGCTTCCGGGTTCTTCCTGTTCAAAAATCAATTTTATTTTTTCGAGTGTGTCGGGAATACTGATGTAGTCACCGGGGCCAAAATATACCCTGTAGGCAGGTCCCAGTTTCTCCAGACTGTAATAATCTGAAGCCGACTTGCCAAAATCCTGAAAAAAGCGTTCAAAAACATCTGGCATCCAATACCAGGATGGTCCCATATCAAAGGTGAAGCCTTCCCTTTTTAATTGTCTCGCGCGCCCTCCGGCAGAACTGTTTTTCTCGTAAATATGAACGTCGTGACCGGCTTTAGCCAGATAAGCAGAGGCAGCCAGAGCTGAAAATCCTGATCCTAAAACAGCAATCTTTTTTGGCATGATTTGTATCAATTTAAAAGCGTCTGAAACGCTTCAATGGTTTTAATAAGTTTTACATTTGAAGGCATATCTGCCTGATTTTCTTCGTGAATGAGGCGACCTAACAAATATAGAGGTACTTTATCGCTTTCTACATCCCGGTTGAATTGCCGGGCAAATTCAGCAATACTAATCCCGTTGCTATTTATGGTCATATAACTCACAAAATGCGCATCGGGCAGTGCGCTTACCAGATATTTTAAACTTTCGGTCTGAATACTTTGACCTAGATAAATATATTTGAAGCCTTTTGCGGCTACTTCGTAGTTGAGGAATATAAGTCCCAGATCGTGGATTTCATTTTCAGGAAGAAATAAAACAAAGGTTTTAGAACTCGTACTCTTGTTGTTGGCACTATAACTTTCAATCTTTACCTGCATTTTTTGACGTATAAGATTGGAAATAAAATGCTCGTGTGCCGGGTTTATGGCGTTGGATTGCCAAAGCAGGCCAATCTCCTCAAGAAGCGGGATGAATACCTGAAAAAATATCTTTCTAAACTCCATTTTCTCCGAAAGCGTATTAAACGTTTTGGTAAACAAATGGTGATCAAAATTCATCATCGCTATTTTAAACGAACTAATAGCGTGATAATTAGAGCCAAGCCGGTTTTTCTTAAGGATTTCCTGAACCAGCTGAGCAATCTCTTCGGTTGAATGTTCTGCTACTTTAGAAATTTTATAGTCGTGCTGAAGCAGAAACGTGACATTGAGTAGTTTTTGCAGATCGGCCAGATCGTAATATCGAATATTGGTGTCGGTACGTTTGGGTTCCAAAAGATTATACCTGCGCTCCCACATACGTATGGTGTGCGCTTTCACACCTCCAAAGCATTCCAGATCTTTTATACTGAAAGTAGATTTTACTGCATCCATATGTGGTTATAAGCCGATCAACTTTCAAATTTAATTCTTTGTTTAAAAGAATGAGGAAATTCTTATACAAAAGGATTAAAATTGGGATTTAATTAAGATAACTGGGGCTATAACGCACAGATTGTTAAGGAATACCTAATGGAAGAGGAGTCTTAACTCCGCAATTACACTAGATTTTAAAGGTAAAACCTTCCTCGATCTTTTGGTCGTATTTCTCTTTATCAAACTGATAGAGGTAAGAGCCTTTTCTGGAGGAAGTCATATCCTTCTCATCGAGTTTAACCAGAATATCAAGCGCATTTACTTTATTGATAAAGTTGCGTTTGTCCAGCTCGACGTCCAGAATGGCTTCATAAAGTTTCTGCAATTGCAGCATCGTGAATTTCTCGGGCAGTAATTCAAAACCAATAGGTTTACTCACCGCCCTGCGGCGTAATCTCAGGATTGCTTTTTGTACCATCTCATTGTGGTCAAAAATCAGGTTGGGAGCCTCTTTAATGTCAAACCATTTTGCAGTATAGTCGCCGTCTTCCAGGAGTTTGTGATCCTCACTATTAATCAGGGCATAATATGCGGTAGAAAGTGTACGCTCGCCGGGATCGCGATCTACTTCGCTAAAGGTATACAGCTGTTCCAAATAAATGTCATCAAGACCGGAGAGGTGATTGAGAATGCGTTTTGCAGCATCATCCAGAGTTTCGGTGCGTTTTAGAAAGCCTCCTATAAGTGACCATTTTCCTTTTTCAGGTTCAAAGTCTCTTTGAATAAGCAGGATTTTAAGTTGATGCTGGTCAAATCCAAAGATGATGCAGTCCAGAGCCAGAAGCACTTTATCTGCGGTTGAATAGCTGCTTAACATTTTAATTTTTTAACAAATATAAAATTAATTAACAAATGTGGATTACACAGTTTAGGCCCTTACTGGCTTTTGTGTTTTTATAAATATTCAAAAGTAGGTTTGATTTTAAGAAAATTTTACCTTAATTTGTTAAATGTGAAATTAACACTTAAAACAATGCTTCAATAGCGCAAACGTTTTATTTAAAAAAATAAACTCTATGTTACGTACAACCCGTATTCTTCCGGTTTTTCTTCTTTTTTTGACTCCGTTGATCACTTTGGCTCAGGCTACAGTATCACTCAATCCATCAGACGAAGCTCCCGTAATTGACAAAAATATTTATGGTCATTTTGCAGAGCATCTGGGACGTTGTATTTACGACGGTCTCTATGTGGGCGAAAAAAGTAATATTCCCAATACAGAGGGTGTTCGTAATGACATTATCAACGCCTTAAAAGATTTGAAGATTCCCAACCTGAGATGGCCGGGCGGTTGTTTTGCAGATACCTATCACTGGAAGGACGGGGTAGGGCCACAAAGCGAGCGTCCTACAATCGTAAATACCTGGTGGGGTAATGTGACCGAAGATAACAGCTTTGGTACTCATAACTTTTTAAATCTCTGCGAAGAGCTTGGAGCAGAACCTTACCTGGCCGGAAACGTGGGAAGCGGTGAAGTACAGGAACTGGCAGACTGGGTACAGTACGTGAATTTTGACGGAATCAGCCCAATGTCCGATTGGCGAAAGGAAAACGGCCGTGAAAAGCCCTGGGGTGTAAAATACTGGGGTGTAGGAAACGAAGCCTGGGGTTGTGGTGGAAATATGCGAGTAGAATATTATGCTGATATCTACCGTAAGTATGCCACTTTTATGTCTGATGCCGGTCTTGAAGGCGGTTTGTATAAAATAGCCTCAGGTGCCAGTAACGACGATTATCACTGGACGGAAGTTTTGATGCGCGACATTCCGCATAACCTGCTGCAAGGTGTTGCTTTACACCATTATTCGGTAATAGACTGGAATGCAAAAGGACCTTCTGTAGGCTTTTCGGAAGACCAGTATTTTAAAACTATGGAGCAGGCCTGGTTAATGGAAGAACTCATTACCAAGCATGTTGAAATCATGGATAAGTACGATCCTAAAGGCAAGGTAGACTTAATCGTTGATGAGTGGGGCGGCTGGTATGATGTTATGGAAGATACCAATCCCGGCTTCTTATTTCAGCAGAATACGATGCGTGATGCGATGATTGCAGGTATGACTTTAAACATCTTTCACAATCATGCAAGACGTGTGAAAATGGCCAATCTGGCTCAGGTTGTAAATGTGCTTCAGGCGGTTATTCTTACCGAAGGTGAGAAAATGATCCTGACTCCTACCTATCATGTGATGAAAATGTACAACGTGCATCAGGATGCGCAGCTTATTCCTATCGAATTGAATACGCCAGACTATGAGTTTAATGGTGAAAAGCTTCCGGCAGTAAATGCTTCGGCTTCAAAAGATGCAGCAGGAAAGGTTCACATCTCTTTGGTGAATATCGATTCTAAAAAATCAAATACTGTTAGCGTAGCCGTAGGTGCTTTAAAACTGAAAGATATCAGCGCAACAATTCTAACTTCAAAAACACTTGAAGATCACAACACATTTGAGTCGCCGGAAAAAATTCAGCCTGAACAATTCAAAAAATTCAAGCTTAAAAACGGAACTCTTGAAGTAGAGTTACCACCGTTTTCGGTAGTGGTTCTTGAAGCAAACTAAAAGCGCGTAGCAACAAATCAAATAGAGACTTATGATCAAAAGTCTTAGAATAGCATTTTTTTCATATCTGTGTTTTGTGTTGTCTGACAACGCTTTAGCTCAGGATCCTGAGCGGGGGGAAGAACTTTTTAAAGAACTTGAAAGTTCGTTTAACAATCCCATCATTACCAATAAATACACGGCTGATCCCGCAGCTTTTGTTCATAACGGCCGGGTCTATCTGTATGTCGGGCACGATCAGGCGCCGGAAAATGAAGAGCGCTATATTATGGATGAGTGGCTGCTGTATTCTTCAGACGACATGGTCAACTGGAAAGAGCATCTTGTTCCGTTAAAACCAAGTGATTTTGATTGGGCTATTCATTCAGCCTGGGCTTCTGAGGTTGTTGAAAAGGATGGCAGGTTCTACTGGTTTGTGACCGCAGAACATAATGATTCAAAACCCGGAAAGGCTATAGGAGTAGCCGTGGCAGACAGCCCGGAAGGACCCTGGAAAGATGCCATTGGCAAAGCGCTCATCACAAATGATATGACGACGCAAACTGATATAAGCTGGGACGATATCGACCCTACCGTTTTCATCGATGATGATGGCACGCCGTATCTATATTGGGGTAATCGGGTTTGTAAATATGTTAAGCTGAAAGACACTATGATTGAAATGGACGGTCCTATCCATACCGTTGATCTTCCCAAGTTTACCGAAGCTCCTTACATCCACAAACGCGGCGATTGGTATTACCTGTCTTACGCGTATGACTTTCCTGAGAAAATAGCTTATGCGATGTCTAAATCCGTTACCGGTCCCTGGGAGTTTAAAGGGATTTTAAATGAAGTGGCCGGCAATAGCAATACCAATCACCAGTCTATTATTGAGTTTGAAGGCAACTGGTATTTTATTTATCATAACGGGAGCATTCCTATTCACGGAAGTAGTTATCATCGTTCGGTATGTGTAGATCGCCTGTATTACAATGAAGACGGAAGCATCAAACGTATTGTGATGACCTCAGAGGGAATTCAACCGTAATATAAATGAAAAAGCACCTTGCACTTTTAGTATTCCTAATCAACGGAAGCTTTTTTGCTCAGGACATACGGGTGCATGATCCGGTAATGATTAAAGAGGGAAATACGTTTTACCTGTTTAGTACCGGTAGGGGAATATCGGTTTTCAGTTCATCAGATTTGAAGAACTGGGAACGCCAGCCTCAGGTTTTTCAGGAAGAGCCGGTTTGGGCAGATGAGGTTGCTCAGGATTTTAACAATCATATCTGGGCTCCAGACATCAGTTTTCATAACGGGAAATACTATTTGTATTATTCGGTTTCCGCATTCGCGAAAAATACATCAGCTATAGGCCTGACAATAAATTCAACATTAGATGCAAACGATCCTGCCTATAAGTGGGAAGATCAGGGAATAGTAATTCAGTCGATTCCCAACCGGGATTTGTGGAATGCCATTGATCCCAATTTGATCATTGATGAAAAAGGAACGCCCTGGCTGGCTTTTGGAAGTTTTTGGGAAGGCCTCAAAATGGTCAAACTTGCTGACGACTTAAAATCAATCGCAAAACCTCAGGAATGGTACACGATTGCACGAAGAGAACGCTCTTTTGAGTTGGCAGACGATAACCCGGGTGATGCGGCTCTTGAGGCTCCGTTTATCTTTAAAAAGAACGGTTGGTATTACCTGTTTCTATCCTGGGATTTGTGTTGCCGGGGAGAAAACAGCACCTATAAAGTTGTCGTGGGCCGTTCTAAAAAGGCAACCGGTCCCTATGTTGACCGGGAAGGCAAAAGCCTTAACGCAGGTGGTGGAACCCTTATCCTTGAAGGCAATGCGAACTGGTATGGAGCTGGGCACAACGCTGCCTATACCTTTGATGACAAAGATTATATCATTTTCCACGCATACGATGCGCAGGATAATGCGAAGCCAAAACTGCAAATCGCTCAGCTCTCTTGGGACGATACAGGCTGGCCGGGTTTAAATATTAAAATAGTAGATTAATATGAAAAAAATACTTGCAGTATTAGGAATATGGAGTTGGGGTCTTTCGGCGCAGCAAAGCGTTGATTTATTCCCGCTCAATCAGGTTGAGGTTACTTCAGGCGTTTTTAAAGAAGCCGCTTTAACCGATTTTGAATACATCAAAGATTTAGAGGCAGATCGCCTGCTTGCACCTTTTTTACGCGAAGCCGGTCTCGAGCCTAAAGCCGAATCTTATACCAACTGGGAAAATACCGGTCTTGACGGGCATACTGCAGGACATTACCTGTCTGCCTTGTCTATGTATTACGCGTCTATCGGCGATCTTGAAGCTAAAGAGTTGCTAGACTATGCGCTTACCGAATTACAAAAAGCACAACAGGCAAACGGTAATGGTTACGTGGGCGGAATTCCCGGAAGTAAGCAGCTATGGGATGAAATTAAAGCCGGAAAAATCAATGCATCAAGCTTTGGATTGAATAACAAATGGGTGCCTTTGTACAATATTCACAAGACCTTCAACGGACTCAAAGACGCGTGGCTGCACGCCGAAATTCCAATTGCAAAAGACATGTTGATCGATTTGACTGATTGGTTTATGGGCATCACTGAAAATCTTTCTCAAGAACAAATTCAGGATATGCTGCGCTCCGAACACGGCGGCCTAAACGAAGTTTTTGCTGAAGTCTATGCGATTACCGGCGATAAAAAGTACTTGAAACTAGCTAAAGACTTTTCCCAACTGGCATTGTTGGAGCCACTAGCAGTTGATGAAGACATCCTAACCGGAATGCACGCCAACACTCAAATCCCGAAATTCATCGGTTTTGAGCGCATCAATCAATTGGAAGCAGATAAAGAATACCACAACGCCGCTTCCAATTTTTATGATAACGTGACTGAAAAACGCAGCCTGAGCATCGGCGGAAATAGCGTTCGCGAACATTTCAATCCTATTGATGATTTTTCTTCGGTTATGAGCAGCGAGCAGGGGCCTGAGAGTTGCAATACCTACAATATGCTTAAACTCAGCAAGCTCTTATTTGAAGACACGGCGGAAGAAAATTATATCGATTTTTACGAGCGCGCCCTATACAATCACATTTTATCCACTCAAAATCCCGAGGGTGGCTTTGTGTATTTTACTCCAATGCGTCCCGGGCATTACCGCGTGTACTCGCAACCTGAAACCAGTTTCTGGTGCTGCGTAGGCTCGGGGATGGAAAATCATACCAAGTACAACGAACTCATTTACGCAAAAGCGGAAGACAAGCTTTATGTAAACCTGTTTATTCCTTCTGAAGTGAAATGGGAAGAAAAACAGGCTTCCTTAAAACAGGAAACCCGGTTCCCGGAAGCTGATTTTACAGAATTGATTTGGCAAAGCCGAAAGAAAACCAAAGCAAAACTGATGTTACGCTATCCGGAATGGGTGGCAGCAGGGGCTTTAAAAGTTTATGTAAACGGAAAGCTTCAGGAGCTTGAAGCCAAGCCCGGAAGCTATATTGCTTTGAAACGCAAATGGAAAAACGGCGATCGTGTAAAAATGGAAATGCCAATGCATCTCAGTCTTGAAGAAATTCCGGATGAGTCGGGATATGTTTCGGTTAAGTACGGTCCGCTGGTTTTGGCGGCTGTGACCGGAGATGAAGATCAAAAAGGTATGTTTGCTGACGATAGTCGTGGCGGTCATATTGCTAACGGTCCGTTTTTGCCTTTGACTGAAGCACCTACATTTGTTGCAAAAGCCGGTGAATCTATGCTTGACCAGATCAAGCCCATTGCCGGTAAAACTTTACAATTTACCGCTTCGCAATTGTTGTATCCTGATGCATATAAGGATTTGGTGCTTCAGCCATTTTACAACATTCACGAAAAGCGCTACACCATTTATTTTAAAACCGAAACTCCTGAAAGTCTTTCCGAAATGCAGCGCAAACTCGAGGAGCAGCAAAAAGCAGAAGCCTATCTGAGATCAATAACACTTGATTATGTAGCTCCGGGAGAGCAGCAACCCGAGTCTGATCATGGTTTTGATTCTAAAGATTCTAACAGCGGTGTGCATCAAAACCGCCACTGGCGCGATGCGACGGGTTGGTTCAGTTATGATTTGAGAAACAAAGATGCTTTGGCTAAAACCTTGCGCATTACCTATTACGGTAAAGATGCGGGAAGGAAGTTCGATATTTTGGTAAACGGGCAGGTGATCGCATCTCCTCAATTTGATGGGACGCAGGGCAATTCGTTCTTCGAAGTAGATTATGATTTACCCGACGAGCTTGTTGCAAAAAGCGAAATTTTAAATGTGCGTTTTGAGGCGGCTCCCAACTCCAGGACCTCAGGAATTTATGGTGTGCGTTTGTTAAATGCAGACTTTTAAGAAAATAGTTAAAATTATTTTAAATGTATCTTTTACATTTTTAATTTGAAAATAGTAGATTTGTCAGATAACAGCAGTTTAGTTTATGAAAAAATATGTTATAGGTCTGGATTACGGCTCAGATTCGGTTAGAGCAGTTTTGATTGATGCATCTAACGGTCAGGAAATCGAAGCTGAAGTTAGTTATTACAAGCGCTGGAAAGAGCGTTTGTATTGTGACGCTTCAGAAAATCGTTTTCGTCAACATCCTTTAGATCATTTGGAAGGTTTAGAAGCTACGATAAAAGCAGTTGTTTCCCGAAGTGGGGTAGAAGCCGAAGCGGTAAAAGGAATTTGTATAGATACCACCGGTTCGTCTCCAATTCCTGTTAATCAGGATGGAATTCCGCTAGCGCTAACTGCCGGGTTCGAAGAAAACCCCAACGCCATGATGGTCTTGTGGAAAGACCACACCGCTATTGAGGAAGCTAATGAAATCAACGACCTCGCCCGAAGCTGGGGAGGTGAAGACTTTACCAAATATGAAGGCGGAATCTATTCTTCTGAATGGTTTTGGGCGAAAATTCTACACGTTGCCCGTGAAGACGAAGCTGTAAAAAAAGCAGCTTATTCCTGGATGGAGCATTGCGACTGGATGACGTTTACCTTGCTTGATAATGTTTCGTTAGCCGACTTTAAACGCAGTCGTTGTGCAGCGGGTCATAAGGCGATGTGGCACGAGAGCTGGGGCGGCTTGCCACCCGAAGAATTCTTAGGAAAATTAGATCCGTATCTGGCGCAATTGCGAGATCGATTATATACTGAAACCTATACCTCAGATGAGATTGCCGGTACCTTAGGCGCAGCCTGGGCTGAGAAATTAGGCCTTACAACAGATACGGTTATCGCCGTGGGTACTTTTGATGCGCACGCCGGTGCAGTAGGTGCCAAGGTTGAAGAGCATACGCTGGTTCGGGTGATGGGAACGTCTACCTGTGACATCAGCGTTTCGGCTCCTGAAGTTACGGCAGATAAGACCGTTCGCGGTATTTGCGGGCAGGTTGAAGGCTCGGTAATTCCCGGCCTTGTAGGTCTGGAAGCCGGTCAGTCCGCTTTTGGAGATTTATTGGCCTGGTTTAAAGATGTTTTGAGCTGGCCTATAGATAACCTTGTTCTGACTTCAGATATACTTTCCGCAGAACAAAAAGAAAAACTTAAAGCTGAAATAGAATCAGACTTTATCAGAAAATTATCTGATGCCGCTGAGGCTATTCCGCATCACGAAGCCATTCCGGTTGCTTTAGACTGGATCAACGGAAGAAGAACACCAGACGCCAATCAGGAACTGGAAGCGGCAGTTACCAATCTCAATATGGGTACGCGTGCTCCGCACATCTTTAAGGCTTTGGTGAACGCGATTTGCTTTGGCTCCAAGAAAATAATGGATCGCTTTGCCTATGAAGGTATCGAGATCAAAACCGTTGTAGGTATTGGTGGCGTTGCCCGCAAGTCTAAATTTATCATGCAATCGCTGGCAAATACGCTTAACGTGCCCATCAAAGTTGCAGCATCAGATCAGGCGCCTGCTTTGGGAGCAGCGGTCTATGCCGCTGTAGCTGCAGGTATTTATCCGGATGTGATCACTGCCAGCCAAACTTTAGGAAGTGATTATGAGGCCGAATATCATCCCCAACCGGAATATTTAGAGGTTTTTTCAGAACAGATGGAACGCTACGAGGCACTGAGTGCTTTCGTTGAAAATTCAATTGTAAAATCAAAAAAGACATTAGAACATCATGTATAAATCCCTGAAAGAAGAGTGCTACGAGGCTAATATGGAACTAGACGCTTTAGGTCTGGTTATTTACACCTTTGGTAACGTAAGCGCCGTTGACCGTAAAAATGGAGTTTTCGCCATAAAACCAAGCGGTGTGCCCTACGAAATCTTAAAGCCCGAAGACATTGTTATTGTCGATTTTGATAACGAAATCGTTGAAGGAACCAAGCGACCTTCTTCAGACACCAAAACCCACGCCTATCTCTACAAACACTGGGAAAGGATAGGAGGTATTGCACATACCCACGCTACCTATTCTGTCGCATGGGCACAGGCACAAATGGATATTCCGGTATTTGGAACCACCCATGCAGACCATTTAACGGCAGACATACCTTGTGCTGCACCTATGCACGACGATTTAATCGCGGGTAATTACGAGCACAACACGGGTATTCAGATATTGGATTGCTTTAAGGAACGCAATCTGGATTATAACGAGGTAAATATGGTTTTGCTGGGTAACCACGGACCTTTTGCCTGGGGAGAAACCGCTGCAAAAGCGGTTTACAACAGCAAGGTGCTTGAAGAAATCGCGCGTATGGCGCAATTGACGCTTCAAATTAATCCCAATGCACCCAGACTGAAGGATTCTTTGATCAAAAAACATTACGAGCGTAAACATGGTAAAGATGCCTATTACGGGCAGGGCTGCTAATTTTTAATTTAACCTTTTACATTTTCATATTATGGGACTAATCACTTTTGCCGCATTTACACTGTTAGTGGCGGTTATTTCGTATTTCGCGTCGCGTACGACCGATGAGACCACCTCAGACGGGTATTTCCTGGGAGGACGTAGTCTTACCGGTCCGGTAATCGCGGGATCTTTACTGCTTACTAACCTCTCTACCGAACAGATCATCGGTACCAACGGTGTAGGTTTTAGTGAAGGTATTCTTATTGCTGCTTATGAGATTATTGCCGCAGTTGCAATGGTATTTACTGCGTTTGTGCTCTTGCCTAAATATTTGAAAGGAGGTATTTCTACCATTCCGCAATTTTTAGAAAAACGCTACGGAAAACTTACGAAAACGATTGTGTCTATCCTGTTTTTGATGGCGTACGCAATCTCGATGCTTCCCACCGTATTATACTCGGGTGCATTGGCGATCAATACGATGTTTGATCTTCCCGAGCGTATGGGCATGTCGCCTGAATCTGCCCTTTGGGTAACCGTATGGGGTATTGGCCTTATCGGTTCGGTGTATGCAATTTTTGGGGGATTGAAAGCCGTTGCAGTTTCCGACTCGATCAATGCTGTAGGTCTTATTGTAGGAGGTTTATTGATTCCTATTTTTGGATTGATGGCCGTAGGTGACGGAAGTGTCATTGAGGGTATGAACGTGTTGACCACAAACCTGCCTGAAAAGTTTGACATTCTGGGTGGTCCTAATTCTTCGGTGCCGTGGACCACTCTATTTACCGGGATGTTAATTGTAAACTTTTACTATTGGGGTACTAACCAGGCAATCATTCAGCGGGCTTTAGGTGCCAAGAACCTTGCTGAAGGTCAAAAGGGTCTTTGTCTTGCTGCTTTTGTAAAAATCTTAGGTCCTATTATCGTGGTATTGCCGGGTATCATTGCCTTCCAATACTTCAATGGAAATTTGGACAATGCTGATGAGGCTTATCCTATGCTTGTAAAAGCGGTACTTCCCACTGCTTTTGTAGGGTTCTTTGCAGCGGTACTTTTTGGTGCGATTTTGAGTTCGTTTAACTCGGCTCTTAACTCGTCTGTGACCCTTTTTGGTCTTGACCTGTACAAACAATATTTCAACAACAACGCTTCAGAAAAGCAGGTGGTACGTGCCGGTAAAATCTTCGGTACTTTACTCGCTGTATTTTCGATGATGATTGCTCCTTTGCTCTATGGCGTTGAAGGAGGTATTTTCAATTACCTGCAGGAACTTAACGGTTCGTTTAGTGTGCCTATCCTTGCCATTATTTTGGTAGGTTATTTCTCAAAACGTGTTTCCGGCAAAGCCGCAAATATTGCGATTGTTTTTGCGGTAGTTACCTATCTGGTGACCCTTTACGTGATCAAACCCATCATCACCGGTAATGCGGTTACAGCTGCAGAAGCAGGAGGTATTACTGACGCTTCAGAACTGGCTGTGATTGCTAAAGAAGCCTTCCCAAGTTTCTTACACATTATGGGAATCATCTTTGTTTTGGTACTGGGAATACTGTTTAGTGTAAGTAAATTCTACCCACGCGAAACCGATTATCTGGAGGAATACACCCGTCAGGTGGATATCACTCCGTGGAAATATCTAAAACCCGCCGGTATTGCGATCTGTGCAATGGTAGCGATGGTCTACATCTATTTCTCTTAAACTGAAAAGCATCTTAATAAAATTAATACGACTACAACCTATTTTATGAATTACACTATTGAACATTTAGAGGTCTGGTTTGTAACCGGAACCCAACATTTATACGGCGAAGAAACTCTGAAGCAGGTGGCTGCCCACTCTCAGGAAATAGCTTCAGGCCTGAATAACTCTAAAGACATTCCGGTAAAGATTGTTTACAAAGACCTGGTAAAAACTCCAAACGAAATTACAGACCTGTGTCTGGAAGCAAACGGAAACAAAAACTGTATCGGTTTAATTTTATGGATGCACACCTTTTCACCTGCTAAAATGTGGATTAAAGGTCTTAACCTGCTTACCAAGCCGGTTTGCCACCTGCATACGCAATTTAATGCGGCCATTCCGTGGGATAAAATCGATATGGATTTTATGAACTTAAACCAGTCGGCTCACGGAGATCGGGAGTTTGGTTTTATGATGTCGCGTATGCGTAAAAAGCGTAAAGTGGTTGTAGGTCACTGGCAGGAAGCCCGTGTTCAGCAAAAACTCGGCATTTTTACCCGTGTAGCTTTGGGATGGAATGAGTTCCAAAACCTGAAGGTAGCCCGTATAGGAGACAATATGCGTGAAGTAGCCGTAACCGAGGGGGATAAGGTTGAAGCGCAGATGCGTTTTGGTTTTACCGTAAACGGTTTTGATTCTTCAGACATTGTTGCTAAAATAAACGAGATCAAGCAGGAAGATTTGGATGCACTGCTTAAAACCTATGAAAGCGAATACAATTTAGCCGATAAAATTAAGGAAGGTGGCGCACAGCGCGATTCACTCGTAGAGGCCGCTAAAATTGAATTGGGACTTCGTGCCTTTTTAGAGGAAGGTGGTTTTGGTGCTTTTACAGATACGTTTGAAAATTTAGGTGAACTGAAGCAATTGCCAGGTATCGCAACCCAACGTCTTATGGCTGATGGTTACGGTTTTGGTGGAGAAGGTGACTGGAAAACTGCTGCTTTGGTACGCGCTATGAAAGTAATGGCAATTGGTATGGAAGGCGGTACTTCGTTTATGGAAGATTATACCTATCATTTTACGCCAAAAGGTTCATACGTTCTGGGATCACACATGCTTGAGATTTGTCCTTCTATCGCAGACGGAAAGCCGAGTTGTGAGGTGCATCCTTTAGGAATAGGAGGAAAGGAAGATCCTGCGCGTTTGGTTTTTAATTCGCCCGAAGGTCCTGCAATCAACGCTTCTTTGGTAGATATGGGTAACCGTTTCAGACTTATTGTCAACGAAGTGGAAGCCGTTAAACCGGAAGCTGACCTGCCGCATTTACCGGTAGCTCGCGTGCTTTGGGATTGTAAGCCAAACCTTGATATTGCTGCCACAACATGGATTTTAGCGGGTGGCGCGCACCATACCGTGTACAGCCAGGCGGTTACGACAGAGTTTATGGAGGATTTTGCCGATATTGCAGGTATTGAACTGGTGGTAATAGACGATCAAACGCGTGTGCGTGACTTTAAAGACACACTAAATGCGAATGAAGCTTATTTTCACTTGTTTCAGCATAGAATGTAATTAACAACTTAGCTTTTATCATTTATGAATATAATTAAAAGATTACTGGTCGTTCCTGTTGTTTTGGGAATGGCGTTTACAGCAGTTAACTGTAAAAACGAGACAAAAAAAGACGAGACAGCTGTAGTGGAGGAGATGCCAGAGGCATCGATCACCAAATCTGATTTCGGGATGTTTCAGGATAGTATTCCGGTAGCCAAATATGCTTTGGTTAACGCAAACGGAATGCAGGTAGATATCATTACCTACGGAGGGATCATCACCAGCTTAAAGGCTCCAAGTAAAGACAGCACTTTTCAGGATGTGGTTTTAGGTTTTGACAGTCTGGATAAGTATGTGGAAGGTTCGCCTTATTTTGGGGCAATCATTGGCCGCTACGGAAACCGTATTGCTAAGGGTACTTTTGAACTTGAAGGTCAGACCTATCAGTTACCGGTAAATGATGGTGAAAACAGTCTTCACGGAGGTACTGCCGGTTTTGATAAAGTGGTTTGGAATGCCGAAGAAGTAAAAGACGGCGATAATGTAGGTTTAAAACTTACCTATTTAAGTCCTGACGGGGATATGGGATATCCCGGGAATCTGGAAACTTCCGTAACCTATACCCTACAGGCAGACAATACCCTGATGGTGAAATACGAAGCAACGACTGATAAGCCAACTGTGGTAAATCTTACCCAGCATTCGTATTTCAATCTTTCCGGGGATTTTGACAAGACTATTTTGGATACCGAAGTGATGATCAATGCAGATCAGTACCTTCCGGTTGATGCCGGTTTAATCCCTACCGGAGAGCTTCGACCTGTTGCTGGGACACCTTTCGATTTTAATACACCAAAGAAAATCGGAACCGAAATCAATGCCGAAGATGATCAACTGAAAAAAGGCCTGGGCTATGACCATTGCTGGATTTTAAATGGAACCGGTGGCGAAATGACATTAGCAGCTACTGCTCTTGATCCGGAAAGCGGAAGATTTATGGAAATTATGACCACCGAGCCTGCGATTCAGTTCTACACGGGGAATTTTCTGGATGGAACCCTTACACAAAAAGACGGCGAAGGCACCTATGCTTACCGAAGTGGTTTTTGTTTAGAAACCCAACATTATCCTGATTCACCAAATCAGGCTGATTTTCCTTCAACGGTTTTAAAACCCGGAGAAAAATACGAGACTACCACTTCTTTTAAATTTTCGGTAAAAGAATAGCTGTAAATAATTTCAAAGCAAAAGCCCGCTTCAATTCTGAAGCGGGCTTTTTTTATACTGAAGGTTTTCGTTTTACTTAAAATTGAAGTTATATACGTAACCCAGACTGATTTCGGTAAAATCTGCCTGACCTAAATTGGCATTGATGTGTCCACCCAGGTACACATTATTCCTTCGCGGTTTTGCTGTTGACCAGAGGTAGTATTTAAGGCCCATACGTGCCGAAACGGTACGTTTAAATTCGTAATACCAGTCCAGATTTTTATAGGCCAGTTCGGTTGGAGGCTCCTCATACTGAATGATATAAGAGTAGGATTTATTGATGCGGTAATCGAGCGCATAAAACGGTTTGTAAATATTCAGGCCAACATTTACCTCAAAGCCCACGTGATTCATCAACAATTCACCGGACCCAAATACACCAAGATTGGTGGCATAACCGTAGGGATTATTCTTAAATTCGGGATAGTTTTCCTGAGTAAGCCTGTTATCAGATTCAATAAAATCCTGATAGTCTTTATAATATCTGTAGTAGGCACCCACGCCGATTTTAAAGGTGTTGTTAATGACTTTTCCGTATGCGAGATTAAGATTATACACCGGCTTTTGCGTATTGAATAGGGGAGCTAAAACGCGTATTCCCAGTCCGGTTTCGGCGTTCAGATAATTGTAGGTAGAGCGCTTAAAGCTTGTAGAATCTGTCTGTTTTTGGGACTCTTCAATCGTGGCATAATTAAGCTGTGCCGAAATTCCACCCATAAAAGAATTCAAACCCTGGTTTGGAAGGCGGGTATGGCCGTTTGAATTGTGGATGTATCCGAGCCCCAAACGCCAGTTTACTTTGCTGTTTGGCGTAAGCCCGTAATACATAAAAAGTTTGAAATTCCAGTTGAGGTGTGTACTGATCGCCCTATTGTATTTATTGGTTTCAAGGTCATAAGTTTCGGTAAAATAGGAGGCACCGGTACCTACCTGTACATTAAGATCATTAAATGTTTCCGGTAGCAATTGAAACTCAGCAAACGGAAGCACCGAAATCCCGTAGCCTAAAGCTTCGGGATTACCCAAGTCGATAAGCCCCAGACTGACGCCTGTTTTGGGTCGGTTGAGCCGGTATGCCCACTCGTCTTCGTTATCGGCGTTGGTATTACCCAGGCTGAGGTAAAGCGATTTTTGCAGATCGGTCTCCGGAAATTTATAATTGGAAGGAGAGGTGACGCCTGCGTTTAATTCGGTCGTAAAAAAACGTGAATACAGGTGATTTTTTGATTGGTCTTGAGCTTTACCTGAGTTTTGGAACATCAGGTAAAGTACTAGTGGGAGTAAATGTCTGTAATACAAGGGACTATAATTTGTGCAAATAAGCAACTTTTAGAGTTTAGAAACAATCTAAAATGTTAAAAAGTCCCAATGGCTTTAGCCGCGCTGCTTTTTATTTTGAGCGCAAAGCATCACAATTTCTTCAACCCGTTTTTGACGGGTTTCCTCCCGCTTAGCCTGATTGAGCCAATACAGGTAATTTTTGCGATACCCTTTTGCAAACGAATTATAATTATATAGCGCCTCCGGGTTTTTATCAAAAGCTTCTCTTAAATCATCAGGAATAACACCGTTTTCGACATCGTCCAGTAAAGACCACGAACCGTTTTGTTTTGCAGTTTCAATAGCTTCAAGCCCACTGCTGTGCATAAATCCGGCTTCGGTAAGTTGGGTGACATAATCCTTATTAATCGCACTCCAGCCGCTATTTGGGTTGCGCTTACAGAAATATTGCTTTCTGCGTTTATCGTCAATTTTTCTAACGGTACTATCTATCCAACCGTAGCAAATAGCAACCTGCACCGCTTCTTCCCAACGCATACTTTCTTCTTCACTATCTACTCTATAAAAAATCAATTCAATGCCTTCACTACTTGCGTGATTTTCGTGCAACCAGGTTCTCCATTCTGCTGCATTTTTAAAATAATGTAAAGGCCTTTTAGACATGTACTAATTGACTTTTTTGCTTTCTATATAAAAATTACGGTCTACTGCTACGTCTTCAATAGTGTTTTTGAATTCTTCAGTTTTCCATTCAGCAGTGGGATAAATCCAGCTTTCGCTATCATTTACCTGAATTTTTACAGGCATATCAAAACCATCAACGATATCTAGGTATCTAAATTTGAGTGTTTTGCCCTCTATTTCGTATTGCAATAAGGGTATTTGAGTCGTACGTAAATATTGATCCCAGAATTGGGTTAAATCAATCCCGCTTTGGTCACTAATGTACTGTTCAACTTGTGCTGAGGTCACGGTTTTGTGATAGAACTCTTTGTTTAAGCCGCGTAGAATTTCGCGCCATTTTTCATCATCCTCAATAAGCTGGCGTACGGTGTGTAAAACATTTGCACCCTTATAATACATATCACCACTACCTTCATAGTCTACGCCATAAATCCCGATAATGGGGCGGTCGTTGCGTATAGCATTGCGTGTACCTATCACATAATCAGCAGCAGCTTCTTTGCCGTAGTGATAATCCAGGAACAGGTTTTCAGAATAGGCGGTAAAGCCTTCGTGCACCCACATATCGGCCACGTCTCTGTTGGTGATATTATTGGCAAACCACTCGTGTCCGCTTTCGTGAATAATAATGAAATCAAACTTCAATCCCCATCCGGATCCTGACAGATCGCGGCCTAAATAACCATTTTCATATTTATTACCGTAGGTGACATTGCTTTGGTGTTCCATACCCAAATAAGGCACTTCAACCAGTTTGTAGCCATCCTCATAAAACGGGTAGGGGCCAAACCAATGCTCAAACGCCTGAAGCATACGAGGTACATCTTTAAAATGACTTTTTGCTTTCTCCAGATTTTCCTTCAGCACGTAAAAGTTGAGGTCAAGCGTTCCGTTTTCGCCTTCATAGGTATCTGAAAAATGCGCATAATCTGCAAGATCTGCGCTCACAGCGTAGTTGTTTATAGGGTTTTTCACTGACCAATGATAGGTAGATTCTATTTCAGTCGAAGACGAATCAACCAAACGACCATTACCTACACCCATAATATCTTTTGGGACGGTAATGTAGAGGTCAAGACTGTCTGCCTCATCGTAGGGAATATCTTTGTTTGGCCACCAGATAGAAGCACCAATACCCTGATTGGCATTAGCGGCAAAGGTTTTGCCCTGAGCATCTTTTTGCCAGGTCCATCCGCCATCCCAGGGCAAACGGGCTCCAACGCGAGGCTTACCTTCAAATTTTAAGAGTAACTCATACTGCTTGCCTTTCTTTTGTTTTTCTTTAAGCGAAATAAAATGTGCCAGACCCTGCTTATCAATTTCCAGCTCTTTACCATCTTGAGTTGCACTAAGGAGTTTCATAGGCTCCTGCAAATCAATCTGAATTTTTTCGTTAGGTTCTAAAACCGTGTAGGTAACGGTGTTGCTTCCGGAAATAAATTCGTCTTCAGGATTGATGTCAACTTTCAAATCATAATGATTCAGGTCCCACCAGGCACGCTCCGGAGTGATACTTCCCTTTAAGGTGTCCTGCTTGCTGAATTCTTTTTTAAGGGATTGCGCTTCGGCACAGCTAAAGTTTAGCAGGCTGAAAACCAAAAGCCCTGCACAGCTAATGGAAGAGGCGTTTGTCAAGCGGAAAATGTGTTTGAGATTGAATTTTAATGTCTTTTGCATCGGGATGATTCAGATTGATTAAATAATTAAAGTCACCTTGTACGACTGCCGAAGGTACTTTTAAAATTGCAAATTTGCCATCAGAAATAAACTGATCGCCAAATTGCTGCGTGTTTAGGTTATAGGGAAAATCGTTCCAGAATTCCGGTAATTCAGAATCAGGAAGGTTTTTGATAGCCAGGGAGTCCGGAATATCAATTTCAAGCATCATGAAATCTTTTGGCAAAGCCGAAAGACTCAAATGCACGGCTATTTCTGCAAGCGCTAAAGCCCTGCTTTGGGCCGTGTACAGGATTTCGACACCTTTGCTATTCCACCGTGCGCCGCGTAATGCAGCCCCTTTACCCGAAAGGCTGTCTGCATATTTTTCACGGGATAAACGGTAAACAATCATTAAGCAAAAATACCCTGATCTATATGGTGTAGCTCGTCTAGAACCAGATTTTTGCCGAAAGAATTGCTTAGCAGATCTATGGGCTTAAAATTACCAAGCGAAAAGCTGGGCGTGTTGAGCCAGTCGTAAAATTGCTTACGGGAATCAAATACCTGAGCTCCTAACTGGGTGACTTCTGCCAATTCAAAAATTTTCTCGGCGTGTGCAGGTTTAAAAATGTGATCACCTGCGGCCTTAAAGCGATCTAAAGAGCGTTTTGAAATATTTAAAAAATTTGCCCAGTCCTCATCATCAAAGGGAGACTCTTCTTGGATGAGTTTAAAAATACGATAGGGAACACCGCTGTTTATGGCGTGAACCACGCGCATAGGACTATCCAGAAAAGTACTATAAGCCATTGCCGACTCATTTACAGTGCCTTCCTGAGTATAAATCTCAGAATAGTAGGAATTAATTTCCTCGTCTAAACGTTTATGCAAATCGCTCATCAGTGACAAATTTCCGTAAAATTATGACATTTGTCCTTGTTTTGCAATTTTTTAGCGCATAATTTGATTCGGGAAAACAACCAGACTTTCGTGACCGTTTGCTCCAACAGCCGAAACTCCAAAGAAGTAATTATCAATAACAATCCCTTCTAAGCTGGTTTCTTCAACATCTCCTACATAGCGACTGTAATCCCAGGTAGGAGAGGTGGTATCTCTCCAGTACACTTTATACCCTACCGCGCCGTCTACTTTTGTCCATTTCAGCTTTACATCGGCTTCTACAATTCCGCCAATTTGTACTGTTTCCGGAGCAGGTGGAGCCCAGGCCAGACTCGCCAGATTGATTGCGTTTACTGAAGTAAGTTTTGCAGCATACGGGAAGTTCACATGTTCTACCACGTCGCCATAATTTATACCATCTTCGGTACGAATATCCTGATGCTGTTGGGTATAATTTTCGTGCGCTTCCATAATGCGTATTCCGGCGAAGCCGAGATCATTAAAAGGACGGTGATGTCCACCGCGTCCAAAACGATCCAGACGATAGATCATCATCGGGTTCATCTCGGGCATGTATTTTTTGACGTTGCCATAAACGTAACGCGCGAGTTGTCGTGAAATGCCATCTACCTCGCCTCCGTAAAAGCGACGGGCATTGCGTTCTCTATCGGTTTCTTCCTTAGCGGTTATAGCTTCCGAAAAAATTCTAAAATCCCGGTTGCTTATCACGCCGTCAACGCCTTCAATATTACCAATCATATCATTATTTAGAACCCCGATGATATCCCAGCCTTGTTTTACCGCATATTCGGCGAGTCCCTTACCTCCAAAGAGTCCCTGTTCCTCGCCCGAAAGCCCTACATAGATAATGCTGTTTTCAAATTCGTACTTTGAAAGTACGCGTGCTGCTTCCATCGTGCCGGCCATTCCGCTGGCATTATCATTAGCTCCGGGAGCATCGGTCTCAAAATCCATCGTATTGCTGGCTCGTGTGTCAATATCCCCACTCATAATGATGTAGCGGTTGGGATATTTGGTTCCCTTCTGAATAGCCACTACGTTAACCACATAGGCTTCTTTTGGGATGCGATTGCCCATATCTGGAGTAACCAGATCCTTTTGATAAAAAACATCCAGACAGTCCCCACAGGCTTCTGAGGTCTTATCAAATTCAGCCTTAATGTAACGCCGCGCCGCGCCAATACCACGCGTATCGCTCAGGGTATCACTAAAAGTATTACGGGTTCCAAACCCGGCCAGCGCCCGTACATCTTTTTCTATACGATCTGCCGATACCGAATTGATAATTCCGTAGATGCGTAAATCGGTTTCCGAGGGAACATTGTTCTGAGCCTGGACACTGTAAATACCAAGTGCAACGAATACTAGGGGAAAAATCCTTTTCATATATTTTTTAAAGGGAATATAAAGAACGTTGAAAATTAATTATCTGCAAAGCGTTTCAGGAGATCGCGTACGCGGTCTGTGTCATCCACATAAAAACGGGCTGCCGTTTTTTGAAGTCCCACTTTAATACTGTAGGTATCTTCCGGTAAATCCTGAAACATGTATTCATCGGTCCAATCGTCGCCAATAGCGAATTTGAAATCGTAGTTTTTATCAAAAATATGCTTGGTCGCGGCCTTGCCTTTGTGAATGGTACTGTCTTTAATCTCCAACACTTTATTACCATCCAGCACACCGAGTTCATTATTGGCCGAAAGTTCTTTTAAAACGGTTGAAAGTTCGCTGGCGCGTTTTTCACCCAAATCGGGGTCGGCATTGCGATAGTGCCAGGCCAGAGAGTAATTTTTTTCTTCAATAAAAGTACCGGCGGTACGGTCTACAAATTTCTCCAGAATGGGTTTTACGGTTTCCATCCAGTCGTTTCTCAATGCTTCGGTTACTGCCCATTCTCCGCCAATAGGACGTTTCCAGACTCCGTGTTCGGCAATGAGCGTGATAGGCACATCCTGCCACCATTCGCCCAGTGTATGCCGGTCACGACCGCTGATGATAACCACTTCGGTGTTTTCCTGACTTTCTATTTTGCGCACCAATTCAATGAGTTCATCGTCGGGACTCGCATCATCCGGATTGTTTACAAAAGCTCTTAAAGTCCCGTCGTAATCGAGGAACAAAATACGTTTCTTGGCTTTTTTATAATCTTCCAGCATTTGATCTTCCCGCTCACGCTGCATACGTACCGCTTCGACGATATCAGACTTGTGTGTGGTTTCATAGAGTGCATTCATAAAGTCTTCGGCCCATTTTTCAACATTGTAGCGCTTCAGTCTTTTTTGGAGGAATTTATTACGTTTAATTTGTTCGTCTTCCGGCATTTCTATGGCCAGCTTCAGCGCATCGGCAATTTCTTCAAAATTATTCGGATTGATTATGACCGCCTCGCTCATTTCCTGTGCAGCTCCGGCCATTTCACTTAAAATCAAAACCCCGGTTTTATTAGTTCGCGTAGCAATATATTCTTTGGCGACCAGATTCATTCCATCCCTAATAGGTGTAAGCAACGCCACTTCACAGGTGGTGTACAGGTCTATAAGATTTTCAAAAGGCATTGAGCGGTAAAAATACCAGATGGGCGTCCAGCTTACCGAAGCAAACTTTCCATTGATACGCCCCACGAGTTCATCTACTTCCTTTTTGAGCAATTGATACTGCGGAACGTTAGAACGCGAAGGTACTGCAAGCATTACCAGGCGTACTTTTTCTTTAAACTGCGGGTATTTCTCCAGAAAGTATTCATAAGCCCTGATGCGGTTTGCGATTCCCTTACTGTAATCCAGACGGTCTATAGACAGGATCATCTTGGCATCGGGCGTAGAATCGATATGCAAATCCAGGCGTCGCTGCAATTCGGACTGGTTTTTTGCCGTGTCGTGTTTTTCAGCTGCGTCTGCAAACTTTTTGTAGTCAATTCCCATTGGGAACGAGTTCACCGTGATCATTCGATCTTTTAGCGTAATCTCGTTAAAACTGACCTCATGTCTGAGAATTCGGGAAACCGAACTTAAAAAGTGACGTTGATAATCGTAGGTATGAAAGCCTATAAGGTCTGAACCTAATAATCCTTTTAAAATTTCTTCCCGCCACGGAAGGATTCGGAATACCTCATAAGAAGGGAAGGGAATATGCAGGAAAAACCCAATCTGCACATCGGGCCGTTCTTTTTTAATCAATGCCGGCAAAAGCATCAGCTGGTAATCGTGAACCCACACCGTATCGCCTTCTTCAATATTGTCGAGTACCACTTCGGCATATTTCTCATTTACCCTTTTATAACTCTGCCAGCTCTCTTTTTCAAATTCGGCATATTCAATAAAATAGTGAAACAGCGGCCAGATGGTACGGTTGGAGAAGCCGTAGTAAAAGCCATCTATGTCATCCTGATTTAAGGAAACCGGAACGCACTGCTCCTGAATCGTGGCTTCAACCACATCGTCAACCAGATCTGCGGGAATTTCTTCTTCGGTAAGTCCGGTCCAGCCAATCCAAACGCCATTGCCATCGCGGTGTACCGATTTCATGCCGGTAGCAAGACCGCCCACACTGGGGGTGGCTTCAATTTTGTGGTTTTCGATTTTTAACTGGAGGGGAAGTCTGTTAGATATTATGATCGTTTTGCTCATAAAAAGAGTTAATGGCGGGTTAGATTTTTTGTTAATGCTTAAATTTCGGAAAAACTAAGCGGTTACGCCACCCGTTTAATAGAACTTTAGAATTTCAAACGTTATATGAATAATTTAAACTACGGTATTATAGGGAATTGCAGGAGTGCTGCCCTCATTTCTGATAAAGGCTCTATAGATTGGTGCTGTTTGCCCAAATTTGACGCTCCTTCGGTTTTTGCAAAATTACTGGATACCCAAAAAGGAGGCTCGCTGGGGTTTGAGGTTGATGACGACTATACCATCACGCAAAAGTATATGTGGCAGACTAACATCTTGCGTACGATGTTTGATGACGGTAGCAATGCTTTTGAAGTCTTTGATTTTATGCCGCGTTATGAGAAGCGGGGCGGAAAGTTCTATGCGCCACCTGATGTAATCCGTTTTATTAGATTGGTGAAAGGCAAGCCGGTATTTAAAATTATTTACGATCCTAAACTCGAGTATGCCGGTTGTGAAACGATTACGGAAGATAAAGGCGGGTATCTCGAAAGCTCTACGGAAGAAGGCAAGTACGACTCTGTTTATTTGTACAGCAATATTGAAAATCAAAAAATCCTGAATCGCGAATCGGTTGAGATGACGGGTAACGTGTATTTGCTGTTGTCGTATCACGAAAAGCTGGTTCCGCAAAGTCTGGATCGGGCCTATCTCAAATTTCAGCGCACCAAGGTGTACTGGATGAACTGGAGTGACGCGACTACCAAATACCCCAATTATCAAAATGAAATTATGCGTAGCGCTTTAGTTTTGAAAGCACTCACGTATGAAAAATCTGGAGCCGTACTGGCTGCAGCAACAACCTCTTTGCCCGAAGCTATAGGCGAAGAGCGCAACTGGGATTACCGCTTCTGTTGGGTGCGCGACGCCTCTATGGTGATTCGTGTAATTGCAGGACTGGGACACACCAAATCTGCCCGTAAATTTTTACAGTTTATTATTGATACCATTCCCGATAAGGATGAGAAAATACAGATCATGTATGGTATTAACGGCGAAAAAACCCTGACCGAACGCACGCTTGATCATCTGGAAGGCTATGAGGGATCAAAACCTGTGCGTGTGGGTAATGCGGCTTATACGCAGCGGCAGAACGACATTTACGGGATATTGATGGAAGTTATTTACCATCAGTTTGTGAAATTTGAAACCAGTCTTGAAAACAGTGAAGCGCTTTGGACCATCGTTCGCGGCATCGTTAAGATTGTAGAACAACACTGGAAGGAGCCTGATAAAGGCATCTGGGAATTGCGTACCGAAGACAAGCACTTTACATTTTCAAAATTACTCTGCTGGGTCGCGGTAGATCGTGCGGTCAAAATTGCCGATGTGATTTCAAATACCCGGGATACCGAGCATTGGAAAGACTTGCGTCAGGAGATTTTTGAAGACATCTGCGCTAACGCCTGGAATGAGGAAGTACAGGCCTATACGCAGGCCTACGGCTCAAAAGATCTCGACGCTTCAACCTTACTGATGGAGCAATATGGCTTTCTCGACGCTACAGATCACCGCTATGTATCAACGGTACGTGCAACCGAACGTGAGTTGTGCAAAGACGGACTCATGTATCGTTATAAAAATAAGGATGATTTTGGGGAGCCCAGCAGTTCGTTTACCATCTGTACCTTCTGGCTTATCGATAGTTTGTATAAAATAGGGGAGTGTGATAAAGCCAAAAAATACTTTGATCAGTTGCTTTCGTACAGTAACCATCTGGGATTATTCAGTGAGGATATTGATTTTGAAACCAAGCGTTTGCTGGGGAATTTCCCGCAAGCCTATTCGCATCTGGCGCTAATAAAAACCGCCGAAAACTTCTCTAAGACGACCACACTCGAAGAACCTTTTAAATCGATTTTCTACTAAATTAAAAAGGGAGGTTTTCAAACCTCCCTTTTTAATTAATATCTGGCGTCAATGATGCGCTTCATACTCACATCTTCATAATTACGCTTAACGAAGTCGAGTGCGGTCTTAACAATCTGACCCATGGAATCTGCGCGCTTAAATTTCATATCGTGCGTGTAATCGTACAGTTGTTTTTTTAACGATTTTAGATTCTCTTCGGTAGAAATCGTGTCTTTAGACATACATTTTAATAAGCGACGTAGACGGTTTTTTGAAGTGATGATCCGTTTTGCGAGTACCGCACGTTCTTCTTCCCGGTATTGTTCTATAGAATTGTCCCGCAATCTGTTAGAGACCAATTCAACCATTTTAAAATTCTCTTTAAATATATGCGGTTTATATACTTTATAATTTCCCTCATAAGCCTGCTGATCAAAGTCTATCGCCCGTATTTTGTATTTGATGTGATCAAAGTCGTGCGTGGGGATGACGACATAATTGTATGAACGCATATCGCCCAGCAATAAGATCATACAACGCTCATTAAACTTTACAAACTCTTTAGCCAGCTGCGCTTTGCCCACATCATCACAATGCGGAAGGTATTCTGCTATAAAAACATCACCGGGAATACCGTGAATGTGTTCTTCAATAAGCGTGTCTTTGTAAACCAAAAAGTTAATACGGTTGGGAGATAGAATGTGCTCCAGATCAAGGCCGTAGATGCGACTGGCATCAGCTTTTTTCACGTAGAAGTAGGTGTAATTGTCATTAAAAATATTGTTGATCTTTATGCGGAAGGGCTTTGAGTTCCCAAACGTACAATAGTCAATAGAGGCGACCTTGAGGAAGGGTAAAATGCTTTCGCTCCCGTCAGAATGCAGAATGGCATAAACCCGCTTCAGGCTTTCTTCAATCTCATCGCGCTCGTGTTCCGGATAGTACACACTAATCCATAACGTGTCGTTATCATTCTTATCGTAGATATTGATTCCGCCCGAAAAACGCAGTAAATCATCATAAAACACGGGGATTTTAATCTCCCGGTTGTATTTGGTCAAATATTCTTTAAGCTTCTCACTTATAGGGTAAGAAGGTTTTTTTTTGGACATTAATTTTTCTTCCATTGTGGTGCGATTTCGCATAAAGGTAAGAAGCTTATGTAACAAAACCAGCCACTCACCGTCTTGTTGATGTACGTTAATTCTAAAAATACGCTTTTGGAGACAATTCTTACTTTAAATAATCTTACAAAACATTACGGCAGGGTAAAGGCGGTAAACGATCTTAGTTTTACCATCGAAAAAGGTAATGTTTACGGTATTCTGGGACCTAATGGTAGTGGAAAATCAACCACGCTGGGTATGGTGCTCAATGTGGTAAATGCGACTTCGGGCGATTTTAAATGGTTTGACGGGAGTGATACCACGCACAACGCGCTTAAAAAGGTGGGTGCAATCATCGAGCGGCCTAATTTTTACCCGTATATGACCGCTGCCCAGAATCTAAAGCTGGTTTGCACAATTAAGGGAATTGATCCTTCAAAAATTGAAGAAAAGCTTGAGACCGTACATCTGCTCGATCGTAAGGACAGCAGGTTTAGCACATTTTCGCTGGGGATGAAGCAACGCCTCGCTATCGCTTCGGCTTTGTTAAATGATCCCGAAATACTAATTCTCGACGAACCCACAAACGGGCTAGACCCACAGGGAATTCATCAGATTCGGGAGATCATTAAGAAAATCGCATCAGGTGGAACAACGATTCTTCTGGCTTCTCACTTGCTTGATGAGGTTGAAAAAGTGTGTTCGCATGTGGTGATCATACGCAAAGGAGTGAAGTTGTATGCCGGTCCGGTAGATGAACTCAATGCCAGTCACGGTTTCTTTGAATTGCGTTGCGAAAAGCATCAGGAGCTTCTTCATGCGCTTGAAGCCCATCCTGATTTTGCTTCCTTAAAGGATGAAAATGGTCTGGTTACGGCATTTCTTAAAAATCCGCTATCGGCCGAAGCATTAAACAGCTACCTCTTTGAGAAAGGAATTATTCTTTCTCATCTGGTGATGCGAAAAGAAAGCCTCGAAGAACAATTTTTACAACTTACCGCTAAACTTAACTAAGCAACCTTATGTTACGATTACTTACTATAGAATTCTATAAACTGAAACACAGCCGTTCTTCAAAGGTGCTTAGTATTGCGTATTTTGTAATTCTATCCTTTATCGCTTTGATCGCTTCGATCGAGTTCAATATTGGCGATATCCAGGTGCGTATTGCTGACCAGGGGATTTTTAATTTTCCATTTATCTGGCATTTTAATACCTGGATTGCTGCGACTTTAAAGTTTTTTCTGGCAATTGTGATTGTCTCAATGATTTCTAACGAATACAGCAACCGAACCTTAAAACAAAACCTTATTGACGGTCTTAGTAAAAAGGAATTTATTCTTTCCAAATTTTACACCGTTGTCGCTTTCTCCTTACTCTCTACGCTTTTCATTCTGATTATGACGCTGATTTTAGGCTATTCATTTTCAGATTATACCGAGTTCAGCATCGTCACCCGGGAAATGGAATTCCTGTTTGCCTATTTTCTAAAACTGGTAGGATTCTTTTCGTTCTGCTTGTTTCTGGGAGTCCTGGTTAAACGATCTGCTTTTGCGTTGGGCTTCTTGTTTGTATGGTGGATTTTTGAAAACATTACCTACGGTATTTTACGCTGGAAGATTTCTGAAAACCTTGCAGATGCTGTGGTGCAATTCTTTCCGCTGGAGTCTATGAAAAATCTGATTAATTTACCCTTTCAGCGCCTTAGTTTTATCGAAACAGCGGCCAATCAGCTTCAGGCAGATATCGCTATAGATTATGCGGTACACTGGTATGAAGTAGCCATTGTTTCGGTGTGGATTTTTATTTTTATATACGGTTCTTATGCTTTATTGAAGAAGCGCGATCTGTAGTGTTTATTTGGTCTGAATTATACGCAATTTCATCCAGAGGTTTTTAGGTTTTGATACTTAAAACGTAACTTACCTGAAAATTGTAAAACTTGAAATTGAGAAGATTACCGTCGTGGTTTACCTTATTAGGCGTCTGTATCCTATTTGCGTGCGGAAATGTATTTTCTCAGGGACAAGCCAATAACTGGTATTTTGGTTATGGAGCAGGTTTAAACTTCAGCACCGGTAGTCCCAGACCGCTTACTGATGGTAGTCTTTATACTTTAGAAGGATGTGCCAGTATTTCTAGTGAAAACGGAAATCTGCTTTTTTATACCGATGGTATTACGGTTTACCGAGCCGATCACAGTATCATGCCTAACGGCAATGGCTTGTTGGGAGATCCTTCGAGTACACAATCTGCCATTATCATTTCCCAGCCCGATACTCCCGGGATTTATTACATTTTTACAGTAGATACTGTCACTCAGGAGGGAGAGGTAAACGAAGGTATAAATTATTCGGTAGTTGATTTCAATCAGGATCCCCAGGGTATAGTCATACGAAAAAATGTCAATCTTCTAGCTTATGGTGCCGAAAAGTTAAGCGCTGTAATCAAGAGTTGTACAGACAATAGCGTATGGATTGTTATGCTTTCTTCTTCTAACGGAAACCTAGGACTTTTAGACACATTTTATGCTTATGAGTTAAGTCAAAACGGACTCCAAACCACTCCGGTTCGATCTGCTGCCGGATTTTCGGTGGGAGACCCCAGAGGAAACTTAAAGTTCTCACCAGACGGAACCAAACTTGCCTGTGCCAATAATGGGGAAGGTCTTTATCTGGCTGATTTCAATTCGCTAACCGGAAGGGTTTCGAACTCGAGAAGACTGGTCATAGATGGGTTTAACTATGCAGCCTATGGGATCGAATTTTCGCCTAACAACCGCTATCTATACTGCCACAGTTCAAATAATGAAAACCCCAGTGAACCACCTCAAAGTCATTTTTCTTCTTTAATTCAATATGACACTCAGGCCACTGATATCAGTGCAAGCCAGGTATTGCTTGATCAGCAAAATCTGTTTAGAGGTAGTTTGCAACTTGCTCCGGATGGTAAAATTTACCGTACCCTGAGCAGGGGATATCAGGATGGTTCCTCGTATTTAGGAGTTATTGATGCTCCCAACGAGGCCGGTACCGCAGCTATTTACAGAGATCGTGCGATTTTTTTGGAAACAGGAGTGAGTCACCAGGGATTACCACCATTTAATCAGTCTTTATTTAATGAACTTGACATTATCCAAAATGATATCAGTTCCCGGCAGCTTCCACTTTGTGACGGGGATACCTATACGCTGCAATATCAGCCTGTTATGGGGGCGAGTTATTCCTGGTATCGTAACGATAATGAATTGCGCAACGCTACTGATTTTCGATTAACCATACGCCAACCGGCTGGTGTCACCTTACCTTATACAGAAACCTATAAGTTTGTATTGGATTTAAATGACGGCAGCTGCGAAAAAGTAGGTATAGCTGAAGTAACCTATTACCCGTACCAGCGTGCTGTGCCTAATGTTAGGCTTGTGCAGTGTGAGGATTCTGAAACCGCTGATGGTTTGAGTATTTTCAATTTAGATCAGGCTCGTGATCAACTTACAGACGGTCTTGAAGGATTTGATGTTACCTATCACTATACGCAGAGTGATGCGACAAATGACCTTAACCCCATTGACCCTTTTGGCTACGAGAATACTTCCCCAACTGAAGTATTATGGGCGCGCATTTTTAGTCCGGCGGGTTGTGCAACTGTAAATTCCTTTACTTTGGAAGTAAGCTCTACTCAGGCTTCGAGTGCCTCAATTGAGCAGTGTGATTTGGGAGATACCGGTTTTGCTGAGTTTGATTTAAGTCTGGCTGATGATCAGGTTTTGGGTACGAGTAGTGGAACCTTAGATGTCAACTACTATTTATCAGAGCGTGGAGCACTCCTCGAAGATGAGGACGAGCTTCTTCCTGATCTATACAGCAATATACAGGCTTACGAGCAGGAAATTTTCGCCCGTGTAGAGAATAACAATGCCTGTTTTGCTATTAGTCCGGTCAATCTTCGGGTATTGGCCAGACCTCAATTCAGCCTTCCACAAAGTCAGTTTTACTGCGCTACAAATTTTCCGGCATTGCAAACCTTTAGTCCTGATTATTCTGAACTGGACCCCTCACAGAATTACAGCTACGAATGGATGCCGGAAGGGCAGACCACACCGGAGTTGTCAACGAATTTAACCGGTGAGCATACGCTGCGCGTGACCAATCTGGCTACAGGATGTTTTCGCGAGGAAAGCTTCTTAATTGAAGAAAAAGAACTCGCTACCATTGATAATATAGAGGTGACTGATGCTACCGAAAACAATATTGCCATTATCTCTTTCTCGGGGAATGGGGAGTACGAACTAGCTCTGGATGATCCGCTCGGGCCTTATCAGGAGGACGGTACTTTTGAAGGATTACAGCCCGGTTTTCATACGGTCTACATTCGGTCTAAAGAGGGCTGTGGCATCGTGGAGCAGGAATTCAGCATTATTGGTTTTCCCAAGTTTTTTACTCCGAATGGAGACGGTTACCACGATTACTGGAATGTAAAGGGAATTAGCGATCTCGTGCAGCCGGGAACTTCGGTGCGCGTTTTTAACCGCTTTGGAAAACTGCTAAAAGAACTGGACCCAACCTCTTCCGGATGGGATGGTACATTTGGCGGTGAGAATCTTCCGGCAGATGACTACTGGTTTCGGATTCTGCTTGAGGATGGCCGGGAATTCAAATCGCATTTTACCCTGAAGCGATAATCGCTACATCATCTTTTAGTATTTCTTTTCGGCTTTAAAAAGCTAAAGTGCGTAATTTTAAACGGCTTGTAAAATACTATGTTTTTTCAGGCTTTATGTAAGGTTTTCGCCCTGCGGCTTACTAATTTTTAAAAATTCAGCATCTTGAAATTCAATATACAATCCGAATTTAAACCTACCGGCGATCAGCCTTCTGCCATCAAACAACTGGTGCAGGGCATTGATTCCGGCGAACGTTATCAAACGCTTTTGGGAGTTACCGGTAGCGGTAAGACTTTTACCGTTGCCAACGTTTTGCAGGAAGTGCAGAAACCCACTTTGGTACTGGCTCATAACAAAACGCTTGCTGCCCAATTATACAGTGAGTTCAAGGCTTTTTTTCCGAACAATGCGGTGGAGTATTTCGTTTCCTATTACGATTATTATCAGCCGGAAGCCTATATCCCCACTTCAGGAACGTATATAGAAAAAGATCTTTCGATCAATGAAGAGATCGAAAAACTGCGTTTGAGTACCACTTCCTCGCTTTTGAGCGGCCGTCGCGATATTATCGTAGTGGCTTCCGTTTCCTGTTTGTATGGTATCGGAAACCCGGTGGAATTTCAGAAAAACGTGATTTCTATCGAAAAGGATATGGTGATTTCGCGTACGATGTTGCTTAAGCGTCTCGTACAAAGTCTCTACAGCCGTACTACCGGCGAATTCAATCGGGGAAATTTCCGCATAAAAGGAGATACGGTTGATATTTTTCCGGGATATGATGATCACGCGTTTCGCGTACATTTCTTTGGTGATGAGATCGAAGATATTGAAGCTTTTGATGTCACAACCAACGAGATTTTAGAGAAATACGACCGCCTCAATATTTACCCGGCCAATATGTTTGTGACAAGTCCTGACAGATTGCAGAATGCGATTGATCAGATCGGTTTTGATATGGTAAAGCAGGTGGAGTATTTCAAGGAAATTGGGAAGCATTTGGAGGCCAAAAGACTTGAGGAACGCACCAACTTTGATCTGGAAATGATACGCGAATTGGGTTATTGCAGCGGGATTGAGAATTACTCGCGCTATCTGGACGGAAGGGAACCCGGCACCAGGCCGTTCTGCCTGCTTGATTATTTCCCCGATGACTATTTGATGGTCGTGGACGAAAGTCACGTAACCGTGTCTCAGGTGAGCGCGATGTATGGGGGTGACCGAAGCCGTAAGGAAAACCTGGTGGAATACGGATTCAGACTGCCTGCGGCGATGGATAACCGGCCGTTAAAATTTGAAGAATTTGAGGCTTTGCAAAATCAGGTGATTTATGTGAGTGCAACACCTGCGGATTATGAGTTGCAAAAGTCTGAAGGAACCTACGTGGAGCAGATCATACGTCCTACAGGATTGCTGGATCCAATCGTAGAGGTTCGCCCCAGTCTGAATCAGATAGATGATTTGATTGAAGAAATCCAGAAGCGGGTGGATAAAGACGAGCGTACGCTGGTTACTACCTTAACCAAGCGTATGGCGGAAGAATTAACGAAATACCTGACTCGTGTAGATATCAGAACCCGATATATTCACTCTGATGTAGACACTCTGGAGCGTGTGGAAATTATGTCTGACCTGCGGAAAGGTATATTTGACGTGTTGGTAGGTGTTAACCTCCTGCGGGAAGGTCTGGATTTACCGGAAGTTTCCCTTGTAGCTATTTTAGATGCCGATAAGGAAGGATTTCTGAGAAGTAACCGTTCGCTGACGCAGACCATTGGTCGCGCTGCGCGAAATATCAACGGTCTTGCCATAATGTATGCCGACAAGATTACGAAGAGTATGCAGGAAACCATTGACGATTCTGAGTATAGAAGGCAGAAACAAATCGCATACAACGAGAAACACGGACTGAAACCTGTGGCAATCAAAAAATCACTGGAAAGCGCTTTGGCCAAGAAAGAGAAATTCAAGTTTGAGGCCGAAGAACTTACCAATGTGGCTGCCGAACCGGACACAGCTTATATGAGCAAACCCAATCTGGAAAAACTCATACGCGACACCCGTAAAAAAATGGAAGCAGCAGCCAAAGAACTGGATTTTATGGAAGCAGCTAAATTGCGCGACCGTATTAAAACCTATCAGGAGCAGATTAAGGAATTGGCTTAATTTAAGACCAAAGCTTTTAAGTCGTTTTCTAAACCTCACAGGTCTCCAAGACCTGTGAGGTTTATTATTTATTGGTCTCAGGTAAGGGTTTAAAACCCTGCAATTTATTGCAGAACTTTAGTATTGCGAAAAAATCTATAATTTGGCACTATGAGCAATACTTTAAGAAGAGGCTCTCATACTGTGAGCAGGTTGACCTGTCATATTGTTTGGGTTACCAAGTACCGATATAAAGTTTTACGTGGAGATGTTCAGATTCGTTGTCGAGAGCTTTTGATACAAATTTGTGAAGCAGAGGGGATAGAGATAATGAAAGGAGTAGTTAGTTCCGATCACGTCCATATGCATATAGAATATGCCCCTAAGACCAATGTTAGCTATATTGTAAAGCAACTAAAGGGGAGGTCTTCTCGCAAGTTGCAACAAGAGTTTCCAAAGCTTAAGGAGCGTTACTGGGATCAACATTTTTGGGCGAGTGGTTATGGAGTATGGAGCACAGGCCATGTGACCGACAAGATGGTCAATGACTATTTAGAACATCATCGTCGCGATGGTACTGATAATTCCAATTTTATATTGGAATAAGAAAGGGGACTTTCAGTCCCCAGTAAAATAAACCTCTGCACTTTTAGTGCAGAGTGGTTTAGTCGTATTTGGCTAAAAATTGAACCACCGTGTCGCGGTAACTGCGGCTTATGGGCAAGGTCTCACCTTCGATCTCGATGTGTTCTGCCGTATAGGCTTTAATAGCTGAAGCCGAAATAATAAAAGAGCGGTGAATGCGTAAAAACTGATCGGGAGGTAATTTAGACTCAAAATTGGAAATGGTCTCACGGGTGACGTGCGTTTCGGTTTGCGTATGGATTTTGATATAATCGCTGAGACTTTCCACATAGATAATTTCATCAAAATCAATCTTAATCATCTTACGATCAGATCGCACAAATACAAAAGGATTTGCAGTTTTATCAAGCACTAAAGGCTTTTCCGGGCTTTGTTTTTCAGATTGCCTGCCGGTGCATTTGTAAACGGCCTGAACCAAACGTTCAAACGAAATGGGTTTAAGCAGGTAATCTACGGCCTGCAATTCGAAGCCTTCAACCGCATATTCCCGATGGGCGGTGGTGAAAATAACCTGAAGTTCTTTTTGAACAAGTTTGGCAAACGAAAGACCGGTAACTTCGGGCATATTGATGTCAAGAAAAACCAGATCTGCTGGGTTATTTTTTAAAAACGAGAGCGCGTCGATGGCATTTTTAAATTCCCCCTGTATCGCTACTTCAGGAATGCGCTGCAGGTGTGTTCTTAGAATTTCACGTGCGGCTGGTTCGTCGTCAACGATTAATGCCAGGAGTTTTTCAGTCATGTAAGCTGATTTTTAAAGTTACCACATAGCTGTTTTTGGGCGTTTTTACCTGCAAATCATAGTGATTGGGATACAGCAATTCGAGTCGCTTCCGGATGTTTGTAAGGCCGATCCTGGCTGTTTCAATCTCGGTTTCCTCATTTCGCGTGGTGTTTTCAATCTTAAAGAATAACTGTGTTTTGGTAACTTCAAATTTCATATGAATCTGAAGTTTTCCGTCTACAATAGCCCCGTGTTTAAACGCATTTTCCACAAACGGAAGAAAAAGCATGGGCGGTACCCGAATGTTTTCGTCAAAATCATTTTTAGCAATAGTAACCTCAAGCGTATCCTGAAAACGGATCTGCTCCAGACTTATGTACTCTTCAATGTGATCGAGTTCCTGTTTGAGAAAAACTTCTTTCTCGGTGACCTGATACAGGATGTAATCGAGCAGATTTGACAGTTTTAGAATGATATCAGGGGTTTGCAAGGATTGTTTTAAAGCAAAACCGTAAATGGTATTGAGTGCATTAAACAAAAAGTGGGGATGGATTTGCTTTTTCAGGTAGTGCAGTTCCTGATCTTTAAGATGCAGCTGCGCATCGAGGATTTTATTCTCCAGATTTTTATTTTGCGAAAGCGTGTTGAAATTGTGATTGAGGATATAGACAAAGCTTACCAAACCCACAACCAGATAGATCAGTATCAGGATAAACACCAGATTGCGGCTCATCACCGGCGTATTTTCGACCTGTAGATTGGAGATAAAAATAAAGCTGCCTATCATCGTCACCGTAGTGAGAAAAGCAGTGAAAATGACAACATAGGTACTGTACAAACCAAAAAGCCAGTATTTGCGATTCATCAAATACCTTGGGATTAGGTAATAAACCGTGGTGTAGGTGGTGAGCATCGTTATAGGTAATAGAATGCTTGAAAACCAGGTTACGTAAAGCGTGTTGGTAGTATTATAGCTAAAGAAATACACATAGAAAAACCAGACGCCTACCCACAATAAAAAATGCGAGGCAAAGAGTTTAGTCTGGTTAAACTTCAGCAAATCCATAGCTGCAAGATGCTAAAAAAGCCCGAAACCCAAAGCGTTTTGAGACGAATGACTGTTTTTACGGGGTTTTTGACCGGGTCATCTATAGTGTTGAATCCCGATAAAAACTAGTTAGCCGTCGCAAATAAAAATCGGCTACCTTTATTCGGGTTAGTTTTGAAAGGTAATCTTTAAAAAAACCAAAGTATGTTACTAGACCGAATTCAGGAAGGTGGTCCGTTTTTTATGTGGCCAATCGTTATTGTATTTATCGTGATTGTCGCGCTGTTTGTGCGCCAATTGTTGAGCAAAGCTGATAAAGCCCAAACCATTGTTTTAATCAGCAACATCAGTCTGTTTATCCTAAGCTGGGGAATTTTGGGCAGTGTCATAGGCCTTATCGAAGCCTTTGATGTAGTTGAAAGTATGGGAGATGTGTCTCAGGGTATGATGGCCGGCGGATTGAAAGTGGCTTTCCTGACTACTGTTTTTGGTCTGGTAACCTTTATTTTTGCCCGCTTGTTTATTCTGATTTTAAACCTCCTGAAGGGCTGAAAACTCAAAAATACTTGAATAAAAAAGTGTCAAACTGAGCCTGTCGAAGTTTTTTTGTGAATGGTCTTCGACAGGCTCAGACTGACAAATAACTCAGAATGAGTGTGTATTAAGTTTTAAGATTTTCGCTCTTTATTGAAATACACCAGGTAATAATACATCTGGCGCTCTTCATCCCAGCCTTTTTCCACAAATTTCTCAGCGCTTTCGGGATTGATAAAATCGAGTTTTATCTGAATATTGGTATCGAGTTCGATCACGCTTTTGATTTTCTTTCGCGCAGCGGTAACAGCTGTGTTTGAAATAGGGAAGGAGGTGAGGTCCTCAATTTTATATTTAGGAGCTTTCTCCAGCTTGTAATTGTTGAATTCTGGAATCAGCGCCGGGTTTTCCATCACCTCATTCATAAAGTTTTGCTCAATAAACTCGTCATTTTTGGCGAAATGATTCACCGCGCGGTTCATAAACATCACTTCTTCTTTTTTGTCTTCCGCCGGTAACACCACATCTTTAGCAAAGTCCTGACAGAATTTTAAATACTTTTTGGTGTGAAAGTTTTCATCGGCCAAAATATCAACACCCAGGAAACTATCAAGCCAATATTTAGCGTCGTAACGGTTAGAATCGATGGAAAGAATTTTATAACCTTCTTCAGCATTTTTATTGAAGATTAAGCAGCCTTTGTCCAGTTTGTTCAGGCTTACTCCCTGCTCCAAATGCATGTTCAGGTTGCTTTCGCCTTCCTTAAATTGCAGGAAATCCTGTTTCAATTCCGATTTAAAAACGCCAACAGCATCCACTTTTTCATTGTCGAGCATCACATTTTCAATATGCGCGACATAAACCTCACCCGGTTTGATGTGTGGATGTTCAGACTGCTCGTAAAGTAGTTTTGCGATATCGACAGAAACCTCGTGAGAGCGCGATGGATTCTCAAAAATAGATTTTACAAGGTTAGATAACTCGTGAAACTCCAGATCGCTCTCGTGAACAAATTGATAGTAGTTTTCTTCTTTATCACGGAACGGCTTAAAGAAAAACTCTTTGATAAGCGGGGTAATCTCATCGTTAAGCTGGTAGCGTTCTTTAGACAGAAATGCGCCTTCAGAACGACTTTTATTACCTACGCGATGTATGGAAAGAGACTCAATCTGAGCCGAATATAAGTTGATCATTGTTTAGATGTAAGATTTGAGATTTTAGATGTGAGACGGGAGATATAAGATTAAGTCTTAAATCTTAGATCCGGTGTCTAAAATCTATTTAATTCCAGTTTTCGTCAAAGTCAAGGCCTTCATAATCCTCGATGTCATAATCATCGTCCTCATCAGCAAAAGGATCATCATTAAAATCATCCTCATCACCTGAAAAATCAGCTTCCGGGGCCTGTGCAGGAATTTGCCCGTGGGCAAACATCAGATTAGGATAGGACTGTCCGTCATTTGCTTCGGTTATTTCTGCGAGTTCTACGAAAAACGTCCACAGATTAAAGAAGTCATAGACGTAAATCATACGGGTTTGATCTTCAGAAAATACATCCTGCAACAGGGTTTCACTCATCGCCCGAAGCGGATTTTCAGATTCGCTCATATCAAAAAGAGCGATTTCTTCTCCCTGGCGCCATTCGTCGTCACTGATGTAAAAGGATGCCATTTCGGTGCCGTCAAACCCAAAACTCTGGGTTATGGTGTTGTGAAAATCCTCACAGGTAGCAGTTTGTTCAATTTCAATATCTCTGAAAATATCTTCCTGAGTGTCTAAGATGACTCGAAAACGGTAAATCATGGTCTCAATTTTTAGGCCGACAAAGATACAATTTACTGTAAAGATGTGCTTGAGAGCGCTTCTTTTTCTTTAAATGCTGTGAGCAATATATAAAACTGAAAACCAAATAATATAGAGGCGATTACCAGATGTAGCGGTTGTGTTAAAAATGGAAATTCAAAATAGTTCATTAGCACACCGGTAAAAACCTCGGCCAGAATTAAGAGTATAACCCATTTTAGGTTTTTATGTCCCAAAATGAAGCGCTTGTTGCGAATGAATAACCATGCATTTAGCAGTAAAACCAAAATGGAAAAAGATCGGTGTATGTAAAAGATAACAACCGGGTTTTGGAGCCAAAGTTCTTTAGCTTCATAGCCCACCACATCGATGGTTTCATCAATGTGTTGCCTGACCTGTGTACCCAAAACGATCTGAATCAGTGTTAAAATCACAGCGAAAATCATCCCGTTTTTAAACGCCTTATCAAACTTGAAGCTTTTGCTATATGGACTCGCTTCAATAAGCATATAAATCAACAGGGCAACGATGAGCAGCGCAATTACCATATGAATGGTGATGCGAACGGGTGAGAGTACCGAGTAAACTACGGTGGCACCAATCCATCCCTGAAAACCGATGAGTCCTACGGCTAAAAGCGATAGAAAAATACGTTTGAACTTGCGCTCTTTGAATATGGCCATGCCCAAAGTTACCAGAAATGAAAGTCCGGCAAGTGCTCCCAGGAGGCGGTTTATATATTCAATCCACGTATGCCAGGGATTGAAAATGGCATAGCTGTGTTTGTCGTAACCACTCCAGTTTTGAGGATTAAATTTGTTACCGGTGGTGAAATCATTTTTTGCGACGCGCAGGGTTTCATCAACAATAATAACCTGACCTTTATTATAGGATTTTTCAGGAGTCCAGATTAATTCGGCTTCATTAGTAGGAGGAATGATGTAGCCGAAACACTTTGGCCAGTCGGGGCAACCCATTCCGCTGCCGGTCATACGCACCACAGCGCCAGCAATAATTACCAGGTAAATGAGAACAAGCGAGATGAAAATCGATTTTTTGTACACTGGATTTATTGTTATTACTATTGTTATTTTTTATTGGTTATTTTCTAACCATTAACCATAAGACCAAGCTCCGCACCCTTTTCAAGCATAAAGGCGTATGCTGCATCGTATTCATTGGGTATTTCTCCTTCTAAAATAGCTTCCTTAATCGCTTCTTTGATAATACCAATTTCGCGGGAGGGCTTCAGATTAAAAGTTTCCATAATTTCCTCACCACTTACCGGCGGCTGAAAATTACGCACGTGATCACGCTCTTCAACTTCTTCAATTTTATTACGAACGGTTTTAAAATTATTATGGTATCGCTTATACCGTTTTGGGTTTTTTGTGGTGATGTCTGCTTCGCAAAGCGTCATTAAATCTTCCAGATACTCTCCTGCATCAAAGATAAGACGTCGCACCGCGCTATCGGTCACAAAATCTTCAGCAATTACGATGGGTCGCGAGCTCATCAAAACCATCTTCTGAACGAATTTCATTTTTTCGTTCAGGGGCATTTTCAGTCTCTTAAACAGTTTAAAGACCATTTTTGAACCTACAAATTCGTGTCCGTGAAACGTCCAGCCCACTTTTTTATCAAAACGCTTGGTTGGGGCTTTACCGATGTCGTGCAGCAAGGCGGCCCAACGCAGCCAGAGATCCTCTGTGTTTTCAGAAATATTGTCAACGACTTCAAGCGTGTGGTAAAAGTTGTCTTTATGCTTTTGACCTTCCTTTTCTTCAATACCTTTTAAAGCCGTGAGTTCGGGTAGGATGTACCGAAGCAAACCGGTTTTTTCTAGCAACAAAAAGCCCGTTGAAGGCTTATCGCTAAGCATAATTTTATGCAACTCATCAACAATGCGCTCATTGGTGATGATTTCGATACGTTGGTTGTTTGCACTTATGGCCTCCAGTGACTTGCGCTCGATAGTAAAGTTAAGCTGAGAAGCAAAACGAATGGCGCGCATCATACGCAGAGGATCGTCGCTGTAGGTAATATCAGGATCTAAAGGTGTCCTGATGATTTCGCGCTCCAGGTCAATAATTCCATTAAACGGGTCAAGCAGGTTACCGAAGCTTTCTTTATTTAAGCTTAGTGCCAAAGCGTTAATGGTAAAATCCCTTCGGTTTTGATCGTCTTCAAGGCTTCCGTTTTCTACGGTAGGATTACGGCTGTCTTCAGAATAGGATTCTTTACGGGCACCAACAAATTCAATTTCGGTATCTCCATCACGCAACATCGCGGTTCCGTAGGTTTTAAATACCTGAACTTTGGGTTTATGCGGAAGCAGGGAAGCCACTTTTTGTGCCAGCTCAATTCCACTTCCTACTGCGACAATATCTATATCTTTGGCATCACCGCGTTTCAGCAGAAAATCGCGAACGTAACCACCAATAACGTAGGATTCCAGATTGAGCTCTTCCGAAGCCTGAGCAATTACCTCAAAGATGTTTAACTCTAGAGCTTCCGGAAATTTTAAAAGGGCCATGTACTTCTATTTGCGTAAAATCTTCACCTGACCATCGCTGCTTAGGCGTATTACGGTCGAAGATTTGGTCGATTTGTGTTTGCGCTGCAAATTTACGACATAGTCCACTCCTTCCAAAACCGCAGAGCTTATTTCAGGATAGCGCATTGGGGTGGGTTCACCACTTAGGTTTGCAGAGGTAGAAACCAGCGGTTTGCCCAGTTTACGAATCAAGGCCTGGCAAAATTCATCCTGCACGATGCGAATTCCCAGGGTGTTATCTTCGGCAACCAAATTCTCTGCTATGCGAATGGGATTGTCATAGACAATTGTGGTGGGCTGGCCTGCATATTTTAAAATGTTATAGGCCACCTCCGGAATATCTTCTACATATTGTCTGAGCATTTTAAGGTCGCTAACCAGACAGATTAACGCCTTGCTTTCCGGACGTTTTTTTAGCTCGTAAACCTTATCTACAGCCTCGGCATTGGTGGCGTCACAACCTATTCCCCAAACGGTATCGGTAGGGTAGAGCAGGAGTCCGCCGCGTTTGAGAATGGTGAGTGATTCATTGACTTCATCAATAATGCGCTGATCGTATTTTTTTTTAGGCATAATTTTTTTATTTTCAGACTTATTACGGTCTCAGGGAATACTTTTTGGGATTTACTGAAAATAGAATTTTATAATAGCACCATTTTTTTGGTTTTATTGTAATTGTAATTATAAAATAAAAGCGGAATAAAAGGTTTTTCAAGAAGCCATAATTCTTTCTCACTACGTGAAGAAAAGAAATAAGGCCCTCCTCTGAAAGTCTTTTATTTCTAGAGGTACTTTGTCCTTGAATGTGGATTATTTTAGCATTTGGTACCAAAAAAGTTTCTTTACAGAGTTTTTTCAAGCGAAAGGCCAAATCCATTTCTTCGAAGTATAAAAAGATGTTTGAGTCAAAGCAGCCAATTTTGCGAAAATCTTCAGAACGCATAAACATAAAGGCTCCACTTATCCAATTTACAGCTATAGGATCAAAATACTCTTTTTTGACATCGGGGTATTCTAATGCATTCATCCAGGTTAAAAAACTTCTTCCAAAAATCATTTTACGAAACCCTTTATTGTGATCAAATGATCTTACAGGTTTATTGTGCTGATCATAATTTTGTGCGCCCAACAGTCCTATATGTATATTCTTTTCTAGTAAGTCACGACAAATTTCAATACAATCATTCATTAAAAAAGCGTCGTTATTCAGGAAAAGAACATATTTTGAATTAGAATTTGAAAAGCCCAAGTTATTTCCGCCGCCAAAACCGGTATTGACCTCACTCTTTATCAACTTAACATTTTCTATGTCTTTTAGATTTTTGCAGAGGTTGATATAGTCTTTTTTATCAGAATTATTGTCAACTACAATTACTTCAATTGAAATTTTTGAATTTGTTTTTTCAAATACTTTTTCAACACATTGCAAAGTATATGTAGAGGTGTTATAATTAATTAAGATTACCGCAATCTCTTTCATAAAGATGGAAGTATATTGTTATACACGTTGAGGTATTGCTCTGCGGTATTTTTCCAACTAAAAGAGTTAGCATGCGTTATGCTCTTCTCAACTAACTCTTTGTTGTTGAAACGGTTCATTGCTTCTAAAACTTTTTCAGCCATATATTTTGGCTCATAATGTTCCCAATAAGTAGCATAAGTGCTGCCAACTTCGGGAAGAGAGGTGTTGTTCGAAGTAATTACCGCAGTACCATAGCTTAAGGCTTCGATCACAGGAATCCCAAAACCTTCTTTTAATGATGGAAAAACAAATGCAGCACAATTTTTTAGGTGGTATTTCTTTTCAGTTTCTGAAATTTTACCCGGGATATGTACTCGGTTTTCTAGTTTGTTTTCTGCAATTGTTTTCTTTATTTTTTCTGTATACGGGCGGTCAGAGTTTCCTGCAATGATCAGCTCAAAATCAGGTAAATGCTTAAGCATATTAATTAATGTATGAAAATTTTTTCGGGAAGTGAATTCTCCAATGGTAAAAAGGTAGGGTTTCTGGGGAACTGTTGAGACTACAAAATTTTCAGGAATAGTGGTATCAAGCAATGGGTTTCCGTTGTAGATGACATGCTCAGATTTATCTGAGGTTTCAAAATATTGGTGCGTGGCCTTACGTGCAAATTTTGAAATGTAAACCAAAGCATCAGCTCTTTTAAGTTTTGCTTCAAAGCGTTTAATTCTAGCGGTTTTATCTTTGCTGTCAGGCCCTTCGGCAAAGTGCACATCGTGAATAGTAAGTACATAGGGAATCTCAAAACGCGGTTCAATTTTAGTGTTCTGATTTAAGGAATGCCAGAGGTCGTATTTTTTGCGAATGCGGAGTATAGGATATCGGGTGAGTGAATGGTATTTTCGGTAATCAAAAGTATCGCCGAACTCTCTTTTGAACGCCTCTGTTTTTTTTGCGTGCAGCGTAAAACGTATTTCCGGGTCATTCAACTCTGCAAAGGCTTTAACAAGGTGATAGTTAAACTGCCCAAAACCAGAATATGGGTTTTTTAAATTATGAGATTCTAAAAACACTTGCATCGTTCTTCTTGACTTACAAATTAGTTTCAATTGTTTTATTGGCGATATCTAAATACCCTATGATTCTCTGGAGCTAAAATTACACTTAAGATCAGGTGTATTTGGGTATTAAAGCTAAAATAGCGATATAGTTATATCATGAGTTAGTTCAAGAAAATTTAAAACTTAATTTTGCTACCTACTTTAAAGCATGAAAATTACTACTCATACTTCCGCCAAAAATAGCCTTTTAAAAATAAAAGACTTGATTCTTCATTTTGATAAAAAAGGCAAAATGCTTTCAGATGGATCGCGCAATCAAATCAAGATTTTTAAGCTCGAAGGTAAGCCAGTTGCCATCAAAGCATTTGGTGTACCTAATTTAATTAACCGGTTTGCTTATAAATATTTGAGAAGATCAAAAGCCCAGCGTTCTTTTGATTTTGCTCAGGAATTATTAAACAGAGGGATTGGTACCCCACATCCTATTGCTTATGCAATTCAGGATGGAGGAGTACTTTTTGGCAAAAGTTATTACGTGTCGAATCATTTAGAGGCAGATCTTACCTACAGAACATTGGTTCAAGACCCCGATTATCCAGAATGGGAAGAAATTTTGAAAGCTTTTACACGATTTACCTTTGAGATGCACGAAAAAGGAATTCATTTTTTAGACCATTCTCCCGGTAATACCCTGATTGTAAAAAATGGTGCGAATTATGATTTCTATCTGGTTGATTTAAATAGAATGGAATTCAAAACAATGGATTTTGAAACGCGTATGAAAAATTTTAACCGTCTTACGCCGCATCGCCATATGGTGCACATTATGGCGAAAGAATATGCTCGCCTGGGGAATTACGATCCCGTAAACACTGAAAAATTCATGTGGCAGGAAACCCAGAATTTTCAGGAACGCTTTAGAAAAAAAAGAGCTTTGAAGAAAAAACTAAAATTCTGGAAAAACTAGTTTTTCTTTCTCAAGAGGTAAAGATTAGCATACCGCATGACCACAGCATAGGCCTGCAAAAAACAAATCACCGTTCCGGCGACTCCGTCTCTATAGCCTTTTTGAATTATAAAATGTTTCAAAAAACGCCATAATGGTTTTAAAAGCAAGTGATAGGCTGTGATTTTACCTGTAATCTTATCGTAATCTATAGCCTGTAAGGCAGCATATCGATTGAGTTTTTCTACGTAATGGTTTAAGGACTTATAGGTAAAATGATCAATCCTTGAGTTAAGGAAGCCCAATTCGCCCGAAGTAATTATTTCTGCGTGAACCCTTTTGTCCTCATACCTGCATAAATCCCGCTGAAAAAGGCGTACAACCTTATCATTTTGCCAACCAGAGTATTTGATAGTCTGGTTCATAAAATGATTGTTACGGTAAATCCAATAACCAGTCTTAGACGACTTGTTATATAAAATAGATTGAATTTCTTCTCTTAAAGAAGAACCTATAACCTCATCTGCATCCAGGATTAAGATCCAGTTATTTGAAGCTTGGGGAATAGCCCAGTTCTTCTGAGAAGCAGAATACTCATAATTTCGTTGAATGATTTTGACATCGTACCTCTCTGCAATTGATAACGTACGATCTGTACTAAACGAATCTACAATTAAGATTTCATCTGCAAATAATACACTTACAATAGCCCTCTCAATAGTATCTTGCTCATTAAAAACCGGGATTATGGCTGTAAGTTTTTCCATATACTGTAAGAAACCAAATCTATAAACTTTTTGATTAATTAAGTGTAACTTTGCTTTTATAGTTGAATATGCCTACAATTTCTGTAATTATAAGTACCTACAATTCTGTTGAATGGTTAAAAAAAACCCTTTGGGGTTATGCCGTTCAGGATTTCCTTGATTTTGAGATTGTTGTTGCAGACGATGGTTCAGATTCAGAAACACGTGACACGCTTCAGGCATTTCAAAATTGGTTTCCGGCTCCTATTCAACACGTCTGGCAAGAAGATGACGGTTTTCAAAAGTCCAGAATACTCAATAAGGCTATTCTCGCCTGCAAGTCAGATTATATCTTGATGAGCGACGGCGATTGCATTCCGAAGAGCGATTTTATCAGTACACATTTAGCGTATAAAGAAGAAGGCTATTTCTTGAGTGGCGGCTACTCAAAATTACCTATATCTATTTCAAAGGCAATCACACAAAAAGATATTGAACAACAACGGTGTTTTGATATTAAATGGTTAAAATCCCAGGGGTTAAAATCCCAATTCAAAAATATCAAGTTTAAGGCTAGTGGTTCTTTTGCGAGTTTATTGAACTATTTGACTCCTACTAAAGCAACCTGGAATGGTCACAACAGCAGTGGCTGGAAAAAGGATATACTTGCTGTTAACGGTTTTGATGAACGCATGCAATATGGCGGTCAGGATCGGGAATTGGGAGAACGCCTTATAAACTCAGGTATTAAGTCAAAACAAATACGTTATTCTGCCATTTGTCTTCATCTTGATCACCCAAGAGGTTATAAAACACCCGAATCTTTAAGCAAAAACGCTAATATTCGGAAAAAGACCCGAGAGGAGAAGCTTACTTTCACGCCTTATGGTATTGAACAATAGTCTATGAAGATCAAAGAATTACCAGTTTCAATTGGCTCTAGTTTGTACTTAAAATCATTGTCCAAAAAGAAATTGAAGGAGCCTGATGCCGATAGTTTACCATTAGTAGTTTCCTTAACGGCAATACCGTCGCGTTTTAAAACGCTGGATATCGTTATTCGTAGTGTTTTGAGACAGCAAAGAAAGCCCGAAAAAATTGTTTTATGGATAACCAAGGAACATAGAAAGGAGCTTCCCGATAATTTGAAAAATCTCACCGGCAGTATTTTTGAGATCAGAGATTCGCATTTATACTGCTCACATAAAAAACTGATTCATAGTTTAGAAGCTTTTCCAGATAAGCCTGTTGTAACCTGCGATGATGATGTGATTTACAGGCAAGGATGGCTTGATGCACTTTATGAGTCTCATTTAGAAAATCCACAACAGATTGTAGCTCACCGCATACGTTGCATTAAAACAGATAAGGCTGGAAATGCATTGGCTTATAAAAGATGGAATCTTGATGCGGCTTGCAATCCCGAGCGATTTTTACCTATTGGTGCGGAAGGGGTATTGTATCCTCCCCGAGTTTTTTCGGAGCAGGTACAGAATGAAGACTTGTTTTTAGAATTGGCTCCCAAGGCCGATGATTTATGGTTTAAAGCGATAGCCTTGAAAGAAGGTCGGTCTGTAAGGCAGGCTTTACCAAAAGTGAAAGGAGCAATACCCATTATTGGGACTCAAAAGATTTCCTTAAAATCGGAAAATGTAGACCAGGACCGAAATCGGAAGCAGTGGGATGCGTTATCTCAATATTTTGGGCTTCAATTTAAAAACTGAAGTAACTCGTCCTCAAACAATTCGGGTTTAAACTCTAGATAAAGCGTTCGGGTATTTTCTTTAATTTCTTTGGTTTTCTTTCCTTCAAAAAGTTCTGGTGCGTAGCGAGATAGATGAGTATAACCATCTCGTTTACTCGATTGATGAGCCCAGGAACTTGTTTTAATCGACGGACTGAAAATTGCATAGGTTTTCAGGTTTAATGCTTTACCAATATTTATGGCACCACCTTCATTACCCATTACTGCTTCACAAAATGAGGTAAGTGTAATAAAACTACGTAAGTCTTTGGCATAAAAATCCATAACCTGTTCTAAAGTTTCAGGGCGACAATAGGATTTGAGCTTTTTTACTTCCTCTTCCTGACTGGGAATGTAATTGAGAAACAATTTTAAATTGGCATTTTCGCTTACGATTTTGTCCAGTAAGCTTGCCATGTACGATAAAGGGTAAGTCTTTGCAGGACCACTACCCAAACAGTTAACCATAATATACCTTCCTTGAGAAAGGTCAATTCCTTCTTTTAATAATTGAGACTGGATGACAGTTTTTTCTTTGGGTGATAGATTAATTTTTGGTTTTAAGCTGAAATCAGGATTTATGCCCATTGGTTCCAAAAATTCTAATCTATTGTAATACGCCATTGGAATAGAATGTGAATTTGTAGAAGAAGGCTTGATTAAGCAATTGTAGGCAATTTTTGTATAGGATTTTTTGAGACCCACTCTGCGTGGAGCTCCACTTAATAAGCTTAGCAGGGCGCTGCCTAACTTAGAATATACATCAAACACCCAATCGTAGTTCTCATTTCGAATTCTAGTAGCAAATTTTAAAAAGGAAATGGAATCTCCATTCGCGTCTGTTTGATCAAAAATAATTTGGTCAATATTGGGATTGTTTTGAACCACAGCAAACGTATGTGGTTTGATAAGGTAATGTAATTCTGCATCTGGGTGTACTTTACGAATAGCCTCAAAAAGGATAGATGACGTTAAAACGTCACCTATCATCTTTTGCTGAATTACCAAAATTTTCATCTAAACGAAATTACACCGCCACATCGTACTCACGTAACGCGTCGTTAAGTGAGGTTTTCTTATCGGTACTTTCTTTACGGGTACCAATGATCAGCGCACAAGGCACCTGATACTCACCGGCAGCAAATTTCTTAGTATAACTCCCCGGAATAACCACAGAGCGCGGTGGAACGTATCCTTTGGTTTCTTTAGGCTCGTCACCGGTTACGTCAATGATTTTAGTTGAAGCGGTAAGCACCACATTAGCACCCAAAACGGCTTCTTTGCCTACGCGTACACCTTCAACGACGATACAACGCGATCCAATAAATGCGTTGTCACCTATAATTACGGGTGCAGCCTGTAAAGGCTCTAAAACTCCGCCTATACCCACACCACCCGAGAGGTGCACATTTTTACCTATTTGTGCACAACTACCTACTGTCGCCCAGGTGTCAACCATCGTACCTTCATCTACATAAGCCCCGATGTTTACATAACTGGGCATTAAGATCACTCCTTTAGAAATGTAGGCTCCGTGACGGGCTACAGCGTGAGGTACCACGCGTATTCCTTTATCCTGGTACCCGCGTTTAAGCGGCATTTTATCGTGGTATTCAAAAATACCCACTTCCAGTTTTTCCATCTTTTGAATAGGGAAGTAGAGTACTACGGCTTTCTTAACCCATTCGTTTACCTTCCAGTCATCACCATCGGGTTCTGCAACGCGAAGGGTGCCTCCGTCTAAAAGTTCAATCACTTCGCGTATTGCATCCTGAGTGACTTTGTCCTGTAATAACGAGCGATCATCCCACGCTGCTTCAATAAGATTTTTTACCTGTTGCATGTTGTAAGGTTGGTTTACTTTTTATTGGCAACGCCAAAGGTATACTTCCTCTGGGGCTTGCCTCGAAATTAAAAATTTAGTTTTAAAGAATGCCTCGTGGTCTTGCCCCGAGGTAGATTACTTTGCGGGGTTAAAGATAACCCAGCAGTTTTGAAAAACCCAAGATCGCCTCCAGAAGTTTAGATACATTAAATGAACACGGCAGTTCTATTTAATTTTGGCTCATAGCAGCCGAGTTTTTGGTTCATCTTAGTTGAATACCTTACTTTTGCCAAAAAATTACATGGCTCGCATTCTGGCATTAGATTATGGTACCAAACGCACCGGCATTGCCGTGACCGATGAGTTACAGCTTATCGCTTCGGGTTTGACCACTGTAAATACGTCAGAATTGCTTCCATTTTTAAAAAAGTATTTAGAAGCCGAAGATGTGGCTTTGATTATTTTAGGGGAACCAAAACGCCTCAATAATGTAGCTTCTGATGTGGAAGCAAACATTCAGAAATTTCGCGAAAGCTTAGAAAAAATAACCAGCATTCCAATCAAACGTGTGGATGAGCGGTTTACTTCTAAAATGGCAGCACAGTCGATGCTCGATGGCGGGATGAAAAAGAAACAACGTAAAAACAAAGCACTTCTTGACGAAATAAGTGCGACCATTATACTTCAATCTTATTTGTACAATCAATAAGCCTGAAGCGCCCTTTTTTGGGTTTTAAAAAGTAACCAGTAGATATGATTTTACCTATAGTGGCTTACGGAGATCCCGTACTTAGAAAAAAAGCAGAGCCCATAACACCAGATTATCCCGGTCTTGATGCGTTGATCGAAAATATGTTTGAGACCATGTATGGTGCCAGCGGTGTAGGCCTGGCAGCACCGCAAATTGGGCGTTCGATACGATTGTTTGTAGTAGATGCCACCCCGTTTGCTGATGATGAAGATTTAAGCGAGGCCGAGCAACAACGATTAAAAAGCTTTAAGCAAGCTTTTATCAATCCGGAGATTTTAGAAGAAACCGGTGATGAATGGGCATTTAACGAGGGTTGCCTGAGTATTCCCGGTGTCAATGAAGAGGTCTTCAGATGCCCGAATATCAAGATCAAATACCAGGATGCCGATTTTAATGAGCACGTAGAAGAATTTGATGGTTTGCTGGCCCGCGTGATTCAGCACGAGTACGATCACATTGAAGGTGTATTGTTTACAGACAAACTTAGCAGCCTTAAAAAACGCATTATCAAAAATAAACTGGGTAACATCAGCAAGGGTAAGGTCAATGCAGATTACCGTATGCGTTTCCCAGACATTAAGCTGCGATAGTTAAAATCAGACAGGGGTGCTTTATTTATTTTGAAAATTAAAAAAGACCCTAGATATTTGCCCCCTTATTCAAAATAGCATTAACATAGTAATCCCGTTTTTAACGGCTAAATAAAACGTATGAGTTTAGATAAAATAGTTTCAATTTCTGGTAAACCCGGTTTATACCATTTGCGTGCACAAACCCGCACCGGTTTCATTGCAGAATCCCTTACAGACGGTAAGAAAATGCCGGTAGGCCTGCGTCACAACGTGAGTGTGCTTTCAGAAATTTCTATTTATACTTTGGATGGTGAAACTCCCTTGCGTGAGGTTTTTGCTAAAATAGCTGAAAAGGAAAACGGTGGTAAAGCCATTGATCATAAGGGGTCTAAGGATGAATTGGAGGCGTATTTCTTCGAAATTCTTCCAAATTTTGATGAAGACCGCGTGTACGCAAGTGACATCAAGAAAGTGATTCAATGGTATAATTTACTACAGGAAAACGATTTGCTTCCTGCTCAGAAAGCAGAAGAGCCGGTAGCCGAAGAACCAAAAGAAAAGCCTGCGGCTAAAGCAGCTCCTAAAGGTGAAAAGGCAAAGCCTGCAGCAACCAAGGCTGCACCCAAATCCTCTTCCGCTAAAAAAGGAGGCACTGCAAAAAGTACCGCAGCCCGCAAGAAATAAGCGTTTGAAACGCATGAAAAACCACAATTTGAATATTCAGATTGTGGTTTTTTTTTTGAAATCAAATCAGGATTTAAATTGATTTGCTAAGGATCAGTGTTAATGTGGCAGGATGCCTAACTTTATAGTTTAATAGGTGTTTAGGCCTTAATTTTCTAAAAAATGAATACAAGAGAAGACCAACTGCAAGCGATAGACCGCCTGCTCACCATAATGAATGAATTGCGCGAGCAGTGCCCCTGGGATCGCAAACAAACCATGCAGACTTTACGGCATCTCACTATTGAAGAAACCTACGAGCTGGGAGATGCGATTCTGGATAATGATCTCGATGAGGTTAAAAAGGAGTTGGGTGACTTGCTGTTGCACATTGTGTTTTATGCTAAAATAGGCAGCGAGACCGGCGATTTTGATATCGCAGATGTTGCTAACGGAATCTGCGAAAAGCTTATTTCGAGACATCCGCATATTTACGGCGATGTAGAGGTAGGAAATGAAGAAGATGTAAAGCGCAATTGGGAAAATTTAAAACTGAAAGAAGGAAAGAAATCGGTGCTCGAAGGCGTGCCAAAATCCTTACCTGCACTGGTTAAGGCCAGTCGCATTCAGGATAAAGTGGCCGGTGTAGGCTTTGACTGGGAAGAACCCCAACAGGTTTTTGAAAAGTTACAGGAAGAACTCGCCGAACTGCAGGAAGAAGTAAACGCTCAGGATCCGGAAAAAATTGAGGCCGAATTTGGCGATGTTTTATTCTCGATGATTAACTACGCCCGCTTTTTAAAAGTAGATCCCGAGAGCGCGCTCGAGCGCACAAATAAAAAGTTTATCAAGCGCTTTCAATATCTGGAATCTAAGGCAAAAGAAAACAATAAAGATTTACGGGATATGACACTGGGCGAGATGGATGTATTCTGGGAAGAAGCTAAGAAGCTTTAGTTTAGTAAAAACACTAATTATCAAACAGGGTTATTATTTTCTGAGTAATGTATTTCAAAGCTGTTTGAGGATTTGTTAAACAGGAGTATTAATTTTTCACAAAATTTTAAGATTTCTGGCTGATTACGATGGGATTGTGCTGCGTATTCGGTAAGTTTAGGGTCTAAGCCCACTTTATGGATTTCACAAACCCGTTAATTTACGGAGTTCCCTGTTTTTTAGGATTAATTTTAGTCGAGCTCACCTACAGTAAGCATAGCGATCACGACCACATTTATAATTGGAAGGATCTTGCTGCCAGCCTTACTATGGGCGTGGGATCAACGCTAATTGCGCCGCTTATAAAAACCATAACCGTTATTCTGCTTTTTAGCTGGGTGTATGAATTATTCAACCCAATGGTTGATGGCGTTCGGCAAAATATTATGGGCTGGGAATCCTTTGGCTATGCCTGGTATGTATGGATTTTGTGCCAGATTGCAGATGATTTTTCGTATTACTGGTTTCACCGGCAGAATCATATGGTCCGTTTTTTCTGGGCCGCACATATCGTACACCACTCGTCAGACAATTTCAATTTAGGAACCGCCGTGCGTAACGGCTGGTTTACCATTTTCTACAAACCTTTATTTTATGTGTGGATTGTCGCTATCGGTTTTCCACCCGAAATGTTAGTGGTCTGCCTGGGGATTGAAGCGTTGTGGCAGTTTCAGCTGCATTCGCAATATGTGCCAAAACTGGGTGTCATTGATAAAGTATTTAATACCCATACGATGCATCAGGTGCATCACGCCCGCAATTTGGAGTATATGGATAAAAATCACGGTGGATTCCTCAATATTTTCGACCGGGTTTTTGGGACCTTTAAGGAACTCGACGAGGACATTGATATCGAATACGGGGTTACGCACGCTCCAAACAGCTATAATCCGTTAATTATTCTTACCCACGAGTATAAAGACATTTGGAACGACACTAAAAAGTCACCCAAATTCAGAGACAAATGGATGTATATTTTTGGACCTCCGGGATGGAGTCACGACGGGAGTACACTTACCATAAAACAACAGCGCCGACAATTGCGTGAAGCGTACAGGCTTGAACAGCTCGAATTGGAGTTAGCAGAGTGATCTAAATTTGGCCGGAGTTAGAAAATATGCTTCAGGAAACCATTAGTATACTTTTTGTTTTAGGATTTCTACTCCTGCTAGTCTATATGGGCGTTCGGTTTTTTGGCGCTCTTTATTTTTATTATTCTGATCATTTACTGGATGCTATAAAATACTGTGAATCACAAAATTTAATTCTAATCGAATTAAGTACGCCAGATTCAATGAGTATGAAAAGAAATCCTTTTAAAATGAGTAATAGACCTCCCATTCCTTTTCTCGCTTGGCCTCGAACTGTTTTTCTAGATCACAAAGTTCTTATCTGCAAATCAATGGATGACAGAGATGTCCTGATCTGGAGACAAACCTATGCTTCCATCTTTGGCAAGAATCAGTTTAAGTATAAGATCGAAGATGGATTTTCAAATTCTCCCGCGTAGCTTAGCAAATTCCTCTTCAAGCTTCAGTAGTTTTTCTTCGATACCATTTGTGACTTCCGGTACTCGTTTTTGAAAAACCGCTATTATGCGCCACAGCTCGCATACATCAGTGCGGTTAATCGTGATTTCCTGCACGTTTTTATGATCGGCTCTGAGGACCAATACATCACCCTGTAGGTAGAGGCGTCTTAAAATCAGTTGACTTTTGGTCACTACAAGCACCATTTCACCACGTCTTAATTTATCAAGCTTGGTAGGTTTAACCCGCTCTCCTATAACCAGATCTTTAGGAAACAAGCCCTGATCCTGATTGCTCATTTCGAGACTTTGAATAACATATCCCCGCAATTCAGCTTCCGATTCTACAGGCAGGGCCAAACTAACCATATCATCAATAAAGCTTTCTTTTTCACAAAACTGCACATAATCTGAAGCATTGGTATCTGTTATACAGGGTATTGAAGGAAAACGTTCTGTAGCAACGACTTCAAACTGTTCAGTCAACGAACTTTTAAATTTGAGCAATTCGTTTACGGTAAGTTCCCGCGTTAGCAAATCATCTATGGGGATGCTAAAATAATTAGCAATAGTGATGATGGTTTCGATTTTTGGTTCGCTTCGGCCTTCTTCATAAGCCCCCAAAGTGCCTCGTTTTAAGTCAAATAGCTCTGCAAATGCCTGCTGGCTTAAGGTTTTTACGCTACGAATCTTTCTGATGTTTTTTCCGAAAAATGACATATATTGCTAATATTATTTGCAAATAAGATTTTTATTTGTAAATTTATCTAACAAAATTAGCGAAACGAATTCAATTCAGCTAATTTTTTTAGTAGACACCCTGATCACGTGTTGTAGTTCAAACAAAACATCAATTTAAAAACAAACACTTATGGTAGTATTAATTCACGCATTATTGACGCTAATATTTCCTGTAGTTTAAACATTTATTGTTTAGATTTTGTATTATTAAACTTTAGAAAATTTTAACACCTCGCTAACCAAAAGCCGATGAAAGATCATTTTTCAATTACCAAGAACTTTTTACTGGAGTTAGACTTTAATATAACCTTCGAGAATCCGCAGGATGGTATTCTGGTCGTACAGAAAGAATCTTCGGGTATCAAAAATCTCATATTGGGTGTTGCTCCGCCCATTTTAATTATGGAACAGTTCATCTTTAAGATCAACAACCAGTCAGAAAAAATCTTTAAAAGTCTGCTTCAAAAGAATCGCGATGTCATTCATGGGGCTTTTGTACTCAACGAGACGGGCGAAAAAGTCATTTTTAGAGACACCTTACAGATTGAAAATATGGATTTGAATGAACTCGAAGGTTCGCTAAACTCCTTAAGTCTGCTGATGAGTGAATACTCAGATAAAATCATTGAATTTTCAAAATATTAAAACCTAGAACTCATGAACATTTTTAGACGCTTATTTAAAATAGGAGAGGCAGAAGCCAATGCTGCAATTGATAATATGGAAGACCCGATCAAATTAACCGAACAGGGTATTCGCGATATGAAGCACGACCTCGATAAAAGCCTGGAGGCTTTAGCTCAGGTGAAGGCTTTGGCCATACGTGCCAAAAACGACCAGGAAGAATTTCAAAACAAGGCCGAAGATTATCAAAGCAAAGCCATTGTGATTCTTAAAAAGGCGCACAATAAACAAATGGATGCCGCAGAGGCTGACCGTCTTGCTAAAGAAGCCCTCCTTAAAAAGGAAGAGTCCGAAAAGCAGGTCGCTCAGGCTAAAACCGAATCGGAGAAATTTGACAACAATGTGGCCCAGTTGCAGAAAAACATTCAGAATATCAAAGCAAACATCAGCAAATGGGAAAATGAGCTTAAAACGCTTAAGGCCCGGGTAAAAGTGAGCAACGCTACTAAAAGCCTGAATAAACAAATGGCCGAGCTGGATAGCACCGGTACTGTCTCCATGCTGGAGCGAATGAAGGAAAAAGTCGCACAGGAAGAAGCACTTGCCGAAGCTTACGGCGATATTGCCAATGCGTCGAAGTCAATCGATGATGAGTTAGACAAGGCGGCTGATACCAGCACGGCAAAAGCTGAAGACGAACTCGAAAAATTAAAAGCACAATTAGGTCTTAACGACTCAGAAAAACAGGGATAACCGTGAACGCAACGCTTACAGAAGTACTTTTTTCGGAGGTAAATATCGTCCTCACCATCTTACTCATCATTTTGATCCTTTACTGGATCGTCACGATGATAGGCGGTATCGACTTTGACCTAGATATTGATGTGGATGTCGACGTTGATGCCGATGTCGACCTTGATACCGGTCTGGAAGGAGGCAATATGGACTTTGAAGATGTTTCAAATGTCGAAGTAAACAAAGAGCAAGTAATAGGGAAACGCCGTAAGCCTTTAAAAGCCTGGCAGATTTTTTTGATCTATTTCAACTTTGTAGGGCTTCCGTTTATGTTCACCTTTACCTGCTGGATTTTCATCTGGTGGTTAATGACCACGCTGACGACCGCTCTTACGTTTACGTATGACAATGTATTTGGCTTTGTCATTATGCTTGTGGCTTTCTTTCCGGCATTAATCGTCAACAAACTTTTTACCGCTCCGTTTAAAGGCTTCTTCAGGCATTTAAATAAAGATGGTGATGTGGCGATAGACTTTTTGGGCCGAAAAGCCACATTGCTTTCCTCAATTGCAGGTGAAAAAATGGGTAACGCCGAAGTACTGGCAGACGGTAACGCGATGTCTGTTTACGTAAAATCCCTTACCGGCGAACCACTGACTTACGGCAGCACCGTGTTGATCATTAAACAATCTGCAGATCATAATTATTACTTAGTAGAGAATTATAACGACTAAATAAATCAATCAAAAATGAATCAAGTTTTACCAATTATTGGAATTGGATTAGGAATACTCTTGTTCCTGGTCATCGTTTATTTCGCGATCATCGCGATGTTTTACAAAAAAGTCCATCAGGGTCAGGCCCTTATTCGTACCGGTTTTGGGGGTACTAAAGTGGCTACAGACAAAGGACTATACGTTGTTCCGGTTTTCCACAGAGTTGAAATAATGGACGTTTCGGTCAAGAAAATCCAGATTGAACGCCTGGGCGTTGAAGGCCTTATTTGTAAAGACAATATGCGGGCAGATATCAAGGTGGCATTCTTCGTTCGTGTTAACAACGATGTGGCCTATATCAAAAAAGTGGCGCAGACCATCGGTGTTGCCCGTGCTTCCCGCATAGAAACCCTTGAGGATCTTTTTGAGGCTAAATTTTCCGAAGCCCTGAAAACGGTAGGTAAAAAGTTTCAGTTTATTGAATTGTATGAGGCCCGCCGTGAATTCCGCGATGAGATCGTTGATATCATTGGTACAGACCTTAACGGCTATACCCTCGAAGATTGTGCGATCGACTTTCTGGAACAGACTCCGGTCACTCATCTAAAACCCGATAATATTCTGGATGCGGAAGGGATCAAGAAAATTACGGAGCTCACAGCAGCCCAGAATGTAAAGGCAAACCTGATTAAGCGCGATGAGGAGAAAACCATCCGCAAGCAGGATGTGGAAGCCCGCGAAGCTATTTTAGAACTCGACAAGCAATTAGCTGAAAAGGAAGAGCAGCAAAAACGGGAGATTGCTAACATCAAGGCGCGTGAAGAGGCTGAAACGCTGAAAGTGGCTGAAGAAGAGCGATTAAAGTCAGAAACTGCGCGTATTGCCACACAGGAAAAAGTTAAGGTAGCTGAAGAGAATATGGAGCGCCAGATTATTGTGGCTGCTAAAAACAAGATGCGTACCGATGTGGTAGAAACCGAGCGTGTTGAAAAAGACCGTTTACTCGAGGCTACCGAAAGAGAGCGCGTGGTAACTCTGGCTCAGATCGAGAAAGAGAAGGTGGTTGAAGTAGAGAAGAAAAATATTCAGGATGTGATTCGCGACCGGGTAATGCTCGAAAAAGGCGTGGTAGAAGAGCAGGAGAGCATGAAAGATATTCAGGCATTCAAGACCGCAGACCGGGAGAAGCAGGTTAAAATCACGATTGCCGAAGCCAACGCTCAGGAAGATCTGATCAAAACCATAAAAGCTGCAGAGGCGCAAAAAGAAGCCGCAAAACAGAAGGCTGAAGAGATCAACATCGAAGCACTTGCTCATAAGGAAGCTTCAGAAAAAGAAGCTCAGGCACGTAAGATTTTAGCCGAAGCACAGGCGAAAGAAGAAGCGACAGTAGGTATGTCTGAAGCTCAGGTAATGCACGCTAAGGCAGATGCTAACGAGCGCCAGGGGATTGTAGAAGCTTCAATCATCGAGAAGAAAATGAAAGCCGAAGCTGCCGGTATGGAAGCTAAAGCCGAAGCCAAACGCAAAGATGGTCTTGCAGAAGCAGCGGTGATCAAAGAGAAAGCGATGGCTGATGCTGCCGGAATCGAAGAGAAGGCCAATGCGATGAAGAAACTGGATGGTGTAGGTAAAGAACACGAAGAGTTCAAACTGCGTCTGGATAAAGAACTTCAGGTAGATTTAGCACACATCAACATACAGAAAGATATTGCTGATGCTCAGGCACAGGTGATAGGTGATGCGCTTAAAGCCGCGAAGATTGATATTGTAGGTGGTGAGACCATGTTCTTTGATCAGATTATTGGTCAGATTACCAGAGCCAAAGGCTATGATCGTCTGGTTGCAAACAGCACCAATATTCAGGATGTGAAAAATGCGATTCTGGGCAGTGACGACGTCAAAGGCAATCTGCTTGAAAAAGTAAAGGAGTTTGCTGATAAATACGGCGTTTCTTCGGAAGATATCAAGAATCTGACTATTGCAAACCTCTTGATGCACCTCAAAGAGCAATCTCACGACAGCGAGGAGCAAACTTTGTTCAGCAATTTGTTTAACCTCGCAAAAGGGCTGGGTATTGACAGCAAGAAGTTGAAGTAAAGCTTCGACAGGCTCAGCGTGACTCAATTGTCAGTCTGAGCTTGTCGAAGACTTGAAAAATGCGAACTCATTGTAATGTCAGTCTGCCCCGAAGCTTCGGGGGTCGTAGAGTCAAAAAAGGAAATCAAATGTCAGTCTGAGCTTGTCGAAGACCTATAGAACCACTAAACATCAAATGAAAACCTATTTCGTTTATATCTTAAAATGTAGCGATGATAGCTTTTACACCGGTGTGTCCAGTAATTTGGATTTACGTGTCGATCAGCATAACTCGGGGCTCAGATCTGATTCCTATACATTTAAACGCAGATCTGTCGAGTTAGTTTGGAGTGAAAGCTTTAATAAGGCAGATCAGGCTATTTTATGGGAGAAGAAAATAAAGGGCTGGAGTAGGAGAAAGAAAATAGCTCTCATTGAAGGGAATTGGGAAAATTTGATTTTGTTTTCGAAGAATTACACCCAGTTCGGTAATAGAATTGAAAAGTAGAAACAGGCTTTGATTTAGACGGAAGCGCTTCGACAGGCTCAGCGTGACACAACACTTCAACAAGTTCAGCATCACAAGATGACTCGTTAGGTTAAGTTTGAAATTGCAATTCGACAAGCTCAGTGTGACAATGTTCGTCAGTTTGCTCCGATGCGTCGGGGGTGGAAGACCTATTTAGTTAGTTACTCTATTTGAGAGTACTATTAATTACTTAAAAAAGTAAGATTTAAAATGGCAGAAACGTCAAAATCTATAAATAACCCTACTGAAACTCCGAATCAGGACACCCTTGATGGCGGAACCTACGCCATCATTCGCGGGCGTTTGCAAAAGCAAAAGAAAGAGCTTCAGCAGAAACTTACGGCTTTAAACGAGTCCCGAAAAAAGGTTTTCGGTTCGCTTGAAACCAAGCTGATCGCCAACGACCGTATCAATACTGAAAATAACTGTATTGCCCGGGATATCGTGTCGCTGGGAAATACTTGCATTTTTGGGTACAACGTGCATTTTGGCCTGCGTACAGAGATCAAACTTTCAGACGTGTTCAGTATGTACACCTTTACTGAAAACCGCTTTGATCCCATAAGCCTCGAGTTGCTGGAGGATGATACCTTTAAAACCGATTTCGCAAACCTCTATAAGTATTATCGCAATACCATTTTTTCGCGCTTCGCGATCATAGGGAACTATTTGCATATGGTTTTTCAGCTGAGCGAAAGCGTAAGTGATATCAAAACTTTTAAATGGCTGATCAATGAAAATCAGCTGGAATATGTAGATAACCGCAGCGATCACGAGTATCGTTTTCCGCCGCAGCACGAGTTTAAATGGCAGGAAGTTACCCGCGATATGCACCGCTATGGTGTGCATTCACACGTTTCGATTTTAGATCGGGTTTTTGTGGAAACCATCGGCGGTGATCTCACCATTAAAATTGAAGACAACACCGAAGACGGAAAAGGCATTTTCTCAGAGCCGGTAGAACATTTTGACCAGACGCTTGATGACGGGCAATACCGTTATGCAAATTTGGGGAATCTTATCGCCATAGAAATCAAGCCTTTTCAGGAAGCTTCACGCTATTTTGTGTACAACCACAAGATAAAAGCCGTACACAAGATACAGAGCATTGGCGTCGCAGCTGTTTTGCTTCCGGACGATCAGGGAATCATTTTCCCCGATGGCTATTACCTGCAAACCGGCGAATACAAAGTCTTTGATGACGGACTCACCAATTTAAAGTTTCAGCAGAAAATAAGTTCGCCCAACGGCGAAGACTTTATGTACGTGTTTTACGAACCCGGAAAGGGGCTGTACAAGCTGATGTCGTATAACATCATCAGTCAGGAAATTAAAACACCTATTGTTTGTAGCGGTTTCACGCTTTTGGAACATGGCGAACTCTGCTATTTTACCGCCGAAGAAAACCAGACCAAGCACCATGTCGTTCAGATCTGGCAAACACCTTTTCTGAAAGGCGATTATATGCCCTCACAGCATACTGATACCTTACTTTACAAAATCGGGAACAAAGATATTGTAAAGGCAATGGCCGAGTCTCAGGCGCTGATTACCTTACTCAATAAAGAAGATAATTACGATGGTTTGTACGCTGATATCGCCAAGTCTGCCAAAGACATTCAGGATGCGTATTACTGGCTCAATGAAGACGAAACGCAGCGCTTAGACCTTCCGCTTCGCGAAATCAATAAAGCGGCAAATGCGGCTATTGATGAGTTTGAAAAAGTAACCGAACTGCGTCGGCATGCTGCACAGCAAACGCAGGAAATTCGCAAGGAAGCCGAAGCTTTATTTGGTAAAATCAAGAGCACTTCGTTTAAATCGATTAACGAGTTTGTGGCCTTGCTCACCCAGTTGCGCAGTTTGCGCGGTAAGGTCATCAGTCTGCGGGAGGTGCGTTATGTAGATCTCGATTTTCTCAATACGCTGGAAACCGAAATCGGCGAGCAAACCCAGAAAATTTCGCGGCGTTGCGTTCAGTTTTTACTGGATGATAAAGCCCTGCAGCCCTATCACAATCAGGTTGCCGAAAAGCAGCAAAAGCTTGATTCGGTTAAGAAAGTTATTGAGGCTAAAGGTCTGGAAGACGAAGTCAACCAGATTGCAGCAGACCTTGAGTTGCTTATCGATATTGTCACCAATCTCGAAATTGAAGACACCGCACACGCCACGCAGATCATCGATAACATTTCGCTGATTTTTGCCACGATCAATCAGCTTAAAGCGGCCTTAAAGAACAAAAAGAAAAGCCTTGGAAGCGCTGAGGCACAGGCTGATTTTGCTGCACAGCTTAAGTTGATTGACCAAAGTATCATCAACTATCTGGATATTGCCAATACCCCCGAGAAATGCGACGAGTTTCAGAATAAAATTTCGATTCAGCTTGAAGAGCTTGAAGGGAAATTTGCAGATTTTGAAGAGTTTGTAACGCGCATTATCGAGAAGCGTGAAGAAGTTTATGCCGCCTTTGAAGCCCGTAAAAATGCTTTAGTCGAAAAGCGTAATAAGAAAGCGCTTGCGTTGCAAAATGCTTCAGAACGCATTCTGAAAGGAGTAGTGAAACGTGCCCAAAGTCTGGGTTCGGCAGATGAGATCAACGGGTATTTTGCTTCCGACCTTATGATTAACAAGGTGCGCGATATCATCGTACAACTTAATGATCTTGAAGATAGCGGTAAAGCCGAAGAACTCGAGACGGCGCTTAAAGTGGCTCGCGAAGATGCCCTGCGTAAGCTCAAAGACAAATTGGATTTGTATGAAGATGGTGAAAACATCATCAAGCTGGGGAAACATAAATTTGGCGTAAACCGGCAGCCGTTAGATCTTACCATAGTTCTCAAAGATGGAATTTTGGCCTATCACCTTACGGGTACCGACTTTTACCAGCAACTGGATAATCCTGTGTTGCTCAACTCCCGCCCGATATGGGATCAGGAATATGTTTCTGAAAACGAAACCGTGTATCGTGCAGCTTATTTGGCTTATAAATTATTTAAGACCGAAGCTTTCGACAAGTTGTATAATGCGAGTGATGCAGAGCTTTTAGAATACGTACAGCACGTGAGTAATTCCAATTACAGCGAGGGTTACGTGAAGGGCGTTCACGACCAGGATGCCGCACAGATTCTGAAGGTTTTGGTACACAAGCATAAGAATTTAGGCTTGTTGATCTACAATCCGCAAATACGGGCAAATGCTCAGTATTTTTGGAATAGTCTGGAAGCTGAAGAGCAAAAAAGGATCAATTTAAAGCTGAAAGCTTCCGGGGAAGTTTTGCAGTATTTTCCCGATAATCCGGAGTCTGATTTTGTTCTCGATTATCTGATCAACAAACTGAACCATTTCGCAGAAACCAGCCTGCTTTTTGACCAGGAACAGAGTCCTGCAATCGCATCGTACCTGTTTGCGGAACTGCAAAGTGACGATTTATTTACTCAAAGTGCGGTTGCTGTTGATCTAAAGGAAGCTTTTCTAAATGATCTGAAAAACAGACAGGCCGATATTCGGTTTAAAAACAGCTATGAGAATCAGGCGGATTTTGAATCTAAAATTGCCCTGATACGCCAGTGGGTGACGGCTTTTGTGCGTGCCAAAACGGAAGCATCGGTGATCGAGCAGAAGAATAAACTTTCGTACGTGGATGAGGTCGTGTGCCTGATTCTTTTTGAAGACGATTCGGTTTCAGAAATCAATGCGATTTCAGCTTTTGAAGAAATCAGCGGTTTAAAAGGCGATCACCAGACCATTTCTGAAGGTAGTTTTAGCTTTAATTATCATCAGTTTACGGCGACTTTAGCGCGTTTTGTTGATGAGGATGTGGCAGCCTTTGAAGCTTTTCGCAAAGCGAAACACGAAGTGACCGAACGCCTTAAGGAAGAACTGAAACTGGAGGAATTCAAACCGAAAGTCCTCACTTCTTTCGTACGCAATAAATTAATTGATCAGGTGTATTTTCCACTGTTTGGGGATAATCTGGCCAAGCAATTGGGAACGGTGGGCGATACCACGCGAACCGATAGAATGGGGATGCTGTTGCTTATTTCGCCACCGGGATATGGTAAAACCACGCTGATGGAGTACATCGCAAACCGACTCGGACTCGTATTTATGAAAATTAACGGTCCGGCCATAGGGCACGAGGTGACTTCAGTAGACCCGGCTGCGGCGACCAATTCGGCTTCGCGAGAAGAACTTAAAAAGCTCAATCTGGCTTTTGAAATGGGAAATAATGTAATGTTGTATTTGGATGATATTCAGCATTGCAATCCGGAGTTTTTACAGAAATTTATTTCGCTTTCTGACGGAACCCGTAAAATAGAAGGGGTGTATCGCGAAAAGTCTAAAACCTACGATTTACGCGGAAAGAAATTTTGTGTAATTATGGCGGGTAACCCGTATACCGAAAGCGGCGCGAAGTTCCAGATTCCTGATATGCTCGCAAACCGGGCAGATATTTACAACCTGGGAGACATCATTGGGGATACCGAAGATTTATTCAAATTGAGTCTGATCGAAAATTCCCTTACCGCAAACCCAATTTTGCAACAGCTAAGCAGTAAGAATTTTGACGATGTATATACGCTGCTTCAACGCCTGGAAACCGGAAATGAAGAGCTTCAGCTTAAAGGAAATCATAGCAATCGCGAACTTGAAGAATACAATTCGATACTTGATAAGGTTTTAAAAATTCGGGATACGGTGCTCAAAGTAAATGCTGCCTACATCAAATCTGCAGCGATGGAAGATGCATACCGTACCGAGCCTGCCTTTAAACTGCAGGGCTCATACCGGGATATGAATAAGCTGGTGGCCAAAGTGGTACCAATTATGAATGAGAAAGAGTTACAGACCTTATTGCTGTCCCATTACGAGAGTGAGTCGCAAACGCTTACCGCTTCGGCAGAAGCTAATTTGCTGAAATATAAAGAATTGATTGGATCAATCTCTGCGGAAGAGCTTGCACGCTGGTCTTCGATCAAAGAAACTTTTGTAAAAAACAACAAGCTCAAGGGCTTTGGTAATGCTAATGAAATGGCGCAGGTTTTAGCCCAAATGATGCAGTTTTCAGAAAATCTGGAAGGGATTAAACAAGTGCTGGAGCACGGGATTAAAAAGATGTAATTAAGCTTTTTTAGCCTTCAGTTCCTTGTACTTCTTTTTGATCAGGTCTTTGTTTTTATCAGCATATCTCACGGCGTAATAGCCTATTTGCATAGCTGTGGTAAAAAGGAAAAAGCGTTTGATGAGTTTGTGGCCTTCCATAGTATGGATTTTTTGTTCATTCAATATTAGGAGTTTAGAATCAGTCTTTAGGTTAAAGAAAGGCCAAGTTTTAAACTAGTTCTCAATGGTAGACCCAATTGAACAATTTGAAATTGAAAGAAAATCAGTATTTTTCAGCTATGACCAATCCATCTAAAAAATTGACTCCCAAGCTCGTCGAAGTGGAACCTCGTAAACTCATTGGCAAATGCATTACCACCACACTTTCCTTTGATAATACCGCAGCTTTGTGGAAGGATTTTATGAGCAGTCATAAAGAAATTGTCAATCGTGTAGATTCCGGGTTTTACTCGATGCAGGTGTATCCTATTGGGTTTAAAGTGGAAGAATTTACCCGGGAGACGGAGTTTGAGCGCTGGGCAGCTGTTGAGGTTGAGAATTTCAACATAGTGCCTGAAGGAATGCAGACTAAGGTTTTGGCCGGCGGACTTTACGCTGTTTTTACGCACGTGGGGCCGGTTAAACAATTTGTAGAAACTTCCAATTACATCTACGGTACCTGGCTTCCACAATCGGGTTACCAGCTTGACGATCGCGCGCATTTTGAACGCCTGGGAGAAAAGTACTACGGTCCCGAACATCCCGAGTCTGAGGAGGAAATCTGGGTTCCAGTTGAGCGGAAAGGTTGATTTTAATGTTATAAGTTAATTGGGTTATTGGGTTATTGAGTTATTGCGTTATTGAGTTAGTTTAAGGTTAAACCACTGGAATCTAATTTTTGCTAATTGCCTACTTAGACTGCCAACTGCGACTGCCTACTCATACTTCCCACTGAGACTCCCAACTTTTACCAGATCTTTTCCGATTGCGCTGAAATTGTTTTAAATAACCTAATAATCAATAACTGTTTTGCCTGCAAAACTTTTGGCTTCAATAACAATAGGAATAGAAATAGCAATTACCGGTGATGGTAAGGTTCATTCCGTAAAATCGTAAACGCCCGATACACCTGCTCGGTCATAAAAAGCCGAATCATTTGATGGGAAAACGTCATTTTTGACAGAGATACCTTTCCGCGGGCGGCGGCATAAACCTGAGGAGAGAAACCATAAGGTCCGCCGATTACAAAGACCAGAGTTTTAATCCCGCTGTTCATTTTTTTCTGAAGATAATCGGCAAACTTTACACTGCTAAAGTCCTTTCCGTTTTCATCAAGCAATATGAGTTCGTCTTGCGATTGCAGTTTATTCAGAATAAGTTCGCCTTCCTTTTCTTTTTGTTGTTCTTCCGAAAGGTTTTTGGTCTTTTTAAGATCGGGAATGATTTCAAATTCAAAATTCACGTAAAACTTCAGCCGTTTGGTATAAACAGCGATGAGTTCTTCCAGATTGCGGTCGTCGGTTTTACCGATGCAAAGCAGTTTAATGTTCATTGGGTAAAAATACTATTTTTCAATTTTGGGAGGCCAAGTAAACTTTCTCGGGCAAGGCTGCGCGGCATCCAAAGCAAACAAAGCCTTTATCAAGACAATCCTCGAGGTATTTTAGCTTTTGGCGTAGCTAATAAAAGCGAGAGTAGGCTAAATTAGAAAGCGGAGTTGTAAATTGAGGACTCGTTTCCCTAACTTAGCACAAATAGAATACCGGTAATGATTACAGCAGCTCAACTTGATTTAGAGATAGATAGAATAATTGAAAACGCCATCCGTGAAGATGTAGGCCCCGGTGATTACAGTTCGCTCGCCTGCATTCCTGAAGAGGCAACTGGCAAAGCCAAGTTGTTGGTTAAAGAAGCCGGGGTGATTGCCGGGGTTGCTTTCGCCCAAAAGGTATTTGCTTACGTAGATTCAGACTTAAAAACAGAAATTCATATTGAAGATGGTAGTCTGGTAAACGTAGGTGATATCGTTTTACACGTAAATGGAAGTTCTCAGAGTATTTTAAAGGCCGAACGTTTAGTTTTAAACGCGATGCAGCGTATGAGTGCCATTGCCACTAAAACCAGACATTACGCCGATTTGTTGAAAGACACAGGAACCAAAATCCTAGATACCCGAAAAACCACTCCGGGATTCAGGGCATTAGAAAAAATGGCAGTTAAGATAGGAGGAGGGGAGAATCATCGTTTTGCGCTGTACGATATGGTGATGCTAAAGGATAATCATATTGATTTTGCAGGTGGAATTATCAAAGCGATTCATAAAACGCAAACGTACCTAAAGACCCACAATCTGGATCTTAAAATTATTGTGGAAGCCCGCGATCTTGAAGAAGTACAGGAAATCCTTAAAGCAGGTGGGGTTTACCGCATTTTGCTCGATAACTTTAACTATGAAGCTACCCGTAAGGCAGTTGAGCTTATAGGTGATCAATGCCTCACCGAATCAAGTGGGGGGATCAATGAAGAAACCCTGGTTGAGTACGCAAAATGTGGGGTAGACTATATCTCAAGCGGAGCGCTCACCCATTCGGTTTACAATATGGATTTAAGTCTTAAAGCAGTCTAGATGAGTGACGAGTTTGATGACAAGCTGCTTACCATAAAATTTTTATTGCCCGTTGTGAAATGGGCGAAAACGGTCATCATTCCCGGCTTTGAAGGTTTATCGCTCTATGATTTTTGGGAGTTGTACGCGGTAGGTATACTTAAAGGCACTTTTGCAACCCGCGCCAGTGCGATTGCCTACAGCTTTTTTATGGCGCTTTTCCCTTTTTTCTTATTTATCCTGAACCTCATTCCTTATGTACCCATCGACGGGTTTCAAACAGAATTGTTGAGTTTTATAGATCGACTGCTACCTCCTCAGACTCAGGATTTTTTCGAACCCATTTTGCTTGATATCGCGGCAAACCCAAGGGCGGGTCTGTTATCATTCACCCTGGTGTTTGCCATCTTCCTTATGGCCAACGGGGTAAACGCAATTTTTACCGGCTTTGAATATAGCTTTCATACCGTAGTGAAGCGGGATTTGTTTAAGCAATATGTTGTGGCCTTAGGGGTTTCTATAATGTTGGCACTGTTGTTGTTAATTGTAGTAATAGGAATATTGTATTTCCAATTTTATTTGCAGGAGCTTTTCTCGATGGAAGAACTTAAAAACAGGGATAAAGCAGCAGATACGAGTTCATTGACGTTAATTTCTCAGTTGGGAAGTTTTTTAGGATTGCTCATTTTAATCTATGGCGTGGTAGCCAATCTGTACTATTTCGGAACCAAAGAAGGAAAGCACTGGAATTTTTTCTCAATAGGAGCCACAGTGACCACGTTTTTATTTATACTGACGACCTATTTATTTGGCTTGTACATCAATAACTTTTCAACCTATAACGAACTCTACGGTTCGCTGGGTGCCCTGCTTATTTTGATGGTTTACATTTGGCTCAACTCCAATTTGCTTTTACTGGGTTTTGAACTCAATGCAGCAATGTACAGACTCAAAAGGCGAAGAGATTCAAAAAAATCTTTAGCAAAGCAAAATGAAGCCGTTGAGAATAATTTAAAATAGTGTATAATTGTTATACAGAATATAAAACTTTAGAATTTTCTTTAACTCTTAATTATTAAATATGAAAAAAATAACTGCTTTTTTAATGTTTGCTTTGTTTGCTACAGCCGGGCTTTTTGCCCAGGAGGTAACCGGTAAGTGGAAGTCAATTGATGATGAGACCGGAGAAGCAAAATCAATCATCGAGATCTACAAAAAAGACGGAAAAGTATACGGAAAAATCGTAGAAATCCTTAACAAGGATCGTCAGGATGCTAAATGTACCGAGTGTGACGGCGCAAACAAGAACAAGCCGATTATGGGTATGGTCATCATGAATGGATTAGAAAAGGATGGCGATGAGTATAATGGTGGAACAATCTTAGATCCACAGAGTGGAAAAGAATACAAGTGTCTTATCGAACTCGAAAATGCAAACAAACTTAAAGTACGTGGCTATATTGGTTTCTCTCTTTTAGGAAGAACTCAGTACTGGACGCGCGTTCAGTAAGCTTATAAAATACATTAAAGAGAAGGCTGTTTTCAATCCTGAAGACAGCCTTTTTTTTATCTTTACCCGGTGTATTTTGTAGACGTAATTTTACCAATTCCTGTAGAGAAAGCATTTACTTATAGTATAAGCGAGGCTGAATACAGTTTTATTAAGCCGGGAATGCGCCTGGCTGTTCCTTTTGGTAAAAACAAAATCTATACCTCGCTTGCTATTCGCGTACATCAGGAAGAGCCCCGCATTTATGAGGCTAAAGAAATCGAGCAAATCCTCGATGAGACCCCGGTAATTAATCCTGAGCAGCTCAATTACTGGAAGTGGATGGCTACCTATTATATGGCTACTCTGGGGGAGGTGATGCGTGCAGCATTGCCGGGAGCTTTTCTCCTCGAAAGCGAGACTATCATCAAGCGATTGGTTCAAACTATTCCCGAGGACATCGAGCTGGAAGATGAGGAGGCCCTTGCAATTCTTCAGGCATTTGAGGGGCGTACCGTATTGCGCATCAGCGAAGTGATGCAGTTACTCGATAGAAAAAAAGTTCTGCCCATCATCAATACCATTATAGATAAAGGTTTGGTAGCCCTCGATCAGGAGATTTATGAAGCTTACAGACCCAAACTGGTCAAGTATGTTCGTTTAGCAGATTCCTATAAGGTCGAGGATAAAATGCACGAGGCTCTAGATGAACTAGATCGGGCGCCGAAGCAGCGGGAATTACTACTTACTTATTTTTCGTTGCAGGCAAGGTCTAAAAAGCCTTTAAAGGCCAAAGAATTACAGGCCCAGGCTCAGGCTTCCTCCGCGCAATTAAAAGCCCTTGTAGATAAAGGTATTTTTGAGCTCTTCGAACTGCGACAGGATCGCATATCCTATAAAGGTGCAGATGATACTCAGGTAAAAAATCTTAACGATGCGCAGAGCGCTGCATTAGCAGCTATCAATGCTTCCTTTGAGCAGCATGACGTATGCCTGCTGCACGGTGTAACAGCTTCAGGCAAGACTGAAGTTTACGTTAATCTCATAAAGTCTTATCTCGATGAAGGAAAACAGGTACTTTATTTATTGCCTGAGATTGCTCTTACAACCCAATTGGTTTCGAGGCTCCAGGAATATTTTGGTAATAAATTATCGGTTTATCATTCAAAATATACCGTTCACGAGCGCGTAGAGGTCTGGAATAATGTTTTAAATAAACAGGATAAAGCCCAGCTCATTCTGGGTGCCCGTAGTGCATTGTTTTTGCCTTTCAGCAATCTTGGGCTGGTTGTGGTAGATGAGGAGCACGAGAATAGCTACAAGCAATACGATCCTGCACCCCGTTATCAGGCGCGGGATGCCGCTATTGTGCTGGCATATCAGCAAGGCGCGAAGGTGTTGTTGGGTTCGGCTACGCCCTCTCTTGAAACCTATTATAATGCATCTGTAGGCAAGTACGCTTTGGTAGAACTTAAGCAGCGTTACGGTAATATTTTAATGCCTGAAAATACCATCATTGATATTCAGGATCGTCATCGTAAGAAAAAAATGAACGGTCATTTTAGTGAAGATTTGATTTTGGCTATTCAGGAAGCTCTTCAGGAAGGAGAGCAGGTTATTTTATTTCAGAATAGAAGGGGCTATTCTCCGGTACTCGAATGTAAGACCTGTGGTCACGCGCCCCAGTGTCCCAATTGTGATGTGAGCCTTACCTATCACAAGCACCGCGGGCAGTTGCGCTGTCATTATTGTGGGTATCACATCGCCATGCTCGAGAAGTGTATGGCCTGCGGAAGCATTGAACTGGATACTAAGGGTTTTGGGACGGAGCAGGTAGAAGGCGAATTGCGTCAATTGTTTCCGGATCATAATATTGGCAGGATGGATTCTGATACCACCCGGGGAAAATTTGGCTTTGAAAAGATAATAACCGCATTTGAACAGGGAGAAATAGACATCCTTGTAGGAACACAAATGCTTACCAAAGGCCTCGATTTTAGGAATGTTACCCTGGTGGGGATTTTAAATGCAGATAATATGCTTAACATCCCGGACTTTAGAGCGCACGAGCGCAGTTTTCAATTGATTCAGCAGGTGTCGGGAAGGGCAGGGCGTACCCAAAAGCGCGGCAAGGTGTTGATACAGAGTTACAATCCACATCATCAGATTTTGCAGCAGGTTTCTGTTAATGATTATGAGGCTATGTACCACGAGCAGCTCGAAGAGCGGCACATTTATAAGTATCCGCCGTTTTGTCGTTTGATAAAAATTACCCTTAAACATCGTGATTTTCAAAAAATAGAAGAGGCTTCAATCTGGATGGGACAAGCTCTTAAGAATGTATTTCAGGAACAGATTCTTGGCCCCGAACCACCACCTATTTCACGTATACGCAATGAATACCATCGCAACATTCTGGTAAAAATACCCCGAAAGCAAAGCCTTGAAAAAACCAAAAAAGCAATCCTGAAAGTGCGAACTACGTTTTCGAGCATAGCTCAATTCCGCAGTGTGAAAATTATGCTGAATGTAGATAACTACTAGGCATAAAAAATCCCACAATAAGCGGGATTTTAAGTCTTTACGGGAGAACCTTTTAGTTTGAGAGGGCTTCCATCAGTTTGGTTTTCTTATGTCTGCTTAAAGGAATTTTATCTCCTTCAATCTCTATGTTTCGGCTGTTGTATTTTTCAACCTTATCCAGATTAATGATATACGATTTGTGTATACGCATAAATCGCTCAGCGGGTAACTGAGATTCAAAAGCTTTCATGGTAGAAAGAACGATGATGGGTTCATTATAAGTAACCAGTTTCACATAATCGCCCAAAGCTTCAATAAACTTCAGGTCATTGAGGAACACTTTCTTTTTCTTAAGATTACTCTTTACGAAGATATAATCATCATCCTCCACATTTCCTTCGGTTTTAAGACGGTGCAGGTTTATCGCTTTATGCACAGCGTTTAAAAAACGATCTTTGGTAAGCGGCTTCCTTAAATAGTCTATCGCATTGTAATTAAATGCTTTATAGGCATATTTAGTCTTTCCGGTAACAAATATAATTTGTGGTTTATGTACTAAATCATCCAGAAGATCAAAGCCTGTAAGTATAGGCATCTCAATATCGAGAAAGATCAGATCTACCTTGGTTTCCAAAAGACCATTTTTGGTCTCAATAGCATTGTTGTATTGAGCCGCCAGTCTCAGGTTAGGATGATCTTTAATCATCTTGACGATGGCAAGCCGTTGCAGGCTGGAATCATCAACTACAGCGCAGTCAAGTATAAGTTCTTCCAATGTTGTTATTTAAAAAAATGTTAATACAGACAAATCTAATTAGAAATACCATACAAACCAACTTTTTTGTGTAGTTCATCGATTATTTTGCATTTATGATAATTCGTACGTCAAAAGAGGAGGTTAGTGGTCGAATTATATGAACTAACTTTTGTATTTTCTATAAATTAGACTACTTTTGCACTCCTTTTAAATAAACTATAAATATGAATCATTACGAAGCTGTTTTCATTTTGAATCCCGTTTTATCTGATGATCAGGTAAAGGAAACAGTAAAGAAGTTTGAAGATTTACTTGTTTCTAACGGTGCCAAGATGATTTCTAAAGAAGATTGGGGGCTTAAAAAATTAGCCTACACAATCCAAAACAAGAAAAGTGGTTTTTACCATCTTTTCGAATTCCAGGTGCCCGGTGAGGCAGTTGCAACATTTGAGCTTGAGCTTAGACGTGACGAGCGCATTATGCGTTTCTTAACTGTTAAGCTTGACAAATATGCCGTAGAGTGGGCCGAAAAACGTAGAAAAAGAAACAAAGAAAAAGCATAGTTATGGCATCATCTATTGAGCAACAAGCAAAAGCTAAAAAAGATGGGGAAATCAGATATTTAACTCCGTTAAATATTGAAACCTCTAAAACTAAAAAATACTGTCGTTTTAAGCGTTCAGGTATTAAGTATGTTGATTATAAAGATGCAGACTGGTTGGCGTCATTTGTAAATGAGCAGGGTAAATTGTTACCTCGTCGTCTTACCGGTACTTCTTTAAAGTATCAGCGTAAAGTGAGTGTTGCCGTTAAACGCGCACGTCACCTGGCTCTTATGCCTTACGTAACTGACTTGTACAAATAAAAACTAGATAAGAGATGGAAGTTATTCTTAAAAAAGACGTCGACAATCTAGGATTTGTTGATGATTTAGTAACTGTTAAGAACGGTTACGGTAGAAACTATCTAATACCTCAGGGTTTTGCTATTTTGGCAACTCCTTCTGCAAAAAAGGTATTGGAAGAAAACCTAAAGCAACGCGCTTATAAGGAGAAGAAAGCTGTCGATGCTGCAAAAGCACAGGCTGAAAAAGCAAACGGTCTTGAAATTAAACTTACTGCTAAAGCAGGTGAGGCTGACAAACTTTTCGGTTCTGTTACAGATGCAGACCTTGCTGAAGCTTTGGCTAAAGAAGGAGTACAAATCGATAGAAAATACATCACTATCGCTGGTGGTAACATCAAGCGTTTAGGTCAATACGAAGCCAGTCTTCGTTTTCACCGTGATGTAATCACAAATCTTACTTTTGACGTTGTAGCAGAAGCTTAAGACTTTTGAATTATATTAAAAAGCTTCCGCTATCGCGGGAGCTTTTTTTATTTAAAAAATTCAGTAATGAAATACATCAGACTTACTAAAGAACAACTTGATGAAATGCACCAGGAGTTTATAAATTTTCTGGCAACACAGTCAATCACCGCAGACGAGTGGGAGTCTATAAAACGCGATAAGCCCGAGGTTGCAGAGCAGGAACTGGACGTCTTTAGCGATCTTATCTGGGAAGGTGTTTTAAGCAAAGTGCAGTATCTCGAGCATTTTTCGGCCCAGCATATGTTTCTCTTTGAAGTAGGTGCTGTTAAAATAAGTATGATTTCTATTGAAGTCGAAAATAAAAGCATCGACATAACCACAGCTGCTGGTTACAAATGGCTTCAGGAAAATTTCATGAAAGACGATGTAAATCTGTACACCTCGAGTAAGCTGCTTTCTGATGATCGCAACAATGATATTTTCGTCTTAATACGGCAAGGTGCAAATATCACACAGGGCGATCTGTACAAGTGGTTTGAGAAATTTGTTGAAGTAGATTAGCTTACCTAATCTCATTCCTAAATTCAAATTTAGATTACTCGTAGCGCAGCGATTCTACCGGGTCTAATTTTGCGGCTTTAACTGCAGGTAAGAGGCCTGCAATAATCGCTACAATCAGCGTTACTGCGGTAGCCGAAAACATAGCCAGCCAGGGTGTGGTGAAATTAAAATTAGCTACAGAAGATATGAGAATTCCGATGGCTATTCCCAGAATAATTCCAAGTATACCGCCAAACTGACCTATCATAATCGTTTCCATTAGAAACTGTCCTGCAATGGTGCTCTTTTTGGCTCCCAACGCTTTACGTACACCAATTTCGCGGGTACGTTCAGTAACCGAAACCAGCATAATGTTCATAAGGGCTATCGATGAACCCAATATCGTTATCAGGCTTATAACCCAGGCGGCAATAGAGAGATAACCGCTTATTTCACTAATTTGGTTGATTAGGTCATCACTTCTGCCTATTCCAAAATCATTTTCTTCAACAGGCGCGAGTTGTCTGATATTTCTAAAGGTGATGATCGCTTCATCGAGAGCTCCTTCAAAAGCATCTTTATTATCTACTTTCACACTTACCGAATAATTGATGTTGGGTTGTGTAAATAGGGACCTCGCAACCTGAATAGGGATAATTACCCGTAAATCCTGATTATTTCCAAAAGTTGAACCCTTTTCTTCAAGCACTCCTATGACCTTAAAGCGCGAGCCGCGAATGCTGATGGTTTTATTGATGGGATTTACGTTTTTGAGCAGTCCGTTTTTAAAATCGCTTCCCAAAATACAAACCCTATTGTTGTTTTGAATATCAAACTGCGTAAAATCACGGCCCAAAGCTAAATCCAGGCCGGAGTTTTCAAGGAAGTTTTCATTGGCTCCAAGTACGGTGACTTCTGGATCTGTTTCTTCATTTTCAAATTTTACCTCGGCGGTCGAGGTACCGGTAAAGGAAACCGAAACCTGAGACGTAGGAAAAACATAGTTTTCTTCGAAGGCTTTCACCTGTGTGTAGCGTATCACAGGATTTATTTTTTGATCTTCACCGCTTCCGCGTCTGCGGGTATTAAACTCATACCGCTGTATATTAAACGTATTGGCACCCATAGAGGAGAAATCACTGCTTATGGTGTTTTCAAGCGCTTTAACCAGGCTTAAAATGGCCACAAGAGCCGTAATACCTATTGCGATAATCAATACGGTAAGTATGGTGCGCAACAATTGCGTACGTATAGAATCAAAAGCGATGCGCACATTTTCGCGAAAAAGTGAAAACATAAATGTTAGTTTGTAACCATAGGTCTGCTAAAGTTCTAAAAAGTTACCGTTTTATAAAATAAAGAAGCACAAACCCTCATTTTTTAAGATATTTGCAGCCCCCTAAGGGGGAATTAAATAGTTTATAATTTCAAAGCCTAATAACAACAGATAATATGGCTCAAAAACCCAGTATACCTAAAGGAACCCGTGATTTTTCCCCGGAAGAAGTATCGAGACGCAATTACATCATCAATACGTTGCGTCATAATTTTGAGCTGTTCGGCTTTCAGCCTATTGAAACTCCGTCTTTTGAAAACAGCAGCACGCTGATGGGTAAATACGGCGATGAAGGCGACCGGTTGATCTTTAAGATTCTGAATAGCGGTGATTATTTGAGTAAAGTTTCGGAGGAAAACTATGCTGCAAAGGACAGCAATGCATTGACATCAGAAATCTCAGAAAAAGCCCTGCGTTACGACCTTACCGTGCCATTTGCACGTTATGTGGTTCAGCATCAAAATGAGATTGAGTTTCCGTTTAAGCGGTATCAGATACAGCCGGTATGGCGTGCAGACCGTCCGCAAAAGGGTCGTTTTCGTGAGTTTTTTCAATGTGATGCAGATGCGGTAGGTTCGCAATCGCTGCTTCAGGAAGTCACTTTTGTACAATTGTATGATGCGGTTTTCACCGATTTGGGACTGAAAGGCACCACGGTTAAAATGAACAACCGTAAAATCCTTTCCGGCCTTGCCGAAACCATAGGTGCTTCAGATAAACTCATTGATTTTACCGTAGCGCTTGATAAACTCGATAAAATAGGGGAGGAAGGTGTGATCACCGAAATGCTTTCCAAAGGAATTACTGCTGAAGCGATTGAGCGCGTTAAGCCCATTTTTAAGGTAAGCGGAAGCTTTGCGGAGAAACTTTCGGTTTTAAAAGAACTTTTAGCTGATTCAGAAACCGGAAAACAGGGAATTGAAGAATTACAATACATCAACGAGAAGATTGAAGCTTTAGGCCTTAAAACCGTAACCCTCGATCTGAATGTCACTTTAGCCCGCGGACTCAATTACTACACGGGAGCGATTTTTGAAGTGGCTGCACCAAAAGGCGTGCAAATGGGAAGTATTGGCGGTGGTGGTCGCTATGATGATTTGACTAGTATTTTTGGATCTAACCAACCACTTAGCGGCGTCGGGATTTCTTTCGGTTTAGACCGCATTTACCTGGTGCTCGAAGAGTTAAATCTATTTCCTGAACAAGCCATTAAAGGTACGCGTCTTTTATTCCTCAATTTCGGCGAAAACGAAGCGCTGTATTGTTTAAAAGCCGTTCAAAGTTTACGCGAAGCGGGCATCACTGCAGAGCTTTATCCGGACAGTGCCAAGATGAAAAAGCAAATGTCTCACGCCGATAAGCGTAACATCAACTTTGTAGTACTCGCGGGTACTCAGGAAATGGCAGATGGGGTGTATACCCTAAAAAATATGAAAACGGGCGAGCAGCAATCTTTAAATCTGCAGGCTCTAATAAAGGCTATATCTTAAATAAAAAAGCGGGATCATTTGATCCCGCCTTTTTATTTTATTGAGCTTCTTCCTGTTCCACAGCCGGTGGCGTGTAGTCAAAAAGCCGCTGATCTTTGATCTGCTGGGCGATTCCGTTAGGTAACATAGCTTCCCAGCCCGGCTCACCGGTTGAAATCATTTTAAGTACCTGTCTGGAGAATACATTGAGGATATCGGGGTTGTAATCTTCAATATCTACCACACGACCGTTATATTTGAAGAATTTGTACAATTCTTTCATACGCGGATGCACCTTCAGGTTTTCGCTGGTAAAGAATTCACCGGTTTCGGGATCACGCATAGGATACAGATATACGCGTAAATCTTTAAAGAATAGCTTGCCAAAAGCCTCCAGAATTCCACCGCTGAGATGGCGGTAATACGACTCGTCAAAAATATCGATCAGGTTATTGACACCCATCGCAAGACCCATACGTTCTTTGGTGTAACGTGAGAAGTACTCAACCAGTTTATAATATTCCTGAAAGTTTGAAATCATTACGGTATGCCCCAGATTACACAGCAGACGCGCACGATCCATAAAATCTTCTTCGTCGATTTCTCCTTCTGCCCGAAGGTTTGAAAGGGTAATTTCAAAAATAACTTCGGTATTGTCTTCGCTTACCCGGTTTTCATTTAAGAAGATCTGAAGCGATTTGCGGTACATATCGGTATTCACCTTGGTTACCGGTCTAAAGCTTCCGCGTAGCGCAAGAATATTCTTTTTGTAAAGGATTTTTGCAGCCAGAATGTTGTTTCCATCAGGGCCAAACATTACGGCATCTGTAAATCCGTTTTTAACCAGCTGTAAACTCATCAGACGGTTGTCAACCTTTGCAAACTCAGGCCCCGAAAAGTTAATCATATCGATCTCGATCTGATCCTTATCGATATGATCGTAGAGGTAGCGCAGTAATTTTTTAGGAGAATCATACTTGTAGTAGGCTCCGTAAATCAGGTTTACACCCAGCGTACCCAGTGTGAGTTGCTGCAGGCGTGCATCGGTCTCGTGAAAGCGCACGTGCAGGATAATCTCGTTAAAATCGCCACCCGGTTTGGTCTGGTATTTTATTCCTACCCAACCGTGTCCTTTATATTTTTTAGCAAAATCTATTGTGGCAACGGTGTTGGCATACGTGAAATAGATCTTGTTAGGATGCTTTTCGCGGGAAATACGATTCTCCAGCAAATTGGTCTCGTGAGCCAGCATTTTTTTGAGTCGGGACTCAGTGACATAGCGCTGATCTTCCTCCACACCATACACTGCGTCGCTAAAGTCTTTATCGTAAGCAGACATAGCTTTTGCGATAGTACCACTGGCACCCCCCGCTCTAAAAAAATGCCTTACGGTTTCCTGACCGGCACCTATTTCGGCAAAAGTACCGTAGATGTTTTCATTCAGGTTAATACGTAGGGCTTTATTGTTAATCGAAGGGATATTTTCAAACTCTTTGTCACCTTGAATTGTGATAGGCATATTGCGTAGGTTTTGGGTGAGTACTGGTCATATTATTGACGGGTTAAAGATACCAAAATGGTAGGGCTTAGAAAAAATAAAGTGTAGTTTTGTGTTAAATTTCACAGGTTTGAAAATCACTTTTCTAGGCACAGGCACATCGCAGGGAATCCCCATTATTGGCAGTAATCACCCGGTTTGCAAAAGTGAAGATCCCCGTGATACACGCTTGCGGGTTTCGGCACTTATTGAAGTAAACGGCTATAATTATGTAATTGATTGCGGGCCAGATTTTAGGCAGCAAATGCTGACTCACCAGGTTGATCATTTGGATGCTTTACTTTTTACCCATGAGCACGCAGATCATACTGCGGGACTCGATGATATACGTCCGTTTTTCTTCAGACAGGGCGATATCCCTATTTATGCACACAAACGGGTTGTGGGCGAACTCAAAAAACGTTTTGATTATATTTTTAAGACCGAAGACCGCTATCCCGGAGCCCCGGCTGTAGCCATCAACGAGGTTGTGAATAATGAATCTTTTCAATTGAATGATCTTGAAGTAACTCCTGTAAATGTGATGCATGCCAATCTTCAGGTTTTTGGTTACCGCTTTGAAAACCTGGCTTATCTTACCGATGTTAAAACCATTGCCGAAGAAGAAAAGGCCAAGTTGAAAGGTCTTGATGTTCTGGTTGTAAATGCCTTGCGCAAAGAACCACACTATTCGCATTTTAACCTGGAGGAAGCGCTTGATTTTGTTGCCGAAATAAAACCCAAAAGAACCTATTTTACCCACATCAGCCATTTGTTGGGTTTTCACGCAGAAGTTGAAGATAAACTTCCTGAAAACGTACACCTGGCTTATGATGGCTTAACTTTAGAATTATAACTACCATGCGCCGTAGCATTTTTATGTACCTTTTTTTATTTGCAGCATTATGGATTGTTTTTCAATACGTAAACGCCAGCAAATCTTTTGATAGACAACAAGATAAAATTGAGCGTCTGGAAGTTGAGCTTGCAGAAGTGAACGATTCTCTTGCTTCAATTGATCTCAATGCCGGTCGTTATTTTAAACTAACCGGTAATGAAAATGCCTACGATTACTTTGAACGTTTTGGTGTAGAAGTCGGTGGTCTTGAGAGCCGAATCGAAACCGCTCTGGTTTCTAAGAATTCAACTTCAGGTAACCCGCTTATTCCCTATGAGAACGCCACCGGAGTTTTTCAAATTAATAAAGTGGAAGTGCTGAATCACAAATGGGTGATCGCCGATTTCAGCGACGGAAAACGCTGGGGCGAATTAATCTTGCTTTATGATGTTGACAAAGACGGAAGCATCAGTTTTGAAACCCTGCAGAGCGTGATTTATCCTTAATGCTTCAGTAGCCAGTCCCGTAAATCGTAGAAATTCTGCGGAGCCACCCCGTGTCCCACAGGATATTCGCGTAATCTCCCTTTAATCCCCAGTTTTTCAAGATACGCGGGTACTTTCCGCGCAGCGCTAACCGGAATAACCTGATCTACCGTACCGTGCGAGCTAAAAACCGAAAGATGCTCATAAGCACTCAAATCAGATTTCGGGTCTGTTATGGCCTCATTAATGTAGCCGCTAAGACCAATTAAATTTTTCACCTTTTCAGGATAGGTGAGTGCCACTGCATAGCTCAAAATACAACCCTGACTAAAGCCGAGTAGTGTCACATTTGAAGCATCCAGATCGTAAGCGTCGACTACTTCGTCTATAAATTTCACGAGCAGGTCACGGGCTGCTAAAGCCTCTTCGTCATCAGACCATTTTCCGTCTGTAGCATCCCAGTGAATGGTGTACCAGGCATTGCCATAAGGTTGCATAGCTAATGGTGCTTTCGCAGAAATGATAAAATACGTTTCAGGCAGCTCGGGAGCGAATGAAAACAAGTCCTCTTCATTGCTTCCGTACCCGTGTAAAAGCAGCAAAAGAGGCGGTTTTGAGTCGGTTTGTATTTTTGGTTTTTGAATAAGGTGTTCTAGAGAGAAATTGTTCATGCTATTCTATAAATGTGAACCATTTTTGAAAATATTTACCCAATAGTGGTACCGGGATGGCATTGCCCTGAAAGGCATTAACCACACCATAACCCCATAACACAAAAATAAACAGGTAAAAGCCGGCGGTTGCACCCCAGTTATTGAGGTAAGAAACCATAAATCCAAGGGCAAAAAAAGTAATAAATATGCCAAATGCCTGCCTGATGTGAAAACGTGCAAAGGGATTCTTGGATTCCAGATTCATGAAAATTGCGATGATCGCCCCTACAATGGTTATATAAGCAACAATTGCCCGGGTTTTACCCTCCTGTATTTCTTCTGTTGTCATGATTTAGGAAGCTATAAATTGATTATTTGCGATTATGCCGTAAACACTTCCCCGGAGTTCCGCACCTAAAAATGCCGCATTTTTAGATTTTGAGCGTATCTGTTCTTTAGTGAAGGTGTTTGTGCCTTCGGTAGTAAATAACGTGAGATTGGCGGTTTCTCCCGTCCTGATCTGAGTCCTGACACCGGTAAAGCGCTCCCTGCCTTTGGTAAGGGCTTTTACAGCTACTTCTGCAGAAACGAGTTGGAGCAGAGCACCAAGCGTTGCTTCCTGAGCAATAGTTCCAAATTTGGCGTGATCAAATTCAAGTTTTTTCAATTCGATATCCAATGGATTGTGGTCACTGGTCACCATGTCAATGGTACCATCTTCAAGACCGGCAACAAGCGCTTTTCGGTCTTCCTCGGTGCGCAGAGGAGGTAAGACTTTATAGCGTGTGTCAAAATCATGAAGGGCCGCATCGGTGTAAAACAAATTGGTAATCCCAACACTACAGGTCACATCCAGCCCTTTTTCTTTGGCTGCTTTAACAAGCGCCACACTCTGTGCTGTAGAAATTGTAGGGATGTGTAGTTTACCCCCTGCATATTCCAGCAGGTATAGGTCACGGGCTATCTGCAAGTGCTCGGCCAGAGCAGGAATTCCTTTAAGACCCAGTTGAATGGCGGTTTCTCCTTCATTTGCCATCCCGTTAATAACTAAATCATTTTCCTGAGGAAATGATAAAACCAGGCCGTCAAAGCCCTGTGTATATTGCAAGGCTAGCTTTAATAAATTGGGATTCTTAATCGCGTGCTGATAATCGCCAAAAGCCACCGCACCGGCCTGCTGCATGTCGTACAGCTCAGCCAGATCAATACCTGCACCGTTTTGGGTGAGTGCGCCAATGGGGTAGAGGTCTACCGCGTGACCGGAAGATTTCGTTTTTAAAAAGTTAATCACGGCGCTGTCATCTGCAACCGGTTTGGTATTCGGGTTGACCGCAATGCCGGTAAAACCACTTTTTGCCGCTACCTGAAGTCCGTTTTTAAGCGTTTCCCGTTCTTCATAACCCGGTTCGCCCATACTAACACTGGAATCAAACCAGCCTGCAGATACGTGGAGATCTTTAAGCTCAATGATTTCTTCGTCATTTTTAGCGGAGAGGGATTCGGCGATCTCTGTGAGTACTCCATTTTCGATGCGCAGGTCAACTAATTTTCCATTCAAGGAGTGGTTGTCGTCTATAAGCTTTGCCTGGACTATGCGTGCGTTCATTTAAAGAATTTTAGGATAAGCATTTCTGATAGGAATGCAAACAGTGCAAAAATAACAAACCATTTGGAAAGGAGGTTAAGATTTGAGGCTTCCTGCAGTTCATTGATCAGGCTGCCCACTTCATCGTAAAGCTCATGTTCTTCAAAGTTTTGTTCCTGCAATGCGCTTTCTAAGCGGTTGTAATTATAGGCTACCAGAGCTAGTGTGTCATTTTTATGTTTAAGTGCGTAAACGCCTGCTTTATCAAGTCCCGGCGTTTCGGAGATGGTGATTTTTGAGCCGCGTTTCTGCTGTAAGGGAATGATCTGATCGCCCTTATTCTCGAGTACCAGTACAGCATCTTCCGGCAGCGTAGCTTCAATCTCATAAGTAGCATTGTCGCCAAACGTATAATACAACCTGGGCGATTTTAAAGCTTCGACGGCGATTTTATCAAAAGTAGGTACAATAAGCTGTCCGTTTATAAAATTGCTGTTTCCCGCATTCAATGCTCCTGTAAAAACGTAAAGGCCGTTACTTTCAGCGAGGAATACGGCTCCATTTTCCAGCCCAAGTATAGACCCGGTTCCGGTGAGCGGAAAATAAGATTGCAGTACGTGCGATTGCAGATTAGATGTTCTGCCGCTAAATACATTTTGATAGAGTGGATGATCATAATTGATACTCGTAATGCGCTGTGCAGTCGTGTTCTTTTCGCCGAATGGCAGAAAACCATAAGCACCCAGTAGCGGAGTGTAAATTTCCCTTCGGGCATCGGCAGCAGGAATAAGGATTAACGTGCCGCCTTGCGCTGTGTTTGACCTGAGCTGATTAATAAGAGCTTCCGGAATGTTTGAAAGCTCATTTAGGACTATTAAATTTTGATCTGCGAGTAAACTGTAATCCAGTTCGGCAGATTGAACAATTGTAAGCTCATAGTCGGGAGACCGGTACAGACGCGAAATGAAATCTGAATCGGTATTGGATATAGCCAAGACTTTTAAAGGTCTGGGAGCGCCTGCGGCGAAATAAAACTGGTTGTCGTAGTTGAGATTAGGATCTTCAATGCTAAGTTTTCCGGCTATTTGATTTTGTGTTTCCAGACTGAAATAAACCGAGGTCGTATCGCTGTTATTAAAATTTGCGGTAGCCTTAGTGAGCAATTGATCGCCGTTATATACCGAAACCGGAACCTGGTTTTCTAAAGGTGTTGTAGCTGATAACCAAACCCGGAATTTCATTCCGGCCGACTCAAGCTCCGAGCTCAGACTGTCTAAAGCAATGTTGCTGTAATCAATAGGTTTAAGCATTACATTGTATAGATTTAAGCTGCCGGAATCCGGGTTTTTTTCGGGTTGTAAATCCTGAAAATCACTTACAAGGATTAATCGTTTGTTTTTTGTACGATCTTTTGAAAAGAGGGATTTGAGTTGCAGCATTAAATTTTCCTGCGATAGGGTGGCAGACGTATAATCCAGATCCTGCAAAACCGAGCGGTCTTTAGCCGGATCAAAATCTTTTGACTGGTTGTCCCAGGTAGCCAGGGTAAGGGTTTTGCCTTTAGGCAGGTTAGCGAGTAAATCCTGTTTGACCTCATTAAGCAAAGTGCCTTTGTCGCCCTGAGCCTGCATGCTGAATGAATTATCAATAAACAAAACGGTTTCCTGTTCCTGCAGTGCAGCGCCTGTTTCCGGTATAAAAGGCTGGGCAAAGGCCAAAATTAATCCTGCCAGGGCACAGAGCCTGGTTAACAGAATAAGCCATTTTTTTAGGGTATTGCTTTTGCGGGTGTTTTGCACCACGCGTTCTAAAAAAACCACGTTAGTAAAGGCTGTTTTCTTAAATCTCCTTAACTGAAACAGGTGAATGATAACAGGGATAAGCAGTAAAAAAAGGAAGTAAAGAATTTCGGGGTTTTTAAACTGCATAGTGCTGGCAATTAGCTGGCCTAAATTAGCGGTTTTTGATTTAGGAACTTACTTTTTTGATGGTAAAATCAAAAGTAGCTCCCTTTCCTTCCTCACTGCTTACACTGATGATTCCACCGAGAGATTGAACCAGGTTTCTTACCGTAGATAAGCCTATACCGTTTCCTTTCTTTCCTTTGTTATCAGCATCTGTAGCAGTACTAAAGAGGTCAAAAATCATCTCCTGCTTGTCTTTGGGTATGCCTTTTCCGTTATCAGAAACCTGAATGTAATAATACGCGTGGTCCTGAGTACATTTGATGTTGATGATACCCGTTTCCTTATCGTTGTACTTTAAACTATTGGTAATCAAATTCAATAAAATCTGGTTTACCGCAGATTTATTGGTAATCAGTTCCATCGGGTTTTCCGGCAGGTTTATGATGTAATCCTCATTAATATTAAGGAGATCTATAAGTTCTTCAAGTAAATCCTGAAGATCAAAAGCTTCGGCTTTTTCTGCTGACTGTTCTTCGCTTTCGTAATAGGAAAGTAAATTGTCTATATAATCACTGAGCGAAAATGAAGATTGCTTGAGATAAGACAAATAGTCATTTCCCTGCGCATCGAGTTTAGGAGCATATTTAGCCCTTAAAATATCTGTTGTGATTATCATATTGGCCAAAGGCATTTTCATATCGTGTGATACCGTGCCTGCAAACTTGCGTAATTGTTCATTTTTTTTCTGAAGCAACTGCTCGATTTCAAGCAGTTTGAGATTGTTTCGCCGCAGTTCAAAAAGATTTTCAACCTGACTTGCCAGATCTCTCAGCGATTCGATCTGAGTTGCAGAGAGCGTTCTTGGTTTACTGTCAATCACACAAAGTGTACCCAGCGGATGGCCATTTTTGGTAAGCAGAGGCACACCTGCATAAAAAATAACGGGCGTCTCGAGTCTTGTTAAGGGATTATCCTTAAATCGGGGATCTTTACGCGCATCATTTACAATTGTAATTTCCCGGGGATTCAAAATCGCATGAGAACAGAAAGAAACATCCCGCTCGGTATCACAGAAGTCTGTACCTATTTTTGACTTAAAAAATTGCTTTTCTGCCTTTATAAGAGTTATCAGCGCTATAGGCACCTCACAGATCGCAGAGGCCAGACGGGTAATTACATCATAATTGGCATCAGGCTCGTAGGAAAGCTGAAGCTCTTCCAGTTCCATAAGGCGTTCAGATTCAAAAGTAGGTAAGGCCGGTATTTGCATGATGTTGGTTGGTTAAAAACAGTTGGTCTCTTTCTAAAATTATGCCACTTAAACCAATTAGAGCCATAGTGACACACTTTTCTTTTTAAGGCTTTAATATTAAAAGCTAAAAAAGTTCTTTTTCAAAGGCGCTCAGGCCAAAAAGCGCAAAGTCGTATTTAACGGGATCTTTCGGGTCAAATCGTCTCAGGTTCTTATCGAGCTCGGCTAAAGCTGTCGCATCGTTTTGTTTGCGTTTGAGTAAACCCAGCTGGCGTGCGACTCTCCCGGAATGTACGTCAAGCGGACACGAGAGCAGAGCAGGAGAGAGGCTTTTCCAGATCCCGAAATCCACTCCGGCATCAGCCGGTCGAACCATCCATCTTAAAAACATATTGATGCGTTTGGCGGCTGATTTCTTTAAAGGGTCACTCACGTGTTTACGGGTGCGCGGGAGATGCTCTACTTCAAAAAAGCGTTTTTTGAAATGATGAATAGCAAGTTGAAGATCGCCCTGCTCCAGATTGTTATGAAATACAGCCTCCAGCCCGTTATATTTTGAATAAATATGCTTTAAGGCGACGATAAAGGTTGCAAGATCTTCCCCGTTGAATGTACGGTGAACAAAATGCTGAAGTGTGTTTAAGTCTTCGGCGGAATGGTTGATGACAAAGTCGTAAGGATTGTTTTCGAGAAGTTCAACCAGTTTATTACTGTTTGTAATGATGCTTTTGCGATTGCCCCAGGCAATAGTGGCGACAAGAAAACCAATGATTTCTATGTCTTCCTTTTTGCTGAACTGATGCGGAATTTGAATGGGATCGGTGCCTATAAATTTTGGATTCTCATAGTAAGCGGCTTTTTCGTCCAGAAATTCTTTTAGTTCACTTTTTTTAAGTTTAAGTGATGATTTTGCCATCTACCATAGTAAGTTTACGATCTGCCATTGCAGCCAGATCTTCATTATGTGTCACGATTACAAAAGTCTGATTGTAAGTGTCGCGCAGTTTGAAAAACAATTTGTGCAGATTTTCGGCAGATTCGCTGTCCAGGTTACCCGAAGGCTCATCGGCCAGAATAAGTGCCGGTTCATTTATAAGGGACCGCGCAACGGCCACCCGTTGCTGTTCACCGCCCGAGAGTTGACCGGGTTTGTGCTCAATACGATGCGCCAAGCCTAAAAAACCTAAGAGGTCTTTGGCGCGCTTTTCGGCTTCTGCTTTGCTCTTTCGGGCGATAAAAGCCGGTATACAAACATTTTCAAGGGCTGTAAACTCGGGTAAAAGCTGATGAAACTGAAAAATAAAACCAATATTCAGGTTGCGGAATTTGCTCAGCTCCTTCTGTCCCAGCGCATGCACATTGATATCGTTAATACGTAGTTGTGTACCCGCGTGCTGGTCTGCCTTATCAAGTGTGCCTAATATTTGCAACAGCGTGGTCTTACCGGCGCCGCTGGCACCTACTATAGATACGACCTCGCCTTCAGAAATTTTTAAATCTACTCCTTTAAGTATTTGTACATCTCCATAGGATTTATACAGGTGTTCTGCTACAATCATCCAATACGCGTTTTTAGGAATCTGTTGTTGTTTGTGCTTCTCCTTATTATAAGAGTAAGTTACCACAACTGCATACGACTTAGCCTTGACTGTTTAAGCCGCTTTTAAATTGGAGCCAAAGATACTATTCGGCATAAGAATTACAGATGCAAATGCGGTTTTTATGGTATTTTGTTTAATCTTTTAAAGAAATGTATTAACAAAAGGTTAAACTCGATTTAACCTGTTGATCAGATTCTATCTTTGTTTAGCTATGAAAACAAATTTAATTAAAGCTACGTTTGCCAGTGGATGTTTCTGGTGTACCGAAGCTGTATTTCAACGATTTACCGGAATTTATAATGTGCGTAGCGGTTATACCGGTGGTCAAATCAAAAACCCACCCTACCGTGAAGTGTGTCAGGGACGTACCGGCCACGCTGAAGCAATAGAACTGGAATACGATCCCGAATTGATTTCGTATAAAGACTTACTACAGGTATTTTTCACAACACACGATCCAACTACTTTAAACAGACAGGGTAATGATGTAGGCACGCAGTATCGTAGCGCTATTTTTTACCATTCTGAATCCCAAAAGCAAGAAGCTATTGACTACATAAATTATCTTGAAGCGGAGCAGGTTTTTGAAAGTAAAATAGTTACTGAGGTGACTGAAGCCAAACCTTTTTATTATGCCGAGGATGAGCATCATGAGTTTTACAATAACCATCCTTTACAGGGCTATTGCCAGTTTATCATAAATCCTAAGATCAATAAAATCAAAAAGCTGTATCAGCATAAACTACTTCCCGAATACCGCTAATCATTCATTTTAATAGTTAAACCCACCCATTATGTCCCCGTACCGAAAATTTGAAGAGTATAATATTGAAGTTAAAGAAGATGTCAAAAACCGTTATAAATCAATCATTACAGATCTGGGCGAGGACGTTAATCGTGAAGGAATACTCAAAACTCCCGAGCGCGCTGCAAAAGCAATGATGTATTTAACCAGTGGTTATGACGTTGATGCTTCTGAAATTTTAAGTGGCGCAATGTTTAAGGAGGATTACAATGAAATGGTAATTGTCAAAAACATTGAACTCTATTCGCTTTGTGAACATCACCTTTTACCATTTTTTGGTAAGGCACATATTGCCTACATACCCAATGGTTACATTGTAGGTTTAAGCAAAATACCTCGTATCGTAGATGTTTTTTCGCGTCGTTTACAGGTGCAGGAACGGCTTACGCACAATATTCTGGAGTGCATTAATGATACGCTAAAACCGCAGGGCGTTGCAGTTGTGATCGAAGCTTCACATATGTGCATGATGATGCGTGGCGTACAGAAGCAAAACTCAACGACGACAACCTCAGGATTTAGAGGACAATTTGAGAATAGCGAAACGCGCAACGAATTCCTTAAATTGATATCAAATGATTTGTCTTAGACTTTGGCAGGTTTTTTGGTACATATAAACAAAAAACGAGACTATGAGAGTACTTAATTATAACTTATTAATCAAGGGAGTTCTTTTCGATTTAATTGGTATGGCAACGATGGCGATACCGGTTGTGGGTCCTTTTCTTGATCTGGCCTGGGCTCCTTACGCCGCAAAAAAGATGAGCGAAATGTATCCCGGGAGAAATGGAAAAATAGCTTCGGTACTTGTTTTTGTTGAAGAGCTACTACCATTTACTGATATTATTCCTTCGTTTACTTTAATGTGGGTCTATACCTATCTCATCAAAACTGAAAAGGAGGTACGAACGATCCCAATACGCGTAAAAAACTAGTTTTAAAAAGATGTCGAAAGACATCTTTTTTTTATTGGAGTACTTCAAGAGCCCATTTTTTAGCTTCCAATAGGCTGGTAAAAGCTTTAAAAGGTTTCTGAAGAAATTCTTGTTCCACAGTAGTACTCGATAGGCCAATCTCAGAAGTCACCACAACAGCCATTGCCATAAAGTTTTGTAGCCTGGACAGCGTATTATAAACCAAAGGGTCTACACTGTAGGATGCGGTACGTATTGCGATGTATGCAAAGGGAAGTTGCTGAAAATGCTCCAGACAGGCATTAAAAACATCAAGCGCTAAATCTTCATTGATGCAAATGCCGGGGTTCATCGTGCCTAAAGCCAATGAACCTTCAAAATAAAGTTCGCCAAATTCAAATGAAATCATTCTATGCGAGGTAGATAGTACAAAATCGAAGTTAATTCAAAAATCTGATAGCGTCGCAAAAAAAAAAGCTGCCCTGAAGCAGCTTTTGATATAATATTAAATTCAGAACTAGGATTGAGCAGAATTTTCAGTCTTTTCAATTCGGATGCTGAGTTCTTCTTTTCCGTCTTCGATATCCATATAGATGGTATCTCCTTCATTGAGGTTTGAAGCAATGATCTCTTCGGCTAAAGCGTCTTCAATGTATTTTTGAATGGCTCGTTTAAGAGGTCTGGCCCCATAGTCTTTGTCAAAGCCTTTATCCCCAATGAAGTCTTTGGCTTTATCTGAAAGTTGCAGATTGTAACCCAAAGCTTCAATACGTTTGTAAAGCTTTTTAAGTTCAATATCAATAATCTGGTGAATTTCTCCACGCTCAAGAGCATTGAATACAATCACATCATCAACACGGTTCAGGAACTCGGGTGCAAATGCTTTTTTAAGCGCCTGCTGAATGATTCCTTTTGTATTATCATCAGCCTGCTCCTTACGGGCAGCGGTACCAAAACCAACACCCTGGCCAAAATCTTTGATCTTACGCGCCCCGATATTTGAGGTCATAATGATAACTGTATTTCTAAAGTCTATTTTTCGACCTAAAGAATCGGTGATATAACCGTCATCCAATACCTGAAGCAGCATGTTGAATACATCCGGGTGTGCCTTCTCAATCTCATCAAGCAATACAACAGAATAGGGCTTTCTTCTAACTTTTTCAGTTAGCTGTCCGCCTTCTTCGTAACCCACATATCCCGGAGGTGCTCCAATGAGTCTTGAAATCGCAAATTTCTCCATGTATTCACTCATATCTATTCGGATGAGCGAATCTTCGTTATCAAACAATTCGGTAGCTAAAATCTTAGCGAGCTGGGTTTTACCCACACCGGTCTGACCCAAGAAGATAAATGAACCAATGGGTTTCTGCGGATCTTTAAGACCTGCACGATTACGCTGTATCGCTTTGGCTACTTTAGCAACTGCTTCGTCCTGACCTATTACTTTAGATCGTATAGATTGCGGTAATTCTGCCAGCTTGTTGCTTTCCGTTTTTGCAATACGATTTACAGGGATGCCGCTCATCATCGAGACCACATCTGCCACGTTATCCTCAGTCACGGTCTCACGATGCAGTTTAGAATCTTCTTCCCAGCTCTGCTGTGCAGACGCCAGTTCTTTTTCTAAATTTTTCTCGTCGTCACGCAGTTTTGCAGCTTCTTCATATTTCTGCTTTTTAACAACAGAATTTTTGCGTTCACGAACTTCTTCAAGTTGACGCTCCAGGTCTAATATCTTTTTAGGTACATCAATATTTACAATGTGTACCCGTGATCCTGCTTCATCCAATGCATCGATCGCCTTGTCCGGTAAAAACCGGTCTGTCATATATCTGCTGGTAAGCGTTACACAAGCCTTGATCGCTTCAGGGGTGTAAATCACATTATGGTGATCTTCATACTTATCTTTTATGTTGTTAAGTATTTCAATCGTTTCTTCCTCATTGGTAGGCTCTACGATTACCTTCTGGAATCTACGCTCCAATGCACCATCTTTCTCTATATACTGTCTGTATTCATCTAAAGTGGTCGCACCGATGCATTGAATTTCACCACGGGCAAGCGCAGGTTTAAACATATTGCTGGCATCCAGAGATCCTGTAGCACCACCGGCACCTACAATGGTATGTATTTCGTCAATAAAAAGAATGATGTCTGAGTTTTTCTCCAGTTCATTCATCACCGCTTTCATACGCTCTTCAAACTGACCGCGGTACTTCGTTCCTGCAACAAGACTTGCAAGATCGAGTGTAACCACGCGCTTGTCAAAAAGAATACGGGATACTTTGCGTTTTACAATACGCAAGGCAAGGCCTTCGGCGATTGCCGATTTACCAACACCCGGTTCTCCTATAAGTAAGGGGTTATTCTTTTTACGTCTGCTCAGGATTTGAGATACACGTTCTATTTCTTTTTCGCGTCCTACAACAGGATCCAGTTTGTCTTCTTCGGCCATTGCAGTTAAGTCTCTACCGAAGTTGTCTAAAACCGGAGTCTTAGATTTTTTATTTGTTTTATTTCCGGGCGTATTAAAAGGATTTTCTTTTTGCGAATCTGCGGTATTGTCGTCATCGCTGAAAGACTCACTTTTAATAGGCTCTATATAGTCGTCTTCACTAGTCATCATAAGCTTAAATTGATCTTTTACATTGTCATAGTCTACTTTGAGCTTGTTGAGTAATTTAGTCGTAGGATCGTTTTCATTACGCAACACACAAAGTAACAGATGAGCTGTATTTATAGAAGAACTTTGAAAAAGTTTTGCTTCTAAAAATGTGGTTTTGAGAGCACGCTCTGCCTGTCTGGTGAGGTGCAGATTTTTCTTTTCATTACTTGCCAAACCGGTACCGGGATTCGCGGGACTCAGAATCTCAACTTTACGACGCAGATGGTTCAAATCAACATCTAGTGCCTGAAGTATTTCAATAGCTTTCCCGCTGCCATCACGCAATAAGCCCAGCATCAAATGCTCGGTACCTATAAAATCGTGACCCAGCCTCAAGGCTTCTTCCTTGCTGTAGGCGATTACATCTTTAACTCGGGGTGAAAAATTATCATCCATATTCGCTCCTGTCTTTTCTTGGGTTTTTTATAATTAAGTCAAAAACCGTTCCGTTTGCAATGCTGTTAGTAAATTGACAAAATTACTTTTAAAGCTACAATGGAAGTTAAGCATACTTATCAAAAACGAAAACTAATTTTTGTTAATAAAAACCGAGGCAGGTAAATAGGAGATTGCCCGAAAACACTGTCAAAATGCGTATATTGCCCCTCAGTGTTTAAACCAATATTTAAATAGAAATACATATGGCTGAAGGAGAGAAGTTAATTCCTATCAACATTGAAGATGAAATGAAATCAGCCTACATTGACTATTCAATGTCGGTCATCGTGTCACGTGCATTACCAGATGTACGAGACGGTTTGAAGCCTGTACACAGGCGTGTTTTATTCGGCATGCATGAACTTGGAGTTCGGTCGAATACAGCTCATAAAAAATCAGCAAGAATTGTAGGGGAGGTATTGGGTAAATACCACCCGCACGGTGATACATCCGTGTATGATACCATGGTAAGGATGGCTCAGGAATGGAGTCTACGCTATATGCTGGTTGACGGTCAGGGTAACTTTGGTTCGGTTGATGGTGACAGCCCTGCAGCTATGCGATATACCGAAGCCCGTATGCGCAAGATTTCTGAAGAAATGCTTGCCGATATCGATAAGGATACGGTAGATCACACACTCAACTTTGACGATACCCTTAAAGAACCCACGGTACTTCCTACTCGTATTCCGGGTCTTTTGGTAAATGGTGCATCCGGTATTGCGGTGGGTATGGCAACAAATATGCCTCCTCACAACCTTACCGAAGTCGTTAACGGTATCATTGCCTATATCGAAAACCACGACATCGAAATAGACGAACTCATGCAGCACGTGACGGCTCCTGATTTTCCTACTGGAGGAACAATCTACGGCTATGAAGGTGTGCGCGAGGCATTTAAAACCGGTAGGGGTCGTGTTGTTTTACGCGCCAAAGCGACTATTGAAGACGTTAAAGGTCGCGAGTGTATTATCGTAAGTGAAATTCCATATCAGGTCAATAAGGCCGATATGATTAAGAAAACCGCCGATCTTGTAAACGAGAAGAAAATAGACGGTATAGCCTCGATACGTGATGAGTCTGACCGTAACGGGATGCGTATCGTTTATGTATTGAAAAGAGATGCTATTCCCAATATCGTTCTCAATACCTTATATAAATATACTGCGTTGCAATCCTCCTTCAGCGTAAATAATATAGCTCTTGTAAAAGGAAGACCTGAAATGTTGAATCTTAAAGATATGATTCATCATTTTGTGGAGCACCGTCACGAAGTAGTGGTGCGTCGTACCGAGTTTGAGCTTAAGAAGGCCGAAGATAGAGCTCACATTCTTGAAGGTTTAATCATCGCTTCCGATAACATTGATGAAGTAATTGCGCTGATACGTGCGAGTAGTAACGCCGAAGAGGCACGGGCAAAATTGATGGAGCGTTTTGAGCTTACTGAAATTCAGGCCAGAGCTATTGTCGAAATGCGTTTACGTCAACTCACCGGTCTGGAGCAGGATAAGTTGCGCGAGGAGTATGACGAGTTACTTAAAACTATTGAAGATTTAAAGGATATTCTGGCTAAAAAAGAGCGCAGAATGGAAATTATTAAGAACGAACTCATTGAGATTAGAGAGAAATACGGGGATGAGCGCCGAACCGACATAGACTATGCCGGTGGAGATGTTACCATAACCGATTTGATACCTGATGAAAAAGTGGTTCTTACAATTTCTCACGCCGGTTATATCAAGCGTACTTCCCTGCAGGAATACAAAACGCAAAACAGAGGTGGTGTAGGTCAAAAAGGATCTACAACGCGTAACGAGGATTTCCTCGAGCACTTATTTGTGGGAACCAACCACCAGTATTTGATCTTCTTTACCCAAAAAGGAAAATGTTTCTGGATGCGGGTTTTTGAAATTCCTGAAGGAAGCAAAACCTCAAAAGGTAGAGCAATTCAAAATCTAATAGCAATTGATCCGGATGATAAAGTCAAAGCCTTTATTTGTACCAATGACCTGAAAGATGAGGAATACATAAATTCCCGATATGTCATTATGGCAACCAAAAAAGGTCAGGTTAAGAAAACATCTCTTGAGCAATACTCACGCCCACGTACTAATGGTATCAATGCGATTACCATTAAAGAAGGTGATGAATTACTGGCTGCTAAGCTTACCACAGGCGACAGTCAGGTAATGCTTGCCGTGAAGTCTGGTAAGGCCATTCGCTTTGAAGAAGAGAAGACCCGACCTATGGGTAGAAGTGCTTCCGGAGTTCGTGGCATAACTCTTGCAGACGATAATGACGAGGTTATAGGAATGGTAGCTGTTAACGATCCCGAGTCTAATGTACTTGTCGTTTCAGAGAATGGTTACGGTAAGCGTTCACTGGTTGAAGACTACCGGGTTACAAACCGCGGTGGTAAGGGTGTAAAGACTATTTCAATCACCGAAAAGACCGGAAGCTTAGTTTCTATAAACAATGTTACCGATGAGGATGATTTGATGATCATTAACAAGTCGGGTATCGCTATCCGAATGGAAGTTTCAGAACTTCGGGTTATGGGTCGAGCCACTCAGGGTGTAAGACTTATTAACCTGAAAAATGGAGACACCATCGCAGCAGTGACAAAAGTGAAGAAAGATGAAGATGATATAGAAGATGAAGACGGCATTGTCGCTGAAGAAGATGAAAAAATAGATAACCAAAATATTGAAAAGCCTTCTTCTGATGAAGAGGAATAATTAAAGTTGAATATAAATTAAGTAGATAATGAAAACTAAGTCAATAGTTTTTGCGGCGCTTTCCCTTACAGCCGTAACCTTTGCGCAGAAAAAGGAAATCAAGTCTGCAGAAAAAGCCGTTGAATCTGGAAGTTATGCCCAGGCCAAAACCGAAATTGAAGCGGTTTCCGGGATGATGGGTCAGATGGACGATAAAGAAAAAGAATATTATTACTTCGTAAAAGGTAGAGCATATCTTGGTGGAGAGGATAATAAAAATGCCGATGAGCTTCTAAAAGCAATGGAAGCGTTTACAACAGTAAACGAATTCAATGGCGGTAGCAAATACGGAGAAGAGGCCAAGCAGTTTAAGCAACAGGCGATGAACGCTGTTATTTCTTCTGCTGTGGATGATCAGAATGCAGAGAAGTATGGTGAGGCAGCCAATAAGCTTTATACGTTGTACACGCTTACTCCTAAAGATACCTCTTATCTTTATTTTGCAGCTTCTAACGCAGTAAATGGTCAGGACTTTACCACTGCACTAAAATACTATACTCAATTGAAAGATATGGGGTATACCGGTATTGAGACGCAATACACTGCCGTAAACAAAGAAGATGGTAAAGTAGAGAACTTCAACTCTAAACAACAAAGAGATTTGTTTGTTAAAGCTGGTTCACACGAAGATCCTAAAACCGTTGTAACCGAGTCCCGAGCAGGTGAGATCGCAAAAAACATCGCTTTGATCTATGTTCAGGAGGGTGAAAATGATAAGGCTTTATCTGCAATTCAGGACGCTCTTGCTGAAAATCCCGATGATGATGCTTTATTACGTTCTGCTGCTGATGTTTACCTTAAAATGGATATGACTGAAGAATATGAAGCTGCTATGGATAAGGTTATCGCTAAAGATCCTAACAATCCAGGATTGTATTTCAACCTTGGTGTAGGTGCCGCAAAAGCCGGAAACAATGAGAAAGCTTTGGGTTATTACAACAAAGCTCTGGAAATTGATCCTAATTATTCTGCAGCTAACCTAAACATTGCTGCTTTGATGTTAGCTAAAGATAAAGAGATTATCGAGCAAATGAATTCTCTTGGTAATACCAAGGCAGATAATGCCAAGTATGAAACTTTAAAGAAAGAGCGTTTAAAGCTATATGCTGATGCAGTTCCTTTCCTTGAAAAAGCAATTGCAGGTGATGAGCCAAATGTAGAGGCTGTTCGTACACTTTACAACATCCACATTCAGTTAGGTAACACTGCTGAAGCTGATAAGTACAAAGCTCAATTAGATGCTTTGGAAGGTAAATAATCAAAAAGCCTTATAAAATTAAAAGTCCGGTTCAATTTTGAACCGGACTTTTTTTATACTTTAAATTTAAATCTTCAATTACTCGGTACGTTCATATTTTTCCATGTAACGCTTCCAGAGTTCGGTTTGATGACTTTCAAGACTTATATCCCGTCCGGAGATCATTGCTTTTGTTAGGTTGTTTCCTTTCATTTCTAAAGCATTTCCGGTACTCACAAATAAGGTAGCATCTTTACCGGCTTCTAAAGTTCCGAGTTGCCCTTCTACGCCTAAAATACGTGCGGCATTGAGTGTGATGAGCTTCAGTGCATCTTCAAAACTCAAACCGTGAGCAGTAGTTTGACCTGCATAAAAGGGTATATTACGAGACTGCCAGTATTCTCCACTGTTTCCCAGGGCAACAGTAACACCTGCATCAATTAGGTCTTTAACCATTTTGAAACTGATGTCGTAATCATCGTCTTCTGCTCCGGGCAGGCTGTGTACCCGTGTCAAAATAACAGGCACACCCGCTTCCGCAATCTCCTTAGCTACTTTATAACCGCGGTAGGCTCCTACTAAAACAACTTTATCCAGATTCATATCCTTTTTGAATTTCAATACATCCAGAATTTCTTTTTCTGAATCTACATGAACGTACAGATTTTGACTTCCATCAAGAACATCCTGCATGGCCGCATAAGGTAAATTCATAATGTTTTCATCGCCAGCATCAAAAGCTTGTGATTGCTTCATAAAATCTTTGATTTCGAGAATATCTGAAGGGTAATCTTTATTAGGGCTGTAGCCCGGATCTTCACCCAGCCACCAGCGACCGCGTCTGTAACTGCTTGGCCAGTTGAGGTGAATACCATCGCCGCGTTTAACAACGGCATCTTCCCAGTTCCATGCATCCAGTTGCACCAGTGAAGATTCTCCTGAGATAGTACCACCCTGAGGAACTGTTTGGGCTAATAAAACGCCATTTGGACGCATACTTTCTACAACTTTGGATTCTGCATTGTAAGCGATAATTGCTTCAATATGCGGGTTGTATTCGCCTATCTCGTCCTGATCTTCTGTAGCACGTACAGCTGAAATTTCAACAAGACCAAGAGTGGTATCAAGAGCAATAAAGCCCGGGTATACGTGCTGTCCGTCAATATTTATAACTTCCCCGCGTAAAGGTCTTTTAGTGGTTAAGGCGTCGTAAACACCGGTTATCTTTCCGTCGCTAATGAAAATAAGGCTGTTCTCTATAACCTCACCATTACCAATGTGGGCAATTCCACCGGTCAGGGTTATTTCACCACTTGCAGAAGGCGCAGGCGTTTGCTGAGCCTGTAGACTCGAAGCAAGCAATAAAAACAGTATATATAGGTTTTTAAGTTTTTTCATAATTAGTTAAGTGTTTCTAAGGTGTCACAATCCAGACGTTGTTTCTCTTCTTTTTTGGCCGGTTGAGTCTTCAGCCCTTTATTTTTATCGCGAAGCATCATCGTTGTGAGTTTATTTTTCTTTTCCTGAACGCTCTTACGTAGTTCTTTATCTTTTTCCAGATCAAAATATACCGCTCCTTCGATAAGCGTTTTTTCGGCAATTGCGCTTACAGACATGGGGTATGTAGACCAAAGAACCAAATCAGCATCCTTACCTTCTTTTATACTTCCGGTGCGATCATCCAGATGAAGCATTTTTGCAGGATTTAGCGTTACAAACTTCCAGGCTTCCTCTTCAGGAACTCCCCCATATTTCATGGTTTTGGCAGCTTCCTGATTCAATCTGCGGCTCATTTCGGCATCATCACTATTAATTCCGGTAAGTACACCTTCACTCCACATAATTGCAGCGTTGTAAGGTATGGCATCATTCACCTCATATTTGTAAGCCCACCAGTCGCTAAAGGTCGAACCGGCTACGCCGTGCTCTGCCATTTTATCAGCTACTTTGTAACCTTCAAGTATGTGTGTAAATGTGTTGATTCTAAAATCAAAATCTTCCGCTACTTTCATTAACATATTGATCTCACTTTGTACATAGGAGTGTGATGAGATATAGCGGTCTGCGTTGAGAATTTCAACCAGTGTTTCCATCTCATAATCCTTGCGAAATGGCTGACCACTATTCTTTGCCTTTTCGTATTCACGCGCCCGCTGAAAATAATCGGTATACATTTGTTGCACGCCCATACGTGTTTGTGGAAAGCGGCTGTAGCTACCCCAGTTTGATTGCTTGACGTTTTCGCCCAAAGCAAACTTGATAAACCTGGTGTCATCTAAAACCATCTCATCAATACTTGAACCCCACTTGAGTTTCATCACGGCAGATTGCCCGCCAATTGGGTTAGCTGAACCGTGAAGTAGCTGGATGGTAGTCACACCTCCTGCAAGATCGCGGTAAATGTCAATGTCATCCGGATTCACGACATCTTTCATACGTACTTCGGCAGAAGAGTTTTGACCTCCCTCATTGATTGAGAAAGCAGCAATGTGCGAATGTTCGTCAATTATACCACTGGTAAGATGTTTACCGGTAGCGTCAATCACTTTAGCACCTCCAGAGTTCAGATTTTTGCCAATAGCTGCGATTTTACCGTTTTTGACCAACACATCTGTTTCTTCCAGGATTCCGGCTTCTTCATTAGTCCAAACCGTTGCATTTTTAAACAGAATCGTCTCCTGTTTAGGCTTTTCATCATAACCATAAGCAATGTTGGGGTAGGTGAGCGGCATTACAAAGGGTTCATCCTCTTCTTTGTCCTCCTCTTCCTTGTCTTCTTCGTCTTCCGTTGCACCGGCTTCTTTTTTAGTCATACTAAAAGCAGTTTCACTTCCGTTAGGCTGAATAGCTTTACCACTCCAGGATTGAGCATCAGAAACCTGTGTTACAATACGTGTAAAATCTTTACTTTCAGAATTAACAGCGGTAAACATCAGGTTTAACCAGCCGTTATCGTAATTGATTTTAGAACCCAATTTAGTATCACCACTTTTAACGGTTACTGAAGGTTTTTCGGTTGATTTGGATATACTTACGTCATAAGTAGAACCACCCAGACTCAAGGCATAGGAGCCGTCAATATCCAGTACATTAGAATCTTTAATCACGTGCTGATTTCCCTGCACCCAGTTCTCGTAGAGTACGGTTTCGTCCTCAAATAAAGGTCCTGAAGTAACCAGAAAATTAGCCCAGGCATTTTCTTTGAGAGAGCCTAATTCCTCACTTTTCCCCAAAAGCTGAGCAGGAACTGTGGTTAGGGCCTTGAGTGCGGTTTCTTCGCTCAGACCGTACTTAAATGCTTTTTTAAGCATATCCATAAGCTTGTCAGGAGATTTAAGCGAATGGGTGGTGATGGCAAAAGTAAGTCCCGCATCCTGCATTTTTGCCGGGTTGGTAGGCTCCTGATTCCATTCAAGCATTTGACTCAGGCTCACATAATCTGCCTGAAAGGGATCTTCCACATCATAAGCATCCTGAAAATTAATGGGAATAATATAGTGTGCTCCGGTTGCTTTGATCTCGTCAATACGCTTATACTCGTCACCGCCACCCACGATAATGAAGGGTACTCCGGTTTCTTTTGCCAGGTTTGAAATGCGCAGGTCGTCATAAAGATCTTCGCCGTAAAAGATCTGAGGCAGATCCATATTGGCATTAAGAGCCTCCAGGGCAAGGTCTCTGGTTTCTACATTTCCCTGTGCATACCATGCTGCATCTTCAAAAAGCTGACGTATAAGGGCAGTAGCACCCATCTTAGAAGAAGGATAAGCCTGTGCAGAAAGGTTACTTTTGTCAAAAGAGAAAAATTGAGCTGATCTGGTGTCTATTAAACGATCTGCCGTGTTGCCATCTGTATTAAGAGCCACAAGAATACCATTACCACGTGCGATTGCATCTGCTTTATGAGTATTTACGGCGCCAAAACCTGCTTCAAGCATTTCTTTGGCCGCTTTGCTGTCGTAATCAAAATCCGCAAGAGCATCGGTTTCTGCCCGAACGTGATCATTCCAGTAGTAACCTGAGCGAGATGCTTCGTACTCACCACTGCGGCTGCCGCCAGATCGTTCAGGAGTTTTTACCCCAAAAGAGGAATACATTTCAATAAAAGAAGGGTAGACGTGCTTACCACCCAAATCAATTACTACTGCATTTTCGGGCTCTTTGACAGATTTGCCAACGGCAACGATCTTTCCGTCTTTAACCAGCATACTTCCTCCGGTAATTGTTTTTCCGGGAGTGGGATGTAGCGTGGCATTTTTAAAGAGCGTGTAATTAGAATTGACTGTTTTTACACCGTCATTGACCGGGAAGTATTCCTGTGCAGCGAGTGTAAAACACATCAGGAATAACCATCCGGAAAGGAATAGTTTTTTGTTCATAGTTAGCTAAATTTAGACTTTGTCTAAAAATAACTGTTATGACGTTTCTTTAAGAAAATTTAAGATTGTTTAAGAAATGTTTAACGATTACGGCAAATCGCTTTTATTTTTAAAATAATTGACCAAAAGAGCTACCACATAACTATAACTCTGCATACCCCCGGGTTGGTTATTTGCTTTTAAATAACCTCCATAAAATTCGGCCAAAATGGGCTCTAACGGATTCTGATAGGCAAGCCAAAAGTCATTGGATTGCCGGTAATTGGCGAGAATTCCAGGGCGTATTTGATTTTTAAGGAGTTCTCCTGCATCCGGATTACGCATATATACATCGCTTAAACAATAGCGCAGAGCGAAAATATAGCCGGAGTATTTAAAGTAGGGATCCGGATGGTTTGTTGTGGCCATAACAGCGATAAAATTAGCTTCGTTTTCTTTGGCAAAACCCAATTGATGTGCTTCTTCATGACAACTTACAAGCGGCCAACGGTGCGCCGGTTGCATACCATTTACCTGTGCCTCCTGAGTAATGGGGTTGAGATAACCACCAAATCCCATATAGGTAAGTGGAAGCCTGAAAAGCGAGTTTTTAATACTGGTAGGATTGTAGTTCAGTTTTGGGAAGTTATCTTCCACAATCGCGTAACCTTCCGGCGACTTTTTAAAGATTTCGTGAAGTGAATACCTAAACTCCACCGGCAGGCTGTCTGTTTTTTGAAGCTCGTTATGCAACTTATTCGATTCTTTGATCAGTCGCTGGGTGAGACTGATGAGTTCCTCGGTCGTATACTCCTTATCAATCTCAAGCGCCTCGTGTAAGGGCAACCGGTAATAATTCAACCCCCATAAAAGGTGAAAACTGAAATAAATCAGATTGGCGAAAAGCAGGGCTTTGGTAAAGAAATTCAAAAAGGTTCTAAATCGGTTTTTGATCAGCTTATAAACGGAAACAAATGCGTAAACGATCACAATCGCATACATCACATCTCCAAAAGAAAAAGGAATCCAGCCTAAACTAAATCGGAAAAGCTTTGAGATGTACAGATAAATCCCATTGCTGTACCAGTTTTCTACAACTTGTGGAAACCGGGCAATAACCCTTAAAACCAGTATCTGAAAAATCAGCAGAAAAACGTATAGTACCGGTTTTTTAAATTTCATAAACTAAACTTTAAAACACCTGAGATTCTGCCAGTACTTCTTCATTGGTTATCGCAAGATGCTGCGGCAGTTTGTTGTCTTTGGGCAAAACCGCCAGATACCGGTCAAAGTTTGAGGTATACACCATCTTGTATTGGGGTTTGATATTCAGATTGATTTTGCGCACAATCTCCTGAATAAATTCCTGATGGTGAATAAGGTCATTACTGCCCAGGTGAAAAATGCCGCTCAGCTTCCGGTTGATGATATAGTGTATCTGCTGCCCCAGCTTTTTGTCTGTTGTGGTGTTCATAATCAAGTGTGGAAACACCTCAATCTGCGCGTGCAACAACAGGGCATTTTTGATTTCGCGAACACGTGGCGAATTGGCTCCAAAAACCATAGGAAGCCTGATGATGGCATATTGAGTTTCGGGCAAAAAGTTTAAAAAGTAATTCTCGCAGCGAATTTTAAGCTTTCCGTATTTACTGTCGGAAAGCGTTTTATCAAACTCATAGCTGGGATAATTAGTAAACGCATCAAATACATTGGCTGAAGACAGGTAAATCACAAAAATCCCGGTACGTAAAGCAAAATCACACAAATCTTCGTGCGCTTCAACCTGACCTTCAAAATCGCCCCGCAAAGCGGAAATAACCAGCGTGGGACGTACCTGGTTCAGCACTTCGTAAATACTGTCCTGAGTTACATCAAAGTGTATAAAATGCTTGTTATCTGAATAGATTTTACCGGTATGGTAGGTGCCATAGGTGTCGTAGTACCGGTGTAATTCTTTATACAGGGTACCGCCCAGAAAGCCGCTGGCTCCCAGAATGAGGATTCTATGTGATTGCGCCTGTGCGATGTATCTTAAAGATTATCCTTTATAAAAAGGAAGTTTAACCACTTTAGCCGGTATGTTTTTGTTACGTACTTTGATAAAAATGTCGCTTTCCGGCTTACTGTATGCAGTTTTGACGTAACCCAAACCAATTCCTTTCGAAAGGGATGGTGACATCGTCCCTGAAGTTACAATACCAATGTTGTTGCCTTCTGCATCTACAATTTCATAATCGTGACGGGGGATACCGCGTTCGGTAAGTTCAAAACCTACCAGTTTGCGCTCAGGTCCGTTTTCTTTTTCGGCTTTTAAAGCTTCAGAATTGACAAAATCTTTAGTGAATTTGGTAATCCAGCCTAGACCGGCTTCTATAGGCGAGGTGGTATCATTAATATCGTTTCCGTAAAGGCAATACCCCATTTCTAAACGTAATGTATCACGCGCGGCAAGGCCTATGGGTTTAATGCCAAAATCTTTTCCGGCTTCAAATACCTTGTTCCAAAGTTGCTCTGCATACTCGTTGTGGCAATAGATTTCAAAACCTCCGCTTCCCGTGTAACCGGTAGCGCTGATGATCACGTGATCAATTCCTGCAAACGGAGCGACTTCAAAGTTGTAAAATTTAATGGCTGAAAGATCGGTGTCAGTAAGGGATTGCATCGCCTCAATGGCTTTTGGTCCCTGAATAGCCAAAAGTGAGAAGTTGTCTGAAATATTCTTCAGTTCTACACCAAAGCTGTTGTGACTGCTGATCCAATCCCAGTCTTTTTCAATATTGGAAGCATTTACAACCAGCAAATATTCGTTTTCGCGAATGCGATATACGATTAAATCGTCAACAATACCACCTTCGGCGTTAGGCATACAGTTATACTGCGCACCACCCACCTGAATCTTAGAAATGTCGTTGCTGCATACTTTCTGAAGTAGATCGAGTGCCTTTTCGCCAATGGCTAAAAACTCACCCATATGCGACACGTCAAAAACCCCGACGCCTTTGCGTACGGTTTCATGTTCGGCATTTACGCCTTCATAAGAAACCGGCATATTGTACCCGGCAAACGGAACCATCTTAGCCCCAAGGCTTTCGTGAATTTTAGTAAGTGCAGTTGTCTTCATCTCTGTTTTTTAGGAGCACAAATGTATCAAAACTGCACAGAAAACCGAGTGTTTTAGCCTATTAAAAAGGCTTTAAATTCATCGTAGTTCTTAATCGCGATAGCCTGCTTTTCCTTGTGCATCACGGCTTCAATTTGCGGTGGAATGGCAATCTCCGCATCGATCACGGGGTTGACAACCGGTAAAAACTTGACCGGATGTGCGGTTTCTAAAAAGATTCCGTAGGCATCAGGATGGTCTTTCAGATAGTTTTTTAGTCCTAAATAACCCACTGCCCCGTGCGGATCTGCGATATAACCGGTCTCTTTGTAAATGCGCTGCATGGCCTCTTTAGTTTGTGCATCATCATAAGAAAATGAGGATAATTTTTGCGAAAGAGCTTCCAGATCGTTATTAAACAGTTTTTGAATACGGATAAAGTTGGAAGGATCACCCACATCCATCGCGTTGCTTATCGTTGCTACCGAAGGTTTTGGCTTGTATTCCCCGGTTTTGAGATATTCGGGCACGATGTCGTTGCGGTTTACCGAAGCCACAAAATGTTTTACCGGCATCCCCAGTCTATAGGCTACCATTCCCGCACAGATGTTTCCAAAATTCCCGCTGGGAACCGAGAATACGAGTTCTTTTCCTTTTGATTTCGCTTGTTTATATGCAAACAGGAAGTAAAATAATTGCGGTAACCAGCGTGCGATATTGATCGAGTTGGCTGAGGTAAGCTTACGCTTCGAAGTGATTTCTTCATCCAGAAAAGCAGTTTTTACCATGGCCTGGCAATCGTCAAAAACGCCGTCTACTTCCAGAGCGGTGATGTTTGCACCCAGCGTGGTCAATTGCTTTTCCTGGATGTCGCTCACTTTGCCGGTGGGGTAGAGGATTACTACATCTACACCTTCCACATTGAGAAATCCTCGGGCAACGGCGCCACCGGTGTCGCCACTGGTCGCTACCAAAACGGTAACCGGTTCCTGAGTTTCTTTTTGCGCTGAGAAATACCCCAGACAGCGCGCCATAAAACGAGCACCAACGTCTTTAAAAGCCATTGTCGGGCCATGAAACAACTCTAAGGTTGCTACATTTTCTTCCAGTTCTACGACCGGAAACTCAAAAGACAACACATCGGCGATGATGTCTTTGAGGGCTTCGTCCGGAATCACGCCATCCACAAATTGCCGGATGGCTTCAAAGGCGATTTCGTTATTAGAAAGCTGCTCGATGTTTTCAAAAAAGGAAGCCGGTAAAGGCTTTATTTCTTCAGGAAAGTACAATCCCTTATCCGGGGCGATACCGCGAACCACGGCTTCTTCTAATCCTACATTTGGGGCTTTTCCGTTTAAACTGTAATAGTTCATGATGCTGTATTATTCAGGTTGTTTGGTTGTTGTTTATCGGTTTTCCTACAACTAGGAATTTTTCCGAATCAACAAAAGATTGCGATTAGTTTTGTTCTAAAATTCGGTTTCCGTGTTTAGAAACCGGCGAAACATAACTGTCGCTTTTCATATTTTTAGTTTTTAGAGCTTCTTTAAGCGCAAGTTCAACATTACCAGCGTTTTTATTTCCTTTGCTTAAGGTAAACATTGAAGGTCCTGAGCCGCTGATTCCAAAAGCTAAACCACCATTTTTAAGGGCAGTTTCCTTGTAAAAATCAAAATCAGGAATCAGATTTTTGCGGTAGGGTTCTACCAGAAAATCCTGCGTACTGGTCCCGATCAATTCGTAATCGGCTTCGTAAAGTCCGGCGATGAGTCCGGCCAGATTTCCGGTTTGTTTGATCGCATTTTGCAGCGAAACTTCTTTAGGTAAAATCGCACGGGCTTCTTTGGTCTTGATGGTAATATGCGGGTGGATGATGGTCACATATAATTCTTCGGGCACCGGAAGCGAAACAATTTTAAGCGGTTCATAACCGGTTATCAACGTAAAGCCACCATAGATACACGGAGCCACGTTGTCTGCGTGCTCGTTGCCACTGGCAACCGCTTCGCCTTTCATCCCAAAAGCGGTTAGTTCAAGATTGGTGAGCGGTTTTTCCAAAAATTGATTGATTCCAAAAACGATTCCGGCGGCACTTGCGGCACTACTGCCCACACCGCTTCCCAGTCTGATGTTTTTGTAAATTTCAATTTCAAAACCAAAATCGAGATCTAAAGCTTCGATCATAGCAAGACCGGCGACACCCACCACATTTTCTTTAGCTTCGTAAGGCAAGTCTGCGCCTTCAATCCTGGTGATGGTGATTCCTTTTTGAGGAACCTTTCTTAAAACCATCTCGTCGCCCAGACCGTCCAGCGCAAAACCCAAAACATCAAAACCACAGTTTACATTGGCTACCGTTGCCGGTGAAAAAACACGTATTTCGTTCATTGTTAATTCAAGATTGAAAAATCAAAATTTAAAGTCCGTAGCAATGATTAAGTACTACTACCAGGACTTCGTATTTTCTGATTTTGTTTTTTCCAATTTTAATAAGTCGCTGTTCTGATGATGTCTGCAAACAAACCTGATGCAGTAACGTCGCCACCGGCGCCTGCACCTTTAATCTGCATGGGTTGCTCGGGATAGCGGTCTGTAAAGAACAACACAATGTTGTCAGACCCTTTCAAATCGTAAAACGGATGTCCTTCGGGTACACTTTGTAAACCAACGCTGGCTTTGCCATTATCAAGCTGTGCCACATACTTCAGGCGGTGGTTTTTAGCTTCGGCATTGGCAACCAGTTTTTCAAAATGCGCGGCATCTTCCTTAAGCGTTTCAAAGAAATGCGGTACATCGGTACTGTTGAGATTCTTTTCGGTTAGGAAAGGCTCGTTGGCAATATCTTCCAGATTTATTTTGAGTCCGCTCTCGCGTGCTAAGATCAAAATCTTTCGGGCAACGTCCACACCGCTCAGGTCGATACGCGGATCGGGTTCGGTATATCCTTCGGCTTTTGCAGCCTGAACCACATCGTGAAAGCTTTCGCCCGACTTAAAGTTGTTGAACACAAAATTCAAACTTCCGGACAACACCGCCTGAATGCGATTGACCCGGTCACCCGAAGCGATCAGGTTGTTAAGCGTGTCAATAATAGGCAAACCGGCACCCACGTTAGTTTCAAACAGCAGCGGAGCGTTATACGCCTTGCTCAGGCGCTTGAGTTCACTGTATTTGCTGAATTCAGATGAGGCAGCGATCTTGTTGCAGGCCACCACGGCCACACTTTGTTTCAGGTATTTGCCGTACATATCGGCCACATCTGCATTTGCGGTAATGTCCACAAAAATACTGTTGCGCTGATTCTGGTTAACCACCGCCTCGTGAAAACCATCTAGATTAGCAGGTTCTCCTGCTTCCAGTAGGGCTTTCCAGTTGTCCAGGTCGATTCCGTTTTCATCAATAAGCATTTTTCGGGAGTTGCTAAGCCCCAGCACGCGCATATTGATGTTGAGGTGTTTCTTTAAATACTCCTGTTGCTGGTTGATCTGGTTGAGCAATTTTTCGCCCACATTACCCACACCTGTAATAAACAGGTTAAGCTGCTTGCGCTGCGCCTCAAAGAAACGCTCGTGAAGGCTGTTTAGAGCCTTTTTAACGTCCTTTTGCGCGATAACCGCAGAGATGTTCTTTTCACTTGCTCCCTGTGCAATAGCGCGTATGTTTACGTTGTTTTTGCCCAGAGTGCTAAACATCTTCCCGCTGATTCCCTGATGACTCTTCATCTGGTCACCAACCAATGCGATGATGCTCAAACCAATTTCCAGACTTAAGGGGTCAATTTTATTGAGTGAAATCTCATACTGAAACTCCTCGTCAATTGCGTTTTTGGCTTTCCCGGCGTCTTCTTCCATCACGCCCAGGCAAATGCTGTGCTCGCTTGAGGCCTGCGTGATCAGGATGATGTTGATGCCCTGATTGCTCAAAGTTTCAAACAGACGCTTGCTGATTCCGGGTATGCCTACCATTCCGCCGCCTTCAAGCGTGAGCAAAGCGATGTTGTTGATATTGCTGAGTCCTTTTATCGGGTTGTCGCTGATGCCTTCCTTGTTGTGGATTAAAGTTCCGGCATCTTCGGGAGCCATCGTGTTTTTAATGCGAATGGGAATGTTTTTACTCATTACCGGCACAATAGTGGGCGGGTAGAGGACTTTAGCCCCAAAATGTGACAATTCCATCGCCTCGTGATACGAAATGCTTTCGATGGGTTTGGCCTGTTTTACCAGTTTTGGGTTTGCGGTGTACATGCCGCTTACGTCTGTATAAATCTCAACCTGATCTACGTCGAGAGCTGCAGCAACAATGGCTGCCGTAAAGTCAGAACCTCCGCGTCCTAAGGTAGTGGTCTCACCGGTGGCCGAACTTGCAATAAACCCGGGTAATACGGTGATTTGCTGTTTGGCTTTTGCGAAATAATAGTCCAGCTGACTGTTGGTTACTTTATAGTTAACTCCGGCCTTGGTGTGCTTGTCGTTTGTGGTGATCAAATCGCGGCTGTCTTTACGGGCAGCATCGAGACCCTGCGCATACATGGCGCGGGCAATGATCGATGATGACAGGATTTCGCCGTAGGCTAAAAGTTTATCTACCGTTTTGGGAGACAACTCGTTTATCAGGTAAATCCCGTTCAGTAGCGAGTTGAGGTCGTTGAGAAGTCCCTGTGTTTCTTCAACAGCTTCGGTGTCGTTGGGAACGAGTTCGCTCACAAACTGAAGATGTTTGGCTTCAAGTTCTTTAAAAACCGGATTATAATCTTCTTTTTTAGCTGCCTGCAGGCCGCATTGCATAAGCATATCGGTTACGCCGCCTACTGCAGACACAACCACGCAGATGCGGTCGTTTTTAGCTTCCTGTGAAACGATTTTTATGACTTGATTGATGTTTGCGACGCTTCCTACAGAAGTACCGCCAAATTTTAAAACACGCATGGCTTTTGTGTTTGAAAGGTTTTAAAAATGAGTTTTTTTCGTGTAAACACGAGCAGTTGAGAAGGTTATATGTTATTACGATACCCCAAAGGGGTAATAATAATGAAAGCAATCGCAAGACCGGTGGCCGCGATGGTAGAAGTAAACGTTGTGTTAATTGCTTTCATAAGTGCTTAACTGTTGGTTTCAAAAGTATTATTTTTACGGGTAAGCACAAGCTTAAACTGTCATTTTTAGGGATTTTACAAGGATATCCATTTAAACCGAATAATCCGTAATTAAATGCAGACTTGCCGCTTATCCTTACGAAATTTTTAATCCGTCACACTTTTCTAGGAAAGCCCGAAGCAGGCAGTTTATAGATTAGCTGTTCATACTAAAATCTTATAAATGAAAATACTGAGTAAAGATCAGGTTTATGAAGCCGATAAAGCAACTATAGAAGCCGAAGCAATCCCGTCAATTAATCTTATGGAACGCGCAGGAGGCTATGCTTTTGAATATTTGCACCAGCGTTTGCAGAGCCAACGGGTTAATATCAAGATCTTTTGCGGAATAGGAAATAACGGGGGAGACGGTCTCGTCATTGCCCGTAACCTCATTGAACACAACTACAGCGTTACGACTTACGTGGTCAATTACAGCGACAAGCGTAGCAAAGATTTTTTGCAGGCTCTGGAAGCTTTAAAAGGAAAGACCAAAAACTGGCCGCAAGTAGTGAAATCTACCGATGATTTCCCGGAAATCGCCCGTGAAGATCTGGTTGTGGATTGCATTTTTGGGATTGGTCTTAACCGTCCCGCAGACGGCTGGGTGCAGGAGCTGTTTCAGAAAATAAATACCAGCGGTGCTTATGTGCTGTCTATTGACGTGCCTTCAGGGATGGCGGTAAACCGGCAGTTTCCCATAGATACAATGGTACATCCCACCGTGGTGCTCAGCTTTCAGACGCCGAAGCTTGCGTTTTTTCTTCCGCAAAGCGGAAAATACATCAACAACTGGGATGTGCTCGATATTGGTTTAGACCGAAATTATCTCAATTCGGTAAAGACCAAAGCCCAATTGATTGATACAACCGAAGCCCGACAAATGTACCGACCAAGGCAGAAATTCAGTCATAAGGGAACTTACGGTCACGCACTCATCGTCGCCGGAAGCTATGGTAAAATGGGAGCAGCTGTCCTGAGCAGCAAAGCCTGCCTGCACGCCGGTGCCGGACTTACCACGGCTTATTCCACGCGCCAGGGCTTACCCATTTTACAAACTGCCCTGCCCGAAGTGATGGTCGTTACCGATCGTCACGACGGTACTTATTTAGAAGAACTGAAGTTTGACCTGGAACCTGATGTGATTGGGATTGGTCCCGGTTTGGGAACCGAAAAAGCCACGCAAGAGGCGTTCAAAGCTTTTTTAAAGTCGAATAAAACGCCCCTGGTTGTTGATGCAGACGCGCTGAATATGCTGGCAAAAGACCGTGATTTGCTGAAATTCCTGCCAAAATATTCCGTTTTGACTCCGCATCCTAAAGAACTGGAGCGCCTGATTGGGGAGTGGAATGATGATTTTGAAAAACTGGAGAAGGCTGAAGCTTTTTCTGCGGAATACAATTGCGTTTTGGTGTGCAAAGACGCACATACCATCGTGGTTTTTGAAGGTAACTATTACGTGAACAACACCGGCAATCCCGGAATGGCCACCGGAGGCAGCGGAGACGTACTTACCGGAGTAATCACGGGACTCATCGCTCAGGGATACGATCCGCTTACCGCGGCTATTTTTGGCACCTATTTACACGGTAAAGCAGGAGATCTTGCTGTAAATCATACTGCCTACGAAGCGCTAACCGCCGGGACAATTATTGAATTCCTAGGGGCAGCAGTGCTTGATTTGTTTGAACAACCCGGGAAGGAAAATGGTAAAGGTTAATGGTAATTTGAATTACAGTGGAGAGGTTTGAATGTGAAGTAAGTTGTGAGAGGTGAGAAGTAAAAGGTTAAAAGTTAATGGTGGAATACAGTTGGCAGTAGCAGTGGGCAGGTTTTAAGTTGAAGTAAGTGGTAAGATGTAAAAAAGTTGAAAGACAATTGGCATACAAACCTTTCATTTTCATCTTAATCAAAATCTTTAAACCAGGCTCAAATGTCATTTCGAGCGCAGTCGAGAAATCACACTTGCTCTAAGCTCAATATTTAAAGCGGTAAACTGAAAACCCCAAACGGCAAACAGAAAACAGTAAAACAAATAAGAAATCACAAATCACTTAAAAAGGAACCCAAGCCCCATACGGCTGAGCATTTTCTTTTCAAACCGGTAGAAGAATTTGTATTGACCAAAAATCCAGGCTACGATGAGCAGGAGTATTTGATAGAGGGGGAAAATCAATAAAATACGCAGAGGCCAGTAGAGCCAACCTGAAATAGCATCACTGCCCAATCCCAGAAATTGCATCACGGGACTTGAAATGCGGCCTGCAGTGCTTCCGGTTATTGCAAATACCATAAAAACCGCAATAAACTGCCAGCGGTATTCTAAAATCCAGCGGTTTTTCAGTTTTCTAAAACAAAAAAGACTGATTACAATAAAGATGTAGGTCAGGATCAACGTAACAACGGCCAGAAAAATGCCTTGCTGAACGGGTTTGTCAACCAAAAAGCCGTCAAAACGCGTGGCGATAAGTAAACCAAATCCCAAAGCGAGCAAGATGCCCAATACAGGATATATGAGTTGCCAGTTTTGGGTAATCTCCCAGTTTTCTTTGAATTTTTTCACGCGGCAAATATACTATTCTGTCTTCGAATAGCCTTGCCTAAATGCGGGTGGGAACTCCAAACCGCTGATTGTACTGCCGGCTGAAATACACAAAGTAATTGTAGAGTTTATAATTTACTTCGTAACCATAGTCAATCTGGCTGTTGTAATCAATTTGCTGCGGATATAGATTGGGATCAAAGCGGAAGGGCTGCTGTACCCGTTGGTTGTATTCTACAACGAGGAACTGGTTTTTGTTCTCCAGATAAGATTGCGAGTAATAACCTTCCGGCCGCGCGATAGAATTAAGAAAGGTGTTGAAACCGGGCTCTATGATGATGATTTCATACTCCAGACTGTCGTTTGCTATACGCACCGTATCGTTAGCGGTTGCAACCGGGTCTGAAGAGCCCATTTGTTTATCATTTTGGGTACTGGCACAGCCGTACACAAATGCTGCTGCTACAAGGAAGTATATAAAAATTCTCATCTCTTTTTCTTTTAAATGTACAAAAATTGGATTTAAAGTCCGGATATAAAAAAAGCCGCTACTGGAGCGGCTTCTAACAACCAAGTTTTTTTATTTACCGAAAAGTCCGCCCAGCATACCGCCCAGGCCGCCTTTCTTTTTGTTAGATCCCAAGACCATATCTGCCACATCATCCAGTACACTGCCATCGCCGTCAGCATCTATGAGTTTTTCAATAAGGCTTTGGTTTTCTCGGGGTTGACCACCCAGCATACTGCCCAGAATCCCGGTAAGACCGTCTGAGTCGTTTACATTATTCTGTTTGGTCTGTTTACCGATTATACCCAGAAGTACCGGGGCTGCAATCTTTAAAATTTGTGCCACTGTGCCGGCGTCCAATCCGGTTTTTTGGCTAAGGGTATTTTCTACAACGGGTTGCTTTCCGCCCAAAACGTGACCTAAAATCCCGGCTCCGTCCTGCATCACCTCCTGGTCTACGCTACCACCGCCTAAAATACTTCCCAGATTGTCGAGAATGCTGCCGTCGTGTTTTTTACTGAGCGCACCCATAAGTCCGGAAGCACCCTCCTGAGTAGAGGCATTTTTTTTCATGGCACCCAGTAATACAGGCAGGGCCATGCTGAGTACGTCTGCTGTTTTACTTTCGGAAGCGCCGGTTTCTGCGCTGGCTCCACTGATGAGCTTTTTACCCAGATCGCTGTTTAATAAATCTAATAATCCTGACATGTTTTCGATTGGTTTTAGTTACTCTTTTAAAGATACTTATAATCGTTAAAAAATTAACAGAGGCGCATAAAAAAAGCCGAATAAAACTATTCGGCTTTTTGCTTTTATACGTTGTGAACTAGTCTTTTAAGATCGAAGCGATCTGTTCAGCAAGTTCGGTACCAATGCGATCCTGCGCTTCGTTTGTCGCAGCACCAATGTGCGGGGATAACGAAATTTTAGGATGCATCAGAATTCTAATTTCAGGTTTGGGTTCGCTTTCAAATACATCTAAAGCAGCAAAGGCCAGTTTACCGCTGTCTAATGCATCGATAAGTGCGATCTCATCAACCACACCGCCGCGGGCAGCGTTTACCAGAGCGGCACCGTCTTTCATCAGTTCCAATTCGGCTTTGCCAATTACATATTCTTTTTGTGCAGGAACGTGTAGGGTAATAAAGTCGGCTTCCTTAAGAACGTCTTCTTTCGATTTGCTCTCAAATTTAAAAGTCACTTCCTGGCCGTCGAAAAAATCGAGTTTTACTTCGGCTTTTTCCATATACGGATCAGAGTAGATCACCTTCATTCCGGCACCTAAAGCTACTTTAGCAGTCGCCTGACCAATTCGGCCAAAACCAATAACACCTAAAGTCTTTCCGCGAAGCTCAACCCCGTCAGCATAGGCTTTTTTAAGGTCACCAAACTTAGACTCGCCCTCCAAAGGCATATTGCGGTTCGAATCATATAGGAAACGCACCCCACCATATAAGTGTGCAAAAACAAGTTCGGCTACAGAAGCTGAAGAAGAAGCAGGCGTATTGATCACGCTTAGACCTTTGTCTTTAGCGTATTGTACGTCAATATTATCCATACCAACACCACCACGACCTATTAACTTAAGATCCGGGCACGCGTCGATAAGATCTTTGCGCACTTTAGTAGCACTGCGCACTAACAGCGCGTCTACCTTATGCTCATTGATATAATTTACCAGCTGCTCCTGTGCAACTTTTGTGGTGATTACTTCAAAACCGGCTGCTTCAAGAGCGTCTACGCCAGATTGAGAAATCCCATCATTTGCTAAAACTTTCATGTTTATATTTTGAAATTAATAGTTGGTTTTTAGGCTTTGCGCTCTAATTCGCTCATCACGTCTACCAGTACACCTACACTCTTAAGTGGTAATGCGTTGTACATAGAAGCACGATAACCGCCTACGCTACGGTGACCGTTAACACCACTGATGCCGGCTTCTTTTACCATTGCGTCGAAGGTTTCCTTCAGGTTGTCTTCGGTAAGATTAAAGGTCGCGTTCATAAAAGAACGGTCTTCTTTAGCTGCAAAACCTGTAAATAGTGGGTTCAGGTCAATTTCGGAATAGATAAGCGTGGCTTTTTTCTCGTTTTCTTCTTCAATCGCGCTGATACCGCCTTTGCTTTTTAACCAACGCATGGTTAATAAGGAAACGTAAACGGCAAAAACAGGAGGTGTGTTGTACATACTTCCTTTAGAAACGTGCTGCGCATAATCGAGCATATTGGGGATCTGGCGGGTTACTTTACCCAAAAGGTCTTCCTTGATTACCACAAGAGTAGTCCCTGCAGGTCCCATATTTTTCTGAGCTCCTGCGTAAATGATTCCGAATTTTGAAAAGTCGATGTTACGTGAGAAAATATCACTACTCATATCGGCTATAAGAGGTACATCGGTTTGTGGAATTTCTTTCAACTGGGTACCAAAAATAGTGTTGTTAGTCGTTACGTGCAGATAATCTAAATCTGAAGGAACGCTGTAGTTTTTAGGAATGTAGTTGAAGTTTTTGTCTTTTGAACTCGCTACTTCTACCACTTCGCCAAAAAGCTTGGCTTCTTTGATGGCTTTATCACTCCAGGTACCCGTGTTTAGGTAACCGGCTTTATTTTCTAGAAGATTGTAGGCAGCCATAACAAACTGCATACTCGCACCTCCCTGTAAGAAAAGGGCTTTATAGCCTTTACCTTCAAGACCCATAAGCTCAAGAGCGAGTTCGCGGGCTTCTTCCATCACATCCACAAAGTCCTTGCTGCGGTGTGAAATTTCCAAAAGGGAAAGATTGAGATTGTTAAAATTTAATACGGCGTCAGAGGCCTGCTTCAGAACTTCCTGTGGAAGTATACTTGGGCCGGCACTGAAATTATGTTTTTTCATGGGTTGAATATTTGGTCTGATCCAATTAGTTTTCAGGTCGAAAAATTACGGCTTTTTGCACACAATGCGTGAGAATTTAAAGGGAATCTCCGCAAACGCAACTGCGTTTTAAAAAGCCATGCAAAGATGTGGAAAAGCTTGTCAAAACAGCTTAAGAAATCAATAAATTATGTAGGCAATTCAATTATATTTTTAATAAAAATGCAACGGTATCCACACCGTCTGCATAATCGTGAAGTTTGGGTTTTTGAGCCTGCCCAAAAGCGATTTCACCGGCGTCAAAACCCGATGCCACAATGCACTGTATTTCTTCGGTTTTAGCTTCTAAATAGGCCTTTAGACTATCCTGGGATTCGTAGTATTCATAAAAGACTACCGAGATGGGTGAGGAGAAGTTTTCGTCCTCTTTCAAAACCATAAACTCATTGTCCAGGATAGGGAAGAGGCTCATTAAATACACCGCCTTATTGTAATCGTAATTGTTGGCATATTTGTGATGGTGTATCACCTCTTTATGCTCGTACATCGCTTTAAAGAAGGCATCAAAGTTATACGCTTTTGGTACAAACAGTTTGGAAACACTGCGGCAACCCATTCCAAAATAGCTGAAAATATCGTTGCCCAGCGCTACGAGTTGCTCGTGAGTCTCATTACCGGTAAGCACGGCTACGGCGTTTCGGTTTTTGCGGATGATGTGGGGCTTGTCTTTAAAGTAGTACTCAAAATAGCGTGCAGAATTGTTACTTCCGGTGGCGATAACCGCATCGTGATGGGTGAGTTTTTTGTCGGTAAAGCTTATGGCTTCCGCAAAGGCCGGTTCAAGCTGAATTAAGACTTTCGCCAGAAATGGCATCAGTAGCTTATCGTCGCTTGAAAGTTTGGCTAAAATATGATGCCCGCTCAGCAAGACGCTTACAAAATCATGAAAACCCACCAGTGGCAGGTTGCCGGCCATAATTACGGCAACGGTCTTTGGATTTTGAGTATTTATAGCATAGGGCTCGAGCCAGTTCTTAAGGTTTTCCTGCTTTAATGCATCGGCCCAGGAATTCAAGGCGAGGTTTATATGCTCTGGCGTAAACCAGGAATTTGCACGGTAAGCCGCATCAATTACCGCTTCAAATTCTTCGGTCAACAGGTTGTAATCTGCTAACTTGAGCCCTGTTTTTTCGTCCTTTGACAGAAAATCGGTTAAAAATTGTCCGAGGTTTGCGAATGCGGTAATTCTTTGTTTTAAATCCATAAATGGTTTGGTAGAGTTCTACTCAGGTCTTAATTTTACACACCTGAAAAAGCTAAAGTCTATTTAATTAGTAGGATTTTAGATTTACAGGTTTTTAATGCGTCTTGAGACGCCAAAATTACACATTAGAAAACGATTATACTATGGCAATTATAATAACAGACGAATGCATCAACTGCGGAGCTTGTGAGCCGGAATGCCCAAACACCGCTATTTATGAAGGAGCAGATGACTGGCGTTATGCAGACGGGACTGATTTGAAAGGCAAAGTTGTATTGCCTAACGGAAAGGAAGTTGATGCAGACGAGGCTCAGGAGCCTATAAGCGATGAGGTCTACTACATCGCACCAGATAAGTGTACCGAATGTATGGGCTTCCACGAAGAGCCTCAGTGTGCCGCGGTTTGCCCGGTAGATTGCTGTGTGCCCGATGAAGATCATGTGGAGACCGAAGAAGAGTTGCTTGGCAAACAAGCCTTTATGCACCACAATTAGAATTTATTTGAAATTTATATCGAAAGCCCGGTTTTATCGGGCTTTTTTATGCCTGGAGGCATAGCAAAAACCAAAGGATTAAGCAGAGTTCGTATATGTAACACCGGGTATAGTCTCCTCTGACTGAAAGGAAAGATTTGAGAGCGATTTATATGGATATTTTGTACAATGATGTGAAGTACCGAAACCTTTGAAAAGCTTGCTCAAAATCCAACTTCAAACCTCTTAAAACACTTATTAAATTAATAGGGCTGAGTTTTAACGAAGCTTCCTATATTTGCGCCTCAAAAATCGAGCGACATGAAAGCAGGTATCGTAGGATTGCCTAACGTAGGTAAATCAACACTATTTAATTGTTTGTCTAATGCCAAAGCGCAGAGTGCAAACTTTCCGTTTTGTACCATTGAGCCTAACGTAGGAGTGGTGAATGTGCCTGATCCGCGTTTGTCTAAGCTTGAAGAGCTGGTTAAACCCGAGCGTGTGGTTCCGGCTACAGTAGATATTGTAGATATTGCCGGTCTGGTAAAAGGAGCGAGCAAGGGAGAAGGTCTGGGAAACCAGTTTTTGGCTAACATCCGGGAGACCGATGCCATCCTGCACGTATTGCGTTGCTTTGATAACGACAATATTGTTCACGTAGACGGAAAGGTAAATCCCATTCGCGATAAAGAAACTATAGATATCGAGCTGCAGCTTAAAGATCTTGAAACCGTAGAGAAAAAGCTGGAAAAAGTTAAGAAAGCTTCGCGAACCGGAAACAAAGATGCCCAGAAAGAAGAAGCCGTGCTTACCCAAATTAAGCAGGGTCTGGAGCAGGGCAAATCCATTCGTGCGCTGGAGTTTTCAGATGATGATTATGCCGACTTTGTAAAGCCCTTGCAGTTTATCACAGATAAGCCGGTAATGTACGTGTGTAATGTAGACGAAGGTTCTGCCGTAAGCGGAAACGCTTATGTAGAGCAGGTACGCGAAGCGGTTAAGGATGAAAATGCTGAAGTTTTGGTGCTTGCGGTAGGTACCGAAGCAGACATAAACGAACTCGACGATTACGAGGAACGCCAAATGTTCTTACAGGACATCGGTCTTGAGGAACCAGGTTCGGCAAAGCTCATTCGTGCTGCTTATAAATTACTAAAGCAACAAACCTATTTCACCGCAGGTGTCAAAGAAGTGCGTGCCTGGACCATCAACATCGGTTCTACCGCGCCACAGGCTGCCGGAGTGATTCATACCGATTTTGAAAAGGGATTTATTCGTGCCGAAGTAATTGGCTATGAAGATTACGTAAAATACGGTAGCGAAGCCAAAGTAAAGGAAGCCGGTAAAATGGGCGTTGAAGGAAAGAATTACATTGTAAAGGACGGCGATATCATGCACTTCCTGTTTAACGTATAATTCAGTTTGCAGGCTGAAGTCGCAGTTGGCAGTATACTGAAATTGATAAAAATTGAAGAATCCCTGTGGTAGCAATGCCGGAGGGATTTTTTTATGTTTAACCGTTTAAAAGTTGAATTGTGGAATCGTTTTTTTCTTCTATTTCCGATTGTCGATTCCTGTTTCGAGTGATAATTATAGAGGGAAAATAAAAATTATTTGAGATTACTTCATCATCGAGAGTAATGTTTTCCGGAAAAGTCCTAGATTATAGGTAATAGAAAAATAAATAGCGAGATATGGAACCAAAGCAAAAATGGTATAACCGATATATTGTAGGATACTTATTAATATTAGTACCTCCACTTGGCCTATACGGGGTCTATAAAAGCGAAACGATTCCGGTTAAGTGGAAAAAAGTCACCTTCGGAGCTTTTGCACTTGCATTGTTTGGGGGTATTTTAATTCATTCGTTATAACTATTTGGTGATTAAGTTTTTTTGTAATTATGGATAACGCCCAACTTATCAAACGTTTTGATTCTGATGAGAATCTCAAGTTTCTCTTTTTCTGGGGACATCAGAAATCCGATTCGGTCACCAAGTCTTGTTTTAGTCAGTGGTATGAAATTTCATTCGAAATTGAGGGTATAACCTATTATAATGCAGAGCAGTTTATGATGGCGCAGAAGGCGTTATTGTTTAAGGACCATGACATTTATAACCAGATCATTTCCAGCTCTAAACCGGGTAAAGTAAAAGAATTAGGCAGGCAGGTGCGTAATTTTGACCAGCAGGTCTGGGAAGACAATCGCTTTGATATTGTGGTACGGGGTAATTATCATAAGTTTTTTCAAAACAAAGAGCTCTCAACTTTTTTGACAAATACGAAAGACCGCATTTTAGTAGAAGCCAGTCCGGTTGATACCATTTGGGGCATTGGTTTAGCTCAGGATGATGAACGGGCTTTCAATCCAAATCTTTGGAAAGGTCAAAATTTATTGGGTTATGCGTTGATGGAGGTTCGGGATCAGCTTAAATAAATCAATTGCGCCCAAATACTATATTTTTGGCATTTCAGTGACACCTTTAAAGTTGCCAATTTTTATGTTTTTTAAGAAAAGGAGGTTTATAGCAAATGTTCGAGAAGTTGAAAAATCTCTTGTAACCATTTTGGGTAAGCAATTTCCTCTTCTTTTAGAAAATCAAAAAAACTGGAAGCTTTCTGCAGCTTACTATTTTGATCATCAGGAAAAATTCATTCAGCTTTTACACGAAAATATTACTAGAAAAAATCTTGACTTTAATGAAAATAGGATACCTCAGAATTTTAGGATCTCAGGCTTAAAAATTTATAATGAAAAGACCAATAGAAGGATCAAAGTAAAACTTGTCGTTTTTAAGAATCTAATAAGTAAGATTTACCTGGATATTGATAATAATCCCTTTAAAATGCTGGATTTAAAAAACATAGATATTGATCATTTGAAAGTGGAGTTTTCTGAGGGCGACAATAATCTAACAGAGAAAAAGGTGCGAAGAATTTTAAAAGATTTGAACCACAAAAAAAAAGACTTATTAGGCCTTCGTGATACTTTTGAAATAGAGTTTAAAGAGAAGATACTCTATGTTATTTTAGATATGCAAGACGGAAATTATATAACTATTGACGAGAATTGCGCAGTTTACCGAATTATTCATGATCATACAGAGCCGGTGAAGCAAATATCTCCTGACATCATCTTGTTTCTCAATTCCTATTCGGGTAATAAAAATGACTTAAAAGGATACTTTGACTACTAGTGCTAGTACTTTCTTCAAAAGTTTATAATTGAAAACTACAAACCGCCTTACACCACCGGCTCCTGATCCAACCATTAAAAAGTACTCTGAATACGCTCCTAAATCAAATTCATCATACGTTTGTTAAGGGCAGGCGAGTTTTTATTTTATACTGTAAATACGAGTTCATTTTTTCATTTAAAGCCGTGTATTTGTCTAACTTAGAGCTTTATAGATAAAAATTCGGTATTTTACCCCTTTAAAGAATCACATCGCGGGCAAACTAACACTCCAATTATGAGAAATCTCCTTGCATTTATTTTCGTTTTAAGTCTTTTTGGTTGTGAAGAGCATAAGGATGCTGTTTTGGATAAAGACGCATTCTTAGTCGGAACTCTAGATGATTATATGGGGCGTGAGAAATTTCAAAATAAAGAAGACCTTGTTGATTATTTCGCTTTATCTGAAAAACAGCTAGGTCTCACCATCGATTCCATTTTTAAAACCACCTACGCAGATTTAGAATTCAGCTCTTCAGATTTGGGAAATACAGATCAAACGCACTACGGCCTTTATTCCAAAGAATTAACCGAACGTATAAACACGTTCTATGATTTTGAAGCTTCCGGTAGAATGGAGTATACCGGGGAACAAAGTATGAGCGAACTAAATCTTGATTCACTGGCTAATGATCAGGAATTTTTGGCAAAGAATTTTGATACCATTTATACGGGTAAACTAAAACCGGAAGCCTTTAAAACCCATACCCAAAAGCTGTCTTTTATTACCGGAGCCTACTTTAGATATGGCTCACAAAACGATTCCCAATATCAAATACGCGTTTCAAATTCGGTTAGCAAAGCGAAACTATTGAACGAGTTCCTGTTGGAACTAGGTTGCGATCAGGTAGAATATGAGATTCAGGATAATATCCCAAATCCGCATACGCTTAGTTTTGTGCCAACCGAAGAACTAAAACAACAATTTGAGTTATTTGAAAAGCTCAGGTAAAATCCGAATAAATAGCACAGCCGGCTCAAAACGCATTAGGAGCAAAAGATTAATCTTAAACTAAGCGAGAACTCAGGTTTACACCGCCATCTCTCGTTCCAGCAACTGAATATTACTTTGAATACGCTCCTTAACCAGATTCATCATACGTTTGTTTAGCGCAGACGAATTTTGAATGTAGCTGCGATATTCTTCAACCGTAAACTGGCCAATCACCATTCCTTTTAAACTGTTTCTAAACTTGATGTCTTTCTGAATGGCATTTTCGATGTAATTCATTCGGCGCTCAATGGTCAGATTGTAAAACACATTTTTATGTTTGGCGATGTAGTTGCGAAAGGCTTCCAGAAGCAGGTCGTTTTGCAATTTAACCACCGGTCTGAGTGTACCGTTTTGAAATTGCTCGTCAGCGCTCATCGAGTCATTTACCTGAGCCGATGGAATTGAAGGTCTTAATGCAAGTAACTGGTTATCCCGGGTTTCCATAAAGTGAAGTTTTCTAAAATTACAATTATATCAAACGCTTCAAGTACGATGCCAAAAGAGTTGTAAACGACTTATAAACAAACTAACCTCCTTGACATTCAATCTGCTTTCTTTTGAAGGGAAGGCGGGGAAGGGATGTTCCGTTAAAGTGCTCTTAATCCGGCCCCGGCTTTAGCCTGCGCTTGCTAACTTTAAGGAAAATATTCGCATAAATACTATGATTCAGTCTATAAATCCTTACAATCAGGAGGTTGTATTTGAAACCAAAGAATTCACTAAAAAGCAAACCGAAGATGCCATAGATGCCGCCCACGAGCGGTTCTTATCCTGGCGGAAAACATCGTTTACTGAACGCAGTAAATTAATGCAGGCTGCGGCAGACGAACTCAAGAAAAACAAACAGGAATATGCCGAAACCATGACGCTCGAGATGGGAAAACCCATCAGTCAGTCTGTCGCCGAAATTGAGAAATGCGCCTGGGTTTGTGAATACTATGCCGAGCACGCTGAAAGTCATCTGGCAGACAAGACCATTAAAACCGATGCTTCAGAAAGCTATGTGAGTTATGCGCCTATAGGTGTGGTGCTTGCGGTAATGCCCTGGAATTATCCATTTTGGCAGGTCTTCCGCTTTGCGGCTCCGGCTCTTATGGCAGGCAATATTGGGGTGCTGAAACACGCCAGTAATGTAATGCGCAGTGCAGATAATATTCAAAAGGTTTTTGAACGGGCGGGCTTCCCCAAGGGTTGTTTTACGCATATGCCGTTAAGCAGTTCGAAGATTGACGACGTGATTAAAAATCCCAAAATCAAAGCGGTTACCCTTACCGGAAGCAAACCGGCCGGTAGCGCTGTTGCGGCAACTGCCGGAAGCGAAATTAAAAAGTCGGTTCTCGAACTCGGCGGCAGTAATGCTCTGGTGGTTTTTGAGGATTGTGATCTGGACGAAACCCTGAAAACCACGGTACAGGCACGTTTTCAGAATACGGGACAAAGCTGTATCGCCGGTAAGCGTTTGCTTGTACACGAGGATATTGCCGAAGCATTTACCGAAAAATACGTTAAAGCCGTACGCGAACTTAAAAGCGGCGATCCGATGGCTGAAGATACCTTTATCGGGGTGATGGCGCGACCCGATCTCGCTGAGGAACTTGAAGAACAACTGCAGGCTAGCGTTAAAGCCGGAGCTAAAATCCTCATTGGCGGGAAACGGGATAAGGCTTATTTTGAACCTACCGTTGTTACGGGTGTTACTCCCCAAATGTCCCTGTTTAAAGAGGAAACTTTCGGTCCGGTAATTGGCATCACGACTTTTAAAACCGAAGAAGAAGCGGTAGACCTGGTCAATCAATCCGCATTTGGTCTGGGTGTTTCCATTTTTACTGAAGATAAAAAACGCGCTAAAAAACTCGTTCCTCAATTTGAAGACGGGGCCGTGTTTGTCAACGAACTCGTGAAAAGCGATCCGCGTTTGCCTTTTGGCGGCACCAAGATTTCCGGTTATGGCCGCGAACTCTCCGCAGACGGAATTCAGGAGTTTGTCAATAAAAAAACGGTTTATTTTAAATAGTAATATGAAAGTTGAAGGAGGAGTTATTTTCTCAGGAGAATTAAAGAATATAGAACAAAGAATAAAGAACATAGAATAAGCAATAAGGAATAAGGAATAAGGAATAAGGAATTCATTTCTTACGATTCAACGATTCCTCCTTTTAACTCTTCCCTAAAAAGTATATCTTTTAACCATTAAACACCCTAAACCTAAAAAGCATGCCCGATATTAACATACGCCGCGTTCAAAAAAGCGATACCGATTTTATCCTCAATTTATTGCCAAGCCTGGCCGACCCGGAGCTGCCGCATTGGCGCGATCCCGATGTGATGCTTGATATTGATCAGCGAATATTAAAATCGGAGATTCACGACGGGAGTGAAGACAATGCCATTTTTATTGCTGAAGATGTCGAAACCAAACAGCAACTCGGTTTTATCTTTCTGGAAATAGGTACCGATTATTACCATCGCGAACCCCACGGTCATATTGCGGACATCATCGTTTCGCCTGATGCCCGCGGTCGGGGAATTGGTAAAATGCTAATGGCAAAAGCCGAAGAATGGACCAAAGACTGCGGTTACAAACTGCTTACCCTTAACGTCTTTGACGACAACAAAAAAGCCCGAAAACTCTACAAGTCTCTGGGCTTTTCTCCCGATTTAACCAAATATGGCAAAATCCTGGAGTAAAAAATCGGAAATACGAAATTAGAAACATGAGGCTGTTTTTGAGAATTTAGGACAATAAACAATGCATTTATTTGTCCACCTTCCAACTATTCAAACTTCAGCTTTAAACCTAATATTAATAAAAATAGAAATAATAATATTTGAATTTACCACCTCTGGTGCACATCGGCTTTGATGTACTCTTTATATATAGCATTCATCTTTTTGATTTGCGCCTGAGTCAATTTTTTTCGGTTTAGGGCAGAAAGGTTAGACATCAAATGCTCTTCTTTAGAGGCACCGGGGATGATGGTGCTTACTTCCGGATATTGTAATATCCATTGCAATGCGATTGGAGCGAGATTGTCAGTATCCGGAAATAGTTGTTTCAATTCATTTACCGCTTCGATTCCTTTCTCGTAATCAACACCTGAAAAGGTTTCGCCTTTATCAAAAGCTTCACCATCCCTGTTGAAATTACGATGGTCTTCCGCCTCAAAAGAAGTGTTTTTATCAAACTTACCGGTAAGGAGACCGCTGGCGAGAGGCACCCGCACGATTACGCCTACATTATTTTTTTCCGCTTCGCGAAAAAATAACTCCGCCGGACGCTGTCTAAACAGGTTAAAGATGATTTGCACGGTGGTGACGTTGTCGTATTGCATCGCTTTGATACCTTCTTCTACTTTCTCAACGCTAACGCCCAGATTTGCGATTTTTCCTTCCTTTTTCAAATCGTCAAAAAGTCCGAAAATCTCCGGTCTGTAATAGGTGTCGGTAGGAGGGCAGTGCAGTTGTATGAGATCCAGACGTTCCAGCCCCGTATTTTTAAGACTGTCTTCCACAAATTTGCGTAGCGCTTTTGGCGTATAACCTGCATCCACGTGCGGATTGATCTGCCGCCCGCACTTGGTCGCCACATAAACGTTTTCTTTTCTGCTGCGTACCACACGGCCTACAGCGGCTTCGCTCATTCCGTTTTCATAAACGTCTGCGGTGTCAATAAAATTAACTCCGCTATCGATTGCACTATTTATTATTTTTTCGGCGTGAGCGTCGTCAAAACCCGAGCCCCATTTACCGCCTACCTGCCATGTACCCAGTGATAGTTCAGAAATTTTAAGGTTGGTTTTACCTAATGTGCGATAGTTCATGAAAATGTGTTTTAAAATTTGCACTAAAAGTACAAAACCACTTCAGTTCTGCTAACAGAATCCTCTTAAAGCGGTCTTAAAATAGTGGATTTTGAAAAATTACGTCGATAGCGCTCTTTTTCGGCTTTTGCCAAGGCTAAACGCCAATTAATAAATAGTTTTACAGCGTATGAAAAAACAAGTGGTAATCATCCGTTCTATTCGTGTCATCAAGCAAGCTTGATGCGGAACGGTGTATATTAACTCAAAACCTTCCGCCGGCCGGGAGGTTTTTTTTTGACCGCTTTTTTTCAAACCAAAACAAGCTTTTTTGCAGTATTGAACATAGTAGTATTTTATATTCAAGTATCTGTAAATCAGTTTTTTAATTAGTTTTTAAGATTTTTTGGTATATCCAAAGGTTTTTAAGACTAAAGCTATTAAAATGAATGAATAACTAATTTCGACTTAGAATTATACTAATGGAATTGAATAAATACAGTAAAACTGTTACTCAGGATCCCACATTGCCGGCAGCACAGGCAATGCTACACGCCATCGGTCTGACCGATGAAGATTTGAAAAAACCCTTTATCGGTATCGCAAGTACCGGTTATGAGGGCAATCCCTGTAATATGCACCTCAATGATTTGGCGACTCACGTCAAAAAAGGTGCTGAGCAGGCCGATATGGTGGGCTTAATTTTTAATACAATTGGCGTAAGCGACGGGATCTCAAACGGGACTCCGGGAATGCGTTTTTCGCTGCCTTCACGCGACATCATTGCAGACTCTATTGAGACGGTGATGCAGGCGATGAGCTACGACGGTCTGGTGACTGTGGTAGGTTGCGATAAGAATATGCCGGGTGCACTGATGGCGCAGTTGCGTTTAAACCGTCCGTCGATATTGGTGTACGGTGGTACCATCGCTTCCGGTTGCCATAACGGAAAAAAACTCGACATCATTTCGGCTTTTGAGGCTTACGGTCAAAAAGTAGCCGGAACCATCGACGAGAACGAATACAAGGAAGTGGTACACAAAGCTTGCCCCGGTGCAGGTGCCTGCGGCGGAATGTACACGGCAAACACGATGGCTTCAGCGATTGAAGCTTTAGGAATGTCGCTTCCGTTTAACTCTTCAAACCCTGCGGTTACAGACAGTAATATTAAAGAGCAGGAATGTGTAAAGGCTGGTGAGGCGCTTCGACTACTTTTGGAAAAGGATATCAAACCTTCAGATATCGTTACCCGCAAATCGCTTGAAAATGCGTTTAGGCTGGTAACTGTTTTGGGAGGTTCTACAAACGCGGTTCTTCACTTTTTGGCAATAGCCAAAGCAGCACAGGTTGAATTTACGCTGAAAGATTTCCAGAAAATCAGCGATAACACCCCGCTTTTGGCTGACTTAAAGCCTAGCGGAAGATACTCGATGGAAGATTTACACGGAGTAGGCGGAATTCCCGGTGTGCTGAAGTATATGCTGGATAACGATATGCTGCACGGCGACTGTCTTACCGTAACCGGAAAGACTTTAGCCGAAAACCTGAAAGACGTACCCAATCTGATGGACGGTCAGGACATTGTACGCACTTTAGACAAGCCAATAAAAGATAGCGGTCACATCCGTATTCTTTTTGGTAACCTCGCCACCGAAGGTGCTGTTGCTAAAATCACCGGAAAAGAAGGTCTGGAGTTCAGAGGGACTGCTAATGTTTTTGACAGTGAAGCAGCGGTGAATGAAGGCATCAAAAACGGGAAGGTTAAAAAAGGTGATGTGGTTATCATTCGCTACGAAGGGCCAAAAGGCGGACCCGGTATGCCCGAAATGCTGAAACCTACTTCCTTCATTATGGGAGCCGGTTTAGGTAAAGACGTGGCGTTGATTACCGATGGTCGCTTCTCGGGAGGTTCTCACGGTTTTGTGGTGGGTCACGTATCTCCCGAAGCTCAGGTAGGGGGTAACATCGCACTGGTTGAAAATGGCGATATCATTGCTATCGACGCGGTTAAGAATACAATCAATATTGAAATTTCTGACGAAGAGTTAGAAAAAAGAAGATCAAAATGGACAGCTCCAAAACTTAGATTTGAGCGCGGGGCACTTTATAAATATGCTAAAACGGTCTCGTCAGCTTCTAAAGGTTGTGTGACAGACGAAATGTAGAAGGCTTATGGAAACACAAACAATTAAATTGCAGGACACAGCTGTAGAAGCTACACAGCGCATCACCGGTAAAGAGGCGATCATCAAGTGTCTACTTGCAGAAGGCGTTGACACCCTTTACGGTTACCCGGGAGGGGCAATTATGCCGGTTTATGACGAGTTGTACAAATACCAGGATCGCTTGCATCACGTGCTTACCCGCCACGAGCAGGGGGCTACTCACGCAGCTCAGGGTTATGCGCGCGTAAGCGGTAAAGTGGGTGTGGCGATCGCGACTTCAGGTCCCGGTGCGACCAACCTGATTACCGGTATTGCCGATGCACAAATAGACTCTACACCCATGGTATGTATTACCGGGCAGGTAGCTTCACATTTGCTGGGAAGTGATGCCTTTCAGGAAACCGATATCATCGGTATTTCGACTCCGGTAACCAAATGGAATTACCAGATTACCAAAGCTTCCGAAATTCCTGAAGTGATGGCTAAGGCGTTTTACATCGCGCGTAGCGGCCGTCCCGGTCCGGTTCTTATTGACATCACCAAAGATGCGCAGTTCGAGGAGTTTGATTTCGCTTATAAAAAATGTACTGCGGTACGCAGCTACAAGCCGATTCCCAAGTTGAATCCGGAGTCGGTACAGGCTGCCGCAGCTATGATTAACGCAGCAAAAAGACCTATGATCGTTTGGGGTCAGGGTGTGATTTTAGGTAAAGCTGAAGAAGAGTTTAAGGCAGTTGTTGAGAAATCAGGAGTTCCTGCCGCATGGACCATCCTTGGTGTTTCTGCAATCCCAACCGAGCATCCGCTTAACGTGGGTATGGTGGGGATGCACGGAAATTACGGGCCAAACGTGCTTACTAACGAATGCGATGTATTGATCGCAATCGGGATGCGTTTTGATGACCGGGTGACCGGGAATCTTGCAACCTATGCGAAACAGGCGAAAGTGATCCACTTTGAGATTGATCCTGCTGAGGTAAATAAAAACGTAAATGCAGATATCGCGGTTTTGGGCGATAGCAAAGAAACCCTTGCTGCATTACTTCCTTTGCTGGAGCAAAAAGAATATCCGGAGTGGCACAACCGCTTTAAGGAAATGTATAAGATTGAGTACGATAAAATCATCAAAAACGATTTGAAACCAGAAAAAGAAGGCCTTACCATGGGTGAGGTTCTTGAAGGGATCAATGCCGTTTCAAAAGGTGAAGCGGTTATCGTTTCAGACGTGGGGCAGCATCAAATGATCGCCTGTCGTTATGCCAAATTCAACAAGTCTAAGAGTAACGTGACCTCAGGAGGTTTAGGTACCATGGGCTTTGCGCTTCCGGCGGCTATAGGTGCAAAAATGGGAGCTCCCGAGCGTCCTGTTGTTGCAATCATAGGCGATGGGGGTTACCAGATGACCATTCAGGAACTGGGAACTATTTTCCAGACTAAAGTTCCGGTAAAAATCGTGGTATTAAACAACGATTTCTTAGGGATGGTACGCCAGTGGCAACAGTTGTTCTTTGACCGTCGTTATGCTTCCACAGAGTTGATCAATCCTGATTTTGTGGCTATTGCAAAAGGTTATTACATCGATGCCCAGCGCGTGACCAAGCGTGAGGAGCTATCCGGTGCGATTGAAGAAATGATGGCAGCAGAAGGGCCGTATTTCCTCGAGGTTAAAGTAGAAAAAGAAGATAACGTATTCCCGATGATCCCAACAGGAGCATCCGTTTCAGACATAAGATTAGAATAGTGATGAGCGAGACAAAAACCTATACCGTATCTATTTATACCGAAAATAATATCGGTTTGCTAAACCGTATTTCGGCCATATTTCAGCGTAGAAAAATCAATATCGAAAGCCTGAACACTTCGATCTCTGAGATTGAAGGCGTATCACGCTTTACCATTGTGATCAACCTGACCGAAGAGCGTATGAAAAAGATCATTGGTCAGCTTGAAAAGCAGGTTGAAGTGATCAAAGCTTTTTATCATACTGATGAAGAGACGATTTTTCTGGAAACCTGCCTGTTTAAAATCAAGTCAGATTTGCTTTTTGAAGAACGTCAGATTCAGAATATCATCAAAGAAAGCAACGCGCGCATCGTGACTGTAAACAAAGAGTTTTTTGTTTTGGAAAAAGCCGGGCGTCGCAGCGAGATCGAATTGCTGTACCGCGAGCTCAGTGCTTTCGGCATAATGCAGTTTGTGCGCAGTGGGCGCATTGCGGTGACTAAAGATGAAATGAAAATCTCTGCGCTTTTAAAAGAGTTTGCAGAGTAAATCAATTCCCTATCCAACAGAAATTAACGAATCATAATCAATAAAAACAGAATCAAAATGTCAAATTACTTTAACACCTTGTCTCTTAGAGAGCAATTGGCTCAGCTGGCAAAATGCCGTTTTATGGAGTCTGATGAATTCTCAAACGGGATCGAAGCATTACGCGATAAAAAAGTAGTTATCGTGGGTTGCGGTGCACAAGGTTTGAACCAGGGTTTAAATATGCGCGACAGCGGCCTGGATATTTCGTATGCATTGCGTGAAGGTGCCATTAAAGACAAACGCGCTTCCTATAAGAACGCGGTAGATAACGGGTTTAACGTAGGTACTTACGACGAACTCATCCCAACTGCAGACCTGGTATGTAACCTTACACCAGATAAGCAGCACACTTCAGTAATCAACGCGATTATGCCTTTGATGAAAGAAGGAGCGACTTTGGCCTACAGCCACGGTTTCAACATCGTTGAAGAAGGTATGCAAATCCGTAAAGACCTTACCGTAATTATGTGTGCGCCTAAATGTCCCGGTTCTGAGGTTCGTGAGGAATACAAGCGTGGGTTTGGTGTACCAACACTGATCGCGGTTCACCCGGAAAACGATCCACAAGGAAAAGGTCTTGAGGAAGCTAAGGCTTATGCTGTAGCAACCGGAGGTCACCGCGCGGGTGTTTTAGAGTCTTCATTTGTTGCCGAAGTGAAAAGTGACCTTATGGGTGAGCAAACCATTCTTTGCGGAATGTTGCAAACCGGTTCGATCCTGTGCTTCAACAAGATGATTGAAAAAGGAATTGACAAAGGCTATGCTTCAAAATTGATTCAGTACGGTTGGGAAACCATCACTGAAGCTTTAAAGCACGGTGGTATTACCAATATGATGGACCGTCTGAACAATCCGTCTAAAATCAAGGCTTTTGAACTGGCAGAAGAAATTAAAGACATCACCCGTCCGCTGTTCCACAAGCATATGGACGATATCATCTCCGGTCATTTCTCAAAAACGATGATGGAAGACTGGGCTAATGATGATGCCAACTTATTAAAATGGCGTGCCGAAACCGGAGAGACTGCTTTTGAGAAGACTCCTGCCGGAAGTATGGAAATCAGCGAGCAGGAATACTTCGATCACGGGGTGCTTATGGTTGCCATGGTTAAAGCCGGGGTTGAACTTGCTTTTGAAACTATGACCGAAGCCGGAATCATCGAGGAGTCTGCGTATTACGAATCCTTGCACGAAACTCCGCTTATCGCAAACACCATCGCACGTAAGAAATTGTTTGAGATGAACCGTGTGATTTCAGACACTGCTGAATACGGATGTTACCTGTTTGATCATGCCTGTAAGCCTATGCTTACCGACTTTATGAAGAAAATAGATACTAACGTAATTGGTAAAGCTTACGCTACCGATAATGGCGTAGACAACAAAACCTTAATCGCTGTTAATGACGCTATCCGCTCACACACTGTAGAAGAAGTGGGTGCTTGGTTGCGTGAGTCTATGACTGCGATGAAGGAGATTAAGACCGTAGCCGCTGAAGAGGTTACTGCCTAATCAACCCAGAACTGAGTTTAACTGCCGGGCTTTAGTGAAAAGCCTGAAGCCCTGCAGTCAATCAAAATAAATGCATTTTGAGCGACTTAAAAACCACCTATTTCCCCAGTTTAGAAGACGTTAAAAAGGCTGCACAAACCCTTAAGGGTGTTGCAGCCTTAACGCCTTTATTGCCCAGCCTGAGTTATTCTAAAAAACTCGGGGCAAACATCCTGCTCAAGCGTGAAGATTTGCAGCAGGTGCGATCCTACAAAATACGGGGGGCTTTCAATAAAATTAGTTCGTTAAGCCAGGAAGACCGCGCCAAAGGAATCGTTTGTGCCAGCGCCGGGAATCACGCGCAGGGCGTAGCTTTCGCCTGTGCAAAACTAAAAATAAACGGGACTATTTTTATGCCTGCGCCTACACCCAAGCAAAAGATCGAGCAGGTTGAGATGTTTGGCGGTGAATATGCCAAGATCGTGCTTACCGGCGATACCTTTGATGATGCGTATAAAGCTTCAAAAATTGAGTGCGACGCGCTGGGTAAGGTCTTTGTACATCCTTTTGATGACGAAAAAATCATCGAGGGGCAGGCTACCGTAGGACTGGAGATTATTGAGCAGGCCACCGAAGAGATTGATTATGTTTTTGTTCCTGTGGGCGGAGGTGGATTAGCCTCCGGCTTAAGTACGGTTTTTAGCCTGTTGTCGCCCAATACTAAAGTAATCGGGGTAGAGCCTGAAGGTGCGCCTTCGATGAGTACTTCGATATTCAATAAAGAAAACACTACACTTTCGTTAATCGAAAAATTTGTAGACGGGGCGGCCGTACAACGGGTAGGGGATCGCAACTTTGCAATTTGTAAAGAAAACCTTCATAAAATGGTAACGGTGCCCGAAGGTAAAGTGTGCCAGACCATCTTAGATTTATACAATAAAGACGCGATAGTGGTAGAACCGGCCGGGGCGTTGACCCTTTCGGTTTTAGATCAGTTTGCCGAGGAGATCAAAGGTAAAAATGTGGTGTGTATCGTAAGCGGAAGCAACAACGATATCACCCGTACCGCAGAGATCAAGGAGCGTGCGCTTTTATACCGCGGCCTAAAACATTATTTTATCATTCGGTTTCCCCAGCGCGCGGGTGCCTTACGGGAGTTTTTGAATGAGATTTTAGGGCCTGAGGATGATATTACCTTTTTTGAATACAAGAAAAAGACCTCGCGCGAAGATGGTCCTGCCGTCGTAGGTATTGAGATCAAAGACCGTGCAGACCTCGATCCTTTAATCGCGCGCATGAAAAAGCGCAACTTTTTCGGGGAATACTTAAATGATAAACCCGACTTGTTTGAATTTTTAATCTGATAGTTCGTTTGACAACCAACCTAACCATGAAACCATTAACTACAGAAATACCTGCACAGTTTAGCGTGCAGCCCATAGAACAAAAAGCCTATCTCATCAACGGAAAGCTGCTCAACTGGGAAGGAGAGACGGCTGATGTTTTTTCAAGCATTCATACCGAAGTTGACGGAAAGCGTAAACCTACCCGTCTGGGATCCATCCCAAGTCTGGGTGAGGAAGAGGCTGTTGCTGCAGTTGAAGCAGCGCATCAGGCCTATGAACGCGGGCAGGGGCTTTGGCCAACCATGAAAGTCGCAGACCGCATCAGGTGTATGCAGACTTTTGTTGCCAAAATGAAAGAAAAGCGCGAGCTGATCGTAAAACTGCTGATGTGGGAAATAGGTAAAAACTATCCCGATTCTCAAAAAGAGTTTGACCGTACCGTAGAGTACATTCTCGATACCATTGAAGATTATAAGGATATGGATCGCGACAGTGCCAAATTCCACAAGGAAGCCGGTATTCACGCACACATCCGCCGCGGGCCATTGGGCGTGGTTTTATGTCTCGGACCTTATAACTATCCGCTTAACGAAACCTTTTGTTTGCTGATTCCGGCCCTGATAATGGGAAATACGGCGGTGTTTAAACCGGCAAAACACGGGGTTTTGTTGATCACACCTCTGCTCGAAGCTTTTCAGGAAAGTTTTCCTCCGGGAGTTGTGAATATTTTATTTGGTAGAGGCAGGGCGGTAGCTACTCCCATCATGAAAACCGGAAAAGTAGATGTTCTGGCTTTAATTGGTCACAGTTCGTCTGCAAACGCGCTACAGGCATTGCATCCCAAACAAAACCGACTGCGTTTGGTTTTAGGACTTGAAGCTAAAAACCCGGCGATTATTCTTCCCGATGCTGATTTGGACCTTGCAGTGGCAGAGTGTATCGCGGGAACGCTCTCTTTTAATGGGCAACGTTGTACGGCGCTTAAAGTGATTTATGTACATGAAAATATCGCGGAAACCTTCAACCGTAAGTTTGCACAGGCGGTAGATGCGTTGAAATTTGGTTTACCCTGGGAGGAGGGAGTAAGCCTTACTCCGCTTCCGGAACCCTCAAAACCGGCTTATATTCAGGGATTGATTGACGATGCAAAAGCCAAAGGCGCTTCCATCTTAAATGAAAAAGGCGGTACGCATTCAGAGAATTTCATTTGGCCAGCAGTATTGTTTCCGGTGACCAAAGATATGGAAGTGTACAAAGAAGAACAGTTCGGGCCGGTAATCCCTGTGCTCACCTTTAAGCATATTGATGAGCCGCTTGATGATATGGCAGAGTCCAATTACGGGCAGCAGGTGAGTTTGTTTGGTAAAGAGGTCAAAGCACTTGCACCGCTTATCGATACGCTGGTGAACCTGGTATGCCGTGTGAATCTTAACAGCTCCTGCCAGCGTGGTCCTGACGTGTATCCGTTTACCGGAAGAAAGGATTCTGCTGTGGGAACCCTGAGCGTTCATGATGCCTTGCGTTCGTTTTCGATACGCACTTTTGTGGCTTCAAAAGACAACGCCTACAACAATGCCATTTTAAATGAACTTTTAGACACTAAAAAATCAAATTTTGTAAGTACCGATTACTTGTTGTAATCCGTTAATAATGGAAGATTAATTAAAAAATCAATAGTGATTATTGGAATTTGGAAGAAAATCTGAAGAAATCATAAAAAAAGTAGATTTATGTGATATTTACCTTTAAAAAGGGGCTGTCATTTAAATCTACTTTGTATTTTAGCACCACAAATGAAGGGAATAGTATTACATATGGAAGAATTCAAACAAGCCGTAAGCGCCTTGTTCCATTCTTTATATCCTGTTGCTAGAGAGACCCACAGTTCTTTAGTATTTATCCCCGTGCGTCGCCATGAGCGTCGTCGCCCCTAGTGGGTGCAGTTTTATTGGGAACTTAGGTGAGTCCGGTTCCGTCTTCAAATCAAATTTCAATTTCACTTTTTTTCTAACTTCCAATTCTAAAGAATATGGAAATTACCATTGCTAATAAATCCCATGCGGGATATGCACAATACATTTGCGACACGATCGCAGAATCTGCTAAAGTACGCGGTACCGGTATCGCCAAACGCACTCCAGAATATGTAATTACCAAAATGGAAAACGGTAACGCCGTTATCGCTCTTGATGGCGATAAGTTTGCCGGTTTTTGTTACATCGAGGCCTGGGGACACGGTAAATTTGTAGCCAATAGCGGTCTTATCGTACATCCTGATTACCGGGGCAGCGGTCTTGCCCGGCAGATTAAAGAAGCCATTTTTAAACATTCGCGCACAAAATATCCCGATGCCAAAGTTTTTGGGATCACGACCGGTCTTGCAGTGATGAAAATCAATTCGGAACTGGGCTATAAACCCGTTACCTTCTCGGAGCTTACCGATGATCCTACCTTCTGGAAAGGCTGTCAAACCTGTCGTAATTACGATATACTGCAGCGAACCGAGCAGAAGATGTGCCTCTGCACCGGGATGCTTTACGATCCGGCCAAGGAGGAAAAGAAGAAAGCAGAAAATCCGGAAGAGCTTAAAAAAAAAGACAAAAAGCTAAATCCGAAGGCTTTTACACGTCTCAAGAGCATCAAGGAACATCTCTTTTTGAAAAAAGAAAAAAAGGAACAAGATTAACCCGTTTTTTACTCAATACATTAAAAACCTCAAATTAATACGTTTTGGATTCAACAACGCATTCACAAGCTATAGACACAAAAATACCGGCGGCTAACCCTGCCGGAGCAAAACTCGTACTGGCCTACAGCGGTGGTCTTGATACCAGCTATTGCGCCAAATACCTTTCTGCCGATAAAGGCTACGAAGTACACGCGGTAAGCATCAATACCGGAGGCTTTTCGCAGGAAGAAATCAACGAAATTGAATCAAAGGCTCTAAAAATCGGAGCTAAGACCTATAAAAACATTCAGGCGGTTGACCGCTTTTACGATAAGGTGGTGAAGTATTTGATTTATGGAAACATCCTTAAAAACAATACCTATCCGCTTTCGGTAAGTGCCGAGCGTATCATTCAGGCCGTTGAGATTATCAATTATGCCAAATCAATCGGTGCCAAATATGTGGCACACGGCAGTACCGGCGCGGGTAACGATCAGGTGCGTTTTGATATGATCTTTCAAACTTTGGCCCCCGAAATAGAAATCATCACCCCTATACGGGATTTACAGCTTTCGCGCGAAGCGGAAATAGAATACTTAAAAAGCCACGGCGTAGAAATGGCCTGGGAGAAAGCCAAGTATTCGGTAAACCGCGGACTTTGGGGAACCAGCGTTGGCGGTAGTGAAACCCTGACTTCACACAAAGGCCTGCCGGAATCGGCTTACCCATCGCAAGTTCAAAAAAGTGAAGCTGAGCAGGTGACTCTGACTTTTGAAAAGGGAGAACTCAAAGCCGTAAATGGCAAGACCGGAACTCCGGTAGAAAATATTGAAGCCCTGCAAAAGCTGGCTGCTCCTTATGGAATTGGCCGGGATATTCACGTAGGCGATACCATTATCGGGATCAAAGGTCGGGTAGGTTTTGAAGCTGCTGCGCCCCTGATCATCATCAAAGCGCATCATTTGCTGGAGAAGCATACGCTTACCAAATGGCAAATGCAGCACAAGGATTATTTATCTAATTTCTACGGAATGCACCTGCACGAAGGGCAGTATCTCGACCCGGCAATGCGCAATATGGAAGCCTTTTTGACCGATAGTCAGAAAAATGTTTCGGGTGAGGTGTACGTAACCCTGCAGCCGTATCGCTTTACGCTGGAAGGAATTAAATCTGAACATGATTTGATGAATGCTTCTTTTGGAGCCTACGGCGAAATGAACAAAGGATGGACCGCCGAAGATGCCAAAGGTTTTATCAAAATCACCGGTAACCAGAATAAGATTTACAACCACGTAAACGGAAACTCATGATCAAAGCCGGAATAGTTGGAGGAGCCGGATACACTGCAGGAGAACTGCTGCGTATTTTGCTCAACCATCAATATGTTGAATTGAGCTTTGTCTACAGTACCTCAAATGCAGGAAATCTGTTGAGTGACGTGCATCAGGATTTACTGGGAAGTACACACCTGCGTTTTTCGGGAACTATTGATTTTGACGTGGATGTGGTTTTTTTATGCCTGGGTCACGGAAATTCTAAAGCTTTTTTAGAAGAAAACCAGTTTACCGAAAGCACTATCATCATTGATTTAAGCAATGATTTTCGCCTCAAACTCGATGCGGAGTTTCAAGGCCGCGAGTTCGTTTACGGTCTCACCGAATTAAACCGCGATGCTATTAAGCAAGCCGGTTCCATCGCAAATCCGGGTTGTTTTGCAACGGCTATTCAGTTGGCTTTGCTTCCTTTGGCCGATGCCAAAAAAATAAAGTCAGACGTGCACATCAATGCGGTAACCGGTGCCACCGGGGCAGGAACTTCGCTTTCAGCAACTACGCATTACACCTGGCGTGATAACAACTTTTCGTATTATAAGCCTTTTACGCATCAGCATATGGGCGAAATCAACCAGACGGTAAAGCAATTACAGGGAGCGTTTGATAACGAAATTTTCTTTTTGCCGAATCGCGGAAATTTTTCACGTGGGATTTTCGCAACGGCATACACCCCTTTTGAGGGCGATCTGGCTGAAGCGAAAAAGATCTACGAGGATTTTTATGCCGATGCACCATTCACCTTTGTTTCAGATTCTGAAGTACATATGAAACAGGTGGTGAATACAAACAAGTGTCTGATTCACCTGCATAAGCATGGCAATCAGTTGCTCATCACGAGTTGCATCGATAACCTGCTTAAAGGAGCATCAGGACAGGCGGTAGAAAATATGAATTTGATTTTCGGTCTTCCGCAAACCGAAGGCTTAAATTTAAAAGGGAGTTATTTTTAGGCCTCCAAACCCCCAAAGGGGGGATTTTAAATCTGTTTTACTATTACAAAAAATAAAACAGAGATATAAGAATTTTGAAATAAGAAATGAACCAAACTCCCTTCTCCTTTGGGAGAAGGGTTGGGGATGAGGATTGAAAGATTTCCGTCTTCACGGAAATGAAAATAGAATTTTAAAAATAAATCCAACTCCCCTCTCTCCCGAAGCTTCGGGAGAGAGGGGCTGGGGGTGAGGATTATGAAAATAGCAATTATAGGAACCGGTAACCTGGGTTTGGCAATAGCCAAAGGTTTAATCACCAATAACGCGATTACCACGCTGTATATGACCCGGCGTAATCCGGCTACGATTGAGTCGTATGCCGAGTATAAGAATGTTTTTGTGACTTCAGATAACCTGGAGGCGGTGCAGAAATCAGACATTCTCATTTTTGCAGTGCAACCGGCACAATTGGCAAAGATTCTTCACGATATCAAAGACGAACTTACCGATAAGCACGTGCTGATTTCGACCATCACCGGCTACGCAATTTCGCAGATTGAAGCCATTGTGGGTACCGATCAGTTTATCATTAGAGCAATGCCGAATACCGCGATTGCTGTTGGAGCCTCGATGACCTGCCTGGCCAGTAATGAAAAGGGAATGAAACGCATTAAGGTGGCTGAAGCCATTTTTAATCGTTTGGGAAATAGTCTGATCATTCCCGAAAATCAAATGCAGGCAGCGACTGTGGTTTGCGCAAGCGGAATTGCTTTCTGGATGCGCCTTATACGCGCAACGACACAGGCTGCGATTCAATTAGGCTTTGATGCGCACGAAGCTCAGGAACTGGCGATGCATACCTGTAACGGTGCTTCAAAATTGCTTATCGAATCGGGAAATCACCCGGAAGAAGAAATAGACCGTGTAACCACTCCAAAAGGCTGTACGATAGAAGGACTTAACGAGATGGAACATAAAGGCCTCAGTTCATCACTCATTCAGGGAATGGTGGCCTCATTCAATAAAATTAACGTGATTAAAACCGACCAGAAATAATGAGTTTATTTGATGTTTACCCGTTATACGATGTAACTCCGGTTAAGGCTCAGGATGTTTGGGTTTACGATGCCACACCCACTAAATATCTGGATTTGTACGGGGGTCACGCGGTGATTTCCATCGGTCATGGGCATCCCAAATATGTGGAGAATCTTACCAAGCAACTTCACGATATCGGTTTTTACAGCAACGCGGTGCACAACCCCTTGCAGGAGGCTTTGGGCGAAAAACTACCCGCTCAGGCCAATACACCCGGCTATCAGTTGTTTATGTGCAGTAGTGGGGCAGAAGCAAACGAGAATGCCCTGAAAATGGCCTCTTTCGTTACGGGAAGAAAAAAAGTAGTGGCCTTTAACAACAGCTTTCACGGAAGAACTTCAGCAGCAGTTGCAGCCACCGATAATCCTAAAATTGTAGCGCCTATAAACGCGCAGCAGGAGGTCGAATTTTTACCTCTTGGAGATCTGGATGCTTTGGCAGCGGTTTTGGCTAAGGAAGATGTGTGTGCGGTGATTGTGGAATTTATTCAGGGTGTAGGCGGTCTGGATATCAGCACGGCTGAATTCTACGAAGGTGTTGACAAACTGTGTAAACAAACCGGAACCTGCCTTATTGCAGATGAAGTACAGGCCGGTTTTGGCCGTACCGGAAAGTTCTTTGCTTTTCAGGAGTACAACGTAGAGCCGGAGCTGATCTCAATGGCCAAAGGTATGGGTAACGGCTTTCCGGTAGGAGGGATTTTGATTCACCCATCCATAAAGGCTGAATATGGAATGCTGGGTACCACTTTTGGCGGAAATCACCTGGCCTGTGCCGCAGCTTTAACCGTGCTTGAAGTATTGGAAGAAGAAAATCTGATGGCTAATGCCCTGCGTGTTTCCGATCATTTTAAGGCCAAAACCTTAGATATTCCGCAGATAAAAAACGTAAAAGGCCGCGGCCTGATGCTGGGTCTGGAATTTGATTTTGATACGGCTGCCATCCGCAAAAAACTGATTTACGATCAGCATATTTTTACCGGAAGCGCTAAAAACAAAAACCTGATTCGTATTCTACCGCCATTGACGCTTCAAAACGAACAAATCGATCAGTTTTTTGAAGCGTTAAAAATAGAATTGGATAAATTGTAAAACAAGAGATTTTAATTAATACACTACCCGAATTCCCTCCCCATTTGGGGAGGGGTTAGGGGTGGGGAGAAGCAGAGATTTCGGCTGCACATTATAAACCTGACAGGAATCAACAAATGAAAAAATACACCGGATTAGACGACATTACCGATCTAAAAGAATTAATCGCGGAAGCCCGCGAAATCAAGAAAAACCCATATGCTTTTGAGCATTTAGGAAAACGCAAACGCTTAGTAATGTTGTTTTTCAATTCCAGTTTGCGCACGCGTCTCAGTACAGAAAAAGCCGCCTGCAATCTTGGGATGGATGTTACGGTGATGAACTTTAACAGCGATGCCTGGAAGCTCGAGTTTGAAGATGGTACGGTGATGAACGCAGACACCTCCGAGCACATTAAAGAAGCCGCACAGGTCATCTCTCAATATGGAGATGTGATCGCAGTGCGCGCCTTTCCAACCCTTACCGATAAGGCCAAGGACGAAAGCGAGTATGTGATTTCAAGTTTTGAAAAATATGCTTCGGTGCCTGTTGTCAATATGGAAAGTGCCACGGCGCATCCGCTTCAGGCGCTGGCCGATGCGATTACGATAACCGAACTTTCGCAGCAATCCAAACCTAAAGTGGTCCTCAGCTGGGCGCCACATCCCAAGGCCTTGCCGCACGCGGTGGCCAATTCGTTTATCGGGATGATGCAGAAGATGGACGTGGATTTTACCATCACACATCCCAAAGGCTATGAGTTGAGTGCTGATGTGGTTAAGAATTCTAAAGTGGTTTACGATCAGGATGAAGCGCTCAAGGATGCCGATTTCGTTTACGTAAAAAACTGGAGTAATTATAAAGAATACGGAAAAGTTGTCGCCACCCCGGAAACCCATTCGGACTGGATGATCACTTCCGAAAAATTGGGAACTGCGCAATTTATGCATTGCCTGCCGGTGCGTCGCAATGTCATTGTGGCTGATGAGGTTTTGGATGGCGACCAGTCGGTGGTTATTGAGCAAGCCAACAACCGTACGTTTTCGGCACAGGTGGTGCTGAAAAGGATATTGGAAAATTTAGCCCCCCAACCCCCAAAGGGGGAGTTAAAAGCCACTAGTTATGAAAACTAAATCAGTACCCCCTTCGGGGGCTAGGGGGCTTAACGTCGTCAAAGTAGGTGGAAACATCATCGAGAAAGAAGAAGATTTACAGGATTTTCTGGATGCGTTTTCGGCTTTGCCCGAACCTAAAATTCTGGTTCACGGCGGTGGAAAGCTGGCTACTCAACTGGCAGAGCGTCTCGAGATCCCGGTAAAGATGATTAACGGGCGTCGCATCACCGATGCCGAGACGGTTGAGGTCATCACCATGGTTTACGGCGGTAAAGTCAATAAAAGCATCGTAGCCGGCCTGCAGGCACGGGATTGCAATGCGATTGGATTTTCGGGAGCTGATGGAAATACAATTCTTTCGGTTAAGCGGCCGGTTAAAGAGGTAGATTTTGGCTTTGTAGGGGATGTTGTAGGTGTAAATGCCAAACTAATCCATGAGCTCACCCAAATAGGGATTACCCCGGTTTTCTGTGCCATCACGCACGACGGTAAAGGACAGCTGCTCAATACCAATGCCGATACCATTGCCTGTGAACTCGCAATCGGGCTGTCTGAATATTATGAGGTAACGCTCAATTATTGCTTCGAAAAAGCAGGTGTTTTACTGGATATTCAGGACGAAAACTCGGTTGTCAAAGATATAGATACAAAGAAATATGCCGATTTGCTAAAAGACGGTATTATCGCAGACGGCATGCTGCCCAAACTGGAAAACTGCTTTTACGCCCTAAAAGGCGGCGTTTACAAAGTGCAACTGGGCAAGCCTGAGATGCTGCACCATACAACTACTAATTTTACAACCTTACGACTGTAATGAGCATAGAAAGACTTACGCAAGAGGCGATAGAATTATTAAAAAACCTGATTTCAACGCAGTCTTTTTCTTCAGAAGAAGAAGGCACGGCTGCACTTATTGAAAACTGGTTTAAAGCGCACGACATACCCTTTAAACGCCAGGCAAACAATATATGGGCGACCAACAAGCATTTTACGGAAGGTAAAACGACTTTACTGCTTAACAGCCATCACGATACCGTGCAACCCAATAACGGCTATACCCGAAATCCCTACAGTCCGGATGTAGAAGACGGCAAGTTGTATGGGCTAGGAAGCAATGATGCAGGAGGATGTTTGGTATCGCTAATCGCAACGTTTACGTATTTCTACGCGCAGGAAAACCCAAAATACAATCTGATTATCGTTGCTAGTGGCGAGGAAGAAAGCAGCGGGCCTAACGGGCTCAACAGTATGCTTAAGGTGATTCCTCCTGTTGATGTGGCGATTGTGGGCGAACCTACTTTGATGAATCTGGCTATCGCCGAAAAAGGTCTGGTGGTATTTGATGCGAAAGTGCTGGGTACTCCGTCACACGCCGCGCATCCCAACGAAAACAATGCGATTTACAATTGCATCTCCGTATTGCAGTGGTTTAAAGAGTATACTTTCGAGAAAGTCTCGGAAGCCCTGGGAGCGGTAAAAATGACCGTGACGCAGATCAAAGCCGGAAAACAGCACAACGCAGTTCCGGCAGATGTGGAACTGGTTATTGATGTTCGGGTTAACGATCAATATAGCAATCAGGAAATAGCCGATTTGCTGCAGGCTGAAGCGCCTTGCGATTCGATTGTACCACGTAGTCTGCGGTTGAATTCTTCTTCCATACCAAAAGATCACGAACTCGTAAAAGCCGGTATTGCATTGGGTAGAAGTACGTACGGTTCGCCAACTTTGAGCGATCAGGCGGTTTTGAGCTGTCCGTCACTCAAACTCGGGCCTGGCGACAGCACGCGTTCGCACAGCGCAAACGAATTTATTTACGTCGCGGAGATCGAAGAAGGCATTCAGATTTATATAGATTTGCTGAAAAGCATTCTGTAAAGCCCCTAGCCCCCGAAGGGGGAATGACTAGCGGGAAAAGAAAAATACTAACACAGGTTCAATCGCTGGCGATTGAATATTAAATTTAATTCTTGGTGCTTTCGTCTCCCCTTTGGGGGTTAGGGGGCTCGGGGTCAGGGGAGGACAAGATTCCCGCCTTCACGGGAATGTAAAAATTAGATTATGAAACTTTGGGATAAAGGAGCAAACATAGACGATAAGATCATCCGTTTTACGGTAGGTAATGACCGGGAAATCGATGCGCATATTGCGAAATACGATGTTCAGGCATCACGTGCACACGTGAAAATGCTGAATAAAATTGGCATTCTGACTGATCAGGAGCTTAAAGATTTGTTGCCCCAGCTCGATATTCTGGAGGCACATACGCAAAACCCCGATTTCTTTATCGAACCGGAATACGAGGATATTCACTCGAAGCTGGAAGCCGAATTAACGCTTATTCTGGGCGAAACCGGGAAAAAAGTACATACGGCACGCTCGCGTAACGATCAGGTGCTGGTGGCATTGCAATTGTATTATAAAGAGCAGTTGCAGCAAATCAAGGCGCGTACGGTTTCGCTTTTTGAAACACTCATGCATTTGGGCGAAACACACAAAGATAAATTGCTTCCGGGGTATACACATCTGCAGGTGGCGATGCCCAGCAGTTTCGGACTTTGGTTTAGCGCTTATGCCGAATTGCTTATCGACGATACCATCCTCATCAATGCCACGCAGGATATTGTAGATCAAAATCCCCTGGGTTCTGCGGCGGGATACGGGAGTTCGTTCCCCATAGACCGCGAGATGACCACCAAAGAATTAGGCTTTGCCACGATGAAATACAATGTGGTAGCCGCGCAGATGGCACGTGGTAAAAGCGAGCGTACGCTGGCTTCTACCTTAGGAAGCCTGGCCAACACGCTTTCGCGCTTTGCGATGGATGTATGCCTGTATATGAGCCAGAATTTTGGCTTTGTAAGCTTCCCCGAGCAGTTAACTACCGGCAGCAGCATTATGCCGCACAAGAAAAATCCCGATGTGTTTGAATTGATACGCGGTAAGTGCAATAAAATTCAGGCTTTGAGTACCGAAATGATTTTGATTACCAACAACCTGCCCAGCGGTTACCATCGCGATTATCAGTTGCTCAAAGAAAACACCATCAATGCGGTGGAGTCTATGAAAGACATTCTCGAAATCTTTGATTATGCCATCAGTCAGGTGCAGGTTAAAGAGATTGACTTAAATGACGAGAAGTACAAATACCTGTTTACCGTAGACAGTATTAATGACCTGGTGGTTGAAGGCAAGTCGTTTCGCGAAGCCTATCAGGAAATAGGAGGACAGGTGCAGGCCGGTACCTATAAGCCAGAGCCGGGTAAAAAGCATACGCACCTGGGCAGCATTCACAACCCCGGTTTCGATGAAATCAGGGCTAAAATGCGGAAGGTTTCAACCGCTTTGAATATCAAATAAGCGGAAGTCGCTGTCACAGATATTTCAATAAATTCTTTAACAGGCCTTTTTATTATCGAAAAGGCCTGTTTTATTTTGTGCTTTTGTCAATTTGAAACGGTGTATTTTGTTTCTTTAATAAAAATGCTACTCAGCCAACTAAATCGATAAACTTTTTTAGTCTGTTCATTGTAGGAGATTATTCCTTCCCATACATTTGCTGCATCTTTTCAAGATATTATGAAGGTAGCCCTTTCTATTTTCAGTTTACTTCTGGCCGGGATTTTAAATCTTTCCGGATGGGCTCTTACACCTCAGCAGGCATCAGATACATCCTGTACATTTGAAGAGAAGGTTCAGGAATATGCCAGTGATGCCGGTTTTCATTACAACCCCAATCATAAAGAACATACCGAATACAAAGTTGCCGAGTTTGAGATCGAGGAAGATTCAGAAAAAGTTTCCCGATCCAAACAGGTACGATTTACCCAACCGGTCATTACCGGTTCTCAACTGGAAGGGGTTTGTAATTTTCACCTAAACCTTCCCTTTACTCCAACACGGGCCCGTGCAAATCTTGCCGGTGCCGTCAAGCCGTATATCCTTTTTCAGGTATTCAGACTTTGATTTAAAACTTAAGCTCGCGCTCGCGGGCTAAACGCATTTCCTGTAACTGGTTTACCTCACACTATAGCAGACCAGGCAGGGAATTCTGTGTCTTTTCCATCCCGGAAGAGCACCTCACATCAAATCATTTATCGTAAAACTAAAAATCTCATGAAAAAAATTCTCATGATGCTAGGCCTGGGTGCGCTTTTGTTGCACGTAAGCTGCAAATCTGAACACCACAAAGAAGAAGAAAAAACCACTTTTTTAGTCACCAACCCCATTAAACTGGATACGGTAGTCACCAAAGACTACGTGGCCCAAATACAATCAAGCCGCCACATTGAACTGCGTGCTCAGGAGCGCGGTTACCTTCAGAAAATATTTGTAGATGAAGGTCAGGCCGTTAAAAAAGGGCAGTTGCTGTTTCAAATTATGCCCAAATTGTATGAAGCCGAAATGCAAAAAGCAAAAGCCGAAGCGCGTTTCGCAGAGATTGAATATGAAAACACCAAAAAGCTTGCAGACAGCAATATTGTTGCGCCAAACGAACTGGCAATGGCCAAAGCCAAACTGCAAAAGGCTAATGCCGAATTGTCCCTGTCCCAGGTACATCTCGAGTTCACGCAGATCAGAGCACCCTTTGACGGTATCGTAGACCGCTTTCACGTACGACTGGGAAGTCTTGTAGATGAAGGCGAGTTGCTCACCAGTCTTTCAGATAATAACATTATGTGGGTCTATTATAATGTTCCCGAAGCCGAATATCTGGATTATCAGAGCAACTTGAAGTCTACCGATAAGCCCGAGGTAAAACTTTTGATGGCAAACAATGCCTATTTCAAATATCCCGGTATTGTTGAGACCATTGAAGCCGATTTCAATAACGAAACCGGAAACATTCCGTTTAGGGCGACGTTCCCAAATCCGGATGGTCTGCTGAGACACGGGGAAACCGGTAATGTGCACGTAACCATCCCACTGAAGGATGCGTTGATCATTCCGCAGAAATCAACCTTTGAGGTACTTGATAAAAAATATGTTTTTGTAATAACCGATGAAGGCATCGTGAAATCACGGGAAGTGCAGATCGCAAATGAAATGCCGCACCTGTACGCTATTGCTTCCGGTCTTGCTCCAAAGGATAAAATCCTGCTTGAAGGTCTAAGACTGGTTCGTGAAAATGAGCAGATAGCATTTGAGGTAAAAGATCCCAAATCGGTACTAACCGATTTAGAGCTGTACGCCGAGTAATCTCACCCCAAAAACACAAAACATGTTTAGTAAATTCATAAAACGACCTGTATTTGCGATCGTAATCTCGATTATGATTGTCTTTGTAGGTGCGTTATCTATAAAACAACTGCCTATTTCGCAGTTTCCGCAGATTGCCCCTACCACAGTAAACATCTTTATCGCCTATCCCGGTGCGAGTGCAGATGTACTGGTAAAATCAACACTTATCACCCTCGAAAATGCGATCAACGGGGTGCAGGATATGCGCTATATGGCTACCGATGCGACCAGTGCCGGTGAAGCCACCCTGCGTATCATTTTTGAACCCGGCGTTGACCCCAACGATGCGGTGGTTCGTGTGAAAACCCGGGTTGACCAGGTTATGCCGCTGCTGCCCGAACTGGTGCAGCGCGAAGGGGTGATCATTACGCCCATTCAGCCCAGTATGTTGATGTACGTAAACCTGTACTCCAAAGACAAGAGTATGGATGAAAAATTTCTCTACAACTATGCTGATGTAAAGATGATCCCGGAGATCAACCGTCTTAAAGGGATCGCGCGTTCACAGATTTTAGGTAGCCGTCGTTATGCGATGCGGGTTTGGTTAAACCCCGATCGTATGCGGGCTTATAATATTTCGGTGGAAGATGTAATGGAAGCCATGCAGGAACAGAGCGTGGTAGGTCGTCCCGGTCGTTTGGGACAGAGTTCGGGTATTGAAGCCCAGTCTTTAGAATATGTATTGACCTATAAAGGGCGTTTCAACGAGCCCGAAGAATACGAGAATATCATTTTAAGAGCTAATGCCGAAGGCGAAAGTATTCGTTTAAAAGATGTAGGTACCGTTGCGTTGGGTAGCGAATTCTTCGATATTTATTCCAATCAGGACGGGCATCCTTCCGCAGCGATTGTATTGAAACAAAACTACGGCAGTAACGCGAGTGAAGTTATTGAAGAGGTAAAGGAAAAACTGAAGGAACTGGAAGCCGATTTCCCTCCCGGAATGGAATACAGCATCAGTTATGACGTATCCAAATTCCTCGATTCTTCGATAGAGCAGGTGGTAGATACCCTGCGTGACGCGTTTATTCTGGTTGCCCTGGTGGTATTTATATTTTTGGGCGATTGGCGCTCTACACTGATCCCGATCATCGCAGTGCCGGTATCGCTTATCGGAGCCTTCTTTGTGATTCAGTTTTTTGGACTCTCAATTAACCTGGTGACGCTGTTTGCTTTGGTACTCGCCATCGGTATTGTGGTAGATGATGCGATTGTGGTGGTAGAGGCGGTGCACGCCAAGTTTGAGCAGTACCCAACGATTACGCCCTATCAGGCGGTGAAGCGGGTTTTGGGCGAAATCACCGGTGCGATTATCGCAATTACCGGGGTGATGGTTTCGGTATTCTTGCCCATTTCGTTTATGTCTGGCCCTGTGGGGACTTTCTACAGGCAGTTCTCGATCACGATGGCGAGTTCGATTGTTATTTCGGCATTGATCGCGTTGACGCTTACGCCGGTATTGTGTGCGATGTTGCTTAAAAACCACCATGCCAAACCGCATAAACAGAATATACTCACCCGTTCGCTTGACAAGTTCAACCATGTGTTTGACAAGCTCACCGGAAAGTATGTGGCTTTACTCCACCGAATTGTAAGCCTGAGATGGCTCACCTTTGCGGTACTTCTGGTCTTTTGTGCGGGAATTTACTGGCAGAGTCAGGTATTGCCTTCGGGCTTTATCCCCAGTGAAGATCAGGGTACCATTTACGCAATTATTCAGACGCCTCCCGGTGCGACTTTAGAGCGAACCAACAAGGTTTCTCAGGAGCTTCAGAAAATCTGTGAGGAGATTGAGGGCGTAGAGTCGGTTTCATCCCTTGCGGGTTATGAGATTATGACCGAAGGTCGCGGTTCTAACGCCGGTACCTGTTTGATCAACCTCAAACCCTGGCATGATCGGGATCACGACGTGAAAGAAATCATGGAAGAGCTCGAAGAAAAATCAAAAGGTCTGGGTGCGGTAATCGAGTTTTTTGAACCCCCTGCGATTCCCGGTTTTGGTTCATCAGGTGGTTTCTCCTTACGTCTTTTAGATAAAAACACAGAGACCGATTATCAGGATTTTGACAAAATAAACCAAAAGTTTCTTGACGATTTAAAAGCCCGTCCCGAATTGACCGGTCTGTTTACCTTTTTCGCAGCCAACTATCCCCAGTATGAACTCGAGGTAGACAACGATCTGGCCATGCAAAAAGGGGTGACCATTGGTAAGGCGATGGAGAATCTGGATATCATGATTGGTAGTACTTACGAGCAGGGTTTCATCAAGTTTAACCGCTTCTTTAAGGTTTATGTGCAATCTGACCCCCAGTATCGAAGATTGCCCAGCGATGTACTCAATATGTATGTGAAAAATGATGAGGGCGAGATGGTTCCGTATTCGGCGTTTATGAAGCTGAAAAAGACCCAGGGACCCAACGAGGTTACCCGGTACAATATGTACAATTCTGCCGCAATCAGAGGTTTGCCTGCAAAAGGTTATTCTACCGCAGATGCGATTGACGCGATCAAAGAAGTAGCCGCTACCAGTTTACCAAGAGGTTATGACATCGCCTGGGAAGGTTTGTCTTATGACGAGGCCGGCCGCGGTAATGAGTCGGTGTTCATATTCCTCATCGTACTGGTGTTTGTGTACTTTGTACTGGCAGCACAATACGAGAGTTTTATCATCCCGATGGCGGTAGTATTCTCGTTGCCTGTGGGAGTTTTTGGTTCGTTCTTTTTGCTGAAATTGATGGGACTCGAAAATGATATTTATGCACAAATCGGTCTTATCATGCTGGTGGGTCTGCTGGGTAAAAACGCGGTGCTTATCGTGGAATTTGCTGTGCTGAAACGTTCGGAAGGGGCCTCCATAATGGAAGCAGCTATAGAAGGAGCCCGGGTGCGTTTCAGACCTATTTTGATGACTTCGTTTGCCTTTATCGCCGGGTTGATCCCGCTTATTTTAGCAAGTGGAGCCGGAGCGATAGGTAACCATACCATCGGGGCTTCGGCTTTGGGAGGGATGCTGTTTGGAACTATTTTCGGGGTGATTATCGTTCCCGGTTTGTATTTCATTTTTGCTTCTCTTGCCGACGGGCGAAAACTCATCAGAGATGAAGAAGATCATTCGCTTACCGAAGGTTTCGTTCACGAAATAGACACATTCACAAAATCTGAAGATGATAATTATGATAAGTAATCGTTATAAATCCCTATACGTTCCCATCCTGCTTTTAATTTTAGCTTTTTCAAGCTGTAAAGCACCGGGACTGATAGAAAAAGACGTTGATCTGAGCGCGCTTCCGAAGCAATACGCCGGGAAAATGCAGCGCGATACGACCAATACTGCGCTTATAAACTGGAAGGCGTACTTTACCGATCCGTATTTGGCGAAGCTGATTGATTCTGCTTTGGTACACAATCAGGAACTGAATATGATGCTTCAGGAAATCGCGATTTCGAAGTCTGAAATTCGGGTCCGGAAAGGGGAATACCTGCCTTTTGTAGGTTTTGGCGCAGCCGCCGAAACTGAAAAAGTGGGTCGCTACACCAGTCAGGGAGCTAATGATGCCAATACTGAGATCAAAGAAGGTGTTGAATTTCCGGAGCCCTTGCCTAATTATAAATTTGGTCTTCAGGCGACCTGGGAATTGGATATCTGGGGTAAGTTACGCAATGCAAAAAAAGCGGCGGTACTCAATTACCTGTCCAGTGTTGAAGGTCGAAACTTTATGGTTACCCAGCTGGTAGGTGAGATCGCACAGTCGTACTACGAGCTGCTGGCGTTGGATAATCAGCTGGCAATCGTAAACCGAAACATTGAAATTCAGGGTAACGCCTTTCGAATTGTAAAACTTCAGAAGGAAGCGGCTAAAGCGACCGGACTGGCCGTAAGTAAGTTTGAAGCTGAAGTGCTTTCCACACGCAGTCTGCAGTATGAAATTCAGCAAAAAATTACCGAAACGGAAAACCGAATCAATTTTCTGGTAGGCCGTTTTCCACAACCTGTGGAGCGGACTGCGGTTTCATTTATGGACATCAGGCCCGCGATGCTAAACGCCGGTATTCCTGCCCAATTGCTTGAAAACCGAACCGATGTAAAACAGGCCGAACTCGCTTTACAAGCGGCTAAACTCGATGTTAAGGTTGCCAAGGCTCGGTTTTATCCTTCTCTGGGGATTTCGGCAGGAGTGGGTTTTGAAGCTTTTAAACCTCAATTTTTATTGAATTCGCCCGAGTCGCTGTTATACTCGATAGCAGGCGAACTCACCGCTCCGTTGATCAACCGGAATGAGATTAAAGCTGCCTATATAGGAGCCAATGCGAAGCAGGTTCAGGCGGTTTATGAGTATGAGCAAACCGTGTTGAATGCGTATATCGAAGTGGCCAATCAGCTGGCAAAAGTTTCCAATCTGGAGAAAAGTTATGATTTAAAGACGCAAGAGGTAGAAGCGCTTAACCGCTCGGTGGATATCGCGGGGCAGCTTTTTGGCTCTGCCCGTGCAGATTATATGGAAGTATTGATGACCCAGCGCGATGCTTTAGAATCCAATTTTGATTTGGTTGAGACCAAAGTCGCCCAGCTTAATGCCTATGTACAGTTGTATCAGGCACTAGGCGGTGGCTGGAACTAAAATTTGATTAGTGTTGAGGAGGTTGTTGACTTTTCACCCCTAAAAATAGAAGTCAATAAACCTGAACCGCCCGGATGTGATGTCCCGGGCGGTTTTTTTTGGCCTCATACCCAATCCTTCTCCATCCCGATAGCTATCGGGAGAGAAGGGAGCTTAACAGGTACTACTTATCGTATTTCTGATTTCGTATATCTACGTTGGTATTTTGTATTTGCAGAGCTCGGCTGCTGTGATTTCTCCCTGCGGTGGAAATGACCGCTTTCGTCACCTCGACGGTGGGAGAGGTCGCATCCTATTGTGATTTTTTCGTATTTCTACTTTCGTATTTATCACCCGGCTGATGCGATTTCTCCCTGCGGTCGAAATGACACGAGCTTTCAAAATTCAAAGTTGAAAATTCAAGGTTAATTTGTACTACTGATTTCGTATTTCCACTTTCGTATTTTGTATTTGCACCCGGCTGATGCGATTGCTCCCTGCGGTCGAAATGACTCGAGCATTCAAAATTCAAAGTTGAAAATTCAAGGTTAGTTTGTATTACTGATTTCGTATTTCCACTTTCGTTTTTGTATTTGCACCCGGCTGGTGCGATTTCTCCCTGCGGTCGAAATGACTCGAGCGTTCAAAATTCAAAGTTGAAAATTCAAGGGTCATAATTTAAGAACAGAGAACAGAGAACAGAGAACAGAGAACAGAGAACAAAGAACCGAGAACAAAGAACCGAGAACAAAGAACAAAGAACAAAGAACAAAGAACTCTGCATTCCACATTCCTAATTCTGAATTACATCAGCGTTTTAGCGTAAAGTGATTTTTATAAACGCGGCCATCACCCAGGTCAACGTGAAACCAGTAATCGTCTGCAGGTAGATTGCGGTCTGCAAAGCTGCCATCCCAGCCGGTTTCCTGAGGACTGAGCTCTTTGAGCAGTTTGCCGTAGCGGTCAAAAATGTAGATTTTGGCTTCGGGGAAGCCTGCCACACCTTCAATTTGCCAATAGTCATTAAAGCCATCGCCATTTGGGGTAAATACCTTCATATAATCTACCAGGATGACTTCTTCACTGGCAAAGCCACACCCGGCCTTATCCCGAACACGCGCCTCGTAAACGCCGCCTTTGATAAAGTCAAAGCGGTTGGAGTCCTGCCAGTTGCTGCCATCCAGACTGTATTCAAACTCCCCATCGCCGGTAGCGGTCACTTCTATAAAATTGTTGTCTGACCAGTCAGAAAAATCAACTTTGGTAATGGTGGGTGGTGCAGAGCGCTCCAGAGCAAAGGCATAGGTATTGGTGCACATGATGCCGTTTTGGATTTCGCCAATCGTAAGCCTGTAGCTGCCTTCCTGAGTCAGGTAAACTTCAGCTGTGGTTGAAATGATAGTACCTGTAGGGTCTTCCCATTCCCAGGAATCGAAAGTTTCCGGGCGGGAAAGTTGCAATCCCGGTTCGCTATCGCAGATGACAAAGGTATTGTCTATGCTGACCTGAGGGAGCGGGTTGACTTCCAAATCCAGATAGGTCTCGCTAAAGCAAAGCGCATTGGTTGCATTTTCAACCCGAATAGTGATACGCTGGGACCAGGCCGTGGTATTTTGAAATGCAGCCGTTAGTGGCCTGGTTAATTCCGCTCCGGTTTCATCGGTGTAGGTCACTGTGAGTCCGGCTTGAGAACCTGTGACTTCCTGTTCGAGATTGGTGAGGTCAAAGCTGGAATAGCCATTCCCGGCATCACAGGCAAAGCGGGTAGCGGGTTGGTTTATTTGGGGTTGGGCGGAGGTAATGAGGTTTAATGAAGTCTCGGCATAGCAACCCGACTGTATGTTACTTACCCGAAGGGTTAAAGTTTCAGTATTTGGATTTGTATTGGTGTAGGGATTGGGCAGCGGACTTGCCAGTGGGTTACCCGAAGCATCGTAATAGCTTACTTGCATTCCAGTTTGCCCGTTGAGCACCAGGGTTTCGATTTGTGAGGTGTCAAAGTATTCGGAAATGCCGTCGTTGTTATCGTCGCAACCGACGAGATCGGGGAGGTTGTTGGCCATGGGAGGCGGAGTTACATTTACCTGAAAGCTACGGGAATCTTCGCAACCTGTATCATTGGTTACAAAAACTAAGTAAGTACCTGATTGTTCTTGTGTGGCTTCGGTAATCACCGGGTTTTGAAGTGTACTAACAAAACCATCAGGGCCACTCCACCTATATGAGGTTCCTCCAGAAGCTGTTAAGATAATATCCTCACCAGGACAGAGGTTTGAAGTTCCGTTGACTGTGATTTCAGATTTACAATTAGAAAACTTTCCAATAAAATAGTCAGCTCCTAATGCTTGCGTTTGGTACGCATTTTCTGAAGCCATGGAGGTTGAGTAGTCTGCACTTCCAAAAACGTAGATAATATCATCAAATACATCTATATCACTAGCATAAGAACCAAAATCACCATAATAGGTTCCCCATAAACGATTACCAAACTGATCTAATTTTGCGAAGTAGGCTACAAAATCATCACCTGTTTCCTGATAGCTCCCAGGAGTACTGATATTATTTTTACTGGAAGTTCTACTTGCTAGGTAAATATTATTGTAGCTATCAATAGCTACCGAACAATTTACATTAGTTTCTCGTTCATCTCCTCCATAATAGGTACTCCATATCAAGTTGCCAGAATTGTTAAATTTTGCAAGAAAGTTATCGTAATCTCCAACCATAGTTGATTGATGAAGTGCATTGAAGGCAATACCCGTTAAATTTCCTGTACCTCCGGAAATTACTACATCGCCTAAATTATCTATAGCTACGTCAAACGCGTGATCATCATATTTATCGCCAAAATAAGTTCCCCATAATCTTTCTCCGTTAAGTGTAAACTTGACCAAAATAGCATCATCATATGGACTTTCGGATAATGTATTTTTAAAAGTACCGGATGTGGCAATGCCTTCGGAACTATTAGAATAACCTACCAAATAAAGATTTTGATCGCTACTAATCTCAATATTATGAAATATGTCTAAACTATTACCTCCATAATAAGTACCCCAAATTCTATTACCGTCAGGATTAAATTTGACGATAAAAGCATCTGTTGAATTACCATAAGCTGTTTTGCTAATTGTTGGTTTAAAGGTGTCTGGTGAGGCAATATTTTCCTGGCTATTAGTTACACCTGTAGCATAAATATTATTGTCATTATCTACAGTTACAGCAAATATCCTATCGTTTTGAACACCTCCGTAATACGTTGCCCATAAACGAACACCGGCATTATTTAATTTTACAATAAAACCATCCGCTCCATTACCTTCTTTAAACTCCTGGTGGGCATTTATAGTAGTGATGTTTGTATCACTATATGTTTCACCAACAGCGATTATGTTATTTTTGTTATCATATTTAATTGAATGGAAATAGCTTACAAGCATACCCCCATAGTAGGTACACCATTTTAAGTCACCGTCTTTATCAAATTTCATCATTAGACCTGTATTCCATACACTTCCAATAGTTGGCCAAAAGTGAAAAGTTTGGTGACTTCCTGATGTAGCCATATTATCGCTAGTTGTATTGCCTGCATATACTGTGTTACCATTTTCATCATGTGACATTTCCGCAAAGTCACTTCCATCAATATAGTCACCCCCAAAATACGTTCCCCATTCCCTTACCGGTGTAGGATCGATTATTAAAGGCTTTTTGTAATTAAATGGATGTGCAACTTCAAAACCAAAGGTGTTTGCAGCCAGTTGGGTGTAATTTACCTGAACTTCCTCTTCCGCCTTATTTTCCTGAATCCAGCTTTTGGGAATGGTTTCCTGTAAGATCCCCTGAGCTAGGCTGAGCTCAAGCCTGTTGTTTTTTAGGACTACGGGAGCGCCTGCAACCCGCATTTTGATATCGGCAAGATTGCTTCCAGGCTGTACTTTAAAATTGTATTCAACCGGTTTGCCCTGATCTTCCGGGATTATAAATTCCAGATCAATACCCTTATAGAGATTTTTATAAACGATACGTTGATAAAAGGGTACGTGGGTTATTCCTTCCTGACAATTAGGTACGTTGTAATAGTTGTAGTAGGCACTGCCCCGCTCGTACTCCTCAATTTTTAAATCTGTACTAGTATTTAAAAAATCAATGTCCACCCGATGAAACGAAAGACTTGTTTGTATACTGTCATGATGCTCAAACCGATTTTTAGGCTTGAATAATTTTTCAGTATGTTTTAACCAATTGAATGATGCGGGTAGTGTTTTTCGCTCATACACATCATAGGAAAAACCGGTGCTTCGTAACTGTACATTCAGCCCCCTGGTATTAAGCAGATAGCGTACCCGGTCATTAGACACTCCGTTCTGATCAACCACCTGCCCGTAGTTTTTGATAAAGCCCTTATCTGCTTTTTTTAACCCGGCATCGGGGTTTTGCTGGGCAATACCTGCAAGAGAGCAGTATAATAATAGGAAGAGTAGTTTTTGTTTCATACACCTGATAAGCAGGAATTAATCTGCGTAAAATACGTTTTTCCTTTAAATCTTAAAATTTTCTAAAATGAATTAACTAAAAATACAGGTCTCGACTAGTACGTCTATACGGTAGTGGATTTGCATCGCATTCTGAGTAGTTATAAACACAAAACGCCTTCTCCTATAATTGAGAAGGCGTTTTAAGAAGTACAGCGTTAAAAATTCTGACGTCTGTTTCTGCGTCTCTTCTTACGCCAGGGCGCGTTTTTTTGCCAGTCGCCGGCCATGATGCAGCCGTAGGGCAGTACCTCGTCGAGTACGGTGCCCAGGTTGTATTCCTGCATTTGCCCACGTACCGTGGCAGCCGGTTTGTAAGCGCTGGGCAGTTCGGAAATATCAATCTCGTTTGAGAAAAACCGGATGTCGAGACCGGCCGTTTCTGTTTTAAAGATCGCTTCATCGGCCTGCTCGGCCAGGTTACGCTTGTGCTGGCTGCGGCTCATGTTACGTCCGGCACCGTGAGGGGCAAAGCCCAGGTTACTTTCGGTGGTATCGCCTGCTACAATCAGCACGGGCTCGGCCATATTCAAAGGAATCAAACGAGGCCCCGTAATATCGGGCATAAATTTGCTGTCGAGCGGGGTCGCCCCTTTAGCATGGTAAAAGGTGTTTCCGTCTTTAAAGACAAAGTTATGCTCGTTCCAAAACCGGTTTTCGACGCCTGCGCCCAACTTTTCGGCTACGCCCTCATGAATAAGCGTATGGTTGAGTTTGGTCCATTCCCTGATGATTTGCAGGGCTTCCCAGTAATCCTGACCTTCTTCGGTATCGAAGGGAATCCAGGCGTTTTGCTTCAGGGTTTCGGGCGAAAGCAGTTGTCTAAAGCGTTCTGCAATCGTCATCCCTTTGGTGTACAAACGCGCTCCGGGTCCGCGGGAACCGTGATGGGTGATCATCATGGTGTTACCGGTGGCTGCAGAAGTACCCACAAACAGGAAGTGGTTGCCGTCACCCTGAGTACCCAGATGCTCCCGGGCTACAGAGATGGACTTTTCGTCAAACAGAAACTCGTTGGTTTTAAAAGCCTCCAGCAAAGCTTCGGGAAGTTGAAACTGCTGTCCGCGGGGTCTGCCTCCGGGCCCAAAGTGGGTGCTGGCGTACGCTGCATCGAGCACGGCTTTAGGATTTGCCGTTCCAAAGTCGGTCAACATCACCGAGCAGCAAATGTCTGCACTGTGCATTCCGGGGTGGATGGCGTTATGAGTAGCCACCACACCACCTACGGGAATGGTCCCTTCGGGACCTGCGGGGCAGGCGTCTGGCATTACCGCACCATCAAGGACGGTAGGGGTGCGCATCACCGCATCCATAGTCGCTTTTACTTTAGCCACATTATCTACTTCCAGTTCATTCTCGGCAGCGATGTTTAAGCTATACGCAACCGGCTGGTCGAACAGCCCTACAGGATCGGGAAGTTTAAATTGCTCCAGGTAGGCTTCCAGCTCTGCTTTAGAAAGTCGGTTGTTGTTGATGTGTTCGAGCGCACGACGGTACCATTTTGCAGGAGGGTATCCCATGGCTTTTAGATCGTGACCGCTAATGTGTGTAAAGTTTTCCATTGTATTCATTTTTTTGGCACCAACCCGGTGCTTGAGTTTGAGTTCCGGTTCAAAATTGTAAAACCCATTTTGGTTGAACCTTTTTAAATGGCTCTTAGGGCCTTTATTAAGCCCCGCCAACTCCTCGTTTGGCGGGGCACTACCTGAACCGTGATTCCAAAGACAGGGTTCGTTGTTTTACCCTACAAATATGCACGCACTACTACGCAACCTTTTTGCGTAGTCAATTAATTAATCTATTTTTCCTGAAAATTTCGCCTATGGCCATTACCAAAAACGCTCTGATCAGATACAAAACCATCGATAAATGCCTGCAGAATCCCTATCGCAACTGGACGCTTCAAGATCTGATGGAAGCCTGTAGCGATGCGCTTTACGAGTTTGAAGGCCGGGATGTGAATGTGAGCAAGCGCACGGTGCAACTCGACCTGCAGGTGATGCGCAGCGATAAGCTGGGGTATAGTGCCCCGATTGAAGTTTATGAACGCAAGTACTACCGGTATAGCGATCCCAATTATACGATTACCGATATTCCGCTGACGGAAACCGATATGAACGTACTTTCAGAAACGATGAATATGCTGAAGCAGTTTCAGGATTTTTCGTTGTTTGCGGAATTTAAAGGGATTCTCAACAAGCTGGAGGATAAGATCTATACCGAAAAAAACCACAAGCAGGCCATTATTCACCTGGATAAGAATACCGACCTTAAAGGACTGCAATGGCTTGACGAACTCTATCAGGCCATTCTGAAAGAAGTGGTGCTGAAGGTGATGTACCAGTCGTTTAAGGCGCAATATCCTTCTGAATTTATTTTTCATCCGCATTTGCTGAAGGAGTACAACAACCGCTGGTTTTTAATAGGGCGAAAGACCGAAAGCGATCGGGTGCTGACCTTTGCCCTAGACCGGATTTTGGGTATTGATTACGATTTTAAAACCGACTATATACCTATAGGCTATGATGCCGATACGCATTATGCGCATACCATTGGGGTGACGGTCATTGAGGGCCGGCCTCAGGAAGTGAAATTTAAGGTAGACCGGTATAACGCACCCTATGTGGAAACCAAACCCTTCCACAGTTCGCAGCAACTTCTGGAACGCCATGCCGATGGCAGTGTGAGCTTTAGTATGCAGGTACACCACAACTTTGAACTGGAGCGTTTGCTTTTGGGATTTGGGGATAGCCTGGAGGTATTAAAACCGAAACTTTTAAGACGGAATATCAAGCGGAAGCTGAGCAGTGCGGCGGGGTTGTATTTGTGATTATTATTATTATTTGCTATTGCTATTGTTATTTCTGGTTGCAGGTAAGAAGTTGACCCTTCGATACGATGCTCCTTTGTCGCATCACTCAGGGTCCCGAAAATCAGAAATCAGAAATACGAAAACAGTAGGCAGTCACAGTTTGCAGTTAGCAGTCATTTCGAAGGAGCCCAAGCGACTGAGAAATCACATCTGATAGGTTCAAAATTTAAGAACATAGAACAGCCTGATAAATACGAAATTAGAAATACGAAATACGAAATAACTCTGAACTCAGCACTCAGCATTCTGAATTACCAAAGCGTTGGCTGAGTGAATTTTGCGCAGCGTAGCGTAGTGAAATTTGTATCGAAGCCATAGCTTGTAGGTTGAGCCTTCGATACGATGCTCCTTTGTCGCATCACTCAGGGTTCCGAAAATCAGAAATCAGAAATTAGAAATACGAAAACAGTAAGCAGTCTCAGTGGGCAGTTATATGAATTCAAGGTTCAAAGTTTAAAATAACTCCGGACTCTGCATTTAGCATTCATCATTAGCAAACAGTCATTTCGATGGAGCCAGAGCGAATGAGAAATCACATCTGTTAGGTTCTAAATTTAAGAACAAAGAACAAAGAACAAAGAACAAAGAACAAAGAACAGCCTGATAAATACGAAATTAGAAATACGAAATAACTCTACACTCTGCATTCAGGATTACCAAAGCGTTGGCTGAGTGAATTTTGCGCAGCATAGCGCAGTGAAATTTGTATCGAAGCCAAAGCTTGTAGGTTGACCCTTCGATACGATGCTCCTTAGGTCGCATCACTCCCCGTCCCGAAAATCAGAAATTAGAAATACGAAATACGAAATACGAAATCAGTAGGCGCCTATATGAATTCAAGGTTCAAAGTTTAAAGTTCAAAATAACACAGAACTCTACATTTAGCATTGGTAAATAGTTATTTCGAAGGTGCCAGAGCACTATTGAAGTATAGTAATAAGAATTTTTAATTCAGAAATTTACCAAACGCCTTACCCACGCTTATTCCAAGATAATGTTGTTTATTAAACTCGCGCCATTGGAGCTCGAAGGCTATGCTTGATTCTCCGTCTTTGTTTTTAAGATTCAGGGGAATGCCCAATTTCCAGTTTAGCGCATCATAGCCATTCCAAAAGTTTTGTTCTATTGCGGCACTAAGGCCAACAAGTTCATTTACCAAAAATGCTCCTTCAGCTTTTACCTGGCCAGACGTAAACTCTTCGTAATTACCATAATAATAAGTGTCTGTTTGGGTAAGCGCGGGTTGTTCTTCTGGAGATACGTCAAAAGTGGTAAATGTTCGTTTTTTTACCGTCTTAGTTAGAATGTTGTTGTTTTGATATATTCGTGATGAGATCGAGGCGCTAAAGGATATATTTTTAAACTTAAAAAATGCATTCCCACTGATTGACGCATCCCAGGCCTCAAACTGATGCTTAGATAGCATACTGGCATTTGGTGTATTTGTAAAGGTTTTGGAGCTTTTGGTTAGTGGAATATACCCTTGAATCGTAAACCAATATTTCCGCATGTAAACGTAGAGGTCGTTTTTAAGAATGTATTCAGCCTCCTGGGAAGCTATTAATTCCAGAATTTCCTTATCTGTAATTGACTTGGCTTCGAGCGTTTCAAGAACCTGATTTTTAATGGCTTTTTCTCTGTAGTCTTTTAAAATGGTACGTAAGTTTTGATCAGCATTCTTACTAAGCGTACCGGGTACAAACCAGGTGATTTTAATTTGAGCGCCAATATTTTCTGCCCAAATTGAATCTTTAAAGTTGTAAAAAGAACCGGATGGTTCGCCTTTTAATTTTAAACCCGCAGATGCTATAAAACTTTGATAGCTGGTTTTAGAAAAACGGGGGTCAAAATTACCCATTAAACTGAATGAATTATCCTCGTCGTCTAAAATAAAACTGAGGCGTTGGGTACTTATTTTGGCACTTGGGAGGAATTGATTTAATACGTCTCCTATGAGAATATTGAGGGTTTTGTTATGTATAAAACCTGGGTTAATGATCTGATATTCATAACTTTTAAAAATTGAATCAATTTTAGCTCTGGGAGTCCTGTTCTGAGCAAAACATAAAAACGGCAGGAGCAAAATAAAGTAAACAGAATTTTTCATGGTTCCGGGATTTAGTTATATGTAAAGCAATCTAATATAGACTTCCATAACAATACCTAGTAATGGGTATATTTCTTTCAATGTGGTAAGAGTATCAATCAGTTGAGGCATATACTATTTAGTCATTTCGAAGGAGCCCGAGCGACTGAGAAATAACATCTGGGTAATTCAAAATTTAAGAACATAGAACAACCTGATAAATACGAAATACAAAATAACTCAGCACTCTGCATTCAGCATTACCAAAGCGTTGGCTGAGTGAATTTTGCGCAGCGTAGCGCAGTGAAATTTGTATCGAAGCCAGAGCTTGTAGGTTGACCCTTCGATACGATGCTCCTTAGGTCCCATCACTCCCGGTCCTTTAATACGAAATTGGAAATACGGAATACAAAATAACTCCCAACTCATCACTCTGCACTCCGCATTCAGAATTAGCCAGCAGTCTCAGTGGGCAGTTATATGAATTCAAGGTTCAAAGTTTAAAGTTCAAAATAACTCCGGACTCTGCATTTAGCATTCATCATTAGCAAACAGTCATTTCGAAGGAGCCAGAGCGACTGAGAAATCACATCTGGGTGGTTTAAAATTCAAGGTTTAAAGTTCAAAATTACATCGATCCCCGGCCCTTTCTTCGATACGATGTTATTTGGCTCGCATCACTCAGGAGAGCCCTTCAAAGGAAGGGGGAAGTTTTTAGTAAGTATAAAATTCCTCCCTTGACTCCTTTCTTGTAGTCGGAGGTAGGTTAGGAGGGATGTTTCCGTGCAGGACTCATCACTTTGCACTCCGCATTCAGAACTAGCAAGCAGTTTCAGTGGGCAGTTTTCAGAATGAAGCGTTAAGAATTCTGAGTGTGGAGTTTCTTTTAAGATGCCAAATAACTCATAACTCTGCACTCCGCATTCAGCATTTTAAAATAAACTCACTTCACCTCCTGAATACTCACCAGTCTATACGCGTTGTCCCAAACCGTGATCAGTTTTAGATCGTAGGTGCGCCAGGGGCCTGTTTCTTTGGAACGCACTTTATACTCCAGCGGATAGGTCGCATAAAACTCGCCGTTGCTTTGGGGTGTGATGCTAAAGCGATCCCAGTCTATAGTGGTTTCGGAATACGAATACTGCTTTCAGTAGGTTTTATTTTTTCTCAGCGGTTTTAGAACGCTGCTTATTGGCTGAACAGATAAAGAGGTATTTCATTGTAAAATCATAGACTACAATTTTACCTCAAAACGCCTTTTCTAGACAAGAAATTTACCTTTTTTACGGAATTCTGTAAAAACCAGAAAGTAGCATACTTTATTTTAGTAGTCGATTCCTATTAAAGCTTATGAAGCTCAGATTTATACAACGATTCTTACTGGGGCTTTTTAGTCCACGATTCATATCTGTCAATCTTTATGGAATACGCAAACATTCTGGTCAATTATACAGGGTACACCTAAAAGCTCTTGGGGCTTATAAACTTAAAATAAATGATTGCCCGGTGAAGTGGCAGGATGTTTATTTGTGTAGTTGCTATAAGAATACAGATTATATAAAATTTGAATTAAATGGGATCATCACGAAACGCACGCATTTTGAAAGCGTTAAGTCTACTCCTCTAAAAACCAATAGGGTTAATGTACCTCTTGCTTCTGTAAATAATGCATTTACTTCTAAGATAATCATTGCACAATCACAATTGGTTCAGAAAGACATTCATTGTAAGCTAGACTCTTTAATGAAAGTTAAAGGCACTGAATATAGTCTTGAGCATAAAACTTTGAAGCAGCATAAAGTGTATCAACAAATAGCCCACAACTATTCACTAACCAATCTTTCTTAAATATGGAAAAACCATTAACCTATCAGCCTTCCAAACCCTCTAAAATAATGAAGTTGTTTTGGAAAGCAGCCGGAGGAGATGCATTCATTCTCTCTCAAGCAACTTACAGTGATCAAATTAAATATTTCTGTCTGGGAGGTATCGTAGTTGCAACAGCAATTATGGCCGGGCTAAGCGGCGGTTATGCTTTTTATACCATTTTTAGACCTAAAGACATTACCGAAAATCAATATGTAGAAACAGGTTTTACTACCGCAAACCAGGCTATAGAAAATACTTCAGCAATACAGGAGGTTACAGATATACCAACCGTTTTAACTGCTATTTTATTTGGTATAATTTGGGGCCTCATAATTTATAATATAGATCGGTTTATTGTAACAAGTACGGGAAAGGGTGATGGTACAGAAGCGATTACCTGGGGCGAACTCAAGGGAGCCTTACCTCGATTGATCATGGGAATAATAATCGCGGTATCTATTTCCAAACCATTAGAGATTCGGATTTTAAAAGGCGAAATCGATAGGCATTTGAGTTCAATTCAAAAGGATTTTTATAAAAATGAAATTGAAAAAGTCAAAGAGGCAGATAAAGCGACTTTGGTACAGCTGGATAGCGATATTGCTAGCTATACAGAAAGATTAAACGAGTATCAGGATGATTATGATAGACTACAGGAAAAAATTGAGTATGAAAATTCAAATGGAGGGTGTAGAGGAAAATGTGATGAATTCAAAAGGCAGCAGGCAAAGATTCAAGAAAAAATAAATGAAATTAAAGGGGATCTTAGTTATCAAAGTCTTCTTGATGAACGGAAAAATCTATTAGCTGATGAGAAGGATAAATTTAAAGATATTGAGAAGGAAGCTAAATTACTTGACGGACTGGCAATACGAATAGGTTTAGCCGAAGAAGAATATCCGGCGGTATCGTGGTTTTTAACGCTTCTATTTTTAGCCATCGAGTTAACGCCCATATTTTTTAAACTGATGCTGATCAAATCTCCCTATGATTATATGTCTGATAATTACAAACAGCTGGAACTGGCAGAAAATGGTATTTATGTAGAAGAGGATTATTATGAAGATAAGGAGGGTATTCAGCGTGAACTGGTTAGATATCTGGCGGCTGAAAAGCATATCAATGAGAAGAAAGAGTTTCTGGATGCTCAGTTGCGTATTACCAAATATGCTATTGAAAAATTTGAGGAGCAGGAGAAGAAAAAAATCGATGAAAATCCAGAAAGCTTTATATCCTATGAGTCATGAGCAAGCTCATCAACAACTCCATACTATGGTGGTTTGCAGGTGTAGATCCTTATATACTAAGCCAGTGTAGTTCTAAAATCGGTTTTAGGTTTGGACTCATAGGTTTACTTGTGTTAGTAATTAGTATTTCTTCAACGCTAAGTATAGCTTATGGTATCGATCAAATACTTGATTCTGCCGTTGCTGATTTTTTAGTTGGTGCCTATTGTGGTCTATTTATTCTGATCCTTTATCTGTTTTTATTACATACGTTAAGTCGAAATGTATTACCTGAGGCAAAGGATTCTAAAACTGGCAAACGAATATCCTTTCTGATTCGAATCTTATTTTTGATAGCATTAGGATATTTAGTTGCCCAACCCATAAATACTCTAATTTTCAAGTCCTATCTAAAAAATGAAATAACACACTACAAAGACCTGGAATTAAAAAAATACGAGCGTCATTTTGATTTTCAGAACAAGGATGAATTGGCGTTATTTCAAAAGGAACAGGATAGAAATAATTACTTTATTCAAAAAGTGATCATTTTAAATACGCTTTTTTATTTAGACCGTTCTGACCAAAGACCTGTGGATTATCTTATGGTAAGTCTATCTCTTTTGGTCTCTATAGGTATTATTTCTTTATTTATTACCCCAGTGTTCCTCAAAAGATTTATAAGTATCTCCTCAAATTATTACAAGGTTAAACGAAGAATTCATACTAAAGTCATTGATCAGCATCACACAACATTTGTAAAAGAGTATAATGCCATACTTAGCGGCTTTAGTTCTGATACGAATTACCGTTATAAAACAGCATTTCTTGATCCGCCTTATAATACAATACTAAAGCCCAGACCGGAAGAACGAAATAAGGATGAATTTTTAAAGTGGTTACTGGATGAAGGTCATTGAAAAAATTATTCCGTATGAGGACTATAACTACGTTGAAGGTTTTCTCCAGTTTAAAGCATACGGCAGGAAATCTGCTGCAACAGTACACAGCGAGTTATTTGACATCAAAAGTATTGCCGGAGTGGAATTACATGTTACTCAGAAGTATCTTGCACCTGAAATACCACCTACCATTAATAAAAATAAAGTTTCGACACTTACGCTGCCGGAAGAAATACTGACTTTCGTTGATAATGATTTTAGTAAGCCATACCGGCTGAAATATGATGAAATTATTATTGATGATGCTTATGTAGATAAATTGGGTAATATCACAGGTAAACGCTTTAACAGTACAAAAGCGGGTAACGAGCTCAGCTCTACCATAAGGGTTAAAGCCTTTGGTTTGATTAAAATACCCAAAGAACGTATTGAGCAGGATTATTTATTTGAAATACACACAGCCAGTTATGGTTTAGGAAAAATAGAATTAAATCCAAAAAAGGAATTTTATAGAGCAGGGGAGCGGGTAGTGGTAAAAGCTGTTCCAGATGCATACCAGGACTTTCTCGGATGGGGAGAGGCCTATAAAAATTATCCTCAGGAATTTGAATTGGAAGTTCAGGAAGATCATTTTATTGAGGCTGATTTTACAGACTACATAGTAGATATTGGTGTTGAAGATAGAGGCTTAAATAATAGAGGTCTACAAAAGGGTAATAATATAGGTGGTACTGCTAAGCGAGATGGTTTAAAGGGAGCCTATGTGGAATTAGTTAAGAGGGGCTCTGAATCTTTTGAAAAAGCAAAGGATTACTGGGATAATACCCATATTAAAAGCAACAGACTCAATTATGAGGCTACTGGCTGCTGGGATATTATAGGAGGAATATTTACGGCAATCATAGGTATTTACATACTGATGTTATTAATTTTCCTATTTGGTAAATGGTTTATTGTCTTAGCTCTAGCTGGGGTAGGCTTTTGGCTCTTATCCTATCTTCCCCGGTTCATCACCCGTATTTTATCTACGTTTTGGAGATTGATGCAATGGATGCTGGGAGTAGTAGTTGGCTTATTTTTAATTGTAGGTATATTAAAATTTGCAGAAAACGCATCATCTTTTCAAAATAGAAAAGCAGAATCAGGCCGTATTGCACCTCCTATAGTTGAAGAAGCTACAGAGTTCACAGAGAAAATCTATTCACACCGCTTAAACTGGAACGATTATCAGGATAATAGCTACACGGCAACACTTTCAATACCCGGCAGCGAAGTTATTGCAGCGTCACAATTGCGAAACAGCATTCCCGAAATAACCACTTTAAATGAATATGACAACCTGCTTCTAAGACTTAGTCAGGAGGCTTCTGTAAATTCTTACAATCTTGTAATTCCTGAACTTCATAGGATACGGGAAACTAAAAAGCTTAATCCGGTGGAGTACGCCAATATGATTGTAAGTATGGTTCAAAGTATACCCTATTACGTTATTATTTCAAACACCTGCAATCCGTTTTCGTATCAGGATCCATTTTTAAGGGATTTATTGTCAACCAGCCCGTGTGAGCCAAATGTTAAACACGGAATTAAAGCACCTGCCGAATTCCTAATGAATCTTAAGGGAGATTGCGATACGCGAACTTTATTTCTTTACGGTCTTCTCAAGCAGGAAGGTTATGATGTAGTTATATTCGGCAGTGAAAAATACAAGCATTCTGTTTTAGGAATCAACCTTCCTATTCTTGCACCAAATTATAAGTGGGTCAACAACACAAAATATTATTTATGGGAGACTACCAATACCGGTTTCAAACCCGGATATATACAACCAACTATGAGTAATACCTCGTTTTGGAACCTAAATCTCAATTAAACTCAGTATTATGTTTTACATCAGCATTTTAACCTTCGTATTTTATTTAGTCCTTATTTATATCGGAAATAGAATTATTCTTAAAAAGTACAGCAATGAGGCATTTCTAAACAAAGAAAATATGCCTCTAGTCTACACTATTCTGGCGCTTAACTTCAATCTTGTTACAGCTGTGTTCCTAACCCATAAATGGGTGATGAATTACATAACATTCCTGATTGCAGAGAACAGCGACACGTTTATAATGATTGCAAGTACCTCATTGGTTATTGTAGCGAACGGCGTTGTGATTGTAATTTCCTATCTGTTTGCGGAGGTAATGGGAGGAATGATGAAGCGAACAGATCTGGATTTTTTAAAGCCTGTATTTTGGATAACCATTAATTTGTGCCTCCTGCATTTAACCATCAATGCCTATGAGGTTTTTATCAATAGCAACACGTTTTCCATTTATTAAAGTCAATATTTACTAATGTATACATCTGTAATCATAAAACTTATACTGTCAATTCTTTTCCTGATTTGCCTATTTCAATTACCCTATGGATACTATGAATTTGTGCGTTTTGCTGCTTTGGTAGGCTTTGCCTGGTTGGGATATAGGGCTTATCAAAAAGGAAATTTTAAAGCTGCATTTGTCTATGGAGCTTTGGCACTTTTGTTTCAACCCTTGCTTAAAATCGCACTGGGACGTACTTTATGGAATATAGTTGATGTTTTAGTTGCTGTAGGTCTGCTAGCTTCCCTATTTTTAGGAACAGAAAAATCTAAAAATTAATGAACCACACTACCCATAATAAATTAGTTTCCTTTATCTGGTCTATTGCAGACGATTGCCTGCGCGATGTCTATGTACGCGGTAAATACCGAGACGTGATTCTGCCTATGGTCGTTCTGCGTCGTCTGGATGCTTTGCTTGAAGAAACCAAAGAAGCCGTTCTTGAGGAAGTACGCTTCCAGAAAGAGGAAATGAAGTTTACCGAGTTTGAAGACGGTGGTTTGCGAGATGCTTCGGGCTATGTGTTTTACAATACCAGTAAATGGACTTTACAGAGCTTGCACAATACCGCGACCAACAGTCAGCAGATTTTACAGGCAAACTTTGAAGACTATCTCAACGGTTTTAGTGATAATGTAAAGGAAATTATTTCCAAGTTTAACCTGAAACGTCAGGTTGCCCATATGGCTAATAAAGACGTGCTGCTTGATGTCCTGGAAAAATTTACTTCGCCTTACATCAACGTAACGCCTAACGACAAGGAAGATCCGGAAGGCAGAAAACTTCCCGGATTATCTAATCTGGGGATGGGCTATGTGTTTGAAGAACTCATCAGAAAGTTTAATGAAGAGAATAACGAGGAGGCCGGGGAGCACTTTACGCCGCGTGAGGTGATTGACCTGATGACCCATCTGGTTTTTGAACCTATAAAAGACAAGCTCCCTCCGGTTATGACCATTTACGATCCCGCTTGTGGAAGTGGTGGGATGCTTACCGAATCGCAAAACTTTATCAAGGATGAAGAAGGCATTATCAAGGCGATGGGCGATGTTTATCTCTATGGTAAGGAAATCAACGATGAGACCTATGCCATTTGTAAAAGTGATATGATGATCAAGGGTAACAACCCCGAAAACATTCGCGTGGGTTCTACCTTGTCTGTTGATGAGTTTCAGGGGACGGCTTTTGACTTTATGTTGTCTAACCCGCCGTATGGAAAATCCTGGAGCAGCGAGACCAAATACATCAAAGACGGCAAGGATGTAATAGACCCCCGTTTTAAGGTGGTGCTAAAGGACTACTGGGGTAAGGAAGAAGAAGTAGATGCAACACCACGCAGCAGCGACGGGCAGTTGTTGTTTTTGATGGAAATGGTAAACAAAATGAAGCCCCTGCATCAAAGTCCGGCAGGTAGCCGTATTGCCTCGGTACATAACGGGAGCAGCCTGTTTACGGGCGATGCCGGTGGAGGGGAAAGCAATATACGGAGATATATCATTGAAAACGATTTGCTCGAAGCCATCATCCAGATGCCCAATAACCTGTTTTACAACACCGGGATTACTACCTATATCTGGTTGTTAAGCAACAATAAAACTGCAGCACGTAAGGGTAAGGTACAGCTTATAGACGCCAGCCAGCTTTATCAAAAACTGCGTAAGAACCTGGGGAATAAAAACTGTGAGTTTTCACAGGATCACATACGTGAAATTACTTCGAGTTACGCGGAGCTTGCCGAAGTTTCCCGAACAATAGACCCGGAGACGAACGCCGAAGTAGAAGGCCTGGCGGCACAGGTTTTTGATAATGCAGATTTTGGCTATTATAAAGTTACCATTGAGCGCCCACAACGTTTAAGAACACAATTGACACCAGACAAGATCGAAACGCTTCGCTATGACAACTATTTGGAAGCGCCTATGCAGTATGCCTACACCAGCTTTGGCGATAAGGTGTATATCGACCTGGCCTCCCTTGAAGAGGAAATCTTGAACTGGTGTGAAACCAATGATTTTGACCTGAGTACCAAGCATAAAAAGAAGTTGCTGAGCCCGGCAACCTGGGAAAAGCAACGCGAACTTGTGGAGCTGGCTCAAAAGCTTCACGGTTCTTTGGGTGAGCAGAAGTATATGGATTTTAATGTGTTTACTAAAGAAGCAGATCAAGTCTTTAAAGAACTCAAGCTAAAACCAAGCGCTACCCAGAAGAAAGCTATTTATGCTGCGGTAAGCGTGTATGATGAGAACGCCGCTAAGGTCATTAAGAAAAAGGAAAAACTAAGCGGCGAAAAGCTGAGTAACCTTTTAGCACACCTGGGGTGTAAAGAAGCAGATCTTGCGCACTTTGGCTATTTCTCTCAAGCCAGTTTAGATGAAGAAGCTCATGTGTCAGTTCGAGATGTCACCCTGAGCTTGTCGAAGGGGCAGTCGAGAACCGTGTCACAGTCGAAAAGCGAGAAGAGTCTTAAACCCGGAGAATACCTTACCTACGAGACCGAAACCAACCTCCGCGATTATGAAAGTGTGCCTTTAAAACAAGACATACACGAGTATTTTAAAGCAGAAGTATTGCCTCACGTGCCCGAAGCCTGGATTAATCTGGATGCCGTGAAGATAGGTTATGAAATTAGCTTTAATAAATACTTTTACCGGCATACGCCCCTACGCCCGCTGGAAACCGTAGCACAGGAGATCCTGCAACTGGAGCAGGAAAACGAGGGTTTAATACTGGAAATTTTGAACACATAGAGATGGCAACAGCAGAACAAACACAGGTTGCCAAACCTGCTAGAAGTTATGATGCTTATAAAGACTCTGGCGTGGAATGGTTAGGGGAGGTTCCTGAAAGTTGGATGATAATTAGGATGAAATTTCTATATCGAGATTATTCTGAGAAAAATAAACCAACTGAGGAACTTCTATCTGTCACACAGGATAGAGGAGTTATTCCAAGAGATTGGATAGAAAATAGAATGGTAATGCCCTCAGGGAATCTTGAATCTTTTAAATTCATTGAAGAAGGTGATTTTGCAATAAGTCTAAGATCTTTTGAAGGTGGTTTGGAATATTGTTATCATAACGGAATTATATCACCAGCTTATACTGTTTTAAAATCTAGAAGGGAGGATTTGTTAGATAAGTATTATAAATATTTATTTAAAAGTAGTTCGTTCATATCTGAACTTCAAACGAGTGTCGTAGGTATTAGACAAGGAAAGAATATAAGTTTTGATGAATTGTCTTATTCTATAATGCCAATTCCACCACTCCCAGAACAAACCGCCATTGCCAACTATCTGGATAAAAAGACCGCCAAGATAGACACCGCCATTGCTCAAAAAGAAAAACTCATTACCCTGCTAAAAGAGCGCAAGCAAATCCTCATACAAAATGCGGTGACTAAAGGGCTTAATCCTAATGTCAAGCTAAAAGATTCAGGCGTAGAGTGGATAGGTGAGATCCCGGAGCATTGGGAGGTGAAGCGTGTTAAACATATTTTAGAAGAAAGAACTGAGCGATCTATGAGTGGTCAAGAACCTTTATTTATGATGAGCCAAGTTCACGGCCTTGTTGTAAGAGCGGACTATCACGATAAAGCTGAAGTGGCTCAAAACAATGAAGGAAATAAAATTGTAAAGAAAAATGATTTAGTTTTTAATAAGCTTAAAGCTCATTTAGGAGTTTTTTTTAAAAGTACAATCGATACAGATGGTTTAGTAAGTCCGGACTACGCAGTTTATTATACAAAAGACTTGATAGAAGATTTAAAATTTTTGGAATTACTATTTCGAAATCCCAACTACATTGAACAGTTTATATGTAAAGCTACCGGCATTGTTGAGGGATTAATACGTTTATACACATCTGATCTATTTAGCTTACATATTGCAGTTCCGCCAAAAGGAGAACAAAAGGAAATCTTAGAATTTATATATGCTAAAAACCAAAAAATAGACAAGGCTATTGGTTTACAGCAACAGCAAATAGTGAAGTTACAGGAGTATAAACGGGTGTTGGTAGATAGTTGTGTGACGGGGAAAATTAAGGTTTGTTAAGTATGGAGAAAATCACAAAAATTTTCATCAGTTATTCCTGGGACAGTGAATCACATAAGCAATGGGTGATTAAACTTGCAAATTACTTAATAGAAACGGGCGGCTGTGATGTTACGTTGGATCAATATGATTTAAGTGCTGGGGGTAATATGACACATTTTATGGAGAGAGGTGTTGAAGAAGCTGATAAAGTATTATTAATAATGACTCCTAACTACAAAGTGAAGGCAGATCAACGCCAAGGTGGTGTAGGTATGGAATACTCAATGATTTCCCAAAGTTTATACCAGATGCAGAATGATAATGATAAATTTCTGCCAGTTCTGAGAAATGGTACTTTACAGAGTAGTGCGCCAGTTTATATACAGACTACTATTTATCATGATATGACTAATGATCTTTTGTTTGATAAAAAGGCTTTTGAGTTATTAAGAATAATACATAAGCAACCTCATTTAGTAAAACCTAAGCGTGGTATTTTACCAGATTTTTCAAATCCCAGTCCAAATGCCTTAGAAACTAATTTTGATGATGGCTTTGCGGCTAGTGCAGCAAAAATTTTAAAAGCAAAACAGTTAGAGAAAGAACTAGATAATTTATATAAATCAAAAGCCGGTGTACTTTTAGCTGTTGAGTCTGCCACAAAGATATTTGAGGCCATAGAACGCAAAGCAAGGGCATATTCTTTAAAAATGGGGATCATACTTTTTACAGAACGTTTCAATAATAATAATTCATTAAGAGTACAAGCTGGAGATTTTTATGCAATTGCAGACTACACAGGATATACGGACGACCAGGTTAGATTGATATCTATAGAATTTAGATCTGGGGAAGATAAATACTACAAACCAAAGTCTAATCAAATGAGTCACTTTATCACATTGCTAAATGCTAATGGAGATGACAATAAATATTTTCCATACTTCAACGATGATAAAACTGTGGGATGGAAGACAGGTGAAATTGAATATGATGAAGATGATCTAGTAAGCAGTTTTTTTACAATGCTTTTGGATGAAATGAGTAAGAAACGAAAATAGTTTTTGATACTAGAAAAAAATACTGCTGTAACTAGGAAAGGCAACGCAAAAAAGACTTGTTCGATTTAGACTTAATAGTTTGTAAGATAAAAGTTAAAAAAGTATGGCATCAGGAAACATAAGTCAAGATTTAAAATTTGAAGATATACCCTCATATCAAGATGTATTGAAAAAACTTGGCGACAGGAGCCACAGTAGGTATGCGAAGCATTTAATTATGGGAAATGGTTTTAGTATGTCATACGATCACAAAATATTTTCCTACAATGCTCTGTATGATTTTATAGATAACTTGAAAGACCCCACTCTCTCAAAATTATTTGAGGTCATCAATACAAAAAACTTTGAGCTGATAATGCGTCAATTGGATAGCTTCATTGAAATAGCCAAAGCGTTTGATACGGATACTAAACTTATAGAGGCTTTGGAAGACGCAAATAAACTCCTACAAACCAGTTTAATTGATGCGGTTAGCGAGCTACATCCAGAACATGTTTTTGAAGTTGAAGAGGATAGAAGTAAGGCTTGTTTTAATTTTTTAAATGAGTTTTTAAAAAATAATGGTAAAGTATTTTCTACAAATTATGATTTATTGCTTTACTGGGTATTATTACGAAACGAATCTAAAGAAGCAAATGACGGTTTTGGAAGAGAGCATCTTAACCCTGTAGAAACTAGAAGAGGTCAAGAAGATGCAGAGTATGGAGAGCTATACTGGGGTAAACATAAAGAAGACCAGAAAGTATTTCACGTTCATGGCACCTTACCAATTTTTGATACAGGTACTGAAATTGAAAAGGAAGTATATAGAGATCGCCACTATTTGTTAACAAATATTAAAGAGCGAATGAATAATAAGGATTATCCTGTATTTGTTACGGCAGGAGATGGAAACGAAAAACTCAACCATATTTACCATAATAGATATCTGACCTTTTGTTATGAGAAGTTGAGTAGCATAACGGGATACTTAGTTTCTTTTGGCTTTAATTTTGGAGAATATGATTACCATATAATTGAAGCCGTAAACAAAGCAGCTAAAAGAGGTGCACAATCTGGAGATAAATTATTTAGTATTTATATAGGCGTGTATTCACCAGAAGATCTTGAATACATTAAAATTATTCAAGGAAAATTTGACTGTAAAGTAAACGTGTACAATTCCCAGACTGCTAATATATGGGGATGAAAACACTAATTAGTAATGATCTACAAGTTGCAAGTTGTACGCTTCAGCAGTTATTAGACACCACGAGAGTGGCAATACCTTCTACTAATATAAAAGGGCAGTTAATGATACCGGAGTATCAGCGCCCTTATGTGTGGGGAGAAAAGCAATTAAATCGCTTGCTGAATGATATGGCTGAATATCAAGCAGACCAAGCTGTAGATAAACCGCTGTATTACTTAGGAAGTATTATTTTACATCAAGATGGTGATCGATTAAAAATAATTGACGGTCAGCAACGTATTACAACTGCTCTGTTACTTCAAAAAATAAATCAACCCGCTTACAAAAGCGGTATTGTATTTAATAATTCGCTCAGCATTAAGAATATAAAATACAATCTATCTTACCTTAAAAGTGTACATAACAAAGAAATATTTGACTTTCGCGACTGTGAAGTCATCTCCCAGACAGACTTTGATAAAATCAATATAACTGTAGTTGTAACATCAACAGAAGATCTGGCTTATACATTTTTTGAAACGCAAAACACTGGTGGTGTACGCCTAGATGGTAGCGACATTCTTAAAGCTCATCATTTACGAGCTATAACCTCAAAAAAGATAGTCAACTATCAAGCAAAAAGGTGGGAGTCGATAGCTAGTGAGAATGTTGAGAATATTGTGCAGCAATTAACTAAAATTCGTTTTTGGGACAACAGGCATTGGAAGAACTTTCCATTCTATAGAGATAGAGACGGAATAAAAGAAGCATTGATTGAAGAATTCACAGTAAATACCAAGAATGACTTTCAAGATATTTCTTTTTATTACAGTGCAGTGAAAAAAGAACACGGTCGCTTACTGCAAATGCACGAAAGTAGTTATAAACAACTTAAACAGCCACTTTCAAATGGTAATAATACTCTAGATTATATTTCTGATTACATTAATTTGTATGAAGTATTATTTAAAAAGGCCAACGACTATCGTATTGATGATTCTTTTTTTGAGTTCAATGAAAAAGTAGTGCACGGCTGGTATGGCACTTTATTTTTAAAGGAACTTTATCAGGTAGCTATTATTGCTTATGTAAGTCGTTTTGGTTTTTATAGATTGTTTGAAGCAGCCCTTTGGTTATATCGTGTTATTTACTCTATGCGAGTTTCGATGGGAAGAAATGTTAGAGAAGATAGTGTATACAAATTTGTATACGATAATCAATTCATTGATAATATCCTAGAGGTATATACGGTTGACGAATTGTTGTTGTTCCTAAAGAAATTTCATTATGAGTTTAACACAGATAATGCTGAAGAAAACAAATCAAAAGGACATCATCTTAATACCTTGAACGGTTATTTTGAAGGTTTAAAACCTGTTGATTATTATCGTGAAAGTCCAAGAGATTTTGATAAGGACTTTATGCAAAGTATTGCTAACAGAATAAAAGGATGATCTTATGAGTAATATGTTTAAAACTAGTATTGTTAGTTTGAGGTCATTAAATGAATTAGGCTTTAGTATACCAACCTATCAGCGACCCTATGTATGGGGTAATGAACAGCTGAAGAAGTTGTTAGATGATTTTTACCTCAGTTTTAAAAATGATTCTGATTCAATCTATTACATTAGTTCATTCTTGACTAAAGAAGAAGGAAATATAGCAGAGCTGATAGATGGGCAACAACGTTTCACTACCTTATGGTTGATCTCTTTGATATTGAGCAGGATGTGTCCCAATTCTGATATATCGCAATTTTTGGAAAAGGATGAAGAGTTAAGGCTTGATTTTGAAATAAGAAAAGAGGTACGGGAGTATTTAGTGTTACTCTTAAAGGATAATACCTCTTTTAATAAAATTAAAGATGATACCTATATCGAAGAACAACCTTATCTAAAAAATATCGCTGCTGCCTTAGTATTTATAAAAAGTCATATCAAGCAGTCTATCCCTGATGAAAAGTTGACAGAATTTGGCAATTATATATATTACAATGTTCATCTCATAAAAAATACAACGCCTTATAAAACAGATCTTAATAAGCTTTTTTCTACTATAAACAGTGCAGGTGTACAACTAGAACAGACGGATATTGTAAAAGCTAACCTTTTGAAATTAATTGACAATAAGGTTAGGTACAGCAAGATTTGGGAAACCTGTGAGAATATGTCCAATTTCTTTGAGCGCAATGCTAGAATCTCTTTTCCTGACACAGATTGGAAGTCTGTGGATTTGAGTAGCCATATTTCATTTAATCCAGAGATATTTCAATTTGAAGATCAAGAGAAGTCTGAGGATAATAAAACTAAAATCTTTAGTGTTGATGGTCTAGATTTAAACAGTCTTGAAGATTATAAAAATCCAGAAAAAAAGAATGACAACGAGGATGGTAGAAAGTCACAAGAAATTTACTGCCGTTCAATCATTAGCTTCAGCCAACTACTTTTACATACTTACAGATTACATTTACATAAAGAAGGCTTACCTGATTTCGAAGGAACTTTTCACGTATCAAGACTTATACAAATATTTGAGTCACTAGAAAAAAGAAATAATCCCGAGGAAATAAAAAGATTCTTTCATCTTTTATGGGATGTACGATATTTATTTGATAAGTATATAATTAAATGGATTTCAGATGTTGAAACTAAACAAGAGCATCTCGAGTTGGTTAATTATAATAAAAATAAAGAGAGTAATTATTCTCGATCAAAATATGTAAAATCAAGTAGTCTTATGCTTCAAAGTGTACTATATTTTACGGGAGACTACCTTAGACAATATTGGTTAACAACATATTTGGGATATTTGCTTCAAAATCATTCAAATGAATCAGCAACTCATTTAGGTCATTTAAATTATCTGGAGAAGATAGATAACACATTCTCTTTGGTAACTAAGAAAACAGATAAAGAGTTATCTTGGGAATTACTAAACTTAAATGCCTTAATAGAAATAGATTTTAATATTGAAGCTTATCTAAATCAAAGTATTGGTACATCATACAAGCATTATTGGTTTCAAAAGTTAGAATACATACTCTGGAAAAATTGGGAACATAGAGAGAATGAACTTTTTAAAAATTATAGAATTACCTCTAAAAACTCAATAGAACATATATACCCTCAACATCCTGAAAATAGAATACAACATCCTGAAATAGCTGAACAAGACTTACATTCTTTTGGAAATTTAGTTTTACTAAGTGTTTCTCAAAACAGCGAATACAGTAATAAGTCTGTTAGAGTAAAGAAATCTATGTTTGAAGAAAAAAGGGAGACCTACGATGCTTTAAAGTCAGTAGATATATTTTCAAGTAGCCAATGGTCATCTTTTGAAATTGAGCGCCATAAAAATAAGATGATCGCAGTAATACTTAAACATTATCGAAATGCCTAGCCAAACCAACGAACAAGCCTTAGAGGCAGCCATAGAAAAAACATTGACCGGGATTACCCTGGAGGAAATCAAGGCTGCAGGAGGTTCGGTTCAGGAGGCTGCAGAAACCTATCATACACCCGGTAAGTTTTTAATAGGTTCGGCTCAGGATTTTGATCCCAAATACGCATTAGATACCCGCTACTTTTGGCATTTTCTGGAAAGCACTCAGGAAGAGGAACTCAATAAACTCAAACGCGCCTCAGACTGGCAGTTAAAAATCCTGGAGCGTTTTGATCGTATGGTCAAAAAATACGGTTTGTTACGCGTGTTGCGTAAAGGCCTTGAGGTAGAAGACGCGCATTTTAGCCTACTGTATCAATTGCCTTTAGCCAGCAGTGGTAAAAGCATTCAGGAGAATTTTAAAAAGAACTGTTTTAGCGTCACCCGTCAGGTACGTTATAATCCTGAGAATCTTAGGGAAGAAATCGATATGGTTGTTTTTATAAACGGTCTGCCTATCGCTACCTTAGAACTTAAAAACCATTGGACGGGTCAAAATGCGCTCACACATGGTATCAAGCAATATAAATTTGACCGGGACATCAGGCAGCCCTTACTCAACTTTGGCCGCTGTCTGGTACACTTTGCAGTAGATACTGAGGAGGTGTATATGACTACCAAACTCAATGGGGCGAGTACTTTTTTTCTTCCATTTAATAAGGGCAACAATAATGGGAAGGGCAACCCCGTAAATCCCTTTGGGCACAAGACTGCCTATCTTTGGGAGGATGTTTTTCAGCCAAAAAGTCTGGTCAATATCATTCAGCATTTTGTGCGCTTTGATGGCAAGTCAACAGACAAGCTGGCAACGCGAACTTTATTCTTTCCCCGTTATCACCAGCTTGATGTCGTGCGTAAACTTATTGATGATGTTTCGCGTCGGGGTGTGGGTAAGACCTATTTGATTCAACATTCTGCCGGTTCAGGAAAATCTAATTCCATAACCTGGGCGGCATATCAACTTATTGAAGCCTATCCCGAGCATCCGCAATTACCGGGGGCACGTGGTATGGAGTATCCTTTGTTTGATTCGGTAATTGTGGTGACAGACCGCCGAATTTTAGATAAGCAATTGCGGGATAACATACGCGAATTTTCAGAAGTCAAAAACATACTCGCCCCGGCTTATTCTTCTCAGGATTTAAAAAACAGTCTGGAGCAGGGCAAAAAGGTAATTGTAACGACCATTCAGAAGTTTCCCTTTATCATAGATGGTATTGCAGATCTTAGTGATAAGCGTTTTGCCGTAATTATTGATGAGGCCCACAGTTCGCAGGGTGGCAGTAATGCCGGCAAAATGAATCAGGCTATGGGTGGGATGACTGAAACAGATGAAGACGAGGAAGACGGGCAGGACAAGATTTTAAAAGCGATGAAAGCGCGTAAGATGAAAGGTAATGCCTCGTATTTTGCCTTTACCGCCACACCTAAAAATACTACCCTTGAACGTTTTGGCACCAAACAGGAAGATGGTACGTTTAAACCCTTTCACCTGTACTCTATGAAACAGGCTATTGAAGAAGGTTTTATTCTTGATATTTTGGCAAACTATACCACCTACAAAAGCTACTACGAGATTGAGCGCTCTATAGAAGATAATCCGCTGTTTGATACCGCCAAAGCACAAAAGAAACTGAAAGCTTTTGTAGAAAAAGACAAGCGCACCATTGCAACCAAGGCTGAGGTAATGATGGATCATTTTATTACCCACGTAGTCAAAAAGAAGAAATTAAAAGGTAAGGCCAAAGCCATGGTGGTTACTCAAAGTATTGAGTCGGCCATACGCTATTACCAGGCGATCAATAGTATTTTAGATAGTAAAGGCAATCCGTTTAAAATCATCATTGCTTTTTCAGGGAAGAAAGCGGTTGACGGAGTTGAATATACCGAAGCCGATCTTAATGGTTTTGCAGATTCAGAAACCAAGGATCATTTTGATACCGATGATTACCGTATGCTGGTAGTGGCCAATAAATACCTTACCGGTTTTGACCAACCCAAGCTAAGCACGATGTATGTCGATAAAAAGCTACAGGGTGTTTTAGCGGTGCAGGCATTAAGCCGATTAAATCGTTCGGCAGGCAAGTACGGTAAGAAAACGGAAGATCTTTTTGTATTGGATTTTTTCAATAAGGTAGAGGAGATCAAAGAAGCTTTTGATCCGTTTTACACGGCTACGAGTCTCAACAGTGCCACAGATATCAATGTACTTCACGATCTAAAAGAGCATTTGGATGAAGTAGGGGTTTACGAATGGAGTGAAATAGAGGAGTTTGTTGAACTGTATTTTGATGGAGTAGACGCGCAACAGTTGAGTCCGCTGGTGGCAGTAGCAGCACAACGTTTTAATAATGACCTGGATTTAGAAGACACAGCGAAAGCCGATTTTAAAATTAAGGCGAAGCAGTTTGTGAAGATTTACGGGCAAATGGCAGCGATTATGCCCTATGAAATGTTGGTTTGGGAAAAACTGTTTTGGTTTCTGAAGTTTTTGATCCCAATGCTTATTGTAAAAGATCCTGACATCGATTTAATTGATGAATTGTTAGAGGCCGTAGACCTTTCCTCTTATGGTTTAGAACGAACCAAGCTTAACGAAACCATAGGTCTTGATGATGCCGATTCAGAATTAGACCCTCAAAAGGCAACCCCACGTGGAGCACACGGAGGAGGAGGTGAAGAGGATGAGCTCGAAGAAATTATCAGAACCTTTAATGAACGCTGGTTTCACGGCTGGGAAGCAACACCTGAAGAGCAGAAGGTGAAGCTATTGACGGTATCGAGCAGGGTTCAGCAGCATCCTGATTTTGAAGAGAAATACCTCAATAATCCGGACACACAAAATAAAGAACTGGCATTGCATAAAATGTTTAAAGAGGTTTTAAACCGCCAGCGCAAACAGGAAATGGAATTGTATCGACTGTCAGCTAAAGACGAATCCTTCTATCAGGCCTTTTTCGATACGATGAAGCGTATGATAGATCAAGGGCGTTATAACGCCTCCTAAATTATAAGTATAATTTCATCACTAATTCTATGACCAGTAACCGTAAAGTAGACAAATCGGCCTTTATTCAATTTTGCAAGCAATTAGCAAGTGTATGGGGAAGCACGCCCTTTGAAGAGCTGTTACAAGAAGCAAGAGAGGAGCTTTTAAAACCACTTTCACTTGCAGATTTTAAAAAGTATAATAATTTAGATAGTGGCTATGGTATTTATTGTTTTTGGTTAGAGCAAAAAGAGTTGGATGATTTGAAAAATTTTAAAGCCGTATGGAATAAGACCAAAGGAACTTATAAAATCACGCAGCCCACTCAAAAATGGTACAGCAAGAATCAGGTTGCAAAAAATGGTTTACGCCCTTTTTATATGGGAAAGAGGGAAGATGTAGTTAAGCGAATTCAAGAACACGCCTTTAAAAGTTCTAAGAGCACGTATGGCCTGCACCTATATAGAAATAAAACAGAATGGCAGGATAACATTTTTGTGAGTTATTTTATCCTTCCAAAGGAAGCCCTTTCAGAATTAAGTATTAAAGGCAATGAAGATAAGTATTTACAACAATTAGTCCTTTCATTTTTAGAGACTAGGCTGCGACAAGAATTTAGTCCAATGGTAGGAAAACAGTAGGTTTATAGATAGACACCTATTATATTAAAACTACTTTTGTCTGTCTTACTGATACTCAAAAAACTCCTGCACTTCCTCCTCAAACACTTCCAGCGAGGTACGATGTCCCATTTCGGCGCGGAGGTGGTAATCAAAACCGGCTTTAAGTTGGTCACCTAAAAAACGCAGCGTATCAGCCGGGTCAACAACCGAATCTTTTCCGCCCAAAACCACCTGGCCAAATCCCGAAGTTGGCGTTTTAAATGTCGGTATGTTTTGAGGCACCGAGCGCTTGACCAGGGCAGGATTAAAGAGTAATACCGGTTTATCAAAAGCCCGGCCCAGGTGAAAGGCTGCAAAACCACCCATACTGCTGCCTATTACATAGTCTATAGGTTGCCCTTTATACATCTCATAAACCTGCTGTACCGCATCGGGATTGTTGTGATAATCCAGATCAGGCGCCAGTACGCTGCCGTACTGTTCCAATACCGCCTTTTTAGCAGCATTGAGTTTACTTTCAAGTCCGTGGAGGTAGAGGAGGATCATATCAAAAAGGCAGATGTTAGTTCTGTTTTAAAAAGGCAATATAGTTGTTCAACAAACCCCTTATTTGTTCTGCAGCAACCGGGTTAGCCGAATGTACGTAAAACTGCAAATTCTTTAAATCAAGCCCGGACTCATACACCAGCCATTTGGCGGCAGCAAGTCCATCAGGCGCCAGATTTTCGTTCGCATCCAGTCCCAGATCGTTATCAAAACTGATGTATTGAGGCAGTCCGTTTTCCTGTATATATGCAACAAAAGCGGTATAACTGCGCACCACGATAAATTCCTGAGCCTGTTTGGGCTCATAGATCATATCGGGTGTGCGTATATCGTCTAGAAATAAGTGGTACATGGATTTATACTAGGTTTGTGCGAAAATACAAGAACATATTGAAAATCTTTCACCTATTAAAATGTTAACAAACTCTTAATTTTTCTCTTTTTAAAACCCGTTTTCATACTCTCTTCATACACTATCCTAGGCTTTGCTATGCCTTTGAGTAGGAGTTGCCGTGCTGGAGGCCCGGTTTTACAGGGGTTGAGCGGGGCTTCTATTTTGAGCTCAGCGGCAGCTTTGGCAAAAACTAACTGATTCGACAGAATCGGCGTGGATGTACGGAGGTGCTGGTTTTCAGCTCACAAGCCTGCTTTCTTTGTGGCCTAATTTAAATCTTTTTATTATGGCTAAACAAGCTGGAATTATCAAGTTGAAAGGTGTTCTCGATAAACCGATCATGGCCTCAAGCCTCGTCCGGCACTCGAAATGGCAGTTCTCGATACATTTGCTTTCGGCGTTTGGCCTCCATCAAATACTCGAACTGACAGTTCTCGATACATTTGCTTTCGGCTCAAGGCCTCAATCAAAGATTTGCTTCAGATGGGCGGGAGGTGTTTAGATTAATTAGAGGCCTGTTTGAAATGTAGAATCAGGATACGCGATACAATCTCACACGAAAAGTGGCAAGAGGCAAGTTGTAGGTAGGAGGTGAGAAGTAAGAAGTTGCAGACAGGTTCTGAGTTAGGAATTCAGAGTGTGGAGTCGGGTTCAAGGTTTAAAATTGAAAATTCAAAATAACTCTTAACTCAGCATGCTGCATTCAGAATTCGGCATTAGTAAGCAGTATCCGTTAGCAAGGTGCAGTCATTTCGAAGGAGCCAGAGCGACTGAGAAATCACATCCGCCTGGTTCAAGCTTGCCCATCGAAGGAAGGGAGTCTGATTTTCACCAAATCGAAAGCCTCCCCTGGGGAGGTTTGGAGGGATTTTGAGCGTTTAGAATTTAATGGTGTACGCAGAGTAAGGTTTAGATTAATCCAATACTTATAATATAAACTGAAGGTACGCGATACAATCGTGCACGAACCGGAGGAAAACCTTGCTGGCAGCAGTTCCCCCAAGCTATATGTAATGACAGCGTGCGTTTTTTATTTATTAGTTTTTTTTATCAAATCCGTAAAGTTGTCAGATACTTTTATTCGGTCATTTGCGTCCATCGGTATAAAGGGTATTGAGTAAACCTTATCGGTCAAAATCTCAACCGTCAGCATTTCTAATCCTCCGTCAGAACCAATGGCATAATATCCAGGAATATTTTCCTCAACATTATATCCTTTATTCCATTCGTCTAACTTTTCATTTGGCCATATTTCGAAATCCCATTCCTGCTCATGCATTGTTACACGAATGTTTCTAATGTTTTTTAAATGGGTTTTTATGTACTCTTTAGAGGTCATTTTCTTTTAATGCAATCCAGCGGTTTGGCTATGATTTCGGCGTGGAATCGTCCGCGGGACTATTCCGAAGAGAAATCAAGATTGATTTTTTATTTTACTTTTCGGTTATGCACTGTCGCCACGCTGAAATAGCCGTGTACGCGATATAGTCGCGCACGAACCGGGGATTTTTTGATGCAATATTTTAAATTCTTCGAATGTCATTTTAAGCTTGCAGGTAAGGTCGTGATTATCGCAAGTTGCGGTAGTAATGATGCGAATTTGTCCGCTTAGTTTTTTTTTAATTGATCTCTAAAATAGAAATTTTCAGCAAACTACCTGTTATTTGCGATGAGCCGTTGTTGTAATTAGTTTTTACTTTCTCAATCACGAATAGTACCTCTAAATTTACCATTCTTGAAAATTGTTTTGTCAATATCATTTTCTGGATTACTCCACTTTTTAAGCAGAGAAACTTGAAATTCTCCTTTTATGATATTAAGTTCTGAATCGTAATCGGTAATTTTTAATTGTGAGGTTGAATTTGCATCAAATGTGTAATTACTAGTGATTACATCTCCTCCTATTGTAGTGTAGTAATTAGTTTTGGAATTTTCTAAATTATAAGTTCCTTCACCTTTAAATTTTGTTTTAATAAAAATATGCTGCTCATTACCGTATCCCAGGATAGTTAAACTATCAGTAGGAGTATCAATATAAATTTCAGGAGTGCCTTTCCAATTCTCGTCATTTATAGATGCAGATATAAAATCAGATTCTTCTATGGCATCATCTTTTTGGCACGAACTAATTACAAATGATATTGTCACACACAATATTAAAACTTGAATAAAATTTTTCATAATAGGATTACTTTATAAAGTAGATGTATTTTAATCGAAAAGGTTGCGTAAAAATTATTTACAACGGTCGTGGCTATGGCAAGTGCGGGATTTCGAAGCCGCTTTCTTGTCTGCCTACCGTAAGTTTGTTTAGGGGTAATGTCTTCATATTTAAGCAGTCAACCCGCATTTGCTATAGCCGATGTTGGCGTGTCGTTTTTCTTCTTCTTTCAAAATTCAACGTTGTTGCTGTATCGAATGGCATCAATTACCTGACTTTCCATTTTTTCTGTTTGTCCGACCCAAATTGATTTTTTGTGATTAGGGTAGTCCCAAGTAAAAAAGTGAACTATCGAGTCAGTCAGGATTTCCTTCTTATTTAAAATTCCACCATCAAACTCGTTTAAATTGTCGTTGATGTTAATTGTGTAGTTTCTGTCTGGGTCTGTCCGAAAATAAATTTTGTGAGCATAGTCGTAATTATGTCCGATCAGTTCGTCAATTGTCTCGACTGGTTTGTTCCAAATGTCGAAATACCAGGAGGCAGTCAATCCGATAACTATAATTGAAAATACGACTATGAGTTTCTTCATTTTTCAAATGCACGTCAACTTGTTATATCAACATTAAATATATCAATATCCCTTTAAAATTGGTGGGATATCGACACTGTTTAGTTGCTCACTAGTGCTGGTATATCACTGGATCAAGCTTATGCCGTGAGAGTATGGGGAATGAAAAATAAAGCTAAGCGCTACAATCGCGCACGAACAGTTGCAGGAGGCAAGTTGCAGGTAGGAGGTGAGAAGTAGGAATTAAGAGGTAAGAAATCGGTTTAAAGTTCTGCGTGTGGAGTCGGGTTCAAGGATTAAAGTTGAAAATTCAAAATAACTCTTAACTCAGCATGCTGCATTCCGAATTAGTGTGCCGTTTTCAGAATGGAGCATTAGGAGTCAAGAGGGCTGTGCTTTGCAGAATAAAGCTGTGAGTACAAATCACAAGTTATATATATCCCTAGTCAATTTAAAATGAGCTCCCTTCTTCCCGAACCGTCGGGAGGAGAAGGGCGGGGGGATAAGGATAAGCCTCCTCTGGGGAGGTTTGGAGGGATTTTGAGCGTTCAGAATTTAATTGTGCACGCTGACTATGGTTTAGATTAATCCAATACTTATAATATAAACTGAAGGTACGCGATACAATCGCCCTCGAACTTGGTAGCTTAGTGTAGTAAAATTTGTGTCTAAGCCAGAGCTTGCAGGTTGACCCTTCGATACCATGCTGAGAGGGTCGCATCACTGGGTCTTTAAATACGAAATCAGAAATTAGAAATACAAAATAACTCAGAACGCTGCACTCCACATTCAGAATTGATGAAGCAGTGGCAGTTCTTCTTATGGAGATTTGATTGCTTTTTGCAATCACCGCGCTGTCGCTACTCGCTTTTTTCACTTCCCTTCGGTCGTAAAAAAGAGCTCACACATGCCGCTCCATCGCTAAGCCGTATTTCAGGCAGATGGGTTTTGAGAGCAAGCAGTCTTATATAGTAAAGTTGTTGTTTCTTTTAAATAACCCAATAACCCAATAACCCAATAACCCAATAACCCTCATTTCAGCTTTTCGATAAGAAAGAACTTTTGATTTAAAATAGGTAGAACCTGCATTTCAACGTTTTTTTTAGGGAATATCAGTGGATTCGCGGTTTTTAAGTTTTTTGTTTCAGGAGTAATTTGAGATTGAGAGCCGGGTTTTTAGAAAACTTTAAAAAAACTTTTGGGTGTAAGTGATTGGCAATTAGGCTTTGGTAAAAAAGATTTCAAAAAGTGGAGTAAAGCTGTTGCAGGGTTAGATAATCGTTCTATATTTGCGCCTCCAAAATCGGGTATAAAAAACGGTTTTACGTTCATTAAAAGGCTTCAAAAAATAAACTTAAAAAAAGTTTGTTAGTAAAGGGAAAAGGGTAGTATCTTTGCCCTCCGCTTTTTCGGCAACGAGGGCGGTGAAGTTCTTGAAAAATGTGCATTTGTCGGGGTAAAAATTTTAACATTTTTATTCTTGTTTGGCAAAGAAAAAAGGTTGTATATTTGCAGCCGCTTTCGCAGAGAGCAACGCACAATGAAATAGAGTGATTTGGTGATTTAGAAATGGGGTTCGATTCCCTAACACTTAGCAAGAAAATTTCTTCTTGAGATATTAGGAGAAAAGTTATTTGACATATTGAATTGACAACGCGTCCCGATTTTATATCGGGATTGAATTAAAACTAGAACGACCATTTTGAGCTTTCTTAGAGATAAGAAGGTGATTAAATTTCCTTATATCGTGGGATATTATATAAGACACTACGATGAAGAGTTTGATCCTGGCTCAGGATGAACGCTAGCGGCAGGCCTAACACATGCAAGTCGAACGGTAACAGGGAAAAGCTTGCTTTTCTGCTGACGAGTGGCGCACGGGTGCGTAACGCGTATGCAATCTGCCTTGTACTGGAGTATAGCCCAGGGAAACTTGGATTAATCCTCCATAGTCTATATTGATGGCATCATTTATATAGTAAAGGTTACGGTACAAGATGAGCATGCGTCCTATTAGCTAGTAGGTGTGGTAACGGCACACCTAGGCAACGATAGGTAGGGGTCCTGAGAGGGAGATCCCCCACACTGGTACTGAGACACGGACCAGACTCCTACGGGAGGCAGCAGTGAGGAATATTGGACAATGGGCGAAAGCCTGATCCAGCCATGCCGCGTGCAGGAAGACGGCCCTATGGGTTGTAAACTGCTTTTATACGGGAAGAATAAGTGTTATGTATAGCACGATGACGGTACCGTAAGAATAAGCACCGGCTAACTCCGTGCCAGCAGCCGCGGTAATACGGAGGGTGCAAGCGTTATCCGGAATCATTGGGTTTAAAGGGTCCGTAGGTGGACTAATAAGTCAGTGGTGAAAGTCTGCAGCTTAACTGTAGAATTGCCATTGATACTGTTAGTCTTGAATTGTTGTGAAGTAACTAGAATATGTAGTGTAGCGGTGAAATGCATAGATATTACATAGAATACCGATTGCGAAGGCAGGTTACTAACAATATATTGACACTGATGGACGAAAGCGTGGGGAGCGAACAGGATTAGATACCCTGGTAGTCCACGCCGTAAACGATGGTTACTAGCTGTCCGGCTCAATTGAGAGCTGGGTGGCCAAGCGAAAGTGATAAGTAACCCACCTGGGGAGTACGTTCGCAAGAATGAAACTCAAAGGAATTGACGGGGGCCCGCACAAGCGGTGGAGCATGTGGTTTAATTCGATGATACGCGAGGAACCTTACCAGGGCTTAAATGTAGTCTGACAGGGGTGGAAACACCTTTTTCTTCGGACAGATTACAAGGTGCTGCATGGTTGTCGTCAGCTCGTGCCGTGAGGTGTCAGGTTAAGTCCTATAACGAGCGCAACCCCTGTGGTTAGTTGCCAGCGAGTCAAGTCGGGAACTCTAGCCAGACTGCCAGTGCAAACTGTGAGGAAGGTGGGGATGACGTCAAATCATCACGGCCCTTACGTCCTGGGCCACACACGTGCTACAATGGTAGGTACAGAGAGCAGCCACCTCGCAAGGGGGAGCGAATCTATAAAACCTATCACAGTTCGGATCGGGGTCTGCAACTCGACCCCGTGAAGCTGGAATCGCTAGTAATCGCATATCAGCCATGATGCGGTGAATACGTTCCCGGGCCTTGTACACACCGCCCGTCAAGCCATGGAAGCTGGGGGTACCTGAAGTCCGTCACCGCAAGGAGCGGCCTAGGGTAAGACCGGTAACTGGGGCTAAGTCGTAACAAGGTAGCCGTACCGGAAGGTGCGGCTGGAACACCTCCTTTCTAGAGCTTTGCTGCTTAGCAGACAAAGACACGACTATAAGGAAAGGACTCGTTTTGGTTTTAGTTGTCAATTCAAGATATTTTTCAGTTGATGGTCCCGATACAAATCGGGATCATTCAATTGATCAATAGGACAGTCTCATAGCTCAGCTGGTTAGAGCGCTACACTGATAATGTAGAGGTCGGCAGTTCGAGTCTGCCTGAGACTACTGAGTACCGAAGGTACGAAGTATATCCGCGCAGGCGGATATCTTTAAGATTAAAGTCACAGACTTTGGTTTTAGAGGAAGTTCATACACACAGATTGAAGGAAATTTTAGAAGTTGGGTAACCCAGTTTGCAGTAAGCAGCAACAGTTAGCAGTAATCATAGACTGTGTACTGAATACTGAAACTGCCGGCTATAAGAAATGGGGGATTAGCTCAGCTGGCTAGAGCGCCTGCCTTGCACGCAGGAGGTCATCGGTTCGACTCCGATATTCTCCACAAAAGCCCCCCGACCCCCGAAGGGGGAGGGTTTAAAGCTTAGTTCCCCCTTTGGGGGCTAGGGGGCAGAACGTTCATTGACATATTGGGAAATAATAAGAATACGAGAGAAACAAATTTTTAGTTAGCTAGCGATAGTTAATTATATATTATAGATAGAACTCATTAGAATACAATAATAAAAGGCTTAGTAGCAATACTATAGTCCTTATAAGAGCAAGAAGTACAATAAGCTAAATAAGGGCGTATGGGGAATGCCTAGGCTCTCAGAGGCGAAGAAGGACGTGATAAGCTGCGAAAAGCTGCGGGGATTGGCACATACAAATTGATCCGCAGATATCCGAATGGGGCAACCCACTATACTGAAGGTATAGTATCCGCAAGGAGGCAAACCCGGGGAACTGAAACATCTAAGTACCCGGAGGAAGAGAAAACAAAAGTGATTCCGATAGTAGCGGCGAGCGAACTCGGATTAGCCCAAACCGGTTCTGTTACGGCAGGACCGGGGTTGTAGGACCACAACATTTTATGCGCGATGAATTAGAACACGTTGGAAAGCGTGGCCATAGACGGTGATAGCCCGGTATAGGTAAAGAGCGTAATAGATAGTGGTATCCTGAGTAGTGCGGGGCACGTGAAACCCTGTATGAATCTGGCGGGACCATCCGCTAAGGCTAAATACTCCTGAGAGACCGATAGTGAACCAGTACCGTGAGGGAAAGGTGAAAAGAACCCTGAACAAGGGAGTGAAATAGACCCTGAAACCATACGCTTACAAGCGGTCGGAGCCCCATTGGGGTGACGGCGTGCCTTTTGCATAATGAGCCTACGAGTTACTTTATCTAGCAAGGTTAAGATGTTCAGCATCGGATCCGTAGCGAAAGCGAGTCTGAATAGGGCGTTTAGTTAGGTTGAGTAGACGCGAAACCGTGTGATCTACCCTTGGGCAGGTTGAAGCTGTGGTAACACATAGTGGAGGACCGAACCCGTTGACGTTGAAAAGTCTTGGGATGACCTGAGGGTAGGGGTGAAAGGCCAATCAAACTCGGAAATAGCTCGTACTCCCCGAAATGCATTTAGGTGCAGCGTTGATTTATAGTTTTATAGAGGTAGAGCTACTGATTGGATGCGGGGGCTTCACCGCCTACCAATTCCTGACAAACTCCGAATGCTATAAAATGTTGATCAGCAGTGAGGGCATGGGTGCTAAGGTCCATGTCCGAGAGGGAAAGAACCCAGACCATCAGCTAAGGTCCCCAAATGTATGTTAAGTTGAAAAAACGCGGTTGGACTGCCCAGACAGCTAGGATGTTGGCTTGGAAGCAGCCATTCATTTAAAGAGTGCGTAACAGCTCACTAGTCGAGCGGTCCGGCATGGATAATAATCGGGCATAAACATACTACCGAAGCTATGGCATCTTTAAGATGGGTAGGGGAGCATTGTAACAAAGTTGAAGATGTACTGTGAGGTATGTTGGATTGGTTACAAAAGAAAATGTAGGCATAAGTAACGATAATGCGGGCGAGAAACCCGCACACCGAAAGACCAAGGTTTCCCCGGCCATGCTAATCAGCCGGGGGTCAGTCGGGACCTAACGCGAACCCGAAAGGGGTAGTGGATGGACAACAGATTAATATTTCTGTACCTGCTCACGTTAAAAGTGACGGAGGATTAAGTTTGGTGCGTGCTGACGGAATAGCACGTTGAAGCAACTGTTAAGGTTGTGATAGTACACTACGGCTACGGCCACGGTGATAATCCAGAGGAGATCCTTCCAAGAAAAGCGAGTGAAGCAGCCCGTACCGTAAACCGACACAGGTGGTTGGGATGAGGATTCTAAGGTGCTCGAGAGATTCATGGCTAAGGAACTAGGCAAAATCGACCCGTAACTTCGGGAGAAGGGTCGCCCCACTTCGGTGGGGCCGCAGTGAAGAGGTCCAGGCGACTGTTTATCAAAAACACAGGGCTCTGCGAAATCGAAAGATGAAGTATAGGGCCTGACACCTGCCCGGTGCCGGAAGGTTAAGAGGAGATGTTAGCTTTTAGCGAAGCATTGAATTGAAGCCCCGGTAAACGGCGGCCGTAACTATAACGGTCCTAAGGTAGCGAAATTCCTTGTCGGGTAAGTTCCGACCTGCACGAATGGTGCAACGATCTGGACACTGTCTCGGCCATGAGCTCGGTGAAATTGTAGTATCGGTGAAGATGCCGATTACCCGCTATGGGACGAAAAGACCCCGTGCACCTTTACTATAGCTTAGTATTGACTTTGGACAAGTGATGTGTAGGATAGGTGGGAGACTTTGAAGCTGCGTCGCCAGGCGTGGTGGAGTCATTGTTGAAATACCACCCTTTACTTGTTTGAAGCCTAACCCAGCGATGGGGACAGTGCTTGGTGGGTAGTTTGACTGGGGTGGTCGCCTCCAAAAGAGTAACGGAGGCTTCTAAAGGTTCCCTCAACACGGTTGGCAATCGTGTGTAGCGTGCAATGGCATAAGGGAGCTTGACTGAGAGACATACAGGTCGATCAGGTACGAAAGTAGAGCATAGTGATCCGGTGGTTCCGCATGGAAGGGCCATCGCTCAAAGGATAAAAGGTACGCCGGGGATAACAGGCTGATCTCCCCCAAGAGCTCATATCGACGGGGGGGTTTGGCACCTCGATGTCGGCTCGTCACATCCTGGGGCTGGAGAAGGTCCCAAGGGTTGGGCTGTTCGCCCATTAAAGTGGCACGCGAGCTGGGTTCAGAACGTCGTGAGACAGTTCGGTCTCTATCTATAGTGGGCGCTAGAAATTTGAGTGGATCTGACCCTAGTACGAGAGGACCGGGTTGGACCGACCGCTGGTGCACCAGTTGTCCCGCCAGGGGCACTGCTGGGTAGCTATGTCGGGAAGGGATAAGCGCTGAAAGCATATAAGCGCGAAACCCACCACAAGATGAGATTTCTTTAAAGGGCCGTGGGAGACTACCACGTTGATAGGCCATAGGTGTAAAGGCAGTAATGTCATAGCCGAGTGGTACTAATAACCCGTAAGCTTATGTACAGCCCTCCCCCAACCCCTCCCATAAGGAGGGGAGCAACTCTAAGTTGCGGGGGAGTGTGCAACTCTTATAGAGTATGTATGGTTCTGTTTGTTCTTCTATTATTTTTATAATTTACCAATATGTCAACAATATTATAGCCCCCTCCGTCTCCCCCTTTAGGGGAGAGAAATAAATCGGAGGAGAAGCTAGTTCCCCCTTTGGGGGCTAGGGGGCTAAAGATTTAAGGTGGTTATAGCGACGGGGCTCACCTCTTACCATTCCGAACAGAGTAGTTAAGCCCGTTAGCGCCGATGGTACTGCATCTCGTGGGAGAGTAGGTCGCCGCCTTGTTTTAAAGTCCGCATCAGTTTATGATGCGGACTTTTTTTTTTGCACTAAACTCAGATCTGAAATATGAGATTTAAGACCAGACCTTGAATTTTAAACCTTCAACTTTGAATCAAATCCGCGTTAGGGATTGTAGTTGAAATCCTTTTAAACACAACAGGTGTTTAAAAGATTGAAACGAAAAGCCTGCCCGAAGGGAACGCCCTGAAAAAATAAATACGAAATTAGAAATACAAGATCAGTAAGCAGTCGCAGTAGGCAGTTGGCAGGGTGTAGAATGAGGAGTGATGAGTTTTGATTTAGAACAAAGAACAAAGAACAAAGAATAAAGAATAAAGAATGAGGAATATACGTGTAAAGTATTTATAAATAAGCGATTACACAGTTCAACGATTAAACATTTTTACAGCTTAAGAAAACCGAAAACCGAAAACCGAAAACCGAAAACCGAAAACCGAAAACCGAAAACGGAAAACGGAAAATTCCTTCTTATAACCGTTCCAGCTTCCCCGTTTCCCAATCTATTTTAAAATGATCTGAAGGCTGCCCGTTGTGAAAACGGTGAAGGATGTGCATCAGGAGTTGAAGCTGTTGGCCGAGTTCAGAATTTGGATACTTATCGCGGTTTTCGCTAAAGCTTTTATACAGGTGTTCGTACAACGCCAACTGGTTTGCCGTGATGTACGGTTTGGCCAGGTCGTCACCACCTCGCAGACGGTAAAAATCGTAGATAAGGTCTGCGCCGCTAAGCTTCTTTAAGATGCTTCGCTTCAGTGGAGTGTTGCGTTGGGGTTGGAGGCGTTTCCATTCTTTTTTGGCAAAGCCGGGCTGGTTTTGCAAGCGTTTGAGATAAGTTTCGGGCTCCTCCTGAGTCTGGTATGCGAGCAGGAGCAGATGCTCTAAGCTCATTTCGGGCAGGAAATTGCGCAGGGTTTGGGGAAAGTCCCCGGGCAGAAAGCGCAGGCGAATGAGTTCGCGTAAATGCCAGGCCGTGTATGCGTTATAATCGGATACCTCTAAAATGGCGGGATTCCACACTTCGGAATTCCGGATTTGTTTAAGATGCCGGTATTCGGTTTTATAGAGCGGAAAGAGGGTTTTAAAACCGGTAACCTTATTCAGCTTTACAGTTTCCACTTCAACGCCTGTTTCGCCAATATGCAAAATTTTGTAAGCGGGAAAATAAGCCGCAGGAGAAGGAGTCTGAATGTTGATCAGTGTGTTTCCGGCTGGGGTGGTTCGTCTTCCGGTATCGTTGATATGCATATGTCCCCCAACGTGTATTTTTAGTCCGGCATCGGCAAAGGCTTCGGCTACTGCCTCATCGGGTACCCGGTACAACTGAAACTTATTTGCTCCCATCAGGGCTTCGATTTGGCCTGAAGCATCATCGTTAAAATCAATCATTGGGAAATGACTGAACGCGATGAGTTTTTTACCCAGCGCATCGGCCTGTTTACTGAGTTTTTCAACCCAGGCAATCAGGTGCTTTTTATGACTCAAAACCCGGTTGTAGCCGGTTCCTGCGCCTTCAAAACCTCCTTTTCCGTCAGGTACAAACACATCGCCGTCCAGAGCCAACAACCAGATGTCTTTGTTCAGTTCAACCACATAACTCAGATCGGGCAGGAGGGTGTCTGGAGTTACGGGGTATTGACGCTCTTTGAGGTTTGCAGCCTGTAAAGCTTTAGTGTAGGTGTATTCCATTGGTGTATATGTGCTAAAAGGGGTAGCCCAGTAGGCATATTCCGGTCGCGGCATAAAGCCAAAACTTCCCAGTGCATCAAGAACACCCGAATAGCCCATTTTGGCTATATCGGGGCTCACGATCACCGGATGCTCATCTGCTTTGGGTGTGTACATGCCTTCCTCACTGAAAACAGGTTGAGGCTTGCCGTTTTCACCCAGAAAATCGGTTTTACCCGCAGGGGTCGCAAAAGGAACAGCGGGATCGTGGTTTCCCGTGGTGATAAAAAACCGCAGGTCGTATTGGGTTTCAAACGTTCGGAGCAGGCGGTATAAGCCTTTAAGATTTAACGGCTGCCCATCGTCTGTATAATCACCCGGAAGCGCCACCCAATGTATACCGCGTGCGGCAAGGTCTTCAAGGGCGGCGGTAAAGGCAAAGTAATTTTCGTTAAACAGGCGTGTAGAGTGCAATTGCGCTTCCATAGTACGCATCAGGAAGTGATCTGTCGTACCCGGTAAAAGCGGTCCCTGAAAATCGGTTTCTGAAAGTTTACCAAACACATCCTGCAGGTGTACATCGGCCAGAAACGCAATGCTCGTGGTTTCTTCCTGCGCCTGAAGCGGCTTTATACACCAAAAGGCCAGAAGCAGCAGAAAGACCGATTTACGAAGTTTTGAAAACAGATTGTGCATATAATTTTTCATTTGTCCGGTTACAAACAGCGGGCTGTACGATTTTGTGAAATTATACATTCTCAAACGTAAAACGCAGCAGTAGGATATCTAAACTTGTAAATACAGACCGGGTTTGACGGCTGTTACACGCGTTTTAATCTCAGAAGCGCTTGTTTGCAAGGGTCTAAGGCATACAAAAAGCCTGTTTTGAGGAAATTAGATTGCGGTTAGGGATTCGGTATTTGGCCAAAATCATGTATTTTAACATTTTGATAACGTATATAAATCCCTATGGCAAAAACTACCCTACTGATTGTTCTTTTGGTCTTACTAAATTCCTGCGGCGTTCATAAACGCGCTGCTATAAAAGGGCAGGAAGAATTTGTTGTTGAACTGCGTAAACCCACAAGCCGCGGTGGACTGGTGGAAGTCGCCCTGCAAGGCCTGTTTTTTGGAGCCGATTATCTGGCCGAAAAGACGGCGAAATCCCTTACCAGCAGTTACTCGCAATCCCTGTCTGTCAACGACTATTACAATACCGATCTGGGAGCGGTAGAGAAAACCTATTCGGAGATCCGTATCAAAAAATACGCGGCTCCGGAGACCAAAGCAGATGAGCAACGGCTTAAAGGTTATATAGAAACCGATCTGCAGACGATGCCCAAATCACGGGGTGCTGCGGGAGCAATGACGATGAATGATGTCATCAGGGTGCAGGACAGTAAAGAAGATCTGCTCAATTTTGAAGCCGTTATCGCTATTGAGAGCGACCCGGAAAACCCGGGCGTTTCCCGGCTGAGTTTTAACGAACTGCGCATTTTGTTTTCTCGTACCAAGATCTACGAAGATGAAAATCTGAACGCACGGCTTTCGGTTTCTATAACCGGACAGTGGCGCAGTACCGATAACACCCCGATGGAAGCTGTATTGATTGAGCAGGAATACGATTTAAGAAACCTGAAGTATGGCACCGAAAATCAAATTGAAACACCCATTCTGTCACCCTGGTATTACGACATCCCGTATCTGGCTGAAGATGCCGATTTTGGCAAATACGGGGTAGTGCAGGTCAATGTGCAGCTTCAGGAGTATGAAGGCGGTAAAAGCAAATACATCAATCAATTGCCCAGTATTCTTTCAGACAATAAAAATGCCATTATTAAAAACGGCTCAAGCACCATTCAAAAAATCTTAGGTAAGGATTAAAGTGAAAAAAACATTCCCCAAGGTTCTGGTTATCGACGCGTTGCTGTGTACCCTGTTTACCTGCATCGTTAGCGGGTTGCTGTATGTTTTGGTCCTGAATATTTCGATACTCGATCCCTTTTCAAGAGCTTTTGAGGATTTTGAGTTTACCGATCTGTATTTTTCTAAAAATTTCTACAGCAAGCAGGCAGATCCTGAAATCATCGTGGTCAATGTGGGGCAGGCCGATCGCTTTGCCATCGCGCAGGCGCTTCAAAAAATCAATCCATTTAAACCCAAAGCGATAGGTGTAGATCTCATTTTTAAAGAGCGCAAGGCCGATTTTCCCGATGAACAGTTGCGATTGGCTCTGGCAGAGACCCAAAATCTGGTACATGCCGTGTATCTGGAGGATGGTAGTTTGAAGGAGTCTCATCCTTTTTTTGAACTCGACAGCGAGCAAGGCGGTTTTATCAATTTCAATCTCGACGGAAAATCGCGAGTCGTACGCGAGTTTAGCGGAGTTTTAAAAGAGGCTTCGGTCACCCGGCCCTCTTTTGCCGGGAAGCTGGCTGTTGAAGCGGGATACCTGAATGAATCTGCATTAAAGCAACATTACGATACCGAAATCCCCATCCGGTATTCGGGAGGTTCGGCTTCTTTTTTAACCCTGACTATCGAAGAGGTAATCGCGCGTGAAGACCTTCAGGTTTTAACTGACGCGGTGGTTTTGCTGGGCTATGCCGGGACCCCTACCGGAAATCCCTACGATATTGAAGACCGGCATTTTACCCCGCTCAATCCTAATTTCACCGGCCGAAGCGTCCCCGATACCTTCGGTGTTTACATTCACGCCACGATTTTGCAGAACCTTAAAACAGGTAAAGGATTTTATAAAGCACCAAAGGCACTGTCGCTGGGTATCGCAGTTTTGTTTTGTTTTCTGGCCATTTTGGCGGGAATGCGCATCCATAAAAAAAGCGATGTGGTATTTGACCTGAGCATTAAAATCCTGCAACTGCTGATTCCCGTACTCTTGCTCTATCTGGCTCTGATCCTGATGGACCGGGGCATTTATATCGCGGTTTTGCCTGCGGTGGTTTTGGTTATTCTAGGTTTAGAATGCATTGATTTTTACGCTTATTTACAAGGATATATTTGGAAAAAATACAGATGGAAAAGCTATTTATTGGACTGATTTGCCTGTTGGCTTCCTATGCACATGCGCAGGACAGTTTGTACGTGTATCAGACGGAAGGGATCGTACTGCAGGGAAAACCCAATGCCAAAACCCGGGTGCAAAAGGGCAGCCTGCTTACCTCCCGGGTAAAGGTAGAATTACAACCTCAGGCCAGTCTTACCGCAATCAGCAAAGAGGGCTTGCTGTATACCACGGCCGATCCCGGTTTGTACACCCATGCCATGCTGCTGAAGCGCAGGACGCAGCGGTATCCCAAAAATCTGTCGGCTAATTATTTTAAATACATCTGGTCTGAATTGCTGGGAAACAGCAGTAAAGCCACCCAAATAGGCGGTGTTTTTAGGGGCGAAAGCCTGATGTTGTTTCCGGCAGACCGTTCACATATTGCCGGTACGCGTCTGGAATTCCGATGGTTGCAGGATGCTCCGGAAGCTTCAGGCTATTTATTTATTCGCGAAGCGGAAGGTGAGGCCGTCTTAAAACTGGAAAGCAACGGCAGCAGTCTGGCGTTTTACGAGCATCCCTTTTTTGAGGAAGGAAAAACCTACGAATGGGCGGTTACTACTGAAGCTTTTCCCAATTTGAACAACCTGCGTTTTTTCAGCTTTAAACACATTACTAAAGCGGAATACGCCGTCCTGCGTGAAGCGCAGGTATCTCAATTAAACAAGACTCTGCTGGCCGGGCTTTCCAAACAAGAGCTCGAAACCCTGCTGTGTGAAGAATACGGGCTTTGCAAATAGCCCGATAACTCTAAAACAGGTTCTATGCGATGTATCAAAATAATAAGTTGTTGGTGCCTTTTTTTACTGGCCACTACAGGTGTTTTTAGTCAAAAACAGGACATTGCCTACACACCTGCGGGTATCGAAAGGCTTAGCGCTTTTGCCGTCAATGCAAAATCGGGTATGGTTGCAATGGCGGTATATCCCCATACAAACGTGTTGGTTTACGACCTGTTTTCGGCAGCGGTTATTTTTCAAATAAGCGGAAACAGCTATACCGCAACGGCACTGGTATTTGACGAAAACGGCGAACAACTTCTCATTCATTATCCCGATAAAACCGAGGTTTGGGATTTAATCCGCTTCGAGAAGAGCGTTTCCTATAGCACAGACCTGTATGCCGCGCGGGCATTTTCCTTTAAAAACCAAAGTTTTGTAAGCTATGAAAATCAAAACCTGATTTTTAAGGATATCAATCGGGCTGTAACGCGACAAACCGCTTTAGACGCGCCTGTAAACCGTTTAGAATTCACGCCCGACGGAAAACTGCTTTTCGCACGGGGAAGCAGATTTTTAAAGGCTTTTAGCCTGGCCGATCCCAATGCCGAAATCGATTATAAATTACCTGATGTCAACAATTTTGCACTGGGTGACGGCCGGTTTGCCGTACAGCAAACGGCCCCGGCAGCTGCAAACGGGTCTGATGTGCGGCTGAGTTTCTACAATTATCAGGGCCAAAAAACCAGTGAAACCATTCAGCCTGAAAAGGCCTTTCAAACCTTCAATGCCGGGATGCAGATGCTTACCGATCAGATGGTATGGTATGAGTCTTTTAATAAAATCTGCCTCCTTAACGATACGGGCGGGGAGGATACCTTTGAATTTGAGTCCAATCTGGCCGGTTTTCAATTTGAACGGGGGTTGGGTTTTGCGCTCAATTTCAAGAAGCATTTGGAGCTTCGGGATTTGGAAGGCAATCTGATCAACAGGTTTTATGCTAAAGACTTCCTGTCAAAAGGCAGTTTTATCAATCCGGATACGGGTAAGGTCGCCGTGGTGATAGACAGTTTACTCTTTATGGGTGACGGAGGGGCAGGTGCTCCCACGCAAAAAAGTTTAGAGGCCGGGCTGGTCAATGGCATTGCCGGCGACCGGGATCTTGTTGCTTTTGGTACTTTTGACGGCTTTTTACGACTCTGGAATTTAGACAGTCAGAAGGAACGTCGTGCGTTCGCCCACCATCAAAAAACCGCGCCGCAATTCATCAGCTTAAATGCGGAGGCAGGGGTTGTTCTTGCAGCATTTCCGCGAACTAACAGGCTTATTGCCTATGATGCCAAAACCGGAAAGGAACAGGCGGTTCTCGACATTCCCGGCGATCAGCAGCTGAGCTCCCTTGATTTTGACGGAAAGCAGCTTCTTCTGGGAACCCGGTCGGGAAATTTTGCTGTATATGAGTTGCAAGGGGATGCGTTTAGGCTGAAACGGGATTATACTCCGGCACTTTCTAATGCAATTACGGGAATCAGCATAGCCGGAAGCAAAGCGGCACTGAGCAGCCTGGGGCGCATCGTAAAAGTAGCTTTGGACCAACGCGATCCCATCGAAAACAAGGATGTGATTGTAGGGCATTCGGGCTTTATTCACGGGTTGGATTATGATCAAACAGGCACTTATCTGGCAAGCGCCGATGTAGGCGGAGACCTGCATTTTTGGGAAGCCGAAAAGGGGCGTCTGGTACACCGTATACATCTGGATTCGGCCTGGGTCAAAAACCTGAAGCTGCACGATAGTCTGTATGTAACCGCATCGGGTCCCGGGGTGCTTACCGCCAACTTTTACAATCCTGTGGTTTATAAGAAAATCACTGATCCCAGACCCAGACTGCTGGTGCAGAGCGCCAATACCAGTGCCATTAGGCAGGTGGTTTTTAGCCGGGACGGTAAACTGCTCGCCAGCGACGACGGCTCGGTTATTAAAGTTCGGGAGGTGCAAACCGGTTTTTTAATCAGTGAATTCGCCACCCGGAATAACACGATTAACGATCTTGACTTTTTACCGGATAGTGGGACTCTCGTGGTCGCCTCGGGCGATGCGGTTGAATTTTTTGATGCCTATACCGGGGAGTCCAAAAAATATCTGGATTTCAATACCCGCAACCGCAGCATTCATCAGGTTAAGGCCTTTCCCAATTTAAACACAGTGGTAGGGCTTAATGTTCACGGCTGGCATTATCCGCTTATGATTCACAGCAATTCGGGTATTGTGGTAGCCACACTTGACGTGAATCCCGGTGTGGAAAAAGACCGGCAAATCATCAACCTGATCCTATCGCGCGACGGGAAGCGTATCGCGACTTACGGCAACAGCTATATCAAGGTTTTTTCGATAGATGAGCAATTGAAGCTTCAGCAACTCGTCGCGTATCCGCGTAGTGCTCCAGATAAAAGCAATACCTACTGGAACGATCTGATGAGTTTTAACGAACAGGGCAGTAGTTTGGCTTTCGTAGAAATGGACAGTCCCAACAAGCTGAAGATTTTGGATGTTGCTACGGGCAGCATTGCTTACGAAACACGCGGCAAACTTGCGGTGTACGGGTTAAACAACGAGCTGGTAGGTATGGTGCCCGGCGATGTGAGCCTGTCCTATCTGGCATCCGGATCTGACTCGTGGAAATTTATGCTTGCCGAGCAGGAACATCTAAACCTGATTTCCAGTCTGGATTACGATCCCGTAAATAAACTCTATGCCAGTGCCGATATCTGGGGAAATCTCTTCACCTGGGATGCAGAGGCCAAAACGCCCTTGTGGCAAATAGATCGTTTTGAAAATGACATTTACCATGTGGAGCTCAATACCAGCGGCGATCAGATGGCTTTTAATACCAAAAGCGGCCTGTTTTTATTTGACTTCAGGCAGTTTAATATGCGCAAGCTCAAAGGGAATAACTATCCGTATTTCGGTAAATTTTCTAAAGACGGCAATCTGTTCTACTATCGGGATGGTAAGGACTACCGGGTGTTCCGGGCCGAAAATGAAGCAGATGCCTTGCTGTTTAGCACGCCGGTAGCAGCAACAGATGCCGGTGGCAGTCTGCTTTCTGAGGATGGAGGTGTGCTGAGTTTTAAAAACACGGCTACCGATGCTTTGCACGCCTATGATTTAAAGACCAAAGCTGCCCTTACTGTTATTGATTTAAAAGCAGTGCCGGGCTACTTTTCCCTGACGCCGAAGTCTGCCCTGCGCGATGCCTCCGGAAGCTTTCAGGTAACCGGAACGGGCATCAAACGCACAGCAGATTCACTCCTGGTTTTTAACAAAATCACGTACACGCCCGAAACCCGGAAACTTTCGGTACAATCTGGCGATCACAGCATAGACCTCAAGGAAGATAAGGGCTTTCTGGAGTACCGTATTCGGTATCATGGGGCATTAGACGCGTATGCCGCAGACGGTCGCTATTATGCGTATCTGGAAGATTTTCATTTAAAGATTGAAGATCTGATTGCCGGTAAGGTGGTGTACGACCGCTATGTTAAGGATATGAATATCGTAAAAGGCCTGTTTACCGAAGACAGTAAAAACCTGATTTTAGGCTACGAAAACGGCGCTGTCGAAATCCTTAGCCTACCGGGGATGAAGACGGTTTATTCCTTTGCAGGCAGTGCCTCGCAGATATCCAATATGGAATTTACCAATCGTTTTCTGGTGGTTCTGGGGGGTGATAATCTTATCAATGTGTTTGACAGTAAAGCCGATTACAGCTTGTTGTATTCTGCTACGTTTTTAAAAGACGGGGAGTTTATACTTTCTGATCAAAACGGATTTTACTATGCTTCTAAAGATGCGCGGGAGGCCGTGGCCTTTAAAAAGGGTGACGCGGTGTACCCCTTTGAGCAGTTTGACCTGTTTTATAACCGTCCCGATAAGGCGATTGAAAATCTGGTGAATCTGGGAATTACCGATTCGCTTTTACAGCAGGGCTATGAGATGGCTTATGAAAAGCGCCTGTCTAAAATGGGCTTTATGGAGGAGCGGCTCTCCGGTGACTTTGAGCTTCCGGTTTTGGAACTGCTCACCAAAGATATACCGGCCACCACAACTACCAATAATCTGAGTTTTGATATCCGCGCAACCGATAAAAACCACAATCTGGATCGTATTCTGGTCTGGATTAATGATGTGCCCGTCTATGGCTCAAAGGGCCGAAGCGTTCGTGCCCAAAATACGCGAAGTCTTTCAGAAAACATCAGTCTAAATCTGGTCGGCGGAAGCAATAAGGTACAGTTGGCAGTGGTGAATACTTCGGGGGTTGAAAGTTTAAAGAAAACCTTTGTGATCAATTCTACAGCTCCTGCACCACAGCCTGATTTGTATGTGGTGAGCATAGGCGTTTCTACCTATCAGGACTCGGGTTACAGCCTGAAGTATGCTGCGAAAGATTCGCGGGATTTGATTGCCTATGCCCTTGAAAATACTGGCGGTTACGGAAAAACTCATCAGTATAACCTTACGGATGAGCAGGTGACCAAAGCCGGTATAGCCCAACTCAAAGACAGCCTGAGTCAATCGCGCATCAACGATGTGGTGATCGTGTTTTTTGCGGGACATGGGGTGCTTGACGCAGAAATGAATTATTATCTGGGCACCTACGATATGGATTTTGAAAATCCCCAGCAAAAGGGTCTTGCCTACGACGGACTCGAGAACCTGCTGGATGGTATTCCGGCACTCAACAAACTGCTCATCATTGATGCCTGTCATAGTGGGGAAGTAGATCAGGAAGATACTGCCCTGGCGGAGCAGGAACTAAGCAACTCAAAAGGTATAACCGGAAAACGGGGCTCTATTGTGGTCAAATCAAAAAGCAAGCAACTGGGACTTAAAAATTCGTTTGAACTCATGCAGCTGCTGTTTTCCGATTTAAGAAGGGGTACAGGTGCCACGGTGATCAGTTCGGCAAGTGGTCTGGAATATGCTTACGAAGGAGAAGCCTGGCAGAACGGTGTGTTTACCTATGCCATGCTTGAGGGACTTAAATCGGGCAATTGTGATCTCAATAAAGACGGTGACGTTCAGGTTTCAGAACTGAAGAGCTATGTGTTTGACCGGGTTTCTGAACTCACAAACGGCAAGCAGAATCCTACCTCCCGGAAAGAAAATCTGGAGTACGATTTTAAAGTCTGGTAGGTTACCACAGGCGGTAATCGAGCGCAATGTTTTGAGAGCGGAATGCCGGGGTTTGTCGTCCTTCAGAAAGTCGCTTCACTTCCCGGGAGACGTATTCCTGCAGTTCGTTTAGCATGATAGCCGTGTCTGCGTTAAGGTCGGCTTTGCGGGTTTTGATACCGTTTATAAAACTGTAGGTAAACAGACCATTATTCCATTGATCGCCCTCGTAGGCAAACTCGGCACCTCCGGCTGAGGAAAGCACAAAAGCTCCCGAGCCGCGTCTGAGGTCGGTAAAAATATCCAGATTGAGGCGCTCGTATTCCTCGAGTTTAGACGCTTTGGTCTTCACCACAATAGCACCCCTTGATTTAACCACTCCGTCTTTATCTGGGTTTTCAGCAGTGCTCAGGCTGGTAAATTCGGGTTCGAGTTCGCCGCTGTGGCAGGCATCGAGAATAAGAATTTTAGAAAGTGCGGCAATGCCGTCAAGACCGGCATCCAGGGCTTCGTATGAAATCCCACCCTGAGCGGGATTGTCAAAATTGGTTTTATTTCCCGCGAGGTAATAGTCAAAATCGGAAGTTAAAAGGCCATGACTGGCCAGAAAAACCATCACCACATCATCCCGTCCGGCCTTACTTACAAAGTCGCGTAGTTTAGGAAGCACGGCCGGTGTAACTTCTTCATTTAAAAACTGAAGCACCTGAACCTGATCAAATACCGGATTTTCCTGAAACAGCTGTACGATGTCACGGGCATCCTTAGCCGCGTATTTCAGGTTGTAACCGGAATCGATAAAACTGCTCACACCTAAACTCACCAGATAGAGGTTTTTGCTTTTTTGAGGTTTAAAACAGTCTATACTTAGGGTTTCTCTGGTACTTTCGATACCTGTTGTATTGCGCACACTCACCTGAATGGTGTTTGAACCTTCGGCTAAATCGATATGCAATTCTTTTGCAAAACCTTGCTTTTCAGCTTCAGCCAGAGCTATACCATCAACACCATAAATAGGCACATTATTAATCCACACGTGCAGGGTTGCCAGCGCGCTGCCGTTTGCAACCGCGCTCAGATCGAGTTGAAGTTTCCCGGTTGTGTTGATCCCGGCAATGGCGCTTCGGTTTAAAATAGTTAGTTCGGGTAATAACGTTTTTACAGGAGAGCTGTTGTTGAATCCCATTTTTTTCAGGCGGTTCTCGTAAAGTTTTTTATAAGCACCAAGGGTGGTACTGTCAGCATACCCCAGGCGTTCTAATACAATATCGGGCCGGTTGTAACGGAGGTCAAATTGTTCGGGACGGTAAATCTTTTCGCCCTCGGCATACCAGGTGTATTTAAAGATATTACGTGTACCCATAAAGTAATTGTCGGGATAGGCAATGATAAAATCGCCTTCCGGAAGCATCAATACAGCAGGCTGCAAGCTGTCTGTTTGCCTAATTTTGAGCACTACCAGGCCGTCGTTTTCCCCGTATGTAAAGTCGGTTTTTTCAGAGGCATCGGGTTTAAAATTCAGATAGGTTTGCAGCGGGGTGATTCGGGATTCGATCTTTGCCGGGGAGGCCTCAAAATGTATTCGGTGGAGGTGATGGGTAAGGCTGTCATTAAAAAATACCTGATCACCCAGGCGTAAGAAAAGCTTTTGAGGCGGAGTGCCGAACCATCGGTCGTCGAGTATCAGCGAACTTTCGGTTTGGGTTTCAAAATTGATAAAGCTGAAGCTCCGGTTTTTGGTCAAATCGGCTTCCATATACATATCCTGCATTTCGGGATCCTGAGTAAGAACCTGGGGTAAACCGGTTTCAGAATTTATCGAAAAAATCTGACCCCGGCCTACGCGGCGGGTAGCGATATAGCGGTCTGAGAGGTATTCAAAATCGTAAAACAGCGAAGCGTTTTTTACTTCGAGAAACCTGTAGTCTTTTGCTTCCGGGGAAGAGGTATAGCGTATTGACGACCCATAGGTATATTCTTCACCTTCAAAGCTAAAGGTATTTGCATTCTCCTGAATATCCTGCAAATAGAACCTGCCGGTATCCGTCTTAAGTTGGGGCAGAAGGCTGGGGTTTTTAGTTTGAGATAGTTTTTCTTTTTTTAAATCTACGGTAAACAGGATGTTTCCGTTGCGCTGAAAGTGAACCAAGGACCCTTCCTGAATCAGGTCATAAAAAAAGGTGTTGCGGGTTTCCAAATCTGCAAGCAGGTCTTCAGAAAGACCAAGCCTAACTGATTTTTTCGCGGAGCGTAAGGCTAAACCGGTTGGGCGTATGACCGAAACCGTATCGGTCTTAAAAAAATCTTCACATTCCCAGCAATCTGTTATCCGTTCTTCCTGAATGCTGTCTTTAAGGATCTCGAGAAAATAGACCTTGCCGGCCTCTTTTAAATAGAGCTGATTGGGGTAGTTTTTCAGCGGCTTAAAGCTTTCCGCTTCATAAACTGCGCTTCCTCTGTTTGCTTTATAGCCCACGACTTCGGTACCGGAATTGGTGTAATACAGCACATCGTAGAGCTGGTCTTCAAAGCGGCTTACGGGCAAGACTTTGAACGTGTTGAGGTCTATGACCACATCTTTACGTCCTTTGGAGCCAAAATTCCAGCCGTTTGATTCGACATACGAATTGATTTGTAAGACCGCTTTTTGTTCTTCCGGAATGATGGTAAAGGCATCGCAGGCATTGGTTTCTGGCAGGCTAAGCCGCTGCCTGAACTGGAGCTCTTCCAGATCAAAAGAAATGAGTTCGATTTGGTTTGCAGATGTGATAAAGACCATCAGCAGCAGATCTTCAAAAAAACCGAGGTGCGAAATACCGGAGTAGGCCGGTTTGATCGTATCCAGAGCATTGAAGCGGCTTTGTTTACCGGTTTTAGCATCAAAAATAAGAAGACTGCCGTCGTTGTAAACGGTCACCAGTTTAGACCGGTTTACTCCGAATACATAATTTTTAGCCTGTAGTGCCGCAGCACGTTGTTGAAAACGCAATTGCAAGAGGCTTCGTTCCAGATTAAAACCCTGTTGCTGCAGTAAGGGGTGCGTCAGGGTGTTGTAAACCGTTTGCGCATTGGCATCCAGCAAACCCAGAGGTGTACTCGTTTTTGTTTTTAAATGGTAGAGGTAAAGCGTGAGTTGTTTTTCGGCATTCTCCTGCATGTAGAGCATGTAGGCGGCATCGGGATTGAGGTTGCCGTTCAGGTTAAAATGATCCTGCACCGCAGTCGGAAACGAGTTAAGCAACAAGGCTCCGCTATTGGCATCGAGCAGTGAAACAGCCGAAGTATGTTTAAAAATCAGGGTATTGTAAGGGCCAAATGAAACGTCGGTTGCATAGGTCTCGTTGGGATCAAAGGCTGCAGGCTTCTCGAGGTTTACCCGTTTTTGCGAATTATAATCAACCAGAAAAAGCGCTTCGCGGTCTAAAAATACCTCTTTGCGTATGCCGCCTGTGTCTATACCTGCCAGACTTTCGGAATAGATGAGGTCTTCACGGCCCTTTGGCTCATACGGATTTAGTTTTCCGGTTTCAAGGTCGTAACTCTGAATGCGCAGTTGCTCGCAGTAGTTGATACAGCTCCTGATGATAATACGGCTTTCCGAATCAAAATAGGCAGCTCGCACAGGCTCTTCCAATACCACACGCTGAATTTCCTTTCCGGTTTGCAGGTCTACCAGAATGTAATAGGCATCGGGCAAGGTCTCGTCTTCGGTATTAATAATTTGCTGGTATCCCAGAATCTTACCTGACGCACTGATACTAGCTCCCTGAATGCGATAATCCTGAGCATCAGAACCCGAGGCATTTTTGATTCGACCCTCAAGACTGATGTTTTTCAACACCACAAAATGCTCCAGATCCCATACGCTGAGTTCCATAAAATTGTTAAGTACCAGTCGGTTTTGTTGGGCGTTGAGCGTGCTTACGGGTCCCTGATGGTAATCCCAGATACTCAGGCCAAAATTGGTATGCAGGCTTGCCTGTTGTGCGAAACAGGTACAGGCCGCAAGTAAAAGAAGGTATTTCAGATTTGTGAGCATACAGGCTTAAGGGTCTGATTTGATTCAGCCTTTACGCAGTTTTTTTAAGTATTTAAAGACTGATTTATTACCCTTATTTTTGGCAAGAGTCTCCGGTAATTCTCCTCTGGAGTTTGACTCTTTTACCCAGTTTGGGTTTAGGTTGTGCACATAATTGATGACGGTTAAATCTCCGGTTGCTGCAGCGAGATGCAGCAGGTTATTTTTACCGGCATCCTGTACGGAAGTGTCAGCCCCGGCGTCTATTAATTTTTGTGCCCATACCAGATTGGGTTTACTTATGGTCTCCTGCAGTGCGGTATAGGGTTTATCTGCACCGGCATCTATGTAGATATCCCTTTTCAGCAGTAAGTTATACAGGGTGTTGTTATTGTTGTTTACCGCATAATCCAGTATTTGTCTGCGCTGGCCGTCTGTGTAAGTCTCAAAGGTATAGTCGAGAATTTTATCATAGATTTTGTAGTTGTTTCTACTGAGTGCAACAACTTCCAGTAAGCCGCGGTTTTGGGTGTAGGCATTGGTGAAAATCCATTTGTAAACCGCCCACGCGTCAAAGCGATCCTCCATATTGTTTTCGATGGCATAGACGATATTGTCATAGATGCTGCGATACATAAGATCGACCGGTATTTTGGTGATTTTATGGGCCTGGCAACCGGCGGTATAAACCGCACTGTCAAAAGTTACTGTTTTTACGCAGTCGCAGTCGGCATCGTAGTAATAATCGCCGCTGTAATCCCCGTTTAAATAGGTTACAGCACCCCTAACCAGAATACCTTCAATCCAGCCGTAATCGTCAAAAACGGGTCCGCCTGAGTTACCGGGAAACGAATCGATATCGCTTTTAAACCAGTTCACCGGTGAGGCATCTACCACTTCGGCATTCTCCGAAAACTTTAAAGGCAAACCTGTGGGAGAGCCTATGGTGTTGATGCCGGTACCTTCGGCGATATCCCCTCCAGTTCTAAAGCGATAGGGGCGTCTGTTTGATTTTCGGTTGAGTCTTAAAACCGAATAATCATCGTCTGTAAATTCATCCAGTTTGGCGCTGAGTACTTCTGCCACCTCATAGACGTCATTAGGATCCAGATTAAGCGCGCCGTTGGCGGGATCAAATTTCATAGTGCTGGTATAATCAAAAACCCAGACGTATCCCTCGGCATCATCAAGGGTTTCAATACAATGGCCGGCAGTTACCAGAATATCGGGAGCTATTAAAAAACCGGTGCAATTGGCCAGTGCCGGCTGCTCGAGAAACTTTACGTTATCATCAAATTTATCGGTACCAAACATCTGGCTCAGGCGTTGGCGTAAAGACCAGGAATATGCGGTATTGCCCAGTAAACTCTCTTTGCTGATCATCACAGCAGTGGCTCTTACAAAATCCTGATAGCCCACAGCATCCTGAGCTTCCTTGCGGTCATCGGGGCCAAATACGCCTCTTGTCGCGGCACCGGGTTCTCCAAAGGGGTATTGAATTGCAGGGCCTTGCAGACTGTCCTGTGCAAAGGAAAGGCTTGTTACTAAAAGCAAAAGGATTGCGGGAATGTAGGTGTAGGGTTTCATATTTTAATTTTTAGGGTTTAGAGACTTTTAGTGTAGGGGTTACTTTCGCTCTTCTACAATTTGATAGATAAATTCGGTGGCAAAACCGTCTAGTTTGCCGCTTACCGCGGCGCCATTGCCCCCGCGACTTTGGGTATAGGTATTGGCCAGAAAGGATTCCAGAGGATTGGTACTGCCGCGGCTGCTTTCTCCCCGGCTCTGAACCGTAGCTTTAAAGTTTATAGGATTGGGAGCTGCAAAGCCTTTGAGCATCAGCTTTTCGTAAGGAGGGCCAAAGGTGAACACATAGTCTTTAAAAACCATGGTTTGGCCGGGTGCCAACTTACGCTCATTGTCGTTTAGGCTAAACTGATCATTGGGCATAAAAGGCGTAATCTCGCCCCTGCTGTTTATTTCAATAATGCTGAAGTACAACTCGCGATCACTTTCATTAGTAACTTCGAGCACTACATGATCTACTTCGGGGACCACGCTAAACATGCCGTTGGCATCTATATATGCGTTGGGATCGAGGTTTTCACCGTAAATTTCCATCACCACATCATAGGAGACCGGAAGCAATCTAAAGCTGAATTCATACTCAGGATTGTTCATCTGCAAGTCCTTTAAGTACTGACCCTGCGCATAATTGAAAAGCTTTTGCCTGAGGTCATCAAAGGCTGCGCTTCCGCGGGAATCTTCAGTCTGGTCTACAGTCATCTCGCCGTTAGTAGCCTTCAGCAGGAATGAACCCTGATTTTCAGAGATGATTACCGATGATTCCAGGGAGTCCTGAACCAGCTTGCCCAGATTATTTTCGCTTAAAAAATCTTCAAGAGCAGCCTGAATACCTGAATTTTTGGTTGAGGCATCGAGATAAACCTGCAGGCTGATATCGCCGTAGGTCCTGTTATCGATAAATACCCAATATTCCTTGGCATTAGTACCCGGCAGGGCTTTATCTAAAACAATGTTTGCCTCATTAAATCTGGCCAGTTTTACGGTTCCCTTAGCAATAACCTTAGACGGGTCATAGGTGGTAGTCCCGGCGGGAAGAATGGCCACGGTTGTTTCGGGAAAGATACCCTGTAATTTTCCGGCCTGAATTTTTACAACATCAGGGCGGGGCAGGGAAAGGATCTCATAATAAGGTTCCTGTTTTACGTATTCTCCTTTAAAAACCTTGTAATCGGGATTACCCTCAATGGTTGGGGTTTGGTTGGGCGAAATCACGTTCATGGTAGCCGCCATTTTATTGTACAACTGGCGGTAGGTAAAATCAGAGCCCAAATCGGTCATGGCTTTGTTGAAGGCATAGCTTAAAGAACCCACACCTTCATATTCATAATTGAGTTCGTTTGCCGAAGCACCGCTGAACAGAACAAAAGGAGCCGCATCCGGTTTGATTTGTGCGGTTTCGAGCATATCGCTGCCGCTTTTGGTTTTATTTTCGGAAGGAGACCAGCCCTCGGGAGCAAAAGTGGGAGCACCGCCACGGGCTTTACCACCTCGTGTGGCCGAGCCGGAGTGGCAACTGTCTAGCAACAGCATCAGTTGGCCGTCTTTGCCCAGTTTATTTCTAAAGTTGGTGATGAGTTTCCCGAGTTCGTCGTCTCGTATGTGATTTTGTCCACTGTAATTGTAGCTGGGCCGTACAAAAGCATCATACGGAACAAGGGCTTCGTCTTTATCGTCTATCTCTTCGCCATTGTCATCTGCAATTTGCTGGCCGTGGCCCGAATAGTGAATGACCACAATATCCCCGGGTTCGAGGATTTTATTTAGGTTTTCAAGAGCGCTGATGATACCGGCGCGTGTGGCCTCACTGTTGAGCAGAATACTGATGTTTTCTTCGGTAAAGCCCTGTTTGATAAGAGCTGATTTGATGAGGGGCACATCGTTAGCCGAACTTATAGGGCTCCAGCCCGTACTTGCAGGGTAATCGCCAACGGCAATAATCAGGGCTATTTTTTTAGCCTGAAGCGAAAACGAAAAAACGAAGAATAAGGAAAGAAGTAGTATTCTTAGCATACGCGTGAGATTAGTTAATGTCAAATAAGCTGAACGAGATCCCAAAGAAATAACCAAAATCGTACACGCTTTTGGTGAAATTATCCAGACTGCTCAGGTTGGTGGTCTGGCCCGGTTCGAGACCGTCGGTCAACCGGTCAACGGGGCCGTAGGCTATTCCTCCGGATAGCGAAAGCCGGCTTTTGCTGCCTAAGAAAATGGAAGGCCCAAGTAAAAAGTTGACCCCACTGATGTCATCAGCCAGAGGAATTGAAAGGCCAAAGCTTCCGCCCACATTAAAGTTATCGCCTATTACGGGGTAAAAATTGATCATGGTGCTGAGGTTGGGGATGAAGTAATCATTTGCTGTAGCACCGATAACTCCGTCGTCACTGATGAAAAAATCCTTTGATTTATCTCCAAAGTTATTGAGTGTAAGAGCCACGCTGCTGTTAATCTTAAATCCTCCCGTAGCAAATAACTTAAGGCTTCGTGTTTTAAGGGTGGTAACTTCGGCATCGGTATCCTGACTTTCAGAAAAACTGCTTTGTACAAATTTGAGGTTGATGTTTACCTCGTCACCGTCCATTTGGTAATCGTAAGTGCGTTCAAAAGATGCAGCCTCGAGCTGGGTGTAGAGGGATCGTATTTCGTCAATAGACAAATGGGTAAGTTCTACCGTATTGCTTAAGGTAGCCTTTAAAGCTTCGAGGTTACCTATGGCTCTGTTTCGTTCTACCAGTTCTCCACGTGATAGGGCAGCGTCTGAAGCCGTGGTCGCTTCAACCTGATTGGCCATTTGGTCAAGATCATCAGAAAGCTGCTGCCTGTCTGCATTTATAATTTTATCCAGATTAGAAAGGTACAGGTAAAAATTAGCGTTCGGGTCGCTCAGGCGTGCATCTGCCTGTTCTCGTGCGAGTGCCTTTAGGTTTTGTAAAATCGCTTCTTTATCGAGATTGGGATTGAGTAAGTTGGCCTTCAGCGTATTTTCAAGAGCGCGTACAGCGGTCATTTTGTTTGAGAGTTCGGTAAAGGCATTGCTCACACTGGCGCCCCTCGAGGCCGAATCAAAGAATTTGGAATTGGTAAGTGAAGACTGACTTACATTAAGCCCCAGATTGTCACCACCCATCCCGCTGATACCTCCCAGCAGGGAAGTAAAGTTAAAACCGGAGCCTGAGGTTTGTAAATCTTCTTCCTTAATTTCTGCAACTACATCTACCGCAAACGGATTTACATTGACCAGTTTGATCTCGACCAGGCTGTTGCGTCTAAGGCGTGGTTTTATCAGCGTGTCGATCACGGTATTGGTATTGTCGAGTGCGAGATAGGTGGTCGCCTCGGTATTGTAGTCGTACAACACCCTGTATTTCTGTTGTGCATGAACCGTGATTGGAGCAATCAGGCATAAAAAACAAATAATTACAGGCGTAAGTAGTTTGGCCATAAGGATTAAGGTTAATCTGGGATTGGGTGCGATTTTTATAATCTTAAATATATTAACATTTTCTCAAAGAAAAATTATTTTAATAGATTCTGAGATTAATTCCTTTTTTCTGCGAAATCTTAGGAAGCCCAAGCAACTTCTAACCGCTAGTAGGGTAGTATGAGGAGTGGATTGCGTGAGACTGGTTTTCTGTAGACTAATGAGGAATTCTTCCGGTACAAAACTTCGGCAGGTAATTTTGTATTTAACCGCCCAGATTTACGTTGTTACCTGCAATCAAATAAGACCTGCTGCCTTGGCTTCTGTGTATTGATTAGAGTGGGGTAAATTCAAGAAATGTTAAATATTACACTTCGTATTTTTCATTAAATACTATCCCTGTATTTCAAGTATTCGTCATTTCAGTCTTAATATCGCCTATTCAGGCTTTTTAAATTAGAAACAGGATAGGGTGAAATCAGATGCGTGAAACACAGATTTATACTGCTGAAACTGCGAGAATGTATTGCCGGTTAGCTCAAGCGAGTAGTTGAACAACGTTTTTTTTAAACATTTCGTCGGAGAAAAATTATTTTTTAATAATTTTGATCTTAAATAGTGGAAAATTAGAAAACCAGAAAAATTGAGGGTTCAATACCCGATAAGCAGTAAAACCGAAGCACTAGTATTTCGCTATTAATCAGCCTAAACCCAAACCCCTAATCTTCCATGAAATATTTACTTTTTTTTCTGCTGGGCATCAGTTTTCTTCAGGCTCAGGTAGGTATAGGTACAACAGCACCCAGAGGAGCACTGGAAGTTCAGAGCAAAACGGGAGGTCTCTTAATACCACGAATGACTTCCAATGAAAGAGATAATTTGACCATTGCTATGCGACCTACCGGAACGCTCCTGTTTAATACAGATGTTACTGCCATTCAAATGAATTCCGGTACTGATGTAAACCCCATATGGTCTAATCTGGCTGTGACTTCATCTACGATTAATACCTCCCATTTAAGAATCGCAAGTGCAAGTCAAACTATTCCTAACATTAGTACACCGCTTGCTTTTCAACAATTGTCTTTTAATAATACACAGGGATTTGTTACAATAAACGGAGCAAATAGCACTTTTACATTATTAGCAAACAAAACCTATAAACTTGAGTTTGATGCAAAATGGGTTGCGAGTGGGAGTGGTACTTTTGTAAGATTTAGGTGGTATAATACAACCACGAATTCATGGTTAGGCACAAATCAGCATATTGAATATGCAACATCACCCTACGGAATAGGGGGTGGTGGTACTGCGATAGCGATAATTTCGCCTACGGTTAATACAAATGTTCAGGTGAGAGTTTATGCCCCTAATAATACCAATATAACTGTTGGAGATGCAGCAAATGGAACGGCTTACCCTACGGTTACTATTTCCATATTAAATTAATCAGGTTTGAAAATTGCGGAGTCGGGCGGGCTACGGTCATAAAACCTTCCACCGCAGTGACTTCAGTCCTGCAAGAAAAATTTTAGGAGCATAAACCTTTTTGCATTCAACTTTCAACTCGAAAAGGCGGGCTAAGGCCTCTGGCCTATCACCGCAGTGACTCCAGTCCTGCAAATGGCAAACTCCCTCTGCCAGATTCAGTAGTTCTGATCCCAATAACTCCTAACCAGTAACACTTAACTAAATAGTGCGGGCTAGCTTCGCTTCACCGCAGTGACTCCAGTCCTGCAAGAAAAATTTTAGGAGCATCAACCCTTTTGCACTTAAGTTTCAATTTTTAACTCGAAAAGGCGGGCTAAGTCCTCTGGCCTTTCACCGCAGTGACTCCAGTCCTGCAAATACAAAATTCCCTTTGCTACCGCTCAGAGGTCTTAAAAACAAAAAATCCTGCTCAGGTAAACCTGGCAGGATTTTAAAGTTTTAATCCCTTGCGGAATTTTGCATTTGATCGTGGAGTCGGGCGGGTTCGAACCGCCGTCCAAACGGGCAACTCAATAGCTTTCTACACGTTTATTTGCCACTTGATTTTCGTGCAACAGCCGGTCGGCAACTACCAACTGCTACCTTATTCCCAATTAGATTTCGTAAGGGCATCAGGATCCTGCCAAAACTAGGTCTACTTTTTCGGTACCCCTTGACGAAACGCCGCAAACCAGGGCTTTTCAGGGGTATCTTGGTGCCGTACCTCGTACGGCATTAAGCATATCCTACTGTGATTCGGATTATGCAGCCAAGGCGTAGTTAGACTCGCCGTTTAAAAAAGTGTGAAACCTGAGATTAACGAGCTATGTCCCAGCGCTCGACGTGCTTACTATTCAATTAGACCCGCTGTCAAAACCAAATCGACCCCGAGCGAATTCAAAATTCAAAGTTTAAGATTTAAAATTTTGAATCTTGAATTCGAGCCTGCAAAGATACTAAACTTCTGCAGGCCGTAAAGGTATTTAGTAATTTAGAATTATTTCTTCTCGATTGCCGCGTCGTCTTTAAGCGCATTGATCGAAATTTCTCCTTTTCCGTAGGATTCAATTGAAGCCTTATCCTGAGCGAAAACCGTTAAATTGTCATTGGCATTAATTGCTGTCGCAGTGCGTCCGCTTAGGGTTACGCTGGCTTCATCGGCTTCAAATTTTCGGCCTTTATAATCTCCGCGATCTGAACTGGTAAGGTTTAAAGTTTTGGTTTTCCCATCCGCTTCAAATTCGGCATTGTCGTCAAGAGTAATAAAGCTTTCAGAAGCATCAAAATCTCCCTGTAAATCGGTACGACCATTCATTTTAACATTAAGCTTACCGGTAGATACCGTTACATCGCCTTTGGCGTTTCCGCTTAAATTAAAATGCGTCTGCTCGCTTCTCAATTTGAATTCAAACTCAGAGTCTTCGCGCGCTGTGAGCGAAAAGTCGGGTACATTTATAATGCCGGGAGATTCAAACTCGGTATCGTCGTTAAGAATGATGTGCTGAGGGTTTTGCAATTTTAAATACACGTGTAACTCCTTGGAGCGGGTGATGCGCATAGAAGGCATAATACGCAAAACGCTGTCGCGCACTTCAAACTGGATGACGCTCGTAAGATTGCGATCTGTAGTGAGCACATAATTATTGATGTTTGACTGTGCCAGTTCGAGCTCAATGCCTTCGCCAACCTCAACCGTGTTTATGCCGGTAGTGAGATTTCCGTTTACCGAAATAACGTCTTTATCTCCTTTAATCTTTTTCTGCGCGCTGCATGAAGTTAAAATACCCAGTGCAAATGCAAATACTATTTGTAGTTTCATAGTTATGTTTTACTAGTAATATAAGGCGAAACTAAAGGCTTTTGTGTCAATAAACTATTAAAACTTTGATAAGAATGCCCCAAAATGGCAAGGCCTAAAAATCCCGAAAATTGTATCTTCCGCGTAAATTTTGAATTCTATGCATCCCATCACCTTTGCGCTTTTAAAAGAACGAAAAAACCCACCGGACCGCCGGGCAGTTTTGTCTCCAACTTCTATGCTCGAGGCTCAGGAACGTTTTCCTAAAGCCCGTTTTATAGTGGAAGCTTCAGACATCAGGGTGTTTCCTGATGTGGCTTATGAAAAGGCAGAGTTTGATGTGGTAACCGATGTGAGCGCGGCAGATGTAATGCTGGGTGTTAAAGAGGTACCTGCGGATGCATTGATTCCAAATAAGAAGTATTTTTTCTTTAGCCATACCATCAAAAAACAGCCCTATAACCGCGACTTGCTGCGCGCTGTTTTGGCTAAAAACATAGAACTCTACGATCATGAGGTAATCACCAAAGCCAGCGGATTGCGACTTATTGGTTTTGGCCGCTATGCCGGGATTGTAGGCGCTTATAATGGGTTTAGAGCTTTGGGTAAAAAATACAAAAGCTTTGATCTGCCGCCTGCAAACAGCCTGACCGGGATTGAAGCGCTTCATGCACAACTTGCTAAAATTGGATTGCCCGCGATTAAAATCTTACTTACGGGTACCGGGAAAGTGGCCGGCGGTGCGCAGGAAATTCTGGATGCGATGGGAGTCAAAAAGGTTTCGGTGGCAGACTATCTAAATAAAAACTTTAAAACTGCAGTGTATTGCAAAATCGGCGTAACTGATTATAACCGTAGAAAAGACGGGCAAAAACCCAGTGCCAAAGAATTTTTCAGTGATCCCAGTGGTTACGAGTCTGATTTTATGCGCTTCGCGAAAGTGACTCAGTATTTTATTGCGGGGCATTTTTACGGGCAGGGCGCTCCGTATTTATTTACCCGCGAAGATGCCAAACATGACGATTTTAATATTGAAGTCATTGCCGATATCTCCTGCGATATCGACGGACCGGTGGCTTCTACCTTGCGCGCTTCGACAATTGAAGATCCGTTTTACGGTTATGATGCGCAAAGCGAAAGCGAAGTCGCGATGGATGCTCCCGGAGCGATAACCGTTATGGCGGTAGACAATTTACCTTGCGAATTGCCGAAGGATGCCAGTGAAGGATTTGGTCAAATGTTTATTGAGCACGTGTTTCCGGCATTTTTCAACGGCGATAAAGACGGCATCCTGCAACGCGCCCGAATGACTCAAAACGGAAAACTCACCAAACGCTTTAGCTACCTTCAGGATTATGTGGATGGGAAGGAGTAGGTCCTTGCGGGGTTTGAAGGTTAATGTTAATTGTATGAGGTAAGAGGTGGGAAGTAGAAAGTAAAAAGTGGGAAGTAAAAAGTGGGAAGTAAAAGGTGAAAAGTAAAAGGTGAAAAGTAAAAGGTGAAAAGTAGAAAGTAGACAGTCACAGTTAGCAGTTAGTTGAGTTTTAGAATCAGGGTCGTGAATTCAAAACCAGCAATAACTCTTAATTCTGCATTCTACATTCAGAATTTTTCAAGCAGTCTCAGTAGGCAGTCACAGTTAGTAGTTAGTTGAGTTTTAGAATCAGGGTCGTAAATTCAAAACCAGCAATAACTCTTAATTCTACATTCTACATTCAGAATTTTTCGAGCAGTCTCAGTAGGCAGTCACAGTTAGTAGTTAGTTGAGTTCAGGATTCAGGGTTGAAAATTCAAAACCAGCAATAACTCTTAATTCTGCATTCTACATTCAGAATTTTTCAAGCAGTCTCATTAGGCAGTCACAGTTAGTAGTTAGTTGAGTTCAGGATTTAGGGTCGTAAATTCAAAACCAGCAATAACTCTTAATTCTGCATTCTACATTCAGAATTTTTCAAGCAGTCTCATTAGGCAGTCTCAGTTAGCAGTTAGTTGAGTTCAGGATTCAGGGTTGAAAATTCAAAACCAGCAATAACTCTTAATTCTGCATTCTACATTCAGAATTTTTCAAGCAGTCTCATTAGGCAGTCACAGTTAGCAGTTAGTTGAGTTCAGGATTCAGGGTTGAAAATTCAAAACCAGCAATAGCTCTTAATTCTGCATTCTACATTCAGAATTTTTCAAGCAGTCTCATTAGGCAGTCACAGTTAGCAGTAAGTTGAGTTCAGGATTCAGGGTTGAAAATTCAAAACCAGCAATAACTCTTAATTCTGCATTCTACATTCAGAATTTTTTGAGCAGTCTCAGTAGGCAGTCACAGTTAGTAGTTAGTTGAGTTTTAGAATCAGGGTCGTAAATTCAAAACCAGCAATAACTCTTAATTCTGCATTCTACATTCAGAATTTTTCGAGCAGTCTCAGTAGGCAGTCACAGTTAGTAGTTAGTTGAGTTCAGGATTTAGGGTCGTAAATTCAAAACCAGCAATAACTCTTAATTCTGCATTCTACATTCAGAATTTTTCGAGCAGTCTCAGTAGGCAGTCACAGTTAGCAGTAAGTTGAGTTCAGGATTCAGGGTTGAAAATTCAAAACCAGCAATAACTCTTAATTCTGCATTCTACATTCAGAATTTTTCAAGCAGTCTCAGTAGGCAGTCACAGTTAGCAGTAAGTTGAGTTCAGGATTCAGGGTTGAAAATTCAAAACCAGCAATAACTCTTAATTCTGCATTCTACATTCAGAATTTTTCGAGCAGTCTCAGTAGGCAGTCACAGTTAGTAGTTAGTTGAGTTCTAGAATCAGGGTCGTAAATTCAAAACCAGCAATAACTCTTAATTCTGCATTCTACATTCAGAATTTTTCGAGCAGTCTCAGTAGGCAGTCACAGTTAGCAGTTAGTTGAGTTCAGGATTCAGGGTTGAAAATTCAAAACCAGCAATAACTCTTAATTCTGCATTCGTAATTCTGCATTTACAAGGTCGTCTCAGCTTTCAATCAGTTGAGAATTTATGGCGAGGAATCTTGACCGTCAAGCGATTTAACGATTACACAGTTGAACGATTAAACTTTTTTCGCAGCTTAGGAAAACCGAAAACCGAAAACCGAAAACTTCTTTCAATAACAATAAAAATGATAATTCATTCTTTCACCCGTTCCAACCCATAAACCACTAAAATCCCTAACCCGTACATCAACAGGTCAAGCCAGGAGAAGTGACTGCCAAAAACCAAAGTGGCTACCTGTTTGTAAGTGCCTTCAAAAAACTGGGTCAGATCTATAAGCTGCAGCACTTCGACCAGTAAGGCGATTGATGCGGTAAGAACCAATCCTGTTTTGACGGAAAGCCGCGAGCAGGCCATTAATAAGGTATAGATTAAAATGACTGCCAGTAAATCACCCAGATAACTGCGAATGAATCCTCCTTTCAAGTACATAGCAATTGCCGCTTCCACACCAAAAAGAATCGCAAAACCAATCACATAATAATGTCGCTTAGCACGTGGAATCATAGTTTTGTTTTTTGGTTAACCAAAACTGAAAACTAAAGTAGCCCGCATTAAGCAATAGCCCAAAACTCAAAGTGAAAATCCATACCCGGTGGTTTTGAATGGGATTGATCAGATACTGCGCAATGGTATATAAAAGCTCGAGCGGATTGGTCACCACATCCCACGAATTAAAGCGTATAAATCTACCCAGATAAATGCCAAAACCGCACAGGATAAGCACTGCAACAGTCGCTGGATTGAGCCATTTAGCCGCGATTTGTGTTGCCAACAATCTGCGCCAGACGCGAATGGATTCAAAACCAAAATACAGACTCAGCAGTGCAAAAACACTAATCGTAACCAGATCATACCAGAGCCAATCTTTCGGACTATACGACAGGTGAATCAAATCGGTAATCACGTAAGGAGCATTGGGTAGAAACAGCAGCCAGACAGCCAAAGCTGTAAAAAGTTGAAGCTTCTGCTTTTCAAGCCGTTCCTGCGCTTCCATATACCAGGCAATACCGAGCGGAATAAAGGCCAGAAAGAGGTTCCATACCAGGAATAAACCGAAATAGTCGTGTGTGGTTTTGATGCGAAATACCAAAAGGAAAAAGCACAATAACAGTGCGGCAAGCAGGTATTTGAGTGTGGTGTATTTTTTGAGAATGAAATCTTTCATAGTTGTTTAATGTTCATTATTACGGATTTGTTATTCCTTATTGATTTTTTAAAGAGCAAAGAGCAAAGAGCAAAGAGCAAAGAGCAAAGAGCCAACCCCATTTCAATTTTTGGCTTTTACGGCTTCATACTCTTCCAAACAGGTGTCAAGGGTTTTTCCCTGATTGTGAATGCAATTGCAAAAATCGAAACCGGCTTTTTCAGGAGTTCGCTTTTCGAGTCGGCTTACGCAATCATAATAATTGTTACGCGGCATCAGTTCAAAAAGGCGGTTAGAAGCGAAGACGGTAATTACAAAAGTTACGATTACTACCAACAAAAATCCCCACGGAAACTTTTTGGAAACCAAAGGTGATTTCAAGCTGGCCAGATTCAGGTTATAGCGAAACGACACTTGCTTCCCGGCTGCATTACGTTTTTCAGCTTCATTGAGTGAAATGCGCGGTATATAGTTCAGGGCTTTTTCGCTGAATGGCAACATAAATTTAAGTCGGTCATAATTATAGAGCAGAATATACAGATTTGCCAAAACCATGAGGGTCGAAGTAACCAGCGAACCTTCAAAACGTACCGCCCAGGAGAGCACCCAAATATTGACTATTATCGGAAAATAGAGTAGAGCTCCCAGCAGTGCTGTGCGTCTGATGACCAGCAGAATACCGGCGAGAATTTGGGACACACCAATAAAGGGATAGTAAAATTCCGTATGGTGCAAAGCCTCCAGGTACGCGCCCATAGGATGCCTGATGTCCAGGCCGCTGGCAAATCGTTCGCCGATAATCTTAACGTATCCGGCAACTATAAAACCCAGAGCCAGGGTGCATCTGCAAAAGAGGTAAAAGAGGGCGTGCCAAAAATTGACACGCACCTTTTTATAAAAATGAAGGAATGGACCGTTCATAAGCTGTTTGGTTTCGGTGGAATTAAATTAAGAATTCCAATCAATTTTGCGCGAGACATACATCACCAGCGCCAGAATGATAAACAGGCCGATGCTTCCTACCAGCAGTGCATAACTTTCAAGCTGAATGATCACGTAGATGAAGCTGTACAGGAGCGTAAGCGATAGCCCTATAAAAACCGGGAACTTGATATTCTTGAGAATACTTCGGGCGTAAAGAGAAATCAGCAGTACCACGGCCACACTCGCAACCAGATAGGCGTTGAGGTAATTGCTGTGTTCTGAAATCGAAATCAGCAGCGTGTAAAACATTATAAGCGCCAGCCCAATCATCAGGTATTGAAACGGATGAATCCCTATTTTGCTCAGCGTCTGGATGAGGAAGAAAATCAGAAAAGTAAGTCCTATCACCAGAAAACCGTATTTAGCCGTACGCTCACTTTTTTGGTATTCGTCTACCGGAATCATAAAGTTCACCCCAAAAGCATAGGCGTTTAATGTGGGTAGGCTGATAAAGAATTCCTGCGGAAAGGGGCGGTTGATATCAAGCACCCGCCATTTGGCATCAAAGCCTTTGCCCTCCAGTTTATCCTGATTGTAGGGCAAAAAGTTTCCGGTAAAATTATTGGTTTCCCAGTCTGAAGTGATTTGCGCTTCGGTGGTTTTACCAATGGGGATGAATTGTATTTGCTGACTTCCGTTAATGTGAAGGTCCATCGTAAAACTCACTTTTGATTCCTGCGGAAGACTTTCGGGTTTGATCGCCGTACTTTCCATCATAAACAGTTCAACCGTATCCTGACTTTTTCCAATACGCTGTTCAAATTTCGATGTAAATAAATAGGAAGTTCCGTTGAGGTTAATCTTTACCTGCTTGTTAACGCCTTTTAAATTGGAAGTTTGGAAAAGCACCCGCGCCTTTTCCCATAGAATTTGTACCGGCTCTCCGGGTGCATCGCTAAAATCGGGTACGGAAAAACTGCCTTCAAAATGCGTCTCTGAATTATAAACCGTGGTTTTATAAATACTTCGGGATTTAATTTCCGGATTTACCTGCGTTTTCAGATTGAGTTGTTCGGGAAAGAAATAAGCGATATGCTCTTCTTCAGTTACAAGCGTTTCAAAGGTTTTGGTTCCGGGGTTTTGCACTGTTTTCTTGACCGGTAAGGTATATGGGATTTTGAGAACGGGGCCGTAAACCAATACTTCCTCTCCCCATTTTTCATTGATTTCCGCAACCACTTCCTGTTGCCGCTGGGCGCGTTCTTCGATCAGGTTCTGAACGAAAAATAACGGAATGAGTAAGATGAGCGTGAGAAAGCCCACCATAAACATTCGGGCGGTGATGGAGCTTTTGATCCATTGGATGAATTTGTTGGGCGGCTGTGAATTTGGTGTGTTCATAAGATGATTTTTAAGTGTTGAGGTATTGATTTTTGAATTGATAAATGGAGTTGGTCAAAAGCGGTTTATAGTCCAGATCAAACAGGCGTTTAGCCTGGGTGCCTTTGTGATAGGCTTCGCGAAAAAGCGCATACTGATCGGGAAAAAGGATGATGCCGGCAAACATGGCTAGGTGGAGAAACGGACTGCGTTTGCCGTTACCATAGAGGAAAAACTGAAGCGCGATCTCCTGAGCCGTATCGGTCTCATAACCGGTGAGTATGTGGAAAATGTCGTGGTTTTCGCAATGCGGCTGAGGTTCAAAATGCTGTCTGAGGAGAAAACATCCCAGATGAAAACCCAGACTTTCCGGCGGATACAAAAGGAGTTCGCTTCGCGAAATACCCCAGGGTTCATTACGCTTAAACAGCACGTAAACCCGACTGGTAAGATCGAATGAGGCGCCAACCACAAGTTCTCTTGCAATTAATAAAGTACTTTGAAATTCAAAGTAAATGGATAAAAAAATAGATTTAGTCATTTGGATTGATCAGTTTTTCTAAAGCTTCAATGTGTTTGGTAAAGGCTTCGCGACCTTTTGGAGTGGCGATGTAGCGCGTGTTGGGCTTTCGGTTAATAAATGATTTTTCGACCTTGATGTAATTTTCTTTTTCAAGGGCTTTGGTGTGGCTGGCAATGTTGCCGTCTGTGGCGCCCAGCAATTCCTTCAGCATATTAAAATCGGCAAAATCATTCACAATGAGAACGCTCATAATACCCAGGCGTATGCGATGGTCAAAGGCTTTGTTGATATGTTGAATGATGTTTTTCAAGGTGTAATGATTCGGTTTTAGAGCTTACTAGTTCCCCGCCCTTTGGGAGGGGTTAGGGGTGGGACGGTCGTATTTGCGGTACATAATAGCGCCATAAATGATGTGAAACACACCAAAACCCAGCGCCCAAAAGTACAAACCATATCCCACAAACTGGGTTGCTACGAGACCGATTAGAACATTGGCCAAACCCAGATATTTGATGTCACCCACCGTAAACTTACTGGCATTAATGAGTGCCAGGCCGTAAAAGATTAGGGTAGCCGGTGCGACAAGACCTACGATATCGTATTGGAGCAACACCAGGCAAAAAAGTCCGCCTGTGATTAATGGAACAGTGAAATTGGCCAGAAGCCGCTTCGAAACCGGATTCCAGATGTCTTCGTTGAGTTTTTTGGCTTTCCGGTAGGTAAGGATGGCACCTGTTACCAGAGCTGCTGCGAGAACAACTAGGGCAATTTCTAACAAATTAAAGAATAGTGTAGAACGTAAATCATCAGATACAAGGTCGTATCCCTGATAGCCCGAATGGGTGTAAGAGGTTAAGTGTACGTAAGCCAGTGCTGCTCCCACAAGCGCATAAATTCCGGCTAAAATTCCGGAAAGACCACTGATAGACATAAAACGGGATGACCGGCTCATCATGATTTTGATGTGCGCTATATCCTGAAGGTAGTTTTTGGTTTCCATACAAAAGTACTTTGAATTGCAAAGTAACGTAAAATAGTTGAAATACGAAATACGAAATACGAAATACGAAATACGAAATACGAAATTTTTGATTTAGAGAACAGAGAACAGAGAACAAATCGGTTGGTGATATGAGGTAAGAGGTGACTCTTCGATACACCGCTCCTTAGGTCGCGGCACTTAGGGTCCGGATGAATATAATATTGGTTAGCAGTCTCAGAGGGGATTTGGATTGATTCAAGATTCAAGGTTAAAAAATTCAAGAATTTGTATTTACTTGGAGTTCTTGTTTTTTCTTCCACGATTCCATGATTCCATTTTTTTTCACAACTTAGGAAAACCGAAAACCGAAAACCGAAAACCGAAAACCGAAAACCGAAAACCCGAAACAAGTCTTAAATTACAGCTATGAATCCTGCAGAAAACTATATCCTTTCTCAACCCGAGCCTTTTAGAAGCATTTTATTGGAGCTGCAGGTGATTATCGAGCATACAGCTCCCGAAGCTCAGTTGCTGTATAAATGGCATTTGCCGTTTTATTATTTGAATGGAAAAATGTTCTGCTTTTTGAATTTTAGGAAGCGTTTTGTGGATTTGAGCTTTGTTTATGGAACAGACCTTGATGATCCCGACAATCATTTAATAGCAGGTGAAAACCGGAAACGGCTACGCTCTTTGAGGTATCATAAGGTGGAAGATATTGATGCTGAACTAGTGATTGTGTTTTTGAAGCAGCTCAGGGCTATTTTGGAGAGTTAAGATTTTTTTTGAGAAAATAAGGAAAACCGTAAGCGTTTAACTCCGGAATGTTCTAACTTACTCCTATTAACCTATATCATTTGGGTTTACCTATTAAGAAATATGAGAATTGTTAGATTACAAATTACTGCGCTGTTTTTAAGTTTTTTTGCATCGTATAGTCAGGAAACAAAAAACTATGATGATTTAATTCTAGAGGCACACAGGCTTTATCAGTCCCAAAATTATTCGGAGTCTGGCGTTACCTATGAAAAGGCTTTTAATCTGACCGGAGATGATACACAGATTGCTGATCGGTATAATGCAGCATGTTCATGGGCGCTGGCAAATCAGGTAGATAAAGCTTTTGAACACTTATTTGTCATTTCTAAACCGGATGGGTATAAAAACTATGCTCATATCTCTCAGGATACTGACCTAGCCAATTTACATAGTGATACCCGCTGGGATGAAATTCTTGCACGTGTGAAGCAAAATAGGGAAGAGGTAGAGCAATACTGGGATAAACCACTGGTAGCTGTCTTAGATAGTGTTCATCAAAGTGATCAAAGCGTCAGAAAAAAGCTTGGAAAACTGGGAGATCAATACGGCTGGCAGTCAGAAGAAGTAAAATCTCAATGGAAAACAGTAGACCGGGTAGACTCCATTAATTTGATCAAAGTGAAACGCATTCTGGATGAACGGGGTTGGCTAGGCTCTGATGTGCTGGGCGACGAAGGTAATATGACCTTGTTTTTGGTTATTCAGCATTCTGATCTTGAAATACAGGAAAACTACCTGCCCTTACTGCAAAAAGCTGTTTTAGAAGGAAACACTCCGCCTCATTTTTTAGCTCTTTTACAGGATCGCATTGAGATACGTAACGACAGGCCTCAAATTTACGGCAGTCAGGTGGGCCGCACAGAAACCGGAGAGTCTTTTGTCGCTCCGATGATTGACCCCGATCACGTAGATGAGCGAAGAGCTTCAATAGGGCTTGATCCGATGGCGTCTTACCTTTCTAATTTTGATATGGAATGGGATTTAGAGGCCTATAAACGGAGCTTGAAATCTCCGGATAAAAACGAATAATTTTAAATAAACGAATAATGAAAAAACATTTTAAAAATCTACTCCCGGTTCTGTGTCTGATTTTAACTACAGCTTTAAGTACAGCGCAGGAAGCCGAAGCTTTAACTACTGCAGATTATACACTCTACAAACCCCAACAAACGGATGCCGTTTTTGTTTTGTTTGGTGGATTTGGAGAAAACGCTGTGGGTATTGAAAACGAGTACCCCATAACCGATTTAGCCTTGTCTAAAAATGTAGCAGTGGCCTATCTGAACTATAATCGTAAGATTTTTTTACAGGAGGAAGAAAAGGCGCAATTGGCACAGATGCTTCAGAATCTAATCACTTCAAATAACCTGCCTGACGATGCGGTTTATATCGGTGGATTGTCTAGCGGCGGAGCCTTGTCATTGATAATAAGTAACTATCTAACGGAAAATAAATCCTATGGAATTAAACCTGCCGGAGTATTTGCTGTGGATGCTCCGGTAGATCTTGCAGCGCTCTATCGTATTGCCAAACAAAATGTAGCGCGTAATTTCTCACCCGCTGCGGCCGGAGAAAGCGCCTTTATGCTTCAGTTTTTTAATGCGCAATTGGGAAATCCTGATGAGGAGATCGGTCCTTACGAAACGTACAGCGCTTTTGTCTATGAAACCGAAAACTTTCAGAATTTGAAAGCTTTAGAAAACACCAAAATCCGTTTTTATACAGAGCCCGATAAAACCTGGTGGAAAGAGAATATGGGAGTTGATTATGAGCAAATGAATGCTTTTCATCTGGAGCGGCTATCTGAGTTTTTGACCGCTAAAGGCTACGATAACGTAGAACTTATTACGACTGAGAATAAGGGATATAGGGCAGACGGAAGCAGAAATCCGCACAGTTGGTCTATTGTTGATCAGGAAGGCCTGCTGCACTGGATACTTGATTAAGAAGTAATTAAGCTATAAAAAAATCCGTGTCTGATATTCAAACACGGATTTTTTAGTTTCCTAACGTCTACGAACTACTGCCCCGCAGCCAGTGCGATCATCATATCAAGTTCTTCAACCAGACCGTCTGTATTGCCATCAAAACCTACGGCTTTGAATTTGATTTTTCCGTCGGGGCCTACCACAAACTTAGTGGGAATACCGTCAACCTCATAGGCTGAAACCACGTCGTATTTGCGACTGCCTTCTTCTTCAGGAGTGTCCATCAATACATTAAAGGTGTAGTTGTTTTGCTTGATGAAATCACTTACTCCTTTTTCACGGGCTTCACCGCTGGTGCTTTCCCAGGTGTCTATAAAGAGGAATTCTACATTTTCATTATCGGCATATTTGGTAACCGCTTTTTGCATCCCGGGAAAGGAAACTTTACACGGTCCGCACCAGGTTGCCCAGAAATCGAGTACCACGGTTTTTCCTTTTAAATCGGCGAGAGCGATTTCTTCACCTTCCAGATTTTTAAGGCGGAACTGAGGCGCTTCTTCATCAAGCATTTCTTTTTTCAGTTCGGCTAAAGCCTTATCGTGAGCGACCTTTTCGAGACTGCTGAGGTAGCTGTCAAAATCTGCTTCTTGTTCGGTATTGGTGTAGGCAGTAGCCAGATATTCTTTGGTCTTTGTGGTAGCATTACCTTCTTTAACCAGCTCTGAGGCTTTCTCAACGATCTTTTGATATTGCTCATCTGCTGCCAGAAACTGAATGTAGCGCTCACTAACATCAGGGGCAACACCATCTGCAACGGCATCTTCCTGAACAGCGATAGCTTCTTTAACTTTACCCTGCTTGAACAGGATCAGGGCATAGGTGTCTGAGTACATAGCCCGGGTAGATTTCATGTTGTTCGCATACTGGCGGGCCGTATAATACTCCGGTTTTTTTGATTTTTCAGTCTCAATGATAGCAAGGGATTTTTTAGACAATTCTTCCGCCAGTGCGAGGTTTTCTCCGCTTTCGGCGTAGCCCCAGGCAATATTATTCAGGGTTGAGGCTTTAGACGAATCGTCACCGGCCATCTCCATATATTTTTTGAAATTTTTGGTATCCCCTGCATTGAGGTATGCTTCAGCTAAACTGCGGTATAGAAAATTTTTCTGAGTACCGTCTGTTCCTATCTTTTCATTGAATTCTTCAAGTACTGCAAGCTTTTCTTCGGGAGTTTGAGCACCACGCATTTTAGAAACATAAGCGTTTTGAGCGATTTGACTCTTAGGATATTTTTCAATGAAAATCGCCTGGATCGAATCGGTTTTGGACTGATCCCTTTTGATCTGATATATCGTAATCAGGTTTTGATACTCCTCTTTTGTAAGCTCCTGCTTTTGGGAGTATGCGGCGAGTTCTTCATCTAATTTCACTCCGGCAGCTTTAGCATCTGCCTGATTCATTACCTGCATTTGTATCGTGAACCAATCGTTTTTAAGTTCGGGATTCTTTTCAAGAGATCGGTTAATGGCAGCCAAAGTAGAGTCTGGTGTTGTTTTCATACCGTAATAACTGCCCTGAGCGAGTTTATAAAAGGCGATTCCGGCTTCAGAGCCGGCAACGGGTACACCTGCCTCGTTATACAGGCTTAGCGTATATCCCTGCTCTTCATTGGAGTCATAGTCCTTTCCATTTTTAAAATTGAAAATAAGACCCTGTGCCGAATCGGGAATGGCAATACTGCCCTTATAGCGCTCTCCGTCTTTAACCAGATCAATATCCTGGGGATAACTTTTAGTATTTACGGTATAGGCGTAAAATGCTTCTATATCGAGCGAATCTTCTGTTTGTTCAGGTGTATACCAAAGGATCAAACTGTCGCCGGGCATCGGCTTGCTTTCTGAAAGTTCGAGATTACCCATTGTTAATGGAGTTTTTTCAGGTTCGTCTTTACAGGAAAGTACAGCCAGGGTGGTTAAGGCTAGTGCGGAGATGCGTAAATAGTTCATTTTAAATGTTTTTTGATTGTGATTAAAAATAAAAAGAATTCTTCACATAGCTGTTTTTGATACCTGAGAAGAAAACTTAAATCGAACGGGACGAGCAGAGCAGAACGTAAATGCGGCAAAATTTGCTATTAAAAATTAAAGGATTGCTAAAACAAGAGTCTTGGCAATCCTTTAATTTGAACTATTCTCAGTCTGTTAAATTTTACCCGGCAACCACCTTGCGTATTGCTACCAGTTTGGTAAGCAATCCTTCCAGTAAGCTTAGGTCGAGCATATTGGCACCGTCGCTCTTGGCATTTGCGGGGTCGAAATGGGTCTCGATAAATAGACCGTCAACACCTGCCGCGATACCGGCCTTTGCCATAGTACCTATAAGTTCAGGTCGGCCGCCGGTTACGCCACTGCTTTGATTGGGCTGTTGTAAGGAATGCGTGACATCGAGTACGGTTGGCGCGTATTGCTTCATGGTGGGGATGCCTCTAAAATCTACGATAAGATCCTGATAGCCAAACATCGTTCCGCGGTCGGTGATCCAGACGTTCTCGTTGCCGGTGTCGGTGACTTTGGTAACGGCGTGTTTCATCGCCTCCGGACTCATAAACTGTCCTTTTTTGAGGTTGACTACTTTGCCGGTTTCAGCAGCGGCGACCACGAGGTCGGTTTGACGTACCAAAAATGCCGGAATTTGCAACACATCTACATATTCGGCAGCCATAGCTGCATCTTCGTTTACGTGAATGTCTGTCACCGTTGGGACTTTAAAAGTCTCTGAAACCTTACGCAAGATCTTAAGCGCTTTTTCGTCACCAATACCGGTAAAGCTATCGATACGACTGCGGTTTGCCTTTTTAAAACTTCCTTTAAAAACGTAGGGGATTCCCAGTTTATCGGTTATGCCCACTACTTTTTCGGCAATGCGTAACGCCATTTCCTCGCCTTCAATGGCGCAGGGACCGGCAAGCAGGAAAAAGTTATTGGTGTCTGTATGTTTAATCTGGGGAATATTGGAAAGTTTCATCGGTTCTTATTTAAAACTGCAAAGATAAGTCTTTGGGAATAGTTAGGTGTTATGGGTTAATTGTTAAAAGTAACCCTTCGATACACCGCTTCTTAGGTCGCGGCACTCAGGGTTCGGATCCATATAGTGCCAGTTGGCAGTCTCAGTAGGCAGTTGGTAGAATTTAAAATTCAAGGTCCAGAATTCAAGGATTGTAAAAAAGGTAATTTTTTGTGGTTTTTTCTTAAACGATTCCACGATTCCACGATTCCACAGGAAAAAGTAAAAAGTAACCCTCCGATACACCGCTTCTTAGGTCGCGGCACTCAGGGTTCGGACGCATATAGTACCAGTTGGCTGTCTCAGTGGGCAGTTTGTAGAATTTAAAATTCAAGGTTCAAAATTCAAGGATTGTAAAAAAGGTAATTTTTTGTGGTTTTTTCTTAAACGATTCCACAGTAAAAAGTAAAAAGTGGAGAATAAAAAGTAGAAAGTAAAACGGTTTGTCGGTTCGAGGGCAGCGTTTTCTAGGTAAGAGGTAAAAAGTGGAAAATAGAAAGCAGGAAGTAAAACGCGTTGTCAGTTCGAGCGCAGTCGAGAACCTATTGTTGATGACAACTACCAGATACAAATTACAAAGCGGGAATAAACAGAAACCGAAGTAAAATAAATTCCAATTAACTTTTAAAAGAAAAAAGAAAAAAGAAAAAAGAAAACAAGAAACAAGCAAACCTTGAACCTGTAGCCTGCAACCGCTTGCGGCAGGGATAGCAGCGGCATCCTTTTTTGTTAGGAGAGGCTTCCTGCGCCTTTTGGCGTATTAGGTAAAGCTGCTGACAAAAAAGATAGAGCGTATAGCCCGGTTGCTGCTTGTGGTTGATTTTCAATTTTTTAGAGGATTTTACACAAGCAGCAAGCCGCCCAAATTATAATTGAAATAAGTGCTTAAAAGTCCGCGAATTAACTGTATCTTTGCGCCCTTAAAATAAGGGCTACTTATGAATATTAAAAACATTGCGATTATCGCGCACGTTGACCACGGTAAAACCACCCTGGTAGACAAAATTATGTACCACTGCCAGTTGTTTCGTGAGAACGAAAACACCGGTGATTTGATTCTGGATAATAATGATCTGGAGCGTGAACGCGGTATTACTATTACTTCTAAGAACGTTTCGGTTATCTATAAAGACACCAAGATTAACATTATTGATACTCCGGGTCACGCCGATTTTGGTGGTGAGGTTGAGCGGGTACTCAATATGGCTGACGGCGTGTTATTGCTGGTTGATGCTTTTGAAGGGCCTATGCCACAAACGCGTTTTGTATTGCAAAAGGCTATAGACCTGGGTCTTAAACCGTGCGTGGTTATTAATAAAGTAGATAAAGAAAACTGTACTCCTGAAGAAGTTCACGAGAAGGTTTTTGACCTGATGTTTGAATTGGGTGCCGAAGAATGGCAGCTAGATTTCCCTACGGTTTACGGTTCGGCTAAGAACAACTGGATGAGTGACCACTGGGAAAATCAAACGGAAAACATTGAGCCACTTCTAGATATGGTGATGGAGCATATTCCTTCTCCTAAAATTCAAGAGGGTACCACCCAGATGCTGATTACTTCTCTGGATTTCTCTTCATTTACCGGGCGTATCGCCATAGGACGTTTACAACGCGGTATTTTAAAAGAAGGGATGAACGTATCGCTGGTTAAGCGTGACGGAAGCATCAAAAAAGCAAAAATTAAAGAATTACACACCTTTGAAGGACTTGGTCGTAAGAAAGTAGCCGAAGTTCAGGCAGGTGATATTTGTGCTCTTGTAGGTATTGAAGGTTTTGAAATTGGAGATACCGTTGCCGATTTTGAGAATCCGGAAGGATTAAAGACCATCGCGATCGATGAGCCTACGATGAGTATGTTATTTACCATTAACGATTCGCCATTCTTTGGTAAAGACGGAAAGTTTGTGACTTCGCGTCACATCAAAGACCGTTTATGGAAAGAGCTTGAGAAAAACCTGGCACTTCGCGTAGAAGAAACGAACAGTGCAGATAAGTTTATGGTATTTGGCCGTGGAGTATTACACCTTTCGGTATTGATCGAGACGATGCGTCGTGAAGGTTACGAAATGCAAATTGGACAGCCGCAGGTAATCATCAAGGAAATTGACGGGGTTAAATGCGAACCTATTGAAGAATTGACTATTGACCTGCCGGATGAAGTTTCAGGTAAGGCGGTAGAAATGGTGTCTATCCGTAAAGGGGAGATGTTGAGTATGGAAGCCAAAGGTGATCGTATGGTATGCCAGTTTTTAATTCCTTCACGAGGGATTATCGGTTTACGTAACCAGTTGCTTACTGCCACTGCAGGTGAAGCGATTATGGCTCACCGTTTTAAAGAATACCAGCCGCTTAAGGGAGATATCCCGGGTCGTAACAACGGTTCGCTGGTTTCTATGGAAAAGGGTACTGCAATCCCATATTCGATTGATAAACTTCAGGATCGTGGTAAGTTCTTCGTTGATCCGGGTGAGGATATCTACGAAGGTCAGGTAATTGGTGAAAACAGCCGTCAGGATGATATGACCGTTAATATTACCAAGACCAAAAAATTATCAAACGTACGTTCTTCTGGAGCAGATGATAAGGCCAAAATTGTACCGGCTATCAAATTCTCGTTAGAAGAGGCTTTAGAATACATACAAAAAGATGAATATGTTGAGGTTACTCCAAACCATTTGCGTCTGCGTAAGGTATTGTTAACCGAAAACGAACGTAAGCGTAACAAGTCGGTTTAACCGTCTGAGATTTTGTTTATTGTAAAAAAGCACTTCCGTGAGGAGGTGCTTTTTTATTGGAGTGAAGCCTTAGTGCAGATGACATTACTGATGTAAATCACGCCATCTTTTTCTTTGTAAAGTAGCTTATAATCCCGAACTAGTATCTTTCTGTAATCTGCATTAATTTCGTCTTGCTGATATTATTCAGGAAATGTGATTGGGCTGGAAGCATTTAAATATCTCTTTTTACAACCGCTCTCGCAGACGGAATATCTTTATAACGATAATCTAAAATGTTTTCAGGGAATCAATGGCCTGTATAAGCCAGACAACTTGGAGGGACATAATTAATCGGGAATTTGATTTTCTACATCTTCAATAGAACTAAATTCTCCACGTCCTATTTGATCCTCTGCATTTTCAAGCTGCAGATTGTATTCTTTGCGCGACATTGGGCTTCCATCGGGAAAATAAGCCATAGTTTCATCCTGATAATAATTCTCGAAAACCCCATGTACGATTGCGAGTACTTTGTCATCGCCTCTTTCTACATAAGACTTAATACGTTTTTTAAGTTCCTGCGTTCCCATGTCATTTTTTTATAAAGTTAACTAAAAGTTTTAATCTCCTAGAGCGCGCCTGAGAATTGCCCTTATTAGTTATTTCAACTTTTTTTAGAAAAAATCTAAAATCTCACGCAACCTTTTTGATTAATTGTAGTCTATACAGTTAAACACACCATTTACATAGCCGTTTTACTGAAGAAATGCGATGAGTCGATTGGTTTACGAAAAATTACGATCTGTATGATTTTAGGGTGTTATACAGGTCACGAACACCTCCTCCGGGAGGTGTTTTTTTTGAAATAAACTTCTCGCATTAAATTTTGTACTTTCCCCATACCAAAGTCTAAAACTTGATAAGCGTAACTAAATACACTCCCGATTATAAATCCCGCTGGGATCGCTTTGTGACCTCATTGATGGGCTCTAAAAACAAAGGCGTTAAAAACACCAGCTTTTTATTTTCACGTGCTTTTATTGCCTATCATGGCGAGCGTTTTGAAGATCACAGCCTCCTTTTTTTTAAGGATGAAAAAGTGATTGCGGTGCTTCCGGCTAACCGGGAAGGGGCTAACCTGTATAGTCATCAGGGGCTTACCTATGGCGCACTGGTTTTGGAAAAAGGTATCGCTTTCGCGGAAACAAAACAGGTTGTGGAAGCTTTGCTGCAATACTTAAAAACGGAAAGATTTCAGCATTTCCAAATCAAATTTATTCCGCAGTTTTATATTCAGCAGCCGGCTTACGAACTCGAGCATCTTTTGCTGGAAGCCGGTGCGCAGGTGGTTAGAAGTCAGTTGAATTTTGGAATAGATTATAACCGCCCTTATTTTATTCATGCTACCAAAGAACGGCGTGCACGACAGGCAGAGGATCGCGGTTTACGTTATGCGGAAGCCGATTTTGCCGGATTTTGGAATGGCGTATTAAAACCACGCCTGGCTGCTAAATTTGATACTGAACCCGTGCACAGTCTGGGCGAAATAGAGCTGCTTCAAAAGCAGTTTCCCTACAACATCAAGCAGATTAATTGTTATCAGGGCGAAACCCTGCTTGCCGGGGTTACCTTGTTTCTAACGGAAGACGTGGTAAAATCCCAGTACGGCGCGACCACGCCCGAAGGTGAAAAGCTGCGCGCGATGGATTTTCTGTTTGTGAACCTGATTCAGGATTATAAAGACGCGGGATATCGTTTTTTTGATATGGGGACCGTGCAGGGCAGCCGTGATGAAGCATACAATTTCGGACTCATCAAACAGAAGGAAGAACTGGGCGCTCAGGTTTATTTGCAACACACGTTAAAGCTCGATTTATGAACATTCCGTTTTTAGATTTAAAGCAGGTCAATGCACCTTACGAGCAACGTTTTAAAAAGCGGTTTGAAGATTTTTTGGGTAGCGGAACCTATATATTGGGTAAGGCGGTGAGCGATTTTGAAACTGCTTTTTCCCGGTATTGCGACACCGATTTTTGCGTGGGTACGGGTAATGGTTTTGATGCGCTTCGGCTCATTTTTGAGGCTTATAAAGTGGAAGGGAAACTGGTTTCGGGAGATGGAGTCCTGCTTGCGGCCAACAGTTATATCGCAACGGTGCTTGCGGTCATTCAGGCCGGATTAAAGCCTGTTTTTGTGGAAGCCGAAACCCAATTCTTCAATATAAATCTTGATAAAATCGGGAAGCCGGAAGCTTCGGTAAAGGCACTTGTGGTGACGCATTTGTACGGACAGTTGGGACCCATTGAAGCATTTTCAGCCTATGCTGAAAAACACCAATTGCTGCTTATTGAAGATGCCAGCCAGGCACACGGGGCAGTAGTGAACGCTAAAAAAGCCGGCAGTTTTGGCGATGCCGCAGCCTTCAGTTTTTATCCCACTAAAAATCTCGGAGCCCTGGGTGATGCCGGGGCGGTTACTACTTCAGATGAGCGACTGGCGAACACCATTCAAAGTTTACGCAATTACGGCCGTAAGGATGCTCAGCATAACGCAAGTCTTGGGTTCAATTCGCGGCTTGATCCGCTGCAGGCCTTGTTCTTAAATGAAAAACTAAACGATCTCGATGCGCAGAATAACAGGCTCCGTCAGATTGCATCCCGGTACCTCAGAGAGATTCAAAATCCCGAAATCAGGTTACCTTTTTTTGACTTTTCAGCAGGTCACGTGTTTTATGTCTTTGTAGTTTTGGTTAACAATCGGCCTCATTTTTTAGCGTATCTAAACCAAAACGGAATAGGTTCTGCCATTCATTACGAAGTGCCTCCTTATAAACAGGAAGCACTTAAAAACTATAATCATTTGAGTTTTCCGGTCACCGAAGCAATTGCAAAAAGCTGTGTGAGTATTCCGCTTAATCCAGCCCTAACTGAAGCAGAAATAAACCGGGTGATTACCGTTCTAAACGCATATCATGCTTAGGTTTGTTCGCAAACTTTTCGCCCAAAATATCCTATTGCAAGTGGGTTCGCTCAATAGTGCGGGTATTGCGGTACGGGTGGTTTGCGGTCTCATCACGTCTAAACTCATCGCGGTGTACGTGGGTGCTTCAGGGATGGCCTTGCTGGGCGATCTGCGCAATTTTATGAGTTCGTTGCAAAGCCTGGGGCAATTGGGCGTTAGCAATGGGGTGATTAAATATACCGCCACGTATAAAGAGCAACCCGAAGCACTTCATAAACTCGTCGCCACGGTACTGAAACTCCCTTTTTTAGTTTCGTTAGGTTTAGGTTTAATCGTGGTGATTGCCGCTCCGGATCTTAATGCCTTAATTTTTGAAAATACGGAAGATTTCACGTTAATCCTACGTCTGGCAGGAATCGTATTGCCTCTTTTTACTTTACAAACTTTACTACTGAACATCCTCAACGGGCTGGGATATTTCCGTAAGGTGATTTTCATAAACATGAGTATCAATGCTTCAGGCGTATTGTTGTCAGCAGTCTTGATTATTTGGTTTTCAATCTGGGGAGCGATGCTGGCTCTTATTTTAAGTGGCGTACTGGCTTTAGGTATTACACTGCTTTTTCTAAGGAAGTATTTCCCGAAGGCGAAAGAGTTATTCCTTCTAAAAATAGACGCTTCCCTTCTTAAGAAATTGGGTTCTTATGCGTTTATGAGTTTGTTTTCGGCCGTTGCCGCGCCCTGGGTGTATATTGCGATACGGCAATACATCATTGAGACAGACGGAATCGAAAATGCGGGATACTGGGACGCGATGCTGCGACTTTCTGATTATTATCTGATGTTTGCCACGAGTATCCTCACGTTGTATGTTTTACCCAAACTCTCGACTTCCGGAACCCAAACGAACCTGCGCAAAGTCACGACCGACTTTTACAGGAGTATTTTGCCCTTTTTTGCTTTGGGGCTTCTTGTAATCTTTTTGCTAAAAGGCTTTATCATCAGGTTGGTTTATGATGCCTCATTTCTGGAGATGCAGCCTATTTTTATCTGGCAACTGGCAGGGGATTTGGTGCGTGTGGCGAGTCTGGTAATCGCTTATGAGATCATTGCTAAACGCATGGTGAAAACCTTTGTGATTACCCAACTGATTTCGCTTAGCATCATTTATTTTAGCAGCGTTTGGCTGGTTTCCCGCTACGGATTTGTAGGTGCCGGGATAGCGCATTTACTGAGTTATTCCCTGTATTTACTGGTGGTGGTGATTCTATTTAGAAAGAAATTATTCGACAGGGCAACTCAGTAATTTTATGTTTTCGTTCGTTCTTTAATCTGCTCCCAGGCTTTGACATATCGTCCCGCAACTTCGTTAGCATCGTGATGTTTTTCGATAAAAGTTCTGGCGTTTTGGCCTATTTCCAAAATGCGCTTTGGGTTTTCGATCAAAGCTTCCAGATTCTTCACGATTTTGCTTACATCAGGAACGGTATGTATGGCGATTTCGTTTTCATTTAAATTATAGTTTTTGCAAAATGCCTTACCGGCTCCGGTAAACACAACTTTGCCCCGCGCCATTGCCTCAAGCGCGTTGTAGCCCTGATCAAGTGCGTAAGCCTGATCGAGCACAATATGTGCATCTTCGTACGTCCTTAAATATTCGGTGTAAGGGAGGCTGCGAGCGGTGCGTACCTCAACGCGATTCCCATATTTTTCCTGAATCTGTTCTAAAGCGGCTTCAAATAAGTCATTGCCTTTTTTATAGTAGTTGGTCTGATTGATCCCGTGGAAAATAACGATTTGCTTTAGACTGGTGTTGGGTTTAAACTCCAGTTTTTCCACACAAACCGGGTTTGGGATCATTCCCATGTAATCAGTTTTGCCTGCGTAGGCAGGATGATAATCCAGATCGGTGCTGATGATCGCATCTTTTTTAGCAAAGACAAACTCGTGGTATTTTTTATGGGCAGGTGTGAGGTATTTTTCGCTGTATGGAAAATGAATTTCCGGGTTTTGCAATGCGGGATGATGCGGCAGTTTGTCAAGGTTATTCAGGTACACATAATCATCGCCACAGGCTAAAATCACCAGTTTTTTGGTCAGGGCACGTAGACGTTCGATGACGCGGCGTTCCATAAAATACGGACTCTTAAACGGGTATTCGTTGATGAGTTGGATGACGTCATACGGTTTTTGATCAAAGAGAAAATCCATCGCCCGATAGCCTATTTCCATATTGGCGATGTCAAAACCTGTAAACCGAAACAAGGCTTTCCTATACCAGTTGAGCGGAGTAAAACCTTCGATACGCCGGGCTTGTAACAGTATATCTGAAGGGTATTTTTTAAAGGCATCACCGGTACTCACGAGCGTAACCTCGTGCCCCAGGCTTTGTAAACCCGTTTTCAGACTGTTATGCAGGTTACTGTATTCGCCTACGAGTAAAATTCTCATCTATTTAGTATCTTAAGCCGAAATTATACATAATCCCTGAAACCCATCCCTAAAAATATCGCTATTCTGGTTGAATCCCTCGCCGGGGGAGGAGCAGAACGCTCGGCTGCCTTGCTGAGCACACAGCTTACCCAAATAGGGAATAAAGTGTTTATCATCTCGATAACAGATCAGATTGGTTACGAGCATAGCGGCGAACTTTTCAATTTGGGTTTGTATAAAAACAAGTTGAATGATCCGTTAGATAAATACCGAAGGTTGCGCATTACGCGTGAATTTCTGAAGGTAAAAGCGATTGATTATGTGCTTGATTTTCGCTTTCGTAAAAGTGCGGTAAAGGAATATTTTGTCAAAAAACTGCTGTACCGAAACTTTAAACCGGTTTATATGGTGCGCAGCGCCAATCTCCATTATTACTTTCCCAAAAGTGCTTCGGCGACTCGCTTACTGTTTAAAAATGATTCCATTTGTGTACTCACCGAAGCTATGAAGCGGCTGGTTGAGCAGCGTTATGGTCTTCAACATGTTCATGTGATTCCGAATAGTATTTCGGTTGAAAAATACAAAAAGGTAAAGGCCAAAAAATTTGATAATCCATACATCGTAACCGCAGGTCGACTGTGCGATCACAAGCAGTTTGATAAGCTGGTTAAGGCTTACGCCGAAAGTGAACTGCCCGGTAAACAAATTGATCTGCGTATTTTGGGTCAGGGTCCTCAATTAAAAAGGCTTCAAAAGCAGGTTGAAAAACTACAACTGAAAGATCGCGTACACTTTGAAGGTTTTGTCAAAAAGCCCGAAGCCTATTTTGCCGGCGCGCTGTTTGTTGCCTTTTGCAGCAAGTTTGAAGGTTTTCCTCGCGTGTTGCTCGAAAGTTTGGCTTGCGGCACTCCGGTGGTCTCTACCGATTGCCCTACAGGTCCGGCCGAATTGTTAGACGGTACCAACGGAATCCTCGTACCCCATCAGGATTTTGAGGCGTTTAAAAACGCGTTAAATCAATTATCAGGCGATACCGATTTATTAAACCAATACCGCGAAAACGCACAGGCCAGTATTGCCCGTTACGATCATCAGGAGGTCAATAAATTGTGGAAGGCGTTTATTGAAGGGATGCAATGATTTGCATTCGATTTGGAAGGGATGCAATGATTTGCATCCAGAAATAGGGTCGCAATGCATTGCGACCGTACATTTTTAATAGCGCATTGCGCTAGTTCAATTTATCCTTTTTCCAATTACGTACATTGTTTTCAATATAATTTGAAATGGCAAGATGCGATTTTTCGTTTCGGATAATGCGATCGTGATATAGGGATTGCCACGCAAAATCGGGATTGGTTTTTCGTGCGTTTGTGGTAACCCCAATTTTAAATCCACGTATAATGGATGCCAGATTTTTCGATTGTGGGCCAAATTTATTCGGGCGTGATGTGTTTTGGGTATTGAATTCATTTTTGCCAATTCCGATAACGGCGTGAAAATGGTCGGGCATCACCACAAATTCACCCATCCATAAATTCATATCGGGACGCATTTCAAATGTTTTTAACCATTCCTGTTTGGCAATTTTTCCAATGTCTGACAATTCCATTTTTCCCAGATTGATTTCACCAAAAAAATGTTTACGGTCACGGGTGCAAATGGTAATAAAATAAAGACCTGCATTCGCGTAATCCCAGGTAGGATGGCGTGCAGATTCATTGCGGTATTTGCCTTTGTATTTATCCATTTTAAATAAAGTCAAATCGATTTAAATAATTATCGATGAATTATTTACGTTGAAATTAATAAAAAAATCCACTGCCTTGTCCATTTCTGAATATTCGAATACAACCTAGAAACTCGTAACCCGAAATCCTTTTTTAAGCAACCGGTTTTTAAAGCTTCGTAAGCCTCGTAAGAAAGGGGCGGGGAGAGCGAGTAGCAGACGTTGTTGTGGGTTTAGGTATCGCGTGTCCAGTTTGTTGCGCATCGCTTTATAATGTTCTTGTGCACCTTCCGTTTTAAGATAGTTGCAGGTGAAATACCAATGCCGGTGAATGTAGGTATGTAAACTTTTGTGATTGGGATTTTCGTTGAGATAGCTTTGCAGATTCGGCATTTGCATCCTGTGCAACCTGCCTTTTGTGATCTGGTTTTCACTTTCAAGGCGGTAAAGCATCGTGGCCTGCGTTGTGTAAGCCATTTTGAATTTTAGATGCGCTCTGATGTAAAAATCAACATCTTCAAAACAGGTGATTTGAGTGTCAAAACCACCAGTAGAATCGATTATGTTTTTTTGAAAGGCAAAACTGCTGGGAGGTACCAGAGGCTGAAAAAGGGAGGCTTCAAAAAAATCAGGAATCAAAAGTTGAGGCTCTGCTGTTTTGAGGTTGATTTTAGGGGGCACTCGTGTTCCATCGCTGAATAGCTCAGCGTAGGCTGTGCCGTATAATTGGGCTTCCGGAAATTTTTGACTCAACTCATAAAGGCTTTGCAAATGTTGCGGTTCCCAAAGATCGTCTGCGTCGAGTAAAGCGATGATTTTACCTTTGGCTGCGGCAATCCCCTTGTTGCGCGCTGCGCTTAAGCCCTGATTTTCCTGATTGATCAGTCTGATATTTGATGCGTTAAAAGTTTGAAGAACTTGCAGACTCTTATCGGTAGAGCCGTCGTTGATCAGAATGATTTCATAGTCCGTAAAGCTTTGCGCCAGTACCGACTGGATGGTTTGGGCTACAAAATTAGCCTTGTTATAAACGGGGATGATAACAGAAAACCGGATCAAAAGCTTTAGTTTTAATCAAAAATAGGGATTCTCACCACGCCCAAAGCATTCCGGATCGCCGATGACTCAAAAATTGCAAATTGTCGCTTTTGATAATCCGTTTCCGCCCAACTATGGCGGAGTCATTGATGTATTTTATCAAATCAAGGCTCTTGCAAGTCTGGGAGTTGGGATCGAATTGCATTGTTTTACCGATACCAGACGGGATTTTGAAGTGGTGGAGTCTATTTGTGATGCGGTTTATAGCTATCCCAAAACATCGCGTTTTAAGGCCTTATTTTCCAAAAAACCCATTGCACTGGCAACCCGGGAAAGCCGGCTGCTTACTCAAAGATTGTCGCAATCTGACGCACCGGTTTTGCTTCAGGGTTTGCAATCTGCGGCAATGCTTGTGAATGGTTTAGGCACTAGCAAAGCGGTTTATCTGCGTATTCAAAATATCGAACAGCAGTATTATCGGGGGTTGGCAAATGCGATTAATAATCCGTTGAAAGCCCTGATCTATAACTGGGAAGCCCGTAAATTTAAGGATTTTGAACCTTATCTTAAGACTCCACAGACCCTGTTTACCCTTTCCCATCACGAGCAGCATTACTATTCTCAATTGAATACTTCGGTATATGTCCCCGTTTTTCACGAAAATGAAATTGTTCAAAAATGTTCTGAGTTTGGTGAGTTTGCCCTGTACCATGGTAATCTTTCCGTAGCTGATAATTTGAAAACCGCCTGTTTTTTAATTGACGTATTTAAAGAGGTCGATTATCCGCTGGTTATTGCAGGGAGTTTTCGTCAGGAAGTAATTCAAAAAAAGATTAAAAATTATAAACATATAAGCTTTGAGCCTATTGAAACTGCCCAAAAACTCGATGCTCTTCTAGCTCGTGCACACATTACTTTAAATCTGTCTTTTCAGCGATCGGGAACCAAATTAAAAGTGATGAACGCGCTGTTTAAGAGCAGGCATTGTATCGTTAATGAAAATGTGATTGATGAGCCGGAAACATTGGCCGCCAGTCATCTGTGTACTTCGGCAGTAGCTATTCAGGAAAAAGTGATGGATTTACGTTCTGAACCCTTTACCGAATTTGAAAAGCGCCAAAAGCTCCTGGACGGCATTTTTAACAATCGAAAGAATGCTAAAAAAATTAAGCAAAGCATTTTTTAGTAAGCATGCTGAATTAATAATATTCTGAACTACTTAATGAGAATAAAATGGTCTGAAGCAATAAATTTTAAATTCCGGTTACCGGGCTAAATGGTTTTTTGCACCACTTCAAAAATCTTATTGCCGTCGCACTTCAGGGTTTTAGAAGGGTATTTCAAGAGCAGTGCATAATCGTGCGTGGCCATCAGAATCGTGTTTCCGTTTTTGTTGATTTCCTGTAAAACGCCCATCACTTCAACCGAAGTTTGCGGATCCAGGTTTCCGGTAGGCTCATCAGCTAAAATTAACTCAGGATCATTGAGCAGTGCGCGGGCAATTGCAACGCGTTGCTGCTCACCACCAGACAGCTGATAGGGATATTTAAAACCTTTGGTCTTCATGCCCACTTTATCGAGTACCTCGTCAATCTTCGTGTCCATCTGCGAATGATCTTTCCAGCCGGTCGCTTTCAGTACAAACTTGAGATTTTCTTTAACCGTGCGGTCATTCAGCAATTTAAAATCCTGAAATACTACGCCCAGTTTTCGGCGCAAAAAAGGAATTTGCTTTTCCTTTAGAGTTGCGAGATCGTAGTCTACAATCGTACCCTCTCCCTGTTGCAGGGGCAAATCACCGTAAAGGGTTTTCATAAAACTACTTTTTCCGCTTCCGGTTTTCCCAATGAGGTACACGAACTCGCCTTTGTTGATGGTAAGACTTACATCTGAAAGGATAAGGCTTTCGCGTTGAAAAATAGAAGCGTTGTGCAGCTTTAAGACCGGTTGTGACATAGTTTTTTCTAAGATAACGTGGTGTACGCAATCAAAAGTACACTATTTCTTGTGTTTGATAAAAAATCAATCTGTTGAAAAGTCGTTCAAAATAAGCGGGCAGAACTTCTTTTTAAGAACCTTGCGCTAGATATAATTATCCTAGTTTTGCAGCGTTAGTATGTGAAGCAGGCTTTTGTTTCAGATACCCGAAACTCGGCTCTTTGCTATCAAATCTGATATTTATGATTAAAAAATATGTGTTTACCGCTCTGGTAATCCTTCTAACCGGCGCAACGGCTGCAGCCCAGCAGACTGAAGCTTTTACAAACGATCTGGCCAAATACGACAAGGCGCTTACGCTCTACAACAGCAAGCAATATCTGGCCGCTCAGACACTTTTTAACGAAATCAAGCAGGAGACAACCGACCCGACGATTGAGGGCGATTGTGCGTATTATATCGCAAACGCCGCAGTGCGACTCAATCAGAGTGGGGCAGATGCGCGTATGCAGAAGTTTGTGGAAGAGTACCCTACCAGCACCAAGCGCAATTCGGCTTACAAAGATGTGGCTGATTATTACTTCGAAAATGGAAAATATTCGGCTGCCAAGCGCTGGTATGAGCAGGTAGATATCAGCCGTTTAAGTTGGGCCGAAATGGAAAAGTACAACTTCAATATGGGGTATGTGCACCTGAAGTCTAATAGTCCGGAAGAGGCTAAAGTGTATTTCAATCGCGTGCGCAATTCTGAAAAATACGGAGCTCAGGCCAAGTATTACGAAGGTTTTATGGCTTACGAAAACGACGATTATGAGGAGGCGAGTCAGCTTTTTGAAGAAGTGGAGGCCGAAGAAGGTACCCGCGAAGACCTGAGTTATTTTAAAGCCGACCTTAATTTTAAACAGGGGAATTTCAGAGAAGCCATCCGCCTGGCGGAAGAGCAACTGCCCACAGCCAACCGCAATGAGCAGTCTGAACTCAACAAAATTATCGGCGAGAGTTATTTCAATCTGGGGGAGTTTGACAAAGCCTTACCCTATCTTAAAGAATATAAAGGAAAACGCGGCAAATGGAGCAATACCGATTACTATCAGCTGGGTTATGCCTATTACAAGCAGGGCGATTTTGATAATGCCATTAGCGAATTCAACAAAATTATAGACGGTAAAAACAGCGTTGCCCAAAACGCCTATTATCATTTAGCCGATGCGTATTTACAAACCGGCAAAAAGCAGGAAGCGTTGAATGCATTTCGCAATGCCTATCAAATGGATTTTGAGCCCAAAATCAAAGAAGATAGCGGTCTCAACTACGCCAAACTGAGTTACGAGATTGGTAATGCGTACGAGCCGGCTCCACAGGCGATTGGTAATTACCTGGAAGCTTATCCTAATGCACCCCAGCGTCAGCAACTGGAAACCCTGCTGATTGATTCCTATATCACTTCCAAAAACTATAAAGCTGCGATGGACCTGCTGGAAAGCAACCGCAATTATCAGGATCAGGAAGCCTATCAAAAAGTAGCATTTTATCGTGGGATCGAATTGTATAATGACGGGGATTATCAGGAAGCGATTGCCAATTTTGAAAAATCATTGAAGGCTTCGGCTTCGCCGGAATTTACCGCCCGCGCCCTGTATTGGAAAGCCGAAAGTGAGTACACCATCAATCGTATTGACGAGGCCCTGCTTACCTTTAAGCAGTTTGAGCAAAGCAGTGCAGCCCGCTCATTGCCCGAATATGGTGATCTGGCTTACAATCTGGGTTATGCTTATTTCAAAAAGAAAAATTACGATCAGGCGGCCAGTTATTTTGAGCGTTATGTGAAGAGTGGCTCCAATGATAATGTGCGTAAGGCTGATGCCTATATGCGTCTGGGCGATAGCTACTTCATCAACAGTAAGTACTGGCCTGCGATGGAAGCCTATAATGAGGCTATCGCGATGCCCGGTGTGGAGCGTGATTATGCTACGTTTCAGAAGGCGATCAGTTACGGTTTCGTAGACCGAAACGCCCAAAAAATAGAAGCTTTGAGCAATTTTGCCAATCAGTTTCCTCAGTCGAGTTACCGTGATGACGCGCTTTACGAACTCGGAAATACCTATGTGGCCACAGGCGACAATGAGCGCGGTATTCAGGCGTATGATCGTCTGGTACGCGAAATTCCAAAAAGCAAGTTCGCCGCCAAGTCCCAGCTTAAAAAAGCTTTGATTTATGACAATACCGGCCGTAGCGATGAAGCTTTACGCTTGTTTAAAAGTGTAGCCGAAAACTATCCCGGTACTCCCGAAGGCGTTCAGGCGGTTGCTTCCGCAAAACTGATTTATATCGATAACGGCCAGGTAGATGCCTACGGACGTTGGGCAAACAGCCTCGATTATATTTCGGTGGAAGATTCAGAACTGGATGATGCTGCGTTTTCTTCCGCAGAAAAACAACTGGTAGGAAGCAACAATCCTCAGGCGATTCAAAATTTTGAAAAATACCTGCGCGAATATCCTAACGGACAACGTGCGATGGAAGCACACTTTTACCTTGGTCAGTTGTACTTTGGTCAAAATGAATACCTCAAGACCATTCCACATTACAACTATGTGATCGAAAAAGAACGCAGCGAGTTTACCGAGCAGGCGCTGGCCCGTTTGGGACAGGTGTACCTGAGCGAACGCAAATATGCTGAAGCGGTCCCAGTTCTGCAACGTTTGGAAAACGAGTCAGACATTCCGCAGAATACCATTTTTGCGCAGAGTAACCTGATGAAGTCGTATTACGAGCTCAAGCAGTATGATAATGCGGTGGCATACGCCGAAAAAGTTTTGGCAAACTCCAAAATTGACAACAATGTGAAGAGTGATGCTCAGGTGATCATCGCACGTAGTGCGATGCAAACCGGTAACGAGCGCCGCGCTGCCGAAGCGTATGCTGAGGTTTCAAAAATCGCGACAGGTGAACTCGGAGCCGAGGCGCTGTACTATGATGCTTATTTCAAAAACCAAAACGGCGATTACAAAGGTTCTAATGCTTCGGTACAGAAACTGGCGAAAGACTTTAGTGGTTATAAAGAATACGGAGCTAAAGGTTTGGTGCTGATGGCTAAAAATTTCTACGAACTTAAAGACGCTTATCAGGCGACGTATATTCTGGATAACGTAATTACCAACTTTACCGATTATCCCGAAGTAGTTGCCGAAGCCAGGCAGGAACTCGCCCGCATCAAAGCCGCCGAGGCGCAGACCAATTCTTCATTGGATGGAAACTAATCGCGATTCAAAATTTAAAATTCAAGATTCAACATTTTGAATTTTGAACCTTGAATAAGAAACCTAACAAAACGAAAATGATCAATACAAAATATACAATCTTCTACTTGAGCCTATTCTTCTTAGGACTACAAATGGCAACCGCTCAGGACAAAGACAACCTGGGCACCGAAGTGGTAAATGTGGTGAAACCCTACACGCCCGAGATTGGTGATGCTTTTAAGGTCAAGGCAACCCCTATGCTGAATGATTCGGTGAATACGGTCAAGAAGAAAGTGACTTACGGTATTTTTTCGGTGCCGGTAGCTTCGACTTTTACTCCGGCGAAAGGGCAGGCGGCGCAGATTGAAAAATCAAAGAGAATCAAGCTGTATGACAATTACGTGCGTTTGGGCTTCGGTACCTATACCACGGCATTGGCTGAATTTTACAGCAATTGGGAGATAGACCGCGATTCTAATTTTGGAGTGTACCTCAATCACAATTCGTCGCAAGGGGATATAGAAGGCGTAGTGCTTGACGATTTCTTTTACGATACCGATTTGAACCTAAACTACACGTCTAATACCCGTGATTTTACGCTAAATACCGATCTGGATTTGGGTCATAAATCCTACAACTGGTATGGTGTGGCCGATGATGTCAAGGCAATGCCTACTATGCTCGATTTGATCAACCCTACGCATAATTATTTTCAGGCAGGGCTTAGCGGAACCATCGCTTTTAATGACGGTTTCTTCGAAAAGGCTTACGCTCGTGTGGGTTATTTTGGTGATAATTATGAGTCAGGTGAAATCAGAGCAATCGTTAAACCTGAATTTAAGTTGCCCGTTGCCGGTCAAAAACTGAGTCTAGATCTGAAACTGGATTATGTAGATGGCAGCTTTGATCGCAATTATCAAAATTCCGCAGGAATAGAATACAGCCATTTAATCGTAAGCGCCAATCCCAGCATTCAGGTGTTGAAAGATGATTTAACGCTTGATTTAGGTATCAATGCAGCAGCGCATTTTACTCCAAATGCACCGGAAACCGATATAAATATTTACCCGGCAGTACGTGCTTCCTATCGTGTGGTTGATGAGTACTTCATCGCTTACGGTGGGCTTGAAGGGGGGCTGATGCAAAACAGCTATCAGGAACTTGCAACCGAAAATCCGTTTGTATCTCCTACGCTGGATTCCATTTCTCCTACCGATCAGAAATACGATCTGTACGCAGGGATTAAAGGGAAATTGAGCAGCGCGATGAGCTATAACCTGCGCGCCAGCTATCTGTCACAGAACAACCGCTTATTGTATAAAAACAATGCGCGTTTTGATGACAATAACGGCAATCTGGGTACAGATAATTATCAGTTCGGGAACTCCTTTGGCGTAATCAATGACGATTTGCGCACCTTGTCTTTGTTTGGTGAACTCAACTTTGACGTAAACAGCAATCTGAAAATGCGCGTTAACGGGGAAGTCTTTACTTATGAGACCGAAACAGAGGCTGAAGCCTGGAACCTTCCCGACTTTAAAGCTTCGTTTTTTGCAGATTATCAAATTGACGAGCACTGGTTTGCCGGTGTCACCCTGTTTTATGTGGGCGAGCGCAATGATGAGGTTAATGTGGTGGGACCGTTTAACACGGTTGGTAACCCACAGTTGGTAACTCTCGATTCATTTTTTGATGCCAATGCTCACGCGGGATACCGCTTCAACGAGCAGTTGTCGTTTTTTGTGCGCGTAAACAATGCTTTGGGTAACAATTACCAGCGCTGGGTCAATTACCCGGTGCAGGGTATTCAGGGAATGGCCGGTGCCACGTACCGCTTTGACTGGTAAAAAATCTTAATTAATCATAAAAGAAACTCCTGTAAAAAGGAGTTTTTTTGTTTTAGGCTTTGATGTCTTAATTTGTACTTTCGGTAAAAATTTCAGCTATGCGCAATTTCCTGTTTTTGATTTTCCTTTCTATTTTACTAACTGCCTGTAAGGACAAGCCTGAGGCCAAAACAGCGGTAGATAAAATCTTTATAAATGCCACGGTTTACACGGTAGACGCCGAGTTTTCAAAAGCTCAGGCCTTTGCGATTAGGGGAGATAAGTTTGTAGCTGTTGGCCTTACCGATTCGATTCAGGCGAAATACCAGGCGACTGAAACTATAGATCTTCAGGGCAAAATCGTATATCCCGGTTTCATCGATGCGCATTGCCACTTTTTTAGGTTTGGCGCTTCATTGCAAAATGTGGATTTAGTTGGATCTAAAAGTTTTGATGAAGTAGTGCAGCGGGTGCAGGAATTTCAGGCTCAAAAACCTTCTGATTTTATCTACGGAAGAGGCTGGGATCAAAACGATTGGGAAGACAAGGCATTTCCTAACAAACGCAAGCTGGATTCACTTTTTCCCGATACTCCGGTCGTATTGCAGCGCATTGACGGGCACGCGCTTTTGGTAAACCAAAAGGCTCTGGATCTGGCAAAAATAGACAACACCACCATCACGGAAGGTGGGGAGATTGTGAAGGAAAACAACGAACTCACCGGCGTACTGGTTGATAATCCTATGGATTTGATCACGTCCATTATGCCACAAATGACCCGTGAACAGGCAACTGCCGCCCTTCAGGATGCTCAGGAATACTGTTTTGATTACGGGTTGACCACGGTTAATGATGCCGGTCTGGATAAGGAGACTATTTTTTTAATTGACAGTTTACAGAAAGCAGGCGCACTCGATATGCGTATGTATGCGATGATCAGCAACACGCCCGCAGATGTAGATTATTTCCTCAAACACGGTATTCTAAAGACTGATAAACTCAATGTGCGTTCGGTAAAAGTATATGGAGACGGGGCTTTGGGGTCACGCGGTGCAGCCTTACGAGAACCCTACTCAGACCGGGCAGGTCACTACGGGGCAATGGTGACTCCGGTTGACAGCATTTACAGCCTGGCGCAAAAGTTAGCCCCTTCGGCTTTTCAAATGAATACGCACGCTATTGGAGATTCGGCAAATACGGTGATCTTAAAAGCTTACGCCGAAGCCTTAAAAGATCAGTCAGACCGTCGCTGGAAGATTGAGCACGCGCAGGTGATTTCGCCTGAAGATTTCAATTATTTTGACGAAAACATTTTACCATCGGTACAGCCTACTCACGCTACCAGCGATATGTACTGGGCAAAAGATCGTTTGGGTGAGCGCCGAATGAAGGGCGCCTATGCATACAAAAAACTGCTTGATGAAGCCGGAATCATCGCTTTGGGAACTGATTTTCCGGTGGAGCAGGTGAATCCGTTTTATACCTTTTATGCTGCGGTAGCCCGAAAGGACCTGATGCAATACCCCGAAGGTGGTTTTCAAATGAAAGATGCGCTGAGCCGCGAAGAAACTTTGCGTGGGATGACCATTTGGGCGGCCTTTTCCAACTTTGAAGAAGCGGAGAAAGGAAGCATCGAGCCGGGCAAATTTGCAGACTTTATCGTGATGGATGCCGATTTGTTGACCATTCCTGAAGATGAGATTCCTGATTTAAAAGTAAATCAAACCTGGCTAGGCGGGAAGCAGGTGAAGTAGCGTCTGGGAGGATATTATCATTGTTATTATTATTGCTATTCAGGATTATAAGAGTTTGGAACTTCTGGGGTTTTGAGCTGCAATTATGTTTTCCCAAAGTATTTCAATAGTACATCTACTCATAGCATAGATAAGTGTAATTCGGTTTTGGGTTCAAATCTTTTTCAGCGTTTGAAAAATAGTTCTGAATATATTCAAATAGTGTACATATATTTGTACATAATTAAGTTTGAGAGTTATGCTGGTAACTACTGTTTCAGAATTCAGAAAGGATATTAAGTCGTATTTAGATAAGGTTGTAAAGAACTTTGAGACTTTGATTATAAACCGGGGGAAAGATTCCGGGATTGTGGTGATGTCTTTAGATGAATACAACTCCTTGATGGCCACCAATCACGAACTTTCATCACGTAAAAATGAGACTCGGTTAGATGCAGCTATTGAAAAATTAACTGGTGGTCAATCGTTTCCAAAAGAATTAATTGACTAAAAGCATGAAGTACGTTTTTGTCGATGAATCCTGGGAGGATTATCTCTATTGGCAGCGTGTTGATAAAAGTAAGCTTAAGAAAATCAATCAGTTATTGAAGGATATTGCCAGAAATCCCTTTGAAGGATTGGGTAAGCCTGAGCCTTTAAAGCACAAATACTCGGGTTTTTGGTCCAGGCGAATTGACAGTGAACATCGCTTAATCTATAAATATACCGAAGATGAAATTCTGATAGCCAAATGCAGATTTCATTACGATTAACTACCGAATAATTTTTCTTTCCATTACAAAGTTTATTCAAACAAAATACAAACCGGTGCAGGCGCTGCAACTTCAGCAATAAAGTTCATTAATCCGGTTGTGGCATCGCGTTTATAGGAAACCAGGTTGTTTCCGTTTTGGTTGGCAACCAGAATAAAGTTTCCGTCCGGTGAGATCTGAAAGTTACGCGGGTCTTTTCCTTTTGTAGGTTCGTTAGCGACAAGTTTTAAGCTTCCATCTTCCATAACTTCTAAAATGGCGATGCTGTCGTGACCGCGGTTTGACGCATAAATAAACTTACCATCTGCACTTACGTGAATATCTGCTGCTTTACTGTATTCAGCAAAACCTTCCAGAAGGATAGAGAAAGAGCTTAGCACGCTGTAGTTTCCATCTTTATTCTCAATCTGGCTGATGGTATTATCGAGTTCGTTTAGCACGTAGATAAAACCATTATCGGGGTGGAAGACCAAATGTCGTGGGCCTGCACCTTCTGGTAAATCGAGTTTTTGAGTGGTAGCCGGTTCCAGTTTGTTGGTTTCTGTATTGATTTTTGAAAACCACAATTGATTGGTCCCCAGGTCGGCTGAAATGATGCCGCTGCTATCGGGAATAAACCATGCGGAGTGCGCGTGCGGACCTTCCTGCCGTTCAGTGGTGCCTTTGCCCTCGTGCTGTTCCACGTCCAGTAGATCAGAAAGGCTTCCGTCTTTGGGGTCGAGTTTTAGCAGGCCTATATTGCCTCCGGTATAGTTGGCAACCAGCACATATTCATCGTCATTAACCGCCACAAAACAGGGATGGGCTCCGCCGGTAGGGCTTTGGTTAACTCCAAGTAATTGATCACCATCAACCTGAAACGATTCAATACTGCCGTTTTCATTTTCGTTTACGGCTAAAAGGATGTCCTTATTTTTAGAAAAAGCCAGGAAAGATGGGTTTTCAGATTCGACAGCAAGTACCGGTTCAGTAAGGCTTCCGTCAGCATTTAAAACCGCTTTGTAAATACCCTTACTGTCGCCGTTAGTATAAGTTCCTATATAAAAAGGCATTCCTTCTGAATGTTCTTGTGGAGTTTCGGTCATAACAGATTCGGTTTTGGTTTCGGTGTTTTTACACGAGAAGAAAAGTATAAAGCTTAAAGCGAAAAGAGGTGCTTTCATAAGGTAGTTCTGTTTATCGATTTTAAAAGTACGCATTTGCACGGTTTCGCCATCCTTTGGCCCAAAACAAAAAATCCCAACCGGTGCGATTGGGATCTTATTGGCTCCGCCAAAGGGTTTACTACTGAGAGGTTTGCCTTGGAATTAAAGGTTTCTTTTCTACGGAAGCCTTGTAGATTTGCCACGAAGTGGTTTATTCTGATTTATTGGGATACCAATCGAGCATAATGACCTCGGTGCCTACATTGGCCGAGTCTACGATGCTTTTAAATGTATCGGTATCGCTAAGACCTCCCTGACCTCTAAAGTGATACGGATATACTTCATCTGGAGCAAAGGCAATCACGCCATCCGCGGCACTTTCCACAGTCATCGTGTACGGCAGGTTCATACATACAAAAGCTTTGTCGATGTCTTCCAGATTGCGCATTTCAGGAATGTCTTCGGTATCGCCAGATAAATAGATGCGCGTGCCGTCTTTTTCCAGCACATAACCATTACCACGGCCTTTTACGTGAAACTGCTTAGCCTCTTCACGCAGGTTATACATTGGGATAGCAGTCAGGGTATATCCATCCCAGCTTTGCGTATCGTCGTTATTCATCACCGTAACCTGCGAACGAATGGGGCCTTCTAGTTGATCAAAAACCGCCTGAGGAGCAAAAATTTTGGTGTCGGGTTTAGCCACAGCCTTAAGCGTAGCCTGGTTTAAGTGATCGCCGTGAATATCGGTAAGCAAAATATACTGGGGAGCTGGCTGGCCTTCAAAAGCTTCGGCGCCGCCTACGGGATCAATATAAAAAACGGCATCTCCCAGCGTAAACACGGCCGTAGCATGTTCAATAGGAGTGATATCAAAAGCGGCTTCCATTTCAGATTCTTCAGTCATAGCCATCTCTTCATTTTCGGTAGTAGCTTCTTCCTGATTTTTGGCCTCGTTTTTACAGCTGAATAGCGCCGTAACCACCAAAGCCGTTAGTACTAATTTTTTCATTTTTAATGCATTTTAGGTTTAGAATACCCTAAAGAAACTAAGAAATTGAAAGAAAGCGTATTAAAGAAATGGTAAACTGCAAGTCCGGAAGCTATTCGAGTCAAATAGCTGCTAAAGACTGATTCTCATTTTGATATCTGCCCGTAGGTAGGGATTGGGTTGCTCCAGCGGGATTTCTTCAAAACCATACTTTCGATACAGGTAAATCGCGTTTTCAAGTTTTCGGTTTGAATACAGAATGAGGCTGTCCAATCCTTTTTGACGGGCAAAATTCAGCGTATGCTGAAGCAATTGCTGACCGATCTTTTGACCGCGTAAGTCACTATCCACCGCCATTTTGGTGAGTTCAAAAGTTCCGTTTTCATCGGGCATCAGGGCCACAACGCCGACTACCCGATCTGCGATTTTTGCGACCAGAATTTCTCCGCCAGGTTCTAAGATAAAGCGTTCAGGATCGCTCAGAACTTCCTCGTCGTGGGGTTCCACCACAAAATACTGCTTTAGCCAGTGCAAATTGAGGGCTTTAAAAGCTTCTGCATAGTCGGGTTTATAGGTATCAAATACTAATGTAGACATCGTGTTGAATTCGGTTTTGCAAATATAGTATCAATAGAGCCGGCTTTCCAGCCGATTTATAGCGCAAAGTCAAACGTATTCCTTTGGCTTTTTTGTAAATTCACAGCTTCAATTAAAAAGGCTATGAATCACTCAAAATTCGGAAAAAACACCATTTGCACCCACGTGGGCGAGGTAGAAGACAAGCAGTTTAAAGGCGCGATTTCGCCGCTTTATATGTCGACTTCTTACGCCTATGAAGATGTTGAAGTAAAGCGATACCCACGATATTTTAATACACCCAATCAGGAAATGCTCGCAAAAAAAATTGCGGCTCTTGAAGGTACTGAAGCCGGAATGATTTTTGGCAGCGGGATGGCGGCAGTGAGCACCGCGCTTCTGGCCTTTTTAAATGCAGGGGATCACATTGTGTTGCAGAAAACCCTTTATGGCGGAACCTTCAATCTGGTAGAAGAGGAATTTTCTAAGATGGGAATCGAGTACAGTTTTACCGAAGGTCTTGAGCGCGCAGATTTTGAAAAAGCACTGAAGCCAAACACCAAAGTGCTATATATCGAAACCCCGTCAAACCCGTTAATGACGGTGACCGATATGCAAATGATTGCCGATCTGGCTAAATCAAAAGGAATAATTACTATGATTGATAACACCTTTGCCTCGCCGGTAAATCAGAATCCGGCGGAATTTGGTATTGATATCATCATCCACTCGGCGACTAAATATATGGGTGGGCACAGTGATATTCTGGCGGGTGCTGTTGCAGCTTCAAACGCACATATGGAGCAGATTTGGCATAAAGCCAAAAACCTGGGCGGTAGCCTGAGTGATTTTAGTGTTTGGATGCTGGAGCGGAGTCTTAAGACGCTTGTGCTTCGAGTAAAGCAGCAGAATAAGAACGCTAAAAAACTGGCAAAGTGGCTGGAGCAAAATGGTCACGTAAAAGCGGTGTATTATCCCGGTTTAAAGTCGCACCCCAATTATGCGCTGGCTAAAAAGCAGATGCGCGGTTTTGGTGGAATGCTCTCATTTGAACTCGCAGACGAGCTGGATGCTAAAGCTTTTTTAAAGGAATTGAAACTGATTAAGCCCTCTATGAGCCTTGCCGGGGTGGAATCTACCATTTTGTCTCCCACGCAAACCTCGCACGCCTTGTTGAGTGCAGAAGAACGTGCACATCAGGGCATAAATGATGGTTTGCTTCGCTTTTCGGTAGGTATTGAAGATCGAAAGGATTTGATCGCAGACCTCGAGCAGGCACTGGAAAAGGTAGTTAAGGATAGTTTGAATTTTAGTCTCTAAAGAGAGGTGAGAAGTGAAAAGTAGAAAGTGAAAAGTGAAAAGTGAAAAGATTATACTTAAACGATTAAACGATTAAACGATTCAACGATTCAACGATTCCACGATTCCACCAAATAAGCATTAACCGATAATACGTAACGTATAGTGAAATTAGATATACTTGCCATTGGCGCACACCCTGATGATGTAGAATTGTCCTGTGCGGGTGTTTTGGCCAAAGAACAAAGTCGCGGTAAGAAAACCGGAGTGCTTGATTTGACGCGGGGTGAACTCGGTACACGCGGTTCGGCGGAGATCAGGGACCAGGAAGCCGCAGATGCTGCGAAAATATTAAAGCTTAGTGCCCGCGAAAATATCGCTCTGGCTGACGGCTTTTTTGAAAACAACCGCGAGTCGCAATTGCGTATTATTGAAATCATACGCAAATACAGACCCGAGATTGTGTTGTGCAACGCCATTGATGATCGGCATATCGATCACGGTCGCGGGAGCAAGCTCGCCAGTGACGCCTGTTTTCTCAGCGGCCTCAAGAAGATTGAAACCAGCCTCGACGGACAACCGCAGGAACCCTGGAGACCGAAAAACGTGTACCATTACATACAATGGAAAAACCTGCAGCCCGATGTGGTGGTAGATATCACCGGTTTTATTGATCAAAAAATGGAAGCTGTGATGGCTTATTCCTCTCAGTTTTATGATCCGTCGAAAGGGGAGGACAATACCCCTATAAGCAGTAAAAACTTTCAGGAAAGCATCAAATACCGGGCACGGGATCTGGGCCGACTCATAGGCACTGATTATGCCGAAGGTTTTACGGTAGAGCGTTATCCCGCGGTTGATTCTATTTTTGACCTGATTTAACTCGCATTGCGAGTTTGAAATTGGAGCCTGTTTCAATCTCAGAAGTAGACGATCTGGCTTAAAGTTAAATGAGCTTTTATTTTTTTATCAGAAAATATTGCTCATAATATGGATTTGCATTACATTTGCAGCCGCATAAATCGCTAGCGAAATATGCTTTTTAAATGGTGGTTGTAGCTCAGTTGGTTAGAGCGCTTGATTGTGGTTCAAGAGGTCGTCGGTTCGAGACCGATCTTCCACCCGGAAAGAAAAATCCTCACTGAAACGTGGGGATTTTTTCGTTTAGGAAATTTCTGGGAGCTTTCAAAGAATCGACGGTTCTCGCGCGATTGTACTATTCTTGCATATTTGATAAAATTTATTTTTCATCCCAACCAGTAACAAATCCATTTTCTAAATGGATTTTTAAGTCATAGCGGTTGTTTCCAGTTTTATGATATTTCCAAGTCTCTTTTGTCTTGGTTTTTAAAACTTGTCTTTGAACGTCCGAAGGCTTCCCTAGTGAGTCTTTTAATTGTCCCATGGTCTGTCCTTGCCAATAAGTTCTTTGCATCAATTTTTCCACAAGGTTTTCATCTTTATATTTTTTCATCAAGCGCTTTTCTTTAGCAGTATAGCTCAAATATGAAATAATTATAAATACTATGACAAAAATGATTATCCAAAAATACCAAGCCATATGATGTTAATTAAAATTCTATCTTTTGATTAATTTTTATACGCACCCAATATGAGTTTAAATATTGGTAAAGCAAGTGTTTTCTAAAGATATACAAACCAAAGGCGTAATTATTACAGATTTCCTCATTCTTAGCTTTTATCAATATTTGCCTCTGTTTCCTACTGTTCTTCCATAGTTCTCGCGCGAATCGTATTTAGATATCTAAATTCTGCGGTAACATTTGACAATATAGCATTTACTCGTACTGCGAATTTTAATTTTTTATTCGTTTAAATAATGATTCAAAAAGGCAAGTTCCTCTGAAGTTTTGATGAGTGTATTTGATAAGCATTCATTGTTCAGTAATTTTTCGCTTTTAGCTGTATTAGCAAAAACGTGATAGTATTTTTCAACTCTAAAGTCGTAATTGAACAAGGAGTTCTGGTTTGTTCTTCTAATATTTTTTCGGAATGAATAAGTGAATCACCCCTGTAAATCTTTAAGAGTTTAAATTTTCTATCCCCAAAATATTTCCCATAGAAAATAAGATTAGAGTTTTAATGCTGTAATCTAGTTAGTTTTATTATTTGTGTGTGGATAGATTTGGCACTCGCAAAGCGAATCATCGGTTAAGGAAAGCAATAGCAAAAGATGAGGGAAGTTATTTTAATTGCAGACACCATTTTTAAGGCTTTAATTGCTTGTTAAGTTTATCCGGGTTTTGACGTGTATCAAAAATAGTGATGATTTCAATTTCTCTTCTATTGAAAAGAATTCGGTAATAAAAGCTGGTTTGTTTTGATACTACACATTTGTAAATACCACCAAATTCATTCGATTTTGGGCAACTTTCGGGGTTAATGCTAATTTGCTCAATCCGTTCTTTAAATACGATCAAAAAATTAGTTTTAACCCGTTGCCCCCAATTCTCGAGTAAGTATTCGGTGAGAAAAATTAATTTTTCTTCAGCAAGTTCAGAGAAAAAGACCTGCACCGGTTTAAGAGATTTTTCTAAAAACGTCTTCAAAAGAGGAACGAGCACCGGCTTCAAGTTGAGTCAAACCTGTTTTGATCTCCTCCTGCTCATCAAGACTTAAATCATTCCAAAAATCTGATTGTTCATCAGTGATAAAGTCGGTGACTTTCTTGATAAACGTTTCATTATCAATGTTTAGAATCAATTTAACTAACTCAATTTTAGAAGTTTTTAAATCCATCGTTTTGGTTTTTATCAAATTTAGTCAAATTCCAGCATTATTAGATGAGCGCTTCAAAGGGTTTTGATTCAATGGAAACGAGCAGTAGTCTACAGCATAAAGCATTTCAAAACATTTTGTTTTAACATTTTTTAGTACTTTGGCGCCTCCCAAATACTGCAATTCATGAAAAATGTTGGCCTATTACTGGTAACTGCGCTTTTGCTTGGCGCTTGTGGAGGCGTGCGGAAATCTGAAAAAGACCTCGCCCGTGGCAATTACGATCAGGTTATTATACAAATGCTTGATAACCTGCGCGTTAATAAATCGGCGGAACGTAAAGAACCCTATATCGCTTTATTGAAAGATGCTTTTGTAAAAGCTGTGGACCGCGATGAGCGCCGTTTGGATTTTTTGGAAAAGGAAGGTAATCCCAATACACTCCGGGAACGTTATGCCCTCGTTACCGGTTTGAGTCTGAGACAGGATCGTATACGCCCCATTTTGCCGTTACCGGGCACGAAATTCAGTTTTACAGACTATTCGGATGCAATTATCAGCATCAAAAATGACCTTTCTAAACAGCTGATTGAATCGAGTACGCAACTGCTCGAAAACGGAACCAAAGCCGATGCCCGTCTGGCCTACGACGACCTCGCTTATCTGGAAGAAATCAACCCCGGTTATGCCAATACTGCGGCTTTACTGGAAGATGCACGCTATAAAGGCACCACGTTTGTACGATTGGCGCTGGTCAATGAAACGGAGATGGCGATTCCCGCGCGGCTAGAAAACGATTTACTGAATATAGACACTTATAAACTCAACAGACCCTGGGTGCAATACCACAACCGCGAGATCGAAAATCTAGCTTACGATTATGACCTGATCCTTAGTTTTAGAGGGATTCAGATCAGTCCCGAGCTGGTGACGGAGCGTATTTTAAAACAGGAAAAAAAGGTGAAAGATGGTTTTGACTATGTGTTAGACAAAAACGGAAACGTAAAAAAGGACAGCCTGGGCAATGATATCAAGGTTGATAAATTTAAAACCCTGCGTGCCGATATTCACGAGTTTACGCAGTCTAAGAATACGCAGATCACAGCTCAGGTAGACCTGATCGATTTAAATACAAGCCAGCTGGAGGCTACATTTCCGCTGAATGATGGCTTTATTTTTAACCACATTTACGCAACCTATACGGGTGATAAAGAAGCGATCGACCCTAAAATGCTAACGCTTTTGGGCAACCGGCCGGTGCCTTTCCCTACTAATGAACAAATGGTTTACGACTCGGGCGAAAGCTTAAAACTACTTTTTAAAGATATTTTGGTTAACGAGATTCGGGTGCAGTAGTGATTTGTAATGTTACTGCAATTAGTAAAAATTGAAATAAACTCTTACACGCCGGGAACGATTTCAACTAAAATTTGATTCCCCGCTTTATCATAATAGGTACAGGTCATAACTTCCAGATTTACGTTCCATTTTTCAATGCCCGTTTCTGCACAATGCTTGCAAAAGGTAGGGTAATCTGTTTTTCCTTTTTGGTGAATTTTTAAATATTCTGCGAATTGCTCTTGGTCTGAAGTGACTGGGATGGTTAAACTTTCATATTTCGGGCTTGATTTGACTTGAAATCCATCTTTCCCAAAGTATTTGGTATGACTGTCGTAAACCCAGGTTTCAAAAGCCAAAACTCCCAGTTTTTTTAATTCCTGAATATAATTGGGGAAATCAGCACCTGATTTTACTTGTTGATGTGCAGATTCAATTTGTTCTAGTGTAAACATGGTTTGAGTTGTGGTTTTATACAGAGGCCTTTCGACATTTTGTTTTCTTAATCTTTTTTACTGATCCGGAACAATTATACACTGCTAATATAATTGTTACTGTTTACAATCAGATGAAACATATATGGCAATAGATAGCCATATATGTTTTCTGTTTTTGCTATGAAACTAAAACTCATACTTTGACTCCTGAGTTTTATAGAGCTTTAAAAACTCAGTTTCAAAACGATTGAGTTCCTTTCTTTCGTGATATTTAAAAACGGAGAACTTAATACCTATTACGATGAAAATAACAGGAGATAACTCCCAGTATTCAGTAAAAATCAGGACCAAAGCGGTTGCGATTGCCAATGGCGTTGCGATAAGCACCAGCTTATTCAGAGGAAATTTATATCCAAATTTCACATCATAGCGACCTGAATTATTTAATGTACCTACTAAACGGTAATAATTGATGAATTTATCAGAAGTCATTTCAAAACTGTTGTTGTAAACATACCCATCGTAAATCCTGTTTTCGATAAGCAGATAAAGAAGCTTTTGATTTTGACCAGAATTTTTGATACTAACTTTCATTTATTGTTCTGTTCTTGTACTGATAAAATTCTAATGAAGTATGATACGATTAAACGCTGTGGTAACTTGATTTAAAATCATAGTATTCCAGCCAGATAAGTGGTTTTTGCAGAGGATGTTTATTGAATTCTAAATGAATGACTCTTCTTCTTTTTCCGTTTGTAGTTCTACTCGATGCGTGAAGGGTTAATGGTTTCATCAGCATTACACCCCCTTGATCTACTTCACAAATTGATTCGTTTTCAAGATTCCGTTCTTTATTTTCGGGGCGAATAACTCCATTAAGATGCGACTTTGGTATAACCTTCAATGCGCCATTTTCGCTATTGGTTTTGTCTAGATGAATGCGAAGCGTCACAGTATCTTCTAAGATATGAATGGGTGGCTGAACGCCATATTGTTCTTTTTTGTAGGTCCAGTTTGTGTAATGAGGCAATACAACCTTTTCAGTAACTGAAACGCTTAAATCCTGATGATAGGCAACGAACCAATTGGATTCACTGGGTTTATCAAAATAGATTGCTTTGGTTAGAAAATAGTCAGAGCCCAACAGGCTCAATAAATTTGAATTAAATAGGAGCTTTTTTAAATCAGGAATATTGTTAATGAGTTGTCTGATGGCAAATAAATCCCTGGTTTTCATAAATGAATCACCAGTTTGCTCATTGGTCTCAATACAATTTAGAATTTCATCAATCTCTTCTGCGGTGTAGAAGTTATTTATGATTGAAAACCCGTTGTTCGCCAGCTCAGTTTTTTGTTGCTCGTAGTTCATATCAATTCAAGTAAATGACTCAAGGTAAATCTATACAAATACTTACTTAGCTTCTTTATAAATACTCCTGTTTTGAGAGATTGTATCAGGCTGCTGGAAGACTCAAACTATCTTAAGATGCACTCTTGCGGTAATGAGGTAAAAAAAGGACGTTTAAGATTTGATCGAAGTATTAACTTTTTTTATTCATTTTATAATGTAAGTTCAGAAAGCGCATTCCATAGAAATTGAGATTATGATCTGCTCGTAATACTTCTTCCTCGTCTTCATAAACTCTTATCCATTCGTGCATTGGTCGAACAAAACGAGCCCAATAGTTTCCATTACCATCAGTAAGTGTAAAGTAAAACCCATTATCCCCAAATTTTTTACCATTAGAACTAAGGAGCAAAGACCCATCAGCCTCTACCGTTTCAGTCATTATAACGGAGGCGTTGCCATTGGGAAGGGGAAAAACAACCTTAAGAAGCGGTTGATCATATTTGGGATTAGAACAGGTTGTGTAAATCCCGGAATAGATGACGTCATTAGTACTTTTAATTATACGGTACCAGATGGTCCATTTTGTTTTTTTAGTACGTTTATCCTTTAGTTTAATAATCTCACTTTTTAGTCCTTTTGCAGTATCAATGGAATTTAAGGGTAGATTAAGCTGTTGGAGTCGTTTGCTAAAAATTATGGAAAGAAGTTTTCCAAATGGACGAAATGGACCTTTCCATTCTGACCAGATCTCAAAATCATAATTTGAAGTGTTTTCATAAAAGTCAGCAACCTTTGGGTTTAGCTCATCTTTTGAAATGCCTATTTGCTCTAAACTCTCCAGAAGTCCGGAATTAGGTAAATTCTTCTGAAGTTCTAAATCTTCTTTTTGGGCGAGGTCAAAAACGAATCTATCGCCAATTATTGTAGTGCCTCCGCTAGGTGCTATAAGCCATTCAAATTCATTTGGATCTATTCTTCGACCAGTAGCTTTTACCCAAATTTGCGTGATTTTATCTTGTATAGCCATTTAATTAATTTCCTCTTTTTTTTGAGCACTTGTATCGTGCGACAACGGAGAAGCTACTTTTATTGAGTTAATTGAATTCAGTATCTAAATCGGATTTTTCAATAATATCCTGAGCTTTTTCAAAATCTGATTGTTGTACATATAATTCCACGTCATTTTGGGGTACTCCAAAACCACCCAGGCGTGCAGATTCAACATGGTCTTTAATACGCGTTTGAATATTTTCCTGATCTAACAGAAAAGCGGCTCTATTAATGATGATGGAGCTACTGGTCAATAGTTTTTGGTAATCGCTCATAATTTCAGTTTTTGTTAAGGTCTGATTTAATGTCTTTCGTTTGCATTTTAAAATAAAGCAAAGAGAAGTTTTTACTATCGAAATTAATTCAGGTTGTTTTTAAAGATAGCGAATTAAACGCCTTATCCTACGGCTTTCCCTATTTTCAATTTATAGAAGAGATCGAGCAAAAAAATACCCGATAACTTTTACAGCTATCGGGCATAATTTAATTAAAAGGCTTTTAAGGTCTTATTCGTCTTTTACGTCATAACGGTCCAGCATCATTACCTTGTCCCAGGCTTTGATAAAGTCGTTTACAAAACGCTCCTGAGCGTCGTCTGCGGCATAAACTTCGGCCAGGTTGCGCAACTGCGCGTTAGAACCAAAAACCAAATCGCAACGTGTCGCGGTATATTTGGTGCTTCCGGTAGCGCGGTCGTTGATGTTGAAGAGGGTTTCCTCATAGTTTTGAGGTTTCCACTCATAATCCATACTTGTGAGTACCTGGAAGAAATCATTGGTCAATTGACCGGGACGTTCAGTAAACACCCCGTGCTTCGAATGATCAAAGTTTTGTTCCAAAACGCGAAGTCCGCCGGTTAGCACGGTCCATTCCGGTGCCGAAAGATTGAGCAAATGCGCACGATCTAAGAAAATGCGCTCTGCCGGAATCTTATAACCTACCTTGTCGTTGTGATAGTTTTTAAATCCGTCTGATACCGGTTTCAGCCAGTCGAAGCTTTCCACATCGGTTTGCTCCGGCGTGGCGTCGGTACGACCGGGGGTAAAAGGCACTTTCACATCAAAACCGGCGTCTTTAGCCGCTTTTTCTACGGCAGCGCAACCGCCTAAAACCACAAGGTCAGCAAGCGAAACCTGCTTGTTTCCGGGAAGTTTGCTCGCAAAATCAGATTGAATTCCTTTTAGAGTATCTAAAACCTGATTAAGCTCAGCCGGACGGTTAAGATCCCAGTTATTCTGTGGATCTAAAGCGATGCGGGCACCATTGGCTCCACCACGCTTATCGCTGTGACGGTATACCGAAGCAGCAGACCAGGCAGCGTTTACCAGTGCCGAAACGCTCAATCCGCTGTCAAGAATCACCTTTTTTAAAGCTGCGATATCCACAGCATCAATAAGTTCATAATCTCTTACCGGAACGGGATCCTGCCAAATCATATCTTCTTCAGGAACTTCGGGACCAAGATAGCGGTCTTTTGGCCCCATATCGCGGTGCGTAAGCTTGTACCAGGCTTTTGAAAAAGCTTCGGTAAAGTAGTCGAAGTCATTCATAAACTTCTCGCAGACTTTACGATACTCGGGGTCCATTTTAAGAGCGATGTCTGAAGTCATCATCATCAGATCTTCCTGCTGATCTAAGTGCGCATCAGGTGTTTTGGGCGCATGTGGATCTACAGGTGTCCACTGACCTGCACCGGCCGGACTTTTCTTTTGTTTCCACTCAAACTTAAAGAGGTTTGTGAGGTAATCGTTGTCCCACTGCGTAGGATTTGGGGTCCACGAACCTTCAATTCCATTAGTTGAGGTAAACTCGGCATTACCCGTTCCTACTGGATTGTGCCAGCCAAAACCTTGCTGATGCATCGGAGCGGCTTCTGGCGCTGCGCCAATTTTATCTGCAGGTACGGCACCATGGCTTTTACCAAAGGCATGACCACCGGCAATGAGTGCAACGGTTTCCTCGTCATTCATTGCCATGCGTTTAAATGACTCACGAATGTTTCGGGCAGAATCTATAGGATCCATATTGCCGCCCGGTCCTTCAGGGTTTACATAAATAAGCGCCTGATGTGTGGCCGCCAGCGGATTTTCCAAATCGTGGTAATCCTCTTTAGGACCGCCAACCCAGCGTATTTTTTCGTTTACCATTTCGCCCGGATGCCCTAGGTGATCACTGGTTTTAGGTACTTCATTGATTGGTTTTCCTTCCCAGAATTCCGGCCCCCAGTAGGTACCGCGGTCCGGTTCCCAGGCGTCACGACGCCCTCCGCCAAAACCAAAAGTAGGGAAACCCATAATCTCTAAAGAGCAGTTACCGGTAAGCACAATAAGATCGGCCCACGAAAGCGCTGCTCCGTATTTTTTCTTAATCGGCCAGATGAGTCTGCGCGACTTGTCAATATTACCATTATCCCACCACGAACCGATAGGAGCAAAGCGCTGCATTGCCTGTGAAGCTCCGCCGCGACCGTCTGCGATACGGTAGGTACCGGCAGAGTGCCAGGCCATACGAATCATCTGCGGACCGTAGTTGCCATAATCGGCAGGCCACCAGTCTTTAGAGGAGACCAGTAATTCTTTTATATCTTTTTTGAGTTGCTCATAGTCTATTTTGCTAAAAGCCTCCTTGTAGTTTTTGTCGCGTAGCGGGTTTGCCACAGGCTGTTCCTGATGCAGTAGATCTACCGGAAGGCGGTCTGGCCACCAGTCATCAATTTGAGGTGCGGTGCCCAGTGCACCGCCAATACGCGTTCCCCGAAAGGGACATTCGCTAAGCCCTTGCGGATTCTCAATGTCTTTCATAACAATTTTTGGTTTAGTTTTTAGAATTTCACGAAAATAACTCCTAATCTCCGTGCCGTGTATTTTGAATACAAGGTTTGCGTGCGGTGAGGTTTAGGAATTTTTAAAGTGTCTTTAAAGTTATCGGTTCTTGGAGGGAGAGGGCTTTGAAAGCGCGTTAAACTTTAATTAAAGTTGGTATTGTAAAGAGTAGGGGTAATCGTAACACATTTCTAAGCAATTACAAATTGAAGAGTAATTGTTAGTAATGTATATTGATATCTACGGTATCGGAAACCATATACACCCATAATGGAATCCAGGCCAGAAAAATTAAAATGAGCGATAAAATTATTCCCAACATTCCCCACCATTTTTTTTTCCAAATTGATCTAAAGCCAAAGAAGATACCGATAATTCCAATAGCGATAGCAGATAATTTGTGCATTATTCCGTTTGAAACAAGAGTTGGACTCAAATCAGAATTAGGATGCATTTTATGTAATTCTTGTATGAAAAGTTCAGAAGTCTGAAAATTGAACCAAATCACGAATACAATCCCGACTAGTGCTAATGTAATTGATAGGGTTTGCGTCTTCATTTTAATAAGAGCTGCGCTTGAAACTTAGGTATGCCAATATAGTAAATAGTAATAAAGGTAGAATGACACAAATCAGAACTGATGCCTGAACGTAATTCAATCCCAGATTATCAAACCAGTTCAAAAGTGATACAGATTTATCAAAAAGATGATCTGAGAAAGTTTGAAAGTCAGGGATAATTAAAAGAAGTAATGCGACAATCACCAAATAACCCAGAATCAAATATTTATTTCTAAATACAAGGCTTACCAGGAATATCGCAAACGCGGGTATTAGAATAAAATAAACAACAATATTGACTTCGTGATACGTTAACCCCGTGATTGTAGATAACCATTTCAGAAATCTATATATGAGGTCGAAAACTTCATTCATTTTTAAAGATGATTTAATGAAAGCAATAGATTTTCAGCTTTAACTTTTAGACAACTCCATTAACTTCAAAATCGTTTTCCGATTGCGGGTAGTAGCTTCAACACCCAGCTTTTTTTCGAAGAAGGCATTGCTGATCTTGGTTTTGTGATATTGGGTATCCAGTTTTAAATAGATAAAGCGGTCTTTGATTGTGAACGCATCAGGTTCCGAATCGAAAGCCATAAGGTCTACTATCTTGTTGGTCTCAGGAGTTTTTGAAAGCAGGGTGAGGTGCAGAGAGCTCAGGTCTATTTCGGTATTCAAATACGGATTTTGATTTACTGCTTCTTCCAGCTCCGCACCATTCAGCACCAAAACCGGAACCTCAAAACCAAACCGGGCTGCAATAGCTTCTTTTATTTGGGTTGAAAGCGCTTCACTGATTTGGTCGGCGGCTTCAAACACAATATTTCCGCTTTGAATGTAGGTCTTAACAGAAGTAAAATCCAGATCGGTCATCAGCTTTTTAAGATCGGCCATTTTGATGATGCGATGACCGCCTACATTAATTCCGCGAAGCAGGGCTATTTTTTGAGACATGAAAATTAATTCAAGATTTAAACTTAACGATTTTTTACTTGTTTTTCCATGATATAAATTGAGCACTTTAATATGATTAACAATCAAATAATAAAAAGCGGCCAACTCTATTTAAGAAACTACAGTTTGATCAAAACACTGCTGCTTCCCAAAGATTATAAAGAGCAAATTGAGGCTCTGAATGTAGCGGTTTAATTAAGTGTTTTGTGATAGAGAGGATTTTCTTCCAAACGACTGTTTTTACTAAAAGAATAAAAAAGAGCGATCTCAGGCGAGTCGCTCTTTTTTCTATTCTCTTTTTTCTATATTCTCACATCTCACATCTCACATCTCACATCTCACATCTCACATCTCACATCTAAATAATCGTGCTCTGCCCCATATGGATGTTCTTAAAGTTGCGATTGGTATCATCAGGATGCGTTAGGAAGTCTGCGATAAAGTCGCCCACTTTTGAAGTGGAAAAAGGTTTTTCGGGATTGATATCACCGGTGGTTATTCCCAATTCCAGAGATTTTTCAACTGCTTTTTCAATCGCGTCTGCTTCTTTATGCAGATCCAAATGGCGTAACATCATTGCTGCTGAAAGAATAGAAGCTAGCGGATTTGCAATGTTTTTACCGGTTGCCTGTGGAAAGGAGCCGTGAATAGGCTCAAACATGCCTACCGTACTGCCCACCGAAGCAGAAGCCAGTAAACCAATAGAACCACCTATCACCGAAGCTTCGTCTGAAATGATATCACCAAACAGGTTTTCGGTAAGAATCACGTCAAACTGACTGGGGTTCAAAATCATTTGCATCGCCGCGTTGTCTACAAACAGGAAGTCGAGTTGAACATCGTCGTATTCTTTCGCGATTTCGGTAACGGTTTTTCTCCACAGGCGTGAAGTTTCCAAAACGTTAGCCTTATCAACCAGCGTTAATTTTTTTCTTCGGTTTTGAGCTTCTTGAAAAGCCAAATGTGCGATACGGCTGATTTCTTCTACCGAATAGGAGCAGCCATCACTGGCTACCTGACCGTCTTCGCTAAGGTGTTTATCCCCAAAGTAAATTCCGCCGGTCAATTCGCGATAGATCGAAATATCAGTTCCCTGAATGATTTCTTTTTTAAGCGGAGAACGATCAATCAACCGGTCAAAAGCCTTTACCGGTCTGATGTTGCAAAAAAGTCCGAGCGATTTTCTAAGCTTTAATAGGCCCTGTTCGGGTCTTACTTTAGCTGATGGGTCGTTGTCATATTTAGGATGCCCAATAGCACCAAACAATACCGCATCACTGTTTTTACACAGTTCAATCGTCTCATCGGGTAGCGGATTTCCGGTCTGGTCAATCGCAATAGCTCCCACGGGAGCTTTGGTAAACTTAAACGTATGATCGTAAACGTCTGCAATGGCATCCAAAGCTTTAACCGCCTGGTCTGTGACCTCCGGGCCAATTCCATCACCTGCTAAAAGAGCTATATTAAATTTCATAATTTTTATTTTATCAATCTGGTTTAAAACTAGAGTACGTTACGGATGTCAGTCTGAGCCTGTCGAAGACCATTCAAAGTTTATTGGAATAAAAGTTCGACCCCCGAAACGTCGGGGCAGTTTGACAATATAGTATGTATTAAACCAAAAATTACTTTTATTTTTTCTCGATACATTTGATTTCGGCTCAGGCCTCAATCAAACCCTCGAAGTGACATTAGAAGCTGCGCTCACGCTCGAAAGCTTCGATTTTATCTTTTTTACTGATTAAAAAGTCGATGTCGTCATAGCCGTTAATCATACACACCTTTTTATAGGGGTCTATCTCAAATTCCAGTTCGCCTGCGGGAGAGCTGAGGATTTGATTTTCCAGATTTACAGTGAGTTTGGTTTCCGGTTTTTCCTTTATGGTTTGAAGCAAATCCTTTAAATATTCGGGAGTTACCTGAATGGGAAGAATCCCGTTGTTTAGCGCGTTTCCTTTAAAGATATCTGCGAAAAAGCTGCTGATCACCACTTTAAAACCATAGCCTGCAATGGCCCAGGCCGCGTGCTCCCGGCTTGACCCGCAACCAAAGTTGTCTCCTGCGACGAGGATTGAACCGCTGTACGTAGGATCATTCAATACAAAGTCCGGATTTTTATTGCCTTCGTGATCGTATCTCCAGTCTCTAAACACATTGTCTCCAAAGCCCTGCTTATCGGTTGACTTTAGGAAACGTGCGGGTATAATCTGATCGGTATCTATATTTTCAATAGGTAAGGGGACTGCGGTATCGGTAAGTTTTGTGAACTTTTCCATTTTAATTCAATTGTTTGGTAATGTCTGTGATTTTTCCGGCAACGGCAGTGGCTGCTGCCATAAGCGGACTCGCTAAAATGGTACGGGCGCCCTGTCCCTGTCTTCCTTCAAAATTTCGGTTTGAGGTAGAAACGCAATATTCGCCTTCCGGGATTTTATCGTCGTTCATCGCTAAACAGGCCGAGCAACCGGGCTGTCTGAGGGCGAAGCCGGCTTCGGTAAATACTTTATCCAGCCCTTCTTCTACTAATTGTTTGGCAACCTGTTGTGATCCGGGAACCAGCCACGCATTTACGTTAGGCGCTTTCTGCTTGCCTTTCACGTAGTTTGCCGCAATGCGGAAATCTTCAATACGCGAATTGGTACAACTGCCTATAAACACATAGTTAATGGGTTTATCGATCAGACTTTCGCCTTTTTTGAAATTCATATAAGCCAAAGCCTTCTCGAGGTTGACATCATCCTTATCCGGAATTCTTCCGGTTACTTTGATTCCCATTCCCGGATTGGTTCCGTAGGTTACCATAGGCTCGATGTCTGCCGCATCAAAGGAGTATTCCTTATCAAAAACAGCATCTGCATCGGTAGGAAGGGTTTTCCAGTATTCCAGTTTTTGTTCCCACTCGGCACTTTCAGGTGCAAACTCACGACCTTTCACGTAGTCAAACGTAGTCTGGTCTGGAGCGATCATTCCGCCGCGGGCACCCATTTCGATGCTCATATTGCAAACGGTCATACGCCCTTCCATAGACATTTCTTCAAAAACGTTTCCCGCGTACTCGCAGAAATATCCGGTACCGGCGTTGGTTCCTATTTGCGAGATCACATAAAGGATTACGTCTTTAGGCAGTACATTGGGTTTTAATTTTCCGTTTACATTCACCCGAAGACTTTTCGGCTTTGTCAATAACAAGCACTGACTGGCAAAAACCTGCGCCACCTGGCTGGTGCCAATTCCAAAAGCAATCGTACCAAACGCCCCGTGCGTAGAGGTGTGGCTGTCGCCGCAAACCATTGTCATTCCGGGCTGGGTGATCCCAAGCTCGGGAGCCATTACGTGCACAATTCCGTTGTATTTGTGTCCTAATCCGTAAAGCGTGATGCCGTGTTTTTCGCAGTTTTCAGTAAGTTGTTTCAACTGATTTCTGGAAAGCAAATCGCGCACCGGTAAGTGCTGATCTACTGTAGGGGTATTGTGGTCTGCTGTTGCCACAATCTGATCGGGACGTGCCACAGGGATACCGCGCTCTTCAAGCTCTGAAAAGGCCTGCGGACTCGTCACCTCGTGAATAAGGTGTTTGTCTATATACAATACCTGCGGGCCGTTAGGCACGGTGTCAACCACGTGCGCGTCCCATACTTTGTCAAATAAAGTTTTTCCTGCCATTTTATTGCAATTGGTTCTCTCGAACTTTCTGTGTTTATTAGCAACGCCAAAGGTTTTAATACCTCGAGGGTTGCCGCTAAATTGAAAAATTTGTTTTAATGAATACCTTTTGGGCTGGCCACAAGGTATTCTATTCAAAAAATAAGGATTCTAAACGAAGAATCCTTATTTAAACTATTAATTTATAATGTATTAAGCTTCTACCTGAGCCTGAATATTTACGACTTTCATAATCTCATGAATGTCTTCATCATGAATTTCCTTCTGTTTGTCTGCAAAGCTAAGAAAGACATCGTAAACCTCGTCTAATTGTAGCTTGGTTAACTCGTATCCTACTTTTTTAGAGCGGTAAGCCAAAGCAGCACGGCCACTGCGCGCAGTAAGAACAATAGCGCTTTCGGTTACACCTACTTCTTCAGGATCCATAATTTCGTAAGTCTCGCGGTTTTTGATCACGCCGTCCTGGTGAATACCCGAACTGTGAGCAAAAGCATTTGAACCTACCACAGCTTTATTAGGCTGTACCGGCATTCCCATCTTGTCGCTTACCATCTTACTGGTATCCCACAACAAACGCGAATTGATGCCCGTGTCTAAACCTAAATCGGGATGCTGACGCAGGATCATCACTACTTCTTCAAGAGCCGTGTTACCGGCACGCTCGCCAATACCGTTGATGGTACATTCAATCTGGCGGGCACCATTAATCACCCCGGCAATGGAGTTTGCAGTTGCAAGCCCCAGGTCGTTATGACAATGGCAGGAAAGAATCGCTTTCTCAATGCCTTTTACGTTCTCTTTGAGGTATTTCATTTTTGCCCCGTATTCTTCAGGAAGGCAATATCCCGTTGTATCCGGAATATTCAATACCGTAGCACCGGCTTTAATAGCAGCTTCGCAAACACGAGCCAAATATTCATTGTCGGTACGACCGGCATCTTCTGCGTAAAACTCTACATCTTCCACAAAGGTTTTGGCGTAAGCCACCGCATCATAAGCGCGTTTAATAATCTCCTCGCGGTTAGACTTAAACTTGTATTGAATGTGTGAGTCACTGGTGCCAATACCGGTGTGAATACGCGGTCTTACAGCATATTTGAGCGCTTCTGCAGCTACTTCAATGTCTTTTTTAACGGCGCGGGTAAGGCCACAAACCGTAGCATTTTTTACTAAACGGGCGATTTCTTCAACAGATTTAAAATCCCCGGGGCTTGAGATCGGGAAGCCGGCCTCAATAACATCGACGCCCAGCAGGTCGAGACGTTCTGCAATAATCAGCTTTTGCTGTGTGTCTAATTTGCAGCCGGGAACCTGTTCCCCGTCTCTTAGTGTGGTGTCAAAAATCTGGACTTTGTTATCAGTCATAATGCTTTTTTTCTCAATTTAAGTGTGAATATAGATATTGGTAGTACTTTTGATGTAACCTACGGCAGAAAACCTACGATGTTTAATTAATTTTGTCGTTATTCAAATTGTTGATATTCAGTTTTTTATGCGTAAAATCATTACAACAGCAAATGATTCAAAAGATTCACTTTATGTTTTGATCAAGTCGTTGTCCAAGTCCGAAAAGCGTCAGTTCAAGCTTTACGTGGGCCGTCTGGATGGAAATGCAGATTCTAAGTATTTGCAGCTTTTCAATCTGCTTGACAAAATGAATTCGTATGACGAAAACGAGATTTTTAAAAACAACATTGTTAAGAAGCAGCAGCTTTCTAACCTGAAAGCGCACCTCTATAAACAGATTCTCATTTCGCTTCGCTTAAGCCCTGCGCATCAGAATATACGCGTGCAAATACGGGAACAGCTTGATTTTGCTACTGTTTTGTACCAAAAAGGACTTTACCAGCAAAGCCTGAAACTCCTCGAGAAGGCTAAGCATATGGCAATTGAAAACGAAGAGAAAAACGTTGCCTATGAGATTGTCGAGCTCGAAAAGGTAATCGAGACGCAATACATCACACGCAGTATGAGTACGCGCGCCGAAGAATTGGCGCAGGAAGCTAAAACCTTAAGTCGGCAAAACCTCATGACCAGCAAATTATCCAATCTGTCTTTGCAGTTGTACGGATTGATGCTGAAAACCGGTTATGTGCGTAGTGATGCCGAAAAACAGGAAATCACGACTTTTTTCAACAAGTCGATGCCTAAATACGATTTAAACGAACTCGGTTTTCGTGAAAAATTATGGCTGAATAAAGCCTATTTGTGGTACAGTTTCCTGGTTCAGGACTTTTTATCCTGTTTTAAATACGCTACGCGTTATGTGGAGCTTTTTGAGGAAAGTCCGGCGATGATTGCCCGAAACCCCGTTTTTTATCTGAAAGGGAATCATTATTTGCTCGAATCGCTGTTTTTTCTGAAACACCATACCAAATTTCAGGAAAGCCTGGAGCGGCTTGAAGCGCGCCTGGCTTCAGATGATTTCCCGAACAGCGATAATCTGGATATTCTGGAGTTTCTTTACGTCTATTCCCATAAGCTGAATCTTAAATTTATGGTGGGGGATTTCAGTACCGATGATGGTTTGATTACCAAAATTGAGAAGTACCTCAAGCAAAACGGTCAGCGTATGGATGAGCACCACATTATGGTGTTTTACTATAAGATCGCCAGTTTGTATTTTGGTAACGGGCAGTATAAAAAATGTATTGAGTATCTGGGGAAAATCATCAATAATAAATCGCTTAAAATGCGGGAAGATTTGATGTGCTTTGCGCGAATTCTCAATTTAGTCGCGCATTATGAAGCGGGTATGGATTATCATCTGGAAACCCTGCTAAAAAGTACTTATAAATTCCTGATTAAGATGGATGACCTGCACGAGGTACAGAAAGAAATGATCAAATTTTTAAGGAATTTGGGCGAAATCTTTCCCGGTGAACTTAAAGCCGAATTTAAAAAGCTGCGGAGCAGACTCGAGGTGTATGAGGAAGATCCTTATGAACGTCGCGCTTTCCTGTATCTTGATATTTTATCCTGGCTCGACAGTCGTATTAAAAACCGCCCGGTAGCTGAAATCATTCGGGAAAAGGCCTTGTTGTTGAACAGGTAGGTTTAGATGTGAGATTTTAGACTTGAGATAAAAGAATATAGAATAGAGAAAAAAGAGGTGAAAAGTGAAAAGTGAAAAGTGAAAAGTGAAAAGTGAAAAGTGAAAAGTGAAAAGTGAAAAGTACCTTCCATATTCAACGATTCAACGATTCAACGATTCAACAATTCAACCTTTTTAAAGCTTAAGAAACCAGAAACCAGAAACCAGAAACCCCTTCCTTTTGCCAAACCAATCCAACTCTTTTGTAAAAAATTTGCTTCAACTCAATCTGGCCATGCTCCTGGTAAGTACCAGTGGTGTTCTTGGGAGGGCGGTGACTTTGGCTCCGGTGGTGACTATTGGTCTGAGAGCCATACTGGCGGTAGGATTTCTTGTGCTGTTTTTAAAATGGAAAAGCATCTCGTTTAAAATTGAAAAGGAAGACCGGTTACAGGTAATTCTGGGTGGGATTTTAATGGGAATTCACTGGGTGGCATATTTTAAAGCGCTGCAGCTGAGTAATGTCGCTATTGGCATGCTCACTATTTTTACCTATCCGGCTTTGACGAGTATTCTCGAACCCCTGATTCTACGATTACCTTTTCAAAAAATACACTTGTTTCTGGGCCTTTTGGTTCTAGCCGGAATCGCGTTTTTAATCCCCGATCTGGATTTTGAAAATCAATATACACAGGCAGTAGCCTATGGATTGGGTTCGGCATTAGCCTATGCCTTGCGGAATATTTTGATGAAAAAGCAGGTGGCCCGTTACCACGGCAGTTTGTTGATGATGTATCAGGCGTTGATTATTGGGGTGGCCCTACTTCCGTTTAGCACTCAGATTTCTTCTGAAGCTTTATTGGAAAATAGCATCTGGATTCTGGCTTTGGCTTTGCTTACTACAGCTTTAGGGCATACCCTGTTTTTGCTTACGTTCCGGTATTTCTCCATCACAACTGCAAGTATCATCAGCAGCGTTCAACCGGTTTACGGGATTTTGCTGGGTATCTTATTCCTGGGAGAAGTGCCACAGGTAATGACCATTGTAGGTGGATTACTGATTATTAGTGCAGTGGTTGTAGAAAGTTTGCGCAGTGCAAAGAAAACGGGATAAGCCTTTGATCTTCTTATTCTTTTTATTCATTCTAAATTCAAATAGCTTATAGTCAGTAATTTAAATTCATTCTTTGTTTAGTTGTCTTTACATTTAAAAGAACTCTTTAAAAAAATAATGTTATGGCAATCAGACTCGGAAATAGTTGTTCAAATTGTGATAATTTGACGGCATCAAGCGAATGTAAATTACACGGCGTACACGTAACAGCAGGGTATACTTGTGACAGCTTTAGAATGAAAGCAGCACTGAAAAATGATCCTAATTGTGCAAATTGTGCACGCTTTCACGGACCCACCTGTGCAAACCCCCAAAAGGCAGCACCAGAAATGCTTTGTTCACAATGGGCTCCTAATAACAATATGGCTTAAATCGTACGTGTATCTATAAACTATAAGAGCCCGCTATTGAGCGGGCTTTTTTATTAGCTGACGCAGGCCTTCCAGATCGCATCGTCTGCCGGAGGCGGGGCCACAAAGATCATCTCTTCTTTTTGAACCGGGTGGGTGAGCACCAGTTTTCGGGAGTGGAGGTGTATACTTCCGTCCGGATTGCTTCGGTCGAAGCCGTATTTTAAATCACCCTTTATAGGGCAACCAATGGCCGATAATTGCGAACGAATCTGATGATGTCTGCCGGTATGCAAGTCTATTTCCAGCAGGTAATAATTATTCAGTTCCTGGATAACCTTATATTCTAAAATGCCCTTTTTACTGTCGGGCACCTCATTAATGTGACTATAGGATTTATTCTGCTTGGGATTGCGTTTTAAATAATGCACGAGGGTATCCTGAAGTTTTGGCGGCGCATTTTTCACCACAGCCCAATAGGTCTTTTTAGCTTCCTTTTGCGCAAACAATTTATTGAGTCTGGGCAATGCTTTTGATGTTCGTGAGAAAATCACAATCCCACTGGTAGGGCGGTCCAGCCGATGCACAACACCCAGATAAACCGCTCCCGGTTTGTTGTATTTCTCGCCGATATAGCTTTTGACCACCTCGCTTAACGGCTTATCGCCGGTTTTGTCACCCTGCACAATATCTCCCGCCCGCTTGTTGACCACAATGATGTGGTTGTCTTCGTAAAGAACCTGCAGGTTGTCTTTTGTACTATGGTCGGATGAATTCAATGGTATTGTTTAAGCGATTAGCAGATAGTCATTTTATACCTCGAAACACTATTTGGTATCGTGTATTTCACATTTTGCATTTTTCAATACTGCTCCTCTTCATTCGGGAAGTCCACAGCTTTTACATCGGTAATGTATTGCTCAAAAGCGCGGGTCATCAACGTATGCAAATCGAGATACCGTCTTAAAAAGCGCGGACTAAACTCCTTACTCATTCCCAGCATATCGTGCATTACGAGTACCTGCCCGTCAACCCCATTTCCGGCACCAATGCCTATAACCGGGATGGTAAGACTCTCTGCGACTTCTTTGGCCAGGGCGCTGGGCACTTTTTCAAGTACCAATGCAAAACAACCCAGTTTTTCAAGTAACAGGGCATCTTGTTTTAGTTTTTCGGCTTCTGCCTCTTCCTTAGCGCGTACGGTATAGGTGCCAAATTTATAAATAGATTGCGGAGTAAGACCCAAATGTCCCATCACCGGAATACCTGCATTCAGAATGCGTTTTACCGATTCTTTGATCTCTGAACCGCCTTCAAGTTTTAAGGCATGGCCACCGCTTTCTTTCATAATGCGTATGGCTGAGCGTAAAGCTTCTTTAGGATCACTCTGGTAGCTTCCAAAAGGTAAATCTACTACCACCAGAGAGCGCTTTATAGCCCGTATTACCGATGAAGCATGGTAAATCATTTGGTCTAAAGTAATAGGAAGTGTGGTCTCGTGCCCGGCCATCACATTAGAAGCCGAATCACCCACCAAAATCACGTCAATACCGGCACGGTCTACAATCTTGGCCATCGTGTAATCGTATGCCGTGAGCATCGCGATTTTTTCACCGTGGCTTTTCATTTCGGTAAGGGATTTTACCGTTATTCTTTTGTATTCTTTTTTTGCTGCAGACATATGCCAATTTTAAAATGCGGGTAAAAGTAGTAAATTACTCACGCATTCACCATAAAACTACACATACAGATGCGTACCGGCTTTTTAACTTTAGCATTGCTTTTTTCACTTGTTCAGGCGCAGGCTCAGTTCTTTTCTGAACCTGAGGAAGTTGTCATTGCATTCTTCAACGCTTTTCACCAGCAGGACACGCTGGCGATGCGCGAGCTCGTACACAGTCGTATTAAAATGCAATCGCTTGGTGTAAAGGACGATGCGGTACGCTTGAGTACAACAGCATTCGATGATTTTCTAAAATCTATTGCTTCCATCCCCGAAGATATGGTTTTTGAAGAGCGTATTTTGGATTACAAAACCCAATCAGACGGTCTGATGGCTAATGTGTGGACACCTTATGAATTTTACATCAATGATGAGCTGAGCCATTGTGGTGCTAATAGTTTTCAAATGCTGTTTGAAGAAGACCGCTGGAAGATTTTTTACATTGTAGATACCCGCAGGGGCGAAGGTTGCGAATAAGTTTTTGCATTTTAGAACTATTCCCTATCTTCAGACTCCCTTAGCAAGTTCCCCTATTTTAATAATTTTTAAAACCAACTTTAAGAGTGGGGCTACGCTTGTGTTTCTTTATTTTTCTGGCTGTCTGTTCAGTTTCAGAGCTGTTTTCGCAAGAAGCGAAAGACTTTACATCCTTACAGCCCGGTTTTACGGTTGACATTCGGTTTACAGATGGTTTTGACCTGGATAAAAGTTCAGTGATTTCAGACCGGGGTTTTTCGGTTTTTGCCGAAACTAAAAACCAGAAACTTTCAGCATTAAAATTAAAAACTCAAACACCTTCAAGTCTTAATTACTACCTGCTCAACACAACGCAGGAGTTTGAGCAACAAATTCTTCAGGTCGATACTTCAGACCGGGCTTTTTCGGCACAGTATACCAAAGCTTACAACACCAATGTTGATGCTGCGCAAAAAGACAAACTCCTTTTTGTTTATACCCTGCGGAAAGTACCGCTCTACGATTTACGCCTTTCAAACAATACGCTTTCAGAAGCTTTTACAGATGCGGTGAAACGTCTGGGCAGAGATCTTTCGCCCGAAGGTTTTATCTCCTGGTTTGGCACGCATTACACCGATCATGTGACCTATGGCGGAATTTTTCTTACCCGAAACTTCGTTAGCAATGCAGATTTTATCAATTCGCCCTATACCGAAGACGCATTTAAAGAAGAACTTTTAAAAGAGGTTGGGCGGCAACAACGCGGCGATTCGCTTACCAATCCGTATATCAACCTGGGTCATCCTCAGCGATTTACACGCGGAGGTGATGTCAATGAAATCTGGGATGAGCGCTGGGCGCAGACCGTGACCAAAGCCAATGCTGTGATTTTAGATGCCAATCTGGTCGAGCTTACTAATTTGCTTTCTACTAAAAACTTTCCCGATGTTCCAGATCTGGATCACCGGCGCTACCTGCTTCAGGCTGCGATAGATCGTGCTAAAAAGCAGTCTGTTTCCTGGCAGGCGCAGGAAGAAACCTCCGACTTTTTTAAAAAATACAGTCTGCAGTTTCGGCAAAAGGTACATACGATTGTTAAAGCCAGCGAAGGCAAGGCTGAACAGCAGCAAGGCACAGACTACATCGGCGATTTGTTCTACGGCAGCTTTAATGCCAGTGGCGAACCTATGCGTACTACAGCTTTGATCGAATATCAGGGTATTGACCTTAACACCCTGCTCACCGATGAAGAAATTACATTAAATAAAGTATTGGATTTTACGATTTCACCGGAAGAATTAAAAGCGGCTTACGTAAGTGTTTGGGATGATACCAAAAAGCTCGAGAAAGGGCAGGGGCGCACAAGTCTTTTTGTATCCGGTCCGCCCGAAGCCCACGCGTATTTTAAAGATGCCCTGGTGGGAGTGGTGCAAAAAGAAGTGGAAATTACAACCATTGACGGCGATGTGTTTAAAATAACCTACAGTCTTGAGCAGCAAAAAGCACAGCAGCCTCTGGGCTCGCGACCCAACTCCTATAATTATGCGTTGAGTTCAGAAGTAGTGTCGGCTGCGGCCCGCGGAGATCTTGATTTGTTGCGGGATTTGTATTTTCAGGGGGTTTCTACGCGAACTGAGGCCGTGGTAAAAGCGGCTGTTCAAAACTTTGACGATGCGCAGGTGCTCAATACCATTTTTGATTTTGGAGTACAACCCACCACCGAAGATCTGGATGTGGCTTTTGATCCTGAGGTATTCAGCAAAGCGAAAGCACTCACCTTGCTGGAGCGGGGCGCTAAGCCAAAAAACAATATGATTTACAAGGCGGTGGCTTATCAGGAGCCCGAGGTGATTTACGCACTGCTGCGTGAAGGTGCAGAACCGCGCAATAATGATGTGGCCTTTGCTGTAGAACTCAATAATTATGAAGTGACTAAAGCATTGATGAGTCTGGAGTATGCCGAATTTAAAGCAGATGGCGAAATGCTCGCTCTGGCGGTTACCAATGCAGACACCTCCCTTACCGAAAAGTTTATTGATTATGGGGCTGTTGCAGACCCGCGCATTCTGAAGCTGGCTACCGGGACTAAAAATCAGGAGGTAATTGACCGCGTTAAAGCGGTAACCCCGGCTTCTCCCGAAGCGCTCGAAGTGGTTGCAGATGCCAGTGACACTTCTTTATTCCGTTATTTTCTGGAAAAGGAGAAAGTCCCTGTTACCGATGCGGTGTTAAGCAGTTCGATCTTAAATGACAATCTGGAGCTTTTAGGTTTAGCTTTAGACGCCGGTGGTTCGGCCAATTTCGCGCTATCGAAGTCTATTTTAGAAAAAAATACGCCGGCCGTTAGGCTCAGTCTTAAAAAAGGAGCGCAGGCAGACCCTGTTTTTGAGTATGCATTGAATACCCAGGATTTCGATTTGTTTCAAGACGCTTTGGATGACTTTTCCGGTAATCCGCAGCTTGCGTTGAGTAAGGCGGTAGCGGCTAACAATCTGGATTTTTCGGCTTATGTGCTTAAAAAGAATAAGAATGAGGTCGATGCCGATACGCAGGTGGCACTGGCTGCAAGTAATGAAAACCTAGAGCTGGTTAAGCTTTTGGTTACCAATGATGCGAGGCCACAAACGGCACTTGAAGAATCTGTGAGTATTGGCAGTGTGCCCATCACGCAGTTTTTAATAGGGCAGGGGGCTTCGGTTAAAAACCCCGAGCTCATACGCAGGGCGGTTAAGGCCGAAAATGTTGCGCTGGCCGGAGTGCTTTTAGATACCAAAGAAATTGATCCTGATGCGATTATGCTCGATCTCATTCAGCTTAAAAATCAAAAACTGATAGATCAAAACCTATCCTATGGCGCCCGCGTAGATGCTACTGCTTTGCGTACCGCTTTAGACACCAAAGAGGACAGTTTGGCACTCAATCTCTTACAACAGGCAGATGCAGAATTGATTACCAAAAGCCTCCTGTTCAACGCTGTTAAGAACGAGCTGACGGCGGCCACACGTTATTTGATAGTACAACTTCAAAATCCTGATTATGCTTTGCAGGCGGCTTTTGAAGTAAAAAATACTGAAGCTTTAAAACTGGCCTTAGAATTGGGTGCCAAACCCCAAAATCAGGATCTCATCACCGCCGTAAAAGCCCATTTTAACGAGGCGCTGCAACCCCTTATTGAAGCGGGACTCGATCCTACGGTGACCGATAACGAGGCCAACTCGCTTCTGCATTTTGTAGCGTATCGCTATGATGACGGTGATGTGCGTCTTATTGAAAAGCTGGTGGAAGCCGGTGTTGATGTAAACGCCAGGAACGAGATCGGAGAAACCCCATTGCATTGGGCTGCAAAAGCAGGAATGGATGGTGCTGAGTCGGTTAAAACCCTTTTGCGGCTTGGCGCCCTGCCTGAAGCGCGAACCTCAAAGCGTCAAAGCGTACTCGATTATGCTGAAGACCGCGAGATGCGTCAATTGCTGAAAACTACAAGTGTGCGCTAGCAATCACTCATGGCCACATTAATCGCCAGGCCACCCTCACTGGTCTCCTTATATTTAGAATTCATGTCTTTGGCAGTCTGCCACATGGTCTCAATCACCTTGTCCAGAGGTACTTTCGCATTACGGGCATCGGTGTCCAGAGCCATTTCGCAGGCGTTAATAGCTTTAATGGCACCCATCGCATTGCGTTCAATACAGGGAATTTGCACGAGTCCGCCAATAGGATCACAGGTAAGCCCCAGGTGATGCTCCATCGCGATTTCGCTGGCCATAAGCACCTGCTCGGGAGAACCTCCCATCAATTCGGTGAGTGCACCGGCTGCCATTGCACTCGATACGCCGATTTCGGCCTGACAACCACCCATCGCTGCCGAGATGGTCGCTCCTTTTTTAAACAGGCTACCAATTTCACCGGCAACCAGCATAAACTGGCGTACATCTTCAAAATTGGCATCGTGATTTTCGATCACCATATAATACATCATCACGGCAGGAATCACCCCGGCGCTACCATTTGTAGGCGCCGTAACCACACGGCCCAGCGATGCGTTTACCTCGTTAACGGCAAGTGCAAAGCAGGAAACCCATTTCAGAATCTGTCTGAACTTCACTTCGGTGCCGCGAATGGCGGTAATCCACTCTTCGGCGTTGGAGTAGGACGAGTCGCCAATAAGGGTTTTATGTGTATCAAAGGCTCTTCGGCGAACGTTGAGACCACCCGGAAGCTTTCCTTCGGTGTGACAACCCGTGTACATCGAATCGAGCATCACATTCCAGATGTCTTTCAGGCGTGAGTTGATTTCCTCCTCACTGCGCAGGGATTTTTCGTTAGCCAAAACCAGCTCCGAAATTTTAAGCTTGTGTTCCGCACAAAACGCCAAAAGTTCTTTACCCGATTGAACAGGATAGGGAAACTCTTTCAGTTTTTGCTGCTGCTTTTTACTGTTTAAACGTTCTTTCTGAACCACAAAGCCGCCGCCGATGGAGTAGTAGGTCTCTGAAGTGCGTTTTCCGCTGGAAAGCTGTGCGCGAAACGTGATTCCGTTAGGGTGAAACTCTTTAAATTTTTTATTGAAAACGATTTGCTCAGAAGGGTTGAAGGCGATTTCCCGCTCCGAATTGAGCAACAAAACGTTTTTATTTTGAATACGTTCGGTAATCTGCGGAATCTCTTCCACCGGAAACTGTTGCGGATCTAAACCTTCAAGACCCAGTAAAACGGCTATGTCTGTAGCATGGCCTTTACCGGTGAGCGAGAGAGAGCCGTAAAGTTCTACCTGGATTTCGCTTACCTGATCAAAGTGACCTTTGTCTTTTAGCTTCTCAATCCACCGCATTGCTGCCCGCCAGGGACCGAGCGTGTGAGAGCTTGAAGGACCAACGCCTATCTTCAACATATCAAAAACACTGATGCTTTCAATCTTACGCATAACTTCAATTTGGGCCGCTAAGTTAGGTTTTTTTGAAGAGCTCAGCGCTGTTTCTACAGGTTGTTAATTAACAGGATTATTTCCATTAAAATGGATTATTTCCATATTTTTGAATTATGGAATTTGATTTTGTAGCCCCAATAACAGTACCCGATGAGGTTCATCAGGCCGGAACCTCAGATCAGACCGGTTTTCCGAGTCCGGCAACGCATTACCTTGAAAGTCGTATTGACCTTAATCGTATACTTACGAAAAACCGGGATGCCACCTTTTTTATTCGGGTAAAGGGCGATGGGTATCGCGAGCACCACATCCTGGATCGGGATGTGCTTATTGTGGACCGCTCGCTACCTGCACGCGTGGGGAAGTTGGCCGTTGTGGTCGAGGACGGTAACTTTAAAATCGAACGTCTGGCCTCAAACCTTAAAGACCGGGACGAACTCACGCTTTGGGGAATGATTACGTTTATAATTCACGATGTCACATGATTGCCTTAGTAGATTGCAACAGTTTTTACGCTTCGTGCGAACAGGTTTTCAGGCCTGATTTGTGGGGCAAGCCTGTGGTGGTGCTCAGCAATAACGACGGTTGTGTGATCGCGGCCAACAAAGAAGCCAAAGCCCTTACCGAAATACCTATGTTTGAACCGGTTTTTAAAATCAAAAAACTGCTGATTGAAAACCGGGTTGAGTTCTTTTCGTCAAACTATACCCTGTATGGCGAAATGTCTCAGCGGGTGATGAATACACTGAAACTCTTCTCGCCGCAGGTAGAGATTTACAGTATTGACGAGTCTTTTGTAGATCTGTCGAATATGCGTTTTGTAGATCTGCGCCAGCACGGTGTAAACATCAAGGAAACTATTTTCAGGCATACGGGCTTACCGGTAGGTGTGGGGATCGCACCCACCAAAGTTTTGGCGAAACTGGCCAACAAAATGGCTAAAAAAATCAAGAAGTATGACCACGTCTGTGTTTTGGACACGCAGGAGAAATGTATAGAGGCACTCCAGGCGGCCGAACTCAAAGACATCTGGGGAATCGGGAAAAAGCACCGGCAGCGATTGCACAACAGGGGGATTTTTAAGGCCTATGATTTTGCTTACGAGGTTTCGGTAGATTGGGTGCGTAAACATATGACCGTGGTTGGTGAGCGCATTTGGCGGGAATTGCGGGGCGAATCCTGCCTATCACTCGAGATGCTGCCCCGGGCTAAAAAGGCCATTGGTACCGCAAAATCCTTTGGATCTAAACTGACCAGTCTCGATCTGATTGAAGAAGCCTGTGCCTATTATATTGCTGAGGTAAGCGAAGTGTTGCGCAAACAAAATTCGTGTGCGCAGTACGTTCAGGTGTTTTTACAAACCAATTACCACAGCGAGCGTGACAAGCAGTATTCTAAGAGTGTGACGGTCACTTTGCCCACTGCTTCAAACAATACCTATATACTTACACGGGAAGCCAAAAAGGCTCTGCACAGCATCTACAAACCCGGTTACCGCTATAAAAAAGTAGGAGTGAACCTGTGCGGACTCATCCCTCAGGAATATGTGCAGACCAGTTTGTTTGATGCCGAAATCCCGGCCTGCCGGTCTGATCTGATGAAAACCATAGACAAGATCAATCAGAAGTTTGGGAAATCAACGGTGTCTTCGGCTTTGGTAGGTAACCGAATGAATCAGTGGGAATTGATTAAAAAGGATCGTAGTCCGCGGTATACCACGCAGTGGGGTGAGCTGCTTACGATTGATGCGGGTTGGACTTGAGATAGTAGATGTGAGACTTTAGACAAAAGAGAAAAGACGAAAGACGAAAGACAAAAGACAAAATTGGAAATTAGAAATACAAAATCAGAAATGAGAAATGAGAAATGAGAAATAAGTAATACAAACTCATCTTGAATTTTCAATTTTGAATGCTCTAGTCATTTCGACCGCTAGGGAGAAATCGTATTAGTCGGTTTGCAATGCGAAGTAAAATTAGAATCAGGAATATAAAATCTGGAAGTTTGAAGGAAGACCTTGAATTTTGGACTTTAAATCTTGAACCTTAAATAACATAAAAACGACCGTCGGAATATACCGGACGGTCGTTTAAATATTAGATTTAAATCTGAATTAAGGAACCAAAACCACGCGGAAACGAGCTTTGTTGTTCATCATTTTACTGAAAGCTTCCTCCACATCATCAAATTTGAAGGTTTCAATCATCGGTTTGGTACCGGTGAGGGCGCTGAAATTAAGCGTGTCTTCACTTTCAATGGCAGTACCACTAGGCCATCCGGAAACCGATTTGCGGGCCATAAGCAATTGCATAGGAGATACTTTTATTGGATCGCCGGTTGCACCAATACAAATGAGTTCGCCATCAATGCCAAGACCGTCAATTACTGAAGTAATGGCATCGGCGTGTGGTGCTGTGGCGACAATAAGCTTGGCACCACCCAGTTTTTGCAATTCTTCAACCGCATCCTGATTGTCTGTGGCAATAAAATGATGCGCCCCCAGATCGTGAGCCAGTTTTTTCTTGTCTTCGGAAGTAGAAATCGCCACGGTGCGCATGCCCATTTTGTTCGCATACTGAACAGCCAGGTGACCCAAACCGCCTATTCCCTGAACGGCAACCACGTCTCCAGCTTTGATATTGCTGTTACGCATCGCATTGTACACCGTAATACCGGCACAAAGCAAAGGAGCAGCTTCTTCCGACTTTAATTCTTCGGGGATGGCTGCGATGGCTTCCTGCGGAGCGGTCATATACTCGGCATAACCGCCATCGTAGGAGATACCCGCAATTTTGGCATTTTCGCAGTTGATAAACTTACCGCGGCGGCAAGGCTCGCACTCAAAACAATGCCCGCCATGCCAGCCTACACCCACACGCTGTCCTTTTTTCCATTGTTTGACATGGCTACCTACCGCATCAACAATACCTACGACCTCGTGACCGGGTACCCGTGGATATTCAATACCGGGGAAGTGTCCTTCCTTTACCATATTGTCACTGTGGCAAATACCGCAGGCTTCTACTTTAATTAATACTTCATTTTCTTTTGGGGTTGGGATGTCAACGTCAACAATGTTGAAGTCGGCACCCGGTTTAGGGACTTGTATCGCCTTCATAAATATATTTTTTTTGGTTTACTTACAAAGTACAAAACCCCTTGCTTATTATGCGTCAAGGCTTTGTTAAAGCAGGATGGCGCAAAGCGAAATGCTTACGAATTCAGTTGATAGAGCAGCACGAGAATGATAAACGGAACCAGGTTGTTTAGTGCGTGTGCGGCGACTGACCACAGGATATGCCGGTTTTTAAGTTTGATGTAACCAAAGATGAAACCCGAAGCAATGCGCGGCAGAATATTGAAAAATAAGGGAAGGTTTAGGGTAAAAACAGCCACATAGTTGGTGATGTGCATCAATCCGAAGCTTATCGATGTGACTATCCAAATCCATTTGTAGTGCCTGGTGAGCCAAACCCGTAAATGCCGCAATTTATAGGGATTGAAAAGCTGAACGCCGATATACGTCAGGCAGCCCAGAAAAATGAACAAAAAAAAGACTCGTAACAGCCAGTTTACGTCTTCAGGGATAAACAGGTTGGTAGCGTAAACGATCCACGAGGAGCAGAAGAGTATGACATCCAGATGCGAGGGTTTTAGCAGGCTGCGGTGCATACATTCTTCAACTACGGGTGCGACGATGAGTATCATCACTGCTGCTTTAAAGGGATTGTTGCGCAGCATTTCGGTGATTCCGCTTTGCGAATAGCCGGAAGTTTCTACTTCCTGGAACATAGTGGAAAGCAGTGTTTTGATCAGAGCTATAAGCAGGTACAAACCAAAAAGCCACAGCAGGCTGCGGTATAAAATCTGTTTTTTAGAAGAAGAATGTAGGTTTGCCGGCACAAGCAGGGTTTAGAACAAGGGTATGACCGTTGCACGTTTAACTTCGTTTAATACAAAGGTGCTTTTTATTTGAGAAACATTGGGCAGAGCGGCCAGTTTTCCGGAAGAAAAGGTATGATACGCCTGTAAATCTTTAACCACCACTTTTAGTAAAAAGTCGTTAGCGCCGCCCATCAAATAGCATTCTACCACTTCAGGAATGTCTGCGACGGCTTTATCAAAAGACTCTAGGGCGTCCAGTTTTTGACTTTCCAGAGAAACGGAGCAAAAGACGACCATAACCGTGTCTAGCTTAGACGGGTCGAGTACGCCAACATATTTGCTGATGATACCTTCCTGCTCATAACGCTTGATACGCTCGTAAATAGGCGTTTTAGTCAGATTAAGGTGAGACGCAATGTCTTTTATTGGGGTTTTACTGTCTTCCTGCAGGATGGCAAGCAGTTTTTTATCGGTGTCGTCGAGTTTCATAAAGGGGAATTTTTCCGTTATACCACTTATGGATATGGGAGATTAGTTCTTATTTTCCTGTTTTATTTTTAAAAATAGGAAAAATTATGGATTTTTTAAAGTATTCCAAATCTGAGTCTGGTTATTGGTAGTTTTACCAAACAATTAAAATTAGACTCCTATGAATCCCGAAAGCTTAATGATGACCCACGGTTACAAACCCGAACTTTCTGAAGGTGCGATCAAACCACCGGTATTTCAAACTTCTACTTTTGTCTTTAAAACTGCAGAAGCCGGAAAGGCTTTTTTTGAAGTGGCTTACGGGCTACGTGAAAAGGCAGATCAGGAAGAACTGGGGCTTATTTACAGTCGCATCAATAATCCCAATCTGGAGATTCTTGAAGACCGATTGTCGCTTTGGGATAAGGCAGAGCAGTGTGCGGTTTTTGAAAGCGGAATGTCTGCCATAAGCACGGTGATGCTCGAGTTTTTAAAGCCCGGTGATCTGTTGCTCTACAGCCGACCTACCTATGGCGGAACCGATCATTTTATCAATCATTTTTTAAATGAAATAGGAGTAGAGGCTATTGGTTTCAGACCCGATCAGGATGAGGCGGATATTGCCAAACTGCTTGACGAAAGCGGTAAAGCCCATAAGCTGAGCTTAATTTATATTGAAACCCCCGCTAACCCCACCAATGAGCTGATTGATATCGCGATGTGCAGAAGACTGGCAGACCGCTACAGCAGGAGTGACAAAAAGGTACACCTGGCGACTGACAATACCTATATGGGGCCGTTGTGGTGCAGTCCGCTAGAGCACGGTGCAGATATCGTGATTTATTCGGCTACCAAATATCTGGGCGGACACAGCGACCTGATTGCCGGGGCGGTGCTGGGTTATGCTGCGGTTATGCAAAACATTAAGGTCTTGCGTACATTTTTAGGGAATATGGCGAGCCCGCACACCTGCTGGTTGTTGTTGCGCAGTCTGGAAACTCTAAAAGTACGCATGGAACAACAGGCACACACCGCAGAGCGGGTCGCCGCGTATCTCAAGACGCATCCTAAAATCTTAAAAGTGCATTATCTGGGCTGCCTTGCGGAAGGTTCGGAAGCTTACGCGCTGTATAAAAGACAGTACACTTCTCCCGGAGCTATGATTGCCTTTGAAGTAAAAGGTAAAGAGGCCTAAGCTTTTAAATTTCTCAACAGTCTTAAACTGGTAAAACTGGCGGTGAGTCTGGGCAGCACCGAAAGCCTGGGGCAACATCCCGCCACGATGACGCACGTGGGCCTTGATCCTGAAATGAAAGAATTCATGGGTATCAATGAGCGCCTCGTTAGGCTGTCTGTAGGTCTGGAACACGAGGAAGATCTTATTGCCGATATCGAAAATGCACTGAGTCTGGTTTAGGGTTCTCGGTTTTTTATTTCTTCTTTTTGAAGATGGCTGTTCACACTATGGGATTTGTTGTTCTCTGTTTTCTATTCTCTTTGTTCTTTACTCTTCTCAGGTCTCAAGTATGATATCTAAAATCTCTCGCCTAATTAAGCAAGAGGGATAGCAGCGGAAATCCTTGTGGGGTCTTTAGCCCCACAAGATTGCAGCGTATAGCCCGACAGCAAGCGCCCTTTTTTGGCGATTGCTGACTTGCCCAACTTGAAATTATGACAGCTTGTCAGTGATTTTGTGGTGGCACAAAGATTGACTTTAAGTGTGCGAACAAAATTTAATAACACTTAAAATTATATATAATGAGTAAAATCATAGGAATCGACTTAGGTACTACAAACTCGTGCGTTGCCGTAATGGAGGGTAACGAGCCTGTGGTAATACCTAACGGTGAAGGAAAACGAACTACACCTTCGGTAATTGCATTTGTAGAAGGTGGCGAAATCAAAGTAGGGGATCCTGCAAAAAGACAAGCGGTTACTAACCCAACCAAAACGATCTCTTCGATCAAGCGTTTTATGGGGAACAAGTTTAGCGAGTCTTCTAAAGAAGTAGATAACTCTGCATACAAAGTAGTAAAAGGAGATAACGATACGCCACGTGTAGATGTGGATGGTCGTTTATATACTCCGCAGGAATTGTCTGCAATGATTCTTCAGAAAATGAAAAAAACTGCTGAAGATTATTTAGGTCAGGATGTGACCGGCGCGGTAATTACCGTACCTGCTTACTTTAATGACTCGCAGCGTCAGGCAACTAAAGAAGCCGGAGAGATTGCAGGTCTTAAAGTAGAGCGTATTATCAATGAGCCTACTGCTGCGGCTTTGGCTTACGGTCTTGATAAAAAAGACAGCGATCAGAAAATCGTGGTATTTGACTTTGGTGGTGGTACGCATGACGTGTCTATCCTGGAGTTGGGTGACGGTGTATTTGAAGTATTGGCTACAGATGGTGACACGCACTTGGGTGGTGATGACGTAGATAGCAAAATCATCAACTGGTTAGCTGAGGAGTTTAAAGCAGAAGAAGATATGGACCTGCGTAAAGACCCAATGGCTTTACAACGTCTTAAAGAAGCTGCTGAAAAAGCGAAGATTGAATTATCATCTTCAAGCCAAACTGAAATCAACCTGCCTTACGTAACGGCTACTGCCAGCGGACCAAAACACCTGGTGCGTACTTTAACCCGTTCTAAGTTTGAGCAATTGATTGACGATCTGGTACGCAGAACGATTGAGCCTTGTGAGTCTGCACTTAAAGCTGCCGGACTTTCTAAGAGCGATATCGACGAGATCATCTTAGTAGGTGGTTCTACCCGTATCCCTGCAGTACAGGAAGCTGTTGAGAAGTTCTTTGGTAAAAAACCAAGTAAAGGTGTGAATCCTGATGAGGTAGTTGCTGTAGGTGCTGCGATACAAGGTGGTGTACTTACCGGTGATGTGAAAGATGTATTGTTACTTGATGTAACTCCGCTTTCATTAGGTATTGAGACTATGGGTGGTGTGATGACCAAATTAATTGAGGCCAACACAACTATTCCTACTAAAAAATCTCAGGTATTCTCTACCGCGGCAGACAATCAGCCAAGTGTGGAAATCCACGTATTGCAAGGTGAGCGTCCTATGGCGAACGATAACAAGACTATTGGTCGTTTCCACTTAGACGGTATTCCACCGGCACAGCGCGGTACGCCACAGATCGAGGTAACTTTTGATATTGATGCTAATGGTATCATTAAAGTAAGTGCCGAAGATAAAGCGACCGGTAAGAAACAGGACATCCGTATTGAAGCTTCTTCAGGTCTTACCGAAGAAGAAATCAAAAAGATGAAAGCGGAAGCGGAAGCTAATGCTGAAGCAGATAAGAAAGCCAAAGAGCGTGTAGATAAATTGAATGAGGCCGATCAGATGGTATTCCAGACTGAAAAGCTTCTGAAAGAATCTGGCGATAAGCTTTCTGCCGATAACAAATCGAAAATTGAAGGTGCTCTTGAAGAATTGAAGAAAGCACATGCTACCGGAGAAGTTGAAAAAGTGCAGCCTGCATTAGACAACTTAAACGAAATCTGGAAGTCTGCTTCTGAAGAGATCTATAAAGCACAGGCTGAAGGTGCTCAGGGTGGTGCACAACCGGGACCTGACGCAGGACAAGCCGGAGGCAAAGCTGAAGGCAACGCCAGCAGCGATGTGGAAGATGTAGATTTTGAAGAGGTGAAGTAAGCAGAGAACCGCATTCGCCTCCAGGCGAATGCGTGTGAATCACTTATCCCAAACTTGTTTTGGAATCTTTACCACAGAAGTTTATAAGCTTAAATAAGCGAAGCAAAAAGCACTGCTCAAGTGTAAACAGTAGCTTCTTTAATTAGAAAACCCGATGCGGATAGCATCGGGTTTTTTTTATGGGGAAAATGGAGTGGAAGCCTTTGAGGTGGAGGTTTAACTAATTGAGATCTTATGAGAATTACAGGTTTTTGCAACGATTATCGTTGTTCTGTACAGTTTTCATTCAATTCCCTTTGATGTGTCTAAAAAGTATTCTGTCAGATTTTTATATTCAATTTCTCCCGGAATCCAACTTGCAAATTTCCAATATTTCCAGTTATCATTTTCGTCAATTGGCGGTATTAAAAGAAACCATTGTTCTTCTTGCTTTCCAACAATAATTATGCTTTGGTTTAATTTTTTTCCTATTTCAGCGTTACCAGTTTTTATCCAAATTTGAATTGTTTCTGGATCAAAATCTCTTAAATATTGAATTTCACTTATTTTCTCAAAACTCGGTTCAACTGCATCATTATAAGTCGGATATCCGTTGGCTATTTTTAGAAATTCTTTGTAATAAGCAGGTAATTTAATTACAAGCCTTTATTCCGTTTCCTCAATTTCTTTCCGGGTTGCTGGAAGATTTCCAATCCAATTATTTTTTATTTGCTCGGGAGTAAAATAATTAGTGTCTCTCGTGTTCAATGACTTTTGGAATAAATCAGTCAGTATTTTTTTCATTTCACTTGTTTGATTTGAGGTCTGTTTTTCCAAATTCTTTGAAGCTCCACAAGACAGCAAAAAAAATAGTATTCCGAAAGTTAGTTTGTTATTTGCGGTCATTTTAAAAATTGTGCACAACACTCTTGTATACGCGTCAGTTGCGTGTTTGAAATTAACAATTTTCGGCTAAGCAATATAAATTAGTAATTATAAATGGATTTGGACATAGCTTCCCGAAGCCTGAGGAAGCCGTAATTGCGTGTTTATAGCGTTGTACGCTATTTTATTGAAATGGGTCACTCCATTTTTCTTCGGAGCTAACGCTGTTGTCTGTCAATGTTTTTAAGAAGGCTACCAAAGCCGCTTTTTCAGAATCTGTAAAATTGAGTTGAACAGGATTACCGTTATCATCCCTTAATGCTGCAGACAGGGTAGGATGCGCCTGTATTCCACTGTTGTAGTGCTCCACAACTTCTTCCAGGGTTGCAAATCTGCCATCGTGCATATAGGGTGCTGTAAGCTCAATGTTTCTAAGGCTTGTCGTTTTAAAACGACTCTCAAAAATGGGATTGGTAAAAACAGCGCCGGCACCAAAATCTGTTGTTACCAAATCAAGGCCATTGTTTTGCGGCCCCGGATTTGCACTTACAAATGCCTCTGTGGTATGACAACCAAAACAAGCGCCACCACCATTGGGTATGGTTTGAAAGAATAGGTTTTTGCCCAAATTCTCTTCATCTGTAAAGTTGGTGAAATTTGCTCCGGGCGAATTGGATAAAGCTCTTCCTTCATCGTATTTACTCGAAAAGCTTACGATACTTCGAACAAATTGAGATAAGGCTCTTGAGATTCTATCACTGGTAATTTCGGGATCGCCAAATGCATTTTCAAATAATTCAGGATAAAATTCCTGTTGCTGAACTGCGCTTACGACCTGTTCTAAAGTCATTCCCATTTCAACCGGGTCTTGAAAGGGCTGAAGCACCTGCTCTTCTAAAGTACCTGCCCGTTCATCCCAAAAGAAACGTCCGCGTTGATAAAATCTTGAATTGATCAAAGTCATAGAGTGGCGACCCGTGAGACCGCCATCAAAGCCAGGGCTTAACCGAGCATCATCTGAAAAACCGTTTTCCTGTTTATGGCACGAAGCACAGGCGATAGTCCCGTTAGCACTTAATTTTTTGTCATAGAAAAGCACGCGACCTAAAGTTGCCCCTTCATTGGTTATGGGATTATCGTTTGGGGTATTGTCTAACCCGTTTATGGATGTGGGTAAAGGCTGTCCCGGGACATTGGTTGTAAAATGACCGGGTAAGTTTAGATTGATATAATCGAAGGCTTCTTCGGGAAGATTAATGATTTTAGCCTCAATGGGAACGTAGTTTTCATCATCACTGCAGGAAACCAAACCAACGAGTAGCACGAACAGAAGCGGTTTAAAATTCAGATTAACCATATTTTGACAGGTTGAGGTTTCTCTGTTAGGACTTTAAAATTTTTGAAAGGTTTAATAAGGGCTTATTTGGGATGCAGATCTGGAAAAACTTTTGTGTGAGTTACGTATTCCTAAACATTTTAAAACTAGAAAAGCGCTCTATCCCGAGGCTTCGGGAGGTTTAGATAGATCGATTTTTTAGAAATTATGGACTTGTGCAACGGTTACCGTTGTTAGCCACTGTTATTTTTATCCCAAATTTTAATAAATCCAATTGAGTCAGTTCCAATTTTTTTCTCCCATCTTGTGATTTTTAAATATATGGTGTCTTTTAGTTTTGGTTTTTGCAAATAGACAGTAAATTTGTCTAGAGAATCCATTTCCGTAATTGTTAAAAGGTCAAATGTAACTTTATTGAGAGTGTCATTTTGCGAAAATGAGACTTGGTATGGAAAATCCGTTTTATTTTTGATTAAGTCAGTTTCTTTAGCACAATGTTTTCCATAAATAAATCCCTTTTCTATGAATGCATTGAACTTTAATGAATCATTTTTTGGTGTAAATTCAAATTCCAAATTTTTGACGAATACATCACGTCCTTTGGATTCTGCGAAATCTCCGCGTGTTGCCCTTCTATATTTCCATTTTTCATATCCATACCATCCAAAAAAACTATTAGCAAAACCTAAAATGAGAAATATTCCAATCGCAATTCCTAAAATTGTCAATATAGGTTTGAGTTTTTTCATAATAGTGGCTAACGTGTTTGTATATGGTTTGTTGCGTGGTTTAAGCACCTAATTTAGCAAATACAGGCCGAATAGAAAATCCGCGAGGATTTTCGTAAGTAGGCTAGAACTAGCAATAAATTATATACGGTGTGCCTGTTGCACAAGTTAGTAAAAAGCTAACATACGGTTTACCTGTAATTTACAATTGAGTTGTAATTTCACGGTATGCAAGGAAAACCTGTGCTGAGTTTATCGAAGTAAAAGTATATCAAGAACAGCTCTTCAATAGTTTTCAGCTTAGTGAGCGGGTACCGGCTACTAATTTCTACCGTCGATTGAAAGAAGCCTTAAACTTAGATTTTCTCTATGATCTTACACGCGGCTTTTATGGCAGCAGCGGTCAAAAGAGTATAGATCCTGTGGTGTTTTTCAAACTTTGCCTAGTGGGTTATTTAGAAAACCTGCCTTTGCCGGCAGGCAGGCATCATCAGCGACCGCAAGCTTATCGAGCACTGTAGTATGCGACTTGATATCCTGTATTTTATAGGTTATGATATTGATGAAGAATTACCCTGGCATTCCACCATCAGCCGAACGCGTCAGTTGTTCCCGGAAGAGGTGTTTGAATCGGTTTTTACAAAAGTATTCATTCTTTGTGTAGAAGCAGGTATGGTGAGCGGTCATACCCAGGCTATTGACAGCGCCCCGGTAAAGGCCAACGCTTCGATGGACACTCTGGAACTTAAAGTGCCTGAGGAAGAACTGGAGTCTCACCTGCGCAGGGTTCGTCACATCAGTACGATGGATAAAGAGCAGCCTTTTCGCAAAAGCAAAGAGGATAAATCAAATAAAGACCAGCGCAGCATAACCGCTAATGAGCAGGAGTTAAAAGCTATAACTACCCGCAACAAGCGTTGGAGCAAAGATCAGGACCAGCGACCCGGCGCTGGTAACAAAGGCAGTAAATACACCAGCAATAAAACCCACTATAGTCCTACTGACCCTGACGCTCGTATTAGTGTGAAACCGGGCAAGGCCAGAAAACTCAATTACCTGAGCCAGCTAAGTGTAGATACGGGTCATCATGTGATCACCGACATTAAAGCTTATCACGCAGACGGTAAGGATAACCAGCAATTGCCCGATATTGTAAAGCGTGTAAAGCGCCGCCTGTGGCAGCAGGGTCTGGTCTGGGAGAACTGTGTTGCAGACACGGGCTACAGCTCCGGCGAAAACTATGCATTTTTAGAGCGTCAGAGAATCAAGAGTTTTATACCTGCTCACGGCACATTTAAAGGCGGTCCCGAAGGCTTTGAGTATGTTGAAAATAAAGATCATTACCTATGCCCAAAGGGCAAAATAATCCCGTTTACCAAGGAGTTCAACGATTACAGAACGGATACCCGCAAGAAGGAATACCGCGCCCGCAAACATGTGTGTATGGATTGCCCCATACGCAGCAGCTGTCTGGGTAAAAGTGCTCAGGAGAAAAAGTTTAGCGTCACGTATTATCGGGCAGAATACCAGCGTAACATCGCCCGGGTAGAAAGCCCACAGGGCCGGTATATGAAAGCTAAGCGCCAAAGCACGGTAGAACCTGTTTTTGGTACCTTGACTCAGTTTATGGGGTTAAGAAAGGTAAATACCATAGGATTAAAGCAGGCCAACAAGTGTATGCAGCTTGCCGCCATTGCCTACAACATTAAAAAGTACCTGAAGTTTATTGAAAAACGTACCAAAAGTGGGGCAGGGATGCTCGGCTTGTATTTTAGAGTAAAAACGACCGTAGAACAAGCATTTACATCAACTCTAACGCACATTAACTTCCAATGTTTATCAACGGTCTAAAACTAGAAAACCGCTTAAAAGCAGTTTAAATAGATTGATTTTTTTAGAAATTATGGACTTGTGCAACGGTTACCATTGTTGTGCAACGTTTTTTATTCAAATCGGTAAATTTTATTTTTTTCCAAAATTATTAATTCCGCTTTCTGTCCGATTGAGTTAATATTCTCAATAATTTCGTCCGCAATCTTTTTTGCTTTTTCATATTTCACTTCATTATTAAAAGTGAATTGAATTCCGGGCATTTCCCACGAAAAACTAAACTCATCATCTCCAACAACATAATAAGGCCAGTCGTCTTTCATTACTTTTTTCCATTCAAATGAATTCGGTGTCATTATTATGTCATATTTCTCGTCTGGAATTTTATCAACTCCTGTTATTAAAAACTCGAAATTCTCACCAGTCCAATTTGTTCGGTTAATATTTTCAGTATTTTTTTCCGCTTTTCGTTCAGTTTCCAAAGTAGTTTTTTCCGTAATCTTTTCAGCCGGTTTTTCTTCTGGAATGTTATCCAACTTGTTCAGTTTTTTCTTTAAAAATCGGAATAGTCTCATTTTTGGTCAAATGTTGCACAACGGTCTTGTATATGAAAAGTAGCGGATTTTACGCACTAACTTTTCAGTTTAACAATGACCTTTAATTTATTCATTTTGTTTCGTTTAAGCGACTTAACCGCTATTTTTTATATACGTTGTTGGCAACTGGCTTTTACAATTTCCAATTTAAAACATCGTCTAATGGGTGATTCATTTGGTTATTTGAGAACAATCTCGTTTCATTGATTAACGACTTTTCTAATCTATTAGTAACTTTAGAAATGTAATTGTTTAAGCTTTTAGTTCCCCTTATGATATAGGCAACTTGAAGATAATCTGGAAGATTTTTTTCAGAAATATCTTTCAAAGTTAAAACTGAGAGTTTAATTTTATTCTCTTTGATTCCTTCTTGTAATCCTTTGTCCAAGATTGCAGAATGTCCGTATCCAATTTCAAAGGGAACCCATTGAGATTTATATGTTTTCTCAGAAACAACAACTAACATATGCGTACTTTCTCTAATTCCTTTTTTTATACTTTCCGTAATTAATTCTGAATTACCTTGAGCAGCTGCTTGTTGTAAATCCTTATCTAACTCGTCTAAATAGTAATCAATTTTAGCTTCTTTTAGATACTCTGCTATTTTTCTGCATTCATTTTTATCTTCTCTTTTATGACTAAGAAAAACACAAGGTCTTTCCTTAATCTCTTTTGATTCTAATAACCAATAAAGTTTGTCAAAGGCATCTGCTTTGTTATACCCTTTAACCATTATTTTCTCTTTTGAGCAAGCCAAAGTGTATGTTCTCTGGATATTGCGTTTTCTGAATCCAAAACAAATTCAGCTAATTCATTATCTGAATTCACATTGCCAAATGAAGCTTGAATAAAATTTAATTCCTGTGCTGCTGTTGTGTAGGCTTGTTTTAATTCTTGATGCTGTTTAAGTTGCAGCCAGCTTAAAGCTGAAGCAGATATTGTTGTGAAAAAACCAACCAAATTCCAATTGGAATCTGGAAATTTTATTAAAAATGCTATACTTAGAATTGCAATAAGTTGTGATATAATTATTACTAAAAACCAATTACTGTATTTTTTCTTATTAAACTCTGCTTTATTCGCGTACCAATCTTTCTGGTCATTTATTCTATTCTGAATATAGAAGTCCTTCCTTTCTAATGTATTTAAGTTACGAACTTCCCACATCTTTTCTGTTATTACTGGAAGTACAATCGTTTTAGCATTTAAAGATTCATTTAAATCTTTGAATTCATTGCTAAATTCCTTTAGTCTTGATATAAATTTATCTTTCACAACTTCTTTTTCAAGGTCTACTTCGAAACTTTCTGCACAGGTTATAAATCTCCAAGTTAAAGTTTTGCAAGATTCTGCTAATGCTCTACCTTGATACCAAGTGTCTTCAAATTTCTTTGCTCGAATTATTAAAGTCAATGTAAAACTGACCAAAAGGAAAATCCCAGAAATCACATAAATCCATAGTTTAGGTTCTGTATCTTGATAATTATATATTGCTAGTGCCGATGCAATAATCATTGAAATTAAATCATAGGCTATTATTCCCTTATAACTTTTTTGAGCTTTTAATGAAGCAGCGTCTGAAGCTTGATATAATCCAGGAAAGTCTTTTTCTTCCATTATTTAGTCATTTAAGCCAAGGGTCGAATAAACTGAATCGTTATAATATCTTCCACCTATTGAGCTGTTTGTAGTTCTTTTTCTATACTCAGAAGGAAAGTTATCCAATGCATATTTTATTATTCTCATTTTAAATGGAATATGAACAACATATGTATCTCTGATAATTGGCGGACAAGTATTGCTATTTTGTTTTCTATCTCCATTGAGATTTACAGCAATTATTGGAATATTCAAATTTTGAGCAATTTCTAATTCCCATCTGACATATTTATATAAATTTTTTGTTGACTCACCAACTAGGACAATTACCTGACTTGCATTTTGAAACCTTTTTCGCAGTTTACCCTTGATGTAATCTTCATTACTAGCATTATTTGTAAGAGTGTATTCATCGTGAGCATTTTCGAAATCAAAATCGATATGCTCCAATGCTTTCCAGCCTTTCATTCGTGCATAAGCCCATTTGTCATTATCTCCGTCAAAAATTATGTATGTTTTGTTTTTATGTCCCATTTCTTGTTTTTTTAGCTTGTTGCCAACGGTCTCGTATAAACGCAGTTACGGATTAATATCGTTAATTTTCGGTTTAGCACTGGCGTTAGGAATTCCGAGTGGATTCGGACGTATTCGAATCCGCCGTAATTGCGGTTATACAGTGTTCTACACCGTTTTTATTCCGATGTAAATTTCCAATTCAGTTTTTTTTCTAGGACTTTTTGTTCCTTTTCTGTTAATCTCATAATTGCAATAGCTTGTCCATATCCGTATCCGTCATCAGACAAACAGTCCGCAATTCGAATGTTTTTACGTTCTAACTCTTCTTGGCAAATTTTAAAGACACTTTCGTGAAGCCAGTCATCTTGGTATTCTGGCTTAAATTTAATAAACGAGCTGTCAGATTTGAAAGAAACTTCGATTGGTCCAGTTTCGGACTTCCATTTTTCTTCTATTTCGGTTGGTTCAAATTGGTTATTAGACAGAATTCCAAATGCTTTTATTACTTCTACATAAATATTATTATCCATTGCAACGTCTGCCTCCAAATCGATAAATAGAAGTTTGGTTCTATCATATCCTGCAAGTTGGATTGCATCTAAATCCATTCTTGGGTCGTAAGGTTTTTCAAAAATTTCTGAATACCTTTTTTTTCGTAAAGAATGAATGGTATCAAAAACCTCCAAGTCAGTCATTTTTTTATAGTTTTCAAAAAAACCTGCACTTCGTAAAATTTCGATGTTGTCAACAACTTCTTCCTTTGAAATTTTCATTTCATTTCTAGACTGCGAATTGCAAGATGATACAATTATAATTGCTAAAATCAGAAGTGTTTTTTTCAATCGATATGTTTTTTTAAATGGTGTAGAACGTACGTATAACACAACTGGTTGTGTTATACCTGTTTTATAATTCATTTACAAACGTTTGTAAGCGTATACTATACGATTACGTTCTCGTAAATATACCCTTTCGATTTATAGGTTTTATACGGAATTCCAGATTTTCAAAATATTTTGCCGCAAACCGCAAACCGCAAACCGCAAACCGCAAACCGCAAACCGTTACCCTACATCGCTCCGGCAAAGAAAATGGCGTTCATAAACAACTTGCTGGTTCCGTACCAGAACGCTCTAAAGTTGGTGTTGTCTGTAAACACAAGCACATCACCTCTGCCCAGGCTTTGATATACAAAGGGGCGAGTACTTTTTAAGGCTTCAAGGTTGATATCGCTAATGTAACCGCTGGCCAAGGGTTCTTCGGTATATAAAACGGGATTTTTATAACTGGTTTCATCGGCTTCGATAAATAGGGTAGTATCTCTAAAAAGATTTATTTCATCCCGGTCATAACCAAACGCGATAGGATGGGAGCGGTCCAGTTTGGCTTTAAAAATGGCACCACCTATAACCTGTGCGCCGTTAAAATCACTGCGTTGCTCAAAACGTATTCCTGTTGCCGGGTTTTCGGTTTCTACTTCTGTAAAATCGACTAGTCCCTGGCGTTTCATCCATTTTGCGGCATTTTTAAAACCGATAAGCGTACCTCCTTCACGAACCCAGTTTTTCAGTTTTTCGGCATCCTCGTCTGTAAGAGCGCTACCCCAGCTTGAGGGCATAATGATTGTTGTATACCGGTTAAGATCTGATCGGCTGAAATTGCGGGTATCTAACTTGGTGATCGAAATGTCAAAACGCGTATCGAGCAAATGCCAGATCTCGCCGGCATCGTACGAACTGATGCCTTCACCCACTAAAAGTGCGATGTGCTGCTTTTCTAAGGATTCAAACTGCCGGCTTCCCAAATCAATACCTTGTGTAGATCCGGTTGAGACGGCATCCATTTTTACGTGTGCGTTTTTGGCCACTCCATCTAAGAAACTTTGCAATGCTTCGGCATTCAGCTTTTGATTTTGCACGGGGATCATTAAAGTCCCGTAATCATAGGTTTTTCCATTAAGCGTAAAGGGCTGCATGGCCATTTTAACCCGAATATCTTTATTGAGTATGGCGTTTAAAGCTTTGGGGGCGTAATAATCTCCCCATGGGATTAAATAGGCATAATTGCTTTGCCGCAGGGTGAGCGGTTGAGGCAATGTGATGCTATCCAGTTTTTCGCCGAGAAGACCGGCAGGAGCAGTGTCACTAAAATCGAGGTTAAATGCCAGTGGAAAACTCCACGCCGAAATGTCGTAAAATAAACTGTCCTGAAACGTGGTACGGGTTTCAAACATGGCTTTTAGCAAGCGGCTGTGCTTTTGCGTTTTGGGTACTACATAGCTACTGTTTGTACCAAATTTTTTTCCGTCAGCTTCATATTCCCGTGCCGGTTTATATACTTCGATATGGTGTCTTTTGAGCAATTTGGCTAAATGCGCGGCACGTGCAGGATCGTTTGTACTGCCAAAGATATAGGCATCCTTACCGCGCTCAGCTCTTGAATTGGTGTAAAAATCACGCTGGTAATTGAGCAGTTTGTTTCGCATAGCCTTTGCTGCCTCAAGTGTAGATAAAAAGGCGGTAAACTGATTGCGAATGGTAAACGGAAAGCTGAGCAGTCCGTTTTCAGTTTCCTGAAGGTGCCCCCGCGAACTGGCCTGTTCAAAGAGAATACCAATGCTTCCGTTAATGTCGGGGAAAGTAGATCCTTTTCCGTAGTAAAAATCATCGTAATCTTCTTCGGTATAATACAGCGAACCAATTTTGTCAAAAGCTTTTGCGTGATAGGTTCCTATTTCGGCGGTTAACTCCTGATTAAGGGCAGGAGTGAGGGGGTGCGTACGACTTGGGATTCCGGGTTGGAAGAAAAAAGACGAACTGCTGCCCATCTCGTGATGATCGGTCAAAATGTTGGGATGCCACTGGTGAAAGGTTTCTATACGCGCCTGCGATTCGGGTAATTCTGCCGGTAACCAGTCGCGGTTCAGGTCAAACCAATAGTGATTGGTGCGGCCGCCGGGCCAGATCTCGTCATACTCGCGGTCCTGAGGATCGGCAGTTATGGTTTGGTTTTTATTGGTATTGGCCCAGAAGGAGAAGCGCTGTAAACCATCGGGATTAAACGACGGGTCAAAAAGAATAACCACATCATTAAGCAGGGATTCAATTTCGGGACCTTCGGCTGCTGCAAGGTAATAGGCTGCCAGCAGACCGGCATTAGAACCACTGGCTTCATTACCGTGAATACTCATGCCCTGATATACCACAACCGGCATAGTTGAAGTGTCTAAATTGGCGCCGCCTTCTTCCGTTAATGCTGCGTGCCGCTCGCGTATTTCCTCTAAATTTTGCTGATTTTGGGGCGAAGTGATGGTAAGCAACAAGATAGGGCGACCTTCAAAAGTACTGCCACGACGCTCAATACGTATACGCGGTGAGGCTTCAGCCAGTCGCTGCATGTAGCCGATGAGCTGGTCATGGCTTACGTGCCATTCCCCGGGCATATAACCCAAAAGGTCCTGCGGTTTTGGTATTTCGGGATTGTAGGTAACCTGATCGGGCAGGTAATAATCGAGCGAAAGTTTTGATGTGGTGTTTTGTGCAGAAAGGGTAAATCCAATACAGAGAAAAATAACGAAAAGGTGTTTCATAATAGGGAACTTGCAGCTTGTATGCTTTTGATTAAATGCTTCGGTTTTAAAGATATTGATTTATGTGCAGATACCCTACCCACAGCATTACCCGCGGATGTTCTTTTATTAAAACTGAATTTTGGGCATAAAAAAAGCCGCAGTAGTTGCGGCTTTAATAACTGGACCTAATTTTTAAATATCTTCAAAGCTTACATCGGTGAAAGCTTTGGCAGGTTTTTCAGCAACCAGCTCAGCATCGTCATCTTTGGTATAATCACTCTGGTGACGCTCGCTAATGACCTCTTCTCCTTTTTCATCAAGAATATAACCGGTCATTTCGTTCAGGATTTCAGAAAACCCTTCAAAATCTTCTTTATACAGGTAGATTTTGTGTTTTTTGTAATGAAAGGATCCATCATCATTGGTAAACTTCTTGCTTTCGGTTATAGTTAGGTAATAATCTCCTGCACGGGTAGAACGTACGTCAAAAAAATAGGTGCGGCGCCCTGCTCTTAACACTTTAGAGAATATCTCGTCATTCCCCCTCATTTCAGTATTGCTCATATTCTTGGTTTAATTAATATGCATTACGCTGTCAAAAATGGAAAAAAATTAAATGGTGTACAAAAAATTATTCCATTTCTTTTTCCTCCAGCTGCTTGCGATACAGCTCCTGATAGTAACCTTCCTGATTCACCAGCTCCTCGTGTGTACCACGCTGAATGATCTCTCCATCTTCAAGGATAATTATCCTGTCTGCATTTTTAGCCGAAGAAATACGGTGGCTTACCAGTACGGTGGTTTTAGTCGCCGCTATGCGTTTAATATTCTCCAGAATTTCTTCTTCGGTCTCCGTATCTACGGCTGAAAGACTATCGTCAAAGAGCAGGATCTGCGGATCTTTAATAATCGCCCTTGCGATAGATACCCGTTGTTTTTGGCCACCGCTTAACGTGATGCCGCGTTCACCCAGGACCGTATCATAGCCCTTAGAAAAGTCAATGATATTGTCGTGTACCGAAGCGTTTTTGGCAGCCTGAGTCACCTCTGCATCGGTAGCGTCTTTCTTACCAAATTTGATGTTTTCCTTGATGCTGTCGCTAAAAAGAAAGGCTTCCTGAGGTACATAACCAATGCTGCTTCTCAGGTCTTTCAGGTTAAGATCGGCTATGGGGGTTTCATCAATGAGTATAGTGCCGCTTGTAGTGTCGTATAAACGGCCTATAAGTTCTAAAATGGTAGATTTTCCGGAACCGGTTTTACCTATAATCGCAAGGGTTTCTCCTTTGTTAACCTCAAATGATATGTCTTTAAGAGCTGTAATGTTTGTGTCTTCGTAGGTAAAACTCACGTTCTTAAATGTAATCTTTCCGGTTACGGGAGTGTGAGCCTGGGTATGGTTCTTAATATCGGGTACCTCATTTAAAAACTCGTTGATCCGTTTTTGGGAAGCTTCGGCCTGCTGTACCAGAGAGGTAATCCAACCTACAGAAGCAACCGGCCAGGTGAGCATATTTACGTAGATCAAAAATTCGACAATCACGCCCAGATCGGGAATGCTGCCGTCAATGTATTTTTTTCCGCCTATATAAATCACGAGCAGGTTACTCACGCCTATCAAAGCAATCATAAGCGGAAAGAAAAAGGCCTGCACCTTTGCTAAATCGAGGTTTTTATCCCTGCTGGTAATGCTGAGTTTTTCAAATCCCTCAGCGGTTTGTTTTTCAATCCCGTATGCCTTTATAACGCCAATCCCGCTAAACGATTCCTGAGTAAAGGTGCTCAGATGCGAGAGGTACTCCTGCACGATCGTGCTGCGTTTGTGTATAAGCTTGCTTAATTGATAAATCGCGACCGAGAGTACGGGCAGGGGGATAATGACATAAAGCGTAAGTTCGGGAGCGGTGTAAAACATATAGGGAACAACCGTCGCAAAAAGTATAAAAGTGGTTACCCCATACATAATGGCCGGTCCCAGATACATTCGTACTTTGCTTACGTCTTCGCTAATGCGGTTCATAAGGTCGCCGGTGCGGTTTTTCTTGTAAAAATTGAGCGAAAGGTTTTGATACTGCTCGTAAACCTCGTTTTTAAGATCGGCTTCCATATAACGGGAAACTACAATAAACATCTGCCGCATTAAGAAGGTGAAGAAGGCCGAAAGCAGCGCAGCTCCCAGAAGCAGAAGCAGGGTCATAAGGAGATCATGCCGTAATTCGCTCATCTCCCCGCCATCGCTCATATAATTCTCTACCAGGTTGATCATATCACCACTAAACTTAGGCGTAAGAATGGCAAATATGCGCGCAACCAGTACGATGAAGAACCCCAAAATGAGCTTCCATTTGTACTTTTTAAAATATTTATTGAGATGCTGTAATTCCTTCATCTGTTTAAAATTTTGTTATCCGCAGATAATCAATGCCTTAATTTTATGGTTAAGCATTTTTAGTTTTCTAATACCCATTATGGGTTGTCATAACGAGTTGTAATTGGTGGTCCTGACAGAAAATTGAAGGCTCAAGACGGCCGACAAAGATACGCGATTCAGCTTAGAAAAGCCCCGCAGGTATTTTTAAGATAAAAAAGCAGTTTTTGGGCTCAGAACTTTTAGAGATCATGTATTTTTGCAGCGTTTTTGAGCGTTCGGCTCCGGGTCTAATTTTCGTAAAGGATAATCAGGATCATCAAGGCCGCTCGCCAAACCAAGCTCTAAAATACCTTCGGGTATTAACACTTTAAGTTCATTAACGCTATGCTCAACAGGAGGCACATTCGCATTAAGGTAATGCAGGCGCTTTATGCTTTAAGTCAGGCCGAACAGCCCGATTTACAAAAAGAAGAAAAGTTTCTCAATGCCAGTACTGCCCAGATGTATGACCTGTATCTGGTTCTCGTAGATTTACTAACCGAAATTCACGCTCACGCAAAGGATATGCTCGAGCGTTCCCAGCAAAAAATTCTCGCAACAGAAGAAGACCGCAATCCCAATTTACGTTTTGTAAATAATGAGGTTCTTGTGCGTCTCGCTGAAAATGAGACTTTGGCCAAAAGTCTCAAAAAAGCCAAGCTGAAAAACTGGCGTTTGGATAACGAGTATGTCGTGCTCATTTATGATGAAGTCGTTAAGAGTGATCTGTATGAGCAGTATATGATGCAGGCCGAAACCGGTTTCAAAGAAGACCGCCAGTTTGTGATCGATATGTTTACCGAATTTGTTGCGCCAAACGATAAGCTTTACGATTACCTGGAGGATTACCGCATTACCTGGCTCGATGATTTACCGGTTGTAAATACCACACTGGTAAAGCGTTTGGGTAAATTGAAACCCAACTCACCGGAAAGCACCATCCTTCCCAAATTGTATAAAGACGATGAAGATCAGGAGTTTGCCCGTGATTTATTGAGGAGAACCGCTCATAACGATGCCGAATTTGAATCTGAAATTTTAGGGAATACACCAAACTGGGATCAGGATCGTATTGCGGTTTTAGATAAAATACTTATCAAGATGGCTCTTTGTGAATTCTTGCGTTTTCCGTCAATACCGGTTAAAGTAACCATAAATGAATACCTCGAGCTTTCTAAAGAATATTCAACCCCCAAGAGCAGCATTTTTGTAAACGGGGTTTTAGACCGTTTGGTCAAAAAATATAAAAAGGAAGGCCGTTTAAATAAGGCCGGTCGTGGTCTTATGGAATAGCTTTTGCAGAGATTTGAGTGGGGATTATAGAATCTCCGCTAAAACAGCTGCTTCGGGTCAGGCCCGGGGCGTTGTTTGAAATTTAGTTTTAAGCAAAGCTTGAAGGTGTTATACCTTTGGCGTTGCCAATAAAATTGTATTTTTGAACTTTTAAAAATTTGATGAATATGAAAAAAGTATTTTTTATTGCAGGTATAGTTGCTGCAATGGCATTTACAGGCTGTAAAGACAATGCGTCTGATAAAGTTAAAGGTGAAAACGTAGAAATGGCTGCAACTCGCGATGAGAATGCAACGGTTTTTCCGGTTTTAGAATTTGAAGAAACGGCTTATGATTTTGGTAATATCGCCAGAGGTACCGAAGTGGAGCACGTATTCAAATTTAAAAACACCGGGAAAGCTCCTTTGGTAATCGTAGATGCTACGAGCACCTGTGGTTGTACAGTACCTAGTTTTCCTGAAGAACCCGTTCAGCCAGGTGAGACCGGAGAACTTTTGGTAAAATATAACGGTAGTGGCCTTAATGCAGTTACTAAGGTTGTAACTGTTAAATCGAATACTGAAAAAGGTACTGAAACTGTAAAAATAACCGCTTTTGTGCAACCTACTGAAGGACCTGCAGCACAAGGATAATCCCCTACAATGGAACAAATAACCAGTTTTTTACCTATTCTTTTGATGATCGCTGTGGTGTATCTGTTTATGATTCGCCCACAAATGAAGCGTCAAAAGGAAGAAAAGAAGTTTTCTGAAGCCTTAAAACGTGGAGATCGTGTGATTACTAAAAGCGGTCTGCACGGTAAAATTTTGGAGCTTAATGATGATAGCGTTTTGCTTGATGCAGGCGCCGGGAAGATGCGTTTTGAGCGTTCTGCCCTGTCATTAGAGCTTTCTAAAAAGCTCAATGAGCCTGAAAAGACAGAAAAGGAGAAGAAATAAGAATTTTCAATAAACTAAAAAACCCGATGTCCTAAAACATCGGGTTTTTTTATTACGATCAGCGACCAGTATTAACTTACTATAAACAGGCTTGCTATTGTTGAAGCAGTTTCTCCATTCATAGGCTCGTCATAAGCCTGGGTGGAAGCATCTAAAGAGAAAGGATTACCAGATCCCAGCGTGGTTACGTCAATTCCTCCTTGGGTTGTATTCTGTTCTCCTTCATATACTAAAGCCACTCCTTCATTTGCCGCCTGAACACCTAAATCGGGTATTCCTGTAATGTTACGGGTAATCCATCCTTCTAGGCCTCTAAGTCTTCTGATTTCAGAAGCATGGCGCGCTTCAACCGAGTGTATTTGTAGAGCTGCGGTAAGCAGGTTACCCTGACCAATAAGATTTGCGGCCTGACCTTTATACGCACGAACGCCCGTATCTTCAAAAGCCTGAGCCAAAATAAGGAGTTGAGTATAGGCGGTATCAACAGATGTTGACGTATCTTCCATAAAAGGATCAAAATTTCCACCCGCTGTAAAATCGAAGGTAGGTTTATCTATCGCGGCACTGCCTAAGGCCTGTTTTAAAAAGGCTACGTGGGCATCTTCGTGTTGTGAGATTTGCTCGTAAATCGCACGTGCTTTGGCATTACTGCTCAGCACACCGCTTTCAAGCGCTTTCATATAAAACTCGGCTTCCAGATATTCTAAAGTAAGTGCCAGATTAAATATTGCGGGGACATCGCCTACCTCCTGAGCCTGCGCTTTATTACCGGCGGTAGCCAGACCAAACGGAACGGCGAGCATTGCTGCTTTTTTACTAATAGTTCCCAGTTGGCCAAACATCTCGCGTCTGGATGACATAGGAGCCTGTAGTTTTTCAGTTGTGAATTCGTCTAAAAATTTTATGATATTCATGATGATTTTCTTTAAAGGTTAGTACTTACGAGCCCATTGGGTCTGAGTATGTAAACGGAGTTTTGATAAACGGTCCTGCATTTTCAAATACTTTGGCAGGTGTGTATGCCACATCCAGACCGGTATCTTCAGTAACAATATCATCTCCGGCAAACGCCTTAAAGTCTGAATCTCCATTAATAAGCGAGCGAATAGCTGCTGCGTGCCGGGCTTCAACAGAAACAATTTTGCCGGCAAGAGTAAGGTATGCGGGTGTTTTTATATAAATACCGGCCCCGTTGTAGGCACCTACACCAGTATCTTCTAATGCCTGTGCAGTTTGAAGAACTGAAGTTCGGCTACTGAAGTCTACACTGCTGAAATCAAATTCAAGATTAGCAGGTAAGCGCTGAGACGAGTTGGTCACAATTGCATCAATTGCTGCCTTAAACCAGTCTCTGTGATTAACTTCGTGATTGTATAAATCTTCAAGGATAGCTTTTTCTTCGGCATTTGCACCGGCCCAGTAAGACCCATCCAGTACATTGGTATAAAAGGCAGCTTCCAATTGTTCCAGGGCGAAAGCGTAGTTGAGTACGCCGGTATCTCCTGATCCCAGGTCAAAAACGCCGCCCATCTGTTTCATCCCGTCGTCATCATTGTCGCAGGAAGCAAGTAAAAGACCGGTTCCGGCGAGTGCGAGGCCGCTCACTTTTAAAAAGTTTCTGCGGTTTCTAGCCACACTTTGTGCTGTGGCGTCGATTGATTTTTTCTTTCCCATAATGTTTAGTTTTTGGTTATCTGCTAATACATACGGGAGAAAGCGGGTTGCGGATTTTTAAATTAGGATTTTAACAGTATATTGGCTTCGCGGATAATTTTTTTACAATGTTAAACGAGCTTTTTTGAAAATAATTTAAAGAAAAGAGGAAAAGATAGAGGCTTTAAAATCAGGGTTTAGACGCGGTAATTGTTGATTACAAGCCTATTCGCACTCAAAATCAAAATTGATGATTTCAAAACTATAATTCTTTTTGTAGTTGAAATGCCACCATTCGGTACGTATGGTTTCAAAACCAAAACGTATCATACCTTCCTGAAGCAATTTTCGGTTTTCGAGCACTTTTTTAGGTAAATCGGTATTATCAATATGCGCCTCACGGCCGAAGAAATCGTGATCTGTACCCATATCTACCGGAGTGCCGTCTAATTTTTCTAAGCTGATGTCAACTGCTGCACCGCGATTATGTACAGAACCGGTGGTATAGGGATTGGCAACATACTGCGCATTTGGGTACACCGCCCACATCTTTTTTTGCGCACTTACCGGCCGGTAGCAGTCAAAAAGTACAATGCGATAGCCCTTTTCGCAGAAATAGTGATTGGCTTCCTTGAGTGCCGCTGCAACTTCCGGTCTCAAATAACAGGCAGCACAATCGTAAAATGCTTCTTTCAAAAAATTATTGGTGCTTGCATACCTGATATCATAGGTAAAGCCGTCTTTAAGAGTATCTAACTTTACCAGTGGAGCCCTTTCGCTTTGCGCATTAGCGAAAAAAACACCGCATATAAAAATGAGAGTAAGGTATTTCATGTCTGGTATTATTTGAGAACAAAAGTCTTTACGCCGTATTTCAATACAGCTAATTAGGTTTGAAAATACAAAAAAGGAAGAGGTTATTTAGAAGGCTCAAGATATTTGCGTTCCATCCAGAACGTACCGAAAGGGATTATAGAACACGCCAAAACGATCAATAGGGTTTTAGTATTCCACTTTAATTCAGATTTGACCAGAAAAGCCATAACCACGTAAGCAAGAAATAAAAAGCCGTGGGCCATACCTATGATTTGATTGGGCTGTCCCTCATCAAAAATATATTTAAGCGGCATGGTTACAAATAGTATCAGGAGGAAGGATATACCCTCCAGAATTGCGATCCATTTAAAAGATTGTATCATTTTAGACCATATTAAAAATAGCAGCACCGTACACTGCAAAGCGAACAAAACGCAGCAAACCAAATAGTAAGTAACTTGTAAACGGGTATTTGATCATACCTGCAGCCAGACTGCTCACTGCAAAAGGTACGGGCAGTGTTGCGCCTACAATAATTAAAAATCCTCCCCATTTACGTGCATTTTTAAGATGCTTTGCCATCTTAACCTCCAGATAATCGTGAACAGCAGGTATGCGGGTTGCGGCTCTTCCGGTAAAATAACTTACGATGCCGCCGGCATAGGAAAGCACGGCTATAAGAGACAGGTAAAGAATGGGATCGGGCATTTTATCGCTCCACGCAATAAAAATTTCGGGCGGTATGAGTCCAAGAATACTTTCTGAAATAAAAAATACCGTAAGCACCCAAAAAGGAGGGAAGGTATTTGTCATTTTGATCAGCAGGTCATTGATGTCAATAACAAAATAATGAATGCCCAGAAGGATTGCGACAAAAACCAGTAACGGAGTAATAGCCTTTTTGAGACTTCCTGCGAGAAAGCTGTAAAAACCGGTATACTTATAATATTGGTGCAGCAGCTTTAAGCGTGATTTTTTTTCGGTTTTGCGCTGTTGGGACATGGTAATTTTTTTGCAAATATATCCTATGCTTTGGCGGCTTACAAAGATGTGCACTACAATCTGTATCAAAACAGAAAGAATTGGGAAAACTTTAAAAGTTCGGGTTTTAGCATCCGCGGTAATACCCTTAATTTTAACATATGGATAAATTTAAAGATAAGGTTGCCCTCATAACCGGGGGAACCAAAGGAATAGGTAGAGGCATCGCAGAGGCCCTATTAGAACTGGGAATGAATGTGGCCATAACCAGTCGCAATCTCACTTCTGCTGAAAAAGCGGCTACCGAATTAAACAAAAAAGGAAAAGGAAAGGCTATTGGTGTGAAAGCTGATGTGCGTAAAATGGACAGTCAGGTTCAGGCAGTTGATACGGTTCTAAAAGAGTTCGGCCAGCTGGATGTACTGGTCGCCAACGCAGGATTGGGCCATTTTGCCGGAATTTCGGATATGACCGTAGACCAATGGCAGGAAACCATAGATACAAATCTGACCGGTGTTTTTTACAGCGTAAAAGCCGCATTAACCGAACTGAAGAAATCTAAAGGTTATATTTTCACCATTTCGAGTCTGGCAGGTACCAATTTCTTTGCTGGAGGAGCAGCGTATAATGCCAGTAAATTTGGGGTTACCGGATTTACGCAGGCCGTTATGCTCGATCTGAGACAGGACGATATTAAGGTTTCTACAATAATGCCGGGTTCTGTAGCTACCCATTTTAATGGTAACGAACCTTCGAAAGAGGATGCGTGGAAGATACAAAGTGAAGACATTGGTGAGCTTATTGTAGATCTGCTCAAAATGAATCCGCGTACCCTGCCAAGTAAAATCGAGGTGCGACCTTCTAAACCACCAAAGAATTAAACTACTATAAAGCCTGATTTGGCCCATTTCCTTCAGGGTACACTGTACTATTAGAAAATCATAAGGCTTATCAGGTAAATTAGTATCAAACAAAAAGACCGTCTGTTTATCAGACGGTCCTTTTTATTTCTATAAGGCTGAAGAGAATTTAGTTTTCTTCAGCATATTCCTGTAGCGCTTCAACGTAAGTCCTTAAATCAAGTCTGTTTGCTTTATTTTCAGGTTCGGCAATAAGGTTGAGTAAGTAGAGCAGGCTTTCTTCAGGTGTTGATTGATTTTCCTGATCCTCAAGCAGTTCTTCATAGCCCTCAATGGGTTCTTCTTCAGGGATTGGGATATCAAAAGTTTGGTATTCTTCAATGTGCTCAAAGGTTAAACGTATGGTTTTAGCTAAAAGGGGACGCTTTTCTTCAACAGCGAAAGGTCTCAGATCCTTTAGGTCGGCAACGATCGTATTGGTAATGATGCCGTTCAACTCAACTTCTTCTATGAGCTTATTTATAAGTTTTTGTGCTTTCGGGTTCTTCAAAATTGATGGGTTTTATTTAGAAAACAAAGGTAACGGTTTGAAGCTTTTTTTTTCAAATTCAAACGGGCATTTTTTTTTAATATGTGCGGAAGCTTAGGATCTGGACTATAAGGTCTTTTGATTAGACTTTGAGACTTTGTAGATTTTTCAGAATAAAGAGACTTTATTGCCAAATTGGTAATTCCACGCAGAATCTTACGATAAGCCCTTTAAATCCCTTATTTTTGCAAAATTCATAATTACACAGAGCTACTAAAAAGCAGTATGGCGCAAGAGCAGGATTCAAATAGCGGAAAAGAATTATACAAATACCAGTTAAATGATCTCGACCGGATTTTTTCCTGTATGGAAGAAGAGGCCGATGATTTTAATCTGCTTTACCAGCTACCCACGGGTGGCGGTAAAACGGTTATTTTTTCTGAAATCGTACGCAGATATATAGAGCAGAAGCAAAAGAAGGTCGTGATTCTTACCCATCGTATTGAGTTGTCCTCACAGACCTCAAAAATGCTCAAAACCTTTAACGTACCAAATATGATCATTAACTCCAAGGTTAAAAACCTTGAGGGTCATGAAAATTATATGTGTTATGTGGCGATGGTAGAGACGCTTAACAACCGGCTTCAGGATGAGAAGATAGATATTGATGATGTAGGGCTGGTCATTATAGATGAAGCGCATTACAATTCGTTTAGAAAACTCTTCAGTTATTTTAAGGATGCCTTTATACTTGGTGTTACGGCTACTCCGCTGAGTTCTAATGTGAAGTTGCCTATGAAAGACAACTACCGCAAGCTTATTATTGGTGAGAGTATAGGTTCATTAATTGAGAAAGGATTTTTAGCTAAAGCTCACGTGCATTCTTATGATGTGGGGCTTAAAACGCTGCAGGTTGGGATTAACGGGGATTACACCGTGAAGTCATCAGAAATACTGTATACCAACCACAGTATGCAGGAAAAGCTGCTGAGTGCTTACGAGGAGCGCGCTAAAGGCACCAAAACGCTGATCTTTAATAACGGGATCAATACCTCCAGATATGTGTACGAAACCTTTAGAGAAGCCGGCTACGACGTGCGTCATTTAGACAATACGCATACCAATAAAGAGCGAAAGGCGATCTTAAAATGGTTTAAAAACACACCCGATGCCATACTTACTTCGGTAAGTATTCTTACTACCGGTTTTGATGAACCTACCGTCGAAACCATTATTCTAAACCGGGCAACACGTTCACTCACGCTGTATTTTCAAATGATAGGTCGGGGTTCACGTATTTTGCCGGACAAAAAGAGTTTTCAGGTCATTGATCTGGGGAATAACATGGCACGTTTCGGACTTTGGGATGCTCCGATGGACTGGAATGATATCTTCCTGTATCCTGATTTTTATCTGGAAAATCTGATAAGTGACGAGGAAATAGAGCGTAATTTTGAATACGTTATGCCACCTGAGCTTCGGGCACAATTCAGCAACAGCACCAATATTGATTTTGATATCAAAAAGGAGTACGAGGAAGTTTTTGCCAAAGGTCTAAAATCTAAGGAAGCTTTAGAACGATCTATAAATCAGCACGCTCAAATTGTTTTTGAGAATACCGAAGACATTTTTGATGCGCGTATTCTTGCGCGGGAACTTAAGGAAGAAATACAATACCGTATCAGACAGTATTCTTACTGTATTATGAAGAACACCAAAAACTATAAAGACTGGCTCGAGGAAGATTATATGCGAAAGCTACGTTTAAAACTGAGTCAGATGTATGCCAATGTTCCTGCGCAATAATTTTCAATTTTGAATAAAGGCTTTTTTCTATTTTTTGCCATTTTAAGTTTAATAATAACAGGCAAATTACAAGCTCAGGAAGGAAACTCCACTTTGGGGGCCTGGTATGGTTATTTTTTTACAACAAACTTTAAAGACTCTCAGTTTGGACTAATGGGGGATGTACAGCTTCGTAATTTTGAAGTTGCCGGCGATTTTCAGCAATCCATTTTAAGAGCAGGCTTGTTTTATAAACCCAAGGACACACCTTTAAAGCTGCTTGCAGGTTATTCTTATTTTACTTCCGGCTTTTTTGGGGAAAATGAAGAGACATTTTACGAGCACAGACCGTATCAGGATGTGATTTGGAATCAAAAGATGGCATCCAGATTGTATTTTCTACACCGCATACGATTTGAGGAGCGTATTATCGAAAATCAGGATTTTAGAATGCGTTATCGCTATATGCTAAATGCAAAAATTGCGTTAAACGCCAAGGAAATTGCCCCAAAAACCTTTTATTTGTGGACTGCCGGTGAAGTTTTCATAAATGGGAAAAAGACGGTAGTTACGCCAAATTTATTTGACAGGCTTTGGTTTTTTGGCGGTACAGGTTATAAATTTACACCTGGTATTACTACAGAATTGGGTTATATGCGTGAAATTACAAATACCCAAACCAAAGGCCAGCTTATAGTAAGTTTGATTCAAACTTTTTAACGATAGTTAATGATTTTTAAAAGTAAAAACATACAACTGCTGCTCAGTATCTTTTTGGTACTGGCTGTTTTTGCTTTTAAAGTTGCCGATTTACACAAATACGTTCACGATAAGGATGATTTAAACAACCATCATTGTGAATTATGTCTTTTAAGCCATAAACAGAAAAATCAGACTGATTTTTATTTGCCACAGGCCTATGATGGGGTGCAGTCTCCGGTAGTTGTCATTACCCGTATTCAAAAGACTTTTTTCTACACAACTATTCAAAATATTCCCGTTCTTACCGGGAAATCTCTTAATAAAGCACCCCCGTCTGCATCAGTTTAATACAAGCTTTGCAACCTTTATCCTATTGTTTTTAAGCAATAGAATGGGTTGATTTTATAAACTGAAAATCAGTTCTCCTTTCGGATGAACTGAAATATAGATTCACTATGAAATTTTTCACTTTAGTGCTCGCAAGCCTATTTAGTATAGCTATGCAGGCACAGGAATGCCAATACAGCATTAGCGGTGTGGTACGCGATTTTCACGATGGCCAGGTATTACCCAATGCTACTTTAAGTATAAATGGATATCAAAAATATGCCCTGACAGATTTTGATGGGAAATACATACTTAACGGTCTTTGCGAAGGTACCTATGTCATTACGATCACGCATCCGGAGTGTGAGGTTGCCGATTTTACAATTGAGCTAAATGGTAATGTAAAGCGCGATTTTAAACTCGAGCATCATACCGAAGAGCTAAATGCCGTTACCGTAAAGGGGCAAAACACGACAAAGGGTTCTTCATCCAGTGCTGCTCAGGTACTGCAGACCGAAGATCTGGAAAGCTATAGCAACGCCAGTTTGGGAGATGCACTCCGGGAAATACCCGGTGTTTCGTCACTTAATACCGGGAGTACGGTCGTAAAGCCGGTTATTCAGGGATTGCACAGCAGCCGTGTATTGATAATCAATAACGGTACGCGTATGGAAGATCAGGAGTGGGGAGTAGAGCACGCTCCAAACCTGGATCTAAATACTGCTGCAAACGTAACTGTTGTAAAAGGAGCGAGTGCCCTGCGCTACGGTGGCGATGCGGTAGGAGGAGTGATTTTAACCGAATCCCCCAAGGCGCCGGCCAAGGACACCCTGTATGGAAAAACAATTCTTAGCGGTGCCTCCAATGGCCGTGGCTACGGTATTACTACAACCCTGATGAAAGCTTATAAAAGCGGCTTTTACCTTCAGGGTCAGGGAACCCGAAAGCGTTCGGGCGATCGTGAAGCACCAGATTATGTTTTATCGAATACCGGAGTTTCTGAAAATGATTTTTCGGTAGGTGTGGGGCTAGATAAGTTCACCTATGGTTTTGACGCCTATTACAGTATGTATGATGCTGAAATAGGTATTCTCAGAGCCAGTCATATTGGTAATGTGAGTGACCTTATACGAGCGATCAATAGCGGAGAGCCTGATGTCATCAGGGATTTTACCTACGATATCAATGCACCAAAACAGGATGTGAGGCATCATTTAGCCAAACTAGGTCTGTTTAAGCGCTTTGAGAAAGCCGGAAAACTCACTCTTGATTATTCGTTTCAGCAAAACAACCGATTAGAGTATGACATCAGAAGGGGAGAAAACCGCGATAAACCCAGTCTTGACTTAAAACTAACTACGCATACGCTGCAAAGTAATTTTGCTTATGACGCGCGGTCTGATTTTAAGGCAGATTTTGGGGTTGAAGCTTCCTATCAGGAAAACTTCCCGAATCCGGAAACAGACATTAGACGTCTGATACCTGATTATGCGATGTACACTCTTGGAGCTTATGCAACAGCCTCGTATGACATCAATAGCAGCATTAAAATAGATGGTGGTTTCAGGTATGATTTCAATGAGATTGACGCTCAAAAATACTATCTGAACAGCAGCTGGGAAGATCGCGATTATGATGCCGATTTTTCAGATTTAATCGTTGAGCGTTTTGACAACCAATTGCTGATAAATCCGGTATTTGATTATCATAACTTTTCGGGAACGCTGGGAGGTAGGTATCAGTTTGCAAACAACTGGGATTTGAAACTCAATTTCAGCTCTGCTTCGCGAGCTCCAAATCCTGCAGAATTATTTAGTGACGGCCTGCACCATTCAGCTGCGATTATCGAACTGGGAGATCTGCGTATCAAACAGGAGCAATCCTATAAAACCAGTCTTGAATTAAATGGTCAGACCGGAGGGTTCAGCTTTGGGATTAATCCCTATTACAATCAGATCAACGATTTTATAATTCTTGAGCCAACAGGGCTTCAGTACACCAATCGCGGTGCATTTCCTGTTTACGAGTATTCTCAGGTGGATGCGCGGTTATTTGGCGTAGATCTTCAGGCAGCCTATTATTTTAATGATCAGTTTGATCTAAAAACCGCATTTGCTTATGTAAACGGGCAGGATTTGGATCGTGACAGACCCTTAATTGATATGCCGGCGCCTAATGTGAACACCACTTTTTCCTTTCGCAAAGCGGAATGGAATAATCTAAATGTTTCCTTACGTAATCAAAGTGTTTTTAAACAAACGCGATTTCCCGATACTGATTTTGAGGTAACCTATATCAACGATTCGGGATCTGAAGTGACCGAAAATGTACGTGTAAGTGAATCTCCCGAAGCATACAGTTTATTTAACCTGGCATCTTCAGCAGAATTTAAGGTGCTTAATAAATCTACACTGACTCTAGGCCTCTTTGTAGATAATATTTTTAATACGGCCTATCGCGATTACCTGAATCGTCAGCGCTATTTCGCTGATGATTTGGGACGAAATTTTAAAATTCAAATAAAACTTAATTATTAAATATCAAATCATGAAAAATTTAAAAATCTCAAGCCTTTTACTTTTAGCACTAATCAGTTTCTCAAGCTGTTCAGACGATGAGGGAACACCGGAAATCATAAACGAGGAAGAAGTAATAACTACGGTAACGGTAACTCTTGTGCCTCAAACCGGAAGCACGGTAACATTAACTTCAAGAGATTTAGATGGGGATGGCCCCGATGCTCCTGTAAGAACGGTCTCGGGCAACCTGCAGGCTGGTATGCAGTATTCAGGAAGTATTGTTCTTCAAAATGAGACTGTTTCTCCTGCAGAAGTAATTAATGAAGAGATCGAGGAAGAAGCAGATGAGCATCAGTTTTTCTATCAGGTTACCGGAGGATTAGATGCTACGGCTGTTTATGCTGATGAAGAAAATGATTATTTAACTAATGGTAGTACAAATCCTGTGGGGCTTTCTTTTACTATGCAAGCCGGGGCTGCATCAACCGGTCAGTTTACCGTTACCCTGCGTCACGAGCCTAATAAAGATGCAGAAGGTGTAAGTGAAGGTAACTTAACTAATGCAGGTGGAGAGACCGATGTTGCTCAAACCTTTGACCTGACTATTGAATAATAGTCAACTTTAAAGTATAAAAAATGCCCTGCGAAAGCAGGGCATTTTTTTATTTACCAGGTAAATATTTTAACCTAAATAGGTTTTTAGCACTTTACTTCTTGAGGTGTGGCGTAATCTGCGAATTCCTTTTTCACGGATTTGACGTACGCGTTCACGGCTTAAATCAAACATCTCACCAATTTCCTGAAGGGTATGCGGCTGCTCACCACCCAAACCGTAGTTTAATTTAATAACGTCAGACTCACGAGGTGACAGGGTTTCTAGAGCACGCTCAATCTCGGTACCCAAAGATTCCTGCATTAAATCTGCATCCGGATTTGGAGACTCACCAGACTTCAATACGTCGTACAGGTTAGAGTCGTTTTCACCTTCTTTAAACGGTGCATCCATCGATAGATTACGACCTGAATTCTTCATTGCCAGTTTTACCTTGGCAACGGTCATATCAAGTTCTTTTGCAATCTCATCTGCAGATGGCGGACGCTCCAAACTTTGCTCTAAATAAGAAAAAGCTTTGTTGATCTTACTTATTGTACCAATCTTGTTAAGTGGTAAACGCACGGTTCTGGAATGCTCTGAAATCGCCTGTAAAATAGATTGGCGAATCCACCATACAGCATAGGAAATAAATTTAAAACCACGGGTTTCATCAAAACGCTTAGCGGCTTTTACAAGACCTACGTTACCTTCGTTAATCAAATCGGGCAATTTTAAGCCTTGATTTTGATACTGTTTTGCAACAGAAACCACAAAACGCAAATTAGCCTTCGTCAATCGTTCTAAAGCAACCTGATCGCCTTCACGAATACGTTGTGCCAACTCGACCTCCTCATCAGCGGTAATCATATCGAGTTTGCTTACATCCTGTAAATACGTGTTTAAAGATTTTGATTCCCGATTGGTTACCTGCTTGGTGATTTTGAGTTGTCTCATATATAAATTTGTTTTTTAAAGTAATTAGAATGTATTATAACATGGATATCTATCAAATCAAATTAATTAACCATCTTTAATAGTAATTTAACATTTGATTGCCCGGAAATTGCTTAATTACGGGGTTATTGATCGTCTTTTTTCTTTTTCTTCCGTTTTAAGAACGAAAAGAAACCCCCATTGTTGCCTTCCTCTTCTTCTTCCTGAACTTCAGGGTCAGGCTCAACAACCTGCTCTACGGTTTTTAATATTTTACCCCGATCATCCAGGTAAACCTCTTCTACAGACTCTTCTTCCTGACCGTTAAAAATGGACTCAAAAAATGATTGAACTCCAGAACTTGTACTGTCACGCACTACAGGCGGGCAATTTAATGAGCTGGCTACTTCCTGAGACGGACTTCTAAATCGCTGTGAGGTCAAAGAAGCATAGGTTGTATCGGCATTAAGTCTTTGCATCCATTTAGCATAAATAGGCAAAGCCGAATTTGCTCCTGCGCCCAGACCTGTACTGCTAAAGCCAATACGATAATCATCATTACCTACCCAGGTTACGGCAACAATTGTTGGTGTAATCCCCACAAACCAGCCATCTTTATTATCCTGAGTGGTCCCGGTCTTTCCGGCAATGTCATTTTTGAGCTTATACGTGTACCTTAGTCGGGTAGCTGTACCTTCACTTACAGTAGCTTTCATCATTTCTATCATTGCCTGTCTGGTACTGCTGCGCATCACCGGTTTTTCAGCGATTTGAGGTTCAAATTTTGCTATGACCCGGCCACTGCGATCTACAATTTTTGTGATATAATATGGTTTTGCGGGTTTACCCTGATTTACAAATGAAGTATAGGCAGAGGCCAAATCGCGCATTTTTATCTGTGCTGTACCTAATGCCAATGAAGGAACATAGGGTAATTTTGATTCTATCCCCATACGTCTGGCCTGCGAAATCACCTTACCAATACCTACATCGAGTAACACTTTAACGGCAACGGTATTTATAGAGTTGCTCAAAGCCCCTTTTAAGGAATACTTGAGATCTTCGCCCTCACCACCTGAATTTGACGGCGACCAGACTTTCTCGTTAAAATGATATACCTGTTTGGCACCATCGTAATAAGTACAGGGGTCCATTTGTTGTTCAAGGGCAGTGGTGTACACAAAGGGTTTAAAGGTAGACCCCACCATACGCTCACTTTGACTTACGTGATCGTATTTAAAATTTTGAAAATCGATACCTCCTACGTAAGCCAGTATACCGCCGGTTTGAGGATCCATGGCTATAAAACCGCAATTGAGAAGGGAAAGATAATGTGAAAGGCTGTCGCGTACCGAGATGAGCTGTCTGCGTTCGTCGGTGTTCCAGTCAAAAATGGTACGTTCTTTCTTTACATTCAGAGAATCTTCCAGAGCCTGCCCGCTAATACTGTCTTTAATAAGTTTTTGGTAATATGGCAGTCGTTCTAAAGAGGGCTGAAGGATTGATTTTTGATTCCACGGGGCGTAATTTCCGTAGGCTTTTTCATATTGCGTTTGCAGCGCTGCCATATGTTCGCGCATTGAAGCTTCTGCATATTGCTGCATTTTTTTATCGAGGGTGGTGTGAATGGTAAGCCCATCTTTGTACAGATCGTACGAGCTGCCATCTTCCTTAGAGTAGTTTTTAAGGAGTTCGCGGGCTTCTTTGCGTATAAGTTCTCTAAAGTAAGGAGCGATGCCCAGATCGCTGCGTTCCTGATAACTGAGAACGATGGTATCACGCTCCATCCCAATTGTGTCCTGAGGCTTCAGGTATTTGTAACGCAACATTTGATTGATTACCACATCCCTTCGTTTTTTAGCCCGTTCCGGATGTACACGTGGGTTGTAACTGTTATTGGCTTTAAGAGATCCTACTAGTATTGCGGCTTCGTTAAGCGTAAGGAGTTCAGTACTTTTATTGAAAAACTTTTGGCTGGCGCTTTCAATTCCATAGGTGTTATCAGGAAAGGGTACCGTGTTAAGATATAGGTTTATAATTTCTTCTTTAGTATAGACCTGCTCTATACGCTGAGCCACTATAAACTCTTTAAATTTGGAAATAACAAGCCCCATAGTCCCACTATCAGGACGACCGTAAATATTCTTGACCAGCTGCTGCGTAAGGGTACTTCCTCCTCCGGAAGATTCATCACGCATAAGCAGGGTTTTGAAGAAAACACGCATCAGGCTTAGTTTATCAACTCCGTCGTGCTTATAAAACCGGGCATCTTCAGTAGCAATCAGTGCGTTTTTAAGATGTACGGGAATCTCGTCAAAGCCTATAGGTCTTCGATCAAAAATGTAATAATTGCCAATGTTTTCGCCATTGCGATCCACTAATTGAGTGGCCAGAGCCTGCTCCAGATGAGTAAGTTCGTATTTGGTTGGAAGTTTCCCCCACAATCCCAGATAAATACTTAAAAAGAAAAGGGAGAACAAAAAAAATAGAGATCCCATTGCCATTAGCGGATAGCGCACCCACTTGCGTTTAATAGCCGTATGAAATTTAAGGGCGGCAAAACGAAACCCAATTTCAACGTACTTTAAAGTTTTGATAAAAAGCTTAAATGCCTTGTGTTTTAAAGAAGTGTTGGGCTTGTTTTTCAAGGGATTTCTCATAAAAATACAAAGGTAACAGTTCTACAGAAAGATAGCTATGGGGGTTTACATTAGTTTAACACGAAAAATATTTTATAAGCACTGTAACAAAAAAACTTCTGTCGCGTCTTATTTATATAACATCAATCAAAAACGTTCTTTTCTATTCAGGTTTAAAATTAGACTAACGGCTGCCGAGGCAGCGGAAAGTATACAAGACAGTGGGCTTGTTCCTTTTAAATGGGGAATGTGCCGATGGTGAAAAAACCGAATTTAAAAGCCACATTCATCAATCACAAACGAGCGGTTATCTGATTCTTTTAGATAGCTGCTTTTTTTTTTTTGGCACCGCCAAAGGATATAAAACTCCGAAGATCGCCTAGAATTCTGGCTTTGTTTCCTTTTGATGCCGCATAAGCTTGTGTTGAAAGTCTACTTAAAGTAAGCCCGAAAGCAGGAATGTTGCCACTACACACAGTATTAGCGAAAGCAAGCCGCCTACTATAAGAAAATGTTTAAACTTATAAATACCCAGATTATATATCAGCGTATTGGTCTGGTAGCCCACGGGTGTAAAGAAACTAAAGCTGGCCGCAAATAAGACCGCAAGAATAAATGGTTTCGCAGAAAGATCAAGACCAGATGCTACAGTGATGGCAATTGGGGTCATAATTACCGCGGTAGCATTATTGGATATTGAACCGCTCAAAATCATCGTTATGCTAAACAATGCGCCCAAAATAAAGAGGTGATTTTTACCTTCAAAAAACAGCAGTAATTTTTCAGATAACCAGACATCGGCGCCGCTGTTTGTCATGGCAACTCCCAATGGAATCATACCGGCAAGCAGGAAGAAAATTTGCCAGTCTACTTTATGATACATTTTATCCATTTGCAGGCTGTTTGTCAGCAATAGCAAAGCAATTCCGGTGAGGGAGCTCGCCAAAATGCTCAACAAGCCCGAAGCCGCAAGGCCAATAACGGTAATGAGGATTGCTGCGGTAATGTATTTGCGTTTTACATCGGTATTTTGAAGCGATTCGTGCGTTTTAAGAACAGCTATACCTTCTACGCGCTCGAGATTTTGAATTTCCGCCTGAGTGATTTCCAGCAAAATACGATCACCTGATTTGATGCGGATTTGATCCAGATCCTTTCGAATGAGTCTTTCGGTAGTATTGCGGATGTTTTTTCGTTTTTTAATAGCCACCGGCAAAGCCCCTTCAAGCTTGTAGCGTTTTATACTGGAAAGAGAATTTCCTATAAGTGAAGATCCGGGCAGTACAAGTACTTCGACCAGTTGAATGCCTGTATCATCAGATTCTTTAGTTTCTGAGTCGGTTAGTCCGGTTTTACGTTCCGAAATTCCTTCTTCATTTGATATGCGCCCTATAGTTTCCAGATCGGCCATCAAAACCAGTTTATCCCCTTCCGCAAGAGTGATGTACTTGCCCGGTGCATTGGTCACTATTCCATTTCGAACCAATTTTAATAAGGTAACATTAGGATTGTTGAGCAGGGAGGACTTATCGATAGATTTGCCTATGAGTTTTGAATCTTTTGTAATGCTCAGTGTAGTGATGAGTTCGTCGAGCTTATAAGCTGTTTCCAGGTTTTCTGAAGCATTACCTTTCGGGAGAAAGCGCGATGCAATACTGACCACGATAATTCCGATAAGCAGAAAAATACCTCCGAGCCAGGCAAACTCAAAAAAAGCCAGTTTTTCAACGCCTCTGTTTTGTGCAATAGAATTTACAATGAGGTTTGTAGAAGTACCCATTAATGTGCAGCTTCCGCCCAGAATACCGGCAAAAGATACCGGAAGTAGTAATTTTCCGGAAGGGATTCCGAAGCGTTCAGACAATTGAAATATAATTTTGATAAACACAATAACCACTGCTGTGGTACTTATAAATGCCGAAATACCTGCGGTTATAAACATAAATACCGGAATCAGCAGGATCATAGGGAGAATGCTGAGTTTCTGCAGGCCCTGGGCAAGCCAGGCAATTACGCCGTTATCCTCAAGGGCTATGGCCAGAATCATAAGTGCCAGCACGGTAATGGTTGCGGTATTGGAGAAGCCGCTTATACCTTCTTCGGGAGAGACCAAACCCAGTAAAACCAGAGCAACGATAATAAAAATGGCGATTTTATCAACCGGGAAGAGTTCGGTGACAAAAAATACAATAGTTAATCCCAGTATGATAAATACTTCAATAATCGCCAGATCCATAGATTCAATCTTTTTTATAAAAGTATGTTGAAACTTAAAGCGCTATTCCTAAATTAAACTTAAACCTGTAACCTAAAATTGAAGTGAGCTGCAATAAGTTTATCTTTAATTTTCTATAAGTTTAGTTTAATGTATTCTGCACTCCGTAGTCATATAGAAGCAATTGTTTCCCTTACCGATAGCGAATTTGAAGAGTTTGTAAGTATCCTTTCTCTTGAGAAATTTAAAAAGGACGAGTTTATAATCAGACAGGGGGATGCCGTTACAAAAGAGTATTACGTTCTTGAAGGTTGTGCACAGGCCTATTATGCCTCAGAAACCGGGGATCGCTCTGTGCTTCAATTTGCTATAGAAGATTGGTGGATCAGTGATTTTTCTGCGTTTTATAACAATACTCCGGCAGTTTTAAACGTGCGGTGTATAGAGGATACCGTGGTATTGGGGCTGCACAGGCAGCATCTGGAGGAGTTTTATGAACGGGTACCCAAATTTGAACGTTTTTTCCGTATCAAGGTCACTAAAGCTTTTCTTAGTTTAAAAAATCGCATTCAGAGCGGTCTTGATAAAAACAGTAAAGAGCGCTATCTGGATTTTTGTCAAACCTATCCCAATATTGAAAGACGTGTACCCAACTATCAAATCGCCAGCTACCTGGGTATTCAGCCTCAATCACTAAGTCGCATTCGAAAAGAGATCCAGACTTCGGGTTCCGATATTTCAACTTAACACTGCTTAACAGGTTTTAATGCAGGCTTAACAGGTTACGCTCACATAGGTGAATAAATTGCCTATGGCTGTTAGTTAATTTTACCTGAACCAAAAAATTAATAATATGAGTTTATCAAATAAAACTATTATAGTAACCGGTGCTTCAAGTGGAATAGGCGAAGCAACAGCTAAAACCCTTGCCGCTGCAGGCGCTAATGTTGTGATTACAGCACGACGTACAGAACGTCTTCAGGAACTTAAAGATTTAATTGAAAAGGAGGGTGGTAAGGCACTCGTTGTAACTGCTGACGTTACCAGTAAGGAAGACTGGAAAAAAGTAATGACCGAAACACATAAGACATTCGGAAAGGTGAATGTACTGGTCAATAACGCCGGATTAATGCCGCTATCATTTGTTGAAAACCTAAAAACAGATGAATGGGACAAAATGGTAGATGTGAATATTAAAGGTGTTTTAAATGGGGTTGCCAGCGTAGTGCCCGATATGAAAGAAACCAAAAATGGACACATCATTAATATATCATCTGTTGCAGGGCGAAAAGTAATGCCCGCAGGAGCCGTCTATTGCGCTACAAAATATGCGGTACGTGCCCTAAGTGAAGGTATTCGTCAGGAAATGGGACCCAAATACAATACAAAAGTAACAGCAATCGAACCCGGTTTTGTTGCTACAGAGCTGACCAATACGATTACTGATGAAGATGTACAAGATATGATGTCTCAGTTTGAAGACCTTACTCCACTTCAGGCTCAGGATATAGCCAACTCTATTTACTATGCCCTGTCACAACCGGAACATAGCAGCGTGAATGAGATTTTAATAAGACCTACAACTCAGGAATTATAAGATCTTTTCTAATTATAATAATCAAAGCTTCATCGATTTTCGGTGAAGCTTTTTTGTTTTAGCAAATAAAACTAAAATTTAAAAGGCTCAATATTCCCAGAATGAGTGCTGTAAGACCAATGATCGCCCTATAGGGATTGAGCACTGAAGCGGTTTTATTAAAGAAGTTATGCAGGCCGGGTTGGTTCTCAAGCGTTCCGCCGAGCAGGGTAAGGCCAGCTAAAATGCTTACCAGATCCCTGAAAAAACAAAAGGGTTTTAGCAAATACCAGATTCCCAAAATCAGACAAATTCCACCTATAACTGCAGCAAAGGGGCGTAAAGCGTTTGCGATTTTTGTGAAAACCTGAGCATCACCATCCCATTTATCCAGTGTGGCGATTGCCAGAAGGATTCCGGCACAAATAAGGGCCAGTTCATAAAGTATATGCATAACGGCTGAAGTTTACAATTCATCAAAATTCTGAAGCGGCACGAGTTCTTCCTGCTCGCGTATAAAATTAACAGCTTCCAGCAGGCTATCAAAGGATAGAATAGCATCTCTATAAAAAAAACGTTCAATGACCAGATTAAGCATAGACTTTTCTCTGTAGGTAACTGCTGCAAATAATTTAAAAGTCTTGCCCATTTTTAAAAACTTGAGCCAATCCTGAGGTTTAATCGAATAGTCGTTGATTCTGTTAGATATGTAGTTGAGGTGATTGGTTTCAGTTCCGTAGAATTGTATACCTAAATTGATTACTGTAAAGGCTTTTTCCCAATCAAACAAAACACCTTCTGCAATTTCTGATATGATAAAACTATCAAAGAAATAGAATACCCCAAACGGCAGCTTATGCTCTTCCAGAACATGGTGTATAAGTGGTGTATCCCGTACTCTCATACCCCTAAAGTTAGCTAAAGAAAGATTTATTTTAAAAAACTCAAATGAAAAAAAGTGGTCTATAGGTCAGTTTATCAGACTTTTAAATCACCTGAAATAAAAAAAGCTGCCGGTAGGCAGCTTTTTAGAAGTAATTAGGGGTTAAAAGTTAGTCTGTACTGCTAACCAGTGATAAGAATTTATCCAGATTAGGCAGAATTACTATTCGGGTTCTTCGGTTTTTTGCGCGGTCTTCTTTGGTAGCATTGTCAACAAGCGGTAAGTAACTACTACGCCCCGCAGCTATTAATTTTGCCGGATCAACATCATATTTATCCTGCAGCTCACGAATGATTGCTGTAGAACGTTGTACACTTAATTCCCAGTTATCCTTGATGTAAGCCCCCGGTTTTACGGTTTGGTCATCTGTATGCCCTTCAACCATTACTTCAATGGCAGGTTCAGAATTGATAACATCGGCAAGGCGCTTTAAAAGATCGTCTGCTTTTTTGCTTACGCGATAGCTTCCGCTGTTAAAAAGCAATTTGTCGGACACGTTAATCATAACCACAGTCTCATCAATGTCAACCTGAATATCATCATCTGCAGTGACGTTTTCGTCCAGATTCTTTTTCAGATTATAAGAGATTGCGAGGTTCATAGAGTCTTCTAAAGAACGCGCTTGGGCTAACTCCTGCTGGTCTGCATTCTTAAGCGTTTCACGCATTTTGGCTTTTGAAGCTTCAGACATTACAGCCAGATTTTCAACCAGGTCTAATTTTTGATAATTCTCATCTCTAAGCGAGTTGATTTTGGTGTTGTAATCTGCTACACGATTTTCGATAGCGTTGTACCTGGCTTCCAGCTCTTCCTTTTCAACCTGAGTTTTGGTAAGTGTTACCCGGGTATTGTCGTACTGGCTTTGCAATTCGGTGTATTTCTTTTTAGATACACAAGAAACGGTAAGTATGGTTACGCCCAGGGCCGCAACGGTGTTTAAAGTTTTCATTTTTCAAAAAATTATAGTTAGGTTTCTATAACCTTGAAAAATGGCCAATAGTGCCCTGAAGTTCTTATTTTTCTGTTAAAAAAAGAAATCCTGCCATTCGATAAATGGCAGGATTCCTGATTTAAAGCTGGTTAACAGCTTATGTTGAACTAATTATTTTATTTCTACAAGCTCCAGATCAAATACCAGATCCTGACCTGCCAGCGGGTGATTGGCATCAATCACGATACTTTCGCTACGCACTTCGGCTACACGAAGTTGACGTTCTGTACCGTCGGGATTTTTAGCCATTAAGCCCATTCCTACCTGAGGATCAATTTCTGAAGGCAGATCACTTTTGGGTACTTCCTGAAAAAGTTCTTTTCGTACTTCGCCATAGGCTTCAGCTTCAGGGATAGTAACCGTTTTTTTCTCTTTTTCGGCCATATCGATCAATCCCTGCTCAAAGCCCGGTATAATCATACCCTGTCCTAATTGAAATTCAAGGGGTTGCTTGTCTACTGAACTGTCAAATATTTGACCATTAGTAAGCTTTCCGGTGTAGTGTACCTTTACGGTATCGTTATTTTTTACTTTACGTTTTGTGTTTTTTTCCTGTGTTTCCATAGGAACAAGCTAAAAAACAGGCTGTGTAATACCTAAGTAAAAGTGTTAAAATCTGAATTTTTAGGGGTCTAAAAACAAAAAGCATCAAAACCTGAGGAATTGATGCTTTTAGATGCGATTTCTTGAACTATTAGGACTTCGCTGCGCGCTTGTTTTTAACAATTTTGGAAATAACCAGGTAAGCAATTAGCGCAATTACAAAGTAGAGGAAATAAGACACCGGTTTGCCATCGCCGCCTACTGTAGTAAACAGTCGTTCCCAGCGAATTTTCTCCATAATTCCCTTGCCATTACTATCCCAGCTAAACCAGATAAATACCGGCTTACCTACGATATGATTTTCAGGTACAAAGCCCCAAAAACGACTGTCCTCACTATTGTGGCGATTGTCGCCCATCATCCAATAGTAATCCTGTTTAAACGTGTAGGAGGTAAGAGGCTGGCCATTAAGCATTACCTGATTGCCGCTTACGGTAATTTCCCGTGGCTCTCCCATTTCTTCACCCTCATAAACCTCAATAAGACGCTTATAAAGTGGAATGTTTTCGGGGGTAATTGCAGTAGACGTTCCTTTTTTAGGAATATAAACGGATGCGATCTGATCTACATTACCCAAACTTGCAGATCCCTTTGGAAAGATAGAGGCTTCCTTTTCACCCTGAGGTCTTACATAACGCTCCAGCGATTCAACATTAGGATGATTTTTAAAGCGTTCTGCGTTTTCTTCAGAAAGTTCTGAGATAAAAAACTGCTTGCCCTGAACAAACTGTAAACTTTTTATTTTGTATTCATTATACAGGTTTGATGCATTAAAACCTCCGCTTTTTGAAACACCGGTGTATGCGTATTGCAATTGAGCACGGTCTGGTAACTCGAGCGGTTTATTATTTACAAACACCTTACCGTCTACAACCTTGAGGCTGTCACCCGGCAAGCCTACTGCACGCTTGACGTAATTTGACTTTTTATCTATGGGCTTATGATAGTATTTACCATCATCAAGGCCGTAAAATGCGTTTACAGTATCTACCGGCCAGCTGAAAACAACAATATCACTGCGCTCCACATCCTGAAATCCGGGAAGCCTGAAATAGGGGAGTTGGGGTTTATCTAAATAGGATTTGATGCCCAATCCCGGGATGGTATCGTGCACCATTGGGAAACTTACCGTGGTCATTGGGGTACGGGCACCGTAATGGAATTTACTCACAAACAAAAAATCTCCAATAAGCAGGGTACGTTCTAAAGACCCTGTAGGAATGGTAAAGGGCTGCATAACATAGGTATGCACAATAGTTGCTGCTACGACCGCAAAAAGAATGGAGCTTATCCATTCTCCCGATGCACTTTTAGGGACTAAAGAGCGATCTTCTTTATAACTTACGTCTGCGGCGTAGTTGATGTAGAATAAATAAAAACCAAGTGTAGCTATGGCGAGAAGGGTATCGGTAGTCGTGTTTTTACCAAAACTGCGTGCCGTTTCAACCCATATAACCGGAAACATAATAAGGTTTACGATAGGGATGAAAAGAAGAATCGTCCACCACCAAGGGCGACCTATAATTTTCATTAAAATGACCGCATTATAAACGGGTATGAGAGCTTCCCAGGCCTGTCTGCCGGCTTTTTTATATAATTTCCAGGTTCCCAAAAAGTGAATAACCTGTACCAGCAGGAAAAAAATAAACCATTGCATTAGTGTCATAGGTCTTTATTTTTAAAAGTCGACTATAAAAATGGCAGCGGCCATTTTTGAGTAAGTCAATTAAACAGTTGTTCTGTTACATTGTATTAAAGTGAAAAAAGCTCTGCGTTTTATAAACCCAAAACATCTTTCATACTGTAAACTCCGGTTTTATCCTTTAACCATTCGGCGGCGATTATGGCTCCCAGAGCAAAACCATTGCGGCTGTGTGCCTTATGCTCTATTGTGATTTCATCTACTTCGCTTCGGTAATTGATGATGTGGGTGCCGGGCACTTCACCTTCGCGTTTAGCAGTAATCGTCAATTTACCGGTCTCTTTTTCGTCTAAAACCCAATCTTTTTTATCCGAATGATCGAGAATTCCTTCGGCCAGAGTGATAGCGGTACCGCTGGGCGCATCCAGTTTGTGTATGTGATGAACCTCGGTCATTGAAACGTCATATTCCTGAAGGTTTTTCATCATTTGCGCCAATTGTTTATTCAGCTCAAAAAAGATGTTGACTCCCACGCTAAAATTAGATGCATAAATAAATGCGCCTTTTTTGTTTTCGCAAAGCGAAACCATTTCATCATAATGATCGAGCCAGCCCGTAGTGCCCGAAACAACCGGAATCCCGGCTTCCAGGCAGGCCGAAATGTTATTTACGGCAGCATCAGGAATACTAAAATCTATGGCAACATCTGCGCCGTTAAAGTCATAATCATCGTCCTGATCTATGGTTTTCACGATCTGATGACCGCGGTCTGTCGCAAGTTTTTCTATGGTTTTTCCCATTCGGCCATAGCCTAAGAGTGCAATTTTCATAATTAAAAGGTGTATATAATACGCATCCCAAACGTATTGGAAAAATCAATATCGTCACGTTGTATATAGGGTGAAAAGCTCAAGCGATCTTCGATATCGTATTGAGACAGGTGAGCATCAACGTTTGCTTCCAGAATTTGAAGAACATAAATCCCTGCTGTAATGAGGATGGAAAGCTCTTTGTTTCTTCGGTAAAAATCCTGAGCCCGTATTAATTGATCTTCGGTAAATATCTGATTGATGTTGCCTTCTTCATCAATTTCGGTAAATTCATCAATACGACCGGCTATGCGGTCTTTATAGGCCGTGCGATACGTTTGAAATAAATCGTGATTATAAATGGCGATACCAACACCGGTACCAATAGCCCCATAAACCAGAGGTATTTTCCAGTAATCACCATTGTAGGCCTGGCCCAGTCCCGGAAGTACAGCTGCGTAAAAAGCAGCCCGGGAGGGTTTTAAGGCATCATATTCCTGAAAGGTTTCGTCTATTTCTTCCGCCTTGACTGTAGGTGCTTCTTCCTGCCCGTCAGAAACCTGAGCATAAAAAGTACCGGTCAGAAAAAGACCTATGATAAGCGGAAACAGTTTAGGCACCGGAGATTAATTTTTTAAGACGTTTAAAGTCTTCTTCAGAAGAGAACGGTATAATGAGTTTTCCATTGCCTTTAGCGGCAACTTTTACATCAACTTTAGCCCCAAAATAGGAAGCAAACTCTTTTTTACCATCCTCGATAAAGTCTGGTACTTTAGGTGCTTTAGATTTTGGTGCAGTTTTAATGCCCTTACCTTCTTTATAATTTTTTACCAAAGCCTCTGTGGCCCGAACAGATAAGGCATTCTCAATGATCTTTTCGTAGATATCAAGCTGGTCTGATGTACTGTCAATATTTATAAGCGCCCGGCCGTGTCCCATAGATAAAAATCCGTCGCGCATCCCGGTTTGAATGATGGGGTCAAGCTTTAAAAGACGCAGGTAATTGGCAATTGTAGAGCGGTTTTTGCCTACGCGCTCGCTCATTTGCTCCTGAGTAAGGTTTATTTCTTCAATAAGCCGCTCGTAGGATAATGCGATTTCAATAGGATCGAGATCTTCCCGCTGAATGTTTTCAACCAGAGCCATCTCAAGTGATTCCTGGTCGTTGGCAATACGTATGTAAGCAGGGATGGTCTCAAGGCCTACCAGTTTTGAAGCTCTAAAACGACGCTCTCCCGATACCAGCTGGTATTTACCGAATTCAATTTTACGCACAGTAATAGGCTGAATAACTCCCAATTCGCGAATTGAGGAAGCCAGCTCCTTAAGAGCATCTTCGTTAAAACTGCTACGGGGTTGAAACGGGTTAACTTCGATCTGATCAAGCTCTAACTCGACAATATTGCCTACTACCTTATCTGCTCCCTTATCTCCGGCAGACTTGATGTCGTTGTCAGGATCTTTCAACAAGGCTGAAAGACCACGACCCAGAGCTTGTTTTTTCATTGCTTTAGCCATGCTTACGCGTCATTTTTTGTAATTATCTCTTGGGCTAAACTTAAGTAATTTGCAGCACCTTTGCTGCCCGCATCGTAGTTTATTATGCTTTCTCCATAACTGGGCGCCTCACTTAAACGCACGTTACGCTGTATTATGGTTTCAAAAACCATTTCGTCAAAATGCTTTTGAACCTCTTCAACTACCTGATTAGACAATCTCAGTCGGGAATCAAACATGGTAAGTAATAGTCCCTCTATATCAAGGCTGTTGTTGTGAATTTTCTGAACGCTTTTAATGGTGTTGAGCAATTTACCCAGACCCTCCAGCGCAAAATACTCACATTGTATAGGAATGATAACAGAATCTGAGGCTGTCAGCGCATTAAGCGTTAAAAGACCCAGAGAAGGGGCACAGTCGATCAAGATATAATCGTATTGATCTTTTAAGTGGCGAATGGCTTTACGCAACATATACTCTCGCTGTTCCATTTCTACCAATTCGATTTCAATAGCAACCAGATCAATATGAGCAGGAATGAGGTCCAGGTTAGGAGATTCGGTTTTTATAATCGTTTCTTCAGCAGAGCTTGAGTGTTCGAGCAACTGGTATGTGCCTAACTCCACAGATTCTACGTCAATACCTAGGCCGGAAGTGGCATTCGCCTGCGGATCAGCATCAATTAGGAGCACTTTCTTTTCAAGAACACCCAGTGAGGCCGCCAGGTTTACGGAAGTGGTTGTTTTACCAACGCCCCCTTTTTGGTTTGCAATTGCAATTATTTTACCCATAGGTTTTGTGAGAATTATTAGGCGAAAATACAATATATAACCCGCATATAAAATGCTTTTTGTTAACAGTAGAGGTTGACAAACGACTTCTCGTTTTAAAGAATCGAAAGGATTTAATATTCACTAGTTTACAAATGCAAAGCATTGTTTTGAATAATAAGAGGCGGCTTTTTAGCTTGTCACTCACGTCTGATATGTAGGGGTTTAATCGATTTTATTTTTTTGATGTTTTTATTACCTGTATTTTCATTAGTGCTAATCATATCAAAAACTAATTATTATGAGTCAAAACAAACTAAAGCTGGAAGAGTTCTCTTTTGAGAAGTTGGAGGAGCGTAAAGAGTTTACGTTCTACTACACACACGATTATGGATGTGCCAAAACACACAGTTCTTGTGATCCTTGCGCACCACCTCCACCACCATGTGGCGGTACGCCAGTCTAAAATAAGTACTGGTTGCGTGGCACCGTAAGGTTCATTTAAAACTAAAAGTTCAAATTAAATTTTTAATTTGAACTTTTTACATTTTTAGATATGTCTCAAAAAACAATCTCTACCTATTTTTTTACTCGCCTTCTTGATTTCATAAACCCTTTATGTGATATCAGGAACACTGAAACCTTCAGCGATTTTAAGAATGCTGTTGATTATTATACCTATTATACATTTACCATAGATGCCCTAATAGATGGCGAGCTTGACTTTGAGACTTCTTCAAATCCTGCTGATCATAAACTGGTTAAAGCAAATCTTAGGAACACCCGCTCACTACAAATTCTAACGGGTCTTTTTGGATCGAGTTCTGAGTTTTGGTCTTTGATGGAAAAATACATGAGCACCTATTATTCCGGTTTGGTTGTTGAAAAACAGTGTAATACAAATGCGTTTGTTCACGACCTAAACAGCTTTAAATCTTATGCTTTGGCCAAACACGCACCCGCATTTGTACCATCCGGAGGCTTGATTTTGCTTTTTGATTCTCAGATAACTCAGGAGCGGCTCGAGCAGTTGCTTACTCCTTTGTTTTACGGTATGCAGATGCTTGACGATATGGAAGATTTTAATCGCGATATCATTTCAGGACAATTGACCTATTGCATCAGCCGTACTCGAATTTACATTGAGGAAAACCAAATTGAAAACCCAAACAACCTGGAACGCTTTGAAGAGCGTGTATTTTATATGTCGGGTATTGCCCGGGAGTGCAACGACTTTGCAGAAGCTCAATTTAGACAGGCTCAGGAACTGGCCCGAGATCTTCAGTTAGACGAGTTAGTTTCATGGATTGATTCGATGTTTCAAATGCTGAAACACAACCAAAATATTATTGACGAGGTAAGTAACTAATATGTCGGTCTTAAAAGAAAGCTATTCCCTGTCGCATTACGAAAAGAACTCCTGGGTTTTAGAAAGCCGGGGAATGCATTACATTATTTCGGCTCCTGCAAAAGAACTTTTAGAACTACTAAAGGAATCGGAAAGTCTTTCACAAGCTTGCGATGCTTTTAACAACAGATATGGTTACCAGTTTTCTGAAAGTCAATTTTGGGAATTTATCATTAACCGGCTCGGTTTTACGGGTCTTATAGCGGGTTTTGAACCTGAGGTAGAAAAAGAGCATAAGTTTATCAACCTGCAATTTGTCATATTTAAACCTGCTCTTGCAGCGCGGCTCGGGAGACCTTTACAGCCTTTATTTAACCAAAGCTTTTTTTATATCACCTTCAGTCTGCTGCTAATACTCGCGATATACAGTTTGTTTACAGTTTCGTTTCAAAGCCTGGGTTTTTCAGTATTTGCTTTAATGGCATTGTATCTGGTAACCATCATCCTTCACGAACTGGGTCATATTGCTGCCTGTAGAAAATTTACCGGGAAAAACGGTGAGATAGGGGGAGGCCTGTATTTGATTTTTCCGGTACTGTTTTCAAATATCACTGCTTTATGGCAGGCCGGTAAATCTGAGCGGGTAATTGGTAATCTGGCCGGAGTCTATATGCAGTTGTGGTGTTTGCTGTTTTTCTTTTTACTGCATCAATTTTATCCTGATGTTGTTTTATTTAATCAAATCGTTTTTATGCTGTCTTTGTACAGTTTGATACAGCTCATTCCATTTATAAGATCTGACGGGTACTGGCTTTTGTCTGATTTAAGCAATACGCCCAATCTGCTGTCAAAAGCAAATGAATCCTTGAGAGACTTTTTAAAATCACCATTGGCATATTTTACAAAGGATAAGCGATCTAAGGGAACCTTTTTATTGCTGTACTCGGTGTTTAACAATGCGCTTATTCTTTATTTTATCACGCTCCAGCTTTTGCGTAACCGGCATGCCCTGCTTCATTTTCCGGAGTATTTGCTCGATGTGTTAAAGCATTTAATTCAGCTGGAACCGGTGGCTTTTGACTTTAGTTATTTCCCCGTAATTTTATTTTACATCTTAAGCTTTCAAATGCTCAAGCGCATTTTTGATTCTGTTTTTAAAACGAAAAAGCAACAGCAATCTGCTATTATCAAGTAAAACTTTGGAATAAAAAAACTCCCTTAAATACCTTGGTATAAAAGGGAGTTTTTAAAATGATAGCAACCGGTTTACTCGGTTTCTTCAGGCATTAATACACCCATAAAATAGTTATCATCCAGATATTTGTTTGCAACTTCCTGAAGTTCTTCTGCAGTAAGCGCCTGTACACGTTCTTCAAAACTCATCATGATGGCGATGTCTTTATCTTCCTCATCGCTATCCTGTAAGGCCGCAAGCCAGAAGCTGTTTTTCTGCATCTCGTCTTTACGTTCCTGAAGATAAGTTTCTTTAACTTTTGCAAGATCTTCTGCAGTAGGACCGTTTTCTTTAAGTTTTTCTACTTCAGCAAGTGCAGCTTCTGTAAGTTTTTCAACATTATCAGGTCCGCAGGGGAAACTGATGCTGAATGTTGCATTTCCGTAAGGGTATTTACGTATACCGCCGTTTGCACCTACACCATAAACACCGCCTATTTCTTCACGCAACTGCTCGATAAGCTTAATGGTTAGCACCTCGCCTAAAGCATCCAGTTCAAGAGCTTCGTCTGCATCGTAAGTAGTTTCTTCAACCCAAACAATCTGCACCTGGCTCTTAGGGTCGGTACCTTTGTTAACTACCACTTTTTGCTGCTCGTCTTTCGGTCTGAAATCAGATACCTCAAAAGTTTCATTACTGTTTTTACCCGGTAGGCTACCGATGTACATTTTTGCAAACTCTTTAAGTTGTGCCTCATCAATATTGCCTACAAAATAGAAATTGAAATCCCCTGCGTCTGCAAAACGCTCCTGATATTTGGCATACGCCAAATCGTAATCTGCCTCATCCAGTTTTTCAGGAGTTGGGAAGCCATTGTATCTGGGATTTCCTTCGTTACGAATTTTTCCAATTTCGTTTTGATAGTAGAAATTAGGATTAGCCATCAGGTTACCTAAGAAGCTTTTTTGCTTGGTGATAAACGAGTTGTAGGCTTCCTCATCTTTATTTAGATCGGTAAAATACAGATAGACTTCCTGAAAAAGGGTTTCCAAATCCTTTGGCGCAGCCTGACCTCTGAAACCTTCGGTAGTAGAGGAGATAAAAGGAGATACCTGTACAATTTTCCCACTCATCAGTTTATTCATATCATTGAGTGAAAGACCGCCAATTCCGGCCTGAGTCAAACCACTATTAGCAAAAGCTGTTGCCAGATAATCCTCATCGGAATACAGACTGGTTCCGCCATAGCTATATGCGCTGAAGAGGATTTCATCATTTTTAAAATCGGTGATTTTGTAAGTGATTTTAGCCCCATTGCTCAGGGTAAAGCTTTTAAAATCCAGATCAGCATTTACATCTTCAGAAACAATTTCTCCGGCTTCAGGCTTGGCTTCAAGGAGTTCACTACGCACGGCCTCGTCTTCGTAAGCAATTAATTCTGAATTTTCAACTTCTTCCAGTAGAGCAAGTACTTCAGCTTCCTGTACAGGTTCTAAGCCCTCTTTTTCGGGTCCTGTAAGTATGATTACGCGGTTGTCAGGATGAATAAAATTCTGAATAAGACCATTTACATCTTTAAGATCAATCGTTGGCAACACTTTTTGATAGAAATCATATTCCCATTCAATACCGGGAATAGGCTCTTCCTCCAGAAAATTGTTTACATATTCGCCTACAATACGGCCGCTTTCAATCTTATCGCGGTCTTTATAGGTTTTTTCCATACGTGCCAAAAGTTCTTTTTTAGCACGCTCCAATTCACCTTCCTGAAAGCCAAAACGCTTTACACGCTCATTTTCTACGAGAAGGGCCTTTAATCCGTCAAGCTGACCGGTTTCACTGGTATTTGCCATAGATTGGTAGGCGTTTTTGTCACGGGCATAAGTACCACCGTAGTAGCTGTATCCAAAAATAAAGGGCGGATTGGCTTCATTACGCAATTCATTAAGTCTGTTGTTTAACATGGTAGAAAACAGACTGCGAACTATTAAATCTTTATAATCCTGAGTTGTTTTTGTGGCCGGACTTTTAAAGGTGTCTTTGTACATCACCTGAACGCGGCTGAAAGGGGCTTCCGGGTCTGTAGCTACGGTAACAAACGTCTCTTCGTGGTTAGGAAGGTCAAATTCCTCACGTTTAGGAGCATTTTTCTTAGGTTCAATTTTACCGAAATGATCCTTAATTTTTTGCTCCAGAGTGGCTACATCGAGATCACCCACAGCGACTACCGCCATTAAATCGGGGCGGTACCAGTCATTGTAAAACTTCCGAAGGGTTTCATAATCAAAGTTTTCTAAAACCTCTTTTTTACCAATGGGTAAACGCTCGGCATATTTTGAACCGTAAAGCATTTTAGGTAAATACTCCTGAAGCATACGCTTGTCAGGTCCTAAGCCCAGACGGTATTCTTCAAGTACCACGCCGCGTTCGCCGTCAATGGCTTCTTCAGTAAGGGTCGTGTTGTGCGCCCAATCTTCCAGAATTTGAAATCCTTTTTCCAACTTTTCAGGATCATCACTGGGGATGGGTAAGATATATACCGTTTCGTCAAAACTGGTGTAGGCGTTAAGGTCAGCGCCAAATTTAACACCGATGCTTTGCAGGTAATCTACCAGTTCATTTTTCTGAAAATTGGTTGTACCGTTAAAGTTCATATGCTCCATAAAATGCGCCAGACCCTGCTGATTATCATTTTCGAGAATGGAACCTGCATTGACAACCAGACGTAGTTCTACTTTGTCTTCGGGCTTGCCGTTGTTGCGAATGTAATAGGTGAGGCCGTTATCGAGCTTTCCTATTTTTACATTGGGATCTGTTGGGATCTGACCTTGCGGAATGTTTGCCGAATTGGCTTTGCTCTCCACATTTTGAGCTTGTACCGTTCCCAGAAGAAACAGACAGAGGCCAAAAATCCAAAAATTGTGCTTTTTCATTAATACGTATTTAATGTTAGTGTAAGTAGTTGCCTGAACAGGCAGTATATAGGGATATTTAAAACTAATACTTTAGTTTTTTAAAAGCCATAAAAAGGGACTTTAATTTCAAAAAAAAATCGAAAAGATTTAGCTCTTGCGCTTGGCCTTAACCATAGCTTCAAGCTGATCCCATAATTCTTCAGGGATGTCTTTAAGCAGGTTGAATTGTCCCGCTCCTTCAAGCCACTCGCCACCGTCTATGGTCACAACTTCGCCATTGAGATAAGCTGAAAAGTCAGAAACGAGATAAGCTGCCAGATTAGCCAGTTCCTGATGATCGCCTACGCGACGCAGCGGTACTTTTTTAGACAGATCAAATTTTTCCGCCAGGTCTCCCGGAAGCAGTCGTTCCCAGGCGCCTTTGGTAGGGAAGGGGCCGGGTGCAATCGCATTAGAGCGTATGCCGTACTTCGCCCATTCTACTGCAAGGGAGCGTGTCATCGCCAGTACACCGGCTTTTGCGGTCGCGCTGGGCACTACATAGGCTGAACCTGTCCACGCGTAGGTGGTCACGATATTCAGGATGGTTTTGTTTTTTTCGCCCTTGTCAATCCACTGTTTACCAAATGCCAGCGTACAGTTTTTACTTCCTTTTAGTACAATATCAATTACTACATCAAAGGCATTGGCTGAGAGTCGCTCGGTAGGTGAAATAAAATTACCTGCGGCATTATTAAGAAGCACGTCAACACGGCCAAAACGTTCTACAACCGCATCCCGCATCGCTTCAACCTGATCGTAGTGGCGTACATCGCATTGCACGGCAAAGCAGGTGCCTCCGGTCTCATCCTCAAGTTCCTGAGCGGTTTTTTTAAGTTTATCGAGATCTCTGGAGGTGATTGCCACGTTGGCTCCGAGTTCCAGAAAGTATTTGGTCATTGATTTTCCCAGACCGCTGCCACCACCGGTGACTACAATTGTTTTTCCTTTAAGCGCATCATCGCGCAGCATTTTATCGGTGTAATTCATAAGAGTTTCGTGTAATTCGTATTGCTTTTTTTAAATGTACATTTTTCAGCAAACGATTCAATCACCAAATCCTATTTTTTCTTAACTACTTATACTTTTTTAGAATTTTTGGTAACTCAAAATCAAACGCATACATCTTAAAATCAGCATCAACCACATTACCGGCTTTGTCTAAAACAATGTATTGAGGAATTCCATTAAAACTGAATAAATCCCTGAAACGGTGATAGGTGCTCTGATCTACCCGATATACATGTTCCAGCTCCTGTTCAGCGATAAATTTATCATAGGTTTTCTGGGGGGACTGGGATTCATCGGTGATAAAGACAAATTCAAAATCAGGATTGTCTTTATACTTTTTACGGGTTTCTTTCATATGTTTAATGGTTGCCACGCAGGGACCACAAGAAGTAGCCCAAAAATCAACAAACAGGATTTTCCCTTTAAATGAGTCTGTAATCTTACGAAAGGCCGTGGTACCCTTACCTTCGGGAAGTACTAGGGTATTTTCTTTAAAGACTTCGGATGCAGGTAGATCTCCATCAACCAGCTCTTCGTTATCGGACACTTGAGGATAGATCTGGTCATACATACGCTGTCCTTCAGCTTTTAAAAATGGGTTATCTATGTCTTTTTTAAGGTTCGTCCAGACCAGATCTGAAGTTTCTTTTCCCCAGAAATCGAACCAAAATTTTAAACTCCTTACTTTAATAATATCACTTGCCAGACCCTTTTCAACACCAAAAAAATTCACAAGCAAGCTGTCTTTTTGCTTCCATTTTTCCAGTTCAATTGGGGCTTTATCTTTTGGGAGGGGCTCTGTGTATTTTTTACTAAAATTCTGTAACTCCACAAAGTATTTTTCATTAAACTCTTTCGATAGTTTCCTAAGCTCCAATGAGTCTAGTTTTGAAATTTCATCTTCGGATTTTGGTTTAAGGTATTCTTTGAATTTATCTTCCAAAACGATTCCTTCTTCGTCAAAGTACTCCTGCAAGGTTTTTTCAGATTGACGATATTTGGCCCTTTGAGAATTGCGATCCACTTCCTGAAGAGGATCTGCATATTCCAGACGGTTTATTAGAACTTTATACTGATTCGTTGCTAAAGCGCCAGGTTCATTAACCGGCAATAAATCCTGTATGTCTTGGTAGTAGGAATCGGGTACTTCCATTTTAAGTACAACATTTGTAGTATCCTGTGTTTTATAATACGTCCGGTTCGATACGTAGTCAAACAAATCACTACTCGAAATCAACTTAATATTAATCCTGGAAAGATCTTGCGCTTTTTGTGTGATTGAATTTTCAGATAAATACGCAGCTAATTTTTCTTCGTTGGTATGGTATTGCTTTAATACCTCAGCTTTAAAATCAAGTGGAGGCAAGGTCTTAACCAGGTTTGGAAAATCTTTACCGTAATCAAACCGCTCCGGCTTAAAGGTTCGTAATTCTTTATTTATCTGAGCTAGCGGACCATAGAATTCTATGTTTTCCAATTCGTAACGACGGTCACGATAACGATCTGCGAGTAAAAACTCTTCCCAATCTATTATAAGCCCCAGGGTAGTACCGGGTTCCAGATAAATGGTAAAGTTTTTCTTATAAATTACAAAAAAGGTCTCTGTGGGATGTACCAAAGGTATTTCGGCTTCAAATCGTCCATCAGGAGCGATTTCTATTACAGTGGGATATTCTTCCCGGGTAAGCTCGTTACCGATGTAAATCATACCGGTTTCAAAACCCAGTCTGGGATCATAACCTTTGATATAACCTACAACACGCCCCATTTTTCGACTGAAAAAGCTATCAGAATCAAAACTTTCTAATGCCGGGTCAGATTTTGCTACCTCTTGCTTCAGCCAGGTCATCACCTCTGATGGTACTTCTTTACGAGTTTGGGAATCTGTTTGTATAAGAGAAATTCCAAAAATAGTCTTGGAAGCATCCACATAATCGATTTTTTGAGTGGAAAGTGGAAGCGGTTCAAAAATGAGTTCGGTGAATTGTTCGCCAGACTCTGGTGTCCAGAGTTTTTCATCAAATTGAGCACCTATCACTTCTTTGATCCTGTACTTTTTATCGGTAGCTACATCCCTCAGATACGTGTCTTTGGTAAAGTTGACCCACCAACCGGGAATAAATTTAGAATGAATGGTGACTCGGGTTTCTTCAGGAGTCCTTTCTATTCGGCTTACATGCGTGATTCCGCTCGTTGTAACTTCATAAGAAGGATTATCAATTGCTTTAGAACTTACCTGTCCATGGCAGAGACTTGCGACACTAAAAAAGAGTAAGAATACTAAGTTGTAATTGTTGATTTTCATGATTGACGAATTTGTTAAAATAGAAATTTAGTCAATTCATTTTAAGTAGAATAACAATTCATAACAAAATACGTGTATCTACAACATTTAACGGTAAACCTTACTCAAAAGTCTTCAGCAAAATCTCCAAAATCGAAATGGCCGCCTCACTAATCTTTTAGCCCGGACCAAAAACCGCCAAGGCACCTGCGTCAAACAGAAACTGATAATCCTTACGCGGAATCACGCCACCCACGATTACCATAATATCTTCGCGATCGAGTTTTTTAAGTTCTTCAATCACCTGCGGGACTAAGGTTTTATGACCTGCCGCGAGAGAGGAAACACCCAGGATGTAATGTTTTCTGCGAAGCGTTTAGCGGGCTAGAGCTTTTTTAAAAGCATTTTTTCGTTAGTAAATTGATTAGCAGCATCTAAAAATTCTACCATTAAAGGCCAATTAGAATTGGGCTCGTAATTGTGTTTGTAGTTTTTATTAACGGAAAGTTCTATTTCGTCGCCTTTCAATACTGCCTCACTTACAAATGAGCCGGTTGTATTATCTACGTTTATATTGAATTTTTCAAGACCTGCAACTTCATACCCGGCTGGAATTTTAAAAGTTATTTTGTAGAAATAACTTCTGGGATAGGTCATATAAATATTTTCTGTGCGTTCACGGTCTTTTTCCGTGAGATCTATCTGATCGGTTATCAGCTTTCCGAGTTCTACAATATGGTTAGGACCTGCTTTTTTAACAAAAGCATCTTTTACCTTAAAAGACTCTTCATACGAGAAGTAGGAGTCAAAACCATATCGGCCAGTTTCCTGTATTTCAAAGACGTAGTCTTCTATTTTATCTATACCAAACTCGCTCTCGGTTAACTTTTGTAATCCTTCTAAGCGTTTTTCTTCAAGCTGAGTTTTGAGTGCTTCGATTTTTGGCTCATACTCTGCCCTTGTTTTTTTGCTTAAAAGCTCTATAAACGATTCTGTTTGGTACTTTTCGTAGTCTTCATAAACATAATCGGTATAGATTAATTTCCCGTAAAACTGATCATTTTTCTGATGACCTTTATGTCTGGATTTTATGTTTACTGTAGCTTCCGAAAGGTTGTTATCTAACGAAAATGTAATCTCTTTACGTGATTCATTATCAAGATAGCTGCTCGTAGGTAATTTACTTTTTTCAATACGGTCTAAGTTATTTTTAGATGCAGATAGGGTGTAGATATCAGTTCCCTCTAAAAAAGGAGAAATTTCGTTAACCGATGTATAGGGGCCAAAATATTCCAGAAAAAGGGGATTGGGCAGATTGATTTTCAAAACTACATTTACATTTTGTTCAATTAGCAAATCGTCTATACTACCATCAAAGCGCTTTTTCGCAACTACAATTTCGTATGGGATTTTTTCATCTTTAAGGAATTTCCCAAAGCGTATTATAAACTCCTTTTGATCATCCAGATCTAAAGGCGAAAAGTTATAATAGCCAAATGGATAATTCATTATACCGGCCTCCCTTATATAATAGGCTTCTACATACCTGGTAAGATAGTAATGTCTTAAATAATAGTACGCTGCTGTTACTTTCTCCGTATCATTTGTAATGTTTTTATCTTCTAAAAATCTATCGACACTTTTGATTTTATAACTGGGTTTAAAGCGCTCATCATAAAGTTTTAAAACTTCATCCTGACTTACGTTGTTTTTGATAATATTTTCTTTTTCCGGTAAAAAAGCCATTGCAGTCTCTTCATATCTACCTGATCTGGCAAAGAAAACCTGAAATTTATACGTTGGTAATTCTACGAGTGGATAAAACCAGTTTTTAGAATCGTATTTTTCAATATCTGAAGCTTCCAGAGAATAGCGTCTGGTATTGTTTTTTTCGGTTTTTATCTCTTTAAGTTTTGGTGCTCCATTAAATGAGTTGAAATTGATAAAAAAGTCATTTTCAGTTTCAAAAAACAGTTTATAATCTACTATTGGGTATTCATCAGAGAGTATACTCTCAACCGGGTCAAAGCCGTAAGCTATTTTAGACCTGAAGGGTTCTTCTTTATAAATATAATAATCGATGATATCTCCTACTTCAAGATTTGAGATGGCAATTTTTGTTTCCTCGTCCTGCTGAACTGATTCGTTTTCGAAATCAATCACAATCTCGGTTCCATCCTGTTTTATAACTTTAATTCCTACGTAATAACCTTTTTTACGCTTCGCTTTTATAGTGACCGGAACAAAGTAGATGTAGGCCTTTGTAGGGCTTGTAAACAGATCGTCAAATGTAAATTCAGAGAACCTGAGTACTGCGTTCTTATCAAGTAGTTTTATACGTTTTCTGGTTGAAGTAGTATAGTTGATATTCATGCCAGATTTATTGAAATCGTAATTCTCGTTCTTGAATAAAACCACGGCAGACTCATTTTTCCATTTTTCGGGAATTTCAAGTGTATTGCTATGTATATCATTTGCTCCCCAAAAAAAGTCTCTCACTCTAAGTTCATCTTTAGATTGAGCAAAACCGGAATAAAAAAGCAGGAGTAAAGCGAGGCAAAAAAAGTTAATTTTCATTAAATGTTACTTGTGAGTGAGTACGATTTGTTCATTGTAGATAGCCCTTAAATTTGAAATGAATTCATTCCACTGCTCAAAATCTGAGGTTTCAATTTTGGCATTCTTGATATTAAAGGATTTTTTATACACGATGCTATTTTCAAGTTTTTCAAAAGAAACCTGCACATCAAAGTTTTGTGATGAAACACTTAAATCCTGAGGAATATGTTCAACTAGATATTCAGACGGGATTTCGAGGATTGTCGTAGATTCTAAATTCTTTTTGTAGTCAAAGAGATAATCTGTTTTTCTTTCTTCCAGCAAAAAGTCTTTCAACTCTTTATTAATGTCCAAATCAATATATACCGAATTATCAAAGGAGGAGACCGCATTTTTGACATTGATCTTGTAGGCGATATTTAAGGTTGTTTCACGGTCAGAGAGGTCATTTGTTACGATATCGTCCACAACAATATTATTGTCTCCATTCATTAAGTAATAACCTAGAAACTCATCTTTATTATCCTTTTTAAAGGAATCAAAAAAATTAAGTAAACTGGTTCTACTTTCACCGTTAAAGACTTTGGTGGCGTCTCCAATTAGTTTATCACCTACGATTGTAAACGTATAATTTTGAATTTCTTTATTAAATGTTGAATTGATTGCAGGCACTTCCTTAAGAATGAAGTCTTCGTCATTTTCAATCAATGCTTGCTTACCCTGAATTCTAAACGCGTATTCTCCCAGGGGGTTGAATTTTTCTGTACCGTCTAAAAAGATCATTTCACCATCTTTAAACAGTGTACAAATCATATGATTATCTACGCCTAAACTTGGGATAGAATAATCGTAAGCAATCCTATTTGTCCCTATCCAGGTAAGTCGGGCATCATAGCCCGCTTCAATTAACATTTGCTTAATCAAATTTGCCATTCCCTTACAATCGCCATATCTTTTTTCAAAAACATTTGAAGCCTCATCGGGTTTAAAACCTGCGATGCCATCTTCAAAAGCTATGTAGCGAATGTTGTCCTGTACCCAATAATAGATGTTTTTTATTTTTTCTTCATCAGTTGCAGCAGCCTGAGTTAATTCGGCAACTTTTTCCTTTAAAGAGGTGTTGTCGTTCTTAAGATCTTCGACAAGAATTTTGTACCACGCGTACAGGTCTTTTGTAGATTCAAACAATACTTGCTTTTGATTATCTTCATCCTGAAAAGATTTAGCAAGTACTAATATATGCGGGTAAATATGCGTCGGCCCCGGTGTACCTGATTCCCTGTAAAAAGCGGGTACGTTTTCTAAGGTATAAATATAGGTAGTAGTTTTATTTTTTTCTCCCTGAACAACTTCTTTGGTAATGGAAAGATTATCAAAATTCATCTCTCTCAACTCTAATTCTAACCAGGAAGGCACCTCAAACCTTATTACCTTTTTTAAAATGGGATGATCATCATTAAAAAATACCTTAGTCAGGTACTTAATATCCTTGTATTCTTTTTTGATGTAACTGGTTGCCCTTGAGCCGATAACGGGAAAGTTAATATTGGCATATTTTACCCTGGCATCATTGTAAAACAGTTCATTACTTTTATAAGCTTCCTCTTTTACAGGAGTGTCGATCCGTCTACCTTTCAAATCCTTAATATCAAACCGATCAACGGAAGACTGGGAGTCATAAAAGCTATATTTTTGAATATCTGAACGTGGATCAATATTTATTAAAGATTCCTGAATTTCCTGAATAACCTCTACTTTATGAGTATTCCTATTTACGCCAAAAGCGAAAAAATCTTCACTTTGTTCTAACACAACGGAAGCTTCGGGATATTGTTCTTTTAGGGATTTGGCGAAAATTACATCTTCGGTTGTGGGCTCGATATCAATTTGAGAATACGAATAAAGAGAGCTGAATACGGAAAGGAATAAGCAAGTAACTGGTTTAAACATAGCAGCTTTAAAAGCTACTAATATATACCATCAAATTATTTTAATAAATTTTTAAGTAAAAAAAAGAGTGTTTGTTTAGCTATTTAGAATGAAACTACTAAAAGCTTAGTTGCAATCTGCTTTGGATTTCAAAATGTTGAATCTTATTTCAATTCTGGTTAAAACCTGTATTGCAATCCTATAATTGGTTACTCAAAAGTCTTCAACAAAATCTCTAAAATCGAAATCGCGGCCTCACTGATTTTTGAACCGGGTCCAAAAACCGCCACGGCACCTGCGTCAAACAGAAACTGATAATCCTTTCGCGGAATCACGCCACCCACGATTACCATAATATCTTCGCGATCGAGTTTTTTCAGTTCTTCAATCACCTGTGGCACTAAGGTCTTGTGACCTGCCGCCAGGGAAGAAACGCCCAGGATGTGCACGTCATTTTCAACCGCCTGACGGGCGACTTCTTTTGGAGTTTGAAACAGTGGACCAATATCAACGTCAAAGCCTACATCAGCATAGCCGGTTGCGACTACTTTGGCTCCGCGGTCGTGGCCATCCTGGCCCATTTTGGCGATCATAATACGGGGTCGACGCCCCTCGAGTTTCGCAAAACGATCTGCCAGTTCCCGGGCTTTTGCGAAAGCGGGATCTTTTTTAATTTCTTTACTGTACACGCCGCTAAAAGATTTGGTTTGTGCTTTATGCCTGCCGTAAACCTCCTCCAGTGCAGACGAAATTTCACCTAAAGAAGCACGTTTACGGGCTGCCGCTACTGCTAAAGTTAGCAAATTCCCCTCGCCGGTCTCGGCACAGGTTGTTAAATCAGCCAGGGCTTTTTCAACGGCTTTAGAATCCCGGGTTGCTTTTAGGGTTTTGAGGCGTTCTATTTGAGATTTGCGCACGGCATCGTTGTCAACCTCAAGGGTAACGATATCATCCTCGCTGTCCAGGCGGTATTTGTTGACGCCCACAATGATATCCTGACCGCTGTCTATACGGGCTTGTTTACGCGCAGCCGCTTCCTCAATACGCAGTTTGGGAATTCCCTTTTCAATGGCTTTGGTCATCCCGCCAAGCGCTTCAATCTCCTGAATGTGAGCCCAGGCTTTTTCGGCGATTTCGTGCGTCAGGTTTTCTACATAATAGCTTCCCGCCCAGGGATCTACCGTTCGGGTGATTTCGGTTTCTTTTTGTAAATAGATTTGTGTATTGCGGGCAATACGTGCCGAAAAGTCGGTAGGCAGGGCGATCGCCTCATCGAGCGCATTGGTGTGCAGGCTTTGTGTTCCGCCAAAAGCTGCCGCAGCCGCTTCTATGGTCGTGCGCGCCACGTTGTTAAACGGATCCTGCTCGGTAAGGCTCCAGCCACTGGTCTGGCAATGGGTGCGCAGGGAAAGCGACTTTTTATTTTTAGGATTGAATTGCTGCACAATTTTCGACCAGAGCATACGCGCCGCACGCATTTTGGCAATTTCCATAAAATGGTTCATCCCAATCGCCCAAAAGAACGACAGCCGTGGCGCAAAGTCGTCTACACTCATTCCGGCGGCAATACCGGTGCGTAGGTATTCGAGTCCGTCTGCCAGCGTATAAGCGAGTTCGATATCACAGGTTGCACCGGCTTCCTGCATATGATAACCCGAAATGGAGATCGAATTGAATTTCGGCATCTCTTTGGCCGTAAATTCAAAAATGTCTGAAATGATGCGCATCGACGGGGCAGGAGGGTAGATGTAGGTGTTGCGCACCATAAACTCCTTTAAAATATCATTTTGTATGGTTCCCTGTAATTGTTCGGGTTTTACGCCTTGTTCTTCAGCAGCAACAATATAAAACGCCATAATGGGAAGCACTGCGCCGTTCATGGTCATCGAGACGCTCATCTCATCTAACGGAATCTGGTCAAAAAGGATTTTCATATCCTCAACGCTATCAATGGCAACGCCGGCTTTACCCACATCACCTTCCACGCGTTCGTGGTCGCTGTCATAACCACGATGGGTGGCGAGGTCAAAAGCAACTGAAAGTCCTTTTTGCCCGGCTTTTAAATTGCGGCGGTAAAACGCATTGCTTTCTTCGGCGGTAGAAAAACCGGCATACTGACGTATCGTCCAGGGTCGACTCACATACATCGTGCTATACGGACCGCGCAAATAGGGCGGAATCCCGGCTGCGAAATCCAGATGTTGCAGGTTCTCCAGATCCCGAGCGGTGTACTGTTTTTTAACCGTGATTTCTTCGGCGGTAAGCTGAGAATCGCTCGAAATGCTATCCGCTTGAAACGCTTTAATTTTAAGATGTTGCAGGTTTTTGCGCATAGTTTAAATTTTCATTCGGCGAATAAACGGATCAAAATCAGCTTCAAAAGGGGTGTTGAAAATGAACTGAAACGTTTGTTTATTCCGGGTACTTATCAGGTAAATATGCCTGTAATTCATTAGGGTCTCCTCAAAATTGGAAAGTTTAAAAACAGCCTTAAAGATCTTTACATCATCTGTGGCACTGTATTTTGCAGTTTGCTTTTCGAAGAACAGATCAGGGCCTGAAGCATCCTGTTGATTTTTCCTAATCATCGCAAGCATATACTTGGCATCCTGCCTTTTAAAATCGAAGTAGGGAATACTATTTACTGCGCAAAACGAGTAATTTTCCTTATCGTAGAGCAGGTAGAAATTACCCTTTAAATTATCTCTTAAATTGGTAAATAAGGCTACGAATGGATCAGTAATACTATCGTTAAGCTGTTTTGCCTCGTACTCATACTGACTGATCGAATATTTTTCAAAAGTATTGGGCAGGTAGATCGATACCGCATCTTTATCGAGGCTAAAATAGTTACCCTGATCAGCTACAAGCTCGGGTTGTTCAGGTGCTTTTGATAAGCTGGTTGCGGTTTGAACAACTTCTTTGCACGAAACAAGAAGTACAATCAATACAAAAAATAGCAGTCTACTCATAGTTCAGGCGTTTTTGCTCCAGGGCTTCCGAAAGACGTCTCACGATAATGGGTTGTATGAGCGTCTTTCTGGATTTGACCTTAAGAAAAGGATACAGCTCCAGTTCGTTTTTCATACGATCTTCTGCATTTTGGTATTTGTTTGTCCCTACCAGAATTTTTTCGCCCGCATCAAAAAGCGCCTGTTCCTTTTTCGCAGTTTCCTTAATTTTATTTTGAATTTTACCTTCAATGAGTTGAGTCACGAGTCCGCCGCCCGCTTCGAGTTCTTTAAACAGGGCCAACGCCTGCTCCGACAGCTGTGTGGTCAATGCCTCAATATAATAAGCGCCTTCTGCAGGATTTGTTACCTGATCAAAATAGCTTTCGTGTTTTAAAATAAGCAATTGATTGCGGGCTATTCGTTGGCCAAATTCGTTGGTCTTGTGGTAAATGGCATCATAAGCCAGGTTACAAATTGCGTTTGCGCCGCCCAAAACCGCACTCATGACTTCAGTCGTGGTGCGTAGTAAATTGGTATTGTAATCATAAAGCGTTTTGTTGCGCAGGGCAGGAGTTGCAAGAATGTGACATGTTTCCGGTAGCTTGTATTCTGATGCCAGGCTTGCATAAAGCAGGCGCAGGGCACGGATTTTTGCAATTTCGAAGAAATAATTAGAGCCAACGGCTACTTTAAACGTGAGTGTTTGATTTTTGAGTTGGTCGCCAAAATGATTGAGGTATTCATTGGCGTGAGCAAGAGTATAGGCCAATTGCTGAACAGCCGTAGCTCCCGAATTGTGATATCCCGTCGCATCAATACCTATAACGTTATCGTGCGCAGTATTTAAAAAAAGCCGTTCCAGGCCTTTAAAATCGGTTTTTTGATCTGAAAACCAGTTTCCGGTAAAGGCCAGATTGCCCACCGGATCTATGTTGAGGAAAGATTTAAAGGGTTTTGACTTTAAATTTTCGCAAAGCGAAAGCATAAATTCAGGGTCGAAAAAACTCAGGTTAAAATACAGGCTGAAGGATTCCGCCGGAAGCGCATTTAGTAACTTTTTACTGTCAAAAGGTTTATCAGCTTTTAGAACTAAACTTTCGGCACCCTTCTGAAGCACTTCGTGAGCAGTTTTGGCGGTTTGCTTTTCATCAAGAACATAAATTTCTTCAGCGATCTGCCAGGATTGCGGCTGTCCGGGAATAGAGGTGACCGTAGTACTTTCCCGATGGTAAAAAGGCTTTACGTGAATGCCTTCCGGGCTTTTCCAAACCAAAGCGTCGTTATAATCAGCGCCTTTAAGATCGTATTGAATCTGTTGCTTAAACCCTTTTTCGCTTACGGGATCAAATTCGGCAAACAGTCCGGTTAGCTTGTCTTGCGCCTCCTGACTGGCTTCAAAAACCGCGTCAATGGCAGATTTGGGTTTTTTACTCGAATTTTCGTCCGGTTGGTTATTCATCTTCTTTGAGTTTAAGGCTGTCTTCATACTCGATGATGAAAATTTCTTCGCCTTCTTTTTTCATATGGTATTCTTCGCGGGCAAATCGCTCCAGTTCCTGACTGTCTTTAAGCTTATTGATTTGATTGCGATCCTGCTGAATTTGCTCTTTAAAATAAGCCCGGTTTCCCTCAAGCTTGTCGATCTCATCGTCCAGTTCTTCGTGAATAAACCAGGAATTGGTGTCAAAAAAGACCATCCAAACGGTAAAAATCACTAGAAACAGCACGTATTTATTCCCTAAAATACGAAACCATTTTTTTTGACGAAGTTTTTTAAGGATTGACACGGTGTTCGTATTTAGTTTAGACCAGACGCTCGTTGATAATACTGCGAACGATATCTATTGCCACGGTATTGTAACGGTTATAAGGTATGATAATATCTGCATACTCTTTGGTAGGCTCTATAAACTGCTGGTGCATGGGTTTTAAAGTGGTCTGGTAGCGCGTAAGCACTTCTTCTAAATCCCGACCGCGTTCTGCAATATCCCGCTTCAGGCGACGTATAAGGCGCTCATCTGAATCTGCGTGAACGTAAATTTTTACATCAAAAAGATCCCGTATTTCAGGATGGGTCAAAATTAAAATACCCTCTACAATTACGACTTTTCGCGGATGCGTGATTACCTTATCGCTGGTGCGGTTGTGCTTTACAAACGAATAAACAGGTTGTTCTATGGTTTCACCCCTGCGCAATTGTTCGAGATGCTCACAAAGCAATTCAAAATCGATGCTTTTAGGATGATCAAAATTGATTTTTACGCGCTCGTCATAGCTTAAATGCGACGTGTCCCGGTAATACGAATCCTGCGAGATAACGGTTACCTCACCTTCGGGAAGTTCCTGTACAATTTGATTGACTACCGTTGTTTTACCGCTGCCGGTCCCCCCGGCGATACCAATAATGAGCATTTTTGTGACTTTAGGGGGTAAAAATAGGAAACTTCGTGCATTAAAAAAGCCCCCGTTAAGGAGGCTTTATCAACATTAATACAAAATCAGAAAGGCTAGGGACCAATCTTAATTATCAATGCGGAAGCTTATTTCGTAACAAACCGTAAATAAAGGTACCCAGTAAGGCACCAAATATTACAATCAGGATGGAAACGTAGCCTGCACCTGCAAGTACATACATAGGTCCGGGACAGGCACCTGCCAATGCCCAGCCCAAACCAAAAAGAGTTCCGCCAATAGCATACCGGTAGAAGCTTTTATTTTTAGGCTTCAAATGCATGTCCTGACCTTTTAGTGTTTTTATATCAAAACGTTTGATGAGTTGTATACCCAAAATACCTAAAATCAAAGCGGAGCCAATGATCCCATACATATGAAAGGAGCCAAATTCAAACATTTCGTAAATGCGAAACCACGAGGCGGCTTCAGACTTATACATTAGGATTCCGAAAAAAGTTCCTACAACTAAATAAAATACAGTTTTCATTATAAGAATATTAAGGGATAAATTAAATGAATCATCACCAGGCCACCGGCAAAAAAACCAATAACGGCGATGAGAGAGGGGAGCTGTAAATTGCTCAGGCCTGAAATCGCGTGCCCTGAAGTACAACCGCCCGCATAACGTGCGCCAAAACCTACCAGAAAGCCACCCACGATAAGGATAAGGATATTAGCCGGATTGCTCAGTGCTTCCAGGCTAAATATCTCGGTGGGCATATAGGCTTCATTAGCCGAAAAAATACCGTAAGTCTCCAGTTTTTGAGCGACATCAGGATTGATTTCAACTGTGTTGTTTGAGAGGTATTGCGAGGCAATAAAACCTCCCAAAGCAGCACCTACCATAACCAGTAGATTCCAGCGTTCTTTTTTCCATTCAAATTTGAAAAAATCTGCAGCTTTACCGCCACCCGAAGCCGCACAGAGGTTTCGAAGGTTAGACGACATGCCAAACTGCCTTCCGGCAAAAAGTAAAATAAACATGGTAAGCGCAATCAGGGGGCCTGACACATACCAGGGCCAGGGATCATAAATCCAATTCATGTACAGGGGGTTTTAAGGGGTTTCTTTTTCAATGCTTCTTCTTAGTCTGGCAAAGAACCAAAAACTTGCATGAAGGTTACGTAACACGTGTTACACTTAGCGAAAAATACCTGCATCCGCCTTAAAAGGAATTGATTATCAAAGCCTTTTGGTATGAATTGTTTTTATAATCAGTTTAAACTTCTAAACTAGAAGAGTTTATAACCTAACATAAGACTCATTACTTTATAGTCGCTAGAGATACTCATAAGTTTGGTTGTTAGATCACGAGTAGTGTTATATCTGAATTCTAATGAATAGCGTCCCCGGTATTTAAGACCGGCACCAAGAAAGAAACTTTGACTTGCCCTTATTTCAAGTGTGCCTTGTGTGGTATTACCTCGTGAGTTAATGATTTCATCATTTGAATCAAAATGATATTGCCAACCGATGTTATAAAAAGCTGCAAAATTTGAATTTAAAAATGAGTAATATCTAATACCAATTGGTACACTCAAGGATTGATAATCAATAGTGCTGAAAAAGTCACTTGAAGGCCCTGAATTTCCTTCTCTAAAATAATCTCCTTTATAGGATTCGTAATAGGGTTCTAATGTAATACCCCATTTGTTTTTATTGAATGGTAATAACCACTCAGCTTCAAGCCCGAAACGAGCGTTTGTACTAGTTCCAAATTCAATATTTCGACTACTAGATACCGGATTTAAAACTACCAGGTCGGTGAAGTTAATACCAGCTCGTACAGAAAGGTTAAAATCTGACTTTGTTCCTTTGATTTCATAATTTACAAATGGCACGTTCGAACATATGTTTTGTTCAAGAAAGTAGTCTGTTAAGTCGCTATTCGTGTAATCAAGATTTATGAATTGCTTTATGGTTTTTCCCTTGCAATTAACTTCATTAAATAATTGTTGCTGAAAAGTTTTGTTTTCCAGGGTTTTTCGGCTTTCAAAAAGATAAGTTTTATAAATCAGTTGTGATATTTCAGAATCCTTAACCTTAAAAAAATAGCGCGTTAATTGACCATCTTTATATTTATAGAGAGTGGCGCTTCCCTCGACCAATACGTCCAGAAAGAGTGTTTCTTTCTGAAATGCCGGATTTCTGTCCATGCTCATATTAGCAATATCATTGGCAGACCTATCGATGTCAACGGTAGCACGTATATATTTTGATACATTGTCAACACCAAATTCCTTTACTGTATTAATGTCCTTTGTTTGGGCTTTTGAAGAAGCATCTGTTTTGAATTCGAAGGCAGACGGATTATTTCCCCAATCTTCGTTTTGAATGAGACCATTTACTTTTTGCCCCTGATCTGTAATATAATAACCCGGTTCGAAGGTTATCTGGGCATGTACCGCAAAAGAAAATGTTAAAAGTAGTATTAAAAGCTTATATATCTGGTTATTCATAATGGCTTTGATATAGAGAATAGATTTAAAAATGGCGTCATTATTTCAGACTTTAATCCTGTTTTAATTAATGCTATTGGGATTTCATTAATTTTTTAATTTTCCGAGAAGGCTTAATACTATTCTCAGGCTTTGCGCAATAGGAAATGAGCAATTCTTCTGAATGGTCATAAATTTCCTTATTAGTTAAGACTTTTTCAGGATTATCAAGAACTACCTTGGTCATAGCAGCCATATAAAGGCTTAATAAATCAGAATTTCCTTTTGCTAAATCTGTTGCTTCACTGCTGATTTCAAATGTGTAATCTGGGGTACCCTGCATCCAGTTTATAATGTATCTTATGGCATTGACTCTTTTAAGTTCAGCTATATTTGAGGGGTTTTCGAATAAAAAGTTTGCGGCTTCTAAAACCTTCGGTTCAGCAGTCTTGTAGGATTCTAGAGTTTCAAATTTAAAGTTTCCTAAATCGTTGTAGTCTTGAGTAAAGCCTTTTAAAGAATAGCAAAAAATAAATGCAATGATGAGCAGTTTTTTCATAATGAAACACTTTTGTGTTAGCGGTTTGTTAAAAATAAATCTAAGAATGGAAAGTTTATTACGGAAATCCATAAAAATGAAAATCATTTTTACTTAACCACCTGTTCTAAAATGTTTTCACTAAAATAGCAGACTCGTTTAAGACAATCCCAATAAATTGAAACGAGAACTTGAAGAAGCCAGAATTCTTTCTTAGATAGATGCTACTGGCAGGTAATGCACTAAAATGAAAAGGAATTTAGAGGTTGTGTCTCTAATTAAGTTCTATATCGGTTATGACCAGCGTGTACTGCGCATCGTAAGTCTCCAGTTCTTCAAATGTCCAAACCTCATTTTCTATGGGTTGCTGTTGATAGACTAAAACCAGTTCGCCGGCACTATCTTCAACGTATAATTGAATCTCATCAACAACAGAACCGGGAGCAACAAAGGTGTCAGAATTGGTATTCACAGCAATAAATTGGCTTTGACCTACAGGGATTACCACTTCACCGGCAGTTTCAGAAGTGTATACCAATTCTACTGATGAGCTGTTTTGAATGAAATATTCGGTTCTAAACAAGGGATCTTCATCATCGCATTGGGTTGCCATAAGAAGGGGAGCCATAAAAAGGAGAAGTAATTTTTTCACGATTATAGTGTTATTTATTGAATAACAAGATACTAAAACCTTGAAAAGGTTGCGTGAATCCTTTTTTTGGTTTACCAAAGGAGAACACCCACAAAAAGTTGCAGCGTTTACGAATTCCAGAAAAAACAATTTAAATAAACTTAATTCATAGTGCCTGAAGCAGCAGTTGTTTCATAAATCAGTCATTTAATTTTAACGGAATACGCTGTTAAAAATAAACCCCGAAGCTACTTGCATCGGGGTTTAAATACCGGTTATTTAGTTAATACGCTTGATTTTTTATCGATTACCAAGAGATCGTCTCACATCAGGCATCAAATCTTTGCCTTTAGCCATCACCAAAGCGTTGTCTTTTGATGAATCGAGAACATAAAGAAAGCCGAGATCTTCTGCGATTTTAGTAACCAGTTCGCGGGCCTTAATGCGAATAGGACCGTAGAGGAGCTCTTTCTTTTCGGCGATTTGCTTTTCAATATTCTGTTGTGATTGTGCCAAATTGCGTTCCATCAGTTCCAATTCGCTTTTACGTTTAGCGTCTTCTTCAGGAGACAGGGTAGGGGCTTCATCCTCATACTTTACAAATCGAGCCTGATATTCGCGATAAGAGGTTTCAAAATTTTGTTGATACGCCTGTCGCAGACGGCTAAGCTCGAGTTCTGCCTGATCGTTTTCGGGCATTAGGGTATATAATTGTTCCATATCGATATGGGCAACGGTACCTTGCGCGTTTACAGAGAACTGACTCAAAAGCCCAACAAAAAGGGCAATAATAAATTGTTTCATATTGAGGTTTTAATCAGAGATCAAACTAATACCCGTAAAAATACAGCTATTAGTTTGATCTCTTTAATAGACTGTTTTAAATCTATAAGGTTTCATAAACTGTACCATTTAACAAAGTTTTCTTAAAAAGAACGACTTCGCATATGCATTTCGCAATTTTACAATCTAAACCCGGACATTATGAAATTAAGATTACATCTCTTAGGCCTTTTTACTCTAATGGTAAGCTCGATAACAGCACAGAAGCTGGAATCTAAAGGTTTTAAGGATTACTTTCCTATAGCCGAAAGACCCTTTCTCGCCGGAGGAAGTGGTAACAATGCGTATGAACGTATTTTGCTGGAAGCCAAGCCTGTCGTGTATTACAGTATTTATAATGACATTCGTAGTGCGCTTAACAGGGATACCATTACTAATGGTGATGCGGTTTACCTGAGCATACAGCCGCATTTGCGTATTTATGATGAAAATTCAAAACCGGTTAAGACACCCTCTTATAAGTTTTTCATCGGCTGGCAATCGATCATAAAGACCGAAAATGACAATTTTCTTACGGCTGCAATAGAATCAGGTCATTATTCTAATGGACAGAGTAAATCGGCCTTCAGTACGCAGTTTGCAGATAATAGTCCGGAAAGCAGCGCATTGTATGACGATATTACCAATGATACTGATCTGTCGGCCCTGCTGAATCGGGAGTCCGGTAATTTTTCAACCAATCTTACCCGCCTGTCGGTTAATTACCGCATCAATACTTTTGACGCACGTAACTATATGCAAAAGTCAAGTTCGTTTACGCTTACCTATCAGCTCTATCACAATAGATTCTTAGGAGCTTTTAATTTCGGAGGATACAATCCTGAAGACATTGCTATTTATGGCAGGCATCAGATTGAAGCAGGTTATGAATACACCGCACATTTTAATCAATGGAGGTATAGTGTAACCCAAAGACTTTACTGGCATCCTGATGTACATCCTTCTGCAGATCCTTTTCGTTCAGAAACCAGCGTATCATTATATCCCTGGGATTCTGATTTTGGTTTGATGGCACGCTTTGCATTTGGTTATGATGATTATAACTACCGTTTTGTAGACAGTTATCCGCGATTTTCTGTAGGTCTCACCTGGGATTGGTTTACACCTTTTGTTATCAAACCAACAAAATTACAGGTTGAAGAAAAGTAAAATGCCTAAAATAAGAAAGCCCGCACTTGCGTGACAGGCTTACTTGACCAACTTAAAACTAAATAATTATGATTTGGGGTATCGTTTTATTCGTTTGAAGCTATAGAAGCTTTGGTTTCAAAAGTGCTGTTGTTAAAAGCGTAACCGTCAGTATCTTTTTCAAAATTATTGTCAGCTAATGCAATGGTAGCTAAATTGGCCATAGCATCAAGACCTTGTGGGATAGCCCCGTACATTTCGTTATTAGATAAATTCAACTCTTTAAGATTTTGAAGTTTTAAAACTTCTACAGGAAGCTGACCACCAATGTTATTATCAAAAAGATTTAAAACCTGAAGGCTGGCAAGGTTTGAAAGTTTATCACTTAAAGCACCGCTCAGATTATTACTGGTAAGCATTAACTGCTCTAATTTATTCAATTGGTAAATAGACTCTGGTAACTCACCTTCTAAATGATTGCCATTTAAAACTAAAACTTTAAGGTTTTTAAGATTGCCTATTGAAGAAGGAATAGTACCCTGTAATTTATTGAAGAACATTTCAAGTGTTACAAGAGACTCCAGATTACCAAGAGACTCAGGTAGTTTTCCGTTAAGATTGTTCATACTAAGGTTAAGTCCTACAACAGTGTTATTTACAACACGCACACCATACCAGGTAGAAACATCTGCATTCAAATCCCAGGTTTTATTCCACTCGGCGCCATTTGTAGCATTGTATAAATCAATCAAAGCTTGCTTTTGAGAGCTATTAACCTCAGCAACAGCGTTTAAACTTAGAAAAGCAACTGCGATAAAAGTAATAATTGATTTCATATTGGACTTGTTTAATTGTTCTATGGCGTAAATATAATACCGTTTAACCTTTAAATGCAAATATATTCGTTGAAATACACAATCTGAGAACGATTTTTTCAATTTAGTTAATTAGTACAAGTATAAAGATATTATTTTTTAGGTTTTTTTAGAAGTTCAGCTTTTCTAATAGCCGACGTACGACAACTATAAATAGATTAACGCGCTTTTTATTTAGGAAAAAACTTACAAAATATTTAAATTTTCTACTTAAAATAAGAATATTCTTACAATTTAAATTAAGCTAATCTATAAACGTACCTCTTGTGGATTGTTATTCGCAAAAAAAAAAGAGTCCGGCAACCACCCCGGACTCTTCAACCAACTAAAAACTAACATGAAACAAAAAAACTAATCTAGTACGAGGCCATTATAATCGCGTGAGATTTTTGCGGACGCTCATTAAGGAGTTTTTGAAATTCGCTTTGATTTTGAAAATTATTATCAAAAAGAATAAGTGATTTTAAGTATGATGCTTCAGCCAGATCACCGGGTAAGCTTCCGGTAAAGTTATTGGCTGCTATATTCAGTTCCTGAAGTTCTTTTAAACGAAGCAGGGCAGCAGGAAAACTTCCGCTAAGGCAATTATCAAATACATTGAACACTCTGAGCTTTCTTAACTTAAGTATGTTGTTGCTTACCGTACCCGTAAAATGGTTACTGGCCAGTAATAAAACTTCAAGATTTGTCAGATCATATATATATGACGGAATTTTTCCGTCAAAATGATTTGCATTTAAAACAAGACGTCTCAAATTTTGAAGTCGATACAATGATTGAGGCAATGCGCCTTCAAGCTTGTTAAAATACAATTCAAGAAAAAACAGGTTTGACAGGTTACCCATGCTTTCCGGTAAGCTGCCTGTGAGGTTATTGCGGCTAAGATTGAGTCCGGTAACGTGATTATTTACAATACTAACTCCGTGCCATTGAGCAGGAGGTAAGGAAGTATCCCAGGTTATAAACCAGTTAGGGCCGTCAGTTGCATGGTAAAGATCTAGAAGTGCTGCGTGCTCAGATTTGGGAATTTGAGCAACCAGCTTTACAGACATAAAAAATGCCGTAAGCATAAGTAGGTATCGGTTCATTCAAGTTGGGTGGGTTTGTTATGTTCCTCTAAGATACGTGGATATATCTTTTATCTGCAAATAAAATCGACGAAACGCACAAACATTTAACTAAATCCCTGAATTCTAACTATTAGGGTATCTCTGAGTTAGTACCAATTAAAAAAGGAAACCGAATTATTTTTCAGCCCTGCCTGTTTCTTCAGCCAGTCTCTTAAGACTGTTTTCGTCAACCTCATGACCGCCGTCATAACGAATCACCCTGGGTTCTCGGCCAAAAATTTCCCGTGCATACTCCATTTCCGATTTCAATCGATCTTCGGTAATGAGCGGATCTTTTGCTCCATATACCAATACGGGAGTAGAAGTAACTAATTCTTTAAATGCATTTAAATAAAAGGATCTGGGAATGCTGCCCGAATGTAAAATGATTTGGTCACAATTCAGATTTCTGGAATGCAGCCAGCGCATGGCTACAGAAACACCCTGAGAAAAACCCATAATAATCAGACGCCTGTTAGCCTTAAGTTTAGGCTTTAACTCTTCTTCGTACAAAGCGTTAAGATAGGCGTGGTTGTTGTCTATACCCTGCTCCGGATTTTCTCGGGTAAGCCAGCAGGCGCCCACATATTTATAGCGTTTATCCTGGTAATATAGGGAGGTTGCCTGTGGTGCAATGATATAGTTTTCGGCAGGATTAAGCATTTTAAAATGCTTAATAAAGTAGCGGCTTAAATGTCCCAGACCGTGAAAAACCAACCAGATATTCTGTGTATCTGTTGTAAACGTGTTGCATGTCTCATAACTGTTGGTCGTCCTGTAGCTAACGGTTTTTTCTTCGCTCATCCTGTATGATTAAGTATCTTTACCTGCCTGCGCAAGTTACTAAAAATTGATTTTTGAGCGCCGCTTGTGTATAACCCCATAGCTTTAAATTATTTATCTGCTTTATGAATAAGGATACCAAAGAATTGCTTTTAGAGAAGGCCAATGCCATTTGCCGAAATACTCTTATGGAAACCCTTGAAATTACTTTCGTAGATGCAGCTGAAGATTTTTTAGTTGCCCGAATGCCCGTAAATGCGCGTGTGCATCAGCCTGATGGGGTGTTGCACGGTGGTGCTTCGGTAGCTTTGGCAGAAAGTGTAGGCAGTGCTGCCAGTTTTATGTTTCTCGACGCCGAAAACTTTATGATAAGAGGTCTTGAGATTTCGGCTAATCACGTAAAAAGTATCAAAACAGGTTTTGTTTATGCTAAAGCTTCAATACTGCATAAGGGCCGTACGACACAACTCTGGCAAATACGCATTACCAATGAAGAAGATCAATTGATTTCTCTGGTAAAACTTACCACAATTGCTTTACCCAAATCCTGATATGAACATCACAGTGCTCTTCAGTCAATTGCAGGAAAACGTTCTTGAGCAAAAGCCGTTTGTGGCATATCGCAAACCTTCAGATTCAAGTATCAATTACCTGTCTCAGGAAGATGATCAGGTGCATTATACAGAAGATTTCACCGAAAGAGGTTTTGTCTTTGCTCCCTTTAATTCAAATGACAAGGCGGTATTGATTGCAGGGAATCCTGCTACAATTGCTTTAGAAGATTTTGAAGAAAGCCTGCCGGAAATACCATTACCATTAAACTTTTCGCTTAAAGAACAGGAGCAGCATATAGGTATTGTGGAAGAAGCGGTGAAAAAAATACGTGAAACCGGTCTGCAAAAAGTAGTGTTGTCACGCAGGCAGAAGGCAACTGTTGCAGATACATCTCCGGTAACTTTGTTTAAAAGATTGCTTCAAAAATATCCCAATGCCTTTGTGTATTTATGGAGTCATCCCCAGGTAGGTACATGGCTTGGGGCTACGCCCGAAACTTTAGTATTTCTTAGCGGCTATCATTTTGAAACCATGGCGCTTGCCGGTACCCAGAAGTACGAGGGCGATCTTGATGTAAACTGGGGTTTTAAGGAGCAGGAAGAGCAGGAGCTGGTAACTCAGGATTTGGTTTCAAGACTGAACACATTTGATCTTAAGAATATAGAAATCCGGGAGCGGGAAACCTATAGAGCCGGTAATCTTCTGCATTTAAGAACCTGCATATCCGGAAGCTTTAATCGTGCTGATTTCGATTTATCAAAACTCATAAATGCGCTGCATCCCACCCCTGCAGTGTGCGGATTGCCCCGTGCTGAAGCGCAAACTTTTATAGAGCACTATGAAGGTTACAACCGTTTATTTTATACGGGTTTTTTAGGGGAGTTAAATATCCTGAAAGACAAATCGAAGCCTCGTAACCGCCGTAATGTAGAAAACCTGGCTTATAAAGCACTTACTCCCGAAACCCGACTTTTTGTGAATTTACGCTGTATGCAATATCAGGCTCCAGATAGCCTAATTTATGTGGGTGGAGGGATCACCAAAGATTCTATAGCCTGGGATGAATGGCAGGAAACGGTAAATAAAGCACAAACCATTGCCAGTATTCTCTAGAGCTTTTGCTTTGTTGTAAATTTGTTACTGGTTTTCTGATTTTTTAAGAACGATCAGAAAATTCCTGTTGCCTTAAATTTTACCGGCAGATTAATCTGTTTATATGAATTACTCAAGTATACCTATCGCCCAGTCTGTAGTTTTGTTATGCCTTGAAAAAGGCGTAGACCATGTTGTGATCTCACCGGGTTCACGTAACGCGCCCTTAACCATTGGTTTCACGCAGCATCCCGACATTAAAACCTATAGTATCGTAGATGAGCGGGCTGCAGGCTTTTTTGCTTTGGGTCTGGCTCAGCAGTTACAAAAACCGGTAGCTGTGGTTTGTACTTCAGGAAGTGCGGTACTCAATTACTATCCTGCGGTTTCTGAAGCCTTTTACAGTGATATTCCGCTGGTGGTTATATCTGCAGACCGGCCTATTGAACGTATTGATATTGGCGATGGGCAAACCATACGCCAGCGCAATGTGTTTGAAAACCACATTTTATACTCAGCTAATTTGTATTCTGAATTTGTTGCCGAATTTACCATTGAGGACAGTAAATTCAATCAGAAACAGCGCGAGGCGACCAAGCATAACCAGCAGGAAATCAATAAGGCACTTAATGAAGCTATTGTGAATCAGGGTCCTGTGCATATTAATGTTCCGTTTTATGAGCCTCTTTACAATACCACGACCAAACGTCTGGTAGATCCCATAATCGTTGATAAGGAAGTTAAGATCCAGGAGCTTACTACAGAGCAGTTAACTCCATTTGCCGAAAAATGGAATGCTGCAAAGCGAAAAATTGTTTTGGTTGGCGTTTTGCAACCCGATACTATTGAGCAGCATTTTTTAGACCAACTAGGGTCTGATCCCAGCGTATTGGTATTTACCGAAACCACTTCAAATCTCGATCATCCCAACTTCTTTACCCGTATAGACAACATTATTGGTTCTCTGGATGCAACCGGTTTTAAGGCTTTACAACCCGATATTCTGGTAACCCTGGGAGGAATGGTGATTTCCAAAAAAGTAAAGGCTTTCCTTAGAAATTATCAGCCTAAAGAGCATTGGCACGTAGATCCTAAAAAAGCTTATGATACCTATTTTTGTTTGAATAAGCATTTTAAAGTCCCGGTAAATCATTTCTGGAAGCAGTTTTTGGCAAATACCCGGGTCCAGACAGAAAATGAATACCAGCATTATTGGCTTAACATACGGGAGCGTCGGGATCTGATGCATAAAAAGTATATTAACGAGATGCCCTGGTGCGACTTTAAAGCCTTTGATCTTATATTATCGCGTTTGCGTCCTAAAAGTATGCTTCAGCTGGGAAATAGTTCTACAGTGCGTTATGTTCAGCTTTTTGATATTGATAAAAGCCTCAAGGTCTATTGTAACCGGGGTACCAGTGGTATTGACGGCAGTACTTCTACAGCGGTAGGAGCCGCCGTGGCAAGCTCATTACCTGCAACACTTATTACCGGCGATCTCAGTTTCTTTTACGATAGCAATGGCTTGTGGAATCAATATATCCCCAGAGATTTTAAAATAATACTCATCAACAACAGCGGGGGAGGAATTTTCAGGATTTTGCCGGGAGACAAATCGTCTAATGCCTTTGAGACCTATTTTGAGACTACTCATGACCTTAATGCTTCGCATCTTTGCGCTATGTTTGGTTTGGAATATTTCTACGCAGACTCTGAGGTTTCTTTGGCTCAGGCTCAGGAGGATTTTTACAGGGAGACTAATAAACCGGCTTTACTGGAGATAAAAACTCCGCGTACGGTAAATGATGAAGTGCTTTTAGGATATTTTGATTACATCAGATAAGTTTTGGATTAAGTTTCGATTTTTCTGTATATTTAAAATCCTTAAACTTAAATAATTAAAAACTTCACATTAGTATGAGCAAAAGAGATGAAATGATCGCAAAATATGCGGCTGATTTAAAAGAAAAACTAAATCACGATGCCGACATGGATTTGTTGACCAAAGTTACCATTGGTTGTGGTCCTTCAATTTACAATAAAGACTCTTCGACGATTTCAGCAGGTAGCGAAAGCGAGCTTGAAACCGTAAAAAATAATTTTCTCATTAAAAAGTTAGGATTGAGCGATGGTCCAAAATTGATGGAAGGTATTCATAAAGTTTTAGAGGACTACGGCAAATCAAACCGCAACAAATACCGCGCGGTAGTTTACTATCTTTTGACCAAGCATTTCGGTAAAGAAAGCGTTTATAACTAAGCCGCATTTCAACATATATAGGAAGCCGCCCTTTTTGGGCGGTTTTTTTATGACGGCTTCTCAGCATCATAATGCAGGGTGCCGGTCGTTAATCCTTCATTTTTTCCTAATTTTGACAACCTAAATAAAGAGTATGCTGGCACTGGGAGAATACCACACTATGATTATTGACCGCGATGTAAGTCCCGGATTATATTTACGCGATGCAGAAGGAAATGAGGTGCTGTTACCCGGTAAATATGCCCCCGAAGGTTTTGAACTTGAAGACGAGATCAATGTTTTTGTATATCTGGATAATGAAGAACGTCCTGTTGCAACAACCCTGCAGCCTTATATTCTAAAAAACGGATTTGCCTATCTGGAGTGTACTTCAGTAACTAAAATTGGCGCGTTTGTAGACTGGGGTCTTGACAAAGAACTTTTTGTACCCTTTTCCAATCAGGTAACTGAAATGCGGGAAGGCAGCTGGTACGTTATTTATATGTATCTCGATGAGCGAACAAACCGCCTGGTAGGTTCATCAAAATTCAATACGTATCTTAAGAATGAAGCTGTTGATGTGGCCAAATTTGATAAGGTAGATCTGATGGTTTCTCACTTTTCAGAATTTGGAGCCCACGTCATCATCAATGAAAAATACCAGGGTCTCGTTCATAAAAACACCATTTTTGAAGACATCAGGGTGGGAGACCGCCTGCCCGGTTATATAAAACGGGTTAGGGAAGATAATAAGATTGATGTTTTGCTTCAGCCCGAAGGCTACAAAAGCGTTGAGCCTAATGCACAGTTTATTTATGATGAACTTAAGCGCAACGGCGGGAGTCTGCCGGTTCACGACAAAAGCTCGCCAGAAGACATCAACGCCTACTTCGGTATCAGTAAAAAGCTATTTAAAAAAGCCATCGGCGCTTTGTATAAAGACAAGCAGATAGAACTTACCCCAACCGGAATCAAACTTACCGGAAACTCTCAAAACGATTAATTTTTTCGCTTTTGCGAAAACTAAAGCGCTATACGATCATGCAGCAACCCGATTGGAAAACCGTTAAAGAATACAGTGACATCACCTTTAAAAAGGCTGATGGTGTCGCCCGAATTGCATTTAACCGTCCGGAAGTGCGTAATGCATTTAGACCCAAAACCACTTCAGAACTGCTGGATGCTTTTCACATCGCACAGGAAGACATTTCTGTGGGGGTGATTCTGCTTTCTGCTGAAGGCCCTTCGCCCAAAGACGGCGTCTATAGTTTTTGCAGTGGAGGTGACCAGAAAGCACGTGGGGATCAGGGTTATGTAGGCGAAGATGGGTATCATCGTCTCAATATTCTTGATGTGCAACGTCTTATTCGTTTTATGCCCAAAGCGGTAATCGCAGTTGTTCCGGGTTGGGCAGTAGGAGGTGGGCACAGCCTGCACGTGGTTTGCGATTTAACCCTGGCCAGCAAAGAACACGCTATTTTTAAACAAACCGATGCCGATGTAACCAGTTTTGACGGGGGTTACGGATCTGCATATTTAGCCAAAATGGTAGGGCAGAAGCGGGCCCGGGAGATTTTCTTTTTAGGCCGCAATTATTCCGCTCAGGAAGCCTATGAAATGGGGATGGTCAATGCCGTGATACCTCACGACGAGCTGGAAGCTACCGCATACGAGTGGGCTCAGGAAATTTTGGCTAAATCGCCTACTTCCATCAAAATGCTCAAGTTTGCCATGAACCTTACCGATGACGGCATGGTTGGCCAACAGGTATTTGCCGGTGAAGCTACCCGACTTGCCTATATGACAGAGGAAGCTAAAGAAGGTCGCAATGCATTTCTTGAAAAAAGGAAGCCTAATTTTGATAAAAAATGGATTCCATAGGTAAGAAATTGGTTTGATTCGGGTATTTTTAAGAGATCAAATTCACTTTTACCCGATTACCGGGATTTCTAAAGTGTTTTCTTGTATCTAAAACTTGCTGTCAAATCGGTTTGGCAGCGGTTTACCCTAAGACCATTTAACCTATGAATACCACCTTTACCAATACTCAAATTGATCTTGATAGCTTGCCTGATTATCAGGAGATACATTATACGGGAGTTTCTGTAAAGCGCTTATACAAAGTACTTTGTATTCAACTTATTTTTTTTATTGCGGTGACGGTGGGCTTATTTTTCCTGCGTGAAGTGACCGATGTTCCTTATCTGATTCCGGGTCTGGGAGCAGGTATTATTTTGTTTGTTTTGTCTGCCGCCGGGTATCAATATAAATTACAGCAAACTTTAGGTTATGCAATACGCGAGCGGGATATTGCGTATCGCAGGGGGTTTATTTTTGAGAAAACAACGGTTATTCCTTTTAACCGTATACAGCATATTTCAACATCTGCGAGTGCTTTAGACCGAATTTTTAAAATTTCAAACCTCAATATTTTTACCGCAGGAGGCTCGGGTAGCGATATTGACATCCCCGGGCTAACGCCGGAGCTTGCTGCCCGTCTAAAAGATAAGGTCGCCAATCATATTATTGATGAAGATGATGCATAAGCCTTTTTCACAGCCGCAAACACAGTCAAAACTGGGTATTATTTTCATATTTCTGGGGCAGTCTGTAAAATTTGTACGCATTTTTGGTGCAGCGGTAATCTATTTCTTCTTAAAAGGTTTTGAAGCAAATTCAGAGCTTGTAAGCATTGCCTTAAGCGTTTTGATAGGTGTTCTGCTCCTGTTGCTGGGCTTTAGTTATTTGTCGTTTCAGCGATTCCGCTTTTATATAGATTATGATAACCGTGAGTTTATTCTGCAAAAAGGGGTTTTTAATACTGAAGTAATAAGTCTTCCCTTTTCAAAAATTCAACAGGTTTATTTTAGACGATCGCTTCTACAACGTTTGATAGGAGTGTACAGTGTTATTCTCGATACTGCCGGAAGCAGTGCACAGGAAATCAATATCAAAGCGCTCTCCGAATCTGAGGCTAAAGATTTACAACAAATCCTTATGGAAGAAGTAACTGCCCAAAAACAGCAGGAAACTAATGATGTTGAAGCCACGGCAGATCATAAATCAGGGGAGGATTCGGTTGCCGTTCATAAGCTTTCGGTACTCGCGTTACTCAAATTGGGTCTTACCAGCAACTACTTCAGAGGTGTCTGGCTCATCCTCATTTTTCTGGGATCACTTTATCAGCAGTTTGGGGAATTTCAACTTATTGAAGAATCGCAGTATCGCGAGGGCATACGAGGTTATTTTGAAGCCTACAGTAAACCTGTAGAACTACTGGTGCTTACCGCTCTTGTCTTTGTAGCTATGTTCATTTTGGGAATTTTTATCTCGAGCATCGAGATCTTTATAAAGTATTTTGACCTGACCTTGAAGCAAACCAAAGATTCTCTGGAGCTTGAGATGGGTCTTAAGACCAATACCAAAGTCAGCTTAAAACCCAGAAGGGTGCAATTGATGCGCATAGTGACTAATCCCGTGCAAAAGCGTCTCAATCTTAATGAGGCTCAGATTGCAATTGCAAGCAGTCGTGATGACCTTCAAAAATCTCAAATTAGTATTCCGGGAATGGAACGCATGCAGCTGGAACGGGTTAAAAAATTTCTGTTTACCTATCGCATGCGTCCCGGCCGGGTGTTTAAACCGGCTTATATTCTCTATTTACGACTTATTATTATAGCCGGTCTTCCACTGGTGCTTACGGCTATTGTAGGCTCTGTTGTAGTGCCTAATTATATGGTAGAAATAGGTCTGGTGCTTCTTGTGATTTATGCAGGACTCGTTGTACCCTATCAATTTTTTTGGTACAAAGCGCTTTCATTAGAAATCACGCCTGAATTTGTAATTAAACGCAAAGGGGTATGGACGCAAAAAACCGAAATTCTGGAGTTGTATAAGTTGCAATCTGTAAGCGTAACCCAGCCCTTTTGGTACAAACGCAGAGGTTTGTATAACTATACCTTTCATACTGCCGGTGGCGATATTTCGTTTCCGGTTACCACTTCAAAAATGCAGCGCTATATCAATTATGCCTTATACAGGGTAGAAATTGATAAAAAGGCCTGGATGTAATTATCGAATTGCAGGGTATTGCTGCGGATTTACCTCGCGCATAATCTCATAAACCTTTTCAAATATATCTTCTGTGGAAGGTTTAGAGAAATAATCTCCATCTGTTCCATAAGCCGGTCTGTGGGGTTTGGCGCTCAGCGTTTGCGGGGCACTATCCAGATATCGGAAGGCTTTTTGCTCATCAAGAATATGCTGCAACAGGTAAGCTGAAGCACCACCCGGCATATCTTCATCAACAACAAGAATACGATTGGTTTTAGCTATACTCTTAACGGTATCGTGATTGAGATCAAAGGGCAGGAGGGATTGTGCATCAATTACCTCACAGCTAATTCCCGAAGCCTGAAGCTCCTTCGCAGCCTGTTCTACCAAACGCAGGGTGCTTCCGTAAGAGAGAATAGTAATATCATTTCCTTCGCGTACTACTTCAACCTCACCTATAGGCGTAGTAAACTCACCTACATTACTGGGCAATTTTTCCTTTAAACGATATCCGTTAAGGCACTCTATGATTACCGCAGGTTCGTCGCTTTTCATCAGCGCATTGTAAAATCCGGCTGCCTTAGTCATATTTCTGGGCGTTAGAATATAAACCCCTCTGAGCAGTCCTAACAAAGCACCCATTTGTGAGCCACTGTGCCAGATACCTTCCAGACGATGGCCGCGCGTACGCACGATAAGCGGAGCAGTCTGTTTACCATGGGTACGGTATCTTAAAGTTGCCAGATCGTCACTTAATGTGGCAATAGCATATAAAATATAGTCCAGATATTGTATTTCGGCAATAGGACGCAGTCCGCGAAGCGCCATACCTATTCCCTGTCCTACAATGGTGGTTTCGCGAATCCCGGCATCAGCTACCCGCAGGCTGCCAAATTTATTTTGTAAACCTTCTAATCCCTGATTAACATCTCCAATAGTACCGGTATCCTCTCCAAAGACCAGGCTCTCCGGATATTTGGTGAATAAGGCGTCAAAGTTGTCTCTGAGTATGATACGCGCATCAACAGTTTTGGCTTCGGCATCATAACGTGGTGCTACCGCTTCAATTTGCGTGGCTTTGTTCTCATATTCATTGTAGAGATGACTGCTGTAATTTTTTTGCTCTTTTGCAATGTAATTATTTACCCAGTCTTTGAGTGCGGTGATACTTTCGCTTTGCTCATGTGCTACAAAGCGCAGTGCTTTGCGTGCTGCGACCAGTACATCTGTTTTAAGCGCGTCTTTCTCGTCTACTAAAGTCTTTTTGATTGGATTTATAAACTGACCATTTGAGCTTTCTTTGATAAGATTGTCAAGGAGTTTAACTACTTTTTTCTTTTCGTCTTTCACCGGGTTAAGAAAAGCATCCCAGGCTTTGCGCTTGCCTTCACGCACGTTGCGCTTAATTTGCTTATCCAGTTCCTGTAACTCATCGTCTGTGGCGATCTGGTTATCAATCATCCATTCGCGCATCTTTACATTACAATCGTGCTCGCGTTCCCACTGTAAGCGGTCTTTGCTCTTATAACGCTCGTGAGATCCTGAGGTGGAGTGTCCCTGAGGCTGGGTTAGTTCGGTAACGTGCAGGAGAACAGGTACATGCTCTTCACGAGCGATTTTACCTGCCTGTTCAAAAGCATCAACCAGTTCCGGATAATCCCAGCCTTTTACCCGAATGATTTCAAAACCAGCTTCATTTTCTGTTCGCTGAAAACCACTCAGGATTTCAGATATATTTTCTTTGGTAGTCTGGTGTTTTGCGTGTACCGAAATACCATAATCGTCATCCCAGATACTAATTACCATAGGGACCTGTAAAACTCCGGCTGCGTTTATGGTTTCAAAAAACATACCTTCAGAAGTACTGGCGTTACCTATGGTTCCCCAGGCAACTTCGTTTCCGCCTTGCGATAAGCCTTCCTGATTTATGCCTTCCACATTTCTAAAAATCTTGGAGGCCTGTGCTAACCCAAGCAATCTGGGCATTTGACCTGCAGTAGGAGAGATGTCTGCACTGCTGTTGTATTGCTCTAAGAGGTTTTTAAGTTTTCCGTTATCGTCAAGGCTGTGCGTTCCAAAGTGACCACCCATTTGCTTACCTGCACTCATAGGATCGCAATTGATATCAGTATGAGCATAAAGACCTGCGAAGAAATTCTCTATGGTAAACTCATCTATCGCCATCATAAAGGTCTGGTCGCGGTAATAGCCCGAACGCCAGTCTCCTTTTTTAAAAGCCTTTGCCATGGCTAGCTGGGGCACTTCTTTACCATCGCCAAAGATCCCGAATTTAGCCTTACCCGTGAGTACTTCGCGACGTCCCAATAAACTACATTCCCTGCTGGTGACAGCAATCTTATAATCGTTTATTACAGTAGCTTTAAAGTCTTCAAAAGAAAGTTCTGAAATAGGCTCTGGCGTTGTTTGCATATGGATGATGTCGTTTTTGTAAAAGTACAGAAAAATCCCACTACATACAATTCAATAATTTTTTAATAAAATGATAATTTTTCAATAAAAACCAATTAAAATGATTTTTAATCAATATTAACAGGTTTGGGTAAGTTTTTAATGCGATAATGCAAATTAAGCGTCTGTCGCTAAACGGGGTAACAGGGGATTTAGAGCAGCTTGTAAAATAAGTGTATTAATACCACTTTCTGGTGAAAAGCTTTAGCATCGTGCGCAGATCGAGCGTTACAATAAAACGAATCTTTTGGTCGTAGTCGGGCTGCGCGATTTCCCAACCCTTAGAAGAATAAACGGGAAAGAATAATTCAAAGTAATCTTCCACCAAAACTGTTCGTATACCGCTATCGTATAAGAAACGGGCAGGATCACCCTCATTTTTAACCAAACCGAAGTCTACATAGCCGTGTATGAAATTCCAAAGGGTAGTACTGGCATTTACAGAAGTAATCCATTGATTTCCAAAAGGGGTATCGAGTTTTGATTTAAAACCACCTTCGGCGATAATAAGTTGCTGACTATAAATACCGGTATCCTCAGAGCGTCCGTAATAATTGTAACTGAAAAGATAGTCGGTAGGACGGTCCAAAGCAAAGCTGAAATAATCTCCCTGAGATCGGGTATCATTGTAAAGAAAGGTTCCACCGAAAAACCGAAGATCCAGTTGGCGGTTGTTTAAAAATACCCTTCGGTATTTAGCCGTAACCGAGAATTTGCTAAACTTTTGAGACAGCTCAAAATCTGCATTGTAACTCAAAGAATTAATGATTCCCGGACTGCTGTTTGTATATTGAAAATTAAATACACTGTAGTTGGGATCGTCGTTCTGTATTACATTAGATTCGTCGCGATACACATTTATATTCCTTATCGTAAGGTATTGCCTGCGATCTGACCTGAAATCGGACTCCCGAAACGCAAAGGTCAAAAACGGACTTAAAGTCTTGTACAAGGCATCAGGAGCATAGGACGAAAGGGAGCCTCCCGCACCAAAACGAATGGCAAACAGATTGCCTTCGTCCAGATTCTGAGTATAGCTAAAACCGGCACTACCGGTTAGCTGATTGGATTTAAGGCCATACTGGGGTTCTATTTTATAACTAAAAGGCTTCTGCAGGATGGTTTTGTTATACATCTTGGCTCCCAGCTTTATTCCGTCATAAAAGTTGTATTCTGCAACCGGCATAAAGAATACCTGGTTTTTAGCCGGGTCTTCAAGATCCTGAAAGAGCTTAAATTGAAAAGGCTTATTTACTCCTAAAAAGGGATTTATTTTTTTATAGTTATTCCGTCTGTTAAATTCAGGTATAAAACCTTCCTCATTTAAAACCACCCGATCTGCTCCTGGAGCATAGATCACAGTGTCTTTTTCTCCAACAAAAGGCTCAACCCAGGTCTTTGAGATGATACTGTCCTTATACATGGCATAAACCGGTACAGGAACTTTAGCCTTGGTTTTATTGCGCACCTCAATTGCGATGGAATCGCCCTGACGTTTTACTTCGTTAAATTTAAAATCTATGGTTTTGCGCGTGCTTACAAAATCGTCGAAAAACCAATCCAGATTTTTTGGTGCTTTTTCACGCAGGATGGCTTCAAATGCTTTTGAAGAGGTAAGCCTGAGTTTATTTTGACTGTAAAACGCATCGATACTCTCTTCAACGATTTCATCAGACAGGTATTCTGATAGATAATTGAAGCCGCTTCCGGCCTTATAGGCGTTAGCAATATTCTTATTAAACTTGATGAGCGAGTCACTTGGGGTTGTCAAGGGCTGATCGAGATTCATACGTGCCATATGCAAATACAACAGGTTGAACTGCTCATTAAATTCCATCTCAGAAAGATGAAATTGTCTGGCGACCCAATACCGGTTTAAGGTACCCACTACTTTAAGATTGGGGTAGAAATGATCCATATACTGCATCATAGTGTACATCTTGATGGCATCGGAGATCCAGCGGTCTTTACGCGGATTGATGTAGAGCGTACGATCTATATAATTATCTACGGTAGTCTTTAGAATTTTGAGTTCGTACTTGAAATCTTCAGGAAACGGACTCAGAAAATCGGGAAGCTGATTGAGACCGTAAACCGGATTATCGCGATAGTCAATAACCGAAATTACCAGTTTGTCGAACGGATAGTCGCCCAGCTTTTCGGTCAAAAAGCCCGTAATCTTATCGATGATGATGGCTTCACGTTCCGGGATGACTTTTTTGTCTTTGATATTGGTAATTACCGTAAACGCGTCGGTCTCGGTGATATCAAATTCTGATTTTTTCCGAAGGTAAATGGTGGTATTGTTGCGGTTGTCACCTTCCAGATGTACGGTTTTAAACTGGGTATTAGCCGAAAGCTCTTCGGGCTTGGTATCGAGTTCATTGATTAATTGAAAGTCGCTCTGAAAGGAGAAGTCAATCGAAAAATCGGTAGGAGCCATATACAGGTCATCCAGGTTTTTGTTGCTGTAGTACTGCCATTCCCCGTCGTAAACTGCAGGAGCAATAAACCAGTATTTTAAATTGTAATCTCCGTTGTTCAATGCACCATAACCTGTAAACCTGCTGTCCGGTACACGTATGTTATAGTGCATTTTGATTTTCTGAGACTCGCCGGGCAACAGCGGCTTATTCAGGTTTACTACCAGTATATCTTCAGCTTTAGGGAGTCTTTTGAATTCCAGATTTCTGAAATTTTCATCAATGATGTTGTTGATCTTTGATGAACCGCGGTCTTCCTCAGGAGCCAAATGAAATCTTCGGTCGTAATTCTCCTCAAAACGCACCCCAAGTTCGGAGCGCTTAGAAGCAAAACTGTTTGCCCAGTCATTAAAATAAATAACTTCAAGGGTATCTGAAGAAGTATTGACAAAGCTTACATCTTGTTGGATGGTTAAAAGCCGATTCTCTTCATCAAGGCGCACCGCGATATTCAGTTTGTTCTGGGCTATCCCAAATTCAGGCAGCACAAGCAATACCAGTAATAACGTCAAAGAAAACGCATTAAAGGATTTTTGCATAGAACAGAAGTTTGGGGTTATCAGAATAACAATAGAGTTTCAGATTATGTATCAATTAGTATACCTAACGCAAAACGGGAGTCTTTGGTTTTAATTTTAAAAATTTGGACTCAATTTATACTCCTTGTAGAAATTATTGAGCACTTCAAGAACTTCGTCTTCCGTATCTACTAAATATAACAGATCAACATCTCCCGGGCTTATGGTTTGAAAGGTATCAAGCAGTGTGTTTTTGATCCAGTCAAAAAGGCCCTGCCAGTATTCGGTGCCTACAAGAATGATTGGGAACCGGTCAATTTTGTGAGTTTGGATAAGTGTGATCGATTCAAACAATTCGTCAAGCGTACCAAAACCTCCCGGAAGCACCACAAATCCCTGTGAATACTTTACAAACATCACTTTACGCACAAAAAAGTAATCAAAATCGATACTCTTGTCGCTGTCGATATACGGGTTGTCGTGCTGCTCAAAAGGCAGATCTATGTTTAGTCCCACCGAAGTTCCTCCGGCTAAATGAGCTCCTTTATTACCGGCTTCCATAATACCGGGACCGCCGCCGGTGATTACGCCATAACCGTTTTCGACGATTTTTTCGGCGATATCCACAGCCAGCTTATAATATTTTTCATCAGGTTTGGTACGTGCGCTACCAAAAATGGAAACACAAGGCCCTATACGGCTTAGTTTTTCAAATCCGCTTACAAACTCGCCCATAATTTTAAAAATGGCCCACGAGTCGTTTGTTTTTATTTCATTCCAGCCTTTTGGCTTACTTTCATTTCTCATAATACGATAATCTCAATTTTAAAGCGGCTCAATTTAATTCATTTCGAAGGAATTTTGCCGTGTAGCTCTTCTTATCTTTTGCGACTTCTTCAGGAGTACCGCTGGCGACGAGCTGTCCGCCGTTTTTTCCGCCCTCGTAACCTATATCGATAATATGGTCTGCCATTTTTATCACATCCATATTATGCTCGATGATAAGCATGGTATTGCCCTTATCGGTCAGTTTATTTAAAACATCCATCAGGATGCGTACATCTTCAAAATGCAAACCGGTTGTGGGTTCATCGAGAATGTAAAAGGTATTTCCCGTATCGCGTTTAGACAGTTCAGTTGCCAGTTTGATGCGCTGTGCCTCGCCACCCGAAAGCGTCGTAGACTGCTGTCCTAGCGAAATATATCCCAATCCCACATCCTGAATGGTTTTCAGTTTCCGGAAGATTTTCGGGATGTGTTCAAAAAACGGTACCGCCTCGTCAATGGTCATCTCCAGCACATCGGCAATACTTTTGCCTTTATACCGAATCTCAAGCGTCTCGCGGTTGAAGCGTTTCCCCTGGCAGGTCTCACATTCCACATACACATCGGGTAAAAAGTTCATTTCAATCACGCGGAGTCCGCCACCTTTACAGGTTTCACAGCGTCCTCCCGCCACATTAAAGCTGAAACGTCCCGGTTTGTAACCACGTATTAGCGATTCCGGGATTTTAGCGAACAAATTGCGTATTTCACTAAATACACCGGTATAGGTCGCCGGGTTAGAACGCGGGGTTCTACCTATGGGTGACTGGTTGATGTCTATCACTTTGTCACACTCGTCAAGGCCTTTGATGCTTTTATACGGCTCCGGTTTTTTGACGCCGTTAAAGTAATGCGCATTCATAATAGGGTAGAGGGTCTCATTGATGAGCGTAGACTTACCACTGCCCGAAACACCGGTTACCACGATCATTTTGCCAAGCGGAAATTCAACATCTACCTTTTTAAGGTTGTTACCTGTAGTGCCTTTGAGCACTATTTTCTTGCCGTTGCCTTTTCGTCTTTTTTCAGGAACAGCGATTTCTTTTTCGCCGTTTAAGTATTGTGCGGTAAGCGTATGCTGTTGTAAAAGTTGCTTTGGAGTGCCCTCGCTGATGATTTCCCCACCGTGTTTACCCGCAAAAGGGCCAATGTCAATCACATAATCGGCACGCTCAATCATATCTTTATCGTGTTCTACTACGATAATAGAGTTACCTATGTCCCGAAGTGAAATCAACGAATTGATCAGCTTTTCATTATCGCGCTGATGCAAACCTATACTGGGCTCATCTAAAATATACAGCACACCTACGAGCTGCGAACCAATTTGCGTCGCCAGGCGTATACGCTGCGCCTCACCGCCCGAAAGGGATTTGGAGCTTCGGTTTAGGGAAAGATACGTAAGGCCCACATCTACCAAAAACTGAATACGAGTATTGATTTCCTTTAAAATTTCAGTAGCGATTGCGGTTTGCTTTTCGCTTAAATGTTTGGGAAGTTCCAGAAACCAGTCTTTGAGCTCCAGAATATCCATATTTGCAAGCTCGGCTATATTTTTTTCGCGTACGCGGAAGTATAACGACTCTTTACGCAGTCGCGATCCTTCACACTCGGGGCAAACCACTTTTTCCATGTATTCTTTTGCCCAGCGTTTGAGGGATGCCGAATCATTCTTGTGATAGGTGCTTTCTATAAAATTTGCAACCCCTTCAAAATCAATTTTATAATTGCGGGTGACCCCCAGAGTTTTTGATTCTACGGTAAACTTTTCGTTTCCGCCATACAGAATCATATCCATCGCCTCTTTTGGGATGTCTTTTATGGGATCAGTCAATTTAAAGTTGAAGCGTTGTGCGATGATTTCCAGCTGTTTGAAAATCCAGTTGCTTTTTTGATTTCCGTGGGGTGCAAGACCGCCTCCTTTGATTGAAAGTTTAGGGTCCGGAATAATCTTATCTACATTTACCACGCGCAAAGTACCTATGCCATTACATTTAGGGCAGGCACCTTTGGGTGAATTGAAGGAAAAATTATTCGGCTCGGGGTTGGGATAGGATATTCCGGAAGTAGGACACATCAGGCTACGGCTGAAATAGCGCGCTTCATTGGTATCGTGATCAAGCACCATCATCACATCTTCCCCGTGATACATCGCGGTATTGATGGTTTCCAGGATGCGCTTGTCAATATCCTGATTGTCTTCGATTTTTAAACGGTCAATTACAATCTCGATATCGTGCGTTTTGTAACGGTCAATTTTCATGCCCTTTACAATATCACGCACTTCACCGTCTACACGAACTTTCACAAAGCCCTGTTTGGCGATTTGCTCAAAAAGTTCGCGATAATGACCTTTACGACTGCGAATAACCGGTGCCAGCACATTGATGCGTTTGCCCTGATATTCGGTTTTGATAAGATCTTTTATTTGCTCATCGCTGTAGCTTACCATTTTTTCACCGGTCTCGTAACTGTACGCGTCACTGGCGCGCGAGTAGAGCAGGCGTAAAAAGTCGTAAATCTCTGTTATGGTACCTACGGTAGAGCGCGGACTTTTACTGGTTGTTTTTTGCTCAATCGCAATAACGGGGGAGAGCCCCTGAATTTTATCAACATCAGGTCGCTCGAGTCCACCCAAAAACTGGCGGGCGTATGCTGAGAATGTTTCGATATAGCGGCGTTGCCCTTCGGCATAGATGGTGTCAAAAGCGAGCGAACTCTTTCCGCTGCCCGATAAACCGGTTATCACCACTAGTTTTTCCCGCGGAATCTGTACATCGATATTTTTAAGATTATGGGCGCGGGCACCATAAACCTCAATATATTCTTGTGTTTCTGCCATTTTCTTTTTCAAGTGTGCAAAGGTACTGTAATTGCGTGAAATTTAGTAGTCAACCCCAAACGGACTTAGTAGAAATCCGTGTTACGAATAGGTTAAAAATGTAGTTTAAATAGAAACCTCGTAGTTGCTGAGCATTTCTGCTATAACCTGTTCGGTTTTGGAGAAATTCTTCCGGTTTCTGAGGGATTTGTCTTTGAGTTTATCAAAAGATTTGGTGATGCTTCCGTCCTGATAAGCTTCCGGAATTACCGGATGTACATAGTAGTCACGGCACACACTGCGGGTATTGCCTAATCCCTCTGCTGTGGCATCATAGGCGGTGATCAGGTTTTTAGCGTTTTGCTTTTCATCCTCAACGTAACCCAGATCTCTGAGCGATTCAAAAAAGATCTTGGTCGCTGCCCAGGTTCTGAAGTCTTTTGCTGAAAACAGGTCGCCGCTCAGCTCGTGAATGTACTCATTAACCATCCCGCTGTCGATGTGATCTTTGTTTCCGTTTTCGTCATAGAACTGAAACAAATCCCAGCCGGGTATATCCTCACATTGATTGACCAGCTCGATAAGCTGTTCGTCGGTAATGGCGATGTCGTGCTCTTTTCCTTTTTTGCCTACAAACTTAAAGCGCATACCGCTTTCGGTTGTTTTTACGTGCCGGGTGCGCAGGGTTGAAAGTCCGTAGGTCTCATTATGCTTGGCATAGTAGGCGTTTCCCACGCGTATATGTGTTTCTTCCATAAGCCGAATGACCAGTGCCAGAACTTTACGCCGCGTCATTTCGGGAGCATCAAGGTCTGCATCAACCTGTTTACGCAATTGGGGCAAAACATTGGCAAAAGCGGCGAGTTTTAAGAATTTGGTTTCGTTGCGCAACTTATTCCAGCTCTCATGATAGAGGTAGACTTTACGGTCTTTTTCGTCGCGACCTACCGCCTGCAAATGTCCGTTTTCAGGTTCTGAGATCAGCACATCCTGCCAGGCCGGCGGAATCACCAACTTTTTTATACGCTGCAATAGCGGCTTTGATTTTATAGTAATATCGTTTTTGCAATAGCGAAAACCCTTGCCGTGCTTTTTACGGCAAATGGTAAGGTGCTCATCGGTCACGTAGATGAGATTGGCGAGTTTAGCAGCCTCTTGCGGGCTGTCGAGAATATCCTGAAGGGTATCTTGGGTAATGGTCATAACCCAAATATAGCATCAATTAGAGCCTCGCGTTACTAATGAAATGATAATAAAACCGGCTCTTCTGCTAAGAAACTGTGAAATAACTTTCAGTAAAATTGAAAGTTGAGGCCCGGTCATTTTCGCTAAAAATGAAAATACCCAAAGCACGAGTTGTGACTTCGGGTATTAGCATTGATGGTTAGCGTAAGCCTAATTTAGTCAAAATAACTAAAACTCTGACCGTCTTTAATTTTAAGTACGCTTTCGTAAATCATTTTAATCACATTTTCCACATCATCGCGATGCACCATTTCTACAGTGGTATGCATATAACGAAGCGGTAAACTAATCAAAGCCGAAGGCACACCACCGTTGCTGTACGCAAAAGCATCGGTATCTGTACCGGTGGCACGGCTACACGCAGCGCGTTGAAACGGAATATTTTTCTCCTCGGCTGTCTCAATAATTAAATCGCGCAGCTTCTGCTGAATTGCCGGTGCATAAGAAATAACAGGACCATCGCCTATAGCAGCGTGACCGTTAGTTTTCTTCTCGATCATTGGGGTAGTGGTATCGTGGGTCACATCGGTTACAATGGCCACGTTGGGTTTAATGGTCTGGGTAATCATTTCCGCTCCGCGAAGCCCAATTTCTTCCTGTACCGAGTTTACCACGTAGAGTCCGAAATCTAATTTCTTGCCGTTTTCTTTGATTAAACGGGCTACTTCAGCAATCATAAAGCCACCCATACGGTTATCAAGCGCGCGGCAAACAAATTTATTTTTATTGAGGATGGTGAAGGTATCCGGGTAGGTGATCACACAACCTACGTGAACGCCCAGTTCTTCTACTTCCTTTTTGGTTTTGCATCCGGTGTCGATGAAGATATTGTCCTGTTTTGGAGCTTTCTCATCACTTTTGTCGCGGGTGTGAATTGCCGGCCAGCCAAAAACGCCTTTTACGATTCCGTTTTTAGTGTGAATGTTAACCAGCTTTGATAGGGCAATCTGATGATCGCTACCGCCGTTACGTATTACGTAGATCAAACCATCGTCTGTAATGTAGTTTACATACCAGGAGATTTCATCAGCATGACCTTCAATCACCACTTTGTATTTTGCGTCCGGATTGATAACACCTACCGCAGTACCATAGTTATCGGTGATAAAAGTATCTACATACGGCTTAAGATAGTTCATCCATATTTTCTGGCCTTCCCACTCGTAACCTGTGGGGGCGGCGTTATTGAGATAGGATTCTAAAAAGTCGAGGGACTTATCGTTTAAAATGCTTTTTGACATAATTTCAATTTTGTACGAAAGTAAGAATATTCATGCCAAAAGCATAAAGCAATCTGAGCGATTGTGTACTTTTGGAATGGTTTTCGATCTAATTAGAGAAAAAGAAAATTTGAAGAATTCTGTATACATACTCTTTCTGCTTTTAGGCTTTGTGACACGAGCTCAGACCACTCCTCCCGAAGTTGAAACAGATACTGTAGAACCACTCTACTATTATGTGGAAGGTGACAGTATTGCACGCTCAGCGATCTTTCTGGATGATGTGGTGGTGCTGGCGCGTTTAAAATTCAATGATGATGATGCCCGCCGCAGGTATTTGATTTTGAGACGTAAAACCCGAAAAGTATGGCCCTATGCAAAACTGGCAGGTGAACGTCTGGTGGAGCTCAATGCCCGTCTTGATGCTATGAAATCCAAGCGCGACAAAAAGCGTTATACCAAGATTATTCAGCGGTATGTGGAAGATGAATTTAAGGAAGAACTCAAAAAACTTACCCGCACCGAAGGTCAGATTTTAGTGAAACTGATGTATCGTCAAACCGGTCAGACTACTTTTGAGCTGATCAAAAACTACAGAAGTGGTTTAAAAGCGTTTTTGCTAAATACCACGGCCAGTTTTTTTGATATTTCCCTGAAGGAAATTTACGATCCGGTTAATGTGGAAGAAGATTATCTGATAGAAGATATTTTACAGCGTAGTTTTCAGCAGAAAATACTGGAGCCTCAGGATCCTGCGATTGAATTGAATTTTCTGGAGTTAACTAATAAATGGTATAAATCGAAGCCGAAGCAAGGTATTGACTGATGATGCGTATCTTAAAAGAAAACTGGCTTTACATTGTTGCAGCACTCATCACCTTGATTGGCCTTGTAACCGGTAAGTATTTCTTCCTGTTTTTGGTGATTCCATTTGGATTCAATTTTTTTAGAAGCGAAAAAAAAGATGAAGATGCCTGAATTTAAAGTCTGAGCGCCATTTCTCACATTCCTTCTTTAAACTCGCCTAAGCGGTAAAATTTCAATAAAAAAATAAATACCTTTGCGCTTCCAAACACCGTTGACCGTACTATGAGCCAGAAAACGCTGCTTAACGCAAAAGAAATCAATATCATTCTCAATCGTCTGGCCTGTCAACTCATTGAAAATCACAAAGATTTTAAACAAACCGTTCTTATTGGGATTCAACCCCGGGGAATTTATGTGGCCGAGCGCATCAAAAAGCTATTGGAGGGCGAGTATAAGATAGAAAGCATCAAGCTGGGTTATCTGGATATTACTTTCTTTAGAGACGACTTTAGAAGAGGGGATAAACCTCTTGAAGCTAATAAAACCCGTATCGATTTTGTGGTTGAGGATAAAAACGTGGTCTTTATTGATGACGTTTTATACACCGGCCGAAGCATCAATGCTGCGTTAACAGCAGTACAAAGCTTTGGCAGACCCAAAAATGTTGAACTGCTTACTCTGATAGACCGGCGTTTTAGCAGGCACCTGCCCATTCAGCCTACTTACAGGGGGCGGCAGGTTGATGCGATTAATGAAGAAAAAGTCCTTGTCAAATGGGTTGAAAACGGAGGCGAAGATGCGGTTTACCTGGTTAATAAATAATTTAAGCCTAAAGAGATAATTAAAAATGAGCGAGCTTAGTGTCAATCACTTACTGGGAATAAAGTACATCACAAAAGCAGATATTGATCTCATTTTTGAAACCGCAGATCATTTTAAGGAGGTCATTAACCGTCCAATCAAGAAAGTGCCTTCGCTTCGGGACATCACGATTGCCAACCTTTTTTTCGAAAACAGTACCCGTACCAAACTTTCTTTTGAACTTGCCGAAAAACGCCTCAGTGCAGATGTAATTAACTTTTCTGCGGGAGCTTCATCTGTGAAGAAGGGAGAAACACTCATAGATACCGTAAACAATATTTTGTCTATGAAAGTAGATATGGTTGTGATGCGGCATCCCAATCCCGGAGCCGGGGTATTTCTGTCTAAAAATATTAAGGCCAGTATTGTAAACGCCGGTGATGGTGCACACGAGCATCCTACTCAGGCATTGCTTGATGCCTATTCCATAACTAAAAAACTGGGTGGGATTGCCGGTAAAAAAATCGTCATTGTAGGCGATATTTTACACAGTAGGGTTGCGCTTTCCAATATTTTTGCGTTGAAACATCTAGGAGCAGAAGTGAAGGTGTGCGGTCCTAAAACGCTAATGCCTAAATACATTGAGTCTCTTGGGGTTAAAGTAGAATTAAACCTGAGAAAAGCCTTGGAGTGGTGTGACGTGGCCAATATGCTTCGTGTTCAGAATGAACGAATGGATATCAGCTACTTTCCGTCAACCCGCGAATATACCCAGCAGTACGGTTTAGATAAAGAATTGCTTGACTCACTCAACAAGGAGATCGTAGTAATGCACCCGGGACCTATTAACCGTGGTGTTGAGATTACCAGTGATGTGGCAGACAGCAGCCAATCTATTATTCTCAATCAGGTTGAAAATGGTGTGGCGATACGTATGGCCGTTATCTACCTGTTGGCTTCAAAAATTAAACAACAATGATTGTAACCAAAAAAGACACGTATACCATTCTGGGCGATGAGGAAGACGGGATCAAAAGCTTCGCTTCCTTCCTGGAATTTATTATTCCTAAAGCCTACGCTTCAGAAAATCTCGTGATTGACTTACTCAAATATGAAAAACTAAGTCTGGAAGATTTATTATTGTTTTTACCTGTTTCTAATCAACAGCGTGCTGATAATAAGTCTTTTGTTATTGTAAATAAGGCGGTGCATATTGACCGGGTTCCCGAAGAAATTATGGTTGTGCCTACTTTGGGCGAAGCCAAAGACGTTATTGAGCTTGAAGAAATACAGCGCGATCTGGGATTCTAAGCCACAAGAGGAAATACGATTTTTTTGTAAGAGAACTCGTGATGCCTTAACTTACCTAAAAACAAGTGCTAATTTTAAATGAAGCTTACCATTCTAGGTTGCTATGCAGCCACTCCACGTACGTTTACTAATCCTACTTCTCAGGTCCTGCAAATACGCAATCATCTTTTTTTGATTGATTGTGGTGAGGGCACTCAGGTAGAACTGCGTCGAAATAAGGTGAAGTTTTCTAAAATCAAACATATTTTTATTTCCCACTTGCACGGCGACCATTTCTTTGGTTTAGTGGGCCTGATCAGTACTTTCAGACTGTTGAATCGTGAAAACGAATTGCATGTTTACGGCCCAAAAGGCATCAAAGAAGCTATAACGCTTCAGTTAAAGTTGGCCAATTCCTGGACCAATTATCCACTTTATTTTCACGAACTCGATAGCAAGGAGCCTCAATTGTTGTTTGAGGACGAGAAAGTTTCGGTAGAAACCATTCCTTTAAAACACCGAATCTATGCTAATGGATTTCTGTTTAAAGAAAAGCCGGGAGAACGTAAATTGAATATGAGTGCCGTCTTGAAGCGTAAAATAGATGTGGTGTATTACAAAAAGCTCAAACGCGGAATGGATATGACCCTCGAAGACGGAACGGTTATACCTAATGAAGAACTTACTTTTGATCCCAAACCGCCACGCAGCTACGCTTTTTGCAGCGACACGATTTATAAGCCAGATAATCTGCCTCAACTACAAGGGGTAACCGTGCTGTATCACGAGTCAACTTTTCTGGAAGCTCACGCCAAACTGGCTTTGCCTACCGGTCATTCTACAGCTATTGAAGCCGGAAAAATGGCCCGCGATGCCGGAGCTCAATATCTTATTTTAGGTCATTACAGTACCCGCTATCCTGATTTAACCTTGTTTGCCAATGAGGCTAAAACGGTATTTGATAACGTGCTTACGGCAGATGACGGGAAGGTTTTTGATTTTGACGAAGACTAAAAATTCTTTGCTTTTATACTTTACAGGTGCATTTTTGATTAGTTTTTTAATCACTTTTAGGAATACTTGTAATTTTCACGTAAAAGATTCCGTTCTGCTTTATAACTTTAGTGCATTCATGTAAATTGCTGGAAAATCCTGATATGGCCGAAGATTTAAGCGACTATAGAAAATCGTATGAATATAGCGAGTTAACGCGCGAACAGAGCGAATCAAATCCGTTTGATCAATTTAAAAAGTGGTTTGAAGAAGTAGAGCAGCGGGAGGGCGTTGATGAGGTCAATGCTATGACCATTTCCACAATTGGTCTCGATGGCTTTCCTAAGAACCGGGTGGTACTCCTGAAGAGTTATGACAAGGACGGCTTTATTTTTTACACCAATTACGACAGTGAAAAGGGCAGGGCACTAGCCGCAAATCCTAACATTTGTTTGTCTTTTTTCTGGCCCAATCTGGAGCGTCAGGTTATAATAAAAGGTACTGCCACACGTGTTAATGAAGAGACGTCAACACAGTATTTTCATAGCAGACCAAAAGGCAGCCAGCTGGGCGCCTGGGTTTCTCCTCAGAGTGCAATAATACCCAATAGGACCTTTCTGGAGGAGCGTCAGGAAAAATATGAAGAAGAGTTTAAAAATCAGGAGATACCCAGGCCTCCACATTGGGGTGGGTATCGGGTAGCTCCCCAGTCTTTTGAATTTTGGCAGGGTAGGCCAAACCGCCTTCACGACCGGTTACTGTACACGCGCCGGGACTCAGATTGGGACTGCAATCGCCTGGCTCCTTAAATTGACTAATTATGAAAACCATCTATCTGGTACGTCATGCCAAATCATCGTGGGAATATGAACTTGAGGATCATCAACGTCCTTTAAATGACAGAGGATTGCACGATGCTCCGCTTATGGGAGCTTATATACGGGAACGGATTGAGCTTCCTCAGCTCGTTCTAAGCAGTGATGCGGTACGTGCAAAAACAACGGCTATGTTGTATTTAAAGGAACTGGGTATTCCCGAAGAAGAGCTGAAGTTAGATAACCGTTTGTATGATTTTGGAGGTACAAAGCTGGACAAAGTGATTAAATCCTGTGATGATAGTGTAGATCGTTTGATGGTTTTTGGTCATAATAATGCCTTAACCTACTGGGTAAACCGATATGGGAATCTGGAAATCGAAAACGTTTCAACCGCCGCCTTTACCGCAATTCAATTCAAAGCAAAAAGCTGGTCTGATATAAGTAATGGTAAAACCATTTTGTATGTCAAACCCAAGCAACTTAAATAATGGATAACCGAATCAATATGTCAAGTCTTGAAGCAGATGAATCCCGATATATCAACCGTGAAATCAGCTGGCTACAGTTTAATGCCCGTGTTTTACAAGAAGCTGCAGACGAGACTGTACCGCTCATTGAGCGCTTACGTTTTGTAGGGATTTTCTCTAATAATCTGGATGAGTTTTTTAAAGTACGATATGCAACCGTAAAACGCATTGTTGAAGCCGGAAAAAAGGGGCGAAGAGCCCTGGGCGTTTATGCGGCAGATGAGTTGCTGGAGAAAATCACTAAAATAGTTATTAAACAGCAGGAAGAAAGCCTTAATATACTGGATGATATCCACCAGCGACTGAAGGATGAAGGCATCTATGTTATTAAAGAAAACGAAGTGCATTTTCCCGAACACTCCGAGTACATCAAAAACTTTTTTACCGAAAAAGTAAGCCCTGCTCTGGTGACGATTGTGCTTCGCGACGATCTGGAGTTACCGCGTATTCAGGATCTTGAAGCCTATCTTACCATCAAAATGCGTAAAAAGGGTATGCGAAAACCCATCTATGCTCTGGTAGAAATACCCAGTGAATTAGACCGTTTTGTGGTGCTTCCACAGGTAGATGGTACAGATTATATTATGCTGCTTGATGATTTAATTCGGTATAATCTGGATTCGGTTTTCAGCATATTTGAGTACGATGACATTTCGGCTCATATGATTAAAATCACGCGTGATGCGGAGCTCGATTTAGAGTCTGATTTGGGTAAAAGTTTTATCGAGAAACTTTCAAAAAGTGTAAAAGGCAGGGAAGATGCAGAGCCGGTACGCTTTGTTTACGACCAGACCATAGACGATGCAACCCTTCAGTTTTTGTTGACCAAACTGGGAATCGAACAGTCAGACAGTATCATTCCCGGGGGACGCTATCACAACCGCAAGGATTATATGGATTTTCCCAGTCTGGGCAGAACCGATTTGCTTTATGCCAAACAAAAACCGCTGCTCATAAACGGAATCAGTCTTAACGACAGCATGTTTAAACGGGTTGCAGAAAAGGACTTTTTGCAGTACACGCCCTATCATACCTTTGCCTACGTTATTAAATTTCTTCGGGAAGCTGCGCTTGACCCCAAGGTAAAAACCATTAAAATAACCATTTACCGTTTGGCAAAACTGAGCCATGTAGCCAGTGCACTTATCAATGCAGCCAAGAACGGAAAAGAAGTAACGGTACAAATAGAATTGCGTGCGCGGTTTGACGAGGAGTCCAATATGCGCTACGCGAAACAAATGCAGGATGAAGGTGTGAAACTCATTTTTGGGGTTCCCGGACTCAAAGTTCACAGTAAGGTTTGTGTGATTGAGCGTCTTGAGGGAGGCCGACTTAAGCGCTACGGCTTCATCAGTACCGGAAACTTTAATGGGATGACCGCGCGTATTTATACAGATTATACCTTGTTTACAGCCAATAAGCAAATACTTAAAGACCTGTCTAAACTCTTCAATTTCTTCGATACCAATTATATCGTAAATACCTATCAACATCTTATTATCTCTCCGCATTACGCTCGTAATAGCTTTTATAAACTAATTGATAATGAGATTAGAAAGGTTAAAAGTGGCGGCAAAGGTTATATTAGGCTGAAGCTTAACAGCATGTCTAATTATGCAATCATAGATCGTTTGTACGCTGCCAGTCAGGCGGGTGTAAAGATCGATCTTATCGTGCGTGGCGTTTGTTGTTTGATTCCCGGCGTAAAGGGGATGAGCGAAAATATAGAGCTCATCAGTATCGTTGATAAATTTTTGGAACATCCACGCGTGATGATTTTTGGAGAAGAAGGTGATGAGAAGGTGTTTATTTCATCTTCAGACTGGATGACGCGTAACCTCGATAACCGTGTAGAAGTAACATGCCCCATTTATGATGAGGATATTAAACAGGAAATTATTGAGACCTACACCATTTGCTGGAATGATAATGTGAAGGCAAGACAAATAACCGCAGCTCAGGATAATGCCTACCGTAAGAATGATGAAGTACCGCTTCGGTCACAGTTTGCTACTTATGATTACTACCTAAATAAACTTAATTAGTACATGCTCCAATTAAAAAAATACGGCGCCATTGACATTGGTTCAAACGCAATTCGCCTGCTGGTGGCAAATGTTATAGAATCTGAAGGCAATGAACCTGTCTTTCGTAAAAACTCTTTGGTACGGGTGCCCATACGTCTGGGAGCTGATGTTTTTAAAGAAAAACGTATTTCCGAAGAAAACATCACGAGAATGATAGACACTATGGAAGCTTTTAAGCTTTTGATGCGATCACACCGTGTAAGTGAATACAGAGCCTGTGCTACCAGCGCAATGCGGGAAGCTGAAAATGGAGATGAAGTAGTCAAAATCATTAAAAAGAAAACCGGTGTAACCATCAACATCATTAACGGTAACGATGAGGCAGCTATCATAGCCAATACTGACCTGCAATCGCTGATAACCTCAGACCGGTCGTATCTCTATGTGGATGTAGGAGGAGGAAGTACCGAATTTACGCTGTACAGCGGAGGAGAGGTAACGGCTTCGCGCTCCTTTAAACTTGGAACTGTGCGTATTTTAGAAGGTCTTGTAGGTCATACCATTTGGGAAGAGGTGGAGAACTGGATCAAGGAAGTGACCAAAGGACATACTAAAATTGACCTCATAGGCTCTGGTGGAAACATCAATAAAATCTTTAAGTTAAGCGGTAAGAAAGAGGGCAAGCCGCTTACGTACTTTTATATGGTAAGCTTCTATGAATTCCTACAATCGTACACCTACGAAGAGCGTGTAATCGAGTTGGGGCTAAATCTCGACCGGGCTGACGTAATCGTCCCGGCTACAAGGATTTACCTGTCGGCTATGAAATGGAGCAGGGCCAAAAATATTCACGTTCCAAAGATAGGATTGTCAGATGGCATTATAAAATCGCTCTACAACGATAAAAGACAGGTTGTTTAGTAAGAAACTAAAAATTATACTAATATTGTTTCGCCCAACTTATTGAATTTCAATAAACTTAAAACTTTAATTATGAAAAGACTTTTACTTGGGATTGCACTCCTTTTTGCCGTAGGTTCGTTTGCACAGAGCGTAAGATACGGGGTGAAAGCGGGAATTAATTTTTCTACCTTACAAGGTGATGATTTTGATAACGCCTCCGGAAGGTATGGTTTTGCTGCAGGTTTCTTTGCTCAAATACCATTAAGTGAGTCGCTTAAATTTCAGCCTGAACTTTTGTATTCGGGTCAGGGAATCAAGCCAAACTCCTTACCAGGTAGTGTGTATGCAGAGCGCGCAGAGCTAGATTATTTACAATTGCCATTACTGCTTAGCTTTAACGCAGGAAAAGTTTATTTTCAGGTAGGTCCACAGGTTGGATTGGGAATCTGGAATTCATTCAACAATGAAGAATATAAAAATTATGACATTTCAGGACTGGGAGGTATTGGTTACCAAATAATGGATGGCTTATCACTTGAAGCGCGTTACAGTATGGGCTTTATGGATGTGGTTAACGGGCCTGCTGAAGGAAAGAACAGCTACTTTGCAATTATGGCTGCTTACCGTCTGTAAGAACAGAATTTGTTTTATGAGATTTACCCGTGTATGGTTTGATCCTTACCAAGATCTTTCATAATCTCGGCTTCATAAGAGAGTAAGTCGTTCCACTTTGTGTTGACTTCTTCTTCGTCACCGTATTTACGCGCAAATTTTAAAAACATGGTGTAGTGATTGGCTTCGCTTACCATTAAATTATGATAAAACGTACGCAGCTCAGGATCTTCCAGTTCTTTAGATAAAAGTCTGAAACGTTCGCAGCTGCGGGCTTCGATCAGGGCAGCATACAATAAACGATGTACCAGTTGGGTTGTTCTGCTTCCGCCTTTGGGAAAAAACTGAAGCAACTTATTTACATATAAATCTTTACGATCATAACCCAAAGTGTTGCCACGAGCTATAATCTTATCGTGCACCAATTTAAAGTGGCTTATTTCTTCTTTTACCAAAGCGATCATTTCCTGCACAAGCTCTGTATATTCGGGAAACGAAACGATAAGTGAAATAGCGGTAGAGGCTGCCTTTTGCTCGCAAAAAGCGTGGTCTGTGAGAATATCATCGATATTCATTTCGACAATATTGACCCATCTGGGGTCTGTGGGTAGTTTTAGTCCTAACATCAGATATCTAGATCAAAAGTTTTACGTAACAATTCAAGGTCGGGGTTTTTACCTTTCAGCTTCTCATATTTTTCGCGGGTGGTGTAGGCATATTTGCGTTCTGCAGTTTCATTGACCGTTATTTCAATAACGATATCATAATTGCGAAGTCTTCTTTTTAAAAACTCAAGTAAACCACCTTGTGCCCGTTCCAGTTCAATTTTCATCGTCTCATTTGGAAATTCCAGATGAATGGTGGTTCCTTCAAGTGTTGGAGTGTCTGTTTCCAGATTGGAGGCGAGTATTTTTTCGCCTTTCTTTTGCAAGCGGGCTACATAGTCTTTCCAGGCTGCCTGCATGGCAATTTCGGTAAAAGGTTCCCTGGGCAATTTACTTATATCAACTTCTTCAGCCGTTTGCTTCTCAAGTATTTCTTTCTTGCGTTTTAAACCTTTAAGCGAAAGGCCCGATACGGGTTTCTTTGCTAAAATGGGTGCAGAAGCCGTATTAACGGGTTCAGTTGGCTGCGTTTGTTCAGCACTGCTTACGACCTTTTCTTCTATTGGTGCTGAAGCAGCTACCGGTTCTTGAGCTTGTTTTTGAGGTATGGTTGCGGCTTCGGCCTTCTGTGTGTTTGCCGGACGCACCGGAACGGCGTTCTTAAAATAACTCGCAGGAATTATGAAATCAGAGGCTTTTTTTTTTCTCCATCAAAAGTGATAGAGGCCATTTGCATCAAACATAATTCAACCAGAAGGCGGGGATTGCGGCTGGTTCGATATTTTAAGTCGCAGTCATTTGCTTTATCGAGTGCCTGCATAAGAAAGCCTGAACTGGTTTTTTCGGCTTGTTCTTTGTACTTTTTTTGAGTTCCTTGACCTACCTCAAGCAAGGCAATTGTAGCAGGATTTTTACAAACCATCAGATCCCTGAAGTGAGAAGCCAGGCCGGCTATGAAATGATGCCCATCAAAGCCGCGGGATAAAATTTCATTAAAGTTTAAAAGCAGCTGCGGGATATTATTTTCTACCAATAAATCGGTAATCTCAAAATAGGTGTCATAATCCAGAACATTGAGATTTTCGGTAACTGCTGCTCGTGTAAGATTATCTCCGCAAAAACTCACAACACGGTCAAAGGTTGATAGCGCATCTCGCAAAGCCCCGTCTGCTTTTTGAGCAATAATGTGTAAGGCTTCTTCTTCGGCGGTGATACCTTCCTGTTTTGCGATATCCACAAGATGCTCCCGAATATCTTTAACGGTTATTCGTTTGAAATCAAATATTTGACAACGCGATAAAATCGTTGGAATTATCTTGTGTTTTTCGGTAGTTGCCAGAATAAAAATGGCGTGTTTCGGAGGTTCTTCCAGCGTTTTTAAGAAGGCATTAAAAGCTGCCGATGACAGCATATGAACCTCATCTATAATATAAACCTTGTAGTTACCTACCTGAGGAGCGATACGTACCTGGTCTATAAGGTTACGTATATCATCAACCGAGTTGTTTGAAGCAGCATCGAGCTCAAAAATATTGAAGGCATAGTCTTCGTGCTCGTCAACCTCCTCATCAGCTTCCTGATTTATTTTTTTAGCTAAAATACGTGCGCAGGTGGTCTTGCCTACTCCTCGCGGACCTGTAAAAAGCAATGCCTGAGCGAGGTGATTATTTTTTATGGCATTCTCCAGCGTATTTGTAATAGCCTGTTGTCCTACCACGTCTTTAAACGTCGCAGGTCTGTATTTTCGGGCTGATACGATAAATTGTTCCACAAATACTTTTTTAGAGAATGAAGACCTGTGTTCAGGTCTGTAAGCAAAGATAAAGATACCAATACCAAAATGCATAGGTACACGGTATTTTTGCGAACGTCTTATCAACAATTCAATTTAAAACTACAGCGATAAGCAGCAGGGTATTCTATAGAAAGCGTACTTTTACCGCAAGCAGACCGCCTTATCGCTTTAGATCTGTAAACAGCTCTAAGGAGGAAAGTCCGGACACCACAGGGAGGCATAGCGGCTAACGGCCGTCGGGCTTAGTTTAAGTCAAGGACCAGTGCAACAGAAAGGATGTACAGGTAATGCTGTAGTGAAATCAGGTAAACTCTATGCGGTGCAATGTCATGTAAACCGGCAATTAAGTGCGTCCCGTGCGATGCCGGAGGGTAGACAGATAGAGCTTTTGAGCAATCAAAAGTCCAGATAAATGATAAGGTATTACTTCGGTAAGAACAGAATCCGGCTTACAGGTCTGCTTTTTATTTATGCTACTGTTTTTTCGGCCCAGTCGATAGCTTCCTTCAGCGTTGCAAAAATCTGAACATTTTTGGTCATAAAGTTCTTCTCAAACTGTGCAGTTTTCAATTTTGCTTCAGTCTCAGTTACCAACGCCACCGCAACCATATTGTCATTGCTGATGCAGTTTAAATAGTCTATGGGATTAACATTGTAGTCTGTCTTACGATTTGAGATGTAAACAAATTTTTGGTTTGAACCGTAGTGTTCTTCTATTAGAACGAGAGCTTCCATAAAAAGTTCCCGAGTTACATAGCTTCCTTCCTTAACTTCAGAAATGACATACTTATCAAAGAAACTGAGTATACAAAAACTTAAATCGTATTTCTTTGCTTCGGTATTCATAAATAGTAAGACTTAAAAAACGGGATTTAGTGTTGAAAGAAGCTAAATGCACTACCTCCATACTTACGGAGTTCTTTAAAGTTACGAATATTCTGTAGATCAGTGTGTTTACTGTGTTCTAAAATTAAGGAACCTTCAGCCTTCAGCAAATTACGGTCAAAAACCAATTCTACAATTTTTATAAATTGAGTGTCCTCAAAATCATAAGGAGGATCTGCAAAAATAAGATCGTAGGCTGCTGTCTCACGACCTAAAAAATCATATACATCAGACTTTAGTGTTTCTATGGGCATTTCTAAAGTTGATGCAGTCTCATTTATATATTTTACACAGCCGGAATGTGCATCTACAGCTGTAATGGCTTCTGCTCCTCTGGAGGCAAATTCATAACTGATATTGCCTGTACCCGCAAAAAGGTCGAGTACTTTAAGGCTACTCAACTGATAACGGTTTCTGAGAATATTAAAAAGCGATTCTTTGGCCATATCTGTTGTAGGTCTTACCGGTAGTTTTTTTGGTGCGATAAGACGTCTTCCTTTGTGAATTCCACTAATGATTCTCATAGTTTAGGTGTATTGCAGGTAGGTGTTTTTAAGCGCAGTAGATTGGGTGTTAGCTTGCTCTATGCGCACGTTTCTGATGTAATCATAAATCAGGTTATAGATCGCATCGTTCTCGCTGACTATTCCGTGCAGGACTATTGGGTTTACTTCGGGATCTAACTGTAATTGCTCATAACAATATAGAATATAATACACACAATCTGCTGCATTCTCATAGTTAAACCTATTATTGAGAAGGAGTTGATCATTTTTGTGCGCGATTACAGCAATTGAAGTTTCAGATATATGCACATGAACTTGTTTTACCCCGTCGTTTTGGTCTTCGCTGCTTAAAATGGAGCTCAAAAATACCGTTTGGCTATGAAAAAAGGTGAAAGTGCCAAAATGATCAAAAAAGAAATTATTGATGTTAGAAAACGGGATGTAAACATTTATGAGTTTAAAATCATCCAGTTCATCAAAGACTGTAAAGTCGGTCTTTAAAATTTTGGTATTGAATTTTAGATAGTCGGCAAGGTTGTTTTGATCAAAAAGGCTTTCGGGTACCAGAGTAAAAAGCTCGTTGTCGTAAATCACCACAACCTCTTTAAATGTGTTGTTGAGCAATGGTAGCGCTGCGAAAATTTCTTTGATTTTGATCAAAGCCTGCTCGGGAGCCTGTATATGGTCAAATTGAAACGAGTCTGATTCAATACACGTGGAGTCTGAATCACTTTTGACATAAAAAGAAAATCCATCCAAGCTAACTTGGATGGATAGTATGTGATTTTCAGGATCTTGAATGTTTTTATTCATCCGCATCCCCGTAACTCTTAGGCCAGTTACCGGCTGTTTTAACTTCGGTCATTGAACCTACAGTAAGATAGGCACCATTTACACCTTCTACAGAAACAACCTGCTTCTCTTTAGCTACATAATCTTTTGGCTGATCTGCAAGAAGAATATCTTTTGAAACTTTAGCTTCAAAAACAGGGATTGGCACATCACTCTTAAGAATAGTACCTGCATCCATTTCAAATTTTGCATCAGCAACAGGACCGGGAACATTCATCATGGTCTTGTAACGATCTGTACCTTGAAAAAGTGAATCTTTTACAGAGCGGAAACCTAAAGTATCGATAATGGTGATTTCTTTGTTTGTGTCTACTCGGTATCTTCTGGTTAGTTCTTCATCTAATACCAAGGTGTCGCGGCGTTCAGTTAGAACAAATTCTGCAGTATCAATAAATTCAATTAATTGATTGAAATCTTTGGCGAATTTACCGGTTAGCTGTCTGTAGGCTAATTGAGATTTCTGAATATCTTTAAGCTTATTTACTGCTTTTTGGTAGCGAACGACTTTAAGATCGTTAAACTTTACTTCGCCATAAACAGAGTTAAAAAGTAAATATCCTAATACCCCGATAATTACCCAAAGTACTAACTGAAATACTATTTTCATTCGATGTGTGGTTTTTGATTTTAATTAAGGTTATAAGCAAATCTACAATTTTTTTTTAATCGTTAAAGGATATCCCCCTAAATTTCCTTAGTATCTTTACCCTCAAGATAACCAGACATGAAGCTAGACGAGCACGTATTTTATAAGCTTTTACTTCAGGATTTTCCCTTTCAGCCTACCGAAAAACAGAACCTTTTGCTAATGCAACTGAGTAGTTTTTTGTTTGATGCTAAAAAAGATAATCTATTTGTACTTAAGGGATATGCGGGTACCGGAAAAACCACACTCATAGGTACTTTGGTGAAAAATCTGTGGAAAATTAAAATGTCTTCGGTACAAATGGCACCTACGGGACGTGCTGCAAAAGTGATCTCCAGCTACAGTGATAAACCTGCACAGACCATACACCGTAAGATTTATTATCCAAAAAAAGAACGGGGAGGGGGTGTTTCATTCACTTTGCAGCGCAACAAGCATCGCGATACTTTATTTATCGTTGATGAGGCATCCATGATATCAGACAATGCTTCTGAGTCAAAGCTTTTTGAAAACGGCTCATTGCTAGATGATCTTATGCTTTATGTATATAGTGGTCATAACTGCAAACTTTTGCTGATAGGAGATGAAGCCCAGCTACCACCGGTTAAAATGGAACTTAGCCCGGCTCTCGACACCAAAAGTCTTGGACTTCAGTATAATAAAACCATTCAGACGATAGAGCTTGATGAAGTTATGCGGCAGGCAGAAACCAGCGGGATTTTAAAAAATGCCACACGCATACGGGAGTTTATGAATGATGCACTATATGAAGATTTCAGGTTTGACTTAAGTGGTCAAAGCGATGTTGTGCGTCTTATTGACGGACACGAAATTTTAGATGCCCTTAGTGACTCTTATCGCGAGTACGGTAATGAAGGTACCGCAATCATAGTGCGGTCAAACAAGCGGGCAAATTTGTACAACCAGCAGATTCGGTCTCGTATTTTGTTTAAAGAAGAAGAGGTGAGTGCCGGCGATTATTTTATGGTGGTCAAAAACAATTATTTTTGGCTTGATACCAAAAGTGATGCGGGTTTTATTGCAAATGGTGATATTATCGAAATCCTCGAAATTTACAGTATCAAAGAATTGTATGGTTTTCGCTTTGCGGAAGTCACCGTAAAAATGACCGATTATCCCAATTTACCTGCCTTTGAAACCGTATTGCTCCTTGATACGCTTACTTCAGAAACCCCATCATTGCCTTATGAAGACTCAAACAGGCTCTATCAGGAAGTGATGAAAGATTATGAGGACGAAACCTCCAAGTATAAGAAGTTTATGAAAGTAAAAAACAATAAATACTTCAATGCCTTGCAGGTTAAATTTTCTTACGCCATAACCTGCCATAAATCACAGGGTGGGCAGTGGGATACCATTATGATCGAACAGCCCTACTTGCGAGACGGGATGAACAAAGATTACCTGCGCTGGCTTTATACTGCCGTTACCCGTGCTCAGAAAAAACTGTATCTTATAGGTTTTAAAGATGAAATGTTTTTAGACCTCTGATTTATGGATGTACTACTTAGTGTTTGTCTGGGAATAGGTTTAGCTGCGGCTGCGGGTTTCCGAATATTTTTACCCCTGCTGGCTTTGAGTGTCGCAGCTTATTTAGGCTGGGTTGATTTAAACGAAAACTGGCTTTGGCTGGGGGGATGGCAAACTTTAATACTTTTGGGTTTAGCTACAGTACTTGAACTCCTGGCTTATTACATTCCCTGGTTTGACAATGCGCTAGATACCATTGCAGTACCTTTGGCAACAGTCGCCGGAACCATTTTATTTTTTGTCACTTTGGGAAATTTTGATCCCTGGGTTTCATGGGCTCTTGCCATTATTGGAGGAGGTGGCACAGCGGGGCTTATCGCCGGTTCTACAGCTACTGCAAGAGCGGCATCAACCACAACAACAATGGGGTTTGCAAATCCCGTATTTGCTACACTAGAAGCTGTTTTTTCTACTTTTTTATCTATACTGGCCCTTATATTTCCTATTCTTGCGCTCATTCTGGTGATTTACATAATTTACCGTTTGGGGCGCTTTTTTAGAAAGCGAAAAAGAAATTCAGACACAAAGCTTTAGATTTTATGAATAAAAAACTGAGAACGATTGCTATGATTCCGGCGCGCTATGAAGCGAGCAGATTTCCCGGGAAGCTTATGAAAGATCTGGAAGGTAAACCGGTAATCGTACGCACTTACGAAGCTGCTGTGGCTACAGGGCTGTTTGACCAGGTATATGTAGTAACTGATAGTGAAGACATCAGGCAGGCTGTCGAGCAGGTATCCGGAAAAGTAATTATGAGTATTGCAGAGCACAGTTGTGGCAGTGACCGCATTGCTGAAGCCGTTGCAAATCTGGATATTGATATCGTTGTAAATGTGCAGGGGGATGAGCCCTTTACCAATGAAGATGATATGCGTAACGTATTGCAGGTTTTTTACGAGGAAGGAGCAGATACCATAGATCTGGCGTCTTTAATGACTCCTATGAACATACAGAGCGAGATAGAAAATCCAAACAACGTAAAAGTAATAGTCGATCAGGAAAATTTCGCCTTATATTTTTCGAGGGCTCCAATACCCTATCCCCGTGATCAGGATATTGAGGTGACTTACTATAAACATAAGGGTATTTATGCTTTTAGAAAGCAGGCGGTTCTTGATTTTGCAAAACTGCCCATGCGCAATCTGGAAGCTTCAGAAAAGATTGAAGCGATACGCTATCTTGAGTATGGCAAACGCATTAAGATGGTATACTCAGAGACCCCGGCAATTGGTATTGATACCCCTCAGGATCTGGAGGAAGCGCGTGCTATTTTGAAGCAACGTGCCAGTTAATGGGATTCCTGGCAAAAACCATTTACCGATCATTGGGGTGGAAAATCAAAGGCCGATTCCCGAAGGAGGTTCAGAAAATGGTTGTAATAGCGGCACCACATACCAGCTGGCACGACTTTTATATGGCGCTGCTTTTTAGGAATTGTATTGGCATTAAAATCAATTTTCTGGGTAAAAAAGAATTGTTTAAACCGCCTTTTGGCTGGTATTTTAGAAGAGTGGGAGGGACGCCGCTAGACCGAACACCCGGTCAAAACAAGGTGGCTTATATCGCTTCGCTTTTTAAACAAAAGGAGATCTTTAGACTTGCGCTTTCCCCTGAAGGTACACGTAAAAAAGTAGTAGAATGGAAAACCGGGTTTTACTACATTGCTTTGGAAGCAGGAGTACCTATTCTTCCTATAACTATGGACTTTGGTCGCAAAAAACATCATATAGGAGAACTTTTTTATCCTACAGGAGCTGTTGAAGCTGATATTAAAAAATTGCGTCAGTTTTTTGAGGGAGTTGAGGGTAAAATACCGGAAAACAGTTAGATACGCTGTTTTAAGAGCTTCAAATCCGGACTTCAATAATCTTCAATAAAGCTAAAATTCCGTTAAAAACTAACTTATAGAAAACCGCAATCCGCGCTGTGTACGTAGATATTCAAAAATTAAATGTTTAACAAACACCAATTAATTATGAATACTAAAAACATAGTAGCTTTAGGCCTAATAGGAATTTTCACATTGTCTTCTTGCAGTGATGACGATTCAAATGACATGATGCAGGAAAATGCTTCAGCAAATTTGTATGCCACAAGTCATGCTAACGGAAATGTAACCCGGTATAATCTTACTACAAATTCGGTAACTACATTTAATACTTCGGCATCAGATTCAGAAGGTATTTATTACGATCCTGAGAGTGACAGTTTTACTATTGCTACACGAGGTATGACACAGACTTCATTGCAAACCTATGTAGGCATCAGTGATATGATTACCGCAACGATTAATCTATCAGTAGATTTTTCAAGCCAGGCTATTTTACAAAACCCCAGAGACCTTGCTGTAAGTGGAGATTTTTATGTAGTTGCAGACAGCCAAAACGCCAATGCTGGTCGGTTTTTTGTCTTTGAAAAATCAAATGGCTCTATGACACTAAGCAGAACCATTACCACAGATTTTTCGGTTTGGGGTATTGAGTTTGTAGGTAACGATCTTTATGCCGTTGTTGATAATACAAATGAACTGGCTGTTTTTACTAATTTTCTAAGCAGCAACCCGGCAAATGCAACCGTTAGCGCTTCAAAACGCATCGCTATCGAAGGCATTGTAAGAACGCACGGAATTGCTTTTGACGGAGGTACGCTGATAATGAGTGATATCGCAGCTGCATCAGGAACGGGAGCAGATGCAGATGGCGGCTTTCACGTAATAACCAATTTCCTGTCAAAATTTAATGCTACAGCTAATGGCGGAACTTTAGCCGTGGGTCAGCAAATACGCTACGCCGGTTCTGCCACACTTATGGGTAACCCTGTAAATGTAGAATATGATGCAGAGTCAGACACCGTTTATGTGGCTGAATTAGCAAATGGAGGTGGCCGTGTGTTGGCATTCGGTAATGTGTCTACCGCCGGTGGTGGTAACGCAAGCCCGGCACTTAATAACAGTCTGGCAGGAGTTTCTTCACTATACTTTTATAAAGGATAAGCGTTTTTTTAGAACTGAATTATTAAAGCGGTCTTAGGACCGCTTTTTTATTTTATAAACTGAATATAATCAGATTTCAGGATCAAATTTGTAAAACCAAAATGACTTCTGATGTATGCTAAAGCTTCTGTTGTATAAAAAAAGCTGTGTGTAAAGTCATTTTTATACCACCAGTCTTTAAAATTGATGTCTGGTGTTAACAGGTTGGTTTTGCAGTACAAACTACCACCAGGCTTAAGAAGGTCGAAGAGTTCCCTGAAGGATTCTGCAGGCTTGTGAAAATGCTCGATCACCTCACAACACAGTACATAATCATAGCTTTGCTGCAATGCATCGGGATTTTTACTGAAAAACAGATCATAGGCTGTTACCACAAAACCCCGGTTTTTAAGCAAATTAGTAAGCACGGGATTAGGACCCGAGCCATAGTCTAAACCGGTTTCTGCCTTGCCGTGATTTTTGGTCACCACGGTAATAAGCGGACTTAAAAAATCAATATATCCGCTGTTTGATGTAGAATTCTGATGTTGTTGATAGCGCTTTTCTTCCCGCGAAGCGGAAGGCAAATCGATGGAATCCAAAAAAACCGATGCACAATACGTACATCGGTTGTAATTTCTGTTTTGAAAATTTCCAAAATGAACAGCGGGATGTTTACACAGGGTGCAAACCATAGCCAGATTAATTAGTAAAGAGATTTTAGTTTTTTAAGCTTGGCTTTCCAGATTTCAAGTGTTTTTTTGTGCTCAGCTATGTTTTTGTGCACCTCTTTTACCATCGGGTTATCGTCAGGCACATGCTGAAAAAAGCCGAGATTATTTTCAAGCTGGTTAATTTCAGCCTTGACTTCATCTATCTTTTTCGTTATAAAATAGCGTTCTTTATTTAAGGCCTGATCACCATCTTCATCTGCAATTGCGGCTACGCGATTGTCGTATTTGATGAGTTCAGACTCTTTTCGGCTTAAATCGAGCTTTTTAAAGAGCCCATCAAGTACTTTATTAAATTCCTGTTCGATGTTTTTCTTAGAATGGGGTACACGGCCGGTGTCTTTCCATTCTTTAATAACCGCTTTTATCGTTTTAAGGTCTTCCTGAGGTTCACCGCTTAACTTGAGTTCTTTTACTTTTTCAAGCAGGGCGTTTTTATCGTCGAGATTGTTTTTCTCTTCTTCCAGTATTTCTTTCTTCTCTGCGTGTAATTTATCAAAGAAGTGATTGCAAGCTTTTTTGAAGCGTTTCCAGATCTTATCACTATCCTTGCGCGGAACGTGTCCTATCTTTTTCCAGTCAGACTGAATTTTTTTCATCAGATCGATGGTCGCCTTAATATCGTCGCTGTCTTTGTGTTCTTCAGCAATTTTGATAAGCTCCATCTTTTTTTCCAGATTAGCATATTGCTCTTTTTTCTGGTCTTTGTAAAAGCCATTTTTACCGCGGTTAAACTCGCGGGTCACTTTCTTAAAGGCTTTCCAGGTAGGCTCGTTATCTTTTCGGGGAACTTTTCCTATTTTAAAGAAATCCTCACGCAGATCGTTTACCGTCTTCATCTGCTTTTGCCACTCTTTGTGGTTTGTTGCAGGATTTGCTACCAGTTTTTCAATAGCTGCAATAACTTCCTGTTTTTTCTCCAGGTTTTGTTCGTAAATCTTATCAATATTCTTGAAGTATTCCTGGCGGGCATCATGAATTTTTCGCGTAGCGGCGCTAAATTTTTCCCAGATTTCTTCACGGTATTCGCGCGAAACAGGGCCAACTTCTTCTTTCCAGATTTTATGAAGCATCTGAAGCTCTTTAAAGGCACGGTTTACGTCCTGTTCCTGAGTAAGCTCTTCGGCCTGCTCAATCAGCTTCAATTTTTTATCAAGATTCTCTTTAAAATCCTTATCTCTGAATTCCCGGTTTAGGTGCAGAAAATCGTAAAAGTTCTCAATGTGGTGATGGTAATTATTCCAGATCAGATTATAACGATCCCGTGGAATATTACCTGCATTGCGCCAGCGCTCCTGAATGTCCTTAAACTTTTCAAAAGTGGTGTTAATACTCTCTTCACCACCCAACTCGTTTTTGAGTTCTTTGAGTTCTTCGATTAACGCAGTGCGCGTATCGAGGTTTGCGCTCAGGTCTTTACGCAGATTCTGGTAATACTGGTTGCGTTTATCCCGGTACTCGAAGTAAAGCGAATTAAATTCTTTTTTAAGCGGACTGTAATATCTGAAGTCAATAATATTACCGCCATCTTCAAGAAAACGATCTTTAGCCTCTTCCTGCTCGTCTTCAAATTTAGATATAAAAGCAGCTCTAAGTTCAGACACATGTTCTTTAATGGCCTGAATTTTATGGTTGTTGAGCAGGTATTTAAATTCTTTGATGAGCTGTTCCTTGCTCATCTTTTCGTAATCCTTTTTGGGAATGCTGTGACGCTCGGCAACAGATTCATCCTCGCTTTCTTCACTTAAAACCTCGTCCAGGTCTACTGCGGTACCTTCTTCACTGTCATCTTCTGCCAGAAACTCCTCGTCCTCCTCATTCCCGGTATCAGCAGGTTTTGCCTGCTCAACAGTTTTTACAGAATCGGTTACTAGAGCTGTATCTTCAGGCTTTTCCTGTTCATCAGATGCTTCCGTTTTTGCAGAAGACTCGAGGGCTTCAGCTTCCTGCAGAGCGGCATCATCTGTATATTCTTTTAGGGTCTCAGGCTCTTCTACATCTTTGGCATCCTCGATTACCTCTACAGATTCGGTAACCAGTTGCTCATCTACGCCTGTTTGATCCTGCTCTTCTACAGATTGAGCTTCAGGCATTTCAGAATGCGCTTCCTGTTTTTTATTATTTTCAGGCTCTTTGGCCTTGGTATCCTGGGTATTATTCTTCTCTTCAGACATCTGTTTCAATGTTAAGGTTCATTTTGGTTTAAGTAAAGCCAAATTGATTAGTAAAGCATCAATTTTTCGGTCTTGTAAGCCCATTTCGCTAAATAACAAGCGGAAACAGTCTTAAGCTGCCGGGACGCTAAAGATACCATTAACTGTGCAAACGACAAGTAATTCTATAATCTAAAACCCGCAGCCCTCTATCTTTTAAAGACTAACGTAAATTGCTGAGGCATGTTATACTAGTGGAGGTTATTTCCAGATTCTCCAGGCAGCTTCGGCCTGTAAACGGAGCATATTGTAACCGTTTGTGGTCATCGCACCCTGAGCTTTTCCATTTTTTAAAAACTGCGTTTCTTCGGGATTGTAAACCAAATCGTAGAGCAGATGTTTTGAACTGATTTGACGGTAAGATATTTTAGGACATTCAGTTACGTTAGGAAATGTCCCTAACGGGGTGGTATTTATAATTAAGGTGTACTTATTGATCATCGCCGGAGTCAGGTCTTCATAGGCCAGTTGTCCCTTTTTAGGATTCCGGGAAACGTACTTGAATGAAATGTCTTCCAATTCCAGGGTATAGGCCACAGCCTTTGAAGCACCACCGGTGCCTAAAATGAGGGCACACTTGTGATTCTGTTTGTCTAGAAAGGGTTTAAGCGATTTCCTAAAGCCTATATAGTCTGTATTATATCCCTTAAGTCTGCCGTTGTTGAGACGTTTGATAACATTAACCGCGCCGATAGCGCTCGCGTGTTTATTCATCTCATCGAGATAGGGAATGATGGCCTGCTTATAAGGAATGGTAACATTATAGCCCAGATGATCTTCATCTTTTTGCTGAAGTACTGTTCTTACATCCTGAAGACTTTGGCAATCAAAGTTGACATAAGAAGCATCAATATCGTTTTTTTCAAATTTTTCGGAGAAATATTTCCTTGAAAAAGAATACTCAATGTTTTTACCAATGAGACCGAATTTTAGCATAAGGGTTTGGGGTTGTTCTAAGTGCATTGCGAAAATATTAAAATATTTACGTAAAACTCAGAAATTTTAAGAAATCATACACGGGTGTTTTCCCCGTATTTGCTCAACGCGATCACACTTATTATTCCTAGAAATATAAATAGTATTGCAGTAATATTATTTAAAGATAACTCATCGGGGATAAAGCGATCGTAATTTTTAAGTATAGGATCTCCTACGCGGTCGTATTGGATAACACCCAGTACATCCCGCTCCAAAATGGGAGTCTTCCAGGGCCATACAACTCCGAGTGAACCGGCAATAAAGCCAATTATCCCGGCATTGGTTTCGTTTTTAAAATGTTTAAGCAGGTAGCCCAAAAAATTAGAAAGCGTAACAAGCCCCACTACAGACCCTAGTGTAAACATGGTAAGAACCTTTAGAAGGCGTACACGATGAGGGTCATTTATAAACGAGAAATCGGCTTGTACAAGATCTGTCAAAGTATCGTAAAGCGCATTTACCGAGTCCACCAGGAGCAGCACATAATTTCCAAGAAGAATAAGAATAAATGAGCCTGAAAGCCCAGGAAGGGTCATCCCTGAAACACCGATGATTCCGCAGAAAAACACAAAAATGAGGTTGTCATTTTGAGTGGCCGGTTCCAGAAGACTTATGGCGACACCCGTTATTACCCCCAGAGACAGGATTAGAATATTCCGTTTTGACCAGTCGTCAAAATCTTTAGCAATAAAATAAATACTGCCTATAATCATCCCGAAAAACGCGCTCCACACCTGTAATGGGAAGTTTTCTATAGCCAGATCAAGCACTTTAGAGACGCTAAAATAACTGATGACCATGCCAAATACCAACAAAACAAGGAATCGTCCATTGGTATATCTTACAAAGCTTCGAAAACGACCGCCTAAAAGAAGTTTAAAGGCATTTTTATTAATGCGTTGCAGGGAATAAATAAATTCTTCATAAAAACCGGCAACATAAGCAACCACACCTCCTGAAACACCGGGCACTTTATTGGCTGCGCCCATGGCGAGACCTTTGAGCACCAGCCAGATTTTATCAGAAAGGGAGCGGTGTTTAAATTCCATGCTCGTTTTTCGCTTTTGCAAATCGTTCAAGCAGAAAAATAGTCAAAAACCCGACAATCATGAGCACTATAACTAAAATTACCTGAGGATTACCGTCATAATAGTTGGGCAGTATACTCTTTTCAATAAGAGGAACTTCGTGTCCTTCTGAGTTGACGCGGTAGGATAGTACTTCTTTCCAGGGCCATACTTTGTTGAGGGCCCCAATCATAAAACCGGTTAACAAGGCAAGGGTAAGATCCTGAAAGTTTTTGAACAAATAGGTAAGAACCCTTGAGAATGCCTTAAGGCCAACCACACAACCCAGGACAAACAAAAGCAGTTTGATTACTGCATCTTTAAGAGCAGCAAAATCAAAACTGATCAGGGCGTCCAGGAAATTACGCACCGTACCCAAAACAATAGAGTAAGAACCCAGAAGTAATAAGATGAAAGATCCTGAAATACCGGGAAGAATCATTGCGATAATAGCCACAAATCCCGAAAGAAAAATAAACCAGTAACTGGCCTGAGTACTCAGGGGTTCGGCAATGGTTATATAATAGGAAACCGCTATACCTATAATTCCAGCAATCACAACTCCCGCACTGTAGGTATTGATTTGTTTGCCGATATAAACAATGCTGGCTACGATTAATCCGAAAAAGAAGCCCCAAAGGAGTAAAGGATGATGATCCAGAAGGTAAGTAATGAGTTTTGCCAGAGAGAGTATGCTTATAAGTACTCCTAAAAACAGGGCTGCTAAAAATTTTAAGTTGTAAACTTCAATAACTTTTGAAAAGCCTTCCTTTTTCCAGACCTTAAAAATGCCGAGGTCTAGATTATCAATAGTCGTTATAAGTTCTTCGTAGATGCCCGCAATAAAGGCAATGGTACCACCTGAGACACCGGGAACAACATCTGCTGCTCCCATGGCCAGACCTTTTAGGGTAATAACTGCATAATTGAGCAGTGATCTGTTTTGAGACATGAATTCATTGGTTAGGTCTCAAATGTACTAAACAAATCTATAACAGGCAGGCTATACTTGTTGTAAGTGCGCGTATGAAAAGAAGCTATGAGACGTAGTAAAATCTATTTGCCTGAGGTTTTGTTCCTTGCTTTTTTGATTTTGTCAAGCACCGATTTTTTTGCATAAACAAACGGAAACAATTCTTCTAAAATGATATCGTAATCCGCCTCAAGTTTAAGCGCATTTTCTAAATGGAAATGCCCTTTATGATCGTCGTTTGTGGAAAAATACAGACCGGCAAGACGAAATTCCACCTGCGCGGAATCCGGATAAAATTCGACGGCTTCAAGCAAATTTGTGATGGCTGCTTCAGGTTCCCCGAGATTTATGAGAATATCACACCGGGTAAGCCAGGTTTCGAGCTCATAATTGCCTAGTTCCAAAGTTTTGCGATAGCCGCGTTCGGCTTCCTCGTAGAATTTAAGACGGGCATTGATCTTGGCATAGCGCTTCCAGTACAGCACATTATCCCCGTCAATATTTATCGCTTTGTTGATGTAATACAACGCATTCTGATAATCCATTTTACGGGTGTAAAAATCGGTAATGGCTATCCAGCCTTTATCCAAAAGCGGATCTTCTTTTACCGTTTTCAGGAAATACTTAATGGCAAGATCGTCGCAAGCCAGTTTTTGATAGCATTTACCCATTCTTAAATAGGCAAATGAAGTGGGGTCATCCAGACTTAAGGTGATCTGGTAGTTTTCAATGGCTTCGTTATATCTGCCCAGTTTTTCGAGAACCTTTCCTTTTTCAAAATAGGCACCGATAAAAGTGTCGTCGCTTATGATAGCAAACTCATAGGCAGCGAGGGCTTTCTCATATTCCTTTAAATCAAAATACTGTTTGCCTACCTGATGCCAGGCAACTTCGCAATACGGATTTTTATCCAGAAACATATTCAGGTAATCTATAGCTTCCTCATGCTGCTCGAGAAAGTCGAAGCAATAAATCACATTATAAAGGGCAGAATAATCCTCATCATCAACTTCAAGACACTTCATAAAGTTGAATTTGGCATTCTGAAAATCATCCAGAAACAGGTATTCCATCCCGATCAGAGAATAGATGTCGGCATCGTCTTCGGTAATTTCGAGAGCCATTTCAAGCAGCTCAATGGCTTTCTTATGATCGTCTCTTTTGGAGTAAATATTTGCTTTCTGAATAAATACCTCTTCATTCTGTGGCTCCAGCTCATAGAGCGCTGCGAGCATACGATCTGCCTCATCGAGTTTGTTTTCAAAAATGAGAATTTCAATTTTAAACAACTTGAGATTTGAGGAGGAAGGATGCTGATCCAGACCCAATTTTACAGCTTTTTTAGCCAAAGCAATTTTCCCATTCTCGAGATAATGGTTTACAATATTCTCAAATTCATCCGAATCGAAAAAAAGAACATGATTGGTCTTTAACATAGATTCAAAACGGGTGAGCGGGAAATTGTCTTCTTCGTGTTCTTGATTAAACTTCATACACGTTGCTTTTTAAATTTCTGCCTTTATAAATTTAACAAGGATAGCAGGCAGACCTTGGAGGCTTAGATATTGTTGTTAACAAATTAATCAACAATCAGGCCTAAACTCTACTTTCAGGATAGCTTAGACGCTATTTTATCTAAAACCTGAATTAAGGTACGACAACCTTTTTCAATTTCTTCATTAGAAATTGTTAATGGTGGTGTAATGCGTATTGCACGGCTTTCAAACAACAGCCAAAATAAAATGAGCCCCTCGTCCTGAGCCTGTAATATGGCTTGAGAGGTGATTTCAGCAGAGGGCGTCATTGCAGCAAGCATCAAACCTTTACCGCGTACTTCTTCAATTAATGGGTGTATTAGCAGACTTCTCATGAGCTTTTCCTTTTCTAAAGCCTGCTCCATAAGTTTTTCGTCCAGAATAGTTTGCACGGTCGCCAGGGCAGCTGCCGCAATGACAGGATGACCGCCAAAGGTGGTAATATGACCCAGTTTAGGATTGTTTGATAACAGTTGCATGTGAGCCGTTGAGGCGGTAAAGGCGCCAATAGGCATACCGCCGCCCATACCTTTACCCATCACGACAATATCGGGTAGCACATTATAATTCTCAAAACCGAAAAATGTTCCCGTACGACCAAAACCCGGTTGTATTTCATCAAGTATCAACAGGGCGTCCACCTCTTCACAGCGTTTTTTTACTGCTGAAAGCCAGCCTTCCACGGGCTGTATAAATCCTGCTCCGCCCTGAATGGTCTCGAGCACAACACCGGCAGTTTGAGAAGTTATCTGCTCTAAATGCTCAAAACTGTTGTAATCAATATGGCGTATACCACCCACTAATGGCCTGAAAGGCGCAACACGTTCCTCATAATTCATCAGGCTTAGCGCTCCAAAGGTATTGCCGTGATAAGCCTGATTTGCAGAAATAATCTCCTGTCTGCCGGTTACACGTCTGGCAAGCTTCATTGCGCCATCTATAGCTTCAGTCCCGCTGTTTACCAGATAGGTTTGCTCCAGTGGGGCGGGGAGAAGCTCGGCCAGCAGGCGGGTTAATTGTACGGCAGGGCTTTGCGCATACTCGCCATATACCATAACGTGCAGGTACTTTTCGCTTTGCTCACGAAGTGCTTTTAATACATTGGGATGCCCGTGACCCACGCTGGTTGCAGAAACTCCTGCTACAAAATCAAGATAGGCTTTGCCGCTCGTATCGTAGATGTAGGATCCCTTTGCGTGAGATACCTCCATTGCGAGCGGATGCGGTGTGGTCTGTGCCTGATATTTTAAAAAATCAGCCTTCATTAGTGCCATTTAGGGAGTCCTTTACTTTTTCCTGAGGTAATTCGCGCAGTTGTGGAGTACCGGTATTGTCGTTCTCCTCGTCATTTGCGCCGGGCTGTAAAGTTGCTTTGTCGTTTACAGGAATACCTATGCCGGGCGCATCTTCTTCCCGGTTTTTAAAGTCAGAAGGTTTAAGGCGTGAAGCACCGGGTATATCAAGTTCGTTATCTGGAATACTGTTATCAAAAAAGTCTTCTTCAATTTGAGGAAGCGGGATTCCCTGAATCTTTGTTAGTGTAAAAGGAGCTTCGCCTTTAAAAATATCTTCCTTGGTGAGCAGGCGTTCTGCTCCGCGCCAGTTGAGTCCCGGAAACTCTCGTTGATCTTTTGGGAATTTGGTTAACGGAAAAACTTCACCATCTACCTGCCGCCATTTAGTGACTTCAACAAGTGCATTTTTTTCTAAAATCGCGGTAATAGATGCCGATTTACTTTTGTCAACGCCCTGAAGAACCCCGTCTTCACCACGCATATAATTTATACTTTCTGCATTTTTCACAATGTCGATCTGGTGGAGGGCATTGTCTTTAAAGGTGCCAAAAAGCGTCACTCCCTTTACCTGATTATACCCCAATTTATCGGGTTGATCATACAGGGGGATGGTGTCCTGTTGAGCCAAAAAGGCATTCTCAAACACCCGAAGCGAGTCGAGTTGCTCAGTTTTGGTATCGCTTTTTAAATGAATGCTGTCGCCAGTCATCTGGCTGAGACCACTCCATAAAACAGGTTTTCCAATCATTTGGGTAAGCCCGCTTTCCTGATTGATGTGAATAGAATCGCATTTTCCGCTCAGGTCGCTTTTAAACAAACGCACGTTGTAATACCCGCGAACGATTCGTTTATCGGGAACTCCCGTTACTACTAGACGGTCGCCGTGTACGTAGATGGAGTCCTGATCCTGAACCGTAATAGCCACCGCTCTTTTAGTTATAAAAACAGAATCTTTAGCCTTATAAACTTCGGCATAATGCCCTTTAATAATGCTGTTGTTTGCCGTGTCTATTACCCTAATGTTGTTTGTAGCCGAAGCAAAATTGGTAGGACGGTCAAAATACAGACTGTCTCCAAAAACGGTGCGGTTGTCATAATCTATACGGGAATTTTTTACAAAATACCCGTTGTCATTGCGGGTGTCATAATAGCCCCGTTCGCAATAAACCGTACTGGTTTCACTGGTAATGGTTGACGGACCGTATAAATAGGCGATTTTGCTTTTTGAATAATAGTCCAGCTGCTCACTATCGATCACGTATTCCGGGTTGGTGACCTTTACGTTTTGAATAAATGAATATTTATCCTGATCCAGAAAATAGCGGCCTATTTTACTGGTTATTACACTTGCGGTGTCTCTTAAAGTCCCGTTGTTGCGGTAATATGCCTGTTGCTTTATACGGTCAAAATAAAGGGTGTCTGTATCGAGTGTGGCTGTAGGCGTCTGTAGATTTACCTTGCCCGAAGCCCAGGCAAATTGGGTATTACCATTGTACTCGGCATAATTACTACGCATACTTATAGTATCACCCTGGTTCATACGCACATTACCTATAGCACGTACAAAATTTTCATTCTTATAATGAAAGGCCAGATCACACCACATCTCAATACCCTTGTGTACAATATAAACCTGATTGGTGTTTTTATACATTACCAGAGCCCCGGGATATTTAGCCTCGTCGATTTGTGAAATGTCTGAAGTGATATCGAGTTCATTTCCTTCCTGGGCGAAAACCGAAAACGAAAGAAGAAGACCTGCGAGTAAAAAGAAGTGTTTTAAAAAACCGGGCATAGCGTATTTTGATGCAAATATAACGGAAAAACCTCCGCTTAAAGTATAGCTTCCGTTCAAAATTAGACCGGAGAATTTTATCTCAAATCAGGATTTTCCTGCCTTTGCTTCTTTGATCATTTCGATATAGAAATCTTCCGTAAGTTGAGCTTTCGAAATTTGAAGTTCGGCAAGAAGGCTGTAAAGAATGTCAAAGAGGGCATCGGTTTTTGCCTTTTGAGCGGTCTGGGTTTCAATCTCAATAAACGAGTCTTCTAATTCTTCAAAGCGCACCAGAGCTATTTCAATATCTATCTCTTTATAATGCAGATTGAAAATTTCACAATGTTTGGTATAATGAGCCGTTTTTTTGTATCCCAGCTTAAAAAGAATTTGCTCGGTATTGCTGTGATCGGTTACCAGAGTCTCGTATTCCGGTTTTGAACGGGTGAGTTTTTCAAAGGCTGTATCTTTAAAAGTAAGGTAATGCGCTGCTTCGCCGGTATCCAGATTGGTTTTGGTGCGTAATCTAAATTCCTGATCTGCTTCCGTAAGCAAATTGTTTTGATCGTAATATCGGTCATCATAATCCAGCCGTTTCTGAGATTCAATATCAAATTGAAGGATTTGATTTCGTGTTTCCTGATAATTTTTAAGACGGGCTGTAAGTTCTACTTCATACATAAGGACTGCTTTAATGAATAAAGTTAATGTTTTCGCCGCCGGGCAAAAACATTAATCAAGCACCAGGCGGTGAATAAAATCCAGTTTTTTAATAACCGGTTCTGAAATCACAAAAGGATACAGATCCGGGGCGCCCATACTTCGACTGAGGGAATTTACGACGTAGGTAAGTGGCAGATAGTGTTTGATGATTTTGCGCATAGACGCACCCTCATAGGGATCAAAATCACAACTGACATCGAGGTTGTTGTTTTTCTTAAGTTCGGGATCAATTTCCAGCCCAAAGTGATACGCGGTTTCAAGCATATCCATAAGGTGTAAATAATGCGCCCAGGTTTCTGCCCAATCTTCCCATGGGTGCATAGTGGCGTACGAACTGATGTAATTTTTACGCCAGTTTTGAGGCGGGCCTTCTTTGTAATGTTTTTCTAAAGCCTCGCCATAATCGAGGCTGTCATCGCCAAATAATGCCCTAAATTCCTGAAGCACCTTAGGATTGGGTTTGACAAGCGCATCCCAGTAAAAATGCCCGACCTCGTGTCTAAAATGTCCCAAAAGGGTACGGTATCTTTCTGAAAGCTGCTCTTTAATATATTCCCGATGCACGGCATCGGCTTCATTGATGTTTAAGGTTATTCTGCCATTTGCGTGGCCGGTTTTGACCGACCCCGGATTATTAGGGTCTGAGGCTAAAAAATCAAAACTCAGTTCGAGATTTTGGTCTGCCAGCTCAAAGGAAACATGCAGATTAAGCTTTTTGAGACTGTAAAACAGTCTTCGTTTTGCTGCTTCGATCTTTTGCCAGTCGAGTTTGTTTTCCTGAAAATTGAGATCGGGAATCATATTATTAGTAGCACAGGCTTCACAAAAGGTGTCTGTTCCTTCAGCCGGTACCAGCCAGTTGCAGGCGTGAAATTGCTGGTTTGAACAATAGGTATAACTCTTGCCGGAAGCCTGAGTTGTTAGTTGGTGTTTTTCAGTATAGGGAAATGAAAGCATTTCTTCTTCCTTGAATAGATAGCCAAGTTGATTACCGCATTTTTCGCAGCTGGTGTTTTCAAAATAAACAGGATTCTTGCAATGGGTACACTGAAATATTTTCATAATAGGTTGATTAGGATATAGTAAATGTAGCGGTATCTGTGTTAGCTTACTGCCAAAATGCTCTCAAAATCAAGCCAAAAAAAAAGCCTGAACTTCGCGAGTTCAGGCTTTAGATTTATAGGTCTTGACAATCTATCTGTGAATTGTTTGGGTACGATCGGGTCCTACCGAAACAATTTTAATAGGCACATTGAGCTCTTTTTCCAAAAAATCTATATAATCATTAAGCTCTTTCGGCAGTTCGCCATCTTTCTGCATTTTAGTAAGATCTTCTGCCCAGCCTTTCATTTCAGTATAGATAGGCTCTACGTTTTCGGGCTCAATATTGTAAGGCAGGTGGTCAATTACCTGACCTTTGTATTTGTATTGGGTACAGATTTTAAGGGTGTCAAAACCGCTTAAAACGTCGCCTTTCATCATCATTAATTGGGTAACGCCATTAACGCGTACAGCATATTTGAGCGCAACAAGATCTAACCAGCCGCAACGACGTGGTCTTCCCGTTGTGGCGCCAAACTCATTACCTACACGACCCATTGTAGCGCCTACCTCGTCAAAAAGTTCAGTAGGGAAGGGGCCAGATCCCACTCGAGTGGTATAGGCTTTAAAAATCCCGAAAACTTCAGCAATTTGCCCGGGAGCAATGCCCAGACCTGTGCAGGCTCCTGCAGCGGTGGTATTAGACGAAGTAACGTAAGGATAGGTACCAAAGTCGATATCGAGTAAGGAACCCTGTGCACCTTCGGCCAAAATTGATTTTCCGGCTTGTTGTGCCTGATACAGGTATTCTTCAGAGTCAATAAAGGTAAGAGACTTCAATACTTCTACAGCTTTAAAGAATTCGGTTTCCAGTTCGTCCAGATTATATTCAATCTTGGCGTCGTAAAAATCGATCATATCAATATGCTTGTCGCGCAAAGCGGAATAACGATCTTTCCAGTCGTCAAGCTCCAGATCCCCTACGCGAATACCGTTACGACCGGTTTTATCCATATAAGTAGGTCCAATCCCTTTGAGGGTAGAGCCTATTTTTGCTTTGCCTTTTGAAGCCTCGGAAGCTGCATCAAGCAAGCGGTGCGTGGGTAGAATAAGGTGTGCCTTACGCGAAATAAGCAGTTTATCCTTTATGTTTAGTTTGAACTTGGATAGGTTGTCAAGTTCTTTTTTAAAAATAACGGGGTCTATCACCACGCCATTTCCTACCAGATTGATCGCATTTTCGTGAAAAATCCCTGAGGGTATGGTGTGTAAAACGTGCTTAATGCCGTCAAATTCTAGAGTGTGTCCTGCATTGGGACCTCCCTGAAAGCGGGCGATGATATCGTAATTTTTAGTAAGTACGTCAACTATTTTGCCTTTTCCTTCATCTCCCCATTGGAGACCCAGAAGTAAATCTACTGCCATCTATGAATTGTTGTCTTCGGTTGTGTTTTTTGTTGAATCCTCCGGTTTGCGGTTACCGTAAAAATAAAGGGAGTGTTTGTTTATCTGAATATTAAAAACCTCTTCGATAGTTTTCTTAATAGACTGAATACGCGGATCACAGAACTCAATCACTTCACCGGTATCGGTTAAAATCACGTGATCGTGCTGTTTGTCAAAATACGATTTTTCGTATTGTGACTGGTTTTGGCCAAACTGATGTTTACGCACCAAACCGCATGAAAGCAATAATTCTATCGTATTGTACAGCGTAGCGCGGCTCACCCGATATTTTTTATTTTTCATGCTGATGTACAGCGTTTCAATGTCAAAATGGTCATTGTAATTGTAAATCTCCTGAAGAATTGCATAACGCTCCGGAGTTTTACGATGCCCATTTTCTTCCAGAAACTTGGTGAAGACGTTTTTTACGACTTCCTGATCTTTATTTATTGTTGCTTTAGGTACCATAATAGAGGGTGCAAATTTACGCAATTACAAACGTATGACTTTGTCGATACCGTTTATTTTTTTCAAGTTTTCTATAAGTCTGCGTAAATGCTCTTTGTTTTTAACGATAACCGTGATTTTTCCGTTAAACACACCGTCATTTGTGGTAAAATTAAGGTTGCGCATATTCACATGCATGTGTTCTGAAATCTCACGGGTAACGTGATTTACAAGACCCAGGGTATCAATTCCGGTGAGTTCAAGCTCCGCCTGAAAGTCCTGCGCCGACGAGTCTATCCATTTTGCCGGAATGATGCGATAGGCATAATTACTCTGCAGGGATAATGCGTTAGGACAATTTTGCTTGTGAACCCGTATTCCTTCGGAGACAGTGGTAAAACCAAATACTTTATCTCCCGGAATGGGATTACAACACGGAGCAAGTGTATAATCGAGCTTTTGCTCATCCCGGCCAAAAACGAGCAAGTCGTATTTATCGGTGATTTCATCTTTATCAACATGTTCAGCAACCGGTGGCTTGCGAATCTTGTTTTTAAAGAAACTCACAAAGGCATTGCTGCGTGAAGCAGCATAGTCCTTGATCATTTTATTATCTATAGTACCTATACCCACCCGGTAAAACAAATCGAGGCTGGTTTTCAGTTTAAAATAGATCACCATCTCGTTGATCACTCCCTCATCAAGTGTGATTTTTTGAGAGCGCAGTTTACGGGTAAGAATCACTTTACCGTCTTCAGCAATAGTTTTCTTCTCGTCTTTAAGCGAAGATTTAATTTTTGCCCGCGCACGAGCAGTGGTGGCATAGTCAAGCCAGTTATTGTTAGGTCTTGCATGCTCGCTCGTGATGATCTCTACCTGATCTCCGCTTTTGAGTTCGTGGCTTAGTGGAACCAGCTTGCCATTTACCCGTGCGCCGCGCGTATGCATTCCTATTTCGGTATGTATGCTGAAAGCGAAATCAAGTGGCGTGGCAGCTTTAGGCAGGGATTTTAAATCTCCCTGAGGCGTAAATACAAAAATTTCTTTGTTGTACAGATTCAGTTTGAATTGCTCAACAAACTCAATGGCATTGGTCTCATTACCTTCAAGAGCTTCCTGAAGACGGTTTAACCACTGGTCGAGTGTGCGGTCTTCTTCACTTTCTTCTGTGGTGCCCTGCTTGTATTTGTAATGCGCGGCATAACCCTTTTCGGCGATCTCATTCATCCGGTCAGACCGAATTTGAACTTCAACCCAACGCCCTTTCAGCCCCATAACGGTAATGTGCAAAGCTTCGTAACCCGTTGATTTGGGAGACGAGATCCAGTCCCGTAGTCGGGTAGGATTGGGCCTGAAGTGATCGGTTATGATGGAATAAATCTTCCAAGCGAGGAATTTCTCGTTTTCGGGAGTTGATTTATAAATGATACGAATGGCAAACTTGTCGTAAACCTGATCAAAGGGTATGTTTTGCTTCAGCATTTTACGACGTATGCTGTAAATAGATTTAGGTCTCCCTTTTATATCATAATCTAGAGCCTCTTTGTCAAGCGATTGCTTAACGGCATTGGTAAACTCTTCAATGTATTGATCCTGCTGCTCTTTGGTCTCCTTCATCTTACGCGAAATGTCTTTAAACACTTCGGGTTCGGTGTATTTGAGGCCCAGATCTTCCAGTTCGGTCTTGATGTTATACAGGCCTATACGATGCGCGAGCGGAGCATAGATGTACAGGGTTTCGCTGGCAATTTTTACCTGCTTATCCTGCCGCATAGAATCCATGGTCTGCATATTGTGCAGGCGGTCTGCAATCTTGATGATGATTACCCTAACGTCGTCGTTTATGGTAAGCAGCATTTTTCTGAAATTCTCTGCCTGTAACGAAACATCGCGGTGTTTTTTCAGGTTAGAGATTTTGGTAAGACCATCAACAATTCGGGCGACGGTGGGGCCAAATAAATCTTCCAGATCATCCAGAGTATAGGAAGTGTCCTCAACGACATCGTGAAGGAGCGCCGCAGCAATTGAAGTAGCGTCCATACCAATTTCGCTGGCGACAATACGAGCCACGGCAAGCGGGTGAAAAACATAAGCCTCCCCCGATTTACGGCGTTGATCTTTATGCGCATCTACCGCAACCTCAAAGGCTTTTCTGATCATTTTTTTATCGTCATCAGAAAGGGTGCGATAACTTATGCGCAGCAGCTCCTTGTATTGCCGGGTGAGCTCTTTATTTTCTTCTTCTAATTCAACAGCAGTCATATTCTAAAAGTACAATTATATCCCAAAAAAGCAAATGCAATCAGGTCATCTCTTAGTCGAAAGATAAGCGGTTTTTTACAAACTAGGCTTTTAGATTTTTATAACGCTGAAGCAGGGTAGGATGCGAGTAATGCAGTTTTACATATAACGGATGTGGGGTAAGGTTGCTCAAACTGTTGCGGGATAATTTTTTTAAAGAGGTAATGAGCGGTTGTGCTGCATAGGTTTCTTTTGCATAATTGTCTGCCTGATACTCAAATTTGCGCGAGAGGACACTCATTAAAAAATCGGTAATCCCAGAAATAGGTGCGTATAAAATGCCGAAAGCGATAAGACCCGCGTGAAAACTGGGCTGGTCAACCCCAATGGCAAGTGCAAAGACCTCCTGACTAATAAACAATCCCAAAAGCCAAAGGGTAAAACCGGTAAGCAACAGGGAAACAAACAAATTGATAATAATATGATTTTTGCGGTAATGCCCCACTTCGTGAGCTAACACAGCCACAATCTCTTCATCTTCGAGATCATTGATTAAGGTATCGTAAAGGGTAATACGTTTTTCAGAACCAAAACCCGAAAAATACGCATTGGCCTTGGTACTGCGTTTCGAGCCGTCTATCACAAAAATATTTTTTAGTTTGAAGCCTACCGAGTTGGCATAACTTTCAATTTTAGTGCGCAGATCGCCTTCGCTCAAGGGCGTTTGTTTGTTGAAAAGGGGTACAATAAGCCGGGCGTAGAACATATTGGTCACCACAGCAAATACAGCAAAAAGCACCCAGGCATAGAGCCAAAAGAGAGCACCACTTATTTGGTAAAACCAAATGACCAGAGCCAGCAAAACACCGCCTACGATAATGGTCATAAGCCAGCCTTTTAATTTATCCATAAAAAACAGGGCAGGAGTAGATTTATTAAAACCGAAGCGTTCTTCAATCACAAAGGTTTTATAATAACTAAAAGGAGTCGTCAAAATATCGGTTCCCAGAATAATGATTCCGAAAAAGAGAAGTCCGGCAACAATCTCGTTGTTGCTAAGGCTACGTGCCAGTTGATCTGCAAAACCAAAGCCATCTGCAAAAAAGAAAAGTAGGGTCACAACCAGCATAAAAGAGGAAGTGAGTGCCGAAAACCGGGCATTTGCTTTTTTATAATCCTGAGATTTACGGTAGGTGTCTGCATCGTAAACATCACTAAGTTCTTTTGGAATAGGATCGTCAAAATGTTTGGCATTGAGCCAGTCGAGAATTTGATCTATGGCAAAGCTTAGAATTATAAAAGCGATAATGATGTAAAAAACGAGTTGTGGGGTCATAGTTCTAAGAATTTGGGGTAAAACCGCGTTGTCTTCGGGCTTCAAAAATGAGTATTGCAGCTGCTACCGAAACGTTCATCGAGTCGAGACTGCCCTGCATGGGGATGATGATGTTCTGCTTTGACTCTGCCCGCCAGGCAGCCGAAAGCCCGTCTGCTTCAGTACCTACAACAATTGCTGAGGCTTCTTTAAAATTTTGTTTCTCATAGGAAATCGCTTCCTGTAAAATAGCTGCAAAAATGTGGATGTTCTTGTTTTTCAGAAAGTCAATGATTTCTGAAGTACTTCCTGTTGCGACCGGAACAGTAAAAACACCACCCACACTAGATCGTATGATGTTTGGGTTGTAAAGATCGGTAAGCGGATTGGCCAAAATAAAAGCATCAACGCCCGCGGCATCTGCGGTACGCAATAAAGCGCCAATATTTCCCGGTTTTTCGGGCGCTTCAGCAATTAAAATTAAAGGTGTTTCAGGTAATTGCAGATCAGTTAATGCGTGGGGTTTCGCTTTTGCGGAAGCGATAACGCCTTCGGTTCCGGAGCGGTAGGCGATTTTACGGTACACTTCCTCAGTCAGTTCAATTACTTCGGCTTTGCCTGAAAGTGTGTCGAGTAAATCTTCCAGAAGCTGCGTTTCGACAATAGTTTTACAAAAAAACACGTGTTGAAAATCGTAACAGGCATTAAGTGCCAGATTGATTTCACGTAACCCTTCAATCAAGAATAGACCGCTCTTGCGGCGCTCGCGGGACTTTTCCTGCAGGGCGACAAGCTTCTTTATCGTAGGATTTTGGGTGCTGCTGATGAGTTTATACATAGGTGCAAAGATAGAAAACCAGACTTGAGCCCAACTAGTTATCTGAGGTAGGCTTAATTAGGGTATAATGCTCTTCTAAAACTTCTAAAAGGTCTTCCCGGGAATAGCCTTCATCGGTCTTGCTGTAAAGCTTCAGGTCGAGGCGGTCATTATCGCGTACCTGTATTGAATCTTTCGTATAAAAGTGATCTATCAGGTTTTGAAGTTCATAGTTTTGAGCTTCGAGACACAGCAAATTCCCGTTAGGAGCACTGTCGTAAACCATACGGGTTGAACGCTCTACTTCAAAAGCGATGCCGGTGGTTTCTATAGAAACCTGCTCATTATCTACCAGAGGTCTTTCCACATTGTGAAAAGCTAAAAAGGAAAGCATAATCAGACTGAAATTATGCAGAAAATGTCCCAGAAGTGCCCAAACAAATCCCAGTTTCAGCCTTAGAAAACTGAAAATTAAGCCTGCTGCCAGTTGCGGACCTGTAATAATGGGAGCCAAAACAAAAAAGATCCAGTCAACATTTTCATAATTACTCAGGTGAACCAGTCCAAACACGCTCGAAAACAGGTAAACGATTACACGCAGATGTTTCCTCCAGAATGTTGAAAAATCGGTTTTAAACAAATAGGCCAGTCCGCGCAGCAGATAATTGCGTTTGTATTTAAGCGGAAATCTGAAGATCGTTTCCTCAATTAACGGAGGTAATATGGTCATGTAGAGAATGGCCTGCCAGAATGGGTATAAATCCTTGTTGAGCAGGTTTTCATACTCGGCAGTGAGCGGTTCGAGAAAAGTAAGCAGCACGACAAAGCCCATAGCTATTGCCATATCGTAGACTATACTACTGAAGAGAAATTTTATTTTTTGCCAGAATGAAAGGGGTAGAACCCGGTCGTCAGGCTTTTTAATAAACTCATTTATTATGCCTACGCGTGAAGCAAAACTCATAGGCTTGGGGTTCTATTTCTTAAAAATGGGCAGCAGATAACTTATTGAATAACCATAACCTGCGCCATACACATTATCAAAGGTTACCTTGTTGAATCCCGGAGCGTAAATGTTGGTGAAATCATCGGGCGCTTTTTGAGAAAGCATCCGCTTCAGCTGCACGTTCATCCCTAAATACAGATTGTTAAGAACCTCTACCTGAATCCCCATTTGCAGTTCTCCCCAGATCGCATTGAGGCCCGAATATTCGCGAGATACCACCCGGGTATCGGGCTCAAAGAAGGTATTGGGGTTGTAGATGGTATAGCTGTTTAAATCGGTTTTAAAGCTGGCTACGCCTATATGTAACCCTACGTATATAAGGTTTGACATACCGGCCCAGTTGCTATAGGCGTTATAATTGATCCCGCCTTTTAGGTAGCTTCCCTGAGTTTTAGTGTCAAATACGCCTTCTTCAAAGCTTTTGGATTCACGGCCTACTTCTGCTGCTATATAGTAGCGGTCTTTGATTCTGAAATCGCCTACTATCGCGGCACCCTCATAGTTCTCTTCGAGAAAGCTTCGCAAAATTTTGCTCAAATCTATCCCGGCACGTAAACCGTATTTTTCGGCAGGTTTTTTATCTGCCAGGGTATCTGAAGCCCGGGTTTCAAGCGGCTCTTCAACTACAATCCCCTGATTATCCTGAGCGATTGCTGAAACGAAGCCGAATGTGCACAGACTAATGACTAATATATACCTGCGTAGTATCTTCATTTTCTACAGTTCTCAAGTTAATGTTGATATCGTCAATCCAGCGGGTAGCACCGGGCCGGGGTCGAATTTCCAGATTGGTAAAAATAACTTTGTAGCCGCACGCCCTGCTGATAAATACCTCCTGGGGCGTGTAGTTGATGATTAACGTGTCTATATCTTCAGGGTCTTCATTAGCATCGGGGTTTCCCGGATTTTTCTCAAAAAGAAAAACCGTTGTGGTAGTATCGGTGCGTAATGGAATGCTAATACTGGAAGCATTTCTAAATTGAATAACTTTTGTACGGTCTATATTATACACGTCTAAATTGAGCGGTTTGGCCTCCAGCGTGTTTTCATTGCTTCTAAAGCCTATGGTAAGACCGGGAGTGGTGGGGGTGCTGGCTGCACAGATATCATCACGCTCACAAGAGTAGGTGGTGAGTACAATAAGCAAAATAAGGATAATACCGTTTCTGAGCATTAGCGGAGTTCTAATAAAACAACATTTTCTACATGGTGTGTCTGCGGAAACATATCTACAGGCTGCACCTTTTTAATCTTATAGTACGGGTCGAGCAAAGCTAAATCACGGGCTTGTGTTGCACTGTTACAACTTACATAAACAATACGGGGAGCCTTAATTTTGATTAGTTGTTCGACCACATCTTTATGCATACCATCGCGCGGAGGGTCGGTTATCACCACATCGGGCTTACCGTGTTTTGCTACAAAAGCCTCGTTAAAGACATTTTTCATATCCCCTACATAAAACTCAACGTTTTCAATGCTGTTTAATTGCGCGTTTTCACGTGCGGCAATAATAGCGTCTGGGACAGCTTCAACTCCAATCACTTTTCCGGCATTTTTTGCGACAAATTGAGCGATGGTTCCTGTGCCGGTATACAGGTCAAATACAGTCTCAGATCCCTGAAGGTCTGCAAAATCACGCGTTATTTTATACAGTTGGTAAGCCTGTTCAGAATTGGTCTGGTAGAACGATTTAGCATTGATTTTAAACTTCAGGCCTTCCATTTCTTCAAAGATGTGATCTCTTCCGTTATAGCAGATCACTTCCTGATCGTAAATGGTATCGTTTCCTTTCTCATTAATCACATAAAGCAATGATGTTATCTCCGGAAAGCTTTCTTTTAAATAATCAAGTACCAACTCACGGGGTTCTTTTTCGTCAGCAAAAAACTGAACCAATACCATAAGTTCACCCGTACTGCTGGTACGTATCATTAAGGTTCTTAAAAGTCCTTCCTGATTGCGGGTATTAAAAAACGGAATGTTGTTTTTGGTAGCAAACTCCTTGACCCCGTTGCGTATGGCATTACTGGGATCACGCTGCAACCAGCACTTGTCGATATCCAGAATTTTGTCCCACATTCCGGGAATGTGAAAGCCCAGGGCATTGCGGTCTTCAATAATCGCATCGCTTTTGATCTGCTTGAGGGTAAGCCATTTGCTGTCGCTAAAACTAAATTCCATTTTGTTGCGGTAGAAATACTGCTCCTCGCTGCCGGAAATGGGTGTGATGGCAGGAAGCTCAAGTTTCCCAAGGCGTTTCAGGTTATTTTCAACCTCGCGCTGCTTGTATTCAAGCTGAGCTTCATACTGCATATTTTGCCATTTGCAACCGCCACAGGTGCCAAAGTGTTTACAAACGGGCTGAGTACGCTTTGGCGATTCCTCGTGAATCTGTATGGCAGTACCCTCGTAGTAGGCTTTGCGCTGCTTGTTGGTTTGTACGTCTACAACATCGCCGGGAACGGCATTATTGATGAAAATAACACGCCCGTCAGGAGCTTTTGCGATGGCTTTTCCTTTTGCACCGGCGTCTGTCACCGTTACTTTTGAAAAGACTTTTCTGGTTTTCTTTTTTCTTGACACGCGGCAAAAATAGTATAAATATGATGATCTGCATCAAGCTTAAGCCCCGCATTTAAGTAAGCTTTAGGACTAAGTAGGTTAAGGAGTTATGGATTTTTTAATAAATTGCAAGTTCTTAAACAGGATGATTTCTCTCCTTTTAAGAATGCTTCTTTATACTGGAATTACTTCTGAATCTTTACAGAAACCAAAAGAAGACATTGCCAAGCAGGAATCATAGAGTGCTTACCCTAAAATTTTTTACAACATGATTACTGAAGATCAACTTACTTCACAGGAGGCTATTGCCCTCGAAGACAAACACGGCGCGCACAATTATCATCCGTTGCCTGTGGTTTTGAACCGCGGTGAAGGTGTTTATGTGTGGGATGTAGAAGGTAAAAAGTATTTTGACTTTTTATCTGCCTATTCTGCCGTAAACCAAGGGCATTGCCATCCTGCAATCGTTGATGCGATGAACAAACAGGCTCAAACCCTCACACTTACATCAAGAGCATTTCACAACGATATGCTCGGCAGGTATGAAGCCTTTGCTACAGATTATTTTAAGTTTGACAAGCTCCTGCCTATGAACACCGGTGCAGAGGCTGTAGAAACTGCGATTAAGATAGCCCGCAAGTGGGCTTATGAAAAAAAGGGAGTTAAAGAACAGGATGCTCAAATCATTGTTTGTGAAAATAATTTTCATGGACGAACCACAACGATCATTTCGTTTTCTAACGATGAGGGTGCCCGCAAGAACTTTGGTCCTTATACTCCCGGATTTATCAAAATACCTTACGATGATCCAAAGGCGCTGGAGCGTGCCCTTCAGGAAAATGACAATGTAGCCGGATTCCTGGTAGAACCTATTCAGGGAGAAGCAGGAGTGTATACACCATCAGATGATTTTATGAAACAGGCCAAGGCTTTGTGTAATGAACACAATGTTTTATTTATAGCCGATGAAATTCAGACCGGAATAGCCCGTACCGGTGCTTTGCTGGCCGTATGTGGAAACTGTACCTGCGAAGGTCACTGCGAGCGTCAGGAAACGTATAGCAGACCCGATATTCTGATCTTGGGAAAAGCCCTTTCCGGAGGAGCCTACCCGGTATCTGCGGTATTGGCTGACGACGCTGTAATGAATGTAATCAAACCCGGACAGCACGGTTCTACCTTTGGGGGTAATCCTGTGGCAGGGGCCGTAGCTATGGCTGCTTTGAATGTGGTCAAAGACGAAAACTTAGCGCAAAATGCCCGTAAACTGGGAACGTTATTCCGTAACAAACTGAATGACTATATCAAAGGAAGTACGATTGTAAAGCTGGTGCGTGGTCGTGGATTGCTCAATGCAATTGTGATTAACGATAGCGAAGACAGCAGCACGGCCTGGGATATTTGTATGGCGCTAAAAGAAAACGGACTTCTGGCTAAACCTACTCATGGTAATATCATTCGCTTTGCTCCTCCATTGGTTATGACCGAAGAGCAATTGCTCGAGTGCGTTGCAATTATTACAAAAACGCTTAAAGCTTTTGAAAAGTAAGTGTTACAGTTTAGATATAACTAAAAACAGCGCCACGATGGCGCTGTTTTTTTTGTTTTAAATATCTATTATCGTGTAATTTAATCTACAATCTCGAGAAGCTCCACATCAAAAATTAGAGCGGTATTTGGTGGAATTCCTCCCTGCGAACCATAGACCCCATAGCCTAATCTTGCTGGTAGAAATAAAGTTGCTTTTCCTCCGGTTTTCATCAATCTGATGCCTTCGCTGAAACCGGTAATGACATTGCTTAAATTAAAATCTGCGGTTGTGGTCGGGTTAAATAGCGTTTTATTTAAAAAATATCCTTTGAATTTAACTTTAACCGTAGCATTAGCAGCAGGAGATTCACCTGTTCCTTCTTCAGTTATCGTATAATGTAATCCACTGCTGGTAGTTTGTGCAATAATGGTATTTGCTTCCAGATAAGCTTCAATTTCTTCCTGATTGCGGGCAAATGCTTCGGCTTCTGTTTCTGTAGGTAGTGTAGGCCCGGCATCATCACTCATTGAGCAGGAAACAAATAAGCTGATAAAAAGTAATCCTAAAAATGGTTTCATAAATACATTTAGTTTTTAAAATAGGTTGAATAGTATTCCGTCAAAATTGGAATAACTAACCTCTAGATACCCGAAGTTTAAAATGGTTGCTTTGATTTGAAAATTTTTTAAAAACGGTAGCCTACCTGTATGCCTCCTCTAAAGTAAATATCAACAGAACTGAAATTGTCATCATCTTTAGTATTACCGAATAAATTACGTCCTACACCTATTGAAGGTTCGATTACAAATCCATTGTTGCTTGCCCATTTATAACCCACTGCAAAACCTGCCCCAAAAGCAGTATTGTTTTGCTCAACGTACCGTTCATTAATGATAAAATCAGTATCTGGATCGTAAGTATATTCGTAGTAATTATCTTCAAAACTACCCAGATTTAAATGTCCTTCTGCAAAAAGTCCCTGAGCTCTTTTTTCCTGACGGTTAAAGAAATACTGTCTGTAAAAAGGAGTTATTGCCCACTTTAGAATATCATCACTGCTTTCGCCGCCATCAATACTAACCGAAACTCCGGCTCCGGAATACTTGCTGATGAGGTATTCATAGGTGATTTCAATATTTGCCACGGCAATAAGCTCTATAGCGTCAATTTTGATTTCGTGTTTTTTGCTGAAAAACGCGTTTGAATCTTCTTGTGCGAAAATCGCTGTTGAAAGGAAAAGCCCCAGCAATCCCGTTTTTAGTTTTAAATGCATCTTTTTTTGATTGATTAATTTGCTGTAAAGATGCTCAACTAAGGGATAGGTTGCTCTTATTTAGTCAGTTAAAAAAGGCAATTTATTGTTGAGGTTAGTTAACTTCTTGATTATCTGTCAAATAATCAAGAAGTTTAGTTGATATCTGCTTTTGTGTAGTCTGAATTATTTTGCAGCCAATTCGGCTATTTTGATAATAACTTCGGTTGCTTTTAGCATACTTTCAACCGGTACATACTCAAATCTTCCGTGAAAATTGTGGCCTCCGGCAAAAATATTGGGACAGGGAAGGCCCATAAATGAAAGTTGAGAACCGTCTGTGCCACCGCGAATGGGTTTTATGATGGGTTCGACTCCTGCGGCAATCATCGCTTCTTCAGCCAGATCTACAATATGCATGACCGGTTCAATCTTTTCGCGCATATTAAAATACTGATCTTTTATTTCAAGCGAAATCAATTCTAGACCATACTGACTGTTAATTTCTGCGGCAAGATTATTTAAAACTTCTTTGCGGGCTTCAAAATGCTCTCGATCATGGTCTCTAATGATGTATTCGAGAACGGTCTCTTCCACATCGCCTTTGATTCCGTTTAAATGAAAAAAACCTTCCCGGTCTGAGGTATGCTCCGGTGTTTCGAGTCTGGGCAAGGAGTTGATAAAGTCCTGTGCAATGTAGATGCTGTTAATCATTTTGCCTTTAGCATAACCCGGATGCACACTTTTCCCTTTTACAAATACTTTTACGCCTGCAGCATTAAAATTTTCAAATTCCAGTTCACCAATCTCACTTCCATCCATTGTGTACGCCCAGTCAGCACCAAATTGCTTTACGTCAAATTTATGGGCGCCACGACCTATTTCTTCGTCAGGTGTAAACCCAATACGAATAGTACCGTGTTCGATTTCAGGATGGGCTTTCAGGTATTTTACAGCTTCCATAATTTCGGTAATCCCGGCTTTATCATCGGCGCCCAGCAAGGTGGTTCCATCTGTAGTGATGAGAGTTTGTCCCTTGTAATTTTCGAGTTCCTCAAAATCATCCGGACTCAAGACAATATTTTGATCTTCATTCAGAATAATGTCTTTGCCGTTATAATTTTCTATAAGTTTTGGTTTTACGTTAGTCCCTGTAAAATCGGGTGTGGTGTCGTAATGTGAAATAAACCCAATTACGGGAAGCTTTTTTGAACTGGTAGCCGGTAAGGTGGCCATAATGTAACCGTTACCGTCAATACGTGCATCGCTAAGGCCCATATCTAAAAGTTCCTGATGCAGTTTACGGGCCAGATTCCATTGTTTTTCGGTGCTTGGCGTTGCAGAACTTTCGGGGTCGCTTTGCGTGTCTATAGTTACATAACTGATAAAACGATCAATGAGTGGTTGTTTGTCTATTATAAATGTATTTTTCACACCAAATTTTATTTTTTGACTTACTTTAATATGTGATTGTGTTAAAAGAGTAACTATTCCTTAATTTTTTTAAGAAATAGATTAACTTGATTCTACTCTATTTTAAACTAACACAAAATTATGATTATGCAAAGAAACTACACGTTTACAATTCTCTTTTCTTGCTTTATTTTAATTACAGGATTTGCGCAGGAAATTCAAGTCTCCGGGACGGTGATTGATGATCAATCTACTCCCTTGCCCGGCGTATCGGTTCAGGTTGAAGGCACAGATAAAGGAACCATCACCGACTTTGACGGAAACTACAGCCTCGATGTAACCAGCGGGGTTAATCTGGTATTTTCCTATGTGGGTTTTGAGACTCAGGTCCTTCGTGTAACCGGGCCGGTTCTCAATGTAACGCTGACCTCCGGGGTGGCTCTTGACCAGGTTGTACTTATTGGTACCCGTAATCCCAGCCGAACAGCAGTAAACTCGGCAGTACCGGTAGATGTGCTGAGTGTTTCAGAAATTGCGGAAAGCTCGCCGCAGATTACGGTAACCGAAATATTGAACTACGCCGCACCTTCCTTTTCATCAAACCCACAAACCATTTCTGATGGTACAGATCACATTGCACCGGCTTCATTACGGGGTTTGGGACCTGATCAGGTTTTGGTATTAATCAACGGAAAGCGACGTCACAAAACGGCATTGGTAAATACAAACGGTACTTTTGGCCGGGGTTCAGTAGGTACAGATTTATCTGCGATACCAACCAATGCTATTGAACGTATCGAAATCTTAAGAGACGGTGCAGCTGCCCAGTATGGTTCAGATGCCATTGCAGGGGTGATCAATATTGTGCTTAAAAAAGCGACCAATCAGCTTGCTATAGATATGACCACCGGTGCAAACTTCACCAGTGAAAATTATGACGATAGTGTTGATGGCGAAAAAATCAATATTGGCGCTAATTATGGTTTGCCTATCGGCGAAAAAGGCGGATTTGTAAACTTTACGGGTAACTTCAACTTTAGAGGCGCAACAAACCGGATGCGTTCTTATGAAGGTCAAATATTCACAGGTTACAATTCCATTGAACGCGTAGCAAATAACGATGGTTTTGATCTTTTAGATTTACAAACTGATGTAGATGCGATTAAAACCTATGCACAAAATGCAGGATTACCTTCAGATGTTTTGGCACAGGTGAATGCAGCAACCGGAATTCCTGATTTGAGAACAGCTCTCAATTATGACAACACAGATACCGAACTTGGCTTTAGAGGTCTTGATCGCAGCGATTTTAATATGCGTGTGGGTAATTCCCAGTTGCGCGGAGGTCAGTTTTTCGGAAATCTTGAAATCCCTTTGGGAGGAGAAGGAGATTTTAAATTGTACTCTTTTGGGGGATTAGGCTTTAAAAATGGTAATGCTGCCGGTTTTTACCGTCTTCCGTTTCAGTCCCGTAACGTGACTTCGGTTTATTTAAACGGGTTTTTGCCGGAGATTAACTCGAATATCAAGGATAAAGCTGTTGCAGTAGGAATCCGCGGTAAAGTAGGAGCGTGGAATGTTGATTTAAGCAACAATACCGGTATTAATGAATTTACCTACCGTATTAGCAATTCGCTTAATGCTTCCTTGCTCAATTCAACACCCTTTGAAGCAGATGCGGGAGGTTACAGCTATCAGGAAAACACTTCAAACCTGGACGTAAGCCGTTTTTATGAAGATGTGATGTCTGGTTTAAGTATTGCGTTTGGTGCTGAATACCGTGTGGAAAATTATGACATCATCCCCGGTAAGGAGGTTTCTTATGCCCGTTATGATACCCAGGGAAATGTTTACGATCCTACCGATCCTAATTCTGTTGTTCCTGTAGACTTTTTTGGTAGCGGTCGTCCCGGCGGGATTCAGGTGTTTCCCGGTTTTGCGCCGAACAACGTGGTAGATGCCTATCGAAACTCAGTTGCGGGGTATCTGGATGTGGAAGCAGATTTTACCGATACCTTTCGTATGACCGGTGCTTTGCGTTATGAGAATTTCTCTGATTTTGGCGGAACCTTAAATTTTAAATCTTCCTTTTTGTGGAAGCTTAACGAAACCTTCAACCTTAGAGGTTCGGTACAGTCGGGCTTTAGAGCTCCGTCGCTGCACCAGATTTATTACAATTCCACATCTACCTTATTTGTAGATGGGGTACCTCAGGAAGTTGGTATTTTCTCCAATACCTCCCGAGTTGCCCGTGTGCTCAACATAGCAGAGCTAAAAGAAGAAACCTCTCTGGGCTACACTGCCGGATTTACGGCAAAAATACCTGATGCAAATCTTTCCTTTACAGTAGATGGATACTTAATCAATATTGATGATCGCGTGGTTTTAACCGGTCAATTCGGTCCCAATGGAGACCCGGAATTGCAACGTTTATTCAGTCAGGCAAACGCCACGCAGGCAGCCTTCTTCGTGAATTCGGTAGATACACAAACCAGGGGAATTGATTTTGTCGCAGATCATAGTGCCGATATCGGAACAGATCTGAGACTTAAGAGTACCCTTTCTTTCACCCTGTCAAAAACAAGCATAGAGAACATCAATATTCCCGGCCCGGTGCGTGATGCAGATCTTGCAGAGACCTATTTTGACCGAACCAGTGAATTGTATATTGAAGCTGCGGTACCGCGTACAAAAGGTAGTTTAACAAACAGTCTCTTTATTGGTGAAAAGTGGAATGTGTTTTTACGTAACACCTACTTTGGAGAGGTTGAAGAGGCCACAAATAATGTGGAAGAAGGTATCGACCGTATTTATTCAGGGAAGGTGGTGACCGATTTAAGTGCAAGCTATAGATTTTCTAAAGCTTTGCGCATTACCGTTGGATCAAACAACCTGCTTGATGTGTATCCCGATATGGCAGACCCGGCTTTTCAGTCTGAAGGACGCTTTCTGTATTCGCGCAGATCTACGCAGTTTGGTATAGACGGGCGCTATTTGTTTGCACGTTTAAATATTGTTTTAGACTAAGATTTTAATTTTGATATCATTTTTTAAAGGCTCCCTTCAGGGAGCCTTTTTTATGTGTGTATTTCTTTTTGATTCTAGTCGCGGCACTGTATTTTTGGAGCAGTTTTAGCCGATACCTATGTACAAATCACTCATTCGCCCCCTGCTTTTTAAATTTGACCCCGAAGCGGTTCATCATTTTAGTTTTAAGAGCATTGGGTTGATGCACAAGCTGGGAATTACCAAAATCTTTAAAAATCAGTTTCAGCTTAATGATCCGCGATTAGAACGGGAGGTTTTCGGTCTAAAATTTAAAAATCCCGTGGGGCTTGCAGCGGGTTTTGATAAAGATGCTAAACGCTATCGGGAGCTTGCAGGTCTTGGTTTTGGTTTTATTGAAATAGGTACGCTGACTCCAAAACCCCAACCCGGTAATCCGAAAAAGCGATTATTCCGCCTTAAAGAAGATAGCGCGATCATAAATCGAATGGGTTTTAATAATGGTGGTGTCGAAGCCGCTGTAGCACGTTTAAAATCGAATACACATGTTTTAATAGGGGGCAATATCGGCAAGAATAAAGTAACTCCCAATGCCGAAGCTTTTGGAGATTATGAAATCTGTTTTGAAGCCCTTTATGATTATGTAGATTACTTCGTGGTTAATGTAAGCTCGCCTAATACGCCGAATCTACGCGAATTACAGGACAAAGAACCGCTAACGCAATTACTGAGCGGACTTCAGGCCCTAAATACGGCAAAGCCAAAGCAAAAACCCATTCTGCTCAAAATTGCCCCAGACCTTACAGACTCTCAGTTGCTCGATATAATTGATATTGTAAAAGAGACCAAAATCGCCGGGGTAATTGCTACAAATACGACCATAAGCCGTGAGGGGCTTCAATCTGAAGCAAAATCTGAAATGGGAGGTCTGAGTGGGAAACCCCTTAGACAGCGTTCTACCGAAGTCATTCGGTTTTTGTCTGAAAAAAGCGGGAAAGCTTTCCCAATAATCGGGGTGGGAGGTATACATTCTCCTCAGGATGCCATTGATAAACTGGAGGCGGGTGCAAGCCTTATTCAGCTTTATACCGGCTTTGTTTATGAGGGTCCGTCGCTTATTAAACGTATTAATCGTAAAATAGTAGAGAAACTATAATCACAGTTGTTGAAATTCATCTAAATTTAAAACAGCGTAAAGCGACCCCTTTCATATTTAAAATTACGTGAATTTCAATTGTAACGCATATCACAGGATTGCTAAAGGGAAGATATTTCTTTTTTTTACACTTGTTTTATGTCTGTCTGTTTCCGGACAGCAACGTCCCATAGATTCACTCTTACAGAAATTATCACAAACCAAATCAGACTCGAGCCGGGTTCATATTCTCGAGCGTCTGGGTTATGAGTATCTGTATTACAAGCCCGACTCTGCATTGTTCTACATCGATGAGGCGCTCGAACTTTCTAAAAAAAATGAATACGAGCTTGGCCTTGCAAAAGCACACAACCGCAAAGGAACCTATTATATCGTAAAATCACAGTATTCGCAGGCAATTGAAGAATTTCAAAAGGCTTTACCCTTTTATAAAAAAATCGGAGACAGTACCGGGATAAGTGAAAGTTTAGGAAATCTTGGTATTCTTGATTTTTATTTGAGGGATTATGACGAGGCTCTTGAAAATTTTCAGCAGGCGATTACCTATCTCGACACGGTGGGTCAGTTTGAAACGTACACCAAGTATTTAGCCAATTTAAGCGGGGTACACCGCGAGAAAAAGCAATTAGATAGTGCCCTGTATTATGCGCGGCGTTCTTTAGACTATTCCCAAAAGCTTGACGATAAACGCCTGTCGTCTGTTTCGTATTTTAATTTGGGTACCGCCTATTATTTTTTAGAGGATTATGACAAGGCTATCGCTAATCTGAATAAGGCCCTAGAACTTGATCGTATTCCGGTTCAGTTTTCCATTTTAGCGAAATCCTACAAGTCTCTCAGCTATACTGTTCTTGGAAACAAGGAACTGGCGGCAGCCGCATTGGAGGGGCTTGAGCAACAGGCCCTGGCAATAAATGATCAATACGTTACGCTGAGGTTATATGAAGCAAAACAAAAGTATTTAGAGTCCGAAGGGCGCATAGCGGAAGCTTTTGAATATGCTCAGAAGTACATTAAATTAAATGATGAGATTCACAATCGGGAGCAAATAACAATTTTTCAGAATATTAAAGTAAAATATGCAACCGAGGAGCGTATTCTTGAAAACAGACTTTTACATCAGGAAGCTAATCTGCAAAGCCTGCAATTGCAAAACCAGCGTTATGCCATCTGGGCGGTAGCTATTCTGGTGTTTTTGTTCCTCATTATGTTTTTGATTATATACCATATGTACAGCTATAAATCGGAAGCAAATAAAATGCTGAAAGAGAAGCAGGAGATTTTGAATAGAAATAACCGCAGTCTGGAGCTTATCAATACGCAGAAGGATAATTTGTTTTCAATTGTTGCTCACGATGTACGCAGCCCTATCGCTTCCATATTGAGCAGTACCCAGTTTTTAAACAAGCATTTTAATGAGTTTAGCGTCGATGAATTTAAACAACTTTTAGGGCAGCTCGAAGATCAGGCCGAAACGCTCAACAATTTAATTCTTGGAGTTTTAGTCTGGGCAAAATCTCAGATGAACGGTTTCAATTTTCACATTCAGGAAATAAAGCTGAATACGTTTCTTACTGATACCCTAAAAACCGAAGAATCTGCGATAAAGCGTAAAAATCTTCAAATTGTTAGGGAAATCGAAGAGGATCAAATAATTAAAACCGATTATCAGGTTTTGCAGGTTATTGTGCGCAATTTCCTGAGTAATGCCATCAAGTTTACACCGGCAGGCGGAAAGATCAGTTTTGGTCTCAAAGAAGAAAAATCCTTTTACCATATTAGCGTTACAGACACGGGTAGAGGTATGACTTCGGAAGAAATTAAAAAAGTGCTTGTTGATCAAAAGCGCTTCTCAGTTAAAGGCACCGAAGACGAGCCCGGCAATGGGATTGGGCTTATTTTGTGCCAGGAAATCGCAGCACAAACTGGAGGCCGCATCGAGATTGAAAGCACTCCCGGCGTGGGCTCAACCTTTGTTTTTGTCTTTCCTAAACCAGAACAGGCCGGGAAGATTTAACTGGCTGTATGCTCACATTTTTTTAATTGTATCTTTAACTCCTGTTTTTCCGAAATCGGGAATACAGTTGCTGAGGCTTGCCTCAAATTAAAAAACAGTTTTAAAAACCTTAAGGCATTGTTCAGGGTAATTTGTATTTAATGAGTTCAAAAATCAAAATCATAGAATGTCCGCGGGATGCGATGCAGGGGATCAAAGCTTTTATCCCTACAGCGCAAAAAGCGCAATACATACAGTCACTCTTGCGCTGTGGTTTTGACACCATAGATTTTGGGAGTTTTGTATCGCCTAAAGCTATTCCGCAAATGGTAGATACGGCAGCGGTTTTAGACCTTTTAGATTTGTCGCGTACGCAAACCAAACTATTAGCCATCATCGCCAATCTGCGCGGTGCCGAAGATGCTGTTAAGCACGACCAAATAGATTATCTGGGTTATCCTTTCAGTATTTCGGAGAACTTTCAGATGCGGAATACGCATAAAACCATAGCAGAATCTGTTGGTTTGCTTCAGGATATTCTTGACCTGGCCTACAAAAACAATAAACAGGTGGTTACCTATATTTCAATGGGTTTTGGAAATCCTTATGGTGATCCGTGGAGTGTGGAGATTGTAGGGGAGTGGACCGAAAAATTAGCAGCAATGGGTGTTTCCATCCTGTCGCTTTCAGATACTGTGGGAACTTCAGATGCTGAAACTATTGATTATCTGTTCAGCAATCTGATTCCTAAATATCCGCATATCGAGTTTGGAGCGCATTTACACACCACGCCCAATAAGTGGTTTGAAAAAGTAGATGCAGCTTATAAAGCGGGCTGTCGCAGGTTTGACGGTGCCATACAGGGGTTTGGAGGTTGCCCGATGGCTAAAGACGAACTCACCGGCAATATGCCTACCGAAAAGATGCTTTCCTATTTCAATACGGTTAAGGAAGATAGTGGCATACGCCCTATGAGCTTTGAGTCGGCGCACAACGAGGCTTCAAAAATCTTCCACAACTACCATTAATTGGCACCGCCAAAAGGCATTATTTCTCAAGGCATTTCTCGAAATTCATAATTTATTTAAACGAAAGCCTCCCGGGCTTGCCCCAAGGTTAACTATTACAATTTAAACTGAAGGGTCGCGTACCAGGTTCTGGGCTGACTCGGGATGATACCGGGACCCGGATAACCGGTGGCTCTGCGCACAAAATACGAGTTGTCTAGCAGGTTGTTGATACCGGTTTCTAAACGGAATTTCTTATAGGTATACGACAGCGAAAGATCCAAAATATCATAAGCCGGGATTTCTCCTATAATTCCTGAGGTATTGCTAAAATCACGTTCTGAGTTGGTAGCATCAGTAAATTGTTTGCTGAGGTAGGTGTACTGAAGGCTTCCCAGGAGGTTTTTAAAGCCAAAATTAATTCCGGTTTTTAGATTTACATCCGGTATAAACTCCACCTGTTTGCCGGTAACATTGTTTTTTTCGGAAGCGGTGTATTCCGATTGGGTGAGTGCCAAATTTCCAAACAGTCTAAGGCTAAAATCTTTATTCCTGCTAAAGCTGTCCCAGATGTTGTAATCTGCAAACGTTTCGATCCCATAAATGGAAGCATCCCCAATGTTTCCCCTTCTTTGAACGACAAGTATATCACTCTCTTCCTCCAGAACTATACCCAGTCTGTCCTGATAGCGTAAAAAGAACGCGCCTACATCATAGCTGAGTAAAGAGCCTATTCTTCCTCGTGCACCCAGATCAAAAGTATAACCATCTTCATCAGTAATACCTTCATCTATCTGAAATGTAGGGTTTACAATACGAATATCATCAAAAGTAACTGACCGGTAATTTTGACTGATATTACCGTAAAATTCCAGAGCTTTTGATGGTTTATAACTCATACCCACACCGAGTAGAACAAACGTACGTTCAAAATTTCTATCCTCTTCAATATCCTCATCCAGAATCACATTTCCGGCGTTATCGGTATTTATACGTTTAAAACTACCTTGTGCACGTGTATTTATATATTCTAGTCTGGCACCCGGAGTTACACTGAATTTTTTACTCAGGTTGATTATGGTCTCGCTAAATGCCGCAAGATTGAGATTAGGAAACGTATAGTCTGACTGACGCTCGTAATTAGGGAAATCTGCCGTGGCAAAGTTGAAATCAGCATCACTTGCCGTTGTTCCGGGACCTTGCTGGCTTTCGTTTCTGGATTGATAATATTTACTACCTACTAAAAACGTATGCTCTTTGCCAAACAGGTTGTATCGCGTAAGAAATCGGGCTTCGGCGCCCCAGTTTTTAAAATCGCCCACAATCAAATCGCGGGGCTCATCAAAATCATCAGCCTGATTTACCCGGTTTACCCGGAAACCAACTGTTTTCCGCGAAGCGTCAAGGGCAAATAACTGCAGGCTAAAATCGGTTTTTTCAGAAAAGGCATGTTCCAGACGCAGGGCAAAAAGTTTCCAGTCTACCGCAAACCAGTTACGGCTGCGGTTGCTAAAGGTGGGGTCTTCTTCAAACTGTGAGTCGGTGAGTCCGCCTGCCTGCTGCGCCAGGTAATACAGGTAACTGCCTTCAAAAATTAGCTTGGTTTTATCGCCGATTTTTTGATCGAGATGCAAATAGGCATTATAAGAATCAAAACCGGAGTTGGGTCGAAAACCATCTCCCTTTTTGTAATTAAAATAGGCATAGTAGCCGGTGTTGTCTACCGTGCCGCTCAGGCTGTTAAACGATGTAAACAGATTATAGCTGCCTAAAGTTTGCCTTGAAGTCCACTCCAGTTTTTTGTCGGAGTTGGGTTGCTTCAGTTTAAAATTGATGAGTCCGCCAAACTGCGTACCGTATTGCAGAGAGGCAGCACCACGCACCACTTCTATACTTTCTAAAGCCTCGGCGGGTGGTGTGTAATAACTCTCGGGATAGCCCAAAACATCTGCCGAAATATCGTAACCATTTTGACGCGTATTAAAATTCGCCGAACGGTTGGGATCCAGACCACGCCCGCCGATGTTGAGCTGCAGGCCGGCGTCGTTATTTTCGTAAATATTAAGACCTACCACCTGTGCGTAAATCTGCCGGGCAGTTCCCGACGATAAATTGGCAGTGAGGTTTTCTACCTGTACCACCTCGCTCTTTTTACCGGCGTAAATGGCGGTGCCTTCAACGGGTTTGAGTTGTCGCAAAGCGAAAATCTTCCGTTTGCGGGCAGTGATCATCACCTCGTTCAGGTTTTCGCCCAAAGGATCAAGCGCAAAATCAAGGCGCGCATCTGCCGAAAGCGTGATACTTTTTTCAGCCAGTTCAAAAGCGAGGGCAAACACACTTAGGGTATAACTTCCTTCAGACAATCCGTTAAAGGTGTACGTACCGCGTGCATCGGTTTCGACCTTTCGGCCAATTTCAAGACAAAATACTTCGGCATTGGAGATAGGCTCTCCCGTAGTTGCGGCAGTCAGGGTGCCGGTAAGATTGTACTGCGTTTGTTGCGCCTGTGTAGTTTTCGCGAAGGCGAAAAAAACAATAAGCAAAGCGAAAAATTTAAAGTCCTTGTATGGTATCATCAAAAGGGAGTATAAACGTTTTGGGCTTAAACGAGCGCGGCTCATCAAGCAAATTTACATTAGGGTCTATAAATGGCTGACTCAGTCTGCCGTTAAGTGCAACATAACTTTCTACATACACCGCCAGGTTTTTATGCCCCTGAGCTGAAAAATGCGCTGCAAGATACTGCGCGTATTCGAGAATAAAGTCGGGCTGGGTGCTCATTTGTTTTTCCTGAAAGGGCGTCAAAAAATCACTATTATCCACGTAAAAATTCTTGCCCGTTTGCTCATCAACCACCTTAAATTGCGCATAGCCTGCTTTTTCCATCAGCATTACCCGCCACGAAAAGCGATAGCCTTCTTCGGTCCAGAAGAGTTCGCTGGGATAGGCGAGGTAGCGCCAGGGCAGCAGGAGCTGAATTACAAAAAATGCCGCAACTGCAATTAACGCCGGTTTCGAACTCATCTTGGAAACCCGTTCTGTCGTCACAAGAGTTTTTATGCGGAAGGATTTACGCAGGAAGTTGATGATTTTTTGATGGAAACCGGCGTCAAAGAAAATAAGCGCGCTTACAATCATGATGTATGGAAACATTCCAATGGGGAAGAGCACCCGGGTAAGCACGTGGAAAATGACTACCAGCACAAAGCCCAGTTTACGTGTGGGTTTGTACAGCAATAAAAACGGAATGCTGAGATCGTAGATCGCGCCAAACCAACTAAAGCTATAATGTACCCATTCCTGCTGCATCAGGTTTCCTAAAAGCGGTAAATCGTATTTGGAAGGCAGCCAGATCTTAAGTGGCATCGCTCGTAGAAGCCAGTCGCTGTTCAGTTTTGCAAGGCCGGCATAAAAATAGACGATACCCAGCAGCAGTTTGATGCTGTCTATATTCCACTTTGGGATGTGGGTAAATGCTTGTTTTCTGCGATATGAGTCCAGAGAAAAATAAGCGCCACCCTCTAAAAACAACATTAAAAATGCCAGGCAGCTGATGAAATAATAGTGATTGAGATAAGTGGTTTTATCCATCAGCTCAATGTAGGTAAAGCTCAGAAAGAACAGGAGTACAGACCATTTGTAGCGATAGCCCAGCGCAATACCCAGAGCAGCAAGGGCACAAATGCCAAAAATCACGTAGGTAAAGTTGCCTAAAGGCTGTACCCAGCTAAAGCCGTAATAGGTAAAGTGAAAATCGGGCTCGAGGTAGAGTTTTTTAATCCAGCCGTTGCTCCAAAAACGGATTATGCTCAACAGCATCATCACACCAAACAAAATACGAAAGACCGCTAATGGAGCGGCCTCTGTATTTTTAGTAAGATATTTGGAGATTGACTTTTGCATTAATCACCGTCTGCATCTACGTAATCGACATTGATGTCAAGTGCCTGCAACATATCGATCTTCATTAAAATCGTATTGCGCTGCAGCTCGTTGTAGGTCTCCAACAGGGCATTATTGTTGGTCTCAATCTGTACCACAAAGCTGCTGTTTAACGCGTTGGCTTTCGCCCGTGCGGCGTCAAACTGGGCATTTATAAGACTACTAAGGTCACTGCCGTTTTTAATGGTATTTAGATAATCGAGATAGGCTTTGAAAGAAGCTCCGGTGGCCAAACCCTTGTAGGCTTTCCCGTTGAAGAAATTCTGGGTTGCATTTAGAGCTTCAAGCAATAACGCCTTAGATAAATCTTCTTTATAGTAGGCCTCTACCGTTTGTGGTAATACTTCGTTTGAAAAAATTCCTGCAGGAATCCCCACTTTTCCGGCTCTTAAAAGTTTTTCGTAATAAAAAATGTAATCGTTAGCCAGTTTATCAACAGAACCAGAAGCCGAAGACGATGTATTGCTCACAAAGCTTCCGCGGAAACTGTTTTTCCAATCGGCCAGTACCGTCGCGGTTAACTGTTCGATACTCGCTGTTACATCGCTTAGGTACTTCTTATAATTTTCAGCGTTTACATCTGTGGTATAAAAAGCAAGAACTTCAGCGTCGCTATCTCCCAATCCAAAAAGCAAGTAATCAAGCGCCGGGAAACCCTGTGCATCAACTGCAGAAGGTAGCGCCAGATCGTAATTTCCACTTTCTACAGCCGAATTGATTTCGGTAGCGTTGGTAGGGTAGGTGTTTAGCCTGTAACTGTAACGTAGTTCTTCGGCTTTGCCTATATCAAACAGTTCAACATTTTGAAACGAAAAATAAGCAGATTCCCAGGCTGTGCGCAGTGTACCAAGTGTACTGGCATCCGGAGTCGCAACAAAAGCGGCTGCAGCAGCATTCAACGCTTTAGCTTCAACATCAAAGCCCTCGTAAGACGGAATGATGATATTATCGGCCCAGTTCACGAGCATCGCAGAACGGTCAAACTGATCGGTTTGTCCCTGTCCGGAATCATCTGTGCTATCTGAGGTACAACTCATAAAGCTGACCAGAGCAATTAGGGTAAAAACGGAAATAATTCTTTTCATCTTTTCTTTTTTTCTTTTTCTAATCTATGCCCATTTGTGAACTTTCATTTTTTTTGAATGCAAAGATACTTTAAAGCGTGTAAATCACTAGTCTACACTTGCAGCCTGAGCTACGGTAAAATCAAATTCTGCAGCAATACTTTCTGAAATGGCGTCAATGGTTTCTGTGGTAAGATCCCATAAGCCATTAGCTCCATCGCCCATAAGCTGGTCTAACAAGCCGGTTACTTCAGCACCACTTAAATAAGGAGCGTCAGTTTGTGGATTACGGGTAAATTGTAAGCTGTATATAAATCCGTAAGCTTCAGACAGACCGTGGAACGCTCCGGTTTGATTGCCGGCTGCGATTTTTGTTTTGGCTTGTTGCAGGTAGTAGATGCCACGTACTGCGATAGCTTTAGATACTTCGGCGCGAATGATTGCAGCCTGCTCGTCACGGGTTACATAGTCACCGGCCACGATAGCGGCACGACCGGTTTTAAAGGCGTTAAAAATAGTTTCGGCAATGGTATTAAAATCGGCATCGTCATTTACACGGCCCACGTATTCATTTAAGAAGCCGTCATCCTCACCAATAGTGGCATTGGGGTTTGCAGGATCCTGAGAAGCACCGTAGATGTAACCGTAAGCCTCATCCCATTTATGCTCCATCGTGGTGTAGTTTGAACCTTCTTCGGTAATACCTGCCGTGTTATTTGCGCGGTTGTCACTTTCATCAAGGACAGCTACACTCAGGTAGTTGTTTAGCATTTGATCGGTCATCAGGGCTCCAAGAATTCCTTTGGCAAAAGCCTGATTGTATTCTAATCCGGTAGCCGAAACATAACGGGTACGTGTTCCGTCTGTGATTTGACCGGCGGTTCCGGCAATTGCTACGATGTTTTGATTGGGAAATACTTCTGAAACCTGTTTTGCAATATATTCGTCAAAAGTGCTTTTTATGGCCTGGCTTTGCACCGCGTTGGTGTTAAAATAATCTACAGATGCAGCCACCTTGCTTCTTACATTTTTGTCGGAAGCGTTAAGTGCAGCATCTTCAAAATCTGCATCCCCGGCTGTGTGCGTAAATTGCGCCATTATCGAAGCTTCGGTAGCATTGTCAAAGTCGAGCAGACTTGACGAGATGGCTTCGGCCATAGCTATGCGTGTCGTTTGTCCGTTGAAATCAACTGTGGAGCTCCCTTCGCGGCTGAAGGTGTAATTTTCGGGTACTTCGAGAGTAGGATTTGTGTTACCTGCATCGTCGTCTGAGGAACAAGAACTCAAAATCACGGTTACGGTTAGTAAGATAGAAAGAGGTTTGAACATTATTAATCTTATTTAGACTGAATATCGATAATTTTACTCCGGCAAAAATAACTGCCAGAGTCAAACCTTCCAAATTTATTTAGACTTATTTCAAATAAAAACAGCGAAGTAGGGAATCAATTTTTATTAAGTGCCCACAGTGCTTGAGGTTTGAGAATTTAGCAGTATATTTGCACGCAATTAAATCTTAATTGCAATGACTGCTCACGAAACAAAAATCTTAGGAGAAGGTCTTACCTACGACGACGTACTCCTGGTCCCTGCTTACTCTGAAGTGCTTCCCCGCGAAGTCAGTATTCAGTCAAAATTTTCACGAAACATTACTTTAAATGTGCCTATTGTATCTGCTGCTATGGATACGGTAACCGAGTCGCGTATGGCTATCGCCATTGCCCGGGAAGGCGGCATTGGTGTGTTGCATAAAAATATGACGATCGAGCAACAGGCAGTTAAGGTGCGCCGCGTTAAGCGTGCTGAAAGCGGGATGATCATAGACCCCGTTACCTTGAAGCGCGATGCTTTTGTTAAGGATGCCAAGCGTCTTATGGCCGAACACAGCATAGGCGGTATCCCTATTGTAGATGACGAAGGTCGTCTGGTAGGAATTGTTACCAATCGTGATTTGCGTTTTGAAAAAGACAATCAGCGTCCTATTGTAGAGGTCATGACTTCCGAAAATCTTGTAACCACTGCTGAAGGAACTTCTTTAGGACAGGCCGAAGTTATTCTGCAGGAAAGCAAAATTGAAAAATTACCGGTGGTGACCGATGATAACAAACTCATCGGGTTGATCACCTTTAGAGATATTACCAAGCTTACCCAAAAGCCTATTGCAAACAAGGATACGTACGGAAGATTGCGTGTTGCAGCTGCTGTTGGTGTTACTGCAGACGCTGTGGAGCGTGTAGAGGCTCTAGTAAATGCCGGGGTTGATGCTGTGGTAATTGATACGGCACACGGTCATACCCAGGGTGTTGTTAAGGTTTTAAAGGCTGTGAAAGATAAATTTCCAAAACTCGATGTGGTTGTGGGTAATATCGCGACCGCAGAGGCTGCAAGATATTTGGTTGAAGCCGGTGCAGACGCCGTTAAGGTGGGTATTGGCCCCGGATCAATCTGTACCACACGTGTGGTTGCCGGTGTGGGTTTCCCACAGTTTAGCGCAGTGCTTGAAGTAGGGGCTGCCTTAAAAGGTACCGGAGTGCCGGTGATTGCAGATGGTGGTATACGTTATACCGGTGATATTCCCAAGGCGATTGCAGCAGGTGCAGATTGCGTAATGCTGGGTTCACTGCTTGCAGGAACTAAAGAATCTCCCGGAGAAACCATAATTTATGAAGGTCGAAAATATAAAACCTATCGCGGTATGGGTTCTGTTGAAGCTATGAAAACCGGTTCTAAAGACCGCTATTTTCAGGATGTGGAAGACGATATTAAAAAGCTGGTACCCGAAGGTATCGTAGGGCGTGTACCGTATAAAGGCGAACTTTATGAAAGTGTTCACCAGTTTATCGGAGGACTCAGAGCCGGAATGGGATATTGCGGGGCGAAAGACATCGCAACCCTCAAAGAAACCGGTCGCTTTGTTAAAATAACCGCCAGCGGTATTCACGAGAGCCATCCGCACGATGTGACTATTACTAAAGAATCTCCTAATTACAGCAGATAATTAATCTGATTCTATAAAATAAAAAATCCGTCTCCTTATCATCAGAGGCGGATTTTTTATTTGGGTTGAATCTGAATACCAAGCCAAAAAAAAGACCGCAACCGCGGTCTTTTAGCTTTTTAGAATATCGGGAAAACTACTGTCCTCCGTTTTCTTCACCTGCTTTAAGGGTAACTCCAAGTTTTTTGGCTACGTCATCGGTAATGTCTAAAGCAGGGTCAAAATAAGCAACACCTGCATTTAAAGTTAAAACCTGAGTGTAGTTTTGTTCACGGGCTACAGCGTCAAGTGCCTGACCAACTTTTTGGTAAAGCGGCTGCATCAATTCGTTTTGCTTAATTTGAATCAGGCCCTGAGAATTTTGTCTGAAACGCTGAATATCCTGTTCCATTTCCACAATCTCTTCCTGCTTTTTGCCTTTGTCTTCTTCTGTAGCTGTTGCTTCAGCATCCTGATAGGCTTTAACCGCATTTTGATATTTGGTTACCAGTTCTTTAAATTGTCTGTCAAGATCGGCTCCATAAGCCTCAAGATCTTTTTGTACCTGTGCCACTTCATCAAGACTGGCGATAACCAAATCACTGTCTATAGTACCTACTTTAGACTGAGCCATTGCGCTCAAACTCACAAAAAATACTACCAGAGGTAAAATAAATTTTTTCATTCTTCTGTTTTTTTGCCTTTAAAGGCGTTTTTGTTTCTAATTATCAGGGCTTTTTCAAAAACCACGCGCAAAGATAAAAAAGGAGCTTACCTATCAAAGTTTTTTTTCGGTAGAATCGAAAATACGGAATGAGCCTTTCTAATTGAGCCTTTTAGGAAAATCCCCGGTTCTAATCTATAAATTCGCCGCGGTGCGGTCGCAAAGCGTCACGAACTGCCGGCATATTTTGTTTTTCTACCACAAAAAATGCCAAACTATACAAAGGACTCCTTTTTTCAACTCCTGTTGCATGTTCATTCAGGCCATTTGCAGCAGCATATTCCTGAAGATGTTTTACGTGGTGTTCAGCGATTTGATGCGCATCGGCGCCTCTAAAATCCCAGATAAGTTTTATTTTTTCCATAGTTAAGGGGTTGGATTACCTTCTGCAAAAGCTTTAAAGGCTTTCATATATTTTAAGGATTGCTTCTCGAAGCTTTTGGGAAACAAAAGACCTACCAGTTTCATCCCTAATCCTTCAAACTTGAAGGTGCTATCAGATTCCCAGATTGTTTTGCCGTCATCGGTGGCTTTAAAGCGGTTGTGTTGCTCATTGTAGACGCCTTTTGTGGTGTAAGAAGCTACAAGCTCGTGGGGCATATTGGTTTTAATGATGGTCTCTATGAGTGTCATTTTACGGGAACCAAAATCGTATTTAAGGCGTGTTTTGGCGCCCTCTTCTCCAAATTTACCCGAGATCACGGTGGCCTCAACCAGACCATCCTGCCATTTTTTTAGGTTTTCGAGACTATCCATTTTTGCAATGGTTTGTTTCAGGGGAAGGTCTATAAGTATAGAATGTGTATACTGCATAATTTGGTTTTTGGAGTTGCAAAGGTAAGTCTTACCTGTGGCTTGCTCTAGCAGATTTTGCTTTTAACAGCAGTTTTAGAATTCGTTTCATTTTAAGTAATAATCTAGCAATCAGAGTACTAATGAGGATCTGTTCGAGCCTATGATTGAAGAATACTGCCAGATTTGCTTTAGTGACGCTAACTTGCAGATATTGCTTAATTTTGGCAATTCAAAAAAAATTGTGCAACAGCTGATTTTCTTAAAAGTCTTTTAGTGAAAATCAGAATTGCCGGGACAGTCTGGGTTTGCTCTATATTTATGATACATCGTTTTAAACCAGGTATTTTCGTATTGATGATCGCAGGTTTGCTAACTTCCTGCGAGTACTTCAAGACCACAAATCCTACGGGTGAACCTGTGGCACGTGTGGGAGACGAGTATTTATACAAAACCGATGTTGAAGAGTTGGTCGTGCCGGGTATGAGTGCAGAAGACAGCACGCTGGTAGTTTCTAGCTTTATTACGCGCTGGGCCACACAAAAACTCCTAATGAAAGGTGCAAAACTCAACATTCCCGTGGAGGAACAGCAACGGCTTGAAGATCTTGTAGCGCAATACAAATCAGACTTATACGCACAGGCCTACAAAGATGCATTGGTGGCGCGCAATATGGACAGTACGGTTACCGACGCAGAGGCAAAAGCCTTTTATGATAACAATCCCGGGAATTTTAAGCTGAATGAGGAATTACTCAAATTGCGTTACATTCATCTCAGCGAAAATGATTACAATATAGAGACCATCAAAAGCAGGTTTATTCGCTTTAATAAGGAAGACAGGCGCTATCTCGATTCTGTTGCGGTACAGTTTAAGGCACATTATTTGAACGATTCTACCTGGATACGTCTCGATAAAGTAGTGGCTACCATTCCCGCAGTCAATCTTGAAAACAGCGACCGGGTTTTAAATAAAACTGATTTTATTCAGCTGCGTGATTCATTAGGGCTATATTTGATCGCGGTAAATGACCGCCTTAAGCGTAATCAGGAAGCGCCCTTAGAGTACGTAAAACCTACAGTTAAGCAAATTTTACTCAACCGTAGAAAGCTCGAACTGATTAAAGATTTAGAAAAAAATATTACTAAAGATGCAATTAAAAATAAACAATTTGAAGTCTATAATTAACCTATCGTTTAGTCTCCTTGTTTTCCTTACTGCAGGCTCCTTGAGCGCTCAGGAAATCATCAATACCCAGGCTCAGGAAGAAATCGCGCAGGCTGCAGATAAGCCACTTACCACGGGAACCACTTTTAAAGTAGATGGTGTTGCCGCAGTTGTGGGGGAGTATGTTATTTTGGAAAGTGACATTGATCAGGCCATAGAGTCTCTAAAGCAGCAAAAGGTAGAAACTCAGGATTTATCAAACTGTAAAGTGCTTGATAAGCTGATGGAAGATAAACTCTATGCTCATCATGCGGTAGTAGACAGTGTGAGCATTTCAGAAGATCAGGTGCGTTCGTACACCCAGCAACAAATCGATTACTTCATCAATCAGTTGGGATCGGAAGAAAAAGTGCTTCAGTTTTACCGAAAAGAAAAAATGTCTGATCTGCGCAAAGATTTGTTTGAACTTAACCGCAATCAGGAATTGGCTAAAGCCATGCAGCAAAAAATTGTAGAAGAAATTGAAGTTACTCCAGAAGAAATACGGGAATACTACAAGCAGCTTGAGAAAGATGGTTTGCCGCAGTTTGGCGTAGAGCTCGAGATTTCTAAAATTCAAATCATTCCGGAAGTTCCTCAGGAAGAAAAGCAAAAAGTTATAGACCAGCTTAATGGCTATCGTGAAGATATCGTTGAAAATGGAAGCAGCTTTGCCACTAAAGCCGTATTATGGTCTGAAGATGAGTCAACCCGTGGTGATGGTGGTCTTATACGCGATGTAGACCGAAAGTCTCAGTTTGTAAAAGAATTTAGAGATGTGGCGTTCAGTCTTCAGGAAGGTGAAGTAAGTAAGCCTTTTGAGACCGAGTTTGGCTATCATATAATTAAAGTTGAAAAAATACGCGGTCAGAAAATTGATTTAAGACACATTCTGCGTATTCCGAAAGTGACGGCACAGGCAGAGGCTGATGCTAAGGAAAAAATAGATAAAATTAAGGCGCGTATTGAAGCTGGCGAAATCACTTTTGAAGAGGCTGCCAGAGAGTTTTCAGATGAAAAGGAGACGGCTAGCGACGGCGGTATTATGATCAATCCGGTTACTCAGGATCGTATGTTTGAGTTGAAAAACCTGCCTACAGAATTGTATCCCAAAGTGCAAAACCTTAAAGAAGGGGAAGTTTCCATTCCTTTTAACAATCCTACCCGTACCGGTAAAACCCGTTACGAGATTTATACCGTATCTGACCGTATTGATGAGCACGAGGCCGATTTTGTTATTGATTATGTGAAAATCAAAAACTTTGCATTGCAGGCCAAACAAATCAAAGCGATTGAGAAATGGCAAAATGAAAAAATCGCCGAAACCTATATTAAATTAAACGGCGATTACAGAACGTGTGAATACAGCAGTAACTGGTTAAAAAATTAATTTTATGTCTGATGCCAAGGCTATTGATGCCCTTGTAAACCGTTTTAACGACCTAAAAAAAGAGATTGGCCGGGTAGTCATTGGTCAGGAAACGGTTGTTGAGCAAATAATCATCTCTATATTTTCGGGTGGTCACGCACTGTTGATTGGGGTTCCCGGTCTGGCAAAGACCTTGATGGTGAATACAATTGCTCAGGCCCTTGGGCTCGATTTTAAGCGTATTCAGTTTACTCCGGACCTCATGCCCAGCGATATAGTGGGATCAGAGATTTTAGATGAAAACCGAACCTTTAAATTTTTAAAAGGTCCTGTATTTTCAAATATCATCCTTGCAGACGAGATTAACCGTACGCCTCCCAAAACTCAGGCGGCCCTGCTCGAGGCGATGCAGGAAAAAGCAGTGACAGTAGCCGGTAAGCAATACAAACTGGATGCTCCGTATTTTGTTTTGGCAACGCAAAACCCCATTGAGCAGGAGGGAACCTACCCCTTGCCCGAGGCGCAGCTGGATCGTTTTATGTTTGCCATAAACCTGAAATACCCTTCCTACGAGGAGGAGGTAGCCATTGTTAAGGCCACTACAACAGATCAAAACAACTCCATACGTGCGTTGTTTAACGCTTCAGAAATAATAGACTATCAGCAATTGATACGCCGTATACCGGTGGCAGACAATGTGGTTGAATATGCCGTGAAGCTGGTGGGTAAGACCAGACCTCATGCAGCAGGAGCTCCTCAAATCGTAAAAGATTATATAGACTGGGGAGCGGGACCACGGGCTTCTCAAAATTTAATTCTTGCGGCAAAGACCCACGCCGCTATGCGCGGAAAATACTCTCCCGATATCGAAAACGTTCAGGCCGTGGCTCAGGGTGTTTTAGGACACCGTCTGATTAAAAATTATAAGGCAGAGGCCGAAGGTTTGACGCTTGAAGACATCATTAAGGTACTTCTGTAATTAATATAGAGTCACTCTAAATAGACGTGTTTTTCAGACTTGGTGAGAACTTAATGGTCTCATTGACAAATACTGAAAATCAATTAACGAAATCGATATATTTTTCAGTAAATCGAAAGGATTGGGCACATTTGATTAAAAACGGGTTATCTGCTTGCGGGTTTCCTATTTTGAGGGGTTTTTCGTAATTTTCCCGCGCTTTCGGGCATACATTAATTTCAATTTTTATTAAACTAAACTTTAGATATGGCATTTGATATCGATATGATCAAATCGGTTTACAGTAAGATTGCTGAGCGCGTTGATGCAGCCCGCGAAGTTACTGGCAAACCTTTAACTCTGGCAGAAAAAATATTGTATTCTCACTTATGGGATGGTAAAACAGATAAAGCCTTTGTAAGAGGTAAAGACTATGTAGATTTTGCTCCAGATCGTATCGCTTGTCAGGATGCGACTGCCCAGATGGCTCTTTTGCAATTTATGCAGGCGGGTAAAAAAACGGTAGCGGTACCTACTACCGTGCATTGTGATCACCTGATCCAGGCAAAACAAGGTGCGGCAAAAGATTTAAAACGTGCAAACGAGACCAGTAATGAAGTTTTTGACTTTCTGGAATCGGTTTCAAATAAATACGGTATTGGTTTCTGGAAACCAGGAGCCGGGATTATTCACCAGGTTGTTTTAGAAAACTACGCATTCCCCGGTGGTATGATGATAGGTACAGACAGTCACACGGTAAATGCCGGTGGTCTGGGAATGGTAGCTATCGGAGTAGGTGGTGCCGATGCAGTAGACGTTATGGCCGGTATGCCATGGGAACTTAAGTTTCCTAAACTGATCGGAGTTAAATTAACCGGAGAGCTTAACGGCTGGACGGCTTCAAAAGACGTTATTCTTAAAGTAGCCGGTATTCTTACCGTAAAAGGAGGAACCGGAGCGATTGTAGAATATTTTGGACCGGGTGCGCGTAATCTTTCTGCAACCGGTAAAGGAACCATTTGTAATATGGGGGCCGAGATTGGTGCTACCACTTCTACTTTCGGTTACGATGAGTCTATGGAGCGTTTCCTTAGAGCTACAGACCGTTCCGATGTTGCTGATGCAGCAAACGAAATCAAAGAATACCTAACCGGTGATGACGAGGTATATGCTAATCCTGAGCAGTACTTTGATCAGGTGATCGAAATCAACCTTTCAGAATTACGTCCACACCTTAACGGTCCCTTTACTCCGGATTTAGCGACCCCTGTAGGAGAATTGGGCAAGAAAGCTAAAGAAAACGATTGGCCTTTAAAAGTTGACTGGGGTTTAATCGGTTCATGTACCAACTCTTCTTATGAAGATTTATCACGTGCAGCTTCAATTGCACAACAGGCCATTGACAAAAAATTAAAGCCAAAGTCAGACTTCGGTATCAATCCGGGTTCTGAGCAAATACGTTTTACAGCAGAGCGCGATGGTTTGCTGGAAGTTTTTGAAAATCTGGGAGCTACTATATTTACAAACGCCTGCGGACCGTGTATTGGTCAGTGGGATCGTAGCGACCGTAAAGGGGATGAGAAAAACACTATTGTACACTCCTTTAACCGGAACTTCTCCAAGCGTGCAGACGGTAACCCAAATACCCACGCATTTGTAGGTTCTCCCGAAATGGTTGCGGCAATTGCAATTTCAGGACGTTTGGATTTTGACCCAATGAACGATACCTTATTAAATGAGGACGGTCAGGAAGTGAAACTCGATGTACCGGTAGGATTAGAACTTCCGCCTGAAGGGTTTGCGGTTGATGAAAACGGCTATTTGGCACCTACCGAAGATGGTAGTTCTGTAGATGTTAAAGTTGCTCCAGACAGCGAGCGTTTGCAATTATTGACTCCGTTTGAGCCTATTAAAGACAGCGAACTTAAAAATGCCAAGTTACTGATTAAGGCTTTCGGTAAATGTACAACAGACCACATTTCTATGGCCGGACCATGGTTGCGTTACCGCGGTCACCTCGATAACATTTCTAACAACTGTTTGATAGGGGCTGTAAATGCATACAATAAGAAAACAAATTTTGTAAAGAATCAGCTTACCGGTGAGTATGGCGGAGTGCCCGATACACAGCGGGAATATAAAGCCAAAGGAATCAAAACTATTGTTGTGGGAGATCATAACTATGGCGAAGGTTCTTCACGTGAGCACGCGGCAATGGAGCCCAGATTCTTAGGTGTTGCGGCAGTACTGGTAAAATCTTTTGCCCGTATTCACGAAACAAACCTGAAGAAGCAGGGTATGCTGGCACTGACCTTTGCAAATGAAAATGATTACGACCTGATTCAGGAAGATGATACCTTCAATTTTGTAGATATCGAAAACTTTGCGCCGGATACGCCGTTAACTATTGAAGTTACACACGCAGACGGAAGTAAAGACACCATCAAGGCTAATCATACCTATAACGATGCGCAGATTACCTGGTATCGTGAAGGTTCTGCATTAAATCTGATCAAGAAGCAGAACGCCTAGTCATTTTGCTAAATCTTTATTAAAACCAGACTACTTTCGGGTAGTTTGGTTTTTTTATTGAAATTTTTAAGCGCTCTTTGCGTTAACAAACACAACAACTTAAATTAAAAACTACTCATGAAAAAATTGAACTTAATCGCTTTATGCGCGGCCGGCCTGCTGGCAGCCTGTTCAGGAAGCGATGATACTATTGATCGTACTACTGTTACTTTGGAGTCTGTTACCCGTCTTGAGCAATTACCGCCAGGAGCCGAATATCAGGTTTGGCTGGTTTCGGGAGGGGAAAATATTTCTCTTGGGCGTTTTAGAAACCTGAGTAATGGACAGCAATTTTCAGCATTAACCGGTCAGGTTGACAACGCATCCGGAATCAAAATAAGCATTGAGCCGGGTAATGACCCATCTCCTGAAATAAGCAATACAGTTATCCTATCGGGTAATTTTAATGGTAATTCAGCAGATTTATCTATTGAAGGATCTCTTGGAAGTTTTTCAAATGCATCAGGTGTTTTTACTTTATGGACACCTACTGATAACAATGTCAATAATAATCAAAATGGAGTTTGGTTTTTAAGACCTAACGGAGGAAACCCCCAAGCTGGTCTTAGTTTACCTACGTTACCCTCTGGTTGGGTGTACGAAGGATGGGTGGAGGTTGATAATGCTTCAAACCAAACCAAATTATTGAGTACAGGCAGATTTGCTAGATCTTCGGGAGAGGATATGTTTGGAGGATATAGTTCTACACTAAATGACCCTCCTCAATTTCCGGGAGAAGATTTTGTGGAATTGACTTTTCTGTCTCAAATAGGATTCAATAGTGCACCTAACTTAACTTTTACGAAAATATTTATCTCAGTTGAGCCGGAACCAGATTTTGACAGAACAGCGCCCTTCGTTATGCAGCCTTTGGTAACTAATCCCTCCTCAAATAAACTCTACCCTGAGGTTCAAAATATGCAACTGAACACGCTCTCTTTTCCTAGAGCGGTTGTTTCCAGACAATAACGTGAAATAATAATCCAATAAAAAACCCGGCAAGTTGCCGGGTTTTTTATTGGATTAAAATCGAAGTATTAAACAATTTTATTGATTTTTTCAATAAGCTTACTCATATCGCTTTGCAGCTTATCTACCTGACTTTCCAGGTGTTTCACGCGGTTGTTGGCATCCATATCAATCACGTTTAGCGAACTGGTGATTTTACCGCGAACGATAAGGATTTCCAGGATATTCTCGAGTTGGTAAGAAATACTTTCGTATTTACTGTTGTCGCTTATGAGAATAAGTGCATCGTTAGGAAGGTCTTTTTTAATACGTTTGGTAAGTACCGATTTTGGAGTTACAATCACAGCAACAGATCCGTCAAGGATTTCGCTAAGATCGTCAACATGTTGCGTAATCAGGATGTCTCCGTGCATCAGCGTGGGCATCATACTGTCGCCTTCAACCTCAAATAGTTTTTGACCTTCAACAGGTTCGTACCCGGGTAATTTAAACATAGCCAGGGTAGAGAGCCATTGCTCATTGTCTCTGTTCTCAATAAAGCCTGCTCGGGCTTCAACATCAATTAGCGGAACAAAACCGTTTGAAATATTAATCATCACCGAATTGTGTGAACCCTTTAGAATACGATCTGTAGGAACACTATACAGGCGGCTCAAGGTAAGCAGGTGATCTGTGGTAATAGAATTCTGACCGTTTTCGATTAGGGAGTATGCTCCCTGGGTGATACCCAGTTCAGCAGCCACTTTCTTCTGTGATAGTGCGGCTTGTTCCCGGAGGGATTTAAGTTGTTTGGAAATAGACATTTAAGTTAGCTTAGGGACTGTTAGTTTATATCTTAACAAATATAGTTTTTTTAACCGGTTGTATTGTTTATAATTATATTTTCTGCTGTTTATTCCTATTAAATGAAAAAAACAAAGATACTTTTGCGTATTTAATGGCTTTTTGTTTAAAAACCGATAATTATTCAGTATTTCACGGATAAATATGATAATGCAATATGTTTTTTAAACCTCATTCAGGATTTTATAATCCTGTGCCAGGCCGAATGGAGGTTTTTATCTTCTGAAAATCTGTTGTTTGGCTTATTTGTACGATAAATTGCAGGGAGGTCGTTGATTAGACATGTCTTCGTTTGGACACTTAGAGACAAACCAAACCAGACATTTTGTTAAAATATTATTGAAAATTTGACGGCATTTTCAGACTTTCAGATTAGATAGAAATACTATTTTTGCCTATGCAAAATAACGTACTCATTCTAGACTTTGGTTCGCAGTACACCCAATTGATCGCAAGGCGCATCAGGGAACTCAACATCTTCTGCGAAATTAAACCCTACAACAAATTACCCGAAGATTTAAGCAGCTACAAGGCTGTTATACTTTCGGGATCACCCAGTTCTGTAAGAGCAGAAGACGCTCCACATCCAGACTTATCTCAGATACGCGGTAAAAAGCCGATGCTTGGGGTTTGCTATGGTGCACAATATCTGGCCCATTTTCACGGAGGTGAAGTAGGGCAATCCAATACCCGCGAATATGGCCGGGCTAACCTCTCTATGGTTAAGGAAGATGAAGCCTTTTTTGAAGGCGTTGAAGCGGGTAGCCAGGTTTGGATGAGTCATAGTGATACCATAAAAAAATTACCAACCGGAGCGGTAAAACTGGCCAGTACCCACGATGTGGAATACGCGGCTTACCGCATTGAAGGTGAGCAAACCTATGCCATTCAGTTTCACCCCGAGGTGTATCATTCTACAGACGGTAAACGTATACTGGAAAATTTTCTGGTTAACATTGCCGGGGTTGCGCAAAGCTGGACACCAGATAGTTTTGTAGACACCACCGTAGATCAGTTAAAAAAGAAGCTGGGTGACGACAAGGTTATTCTGGGACTTTCTGGAGGCGTAGACAGCTCGGTTGCTGCTATGTTGCTGCACAAGGCAATTGGTAAAAACCTGCACTGTATTTTTGTAAATAACGGGTTACTCCGTAAAAACGAATTTTCAGAAGTACTTAAACAGTATGAAGGAATGGGGCTTAACGTTAAGGGCGTTGATGCTTCCAAACGTTTTCTCGATGCCCTTGCCGGCAAGAGTGATCCTGAAGAAAAACGTAAAACCATCGGTCGTGTGTTTATCGAGGTTTTTGACGATGAAGCCCATCAGGTAGAAAATGCAAAATGGCTCGCTCAGGGTACCATTTACCCCGATGTTATTGAATCGGTTTCTGCAACCGGCGGCCCTTCAGCAACCATAAAATCACACCACAATGTAGGAGGTTTACCCGATTTTATGAAGTTGCAGGTCGTAGAGCCCTTGCGTATGCTGTTTAAAGACGAAGTACGCCGTGTGGGCGCCAGTATGGATATGAATCCAATGTTGCTAGGGAGACATCCGTTTCCCGGTCCCGGCCTTGCCATTCGAATTCTGGGAGATATCACCGCAGAGAAAGTACGTATCCTGCAGGAAGTTGATGCGATATTCATCAATGGTCTTCGCGACTGGGGTCTTTACGATCAGGTCTGGCAGGCAGGTGCCATGCTTTTACCGGTAGATTCGGTAGGGGTGATGGGAGATGAGCGTACCTATGAGAAATGTGTAGCCTTGCGGGCTGTTGAAAGTACAGACGGAATGACTGCAGACTGGGTGAATCTGCCTTATAACTTCCTCCAAAAAGTATCAAATGATATAATAAATAAAGTAAAGGGCGTTAATAGAGTAGTCTATGACATCAGTTCAAAACCGCCTGCTACAATAGAATGGGAATAAGAACCGGCAGAAAGCCTTAGTTTACTTCCTTCAAACACAATTGGGTATGGTATTGGTATTGATTTTTAGAAATAATTTAAAAATAATGAGAAACCTAAGTGTTCTATTTCTATTCCTTTTTATGGTATTCAGTTGCTCCAGTATCGGTCAGCAGACCTACTCGAGTCACCGGGTGCAGGACGGGGAAACCATTTCGGCTATTGCCAATAAATACAATGTTACGGTTTACGAGATTTACCGCCTGAATCCGGAAGCTAAAAACCGAATTTATCCCGGTCTTGTTCTTATTTTACCCGGCGGTCAGTCTGATCCCGGAAACTCAGAACTAAGTGCTGACGGTAAGTTTATCCTGCATACTGTTGCTAAAGGTGAAACCTTGTATAAGCTTTCCAAAAAATACGAGGTGTCTGAAACCGATATCAAACGCTATAACACGCATTTGTATACTGCCGAACTGCGAAGCGGCGAGGTGGTTAAAGTACCGAATACCAAAACCCGGACCGAGGTTTCTGAAGATACTGGCAAACCTGCGGTTACAAACCGAAAGCACATCGTCAAGCCTAAAGAAACCAAATATGGTCTGGCTGCGATGTATGGGATTACGATTCAGGAGCTTGAGTCTATGAATCCTGAAATCAAAAACGGACTGCAGATAGGCGCAATTCTCAATGTACCCGATAAATCGTACACTAACGATGCGGTTCTTGAAGAGGGAACCTATGCGTTTTATGAAGTAAAGCCACAGGAAACGCTTTTCAGTCTAACCCGCAGATGGGATATGAGTGAAGAGCAGCTGGTACGACTCAATCCTGCCTTGAAGGAAGGTCTTAAAAACGGAATGATTCTAAAATTGCCCAAGGGCAAGCTTTCTGAAGAGGTAAGTCTTGATGTTAGCGGCGGGGCAGTAAAACTTTCAGATAACCTCACCAATCTCAGTACAAAAAATGTAGCGGTGATGCTGCCTTTTAATTTGGGCAAAACCAAAACCGATACCAGTGATATCGCGCGCCAGGTTTTAAAACGGGACCGGGTGATGAATATCGCTTTGGATTTTTACAGCGGCGTCCTTATGGCTGCAGATTCGGCAAAAGCTTTAGGTATATCAACCAATCTGCACGTTTTTGACACGCAGTATGATCGCAATGATGGCCAGGCTGCCAATGATCGTAAAATAGAAAGCATTTTGCGGGGTAATGACTTTGCAAAAATGAATGTGGTAATTGGTCCGTTGTTAACCAGCAATGTAGAAAAAACCAGTCGTTTGTTAAGAGATCGTGCCATCCCGGTAGTATCGCCTATTGTTCCCGAAGTTGAAATGCAGGCCAATTTGTTTCAGTCCAGACCGGCCGATAAAATTTTGAAAGAACAGATGTTGCGTTACATCAAACAGGAGGGAAGAGGTAAGAATATAGTGATCGTTGCAGACGGTAAAAATCAGGCTACCAAAAACCAGCTATTGGCATTGTATCCCGATGCTAAGGTCGTTTTTCCTAAAGGTGAAAATGGCGCAGGCTACGTGAGTGCCTCAAACCTCGCGTTAAAATTGTCTTCGACTATTGAGAACTGGGTGATTTTAGAAAGCAATGATGTGGCACTCATCAGTAATGTGACCACCAGCCTTTCCACGCAACTGGGAGGTAAGCGCATCACCCTGCTCACTACCGATAAAGGTTCGGCGTACGAAAGCGATGATGTTTCAAACATAAGCCTGATGAAGCTTAATTTTCACTTTCCGTCTGTTGACCGCGCGTATACCGAAAAGCAGCTTTCATTTATCAATGCCTACAAAGCGAAATACGGTTATGAGCCCAGCAGCTATGCAGTAAGGGGGTATGATCTTACTTTTGATACCCTGCTTAGACTGGCAGCAGCTGAAAGTTTATATGAGGCCGCAGAAGCCGGTTACAGTACGCAGTACGTAGAGAATAAGTTTCATTATATACAGGATCCGGTTTCTTCGGGATACTATAACAATTCGGCCTATATTCTAAAGTTTGGAGAAGATTTGCAGGAGATCGTGGTAGAAATTCCGGAAACGGCTAGCAGTACTTATTTAAAAGACTAAAAATGACCAGTAAAGTAGTTTATCTTGGTGAATTGCGCACTTCTTGTGAGCATGTACAATCGGGCAATACCTTTATCACCGATGCTCCTGTTGATAATAACGGCAAGGGTGAGGCATTCTCACCTACAGACACGGTTGCTACGGCTTTAGCCAGTTGTATGCTTACGGTAATGGGAATTAAGGCAAATCAAATGGGCGCACCAGACCTTAAAGGATCTATTGCCGAAGTCACTAAAATTATGGCAGCAGAGCCACGCAGAATCTCTAAAATTGAGGTAAAGCTTACGTTGTATGGCATAGCCGAAGAAAAGACGCGTAAGATTCTTGAGAATACTGCGCGCACATGTCCGGTGCTGCAAAGCTTACACCCAGATATGGAAAAAGTGGTTTTCTTTGATTGGAAATAGAACCGAATCCATACAAATTCAAGCCAAGCTGTAATTGTTCAGGAAAGGAGCAGTTATTTAATTAGTCGCTGGTCTGGCTTTCAAATAGTTCAGCTTTTAGCGCAACCAATAAAAAACCCGGTCGATTGACCGGGTTTTTTGTTCTAAGCGGAGTATTGTTAATTAATTAGGCGTTAGCCCTATTTTACTTTATTTACGATTGCTTCAAAAGCTTCCGGGTGATTCATTGCTAAATCTGCAAGTACCTTACGGTTAAGCTCGATGTTTGCAGCTTTAACTTTACCCATAAACTGAGAATAAGACAAACCGTGCATACGGGCACCTGCATTAATACGGGCAATCCATAACGAACGGAAGTTTCTCTTCTTTTGACGACGGTCGCGGTATGCATAAAGCATAGCCTTTTCAACCGCATTTTTAGCAACGGTGTAGACGTTTTTACGTCTTCCAAAGTAACCTTTGGCCTGCTTCATTACCTTTTTTCTACGGGCTCTTGAAGCAACTGAATTTACTGATCTTGGCATAATTTAATTGTTTTTGTAGCAGGCGAACCTTACGGTCACTTTCAAAACGTATTACCGTTTTGCCCAACTCCAGGGTTTATAAAATAATTTGAACCGGTTACGGTCTTATTTAAGACGTAACATAATTTTTACGTTATTCTCGTCCGCTTTGTGTACCAAAGTATCGTGAGTTAACGCAAGCTTACGTTTCTTAGACTTTTTGGTCAAGATGTGACTCTTAAACGCATGCTTTCTTTTGATTTTACCAGTACCTGTAAGCTTGAAACGCTTTTTAGCACTGCCTTTTGTTTTCATTTTAGGCATAATTCCTAGTTTATTTAATTATTCCGCTTATTGTCTTTGATTTTGAAGCAAAGCGAATTTACTATCAAAATCAATCCCGGCCTTTAAAAAAGGACGGGATTTAAATTTATAAATTGCCGTTAGGCTATTTTGTCTTTTTAGGAGCCATAAACATAATCATACGTTTACCCTCTAACTTAGGCATCTGCTCGACTTTCCCAAAATCCTCAAGATCCTGAGCTAATCTTAATAGCAAAATCTGTCCCTGATCTTTATATATGATTGATCGTCCTTTAAAGAATACATAGGCTTTTAATTTTGCTCCTTCTTCAAGGAATTTCTGAGCGTGCTTCTTTTTAAACTCATAATCGTGATCATCGGTATTCGGACCAAAACGAATTTCTTTAACGACAACTTTAGAAGCTTTTGCCTTAATGGCTTTTTCACGCTTCTTCTGCTCGTAAACAAATTTCTTGTAATCCATCACCTTACAAACAGGTGGTTCTGCATTTGGTGATATTTCAACCAAATCTAATTCCTGTTCATTAGCGATTTCTAATGCCTTACTGGTAGGATAAACCCCCATTTCTACATTATCTCCAACAAGCCGTACCTCACGGGCACGTATTTTTTGGTTGATGTTGTGCTGGTCTTGTTTCTGGACTCTTGCGGGCCCTTTTGATCTTTTTCTACGTATTGCTATGGCTATAAAATTTTAATTAAACTTCAAACTTTTTTAAGGTCTTGCTGATTTCGGTTTCAATCACGCCTGCAAAATCTGCTACTGACATCGTGCCTAAATCCTCACCCCCATGTCTACGTACAGAAACCGTACCATCTTTGGCTTCTTTCTCACCAATGATCAACATATAGGGTAATTTTTGCATTTCGGCCTCCCGAATCTTACGACCCATTGTTTCTCCACGGTCGTCAATGGTAGCGCGAATTTCGTGATTTTCTAATAATTCTAAAACATTTTGAGCGTATTTCTCATAATTCTCGCTGAGCGTGAGTACGATGGCCTGCTGAGGCATAAGCCACAGCGGAAAGTTCCCCCCTGTATGCTCCAGTAAAATGGCTACAAAGCGTTCCATACTGCCAAAGGGCGCACGGTGTATCATAACCGGGCGGTGTTCTTCATTGTCACTGCCTTTATAGCTGAGTTCAAAACGTTCGGGCAGGTTATAATCTACCTGAATAGTACCTAACTGCCAGCTTCTTCCCAATGCATCTTTCACCATAAAGTCAAGCTTTGGCCCATAGAATGCGGCTTCACCGGTTTCTATAACGTAATTAAGGCCTTTGGTTTTGGCAGCATTGATAATTGCAGTTTCAGCCTTCTCCCAGTTGGCATCAGAGCCGATGTATTTTTCTTTATTCTCGGGATCGCGTAAAGATACCTGCGCAGTAAAGTTTTCAAAGCCAAGAGAGCCAAATACATACAGTACCAGGTCAATCACTTTCATAAACTCTTCATCCAGTTGATCTGGAGTACAGAATATGTGCGCATCATCCTGCGTAAAGCCACGTACACGGGTAAGACCGTGTAGTTCACCACTTTGCTCATAACGGTACACGGTACCAAATTCAGCAAAACGTTTGGGTAAATCGCGGTAGCTCCACTGTTGCGAATTGTAAATTTCGCAGTGATGTGGGCAGTTCATAGGTTTTAGCAGGAATTCTTCTCCTTCAGCAGGAGTTTTAATGGGCTGAAAGCTGTCTTCCCCGTATTTGGCATAGTGCCCGGAGGTAACATACAATTCTTTCTGACCGATGTGCGGAGAAACCACCATTTCGTAACCTGCCTTTTTTTGTGCAGCTTTTAAAAAGTTTTCCAGACGCTCCCGCAAAGCGGCACCTTTAGGCAGCCATAATGGCAGTCCCTGACCTACTTTCTGCGAAAACGTGAAAAGCTGAAGTTCTTTCCCCAGTTTGCGATGGTCCCGTTTTTTAGCTTCTTCAAGCAATTCGAGGTATTCTTTAAGGTCTTTCTGCTTGGGGAAGGAGATACCGTACACGCGGGTAAGCTGCGGTTTGTTCTCATCACCACGCCAGTAGGCACCGGCAACACTCATCAGTTTAACCGCCTTTACAAAAGCCGTGTTGGGCAGGTGACCACCCCGGCACAAATCGGTAAAGGTATCGTGATCGCAAAAAGTGATGCTTCCGTCTTCCAGGTTTTCAATCAATTCAACCTTATACGGGTTATTCTGTTTTTTGTAGAAATCAAGTGCATCTGCTTTAGAAACACTGCGCATGCTAAACTCGTGCTTGCCGCGTGCGATTTCAAGCATTTTGTCTTCGATCTTTTTAAAGTCGTTTTCGCTTAGCGAACGATCTCCCAGATCAACATCATAGTAAAAACCCTTTTCAATGGCGGGACCAATGGTTAGCTTAACTCCCGGATACAATTCTTCAAGCGCCTGAGCGAGAATGTGTGCCGAAGAGTGCCAAAAGGCTTTTTTTCCTTCCTCATCGTTCCAGGTAAAAAGAACCAGCGCACCATCCGTGGTAAGGGGAGTGGTGATTTCAACGGTTTGCCCGTTGTATTTGGCAGAAATCACGTTGCGCGCGAGCCCTGCACTGATGCTGTTTGCCACGTCAAAAGGAGTGACGCCGCTTTCAAATTCTTTTACACTGCCGTCTGGCAAAGTAACCTGGATCATAGTACAAAATTTAAGGCAGCAAAGATAAGGGCTTTCGGGCGAAAAACGGATGCCTGTTTTTAAAAATTAAAATGGAGCCCTAACTACAGGCAACGAACCTCAATTCCCATCAAAAATCAGCTTCTCAGATGATTGAAATTAGCAATTGGATTTTTATGAAATATACAGGTGTTTCATCGTGATTACTTTCCGAATATGCTCCTGACAAATCTGGAATAGGCCTGGCATACGATCCGTTGAACACCGCAACCTGTTTACAGCAGTTTTAGAATTATAAATTCGGAATAACCAAGAGTATCATCAGATTTAAGGTCAGATACTCTGATTGACTGGTTTTAGGGAGTTTAGAGCTGCGTAATTTAGAAGAGTCGGGTTGAGCAGGTTTACTCTCTTAATTTATCTTACTTAGCCTAAGCTTTTCATAAAAGGAGTCCCAAAAAGCCGGGTTATAGTTAACACGATTTAGAAGGCTTTGATCTTTTTGTTTCCACTCAAATTCTATAGTTTCCACATCATTCAATTCAAAATCGAATAAATACGAGTCTAATTCCAATATTCTATGACTTCTTTTGTTTTCGGTATTTAAGAATTCACTGTATTTTCTGTTAAAATAACGGTTGGCGTAGTACTTACCGTCGTCACTAATAGGGGAATACGTACACACGTTTTCCTCCTTGATGGTGGTTTCCTGTATATCATCATAACCGGGATAGCCTTTGTAATAGATTTTTATTTCATCCCGGTTGAGAGTCGTTTCCCAGTTTTCCACAACCTTTACTATAGCAAAGCTTTGTTTATCAATATAAACCCTCCCGGAATAGCTGGTGGGATAACCTCGATTGGTATAATTCCATTTGTTTCTTTCAGTCTGAAAGGCAATAATAAAGGTATTCTCGTCTTCGGGCTGATTGGATTTGATAAAATTCAATTCAAACTTCTTATATTTTCTTTTATGCAGGATATTGGAATATCTTATTGCATTTTGTCTGTATGAAAAGAACTGACCTGTATTTTGGTACTTTTCAGGATTTCGATTGGTATTCCATTTAATTTGTTCCACTTTTTGAGTGATAACGTAAGGGGATAAATAACCCCTATCGTAATCCTTGGTTACTACCTCGAAGTCCAGTTCATTAGTGTCATTGGTATTTAAGATCACCTTGCCGTACCGTTGAAAATTGAAAGGATCTACAGGATGATTGGTTTTCTTTTTGGAGATCGCTTTTTTAAGAACCGCAAGTGGAGAAAGGTAACCCGTTATCACAACTTCGTTTAATTCTTCAAATTTGGGTTCCAGATAAACTTGTTCGTTTAGATCCTTAAGCGCAATTTTTCGGGTTTCAAAACCCAGAGAAGAGAGTTCTAATAGAGCAGTCTGCATCGCCTCTTTTTTAACAGGGAGTTCAAAATACCCCTCTTCATCGGCGACCCGGTATACTTCTTCGCTTTTGAGAATCAGGGTTGCAAAGGGCACAGGCTTTCCACTTTTAGTATCCAAAACCTGTCCTTTAAGAATAAGATTTTCGCCATTTTTAACTGGGTTAATTTTCTTGGTATTAACCAAAGGTCTTTTCGGAATATTGACGGTATCCTTTGGCGTTTCACCGATAGGTAATTTCGCATTTTTGAGGAATACGTAGCCGTCGTAGAGCTCATCCAACCGTGCTTCTGTAAAATCGATAAAGTTGAGCAGGCGCGTATCCCGGGTTCTGTGCATGGCCTCCTGACTTGAGGTAATAAACAGATACGGATGGGTAAAGGAACTTAGTTCGTACTCAAAAGAACCTTTTTTAACAGGCGTAGCTTCCCATTTTTTGGTTCCCAGATCAAAAAGGGAATCATTGGCGTGAAGTGTGGCCAGGCTGTATGCCTTTTCGCGTAAAGCCTTATGAATGTAGGAACCCATAGGAAGAAATTCCTTTACGACCGGCTTTTTAATGCTTGTCATATCATTAATGATATGAATGTTGTCTGCCCAAACCAGGATCTTTTCATCAGGATTACGACCTAAGTAGCTCAGCAGATTATCTGCCATTTGCGCATCGCGTATATTGTAGTTTTTATTGGCGAAATCTGTAGTCAGGATTTCTTCGGTATTGTAATAAGCGTCCCGGGAGCAGGCCAGAAGGTTTTTTATAAATTGATTCCAATAATAGTTGGTTTCATCAGATTCTGATTTTTCCAGTTCGCGAAGGATTCGTTTGAGCTCATTTTCATAGAGATTAAAATTTATATCCTCCTCATCAAAAGCCCCATTATCTAAAACCCCTTCGATGATGATACCCATATCATCTTCATCCAGTTTCAATTCAAGTTCCCGATTTTCCAGGAAATCAAAAAAGTCTTCTATAAATTGCTGGGTATTTATTATCTGCGTGTCAAAACCTATTACTTTTAGATCATTATCTTTTATGTAGTTGACCAGTCGCTGAAACTCTGTTGTGTTTGACCAAACGCCCCAGACTGCATCATTCAATTTTTTTGAATCAAAATCACTCTGATTTATTTTCCAGATATCGTACATCGGAGATTCTATTGCAATGGTTTTAAATCCCAGTTGCTGATGCAGGTATTCTACAATACGTGCCTTCATCTCAAATATGTTTCCGTACATATGGGTTTGTTCCCCCAGCATAACGAGCTGCCTGTTCTTCAATTCAGTCTCAAGAAATGACAAATCTGAAATCTGATTGGTTTCGGGAGGAAGAAGCTCATGAATTTTCAAATCCTGAGCGCGAGTGATTAGACTAAGTATGCAAAAAAGGAAGGTGTATTTTAATTTCATACGCAGATATATGGTGCAAAGTAGAAGCGAGGCAACAACTGGCTTTTATGACACGGTCTTTACTAAGACTTGAAATAATTACTCGTTTTAAATTTTAATGTTGCAGTATTTAGAAGATATGTCGACACATTTCAAAAGAAAAACGAGCCATTTTACGGCCCGTTTTGTCATTTTTATTAAAAACCCTTGTATTAAACTATTGTCTGGTTTTTTATTCCAGGGGTCTGATGAAATTCATCAATTCCCGGTCGTGGTTGTAAACAATTTTACATTGGTTATCAAAGTACATCGTAGCTCCGTTTTCTGCCGTGTAAGGCTCCCATTGTGGAAGTACACCTTCGACATTCGGGTTTGCGGTTTTTACAAAGTTGATCCAGGCCAAGCTCATCTTGTCTGCCAGTTCCCAGGCTTCTTTTGATTCTCCGGTCCAATCGGGTCTGAGATCAACCGTATTAAAGGCCAGCGGAATGTCTAAACCGTGAAACGAACCTTTGGAGTAATCCTCCACCGGACTTTTCCAGGTGAGTATATAAGCATATACCGGCGCGCTTGATTCTTCGGCTCTTGCGTCTGCGGTACGAATGGTGTAGGGGCGAAAGGTCTTGTCAATTGAAAGCAAATCCTGCGGTGTAAAATCAGGGTAGGCTTTTGCGTACAGTTCAACGTATTCGTCGGTGCGGTCGCCGTATTGCTGAGCTAAAGTATCTTTGGCCTGTTCTAAAGTCAGGCTTTTATTGCCGTAAGCGACCGGCATCATTTCGTTTAAAGTAGAACCAATCATCACCGGAATATCTTTGGAGATATCTGCAAAACCGGGGCTAAACGGCTGCTGTAGCAATACATCTCCATCGGCGGAAGGAGCAAAGCCAAACATACCCGCAGACCCCGGAGTTCGGGCTCCCCCCATTTCGGCTACCGCTTCATTACCCGCCTTTACCAGCGCCTTGTAATCTAGCGTGTCAAGCTTATTGAGTTCGTCGGGAGTGATGTTCAGTTTTTCCAAAACTTTTGCTGCCAGTGCCTGAGATTTTTCTTTAGTCATCGAATTGATTAGCGTACCGCTCTGAATGATGGCTTTATTAAATAGGCCTTTCGCCGCAGGCATACACATCAGGGTGCCCACTTTTCCGCCGCCACCTGATTCGCCTACAATAGTTACATCTGCGGGATCCCCGCCAAAATTGGCGATGTTATTTTTAGTCCATTCTAAAGCCTTCACGATATCGAGCATACCTACGTTGGCCGACTTTGCGTACGCATCTCCATAAGCCGAAAGATCTAAAAAGCCTAGAATATTCAGGCGGTGATTCACAGAAACCACAACGATATCTCCTTTTTTAGCCAGAGCTTCGCCATAGGTCATGGGGTCGTTGCTGGCACCCACAAAAAAGCCGCCACCGTGCAGCCACACCATCACCGGACGTTTTTTACCGTCGTTTATGCCACGGCTCCAGACGTTTAAACTATACAGTTCTTTCTCACTTTGTACCGAATCGGGATACCAGGGCACAACCTGCCGGGCTACCGGTCCAAACTCGGTGGTTTCCCGTACCGCTTCCCAGGCCTCAGGATCCTGCGGAGGCATAAAGCGTTCCGCCTGAGCATAAGGAATGCCTTTATAGGCATAAACGCTGTCGTTTAAACTTCCTTTGATTTTGCCATTGGTGGTTTGTACAACCAGACTTTGTTCTTTCGGTTTCTCGGCTTCCGTTTTGCAGGCAGTTAAACCGAATCCTGTAAAGAAGATGAACAGAATTATTTTAATAGGTGTTGATTTCATAATGTGTTTCCGGTGAATGAATTAAGTAGTGTTAAATTAACACTAAAAAATCAGATACCCACATTCCGGAAATCTTAATGTCTGTATTTCAACAAATCATGTTTTTGAAGGCGGTTAATAACGCACATCTGCAAGGTTCTGGTCTTTGTCGAATTGAGCTTTGGCAAAGGGGCAGAGGGGCAGGATTTTTACTTCTTGTTCCCGGGCGAAAGCGACTGCCTGTTCCAGTAATTTTTTACCAAAACCTTTGCCGTTAAAGCCTTCTTCAATACCGGTGTGATCAATGATAAATTTGCCGGTTCCGGCCCAGGTGTAGGTCATTTCTCCCGCAAAAACAGCGTCTTCGTAAATGACAAAGCGGCCTTTGCGCTCGTTTTGTTCGTATTCTACTTTAGTCATCGCATTAGTTTTTTATGCTCAAGGCTCCGGAAGGACACAAGGCAACCTGATTGATCAATGCTTGCGAAGTGGCATTTTCGGGTTTGATCCAGGGTTTTTCTTTGGGATTGTACACCTGCGGCAGGGTTTTTACGCAAACGCCGGAGTGGATGCATTTTTCGGGTTGCCACAGGATGGTGACGTCGCCGTTGGTATAGGTTTTAGATGCCATAACGCGATTTTTAAGGTAAGGATTAGACTGCATTAAATTACCACTAAAAGCCGATTTTCTAGCTTTTGAGAGGTAATGGTTTTTCCTTACCGGGTTTAATTCAGGTTAGGAAATAGAAGGCTGAATACATAAAAGTAAACACCCCATATAATTACGATCAAAACGAAATTCCTTTTCAGGCTTATGTTTTTAAAGTCTTTTCTAAAGCTGCTCAATTTTTCTTGTGGAGCTCTAACAACCTGGGTACGCGCTATAAAATCTCCGATGCGCCTCTGCGGATTAATAAGGGAAACAAGCACTTCTATTGGCCAAATAAGAATGATAGGCATATTTCGTATAAAACATTGAAGCTCTGATGCCGGTTCCAGGGTCTTAACGTCAATTACCTGATAACCCAGTACCCGTTTTCCGGGACTTTTAGCCCTAAAAAAGTCTTTATTGAGATATATAAATCCCAGAAAAAAGAAAGCGTACAAAGGTTTTAAGAAGGTGAGGTGCAGAATATCGTTTAAAACTAAAAATGTTACCAGGAAGACAGGAATCAATGTAATTGCAGACATGATAAAATGATCAAAAAACATACTGGCGATTCGGTGAAATTTCAGACTAATCCCGGCTAGCTGCTTAACTTCTTTATGCAGAAGACCTTTGTATTTAATTTCCTCAGGATTGTTCACAGCTTCAGACCTTAATAGTATTCAATATCAAAGAGTAGGGTAGTTTAAGCCCTGATAATGAAGCAAAACTTGCAAATTCATATCCTATTTTGTCTGTTTTTAAGAATTCTTTGCGGTTCATTGTTGTAATTGATGAAAAAATAAAGCCTTAGGGAGGTCGAAAAATACACCCCAGTACTTTTAAAAAGTTACTTTTTTAACCCTATAATCATTACTGATCCTTGCTCTTTTACGGAAACAATCAATTTTTTATCGGTTACTGAAATTACTTTTTGTTCCCCCTTTCCATCCAAATCATTAGTACGTATGGTTTTAGTGGATTCATCAAACTCCCATTTTCCAACATATTTAGTTCCCTGTTCCATTCCTTCTTGTTTTCCATTGGGATGAAAGATTACCCAGTTCATTTTTTGTATTTCTGCTGGTAATTCCATTTTCTTCCCGCCCATTTCCATGTATTCAAGATGCCATTTTCCGGATGTTATTAATTCAAATTCATTTGTTTTTTGCGCTTGTAAATGCGTATAAGATACGATTGCAATAAATGTTAGGAAGATAATTTTTTTCATCATTGGTTTAATTTTTAAAGTTCTTATTACCTCTCAAAAATAAGAGTTGTACTACCGGTGATGGTATAATCTGCAGAGCTGGACGCTGATTCATCGGTTTTCAGTACCAGTCTGGTATCGGTAAGTTCTACAATGTCGGTTGTTAGTGTATACGATCCTTCTTCGTTGGGTTCATTATCATAAACTCTGGTAATGAGATTGCCACGTTCTATACTCCAGGTACCAATAAATACCCCTTCCTGCTGATTTTGATTGGAATTTATGACATAGCTAAAGCTACTGGTCTCATTTTGAGTGGTTGTTTCTGCTACATTTACGGTATAGCTTCCGCTTGTGTTGATAACCTGAGGTTCCTCTGTAAACTCAATACTGTAGTTATAATCGCTGCCGGTTTCCTTAGTTGAAATTCCGCTTTGTGATACCTCGTAAGACCCGCTGTGGCTAACCAGGGTCCATTTTCCCAGAATTTCCGTTTCATAATTTACCGAATTCCCGGTGTCAGCATCATCAGTAGTGCATGACGTGAGAAATACTGTAAGTACCAGGACAAAAAGGCTGGTTGTGATGTGTTTTAATTTCATGTTTCTATTTTTCAATTAAGTCTTTGAGGTTATAAGCGATCTTTTCGATTTTTATTTGGTTATCGCCCTTTAAGTCGTTTATGGTGACAATGAGTTCTTCAATTGGTTTAGAAGTTAATGGAAGTGTTTTCAGGTTACCATTATAGTTGAAAACAAGTGGAGAAACAAAGTCTGAAGTCGTAAAGCTGCAATTTTCTGCAAAAAAGTCAATGGAACAAAGCAGTTGGTCTTTTTGAAAAACCTTTAGATCAAAAACAGGATGGTAGTTATTAGTGAAGCATACCCGAATCGATTGCCCTTTAATATCTGTATCTGCAAACTTAACAGCTATGTCTTCGATTGGGTTTTCATCCCTAAAAAGTAGTATCAGATTCTGATTCTCATATTTATAAAACCCATAATTTTGATAAATAACCTCTGAAATTCGAAGCCCACATATTGCCTTGCCGTCTTTTGTTATACTAATGATGTTAGTACTGTCGGGATAGCTTACTTTCTCTGAAACTTCAAGTAAGACGCGCTGGTCAGCTAACAACATTATGATTTTACCATCTGCGGTTTCATATGTTTTCAAGATATCATTGCTTTGGCAGAAGTTGATTTGACTGCAAAGCAGCATAAAATAAAGGATACAGGTTTTGAGCAGACGGGGATTGATGAACATAGAAGGTGTATCGAAGACTGGCATAAGCCGGTATCCAAAATTACAATGAGTAGTTTTCTTAATCATAACACTATTTCATCTTCAGGATTAGACCCAGTTTTTCCATTTTTTGAGCCTGCTCAGCGGTCAATTGGGTTTCAGTCTCCGAAATAACATACTCCAGATGCTCAAATGCGCAAGCATATTCCCGGTGCTCTAAAAAATCTGAGATAATCAATTCGGCGTCTTGAATTCCGAGGCTTTTGGTATTCTTAATTGAATAGTTAGTTTTCCAATCATCCGTTAAAATCTCTTTGGTTAATTCTTTGATTTTGGTTTTGAGTGAATCAGCAAACATGAATTTTATATTTAAAGGTTCAGAGTGGGAACTCTCAGCCCTACCAAAACCAATCTGTATTTATCTATTATAAATTTTATCCCAGGCTTTTTTACTCATAATCAATAAAGTTTCCTTTTGTAAATCAAATACCGAGACCGCTTTCTTACTCATCACAATATGTTGATTCCATTCCACATAATTTTTATAGAGTAATAAGGTGCAGATGTCAGTTGATGATATATGCTTCGTTACAATATGGGAATGCATTGTTGTAAGTATTTTTTCCGGATTCTCAGAGGATGCATACGGAATTTGCAACATAGTTTTGTGTATGCGCTCTTTCTTAACAAACTCATTAGTATTAGTATAGTTTAGTTTGTAGTCGTTACCAATGAGCACTACACCATTGGTTTGAGGTCCGGTAAGCACAAAAACGCTTCTCTCATTTTGATCGATAAGCGGTATAAAATTTAATGAGGTGTTTTCGTAGAAACTAAAAAAACCATCTTCATTTAAGGCAGCTTGATCTTTGGCATCCTGCCTTATTGTAATCAGGTCTTTTTCCAGATTAGTTGCCAATGGATTGAGCGTATCTACTTTAATAGGCTGTGGTTTCGGCAGGCTGTCAAACTCGTATCTTACAAGAATTTCTTCAGGATTAAAGCGACTGAAAAATATCGTTTTGATTTTGTGTTCATCGGTCTCATAAGAGAGATATCCTCCAACAGAGTCTATTTTCGTTTTAAATCGAGCTAGAAGGTCATCTGTACCATACCAGGAGCCCTTTTCTAATCTAAAAAGTAACTTACCTTCCTTTAAAATTTCGTCAGCTTCTTTACTCTGGCTATAAGTGAGGTGACTTAGAAGAAATACTACGAAAAGGAATAATCTGTGCATTATAGTGAGTTTTAATTTTAAATGATGTGTTCCTATAAACCGAAAATAGTACCAAAAATGTACTTAATACCGGCAAGAGTAGTAAGGGTTTCTCTATGAATGTATTTTGACCAAAATAGAAAAGGGCTACCGGCAAAATCATCGAAGCGATAAGCATCCATGGCTTAATCTTTTCTTTTTTGCTTTGTAGGTTTTCATTTGGCTTTTAGCGCGTTTAGAAATTCTGGTAACGGTTAGTATAACCGTCAGTTACGGGTTAATATGCGTTATTATTCGGTTTGGCACAGACTTTAGCAATTCCGACTGGATTCGGAAATAGTCTCCCGAAGCCTCGGGACGCCTTAATTGCGGTTATACATCTTTGTTGTAAAACGTTTTTTATTCATTTAGCTTATCAATTATATATTCAGTCAGATAATCATTTTTTTTATCCAGAAATATGATTGTCGGTCCGAATACATTGTTAATTGCGAGAAGTCCATATTTCTCATTAAATAAAATCGGTCCAGTTGCGTCATCTGCATAATCTATTGTGTCATAATAGTCAAACTCCAATCCTTGAAGTTCATCATTTGTGAAAGGCTTTTTGTTAGTTTTTAGAAACTTGTCTAATCCAAAAAGAAGAGTGTCAGCATTAATTATTTTGCTTATCGCTATCGTTTTTGTTGTATCAATTTGATTTACGTATCTAAAATTCAGTGTATTTTTCGTTTTTTTGAAAGTCAAATTAAACTTTTCATTTTTCGGTTCTGCTACAAAGAATATTGTTGCATTCATTTCAGATTTCCATTCAGAGTTTTTGTCAGAACATCCGAAACAAATAGTAAATATCAATATGTAAGTTAATAGGTTTCTCAAAATGTGTTACAGCGGTCTTGCCTGTGGTTTCGTTGCGTAAAAATCCGCGAGGATTTTTCGACGTAAACCTATGATAGCAAATTTGCTAGGACTAATCGCGAGGAAAGTCAGAAGCAATGAACTATAGCCGGTGTTGGCGTGTCGTTTATTTTATTTCAAATCCATTAATTCTATTTCGATCCAGCAATTTTAGTAATTCCTGATACTTATTAAAATTAGACAGATTTTTAATTAAAAAATCAGGCATATTTAAAGTGGGTTCAAGACCTTCGTTTCTCAAATGATAATCATCAAATAGAAAATAAATAAAATTTTCAATCATTTCATTTGCATCTTCAAATTCGAAATAGTTATAAAAATCCATAAGTTCTTTTTGAATTTTTCTCCAATTTGATTTGTCGCATTTTAGGGATTCATTGTAATAAGCAAGAATTAAATCATTGATTTCTGGAGATCTAAAATTCCACTTTATCTCTTTATTCAATAATTCAATTACTTCGTTGGTTGATTTCGCAAAGGATAAATCAAGATATAGATTATCATTCTTTCCTCTTTCAATTTGGAAATCAGCCCATTTGCTTATTTCCTCAAATTGAATTTTTTTCAGAGAAAGTCCGAATCGTATTAAGTGTCCTATTTTTTCTTTCTCGTTCAATACGTTCTGTTCAAATGCACGCCAACAATAGGGCAACAGTACATTTCGTACCGTTATATTCTTTTTAGCATCTTTAATTAAATTAATAAACAGATACTTATAACATTCTAAGCGTAAATATACCCATCCCCACTAACTTCCCCTTACGGAAATCCTCATTCCAACCTAAAAACCTATAAAATCCCCCGGGCTTTGATTTCCAGGTATTTATTGATGGTGTTTACGGTAAGGTCTTCGGGTTTGGTGAGGACGGTTTGTATACCGTGGCGTTCCAGTTCTTTAACCATACGTTTTTTCTCATAGTCCATTTTCTGGGCGATGGTCTTGTGGTAAATCTCGGGGGTGTTTGCGGCCTTTTTAGCGATCAGTTCGGTAAGCTCGGTGTTTTCAAAAAAGATCACGACCAGTACGTGCTTTTGAGCCAGGCCTTTGAGGTAGGGGAGTTGGCGCTGCAGAGCGCTTTCGTGTTCAAAATTGGTGTACAACAACAACAGGCTGCGGTGGGTGATTTTGCGTTTAACTTCGGCATACAAACGGCCAAAATCACTGTCCAAAAAACGGGTATGTATGGAGTACAGCACCTCGAGAATAGTATTGAGGTGGGTTTTTTTGCTGCTGGCGGCCAGATGGTTGATAATCATGTTGCTAAAGGTAATCAGCCCCGTTTTATCGTTCTTTTTAAGCGCCACATTGCTAAAGGCCAAAGTCGAGTTTATAGCGTAATCCAGCAGGGTAAGGCCTTCAAAAGGCATTTTCATCACCCGGCTGGCATCGATGATCGAGTAGATGGGCTGGGATTTCTCATCCTGAAACTGGTTGACCATCAGATCGCCACGCTTGGCAGTCGCCTTCCAGTTGATGGTACGCACATCATCGCCGCTTACGTAGTCTTTAATCTGTTCAAACTCCATCGTATGCCCTATACGGCGTATTTTCTTAAGGCCAAACTGCGTCAGCTTGTTGTCTATGGCCAGAAAGGCATATTTTTTCATCTGTATAAACGACGGATAGACTTTTACCGCCTGCCCGTTGTCAAACACATAGCGGCGCTTCACCAGCTTCACGGGGCTCGTCACAAAAACATTCAACCGCCCAAAGGTGTACACCCCGCGTTCTACCGGGCGCAGGCCGTAGGTAATACGGGTTTTTTCACCGGCTGCAATGCTTCCGGTTTTGAGAAAGTCCCGTTTTTGAAACTGCACCGGGATCTCGTCAATCACTTCAAAAGCGACTTTAAACGGATAGCGGTTGGTGAGTTGCAAGGGCACCTCGTTTACATCTGAATTGGAGAATTTCTCGGGGAGTTTTCGCGTAGCGCTAAGGCCTTCCTTTTTCTTGTAGAGGGTGATCGCGTCAAAAAGCACGGCGATTCCCAGCAGCAGCATCCCTACCGAAGCGATGGGAAACAGGTTGTGGTACCAGTACGAAAACAGGAACAGCACCACCAGCGCGCTCAGCACGTAAAAGACCCTAAGGTCAAAATACAGACTTTTTATGAAGGCTATAAGGCGCACTAGCGGGGTACTTCTACAGATTGAACAAGCATATCAATCACCGTTTCGGGTGTCATCCCTTCCATTTCGCGTTCGGGCGAAAGGATTACTCTATGCCGCAATACGGGCGTTACCGAGCGTTTTACATCTTCGGGCGTTACAAAATCGCGGCCGTTGATGGCCGCAAAAGCTTTGGCCGACTTTAAAATCGCCAGGGAGGCACGTGGCGAACCACCCAGATACAAATGCGGATGCGTTCTCGATTTTACCGTAATCTGCGCGATGTAGTTGAGTATTTTTTCTTCTACCAAAACCTGACCCGTCTGCTCCCGGAATTCCTGAAGCTTCGCCGGAGTGAGAACCGCATCGATTACAGCAGTGGCCGCACCACTCAGCTGATTCTGACTTTTTAGAATCGCAATCTCATCTTCCAGATCAGGGTAGGTCACCTTGATTTTAAAGAGGAAACGGTCGAGCTGGGCTTCAGGAAGGGCATAGGTACCTTCCTGCTCAATGGGGTTTTGGGTGGCGAGTACCATAAAGGGCTTTTCCAGATCGTACTGGGTACCGTCTATGGTGATCTGGCGCTCTTCCATCACCTCAAAAAGCGCAGCCTGTGTTTTGGCCGGTGCGCGGTTGATCTCGTCAATAAGCACAATGTTTGAGAAAATAGGCCCGTGTTTAAATTCGAAATTGCTGGTTTGCATATTGAGCACCGAAGTTCCCAAAACGTCGCTCGGCATCAAATCGGGCGTAAACTGAATACGGCTAAACCCGGTGCTGAGGGTTTTGGCAAACAGCTTGGCGGTTATCGTCTTGGCGATTCCCGGAACGCCTTCAATGAGTACGTGACCATCGGCAAGCAGGGCGACGATAAGCAGTTCTACAAACTCGTGCTGACCTACGATCACTTTGGCCAGTTCGGCTTTAAGTGCGGCAACCGAGTCGCGCAATGCGTCTAGCGGAATGCGGTTTTGAAACTCCAGATTTTCAGACTCCGGTGTTTCTTGTGAAGCTACCGGAGCTTGCTCCGGCGTGTTTTGCGGGGTTTCTTCCGGGTTATGATCAGGCGTTTGCCCGTTTTCTAAAGGCGTTGAATCTTCCATCAATGGGTAGTTTTAAAATTTTCAATCAGGCTGTTGAGGCGTATGAGTTCGTCTTCACTCAATTCGGCCTTTTGCCTGATGGTTACGATATAATCTATAGTATTTTGAACCATGTCCAGAGGCTTTCCGCTTTTCGCCGTGAGGCGCTCAATAAAATCACGGTTAAGTCGGTCTGTCGCCAAAACATAAGTGCTGCGCAGGTATTCCATAAAATGGTTGATCTGGTGCGTGGCGATCTGGCGGTTTTCTTTTTTATCTAAATACATCCCGGCAATGGTGCGGGTATAGTCAAGCGTATTGTTAGGCAAAGGTTTGATCACGGGGATGCTGCGCTGCTTGCGCTTGCCTTCAAAGATCACCCAGACCAGGGCGCCCAGCAAAAGCGTGTACCAGGACCATTTGAGGTATTTGTTGTTCAGAATTATAAACAGCGGCGATACGGCTACGGCCTTACTGTTTTTATAATACATATCCAGGTAAACAGTCCCGTCTTTAGGCAAATACGACAGCATATTTGCGGTATAGGCCGCATTGTTGCCATTCAGCATAAAATAGTTGGTAAATGCCTGCGGAAAGGTGCTCAGAATGATCTCGCCTTTTTCAAAAGGCAGTTTGATAAAATTGACTTTGGGTTTTTTAATGCGGGTGGAATCTTCATCGCGGATGATGTCTGCAAACCCCAGAACGGTGGTATTTAAAGTGTCGATTTTATTAAAATAGGCTACAGAATAATCCTTGTCTAAAATATACGGAAGCTTGCCGCGTAGCGCCGGATTGCTCAGGTTTACAAGCGGTCTCTTCATCAGATCGTCGTTGTCGTAAGTATAATCGCTTTTCAGATTTAAGGTGTCTTCCAAAACTTCGCTAAAACCATCAGAAGCCATAAACAGCGTATTGCCCTGAGCTACCCAGTTGAGCAGCTTTCGGGTTTCAAACTCATCGTTATAGATGAAGGAGTTTACAAAGAAATACGTGCCTTTGGGCTGATTGAGGCTGTCCATCAAAAACTCATAGGGCGGAATTTTGACTTCCTCGAGCCGGTCTTCTTCAATGAGCGAGGAGAGCTGCTCGTAAAAGACGTAGGTGCCAAAAGGAATTTTATCCTGTTTCCCATACGACTCATACCAGTTTAAGGGCTCTTTTTGAGAAGCTTCGGCAACCACCAGAATCACTAAAAAGAGGATGAGCAGCCCGGCGAGTATTTTATAGCGTTTACTCATAAGGCGTTAATGCTCTTTTTAAATTCGGTTTCTGCTTTGGCAAAATCGATTTCATTTACTTCAAAATTCCCGTACCAGATAAAATCATACACACGTGTGAGTCGGGTGAAGGTATTGCGCAGGCCGGCGTCTTTGAGTTCGTACACATAATCGGCATTGGTTTTTTGCACTTCCCAGTCAATGAGCTCTTTTTGCGCCAGTTTTTGCAGCAATAATAAATAGTAGAAGCGCACGGCCAGGCGGTAATTCTTTTCGCGTAGCGCGGCTTCAATGAGTTCGTTGATATTTTGATTTTCGATGATTTCCTGTTCATCGGTGAGTATGACTTTGCTGAGATCGGGGCCTTTAAGCGGCGAGCCACCCAGATCTACTTTTAAAAAGAGCCACACCAATAGGGCTACGACTCCGGCCACGAGTAAGTAGGGTAGGGCGCGTACCAGAAAGCCCAGAAAGCCGGTGGCTTCCTCTCCCTGAAGAATCCAGTTTATAAATCGCCTCCAGATATCATTGATCCAGGTTTTAAAACGCGTCCAGATGTTGTCTGGCGCTTCTTCTTCCACATAATTAAATTCGTCCTGAGCGGTATACTTTTTAATTTGATCGGTGTCAAATTCCACCGGGGTTGCCGGTGCCCGGTCGTACTGAACCTGTTGAACAACTTTTGGTTTTTCAACAGCAGTAGAATCCTGCGGACCTGCAATGCTTTGCAGGGTCAGAAATACAAATATGTAGAAGAAAAATCGATGCATTAAGAGTCTGTACCTATACTGTCTATAGTTTCAAAAGTACCGGTTTGATTGGCTTTTTCGTTTAGGTTGTAATAGATAAAGGCAATCGCGATTGGAAAAATCACGGCCAGAATGTATTGCGCTGCCGAAGAGAGTACACTTAGTGTTAAATACACCCAGTCAAATAAGCTGCTTATGTCTCCTTCTGAAATTTCTGCGGCAGAGGTAAAGGCTTTTACAAAGGTATAGATGATAACGGGTAAGGAGAATACGATATTGGCAACGTACAACAGCAGGCCCAGCACAAACAAGGTCGCAAAGGTCATCCACCATTCACCTTTGATGAGCTTAAACGAATCTGCAATAACATCGCCTACCGATTTGTTTTCAAAAACCAGTACCGCCCAACCCAAAGAAAGCGGAATTGCCAGGTAGATTCCCGGAAGAATACACAGCATCAGACCAAAAAATACGATGATCGCGATTAGAAAGGTGGTCCCTACCAGCGAACCCAATTGCTTTCGCAGAGCGGTTTTTAAAAGCTCCTGATCTACCACACCTCCGTTTTCGATATACAATCTGATGTACTGAAGCACCGTCCCGTACATCACCGCGTAATAAAAAAGAACGGTTAGAAACAGGATGAGTGCCGGAAGCAGAAAATTAGCCATACGGAATATTCCGCCGTCAAAAAGAGAAATGTCTGAAGAAACCGTGGCGTAATAGCCCGCTGCGGCGATCAAAAGAATATAAGGGATTGCCGCATTGCGCACCAAAGCCTTAAACAGGCCTTTGTATTCCTGGCGTAAAAATTTAAAAGTATCCGAGAGGATTTCGCCGAGTTCGCGTTGCCTTTTAAAGTTAATGTAATCGTTCATGGAGTTGTATTTGGTGTTTTTTGTAAGCTATTCGGGGGTATAGGACGTAATAAAACAGAATTAGTAACAGCGAAAGGCTGATGATTACAATCGCAAGCCAGTCGGGCATTTCGGTATGGCGGGTCACAAAACCTTCCAGAAATCCTGCAATAATAAAAAACGGAATGGTACTGACCACGATTTTGAGTCCGTCTTTCATACTTCGTTTAAAGGATTCGAGTCTGCTGTAGGTTCCGGGAAATAAAATACCGTTACCCAAAACCAGACCGGCCGCACCGGCAATCACAATCACCGAAATCTCGATGGTACCGTGAATCCAAATCGTGCGCACAGACTCCCACAAAAGTCCCTTGTCGTAGAAGAAATATTGAAACGAGCCCAGCATTACTCCGTTGCGCATCATAATAAACAGCGAACCAATACTGAAGAGCACGCCATAAATAAAAGCTATCAGGGCTACTTTGATGTTGTTTACGGTGATCCCCAGAAACATTTCGACTTCATTCATTTCCTTATAAACCCGCATCGGGTCGTTTTGCGCAATATTCTCAAGGGTCATATTTACATAGGCGTCGCCCATAATGCTGCGCACATAGGCGCCGTCTGTAGCAGCGCTGTAAGCACCCACAACGCAAAACAGGGCAAAAACCAGAAAAGACAGCAGGAGTTCACGCTGATAGCGGTACATCAGCAGCGGAAATTCTTCCGTAAAAAAGGTGATAAAGCGGCGGCTCGACTCGCGTTTGGTCTTATAAATCTTCTGATGCGAGCGTGACGCGAGATGGTTTAAATACTGGGTGGTTTTGCTTTCGGGATAAAAGGTACGGGCATAACTCAGATGATCTGTTACTTCAAGATATAGGGCCGAAAGTTCATCGGGCGTAAGTGCGTTGTTATTACCCAGCAATACGTTTTCAAATCTTAACCATTTATCCTTATTTTGCCTGACGAAAGCAGCCTCGCGCATAGTTTTGGGTTTTAAAATGAATTCTGAAGCATTTCGGACTCTGCCAAAACCATTCAGAACAGCTTTCTCAAATTTTAAATAACCGTAGGGCAGTAATTTAAGCTAACATACTGTTTTGAGGCAAGCTTTGGGACTTAAAAATCCCGATTTTCGAGTAAAGAAAAAGAATTCATGGATAACTTTCAAATTGAAACCGCACAAAATATCAGCATTCAGCAACAGGTTGCGGGCATTGGCGATCGCATACTCGCTTATATCATTGACGCTCTGATTTTAATAGGGTATTGGATCATTTCCTTGTTTTTGGTATCTGCCTTCGGATTAGACACTAACGAAAGCAGTTCGATTATGATCTTTTTTATGATCATCGGGATACCTTCTTTTCTGTACTTCCTGCTTTTTGAAGCCTTTTGGGACGGGCGCACGCCGGGCAAGTCGGCCATTGGTTTGCGCGTGGTGAAGTTAGACGGCTCAAAACCGGGTTTTGGAAGCTATTTTGTACGCTGGCTGATGCGCATTATAGACATCAGTTTCAGCAGTGGCGGGATTGCCGTTTTTACCATTTTGCTTAACGGAAAAGGGCAGCGTCTGGGGGATATCGCAGCCGGGACCACGGTGATCAATGAGCGCAAGAGAGTTACCCTGGGCCAGACCCTGCTCGAAACCATTCCTGAAGATTATGTGCCAAAATACCCACAGGTAACCGTTTTTACCGATGCAGATATGCAGAAAATCAAAACGGTTTACAGCAAGGCCAAACGTGATGGGAAGCATAACGTCATTTTAAAACTGAGCGAAAAGCTGAGCAAAACCATGCAGGTGACGCCAGATGAGACGCCCTACGCCTTTGTAGACCGCGTACTCAAGGATTATAATTTTTATACCCAAAATTAATGGAGCCCATTGTAGATATTATCGACATTCTGGGAACCATCGCTTTTGCAATTTCGGGCGTAATCACGGCAACCAAAAAGCGAATGGATCTTTTTGGGATTCTCATTGTTGCTACCGTGACTTCTGTGGGCGGTGGTACCTTGCGCGATCTGCTCATTGGGAAGTCACCGGTAACCTGGCTGCTCAACACGACGTTTGTGTATACCATACTGGTTTCAACCGTGGTGGGTGTTATTTTTAGAAAGCAATTGCATTACGTGCGCAAGTCTTTGTTTTTGTTTGACACCATTGGGATTGCCCTGTATACCATTACCGGTGTGCAAATGGGACTGCTCATCGATCTGAACCCGGTAATTTGCGTGGCTTTAGGAACGATAACGGCCTGTTTTGGAGGCGTGATACGCGATATTTTGTGTAATGAAATCCCGGTGATCTTTAGAAAAGAGATTTATGCCAGTGCCTGTATTTTAGGAGGTGTGGTCTATATAGGGCTTATTCACCTCGGGGTAACGGCCGGTCTTACTGCGGTAATGGCCGGGATTACCGTGGTTGTGGTACGCACCCTGGCGGTGGTGTATGAATTGCAATTGCCCAGTATATATACTCAGGCCGAGCGCGAGCAAAACAGTTAAACTATGGGAAAGCAACTACCGGAGCTGACCAATCAGCTTATTAAATTCATTGAGGAGCAGCATCTCTTTTTTGTGGGTACTGCAGCTGCCGAAGGGCGTGTAAATGTTTCCCCTAAAGGAATGGATACGTTTGCAGTGCTCAATGCAAATGAGGTAATCTGGCTCAATATGACCGGAAGCGGTAATGAGACGGCCGCGCATTTGCTGAAGGATTCGCGGATGACGATCATGTTTTGTTCGTTTGACCGCAAACCCCTTATTCTGCGTTTATACGGCAAAGCCGAAATGTACCATCCGCGGGATGCATCGTTTGAATCCTATTTAAAGCATTTTGGTGATACCGAAGGTGCCCGCCAGATTTATAAACTCAACATCGATCTCGTACAAACTTCCTGCGGTTTTGCAGTGCCCTTTATGGAATACAAAGGAGAACGCGAAACCCTAAAAACCTGGGCTACAGAAAAAGGCGACACCGGAATCAAAGACTATTGGACCGAGAAAAACCAAACAAGTATTGACGGTTTTAAAACCGGGATTTTTGAGTGATTACTTAATCAACGAAGATTTCTTTGATTAGTGATTTAGTCCCATTTTTCAAATTCCTCATTTTCAAAAACAGCATCTATGATTAGTGAATCGTCACCTTCCTGATGCATGTTTTCAAAGGCTTTTTCCCAATTTTGCCGGACTTGTTTATGTGATTGAAAAGCTGATTTCATTCGTTTATTCTATTCTTCTAAGATACACTTGTTTGAGTGAAAAGTAGGTTTTATCTAAGAACAAATAGGGGCCTATAATTTGTGGCTTGTTGGGGGATTTTAAATTGAAATATCGACGTTTATAAAGAGTATAAAATAATATTCTTTGGTTTTCTTTTTCTTCAGCATAGCAAAAAGTCCCCGTTAAAAATTTTCGAAGCCTTGGAGAAAATTTAGGGGCTTGTTGCGGTTTTGCCTGATAAGGCAAAAATGCCTAAGAAATGTGCCTAAAACAATCTTGAGAAAGATCTCAAATTGCTATAGGCACATTATATCTGACAAAAAAAAATAAGTGATATAGATAAAAAAGTGTCTTTTCTTTTGTTACTTTTCTTTGGACAAGCAAATCGACGTGAGGAGATTCACGAGATCTAAAGCCAGTATGCAACATCGAGCTAAAGAAAAGTAAGTAGTATTATAAAATCGAAATCAGTTGATCTGGAAATGTATGTGATCATCATGGCGTACAGCACGGCACCCGTGAAAACGAATTTTGGGATCAGAAAGGTTCATTCGCTGTACTAAATGCGGTTCTAAAAACAGCTTGCTCGTCTCTTTTTGATTTAAAATCAGTTTAACAAGCTGTTTTGTAGCATCATTTGAAAGTGTGAGTTCGGGATTACGATTACCAAAACTCACATACCTCGTAAAATCATATTGCCAGTATCCGGCTTCTTTGCAGGCTTGAGTCTGATCAAGTTCGCCTGAGTTTGGAGCTTCATAAATACCATAACCGCTTCGTGAGGGTTTTTCATTAGTAACCCGACCTTTTTCATCTTTATAGATTAAAGCGAGATCTATTTTCTTGCCGTCGTTGTGACTCAAATGCGGCAAAAGCGGGAAACCATCAAAAAAAGGGAAATTGGCATCCAGATAAACGACGGTCAAATTCGGGTCATACTTCGAAAAATCACGGGCAATTTCTTGTAAAGTTTCTTTTAATTTCGGCTTTACATAATCCCGATTAGCAAGCACGTAAAATAAAGATTGGGCTTGAAGATGCTCTGTTGTTTCGAGCTTTTCGCGTCCAAAATAGGGAGCTATCTTAGGAATCAGAAGTAATGAACAGATTAGATAGACCAGTAAAAAGACTACAATCTGCTTGATAAGTTTAAAACGGTGAATTTTTCCCGTAGCGAGAACAACAATTAAATAGAGAAGACCACCTACCTGAGTAAGAATGCTAAGTAGCACTACCAGAATGAAGTGCAGACAAAATTTTAAAAACTTCAATTCAACTCTGTTTTATTTGATCAACTCAACCTTTTCCAAATAAATATTTTCAATAGGCCATTCATTATCGTCAACATCTACTTTATTGATACGGTCTACCACATCCATGCCTTTGGTCACACGGCCAAACACCGTATGTTCGCCATCCAGGTGATGGGCACCCCGTTCGGGCACTACGATAAACCATTCAAAAGGAGAGGAGGCATCGCTGATGTTTTGTTCGGTGTATTTTGCTGCAGAAAAGGCTCCACGTACGTGAGGATGCGCCGCAGACGCTTCGTTTGGGATCAAATAATTTCCAATACGCATACGCTTACGCGGGGTTTCATACCCGTCGCTGTTACCACCCTGTACTACAAAATCAATAGCGTTGCGGTGTATCATGGTATTCTCAAAATAGCCCTGCTTTACCAAAAGAATAAAGTTGGCCCTGTGTAAAGGCGTATCGCGGAATAATTCTAGTTCGATATCTCCGTATTTGGTGTTGATGCGCACGCGGTTTTCGGGATTCTTCTTGCCGTATTCGGTGAGAAAGGGAATAAGATCGGCCTGTGATTCTACGATAGAACCCGGCTTTTTCCTGAGTTTTTCGTTCTGAGCTTTGGCCTTATCTTCGGCCGTGCTGTCTTTGGTTTTTTCGACAACTTCAGGCTCTGTGGCTTTCTCTTTAGATTTTTTATCTTCACAGCCGGCAAAAAGAAGCACTAAAGCAAGAAGACTTAAACGTATATACTGACGCATAGATGCAGTTTGAAGAATTTGTAAAACGAGTCTCAAAATTAAGCAATTTGGACTTACCCGGGCAAGAAGCGCATTATCTAATGGCACCGGCAGAGCGCATACAACAACTTTCTGCACTTGATGTTGAACAGCGCAAACCCCGGGAAGCCGGTGTGATGGCGGTGTTTTATCCCAATTCTAAGGGCGAAACCACGCTGGTGCTTATTTTACGCCGCACCTATAAAGGGGTGCACAGCAACCAGGTGGGCTTTCCGGGAGGCAAGGCAGAGGCTGTAGATGTTGATCTGGAAGATACCGCCCGCAGGGAGACCGAAGAGGAGGTAGGCCTTAAAGGCGCAGACATTCGTGTACTAAAAAAACTCACCCGTCTTTATATTCCGCCCAGCAATTTTTGGGTACAACCTTTTATTGGCGTGGTTGATTATACGCCAGAGTTTATTCCGGAAGAGGCGGAAGTCGCGGCTATACTTGAAGTACCGCTAACGGCCTTTCTTTCAGATAACAGCCTCATCAGGCGACAGATTGACACCTCGTATGGCAGCATGATAGACGTACCTGCATTTCAACTGGCCGGGCACGTAGTCTGGGGTGCCACCGCAATGATGCTGAGCGAGATCAAGTGGGTGCTGCGGCAAATAGATACATTTTAAGACACATATTCCTTACATTTAATTTATATTTCGCCTCTGGCAAAACCTTGGCTTTAATTATGGGACTTTTCAAGACCAATCCATTTGGGCATTATAATATTCTGAAGAAATGGCTGATACGCATTGCGGGTATGATGACCCACAGGCGTTATCGCGGTTTTAACGAATTGCAAATTGACGGTTCTGAAATCATTAAAGAACTTCCCGATACCGGTGTGTTGTTTGTCTCCAATCACCAGACCTATTTTGCCGATGTGGTAGCGATGTTTCACGTCTTTAATGCAAGCTTGAGTGGTAGGGTAGACAGCATTAAAAACATAGGCTATCTCTGGCAACCGAAACTCAATATTTATTATGTGGCCGCCGGTGAAACCATGCGGGCCGGTCTTTTACCGCGCATTATGGCTTATGCCGGGGCTATAACGGTAAGCCGTACCTGGAGGGAAAAAGGAAAGGAGGTAGACCGCCCGGTAAACCTGAGCGATACCGAAAACATTGGGATTGCACTACACGACGGCTGGGTGATTACCTTTCCGCAGGGAACTACCAAACCCTGGAAACCCATCAGAAAAGGAACCGCACACATCATCAAGCAATATAAACCGGTTGTTGTACCTATTGTAATTGATGGTTTTAGACGCTCATTTGATAAGAAGGGCATACGCATTAAAAAGCGCGGTATTCTTCAGTCTATGGAAATCAAAAAACCATTGCAGATTGATTATGAAAACGACAGCATCGAGGATATTGTAGAACAGATCGAATATGCAATAGAGCAACATCCTTCTTTCCTCAAAGTGATTCCTCAGGAAGAATTACGCAAAGAGGAAGAACTCAATAAAACCCGCAGGTGGGAGTACTAAATCCATTTTCATTAACATTTCTTTGGCATAGTGTTTGGACCTTTTAGGGTGGAAAATTGTTAAACTTTGGGTTTCGGTGAAATTTAATGCAACTTTTATATACTTTGTAGGTACTTAAAGCGTTAGAGCCCCAAACCCCTTAAGACCAAAAAAATATATGAAAAAACTCACTTTTGTCGCAGTACTTTTTACTCTGGCACTGTTCTCAAAAATACAAGCTCAGGAATTACCTTTTAAAGATTGCATCGACGCCCCGCTCGAAGATTTTGAAAGCTCTGTTTTAAAAACCCAACTCTACAATCAAATTGCTAAAGATCCTCAGATGAAAAGTCTGATTGATCGCAAGAAAATGGCCGTAGGTATCGTAAGTCTCGATGACCCTAAAGCCATACAATACGCCGGAATCAACGGTGAAGAAATGATGTATGCCGCAAGTTTACCTAAAATTGCCATTTTGCTTGCCGCTATGGACGCAATTGAAAAAGGTGAACTTAAAGAAACTGCCACTGTTCGCGAAGATATGTGGCTGATGATCAGTAAGTCAAACAATCAGGCCAGTACGCGTATGATAGACCGTCTGGGTTATGATAAAATTGCCGGTGTTCTAACCAGCGATAAATACAAATTATACGATAAGGCTCACGGTGGTGGCCTCTGGGTAGGTAAGCGCTATGCTGCCGCCGGAGAGCGCAGACCCGATCCTATTAAAGGCTTAAGCCACGCAGCTACTGCAGAACAGGTATGCCGTTTTTATTACAAACTGGTAACCGGTAAACTGGTAAGTCCCGAGCGCTCCAAGCAAATGCTTGATATAATGGAGAACCCTTCATTGCATCATAAGTTTGTAAACACATTAGAGCGTATAGCGCCTAACGCACGTTTATTCCGTAAATCGGGTTCCTGGAAAACCTACCATTCAGACTCCATCCTGGTATGGGGTGAAGACGGCCGCAAGTACATTCTTGTAGCTTTGGTTGAAGACCCTAACGGCGAACAAATTATCAGAAATTTAGTATTTCCGGTTGAGAAAGCTCTTCAAAAATCTCGAACTTTACTTGCGAGTGCCACAAAAGGCGCCGGGTATGTAGGTGATTAGAAAGTTCCTCAAAAAAACGTTTAATATAAGAGATGGTGAAATAACCATCTCTTTTTTCATGCAGTTATACGTCTTTTTGATAATTACGATACTGCTCATAGTTAAACCCATTGTAAACGCCCTCTTTCTCGAAGGTCTGGGAGCAGACAATCTCGCTTACGGCTATCTTTTAATTGCGGCAACCGCAATTGCAACCACCTATTTTTACAACCGCGCGGTGCGCAGATACTCCCTGCGGCGCATTATAGTGGTTTCGCTGTCTTTTTTCGCTTTAGCTTTTGCAGTACTGAGCTTACTTTATAAACTCGGTCTTATCGATGCAGCGGCTCTGTATGTGTATTATGTAATCAGCGGTATTTTTGCTGTATTAACCACCAGTCAGTTTTGGCTGCTTGCCAATATGGTTTTCAATGCCCGGGAGGCCAAGCGTCTGTTTGGTTTTATAGGTAGCGGGGCCATTGCAGGCGGTATTTTTGGGGGATACCTCACCACGATTTTGGTACCCTATATAGGTAACGGAAATATGCTGCTTATCGCAGCAGCACTTATTTTATCCTGTATTCCGTTGCTTTCTATGATTTATAAGAAAGGATATGTAAGCCGCGCTTCCCGCTCCGGTGCTCAAGAAAGTATTGGTGGGGAAACCGCTTTCAAACTGGTTTTAAAGTCAAAACACCTTACCTACCTGGCTTTAATCATTGGTATAGGGGTGATCGTGGCTAAACTCATCGATTTTCAGTTCAGCGATTTTGCGAGTAAGGCCATACCCGATGCAGACCGTCTGGCCTCCTTTTTTGCATTTTGGTTTTCGACATTCAATCTCGTCTCCCTGGGAATTCAACTGTTTTTAACCAATCGCGTGGTAGAAAAACTGGGTGTAAACAGTTCGTTACTCATTTTACCGCTGGGCATAGCAATAGGTTCCCTACTGTTTTTAACCTTTCCCGAATTGTGGGTGCTCATTCTTATTAAAGGCCTCGACGGCAGTCTCAAACAATCTGTGAATAAAGCGGCGACAGAGCTGGTGATGGTTCCCATTTCGCTTGAAATAAAGAATAAAACCAAATCCTTCATCGATGTGGTGGTAGATAGTATTGCCACAGGGGTTGCGGGTTGTTTGCTGATTTTTGTAATCAAAGGATTAGACCTGCCTTCAAGTTACGTCACGGTGATTATTTTGTTTTTGATTTTTATCTGGATGGTGGGCATTTTTAAAGTTCGGGATTCCTATTTCAAAAGTTTTAGACAAAGTCTTCGGGAAGCGGTAGAACATTCAGACGACATCTCACGCAGAAAGCAGAAATCACCTATAGAAATAGGAAAGCGCATCCTGTCTTCCAACAATCCGGAGCAAATTGTTAAATACCTGAGCGGCTTAAACGGAAGGAAATCACGGCTTTTAAAAGCGAAAATTCTTCCGCTGCTGGAACATCCCGATGATGCGGTTAAGATTGAAGCGATAAACCAACTCTATCATTATCCCGAAGGTACCGCCCTCGAAACCGTGCGTCAACTGGTCTACCTCAAGGATGACGAGGTGGTTTATGCGGCGATGAATTACCTTATTTTACATACCTCGCTCAACGACAACCGTATTTTTGATTCGTACCTCAATCACAGCAGTGATTATATTGCTCACGCGGCCTTATTGTGTTTGGCTAAAGAAGGCCGTACCAATAAAAAAATCGCTGCCCGATATAATTTAGAATTGCGTCTGGAACTCTGGATGGCCGAGTTTGAATTGCCCAACAGCGAGCACCGCCCCGAGGAATTGTCGTTTTTGCTGGAATCAATAGGTTATGCAGGTTTTCCAAGATTTCTGTCTTTTATTTCGGCCAACTTCAATAACCGAAACCCTATGATCGTGCGGCATGCGATTATTGCAGCCGGAATTTCGGGGGAAGAGCTATTTGTAGATGCCCTGATCGACTTTCTTAAGGTTAAGGAATACCGGGAAGATGCCATACAGGCGCTTATCGCTTATGGGGAATCTATAAGCGAACTCCTTCTGGCGCGCGAGGCCGCGAGAACTTTACGCAATGACGTGAAAAAATACATACCTCAGGTTATTCAGAAGTTTGAAACCCAAACCTCTGTGCGGGTGTTGCTGCGTTTATTGCAGAGTAGGGATAACCTGATCAGGCTGGCCAGTGCCAAATCGTTGAAACGCCTCAAAAATAAAAACCCGAAACTCAACTTTTTTCCTAAAAGTATTTTCCGTTTTATTTTAACCTATTCGTTTGAATATCGGGATATCATAAGCTGCCGGAAAGTGATTAAAAGCAATTTTAGGGCAGAAAATTACACGGCTCTTTCTGAAGATGATAAAACCGAACTCTTTCAGGCACGGGAAGGCCTGCTTGAAATTTTAGATATTCAGTTGAGTAAGCGTATTGCCACCATTTTTAATTTGCTGGCGGTATACTACAGCCATAAAGATCTGGACGTGGCTTATAAGGGGTTTAAAAGCGAAGATCGCGATACGCGGGCCAATGCGATTGAATTTTTAGACAACATCCTTGCGCCAAAACTAAAGCACGTGCTTTTGCCTTTGCTGGAATTAGCGATTATTGAAGATGCTGACGTCTATCAGGAAATTTTGGAAGACACCGACATCAGTTTTAACCGGGCGCTCATCAACCTGATTAAAGTGGGAGATGGTAACCTGAGACTTCCGGTGATTTATTTGATTCAATTTTTGGGAGATACCAGTTTCTCACCGCTTCTTGCCGAATTACAAATCACAGCTAAAAGCAAGGATGTACGCTCTTTTGCTTCTTTAGCCTTAAAGAAATTGCAGCCTGCCCTGATGCAGAAAGAGGTCAATTCCTGAAAATCATTTCAAGATCCTAGCTCTTTCCTAAGAGCTCCTGGAGTGTTTTCTCCATTTTTTTAGGATTAGTAGTCGGGGCAAAGCGTTTTACCGGTCTTCCGGTTTTATCGATTACAAACTTGGTGAAGTTCCATTTAATTTTACTGCCCAGAATGCTACCCAATCTTCCTTTAAGCCATTTAAATAGGGGATGCGCATCAGAGCCGTTAACGTCTACTTTTTCAAACATTGGGAAACTTACACCGTAGTTTACCTGGCAGAACGAATCAATCTCTTCTGCGCTTCCGGGTTCCTGCTTGCCAAATTGATTGCAGGGAAAGCCCAAAATAACCAAACCTGCATCCTTGTATTTTTCATACAGTTTTTCGAGTCCTTCGTATTGTGGAGTGAGTCCGCATTTACTCGCGGTATTCACGACAACAACTACCTTTCCGGCATAGGCATTCATAGAAAGACTTTCGCCCTTTAAGGTTTTGGCTTCAAAATCGTAAAAAGTCATAGGATTTTCTGAGTTTAGGGATGATTCCTGTAAAAATACGATTCTCAGAACGATTAAGACTTCTTTGTTTTAGGCAAAAAGCAGGAAGCAGCGCCTGATCAAAACATTTTTTCTTCTTTTTGATACTCCCTTTTCAGCCCTTTGATCAGGTTTTGACTGTCGATTTCAAAGGTTTTGCGATTCAGGGCGTTTAGGCAACTGTAGTGCACCACATTGTTGATGTTAGCGCCGGTGATGTCGTAGGTTTTAGCCAGCGATTTAAGGTCAATCTCTTCCGCAAAGCGGAAACCCTCCGGAAGTGCCAGATTCCAGAGTTTGAGGCGTTCCTCTACATTAGGGTTGGTAAACTGTACTATTGCCTGAAACCGACGGGTAAATGCAGCGTCGATGTTCGATTTAAAATTGGAGGCTAAAATGACGAGTCCGGGATGTTCTTCGAGACGCTGAAGCAAATAGGAAACTTCCTGATTGGCGTATTTATCGTGGGCATCGCGCACCTGTGTACGCTTTCCAAAAATGGCGTCGGCCTCATCAAAAAAGAGGATCCAGTTTTTATAGCGGGCCTTGTCAAAGAGTTTAGACAGGTTTTTTTCGGTCTCCCCGATGTATTTTGAAATCACAACCGAGAGATCAACGCGGTAGACTTCGCGGCCGGTGTATTTGCCCAAAAGGCTTGCGGTAAGCGTTTTTCCGGTCCCCGGCGGACCGTAGAAAAGAGCCCTGTAGCCGGATTTAAATTTTCCGGTGAGATCGTGCTTTTTTCTCAAAACCTCCTGATGCTTAAGCCAGATTTCCAAATCTTTGATCTCATTAAGTGTTTGCTTGTTTAAGACCAAATCATCCCACGACAGATTGGTTTTCAGTTTTTGAGCAGGAAAATCGATGCTCAGCTCCGGATCGGGAATGCTTCCGGTGAGCAGAAGCTGTGCATAATCTTCCTGCAACACCAGATTTCCGCTTAAAAAAGGTTCGTGAGCCGCAACTTTCTCAAGCTGAATGACTTTATTCGATCGCAGGGACGCTTCCGGAAGCAAAAAACTCAGATTTTGCAATCGTTCCGTTATGTTATTGCCGGCCAGAAGAAAAAGTACGGTTTCACCGGTAGGGAGAATCCCGCGATGGGTGTTGCCTTTGGTTCCGCCCAGTTCAGGTAATTCGGCACCTTCGGGATAGACTTCATTTACGCAGGTTTTAAGCAGGCCAGGAGCGAGATAAGGCGCCAAAGCCAGAAAAAGGATACTCTGCTCTTCAGCCTGTAATTCTAAAATGCCGATCAGTTTTTTTAAATACGAATCAGGCAGGCTGTTTACATCAAAACGCGGTGCCGACTTAAATGGAACATCGGGATTGTGTAAACGCCAAAGCAGCAGTTCTTTTAAATGCTGTATGGCCAGATCAAAAGCTTTAAATTCAGGCATTACTATATTTTTGATAGGCTTTTTCCAGTTTGATGTCGTATTTGTTTTGTGCGTAACCCGGCCCGTTATAGCCCTTGGCAAAGGCAGCCCAGTTTTTAGACTTCAGATGCCTAAGCAGGTTATTGGCTTTTAAAAATTTACCAAAAGCCTCCAGATGTGCGCGCTCGTGCGTGTACATATGCGCCACAAAGGCATCAACGCTGGGATAGCCCAGGCTTTCGTAATGAAAACCCATAATTTGATACGAACCATACGAAGCCGAAGCATAGGCTGCATTGTGTACGGCATCGAGATCGCTTATTCCCGCAGCTTTTTCCAAGCGTTCATATTCTTCAGCTCCACCTTTGTAATGCGACCGGGTCCAGCTTTCATAGAGCACGTCTTTCGTGTAGTCCGTCACAAAATCAGCCGGATTGAGTCCGCGCTTTTTAAGCTGTCGCCAAAAAATGTGGCCTTCAAACAAAATGCGTGGCCTGCCGTCAATTAAAAAGCCTTTACCGCTGCTTTCAACCTCATTCACCGCTTTTACCGCAGCCAGTTCCACATCAAAGTCTTCGGCAAACTGTTTTAAATCGGCTTCACTTAACAATTTGTCGCTAAAACTGAAGAGGTTATCGCGAGCCGAAAGCAATTTGGACCAGGTCTTCAACCCAACAACACCATCTATAACCAGATCGTTCTTCTTTTGAAAATCGCGTACTGCGGCATCGGTATCTTTCCCAAAATAAGTGGAGACGTAAACCGAATAGCCTAGTTGTTGTAAAACTTCTTCGAGGAAATAAACTTCGGGGTCCTGTGAGCGGTAGCGTAGTGTTTTCATAGGTTGTAATTATTATTTTTCTTTTAGTAATTTTTTAATCAAGTCCCTATAGCCTGTATCAGGACCAATACTTTTATCGAGACTTACACTTTTTTCATGATTTTCTTTAGAACCCACATCTTTGTCCAGTATTTTACCATCAAGTTCGTATAGAACATTTTGAAACTGCCCGGGTTTTCCCAAAATGTCTTTACGAACTAAGGCAGTCAAATCAGTAGCCATACTATTATTAATATTTTTCACTTCTAAACTGTTATCTCTTAATGCTTCCTCGTTTATCATTTGCTGCAGGGCAGACCTGTTTGCCGTTTCTCCCTTGATAGTTGCGGTTACTTTAAGGCTGAAATTATTTTGATTGTTTTTAGTATTAGAATTACTTAAGATTGAAGCGATACTATCTTCTTTGCCTTTCATACTTGAGGTATTGTAATTGGGTGAGCTTGGATATATGTTCATAGATGAGTTTTTTCCGGAACCACCGAAGCGGTCGGCGATTAAATGGGCGTTATGAAATCCACTCTGTGCACTATCGGTTTTTCCACGGGCTCCTCCGGTTTCTTTCAATTCTAAGTTTGATCCTGAAACCACACGTGTTTCGGTTTCATTTGGACTGAAGGCCAGTGCCTGGTCGTACGTAATATCAATTTTAAACTTTCGATCTTCACTCCCTGGAATACGCTTACGATCTGCGCCTCGCTTTTCAGTAGTGTATTCAACAATATACTTATTATCTAATTCCTTAACATTCTTCTTGATAGGTATGTAATCCACGTGTTCCGAATTTTCCCCTCGCGGATTGGGTCCCTCTGTTAACTTACCTTCGTCATTAAAATGTACTTCCGGGAATTTACTGTCGTCTGCATTCTTTCTTACAATGTCCTGCTTGCCGCCAACCGTTCTGTAGTAATATCCTGCGTCTAAAACCTCTTGTCGTTTTCGTTCACCTAAAGCGCTGACACTGGTATTATTTTCTTTAACGAATTTCATTCCTAAATAGGCCTTTAAGGGATGATCTATAGTTGTTTCTTGTGCTGCCGATTCTCCTTCGGGATTAACCTTGGCCTTAAAATGAAGCTTCGTCGAATCCATCTTTGAGCGATCAATGACCGGTTCAAGACTGATTAAGCCATACTTTTGTTTAATTGCTGGGATTCCATTTTTTACGTCTTCTATAGAGTTGCTTTTTTGTGCTAGTTTTTGAGCATGTTTTAGCCCATCATTGAGGTCTTTTTTCTTTTCCTGATCGCTTCTGGCATCCTTTCCACTTTGACCTTTAGCAGAACCACGACCCAAAATTTTACGCGCAAACTTCTTCGCCTTTAAAATCAGTTTATCAATCGCTTTATCAATACGTTTTCTGATTTTACCAATGAGTTTCTGCACCTTTTTAGCCAAACCGCTAATACCGAGTAAGGAGGCCAGAAAGCCAATGATTACCGGTACGGCCTTGCCCAGGGCCGTTTCGATTTTGGTAGCAATCACACCCACATTACCAGCCGCAACAGCCTTAACGCCGTCAATAAAGGCTTTGATGAGTTCCATAATCTGGCTGCCGCGCTCGATAAAGAATTTTACGATGTCTATAATCATCATTGCAGCCTTGACAAAGGCTCCGGCGGGGCTCATCAAACCCAATACCCACTTGATACCGGCGTCGACAACGGTAGAAATGATCATTTCCTGAATGCTATCAATGACGGTCTCTTTAAGGTCGTTAAATTGCTCTTTGAGGTATTCCCAGATACCCGCTATCCCTTCGGTACGTATGATTTGAAAGAGTTCGAAGCCTGTCTCGAGTGCCTGTACCACGGGCTCGCCGAGAAGTTTTACCGCTTTTTGACGCATATAATCCCAGGTAAGTCCTAAAACCTGCATCACCAGGCTAAAAATGCCTTTAAGACTGAAAATATCTTCGGGGATGGTAATACCCATAGGACCCAGGGCGCCGGTAAGCCAGGTGACGAGACCACTCATCAAATGCCTCATAATGTTATTGCCAAAATTGACAAAGCCCTCTTTAACGCCCCGAATAAGGTTGCTCAAAAATCCGATAGGATCTGAAATGATTGCGCCGATAGCTTCCAGCGCAGCGCTGAGTAAATTGGTCAGCATATTTTTAATGGCGATGATTGTGTTTATAATTCCCATCACCAGTCCCATTGCCATATCAATAAGTCCGCGGTTTGCGGCCTGCATTTCTTCAATACGCGCGTCTACTTCGGCCAGACTATCCTGATACTGCTGTGCGAGGGAGTCTATGAGTTCGTCCTGCTTGCTGTTTACATCTTCTTCCAGGCTGTCAAACTGCTCCTGAATGTTTTCGGCGGCTTCCTGAGCAATACCGCGTAAAGCTTCCGGTTGTGATTCTACAAAAGTGGCTACATCCTGCTTGCCCTGTGCAATACGCTGCTTGGCTTCGGTGAGTTTTTGAGCGATATATTCGGCGATTGTAGTAAGCTCGCCATCCATCGCTTCGATGTATTTGTTTCGGCCTTCCTCAAAAAAGGCATTGACTTCATCAGGCAAACCGGTAAAAGCATCGCCAACCCACGTAAGGGCTCCGCCCACGCCGCTGTAACGCTCGTCTTTGTAGGCATCCATCTTTCGCTCGACATAATCCTCAAAGACTTTTTTAGCCCGTGTGGCAGCAGCTTCAAAGCGCCTTTCCACTTCGGCCTCCAGATCGGCCAGCAAGGTTTCCACATCGGTTTTGGTGGCTTCAAAAATTCGGTTGATTTCCCCCGCGATGCGCTCGCGCTCTGCACTGTCTGATTGCGCGCCGGTTTCCTGCTGCGTCTGCATCGTACCCAATGTTCCGGTACGGCTGTTGTGCATAGCTTGCAGCTCGGCACTGCTGCTGGTTTGCGCCTGCTCGCGGGTAGCGGCAAGACTGTTTTGCTCGGTTTGTCTAAATTCCTGCGGAGCCTGCTCGGTATGTGTTTGAGCTTCCTGTTTACTGTCTAAAGCCTGCGTAAAACCGGGTTCATTACTGTTTGCCAGCATCTCATCGGTAACCTGATTATTGGCCATCTCCGAATCGATACTTTGCATATTCTCCTGTAGCGGAGCACTTACCTGATCTTCGGGACGGGGAGCAGGCATCGCCTGAGCTGCCCGCACAGGAGCAGGAGGGGAGCCAAACTCGGGTTCGGGTAGGGGTTGCACTTCACGCGCCGGAACAGCGTCCGGGTTGGGTTCGGTTTGTGTAGCCTGATCAATAGTCCCGGCAGCCTGTTGCCGTTCTGCGGAAGCCATAGCGGTACCGTCTGCCGTTACTTCATCAATGTTATTGTTATTTTCAAAATCATCAGCTTCTTCTTCGTTTGCCGGAAGCTGCATAGCCGCGATGCGTTCCATCAGGCGGGCTTTAAAAGCAACCGCGTCAAAAGTACCGGGTTCCTGCTCTTCCATCACGGCAACCTGACCGGCCTGTGCTTCACTCAGTTGTTCATTGGATGCAGCAGGTGCAGCTGCAGATGCTGCCGCAGCTGCCTGCGAGGCAGGTTGGGTGGTCTGGGCGGTTTCCGCCCGGTCTTCTACCTGATTTTCGGCCTGTTGAAAAGCAGGGTCTTCCTGCGGACTGCGCGGATAGGGCGTGGCGGCAGTTTGAGCCTCACCGGTCTGTGCTTCTGCATTTTGCGGTTTTTCCTCCTGATGATGAACAGCAGTTTCTGCGTTTGCAGGAGTTTCGGAATTTGGGCTGGTAATTGCATTTTCTGAGACCGAATCTACTTCTGTAGTTGAAGTCGCAGTCGCCGAAGTACTACCGTTTGCGGTGCTTTGCGGTGTTTGTTGCGGGTCGACAGCACCCTGCTGGATGGTATGTGTTAATTCGTGAGCTAGAAGCGCATCACCCTGCGCGGTACCGGGATTGAAGCGCCCCTGATTAAAATAAATATCGCTGCCGCTGGTAAAGGCCTGAGCTCCTATGTCCTGAGCCATACGTTGCGCCCGCTGATCGGTATGTACGCGCACATCGCTTAAATCAGTACCAAACCCTGCTTCCATCTGATTTCGGGAAGCCTCCGGAAGTGCAGAACCGGCGCCACGGGAACTTTGCAATTCACTATTGATATCAGTATTGCGCGGCGTTGTCCCCGCCCGCATTTGTACTTCTTCCTCTTCTGCCCTGGTTTGAACAGATTCCTCCTCTTCAGCTTTAGACTGAAGTTCTTCATCTTCTTTAGACTGAACTGTCTCTTCGTCTTCGGCCTTAGCTTGAATGCTTTCTTCTTCCTCCTGCATTTGAAGTTCGTCATCGGCTTTAGCCTGAACCGATTCTTCTTCCAAAGGTTTCAATTGCACACCGGTACTGATGCTTTTAGCCAAAGGTTTAGCCTGTACGGCAGGGGTTTTGGTGCCCGAATTTCCGGTGTTTTGCACCACACGTGCAGCCACATTATCGGCCTCAGTCTCATAGCGATCGCCCGGCGTACCGGTTTTCAGCTTTGCCTGTAGGCCAAAAAAAGGTGTTTTCGCAGCTTTGCCGGAAGTCTTCTGAAGAGCGGGTTTATTTTTAGCAAATACAGGCATGGGTTGTAATTTTTAAATTTTACCAGTTGATGTACACTAGTTTTTTAAGCCAGGGTAAGCGCATCAGCGTCAGGCCCCACGGAAGCTGATCGAGCAGAATATCTGCCGTCTCGCGCTGCAGATGCAGATGGTCTTTTTCGGTCTCAAAAGTCAGTTTCCCGCTTCGGGTTAAAAATTGTCCGCGCAAACCGGCCGGAGTGGTGTTTTGGAGTACAGACCAGTGGCTGATGGCGGTTTCCAGTAAATGAATAGCTTCTTCTTGCTGCTTTGGCGAAAGGCTTATGTCTTTACGCACTGGATATTGGGACGGAAGACCGCAGAGGTACTTTTCAAAACCCAACTCTGCCTCGTGAGGTTTTAAGTTACCGGTGGCCAAAAAATGGAGCAGGTGAACCGCTTCATCCCGTTTTGATTTTTTTAGCTGTTTGGTTTCGTCAATGAACTGTAATTCGCTAAAAAGTGCGGGTAAAAACGGATGCAGTAAAACCAAACCGGCCTGAGGCATAAGTGCTGAATCTACTTCAGGATCTACTAAGTCCGCTAAATGTTTCGGGTTGTTCTTTGGGCGAAAAACCTTCAAATCCGTGACGGGCTTCAGCAGTTCATGAAGATTGGATTTTAAGGAAACAGGAGTCTCCTTGTGAAAAATATTTTGAATTTTTTCGTATTTTATTTTTAGAATTAAATTATTGGTTTTTAAGGTATTGTTATTGATTATCTCGACCGAAACTTTATCTTTTAATTTTAGTAAAACCAGTTCGTTTTGAGACAGTTTTGCCAGTAGGGTCAGGTCTTTAGCGGTGGTTTTAGGGGTTAAAACCAGTTGCCTGAAAAATGTGGTGAGATCAAAGTTCATTTGACTTTCAGCTGCCTCAATACATGAACCTGTAAACAGCATAAGCAGGCTTTCCCGATACTCAGGGAAACTACTTTTTTTAGACAGCGTTTGGAAGGCCCGGAATACCTTTTCACCATCCGAAGCGCGCAATTGGCTGATGAATTTCCACAACTCGACAGCATCTGCATATTGATAAACCAGACGTTTGCGTGCCGAAGGATTTTCTTTCAAAAGGCTTTTTAAAGCAATTTTAAAGGACTGTGGTGCGGCAAGTAAGGTTTTAAGCTGCAGTTCTTCATTTTTAGTAAAAAACCAGGGCAGGCTTCCGGTTTTTAGGAAGTGCAGAAAAGCTTCAGGCTGTCTTTCATTTTCTTCGGTAACTTTCAGTACATCTGATTCTACCCGGGATCTTGTTCCGGTCCTGATCGCCTGTTGAAGCTGGTTTTTAATCTTTTCGACCAAAACAACAGGGGCATCGTACACCAGACCATTTTTTGAAGTTTGGAGTTCGAGATCCAATTTTGGCAGACGGTAAAACAGTTTTGGGTTCAGTTGCAATTGGGCGATCCAGCTTTCAATCTCCGGAAAAACCTGTTCGTTAAGCATCCTGCTTAGGTGATCTTTTAAAAACAGCGCTTGCTCCATAGAATTGCAGTCTACTTCTACAAAAACCTTATCAATACAATGATTACGCGCTGCTTCCATAACTTATTTGATGTTTTCGATTAACAAGTCAAAGTGCGCCTCGTAGCGTGGGGTCGCAAAATGCTTCCGCATATCCAGATAATTGGCTTCCAGATTATCGGGGAAGTTTACCCCATCCTGATTGCCAAAAGCGTTATTTTCCTTGCGGTCAAAATGCTTTTCAATAGTTGTGAGAATGGGAGCGACCACCGTTGTACTCCAGAAGGTCGACTTCTTACAACGCATCACGCCGTAAAATAAATCCTGAGCGAAAATGTAAAGCTTTACAAACGCGGGTTTTTGGGTGCTTTTTGCGGCCAGGCAGGCTTCGTGAATACGATCTAGCGCCTGCTGAATCTGCAGACCGAGCTCGCTGCTCAATCCATTTGTAAGAATTGCAGGATCGGCCAGAACATCGCGGTATAATACCTTAACCAGACCGCCTGCCTGAGCCAGACTCGTATCCTGTGTTTCCTTCAAAAGCAGGTTTAGCGCAGGAAGCTGACTCTTCAGGTATTGGGTGGTTTTATCGGTACATAATGTATCATCCGCCGGAGGATCTAATACCTCATCGACCTTAATATCGACCAGAGTTGGTCTGGTTTGTAAATTATCGCAAGGCGGAATGTTTACCTGCAATACCAATTCGCCTGAAAAGGCTTTGTCCAATGCAAAGGCGATTTGATTCTCTTTAAACGCTTCCTGAACCTTTCCGTTTATCAGCCATGTATAGGTTGCCTTGGCATCGGTGATGTTGCCGGTAAAAATGCGCTTTCCGTCTTCATCTTTGGAACTGATGCGCAAAACCCGTCCTGATGGCGCACCCACGTTTACCGTGATGGGTTGCCCGCCTTCGGGAGTGATTTGATAGTCCTGAGGTACCAATCCCAGCGGGATAAAACCCCATTTTTCGTTTTGAAAGACCACGCCTTCACCGCTTATTTTGGTTTTAGGATCTCCCGATATAATCGTGATTAAATACGTGCTTTGATCGGTATTGCAGAATTGCTTTTCTTCCATCGCAATGACCGGCGTTTCTACCGTATCGGTTTCCAGCGGGGGTATTTCAACACTGATGATTTCAGATCGTATGCTGCCGCAAGGTTCTATCACAGCATCTGCAAAAACCCGTGCAGTGAGGGCGCTTTCGCTTTGCTCAATAATAAGCAGACCTTCTTCGGTGGTTTTATGCGATTTGCCGTTTATAAACCATTCAAAAGGAGCTTTGGCTTCGGGACTTTCTACTTTAATGCTAAGCTGTTTTTTATCGGGATCAAAGCTTTGATTCAGACCAAATGCTTCAGGAAGCTTCTGCACTGTAACGCTAATGGATTTTCCGTCTTTTAAATTAATCTGATGAATTCCCGGGCCTGCTTTAGCCGGCATAAACGTCCAGCCTTTCTCGGTTTGTTCAACTCCGGCTCCGGCAAGTTCAACTGCGGCATCTTCGGGAATGACCATAATGGGGTAGGCCAATTCATCATTTTCGCAAAACGCACGGGGTTCAATGTTGATAAAGGTTTCCTGGGCCTGTTTGATTTCGACTAAAAGATTGCGTTCCTGCGTAACCTCCTCACATACCGAACCTTTTAGTGTAAGAATTACCGGAATCTCAAAGAAACTGCTGTCAAATTCCTTGGGAACGGTAAAACGATAATACGGATTAAATCCCTCCTCGCTTTTCTCGCCAATTTTCCAGCTGAACTTATACTCCTGTACATTAAAATCATTGGTGTTTTCAATATCAAGCCTGATTTCAACTGATTCTCCCGGAGCTGCGGTCAGCTCGCGCGGAAGACTTACAATCTCAAAAGCGGGTTTTTTGAAAACGCTCAGCGTTGCGGTAGTGAGTATACCATTTACAGCAAACTGTATCGGTTTGTCGTAGGCGTTGTATTCCGGCGGACTGATCACCAGGGAAGTTCCCTGTATTGTAACACCTTTAATGGTTTTGTTGATAAGGCTCACCTGAGCATTCTGTGGGCTCACAGTGAGGCTTACCTCAACCGGATCTTTGCTTTCGGGGTCGACACAAATACGATCTGGATTTAAAACCAAAGAAGCGCTGTCAACCGGTTCCGGCACGATAAAGCCAATAGGGGCACAGTCTGAACAACACATGTAGGGCAGGGCAAAATCGGCAACCACGGTATTAGGAGCGATTTGGGCATCTTCGGTTTCGCGGTTGATGCCGCTGTACACCATCACAAAGGTGCCACCCATAGGCACCCCGGCTTTGTGCTCAAGACCGGGATGTTTTCGCACAAAATTCTCAAAAATGAGTTCGTCAAGAATTTGTGCTTTTTTGGACTCGATTTCATCCAAAATCACTTCCAGTTGCTCCGCCGCACAGCAGTTTTCCTGAAGCCGGTCTAGCATAAACGTATAGATGGTCTCGTAGCCGTAATGTGTATAATCGGCCTGCGGATTGTTGAAGATTTCATTTACCACAGCACGTGCTTCTTTCACAAAATCACAGAGATCCTGCATCGCCTTGATGAAGTTTTGCTTGCCTTCTTTGGTAACCGATTCCAGGTCTGGCGGAATGTGCGAGGCCGCGAGCTGTAACCGCGACAGGATGCCTGCGGGGATCTCAAGTCCTACTTTAAGATCGTTCGGGTTGACCGGAGTTTCTTTAGGGAAAAGTTCTTTTTGCTTGCGGATTATATCCCGTATCAGTTCGACAGCGCTGGCATTCATACGGTCTTTGGAAACAAAATCGACCACGTATCCCAAATCCTGGGGTTTGGTATTCAGGCTTGCGGTAACCGTTTTATTGAGGCTGACTTCTTTGGTTAAGGGCGCAATGGTAAGATACGGACTCTTCATGCGCACGGTGGTGTCTTTAACCGCGTTCAAGGTATTGTTGGTGGTAGCCTTTTTATACTCGGTAGCTTCGCTCATCGCATAAAAACTGCGATAGGTTTCAGTTTTTGTGGCAGCAGACGCCCTGGTAAAGTAGTCCAGTATTTTCGAGGTGTCCTCCGCTTTGGCTTCACTTAAATTTTCAGCCGTGGTACCGCTTACTTTTTTTACCAGTGCTAAAACCTCTTTTTGATTGGCCTTAAGCACCGCTTCAGGATCTTTAGCCGTGAGCAGTTGTTTGCGTATTTGCTCCAGCAGCGTATTCAATTGTTTGGATTGAGCCGAAGGCAGTTTACCCAGGGCTTCCATATCAAGCTGGTAATACGCTATAATGCGCTGGCGGTCATCATCAGGGGTTTTGGTATCCTGAATTCCGGGTTTGGTAAGCACTTCTTTTTCCAGCAAATCGCTTCGGTCAAACTGCTCAAAGCTGTAATTGTGACTGCCCAGATCTTTGATGTTAAAACCGCTGAAAAATGCGCTGACTTCACTGTTAAGGCAGTCCTGCTCGGCAGTCCAGGATTTAAGACTCGTAGCCAGATAATCAAAATGGCAGGAGTAGTCGTCCAGATCAATATCTTCAAGCGTAGCATTGATGTTTATGGTCTTGATGTCAAAAGCAAGACCGTAGTCTTTTTTAAGGCGTTCTAAATCAGTAAGGGCCGTGGTGTAGGTTTTTCCCTGAATGCCTTCAATACGCAGGAAGTTAAAACCGCTAAGGTCGTAAGCCAGCGGTTGTCGTATGCTAAGATCACTGTCCAAATACTTTTTATGATAGCCCAGATTGAATTTCTCCCGGTAGATCGAAGTTTTGATGAAATCCCAATGATACACAAGGGCTTCACCGGGACTATAGTAAAACGGAATGGCCTGCGCATCCTGAGGTTGCTGTCTCGGGTTGTTTGATGGGGTTATGACTAAAGCGGGTTCTACCGGAAGGCTGAAGGATTCCCGAAGAATCACGGCTTTGTTGAGCAGAAAACGCGCCTTTTGAAACGCCTTATCCCCGTTTGCCGTAATGGGCGAATCGTAAAAACGATGCCGGTTTGCGGTAAACCGAAGCGGAGCATTGGGAGCACCCAGCAGGATGTGTTTTGGGAAGGCCTCAACCGGTGGGCAGCACACGTGCTGAATGTGAAGCAACAGATCGCGAACCTCGTTATAAATAGCTGCCAGATCGGCTAGGTGATCGTAATAATACTGTACCTGAAACACAGGGGTTTCTTTGCTTAACTGGTATAAGCTTTCAATTAAGTAATCAATTTTAATATTTTGAATATCAAGTAATTTTGAAAATCCATTTTTGATATTCAGGAAGGCGTTAGCCAGTTCATTGGCCACACCTGCGCAAATGCTTCTGTAGTTGTTTGCCAGTGCCGCATAGGTCCTGGTGTTTACCGGTTTTAGATTGGTGTTGATGCGTAAGCCGGAAAGGTCTTTGAGTCCCGTAAAATTGGTTTTGAGGACCGAAATTTCCCCGGTCATACCAAAATCGGTATTCCGCCCGAGGGCTGTTTTTTCGGAGATTGAATTGCCTGCTGAAAGGTCGAGAGCAAACAGATTATCCGGTATTTTTTTGAGGGAATCACTGATTACCAAATCTTTTCGCAAATTGATGAAATCGAGCAGGGCAGAAGCGTCGAGTTTAGGCGGAGCTTTTACTTCCCGGGCTGCAGTTTTGAGCAGCAGGCGGGGCATTTTTACTTCAGGCAGATTTTGGTAGGCACTTAAATTGTTGTGATCGCGATACACCGAATCGTTGCGGGTAATTACCGAAACATCACCGGTATTTACAAGCAAAACCCGAAGATTAGCCACCTGACGCTCGCCCTGACTGTCACAGTTGGTTTCGGTACAGATATCGGGTGTCTGAGGATAGGTCTCCAGATAAAGCAGAACGACCTTGTCTTTGAGTTCGGCTTCGGTAAGCACCTTGTCTTTTCCGCTTTCCCGGGTAGCTTCAGTTTTTAGCTCCAGGAGATTTAGCAAACCGGAATCCTCGGCATTCCGGAAGTATGGATAGTTTGCGTAGGCATCTTCAAATACCCGATAGTGCGTGTATTGTAAAGCCTCATTTGCCAGTTTTTTATAAGGGTCTGCAGGGGTGATGGGTTCGCCATCTGTAGTTTGAGACACATCAACCAGTAGTTTGATGAGGTCGCCGTCTGTGGTTATAGCACAGCCGGGCGTGATGCTCACCTTAGTACCGGAAGTGGTGACTTCAAAGCCACAAACAATTCCTACACCACTTAAGCACGTGCGCGAAAGCCGGTCCTGATCCTGAAAAAAGTCAAGAAACTCGTTAAGCTGGCCCGCGGTCAATACCTGATCATCTACAAACGCGCGGTAATCTGGTGTTATTTTGGTTAAAAGTGCTTGCATGATTGTGTTTTTTTAGAGTTTGCCAAGATTGGTTCTACCCAGTATGACATTTCGATTGGTTTGTTTCTCTTTTGACTCGCCGGCTTTAGGCGCTTCGTTTTGATTTTTAGGTCTGCAGCTGTGTAATCTGCCCTGATGGTAAATGGTATGCAGACTGCCCATAGCCTTGTTGAGATTGATCAATGCAGTCTCGTCCTGAGCCTGCTCGTTTTGGGTACGGCTGAGCAACCAGGCTTTGTAAGCTTCTTCGAGGATTACCATCTCATTTTCTTTTGGTGGTTTCCCGTTTTCATCGGTGTAGTTTTTGGCATAGCCTATCCAGCAGATTTTAGCTACAATATGCGCAGGGAGCTCGCGTCTGATCAAATCTTCGACAAAACGTCTGAAGTCAATATTGCTAAAGCGCTCGGTCCAGCCCGGTAACACAATACTCACCCTAAAACTATAGGGGTCAAGAGGCTCGCAGGCATCACCCGCACAGGCTTCGGCGCATACGGGCATAAAAGTTTGCGTATGAGTAGTTTGCAGATTTACATCGGGTCTGAGCAAAATATGCTCGATGAGGTACATACCTTCATTTCCTTTGAGCGCATTGATGAAATTAAGCACGGCATTGCTCGCTTTTACAGCATTTTCTTCACTCTTAAACGTGGCAATGCGGCGGGCAATGATGTAGGCTTCGCTGTCAGCCTTTTCGTTGGGATTGATCAGGACAAAATACCACTCGGGCGTTTTGTTGGGATCTTTGGGTTTGGTTTGATAAAACTTGAAATTTTTTGAATCCTGAGCATAGCGCTTTACCAGCATCAATTCCTGATGCAACTGCTCCAGATTTTTGTAGTGTTTGGTAGCCGAAGACAGGATGGTTTTAGACCCGTCTTTGATACGCCAGCGGTATTCGAGGAGGTCATCGGTGTCTTGTTCCTCGTAAATCTCGATATAATCTTCAGAGAGGTTTCTTCGGTTGATGTCTGTAATGCCCAGCAACAGATACAGGCGTTTTTGCAGGGCCGAAATATTTGGGGTATCCCATAAGTCTTTCGGTTTCTGATTGAAATAATTAAAGCTCAAAGCCCGTGCGCTTCCGCTTAGCGCATATTCTTTTAGAAAACGCTCTTTGGTGCCAATGATGGCTTCTTCGGCAAACTGTCCGTATATGCTTCGCATTAAAAAGGCATAATCCCCGAAGCTCTCTGCAAAGCGCGCGAGCAGGTGATCCAGAATTTCATTGCGCTTTTTTAGATTTCGGTCTTCAAAATTGGGATAGAAATGCGCCGTAAGCTCCTCATCGCTATTGGGAGCAAAACTGGTGTCCGGGAATTTAAAAAGTTCGTCACGCCCTTTAAGATCACGTACCGCCTGTGCGAAATAGTAATGGCGTGATTTTCCCGTAACCGAAAATAAGGTGCCTACCTGTTCCAGATGTTTGAAGTAATTGGCCAGAATCTGATCGAAAAACAGCAGATAGGCCTTGAGTTGTTTAGCTTTAGCACGTTCTGCCGGGCTTGCGTTGGCTTTGAGACCGTAAGGGCCAATACCATAAACTTCCGGAAACTCGTTTTGTATACTGGTGGTTTCGCCGAGCTGGTATTTCTCACCTTTGGGTAGTTTTAGTGTGCGCAAGCTGTCGCGTATCCCTTTCAGATCTGCAGCCCGGGCATCGCGTATTTGCTGTTTAAAATGATCTACCCGCGCGTCATCTATATTCAGCGGGATAAAACCTTTAAAAAAGCTCCACGAACTCCTGTCGCAAAGCACCGGTTTCTTGCCGGGGTCCAGACAGTAGACCCACGAACTGCCATCCGGGGTAGCTTCGGTACATGCACCCATGACGATATCCCGAATGTTAGCCACACCTTCCACATTGCTAATGATGTTGATGAGATCAGACTGGCGCACTTCGGTTTTTAGAGCCGCTTTGAGCACCTCATCGTCGTCCAGAAAGCCGTTTTCGAGCTGTGGACCGTTAAAAATTTCGAGCGGTGATTTCCCGGAAGCGGTAAGTTCTGCAAGGGTTTTAGGTTTGATTTCAGGCGTGAAATAGGCTTCAACGGCAAGAAGGATTCGGGCTTTAACCGCATCTTCATCAGCTTCAGACTCCAGCTCAATCTCTGCACAAACTTTTACGGGATGCTCATTTACCTCTTTAATCTGAATAAGATCTTCACAGAGGTTTCGGTTTTGATGGTATTTGGCCCGCACCTCTTTTTCGATATCTTCCAGCTTTAAACCTTCCTCCAGATCAAGCAAAAGCCTGTAGAGCCCATTGAGGTAAAACTGTTTTTCATCTTCAGCTTTAAGGTGTTCAAAACCTTCTTTCTCGAGAAACGAGTCGTAATTGAGCAAACGGTCTTTACAATTTACATAGACTTTCTTTTCATAGCGCTGCAACCAGGCGTTGCGCACCCCGGGAATATCGATGAAGAGTTTGCGGTAATCCAGATGGGTGACGGGCTTTGTACTTAAAATCTCGTGAGCCTCGTGAAACTGGTTGCCGAACGCATTTTGACCTTCGGTGAGCAAATCGGCCATAGGAAGATCCAGGCGGTTGGCCAGATCGGTTATGGCATAGGAGAGCACCTCGAGTATGGTGATACCGGGATCGTGGCTGTTAAAGTCGGTCCATAAACTACCGGCCAGTTTTTCGATATAGGCAATGCCCTGTTGTCTTAGGAACTCAAAATCCAGATCATCACGGCTGGCCGTATTTTTAGGAATGCTGATATGTTCATTAAAACCTAGCATAGACTTTCGGTCGTATTTGAAGTAGTAGCTGCGCAATATTGGGGTGCGCGGGTTATGCTGTGCGTTTTGGCCGAAACCAGTATAGCTTTGGGATTAGAAGGTTTTACCCGTTTCTTTTGCAACCCCTGATGGGTGATCACCAAATCGGTAATAAAATCTACATAGTCCAGCGCTTCGATATAATTTACCAGCGTATGCTGATGCAGTTCAACATCAAAGACAATCCCTGCGGTCTCGGCATAGGCCCAGGGAGACAGGAATTTTTTAAGATCTTCTTCCAGACGTTTGAGGTAGAAATTTTCATCCATGCCGTGCTTAATTCGGGCTTTAAGTGCAAGATGCACGGCTTCGTATTCGGGATTGATCACCTGCGGAACCACAAAAAGGGAAGTGCGTGCGATCAAAAACTCCTGAATAGCCCTGAGTTTAGCGGCGCTTACCCGGGGTTCGAAAATGTCAAACACATTTTGATTGATGATATCGGGTATGACCACTATTGTGACCTTACCCGGAGCCGTGAACCGGTTACCGCAGGTATGGTTGAGGCATTTTACTTTATAGACTTCTTTAAACTGCTCCAAAACCAGATGCTCATAGTCCCAAAGGCTTACAGCCCGGTCTTTGTGGCGCAAGCGTTCACTTACCCTGCGGTAATAGGCTTCGTCTGTTTCCTTTGGGCTACCGCCAAAACTGGCGTAGGGTTGTTGCACTTTTTTAATCCCGGCTTCGCGGTTTACGAGCTTGGATATGGTTTCGGCTTCAAGTCCGTTTTGCAAATGTTCAGGGGTGTTCTCCTGATTTTTGAAACGGGCCAGAACCGCCTGAGCGCGTACGTCGAGAAAGCGGCAAACCACATCAAAATCCCGGGGCGTGTGGGCTTTTAACCAGACCATGCCTGAAGGCATCAGATGGTGTTGGGTACTCGCCTCGGCAGGAATCGCGATGCTCACAATGCCGGTCTTCAGAAAATTGCCGGTATTATCCTCCAGAATGGAAGTTTCGGGAAGTTTCAGCCAGGTGTCATTGCTTAAAACCGACCAGGAAATGCGTTCGTTAAGCGCGAAACCGGGTTTCTGAGTGTTTTCGGTGCCTTCCAGAAGTTGAATGAGCAAATTGATGTTTTGACCGCTCAGGGCATCGCGGAGTCCAATAAATAACGTGCCGCCCCTGTCGTATTTAGGAAATAACTTTTGAGCGGGTACTTTTCCGAAGGGATGTACGTGAAAAAGCGTAATGGGCGCAAGATCCCGGCTTCCTGTTACCTCTCCATTTATAAAACTGATTTCCTGAGCCGCACGGTAAGACAGGCTCATAGCTTCCAGAAACGGCGTATAGGGCTCATTGGGAATGATCACATCATCTTCGGTACTGGTAATGGCCAGAGTGTACAAACGCGGATAGAGCTCGTGGTAAAACGAATGCGTCAGGCTCAGTTCCAGCGGACCGCTATGGGGTTGTTGCCCGTCCTGCAGGGGACTGGTAATCAGGAGGCTTGAAGTCTCTGCCGTTTTGGCGTTCTGTTCTTCAAAAAGCGGGGCGGAAGCCGGGTTTAATACCGCTTCAGGAGCATTTTCTAAACTCAGGTTTACGCTGAAATGTGCCGCATTCTGAACAATAAGATTGTCAACTTTATACACTTTTTGCGGAGCCTGGTTGGTAAGCTCTTTATTCAGGTTTGAAAGATCTGTACCTTCGCGAAGTTTGAGTAAATCTGATGATTTACCCGCAGCCGTGATCTCTTTAAAATCGTATAACAGTTTGAGGTACTGTAAATTGCTGCTTACATAGCCCGAAAGGTCTCTTCGATAGGCTTCATAATGCTTTCGGAAACTTTCGGGTAGATTCAGCCAGCTCAACTGTAAACCTATCGCAGACCAGCGTTTGCTAAAAAGTTCCGGGTAGTCGATTTTAAAATGCGAGCGTTTATAAGGTCTGGGGCCAAAGGGTAAAAAGGGTTTTTTAGTATTGATCGCACCCAGATCGTTTTCCAGTTTCAGGCCGGTGATGCCGGTAACTTCTACCTCAAGCTTCAGTTTGAGCAGTTCGAGTTCTGATAAAGCCTGTCCCACGGCATAGGCTTCGGCAGTACTGTAATCAATCATCAGTTTGATCAGGGGATGTTCGGTCTCAAAACCGGTGTCGTGAATAGCCTTATTGTAGGCAACAACCGCCTTTTCTTCCTTTGGAATGTTAAAAGCAAGGCTAAAAACAGCAGGGTTTGAAGTCGAACTGATTTCGGTTCCCGGAAGACTTTCAGAAACGCTTTCTACTAACGAGAACGGACCCATCCAGCCTTTTTCGCCGGAGGCATACACCTTTACATACCGGATGAGATTGGCAATCGTAAGATCACCCGGTTTACTAACCGTAAAGCTCACGGCCACATTGCGGTTACCTTCCTGAAGTTTAAGCAGGGGTGCACTTATAGCCAGACCCAGGGCAGCATTTGCAAGCGCCGGGCGTTTGTCGTAGGTTTCGGGATATCCAAAAGGCCACCAGGATTTATTGTCTTTTAAAGGTTTTTCGACTCCGTCTACCGTGTTGGTGCTTTGAGCCACCTTTATCACGTTTAGCGCCGGGTCGTGGTAGATGCTTTTCAAACTTTCAACCTTAGCTTTATTGACGACGAGGTCTGCAGATGTTTCGTATTGTCTGGGTTTATTGTTTGCATCTTTTTTGGCATCTAATAAACTTCCTTTGAATACGGGGGCTTCCGTGAAGGTTTTGGCAAGTTCAAATAAAATATGCACCTGATCGGGTTGTGCCTCTTTATGCGGAATCTGTAAAATTTCGACATAATAAAACTCCAAATGCCTTGCGGTAAGCCGGTTGAAACGCCTGCGCGAAAATTCCATCAGTTTGAGAAAACACACAAAAAGCGTTAGATGAGGCTCCATGTTTTGCTCCAGCTGGGCTTTGGCTAAAAAGTTTTTTAGGGTATCCAAATCGCCTTTTGGGAAAAAGTTTTGCCAGTTTCCATTAGGCACATCCGGATTGTCAATTTTGAAATACTGAATATGAACGGCAAAATCGCGTGCCAGCTGTAACCACTGCGCCACATCCAGATCCTGTAATTCAAAGGATTCCGGATTGAGCGCAGAAGCCCATCGCGCGGCCTGCGAAGTGCCCGCCCTGCCGGTTAAGAAGCTCGTGTCGCATTTTTTTGCCATCGTTTCTAATTATTAAAACCTTCTTCTTTATAAAAAGGGTAGACCATGTTGCCCCGCGCATTGGTCTGCCTGATGTTGTATTCTATAAGCAGGCGCACTTCGCCTTCCAGTTCCCGGCTGCGGTCGTAGCTCACCCCCAGCAGGTCGATGCGTTTCTCGTGATACAGGATCGCGGTGCGAATGCGTTCTTCAATGTAAGTGCGGGTGGAGAGGTCCAGCGATTCAAAAACCAGATCCTGCATTGCGCAACCGTATTTAGGCAGCATCACGCGCTCCCCAAGCTTAGTACTCAACAAAATGTGAAGGCTGGCGTTGATGTCTTCAACCCCTGAAGTCATTTGCGTTTTACCCGACTCTTTATCGAAGTGCGGGGGAAATGCCCATCCTGTACCTAAAAATGCCAGATTGTCTTTCATTGTTTTTTTATTGGTTTCGCCAGGGGGTATAATACTCTCAGGCTTAGCTCGAAATCAAGGTTTTGTTTCCTTTAAAAGCCTCGCGGTTTTGCCCGGAGGTAGGTTATGTTCTTTAAATTAATTAACTCACAACAAAGGGTTTACCCAATTAAAACCGTGGAATCACCAGCCATTATAGTTCCTCCGTGTGCGGTAGCATCTCCTAAACGGGCGGCAGGCATTCCTTCTATTAAAACCGTAGCTGAGCCTGCGATGATGCTATCCGGCGGACCGGTGCAGACGGCCATATCTCCCACGCGAGCAGCCGGTAAGTTTCCTATAAGCACCGTGGGTGCTCCCGGAGGTAAAATGGGGCCGCCTACGTGAGGCACGGGTGTAGGCCCCGGGATTACCTGAGGGCAAACGTGCATATCGTTTATACGTGCTGCTGGTGGCATAGTTTTTCTTTTTAGTTTATTTGTACCAAAGAACCTTTAAGCACGGCAATGGCGCTGGTAGAGAGCTCGGCTCCCGCACTGCCTTCGGCTTTAAATTCTGCATTGGCTTTTATGTTTACGTTGGTTCCTTCCAGGTTGAGATCGCCGGAAGCCTTGATGTTGATATCTGCACTGCTGCTGATTTCAATCCCGTCTGAATCGAGAATGATGCTGTTAGCCCCGGCATCATCTATTTTAATTTCTTCGGCTTCATCGTCTATCACCACAATACGTCCCGCAGGCGTTTCGATGGTGACGGAAGCTTTCTCGTCATTGAAAAGCAATTTCATTCCGCTGCGGGTGACAAAGCCTTTTTCGTGGTTGTCGTCTGATGCGGGAAGCGGTGCCGGTTTGTTACTGCTGTTTACCGCGCCCAAAACCACAGCATAATTGGGATCGCTGTTAATAAAGCCTACGATAACTTCATCACCCACTTCGGGTCTGAAAAAGCTGCCGCGGTTTTCACCGGCATCAAGAGTAGCTACACGTGCCCAGATTCCCTCTGAAGCCGCATCGATAATGGGAATGTTAACCAAAATGCGGTCTTCACCCTGCGGATCTTCTTCCAGCTGGGTGACAATTCCGGTTTGCAGGCCCTGCACCGCAGCGACGAGACCGGCGGCGGGTTGGGAATTCACCGTGTACGTCTCGCTAAACCATTTGGGATCAAGACCAAACTGCGCATGTACCGTCCAGGTACCGTCTGCTATCTCGTGCTGTACTCCGGTGATGTAGGCATTGCCATTAAAACGGTCGCCCACGCCCTCAAGTTTAATGATGGTATCTGGTTTGACCTTTGGGATGCCTATAAATTGTACCCTGCCGCGGTTGCGGGCGAGTTGTTGAATTTTGGCTTTGGCATCGGCCCATTGTTGCAGTTGGGGCGTATCGAGCTGTCCGCCGTGTTTGAGGCTTAAATTGTCGAGATTGATTACCGCTGCGAGTTCGTTTTTTGAAAGATTTCCGTTAAGGTTGATGTTTGCTTCGGCTGCTTCGGTCTCTGTGAGTTCCTGATCGGCGGCATTCCAGCTGTAGGCGGTAATTTTTTTGAGTTGGTCGCGGGCGTCAATCTCGCCGTCAAAAGCCAGCATAGTGGCGCCATAGGCAACTGTCTCAACGGGTGCCTGAGTCAGGTTGGGTTCTTTGATCTGAATGCTTCCATCTTCAACAAAACCCAGTTTACCATTGGCCTGCGCCCGAAGCATCATAAAATCCCAGTCTGAAGTCTGGTATTGCACCAGTTCTTTATGGGTAACGCGGGTAGCTTCAACAGCTGCTGAAAGGCCGGTGTATTTAGAAATAAGTTGCTCGATGATATCGCTGTCTGTGCTTTCGTAGAAATAAGCGCTTTTAGTGCCCACGGTCATTTTAACCGCCGGGTCTTTGCATTCTACTATAAGTGCAGAGGCAGCATCGCGTATCTTGATGCCGTGGCGAATGACAATGCCTTTAAAGAGGCTTTCTTCATCGCTGTGATAACCGGCTTTGATCTCGATCTCGCTACCGGGTTCAAAAAGCGTGGTATTGCTGAGTTCAAAATCCTGTGATGCCGCCTCGCCGTCTAAAATGACCAATTGGGCATAGGGAATGCGGTTTACCTCCCGGTTTACAACAATGGATTTTACCGAATAGGCCGCAGAGAGCTGCTCGCCATTTACCAAAAGGGTAGTGGTGACCAGATCCGGGTTTTGTGCGGTTGCTATGCTTCGGGAGGTGTTCATAAATTCTATACTTCGTTTTTTCGCTTTGCGGAAGTGTTATGCTTTCGCCAAAGGCGGAAAAAATAACTGCTGTCCGGTTGTTAGTTTTCTAAAGTTGGTTATCCCGTTTACGCGTGCGACCTGTAAATAATATTTGCTGTCCCCATAGATGCGATAGGTCATCAGCGGAAGCGTATCGCCATCTGCAACAGTGCGCATATGGGTAAGGTCTGGCGAACTGCTGTTTTCCTGAGCCAGGCGTAACTCTTCGTCAACGGTCTCTTTAAATTTGGCTTTAATCACGGCCCGAAGCGGTGTACCATCAGGGCTGAAGAGTTTAAACTCGATGCTCATATTGAGCATTACACATTTAAAGATGAGGTTGCCCCAGCGTAGCTCGAGATAGTAGGGTTTGTGCTCTTCACCGGCATAGTCAAACACCACTTTTTTAAAGAGTTTGATGTCGTCTATAATCCCATTTTCAGAACCCTGATCGTCGTGAGCAATAATCCCGGTGCGGTCAAAGAGAAATTCCAGGTCCAGCTCTTTAGGTGTGATTTTGTCAAAAACAGGAGCGGTGGCACTACTGCCCGAGGCCTGTTCTTCTTTGTACTCGATTTGATAATTGAGCACATACTTTTCCGGGTTGAGCAAGGAGGTAAACTGGCCGTCGCCCACCTTGTCTGTAAACTCGGGATCTTTAAATGCCGTAATCTTAAGCTTATCGTGTGCTCCGGTTGTCATTTAGCGTTCGTTTTTACGTTTATCAATCTGCATCACCTGCTCCAGGCACGCCTGTATAATCGCCTCTTTCTTAGCTTCGGGTGAACGAGAGACTGAAGCCGTGGACTGCGCATCATCGCTTACATTGATTTTGATATGCAGTTCTTTGATTTCTATAGGCATGGTTTAACTTTTAAAGTAATTATAGGCGAGCTCTATAGTCTCAATCACCAGGCTGTTTTCTTCGGCATTAAAGTCGCTCACGCTCCATTTTACGGGGTAGGCGTGTACCACGTTCCAGGTCTTTAAAGGCTGGTGTTTTTCATTGAGTAGCTTGACCATTACCCCGGTGGGTTTAAACTGAAAATCTTCAATGGCATCCCGGCACCAGGCGATCAAATTAGAGTTTGTGACCAAACCCCTTTTGAGAACCAGATTGGGAAATTTGGTACGTACCGGCAGCTTGTGTTTAAAGCGGTTTTCACCACCTTCGGCAAACTCTTCGGTCTCGATATCTACCGAAAGGCCGCTCACAGACTGAAACTCAAACTCACTGTCCTGTGTGACTCCAAATTCTACCTTGAAGTGAAAACCAACCGGCGGATAGTAGGTTGCCATTAGCTTCCGTTTTGAATGGTGAGGCCTTCATGCGCAATTTCCATCGACTCAATGGCGACCTCATTGGCATCGCCTTTTAGGTCTGTAGACTGAACCTTAATGGGGAATGCGTTTTTGACTTTCCAGACCACCACGGGTGCGTGTTCTTCGTTGAGTAGGCTTATGGTGATATCGCGTCGTTCAATGGTGTTGAGTTTTACGGTATTCCACCAGTTGTAATACTCGTTATCGGCTAAAAAAGTACCGCGTTTAAGCGTGATGTTACTGTATTTCTGCATTCCCGGCATCTTAATTTTGCTGTACTCGGGGCTTGCACCGTGACGGTATTCGATGAGTTCGGTTTCAATATCAAGCCCTGAAACTTCGGTAAAGCCCACGTTTGTACCTCCCCAGTCTACCAGGAAATGAAATTTTACTAATGGATATGTAGCTGCCATTTTATGTGTTTTTGGTTATTGATTTTTAAAGCTTGCAAAGTCTAAGATTCCTGCATTTTGTGCGAGAACTTCAGGATTATGAATTCTGCGGGTCGCACTACGGCCATTCCGATCTCGATATTCATAATTCCGTTGAGTATATCTTCGGCGGTCATGGTTTCGCCCAGACCTACACGCACAAAGAAGGCGTCATCAGGTTTGGCCCCTGCCAAAGCCCCGGCACGCCATTGCAGATTTAGGAAGTTTTCGATCATCGCACGCACTTTTACCCAGGTGTTGGCATCGTTGGCTTCAAAAACAAATTGTTCTGTAGCCTTTTTAACCGATTCTTCGACCATATTGAAAAAGCGGCGAACCGAGATATACCGCCATTCGTTATCGTTTCCGGCCAAGGTGCGGGCTCCCCAGACCATAATGCCTTTCCCGGTAAACGGGCGGATTGCATTGATACTCTTGCCTGCAACCACGTCTACATTGATGTCTTTTTGCTGGTCGTGATCAATGAGTTCGGTGACACCTACAACGCTGCTAAGGCTTGTGTTGGCGGGCGCTTTCCAGACTCCGCGGTTTTCGTCAATACGGGAATAAACACCTGCCATTGCTGCGCTGGGCGGAAGGGTGAGGTATTCACCGGCAATAGCATTTTTGATTGTTTTAAGTGCAGGAATGCTCTCTACGACTGAATTTTCATATATGCTTACATAGCTTGTAACTGTGGTTTTGATGTAATCTACAGCCGATTTAATTTCGGAATACAGCCCTATGATCGCCGGGAAGTGATTGGTGATTCCCGCTCCCTGATTGGTCGCACCGCTAAAATAAGTTGCGTTTGCGGTTCCTGTAGCATAATCCAAACCGGTAACAGATGCATTAAGTGTCAAGGTGGTTGAGAATTCATCTTCAAAGTCGGCTTTCATTTGCTGTATCGCTGCGATAACCGTACTTATTGAACCGCTGTTTACATTGGCATCCAGCTGGGCTTTAAGGTGTGTGAGCAAAGCCTGATTGGGTGGGGTAGCAGTGGTATGCGTCAGGGCAAAATTGCTGGTTCCAATTTCGAGGGTATCGCGAACAAAGTCAATGCCTTCGATGTAAAAATCCAGTAAATCCTGAAATTTGGCTTTGGTGGTATCCTGTCTTAGTGTGGTGACCAAATTTTCAAAACGGGCGTCTGCCGAGTTGGTACCAGCTGCAAGCGCGGTGAGTTGAGCATCTACAACAGCCTGGTCAGCCACAAGTTGGTCTAATTGATTTGCAAGGGCTTTGGCTGCGGCGTCGTCAATAAGATCGGCAAGACCTACCGGAACTCCGTTTCGCTTTATTTTGTCTTTAAGGCTTGCATAGCTCACCTCCCGAGGAAGATTTGCTTTAAGCCAGGGTGTGTAAGCTGCACCGTATTTCAGGTTGTTCATGCCGATACCGTTTCTGAAATCCTGAATTTCCTCATCCAGAGTTTTGGTTCCGTCATTTTTAAGATCTAAAATCGCAAAGCGATCGCCCAATTTTCCGCACTGGGCCAGCATAGCCTGATACAGGCTGTTCATGTCACTCTGATTTAAAAGACAGGCATCTGGAGCCACGAGTAAGGTAGGCTCATCTACTTTGGCAATGGCATCAAGGCCTTTTTTAAGCGCCGTGAGGGTAATGTTTGCTCCGTCTGATTTGCCCACACTCACTACATAACATTTTCCGCCCCCATTTGCATAGAACAGCCGCATGGCTTCATAGAGGTAGTAATTGTCCTCCAGTTGGATATCGGTAACCTGGTTGAGGTTGTTGAGGGTAACCGAAGTGACCAGTATTTTGGGCGAACCGCCAAAATAAGAGACAAAATCAAGCATAGACGTGATTTTGGCAGGTTTAAATTCAAGCTCTTTCCCATTTGTATCTTTGGCCATATTTGTATAGCCTATAAAAGCAGGAATAGCAGTCTCAACCTGAGCAACAGAAGGAGGGAAGATGGAAATCTCTTCGACATAGACTCCCGGTGTTTTGTATGCAGATGCCATAATTAGAGTATTTAGTTAATATAGATTTTAGAATAGGTTTTTATAAGTGTGCCCACCGAATCTCGCTCCCATACCACGGTATTGGGTGATGCCGCAGGATAATCGGTATTTCCCTGGCTGACTTCGACAACGCCATTTTTTACCAAAGGTTTGGTGTTGGGATCTGTAGAGTGAATTAAATTTTGATTTTTGCCGGAATAGTAATTCCAGATTGTATTGCGGTTGTCAAAACGAATGCTGAATACCGGGTGTTCCTGTGGCAGGTTTCCACTGGCCAAAATGAGATTGCGACCGTTACCTTCTCCACGCATTTTTAGAGAAACCAGTGCTTTAGCTCGCAGGAGCTGATCGTCCGGATTATTTTCAATTAAAGACTTTTGAGTACCTGTGCTTATCCCGTACTGTGCGGCTTCGGTAGTACCCGAGGCCGTGTTGATGAGTGGCAGTGCCGGTTCAATCAGGTCGTTGTAATTTCTAAAAAGTAAGGGGTAATGGGTTACCGCATCGAGATTTGAATAGTTGGCAAAAAGTGCATCGTGCACGTTAATGACAAAATCAAGCTGAAGGTTTTCGTCTAAATCAATAACCGGTTTAAAGACCGTAGCATTGGGGTTTTGGGCCAACGCCTGAACTGCAATATTGAAACCGTGTGGTGTTTGCTTTAAAAAAAGTCTGTGATTACGCAAATGAGCATTCGTTTGCGCAGTTGGTTTTACCGAAGCAAATGCGGTCCAGTAATAATCACGGAGTTGCTGTTGTTTAAGTGCGGGGTTTTGATCAAAAGGGGTGTTGCCGTCATCCAGAAAATAGCGGTGATATACGAGCACTTCTGCCAGAATTCGATAGGTATACGGTACAGCCATTAGTTGATGTTTTTGTATTGTGTGCTCACCTGAGAAAGCGGAGCACCCTGATCTAACAGATGGTCGCGTTCAAGACTGAGTAAATTGAGCTTGTAGAGTGCTGCCGGGTAGGCCTTGCCACCGTGCATACTCCAGATGTAGTTGAGTTCTTCAAAAGTGGGGGTGTAGAGATCCAGCGTAAAGTAGAATTCCTTCACTTCACGCATAACCTGTGTATTGCGTGAAAACACCGTGTTTTTATGGTTGAAAATACGCTTCCCCTGAAAAAATGCGATGAGCGCAGAAAGGGATCGAAGCGAAAAAGCATAATCGCTGCGGTTGCAAGTAAACAGAATGTAAGCGTGTACATTTACGGGATTGTTAAGGTAAACGGGGTTCCCGTCCCGGAATTTCATATTGCGCTGGTTTTTGAGGCTGGTTTCTTCCTGAAGACTCACCAACGACACAATCACCTTATTATCTAAAGCTTCATTATCCTTATTCGGGTTGTCTACAAAATGAGCAATAGAATCGAGTATGACCGTATTGCTGCCCAGACCTGTATCGTTTAAATATTCAGATAGTTGTTCCCGAACTATTTCTAAAGCTTCGTAAAGCATATTTGTGGAGAATAAGATTTTTTGTCTTTTCAAATGTATTTAGGAATGCTAAAGCCCGCAGGATGGAAATACCTGAAATTCAATATCTGATTTCCCTTTTTTTAAAAGTGTAAATTCCTTTAAATCAGGGGGTATTTCCCCCTATTTAGGGAAATTGAGGTACAGCCTGATGTTTAAAAGGGTACTTTAGAACAGCCAATTTTAAGATTTAGTTTATGGGACTTTTTAAGAGGAATATTTTTGTTATTGCCGCAATACTTTTTGGTATTAGCCAGGCGTGTGTGGAACCAGACACAGATTCTGATTTAGAAATGAATTCTGTAGCCCTAAGACGGCCAAATGGTGTTATACCTATTAAACAAGCCAAACTTTTAGATCGAACTTTTAAAGAAACCAGACAACCTGCCCTGGCTGAAAAATTAGGGGTAGAGGATAACCGGTCCTGCTGGTGGTCTATTGATGATCTGGAAGACTATATAGCCTATGCGCGTGCTGAAGCTTTAGCCCAGGGTTATGAGCTAAGCGGCTTACGTATTTATACCGGGGCTTACCCTAAATCTCATAGCGACAAAAAAATGGCCGGGTTTGCAACTATGTTTATTGTACCCACCGGAAACTCAACCATTCAACAGGCTGGTTTTATGTTGTTTCCTTTTTCTCAGGAGGAAAAAACAGATTTAGAAATAGATCCGCTAAATATGGGGCATAGCCGTACACCTCCCAGTACAGGTTATTAATTATATCACACAAAACCCCCGTAATTTTTATCTCTATCAATTGATGAAAGAATTAGGCTCTTATTCACAATACCTTGAGTTGATTGCGGTCATAATTGGGGTTGTTAAATACAGGGAGTTTAAAAACTATCAGTTAAAGTATGTTTTTTACTTTCTTATTTATGTGGTAATCAATGAATTTTTAAAGGGTATATCCTATCCTGTATTTGGAGTTCCAAATTATGCGCTGTATAACGTTTATGTGTTGCTGCATTTTTGTTTTTTTATCGCCTGGTATCATTCGCTTTTAGAATCAGAGCTACGCAAAAAGCTGCTCAAGGTATTTTTTTTCTTCTATCTCGTGTTTTGGTCGTTTGAGAGTTTTTATCTGGACAATTTTACGGGTGAAGATGTAACCCTGTCCTTTACGCTTGGCGTCTTATTTTTAATCGTGGCGGTAGGCTTTTATTTTATGGAAATGCTCACGCGCGAAGTCGTTTTACACATCACCCAATCTCCTTATTTCTGGATTTCCTTTGGTATTCTGGTCTATTGCGTAACCTATTTACCTTTTTACCTGACCCTGAGTTTTATCAACCGCGAAAACCCAATCATACTTAACGTAACCTTGTTCCTGATTAATTGTATACAGTATTGTTGCTTCTCGATAGCTTTTATACAAGCCAACCGGAATCGTATGGAGCATAAATCTTGAAATCACCTGACCAATGCACCCCAACTATAATCCTTCCCCGCTATGAACCTCTATACAGAACAGGATGTATTGCCTACTATGGAATTGCTGGTTGTAGTATGCTCACTGGTACTGCTCCTGCTGTTGATACTGGTCATTGTTTTATTTTCCATTTTTCAAAAGCGAAAAATTCTTTTCATCACAGAACGCAATAAAGCCGAAATGCGGTATCAGGAAGAGCTTACCCGTACACAGCTTGAGATTCAGGAAGCTACGCTGAAAAATGTGAGCTGGGAATTACACGACAACATAGGCCAGCTGCTTTCTGTGGCTAATCTGGAACTGAATATGCTGCATAAAAAAAACGAGGAAGAACGCGAGCGTACCCTCGAAGATATACGCGGCCTGGTAGGCAGGTGCCTTATGGAGATTCGCGCTGTTTCCCGCAATCTAAATAACGAGGTAATCACGCAGGTAGGTTTGGCCGAAAGCGTGCGTTACGAGTTAAACAGACTAGACAAACTGGGTATTCTTAAAACCTCCCTAATCGTTGAAGGTGACAACTGGAAACCTCCTCAAAATGACGCTTTAATTTTGTTTCGCATCATTCAGGAATTTTTGACCAATGTAATCAAACACGCAAAAGCAGCACATTTACAGGTGCTTTTTCAGTTTAGCATAGACCGTTTGTATATCGCAGCAAAGGATGACGGCATCGGCTTTAACATCGAGCAGGTTGCCTCAAGTTCCGGGCTTATAAATATGCGAAGCAGAGCAGCTCTCATAAATGCAGACTTCAATCTTACATCACAAAAAAGCAAAGGCACCTCGCTTATAATCAATTATTTGAGAAAATAGAATCGTATTTTGAACGTGAATTATGACTATATTTGATGTTCCAGCAACCAACAACTAACAAAATACAAACGATGACTAACCACCTAGTAGGTGTTGTTGATGATCACGTTTTATTTGCGCAATCCCTTCAAGGCCTTATAAACAGTTTTGAAGGTTTTGATGTCGCCTTTATGGCCCGCAATGGGAATGATATGATCAACAAGTTAAGCACCAATCCTCGTGACCCTGATATCATCCTCCTGGATATCAATATGCCAGTTATGAATGGCTTCGAAACCATCAACTGGCTCAACAATCATAAACCTCATATTAAAACCATCGCCCTGTCTATGGATGATGATGAGGAAACCATCATTCAAATGCTTAAGGCAGGCAGCAAAGGCTATTTGCTTAAAGACATACATCCCGATACGCTGCACAGCGCATTAAAGGAAGTGGTGGTCAAAGGACATTTTTATACAGACAATGTCACTTCAGCTTTGCTTAGCGGTTTTTCTAAAAAGGATGATGAGGATGGTATCGCATCTTTTTCTGAACGGGAACTGGAGTTTATGGAGCTGGCCTGCTCAGATAAAACCTATAAGGAAATCGCCAGCGAAATGTGCCTGAGCCCAAAGACGATAGATAATTACCGCGATACCTTATTTAAAAAACTCGAAGTGCGCAGCCGTATTGGTCTGGTACTTTATGCCCTGAAGCATAAAATCGTAGAGACCTAGAAGTATTTTTTAAACCGTTTTAAGAATTTCAACTTTTTGGAATAGGGGGCATACCTGATGTTCAAATCGAGCCAGGTGGCTTTGTAAACCATAGATTTTTGGTGTGAAAAGGTATCAAATGAGTGTCGTCCATGATAAGCACCCAGACCACTGTTTCCTACACCTCCAAAGGGAAGCCTGGGATTTAAAAATTGCGATACGACATCATTAATTACCCCACCGCCAAATGAAAGTTCGTTTAATACCTTGTTTTTTAAAGCTTTATTCTTTGAAAACAGGTATACTGCCAGTGGTTTATCGTATTTCTCGATCCAGTCCTGTATATCCTGATGGGTTTTATAGCTTAAAACAGGTAAAATGGGACCGAAGATCTCTTGTTGTAAAACTTCTGGCAATTCACTTAGCGGAATCTTTGGATCAAGTACTCCCATATCGAGAATGGTGGGAGCCAGGTAGTTTTCTGAAGCATCGGCATCTCCGCCATATACCACCTGCTGATCCTCAATCAAGCTCTTGAGACGTTCAAAGTTTGATTGATTAATGATTCGGGCATAGTCCGGTGATTCTTTGGGAGCTGGACCAAGAGCTCTTTGCAGTTCTGTTTTTAGCGCAGCGAGAAGTTGATCTTTGCTGTTTTCAGAAACCAACAGATAATCTGGAGCGATACAGGTTTGCCCTGCATTTACGATTTTGCCCCAAACAATGCGTTTAGCACTGAGTTCGAGAGGCGCAGTCTCGTCTACGATACATGGGTTTTTACCACCCAACTCCAATGTGACGGGCGTAAGATGCTTTGCTGCCGCCTCATACACGATCTTACCTACGCGAGAGCTTCCGGTAAAAAACAGATAATCCCATTTCAGGTTGAGCAAAGCTTTAGCAACCCCGGCATCTCCCTGCACGACGTCAACATAGCCGGGTTCAAAAACTTCGGTTATTATTTTTTCTAAAACGGAAGCCGTATTCGGCGTGAGTTCACTGGGTTTTACTACAGCCGTATTACCAGCAGCGATTGCCGACATTAGTGGCGCCATTACCAGCTGAAACGGATAATTCCAGGGAGCAATGATGAGTACATTACCAAAAGGCTCCTTATAAATTTTTGAAAGCGAAGGAAAATTCACCAGACTTGGCAAAACATATCGGGGTTTTGCCCAGCTTTTACAGTTTTTAATCAGGCTTTTTAATTCCAGCAGAACGATCAGGAATTCACTGAGTTCGGTTTCATAAGCGGGTTTTCTAAAGTCCCGGTGTAACGCATCACAAATTTCTTCTTCATAACGCAGCAGCACATCTTTTAAGCGTTTTAAATGCTGAATGCGGTAATGAACATCACGGGTTAATCCTTTATTGAAAAAGAGCCTTTGTCTCGCAGAAATGGCCTGTAGATCGTTTGGGGAATTTTGAAAACTTGTGGTCAAATTGTTATTTTAAGAATTTAGGGTCTTTCATATACGTTCAAACGGAAGCTTTGGTTTTAATCTTACTTTTTAAATAGGCTGGCCGTAACTAAAACTTGCCCCAGATGTCTCTGGCTGTGTTCAGCAGCATGAAATAAAAGTCCTAATGTTGTTGAAGGTAAAGCTTTTCGGCCAACTTTTCGTTCCTCAAGTAGAATCGCAGTGTTAAGCGTTTTAAAATAAGCCAGAGCTTCGGTTACTTTGTGCTCAAAAGCCGCAATCAATATGTCAACACTGCTATTTTCTTGCTCAGTTCCTTCGTTTCTTAAATACTCAAACTGGGCTTCAGTGAGGGATTCCCCTTTGGCATAGGTCATCATTCGGTCTAAAACTCCGGTGAGGTGTTGCAGATGAAAACCCACGCTGGCTCTTCCAGCGGGTTTTGACCACAAGTGTTGCTCATCAAAGTCTTCAAGCCACACCGGTAATTCTTCACAAGTCTGCAATAAAGCATGCGCTGCTGGTTGCAGAAGTTGGGGTATGTCTGGGACAGGCCCACGCAGCCAGACTTCAGGTTGCCGGTTCTTTTTCATCTAAATAAGATTTTAGTTTATACCAATCATCAATTTTTGAATGCTTTTCGTGATGTAATGCCCTTTATGGGCTTTTCGAATTAATTCGTTGAAAGTTTAAAGCCCAAAACAACCGCCTGCTCACTTCCGCCTTCAAAAAAAGAATGCACATAATCAAGCCTGAAAAACTTGAATTTGCCAAAACCCAGATTGTCTAAGCCCAGATTGAATTCGGTATAGGGCTTATTTTCTAAAGTGGAAAGCGTGTGCACCCCTCCAATTAGATTAAGATTTAACGCGCGTATTCCCGGAATCTTACCCAGGATAAAACCTTTAAAGTTGTGTTCTACGTGTGCTTCAAAAAAGCTGTTCCTGGTGCTGTATTCGTAATAGGGCATATTGTTAAAACCGGTAAGACGCGTATCCCTGAAATTGAGATAAGTGCGGTTGCCATTAAAATGCTGATAATCTATAAAAGGGATTCCATCTGCATTAAAAAAGGTGCCGCCGCTAAAGGCATATCCCAGTATCCCTTTGTTTCCCAGACTGAGTTCCTGGCGTAGTTCGGCTTTTATTTCGGTGAAATTGTACTGCTTGTCGCTACCTGCAAATGCCTGCTCAGCACCCACGATTAAAGTAGGGTATTTAGACTCATCCAGATTGAACTTACCATCAGGATAACTCATATATTTTTGGTCAAAATGAATCACCGCCTGCAGATTTAACTTCGCCAGACTGTGTTTGCTAAAAGCCGCAGTGTTGAAATCATCAGGTGCCAGCGGATTGTTTGAAGTGTACCCAAAATCCCAGTCAAAAAAGGTCTGATCTGTGGTGTTAAACAGCGGACAGCGCTGCTCATAACCCAGTTGGGCGCTCAATTGCAATCCATTTACCAATTCTTCGCTATAGGCCAGACGCACAAACTCCAGATCATAGAGTTTTATGTGATTACGCTTCCAGATGAGGGTAGAGAAGGAGTTACCCAGTCTGGTGATGGGTTCTTCGGCATTAAATTGCTGCGCTTTGATACCTCCTGTAAGTGACAGCACACTTCTGCTGGTTCTGTTGAAGCGTTTGGCAATACGCCCCGTAAGCCGCAAACGGTCATCATCCAGACCGTAATTGGCTTGTGCAGATACACTAAAGGCCTGCTTATAATCTTCGGTCCAGCTGTTGTAAGACAGGCCCGCAAAGGCGTTAAAGCCCTGAACCGTATTAAAATTGATCGTCTTAATGGGGCTATCATAACTCAGCCTCCATCTCTTAAACGAATTTTGATAACTGTAACCCAAAATAGGATCGGCAAGACTAAAACGGTTTCTTACGCGGTCTACGGAATCTTTATACGGTTTTGAGTTGCGCTTTTCCTGCAAGCTGTCTTTAAAGGTGTAGTCGTTGCGCTCCTCAAGCGTAAGCGGCACCGGGCGTGCCAGTTGCCAGAAAACCGAATCTTTCTTATTGGCTTCGGGTTTAAAACTCAGGACTTCACGCGTAAAGGTGCCCCGTTCAAAATTCGGATTTAAATCGTAATTGCTGTACACTGCGGTAAATCTTCCGTTACCGCCAAAGCCCAACATTTTAAAACTGAAGTCGATATTCTGGGAAATTTTAACCCACAATTCGAGATTGGCATCGTACTTAAAACTGTGTTTAAATCCCAAGGATTCAATAAATGGAACCTGAATCGCTGCTCCATTGGTAGTAAGGTCAACACCATAAAGCTGCCAGTCGTCTTCTACGATGTAAAGCGTTCCTCTAAAAATGCGGTCGTTTTCCCGTTTTGGGCTGACGCTAATTTTATTGATGAGTTTGGCGCCTTCGCGAAAGGCACCTTCCAGTTTATAGGTGTAGTAATTAAAGGCATTGTCGGCCAGAGGTGAGACCAGTTCGGTATTGATTTCAAGGGTATTGTCGTAGAATGAAAATTCGGCTTCCTGAGCGCTGTTAAAACTGAAACCGTTATCATCCCCACTTACTTTACTGGCTGTGATAGTTTCTTTAAAATCGTCCGGCTTTCGCACAGCGATTTTAGAAAGGGTTTCGCTCAAATAGACAATACCGCTTCGGGTAGAATCGAGCCCGCCACCCAAATCGCCTATGTCCTGCCCGAAGAATTTTTCAGGGGCATTTTCTACGCGCCAGATTCCGCGGGAATAAAAATCTGCGGTATAGGCGTTTTTCTTTTCAAGAATTTGAGGTTTTTTGGCAATTACAGCCCGTATAATACGATCTGCAGGATTAGACTGAGCGTCTACAACCACTTCATCAAGTGACGTAGTTTCAGGCTTTAAAGTCACATCGAGCACATAGGGAAAGCGTTGCGGCTTAATTTCAATTTCCTGTTTGGTAAAACCTAAGAACTGAAAAACCAGCGTATAGGTTCCCGGTTTGTCAAGTTGCAACTGGTAGGTTCCCGAAGCATTTGTCGTGGTGCCCAGAGTGGCGTCTTTGACGTACACATTTACGTAAGGCAGGCTGTTGTTGTCTGCATCGGTAACCAGACCGGTAACCTGAGCCTGCAGCGTAAAACTGAAAAGCAGCAGCGCGAAGAAAAGTAGTTTTTGAATCATAAATACCTGTTAGGCACCCTTAGGAAGGTGTAATTAAGTTAAATCTCTAATTTAAAGACGTCTGCCTCAGGTATGGGTTGCAATTAATTATTAAATGCCTTTTTAATTTGCCCCAGTCTCTTCTTACTATCCCGTTCTTTAATAGCCTCGCGCTTATCGTAAAGCTTCTTACCTTTTGCCAGGGCAATCTGCATTTTGGCCAGACCGCGGTCGTTAATAAAAAGCCGAAGCGGCACAATGGTTAGACCACTGGTGCGTACTTCTTTCAGCAATTTATTCAACTCGCGACGGTTGAGCAAAAGCTTCCGGCTTTGTTTGGGATTGTGATTAAAGTAAGTGGCGTGTGAATACTCCTGAATGGTCATATTGATTACAAACAATTCATTGCCTTCAAACTCGCAAAAGCTTTCTGCAATTGAAGCTTTCCCCTCGCGTATCGATTTAATTTCGGTTCCTGCCAGTTTGATTCCCGCGGTGTATTTATCGAGAATCTCATATTCAAAGCGGGCCTTTTTGTTTTTTATATTTATGGTATTCGTTTGTTTCATCTTTGCAAATTGATAATACAGGCTTCTAAACTGCTTTTCTGAGTATATATCCCGTGATGCAGCCTAAAATACACACAAAAATACGATTTTAACAAGGTCTGAGGTCGTTGCTTTAAAATCCTTTACTTTTGTGGTGTTGAAATTTTTGGTTTAAAAGACCTAAATCTAAACCCTCTGCAGCACTTGAGTTGCGGGTTTAACGTGTGTTTATGAAAGCTCATAATGAGCATTAACAAATTAATTGCCATCAAAATAATTACAACACAGATTATTTGAGGTTAACACTATTTGAAATTGATGAAACCTATTTTTCTCATTCTTTTGATAATCAGCATCAGCGCCTGTAAAGAGCAGAAACCTGCCGAAGACCTTTCGGCATCAGTAATTATTGATAATGCTATTGAAAAGGCGGGAGGAAAAATCCTGGATACGGCAACAGTTTCTTTTCGCTTTCGGGATCGATTTTACCGTGCCAGACGGGATAATGGTCTTTACGAACTGGAGCGTTGTACAGATGCTGCCTGCAAAGACACGCTAGATCAGCTTACCAACTCAGATTTTAAGCGTTTTATTAACGAGAAACAGGTTAAGCTGGCAGATAGTCTTGTGGCAGGGCTTTCGGGAAGCGTCAACTCTGTGCACTATTTTTCAGTATTGCCTTATGGTTTAGATGCCGAAGCGGTTCAGGCTAAAAAAATAGGGGTAGATACCATAAATGGAAAGACCTATTATGAGGTGCACGTAAGTTTTGCCGAAAACGGTGGCGGAGAAGATTTTGAAGACGAGTATATGTACTGGTTTAATACCGAAAATTTTGAGGTTGATTATCTGGCGTACAATTATCATGTGAATGAAGGCGGAACCCGTTTTCGGGAAGCTATAAACCCACGGATTGTAAACGGCGTTCGCTTTGTAGATTACATCAATTACGAGCCCGAAACCACATTCCCTCCTTTAGAAGATTTAGACAGCCTTTTTCAGGCCGGAAAACTTAAAGAGCTTTCGCGCATCATACTGGAAGATGTGCAGGTCAATTAATCAAAAGACCAGTCGTTGTAGTCCTGCAATTCGGCTTGTGCCGCACCATTCTTGATTTTTACGATATAGAGATTGCCAAATAAACTGTCGTCAATTTCACCATATTGGTCTTCGCCCAAAATACTGTTTACAAAAGCCGGAGTGGTGTTGCTGTGGCCCACAATCAAAACCGTTTTTCCTGCAGTTTCCTGCTTAAATTTGTCATCATAAAGATTTTGCGCGTCATAGATAGTTAATGCTAAATCATTAGCCTCGGCTACCGGTATTGCCGTTTTACGGGTTCGCACAAAATCGGTACTGTACACCGCGTCAAAATCAATATCTTTCAAAGTCTGCGCCCAGAACTCGGCACGCGCCAGTCCTTTGGCAGTAAGATCAGGATCTGTACCGGCATCAGGACCTCGCTCCTTATCTGCGTGGCGTATAAGATAATAGGTCGCTTCCGTTACCGGGATCTCAGCCTTTGCCGTTTTTGGAGAGGTATCTTTACAGCTTAAAAGGGCTGCCAGGAATAAGATGAGTAGAGTTGTCGACGATCGCATAGTTCTTGTTTTAAGTAAAATTAACGCTTGTCCCGCAAAGATTAGCTTTTTGTTGGCGCAAATACTTCATTATTCAGGGTAATTTTATTCTAGTACTAATCAATAAACTTAAAGCTATGAATAGTGATCAATTAGAAGGAAAGTGGAAACAGGTAAAAGGAAAATTTAAAGAGGAGTATGGTGATGTCACTGACGACGATACCACACACGCCGAAGGTAAATTTGAACAAATGCTTGGAAAACTTCAGGAAAAAACCGGAAAAACCAAAGAGCAAATCAAAGAATGGATTGACAAACAATAGGTTAATCCTCTTATTATAATTGGTGATTGGGCTGTCTGTTAAGGCAGCCCTTTTTCGTGCAGGCTTTTTATGACTAAATTGCAGCCGATCTCATTCGTTTTTATTGGTTTTGATGCTGTATTTTCGCAGCATTATGCGCGCGGTTAAAACTTTTTCGGTTCCCCAAAATGATGATCTCCCGGAGCGTCTGCTTCACTGGGCATCGCAGGATTCCGTAAGCTGTTTACTTACTTCAAATGCGCACAAAAGCCGCTACGGCAGGTTTGAATTGCTTCTGGGAGTAGGGGTTAAAACCGATTTAAGCTGCACGGCTTCAAACGCATTTCAACAACTTTCAGAGTACCGCTTGCAAACTCAGGATTGGATTCTGGGATTTTTGACTTATGACTTAAAAAATGAAGTCGAAATGCTTCAGTCTGATAATCCTGATGCACTTTATTTTCCCGATCTCTATTTCTTTCAACCTTTAAAACTTGTGAAACTTAAAGCGGAAGGGCTTCAGTTTTTGTATTTACCGGAAGTGGCGCACGAAATAGATACTGACTACGAGACCATTTTTTCCGCAGATTTCCAGGATTTACAGACCGAAGCTTTAGAAACACCTAAAATTAAAGTGCGTTTCAATAAAGATGCCTACTGTGCTCAGGTTTCGCAAATGCTGGAAGAGATTAAACGCGGCACGATTTACGAGGCTAATTTTTGCCAGGAATTTTACGCGGAAGCCCAAATCAATCCCATCAAAAGTTTCCTGAAGCTAAATGCGATGTCCCGGGCACCCTTTGCGGCTTATTTCAGGCTGGGGGAGCAGTATGCCCTGTGTTCTTCTCCTGAACGCTACTTACAAAAGGCAGGAACTACGCTTATTAGCCAGCCAATAAAAGGTACTTCCAGACGGGGCCGGACTCCTGAAGAAGACTTTAGACTTAAGCAGACTCTGGAAAACGATCCTAAAGAGCGCTCTGAGAATATTATGATTACCGATTTGGTGCGTAATGATCTTTCACGGGTTGCCAGCAAAGGCAGTGTCCAGGTAGAAGAATTGTGCCGGATTTACACCTTTGAGCAGGTGCATCAAATGATTACCACCGTTAGCGCTGAGATTCCATCGGGTACAGATCCCGTTTTGTGCTTGAAACATACCTTCCCAATGGGCAGTATGACCGGAGCTCCCAAGATTTCGGCAATGCAAATTATAGAAAGACTTGAAAACCGAAAGCGCGGTTTGTACAGCGGTTCAATAGGTTATTTTACACCTGAGGATGATTTTGATTTCAACGTGGTGATACGCAGTATTCTTTACAATGCAGAACAAAAATACCTGTCGTTTACGGTGGGAAGTGCCATAACGGCCCGGGCCGTTCCCGAAAATGAGTACGAAGAATGCCTCATTAAGGCCAAGGCTATGTGTAAAACACTGGAATCCTAATCCAGATTAAGCAACTGTATTTTATTGCGCTGTATGTTGATGCGCCCTTCCAATTCCAGTTTTTTGAGTAATCTGGAAATCACCACGCGCGACGTATGCAGTTCGTACGCAATATCCTGATGGGTGCTGTTGAGTTCGTCACTCTGCGTGAGTTTTTGCTTATCGCGCAGATAGCGCAACAGGCGTTCATCCATTCGCATAAAAGCGATGCTGTCAAGGGTGTCGAGCATTTCTTTCAGGCGGTTTTGATAGCTATCAAATATAAAATTGCGCCAGGTTTTATATTTAGAACTCCATTCCTCCATTTTTTGGATGGGAACCATAATCAAAACGGTATCCAGCTCTGCAATGGCACGAATCTCACTTTTGCGCTGCCCACGGTTAAAGGAAAGCGTGAGAGCGCAGGTATCGCCTTTTTCCAGAAAATAAAGCAGGAGTTCGTCACCATCGGAATCTTCGCGTAATATTTTGATCGCCCCGGAAATGAGCAGCGGCATCGCGGTAATATACTGACCTATATCCATCAGTTTATCGCCTTCTTTTACCTCGCGCAAGCTTCCGGCTTCATTGATTTCTTTCAGTAATTCGGGCTCAAAAATGTGTCCGTAATGCAGTTGTAGCAATTCTTCCATAAGGGTAAAAATAAGGTGAATGTGTTGATATATGCTGAATTTTTTTCGTCTTAAATTTTAAAAAAGGGTTAAAGTACTGGCAAAAAAGCTCCAAAATTTTATATTAAGATGAAATCAAATTGAATTTATATGGCTGGTCACAGTAAATGGGCAAATATCAAACACCGCAAAGGCGCACAGGATAAGAAGCGCGCAAAACAGTTTACCCGCGCAATAAAAGAGATTACAGTCGCTATTAAAGAAAACAACCAAAATGGCGATCCTGATTCGAATCCGGCATTGCGCAATGCGATTCAGAACGCCAAAGGGGTTAATATGCCTAAAGACACCATCGAACGTGCGATTAAAAAGGCGAGTGGGGCAGATGCAGATAGTTATGAGCAAATGACTTTTGAAGGCTATGGTCCAAATGGAATCGCTTTTTTTATAGAATGTACCACTGACAATGCCAACCGCACAATTTCTTCGGTGCGTTCTATTTTTAGTAAAAATGGCGGAAGCCTGGGTACTAATGGTTCGCTGGAGTTTCTTTTTGACCGAAAAGGGGTTTTTACGTTAGATAAAACCGAAATAGAGCGGGATTTTGAGCTGTTGCAGCTTGAACTTATAGAAGGTGGTGCCGAATCTTTCGAAAATCACGAGGATGTTTTTGTGATTTATACCGAGTTTACCGATTTCGGAAAAATGGCGCAACATCTGGAAGCATTGAATATTGAAACCAAAAATGCCGAATTGCAGCGCATTCCGCTGAATACCATTGAGCTTCCGCTAAAAGAATCCCGCCAAATCCTCAATTTGATCGAAAAATTTGAAGATGATGATGACGTTCAAAACGTCTTTCACACCTTAGAATTTACCGAAGAACTGGAACTCGCTTTAGACGAGGAAGAATAAGTTAGTCTTTAGATTTTTCTTCTTTTTGATCAGCTTCCCTAGTCTCCGGATTTTGTTTGGTCTTTTTCGTTTTCGATTTCTTTTTAGCCTTTGATTTTTTCTTCTTCTTGGTCTTCTCTGAATTTTCTACTTCGGGCTCATTTTCAAACTGAAGCCGGGTTTTTGAAAGGTGTTTTCCATTCTCAAGCTCACAAATAAAACGCACCAGTTCCTCGCGAAGCTCACAATGTAAATCCCAGGTCGTTGAAGCGTCTTTGGCACTGCACAGGGCTCTGATTTTGATGCCGGTTTCGGTGGTTTCAACCACCTGTACTTTTGGAGGGTATTCCTCATCCCAGTTTTCATTGTCTTTTAAAATCTCCTCAAATTTCGTCCGTATTTTAGAAACATCAATCTCATAGTCGGCGTGCAGAATAATAGGTCGTATTTGATGTGCGCTGGTCATCGACCAGTTTTCAAAGGTGTTGGAAATGATGTGCTTCAGCGGAACAATGAGTCTTCTTTGATCCCAGGTACGCACCACCATATAGGTAAACCGAATATCTTCTACATAACCCCAGTCGTCATTGATGATCACAGTGTCCCCAATGCGGGCGGGGCGGGTGATGGCGATTTGAATTCCCGCGATAATATTACCCAGGGTGCTTTGGGCAGCCACCCCTAAAATAACGGTAGCAAGTCCGGCGGAAGCAATCAGGGAAATGCCCAGTTTTTCGAGGCTTCTAAACTGGGAGAGAATGACTGCAATCCCCACGATAATTACAATAAACGTGATTACGCGACGCGCCACCGATATGTAGGTCATCATCATACGCGCCTCGCTGTTTTCTTCAGGATCAGCATCCCCAATTTTGGTTTCTGCGACATAGACCATAAACGAGTCAATAAAACGCATTATAAACCAGGTAATGGTGCCAATAACGGCTATAAGCAAAATGGCGTATAAAGTGCTGGCAAATGAGCCGCCAAAGGATATGAGTTTGTTAAGCGTGATGTAGAAGAAGAGTACCCCAATGGCCCAGGCGGCAGGAGTCGCCAGTTTTTTTGCGATGGTTTTTACCCAGATTTGTTTTGATTTCCGAAACAAACGCCGCAAAATAAAAAGGCTGAATTTCCCAATAAGATAAGAGATAAAAATAAGCAGAAAGGTACCCGCAAATTTCCAGACGGGCATATTGAGCCATTTGATACGGGCCCAGTCGGGCATCATACGATCGAGCTGCCGCGGACCGTACTGCTCATAAAGCGCATCTATATTTTCGACTGTGTTTGCAGATATCAGCCAGAAGGCACCAAATTCTTTGTATTTAACCCGCTGCAGCCGCAGTACGATGTCTCTGCCATCGAGACCTATTTCCCCAAATACGACACTGCGCAAGGGCTTTCCGGAAATAGCTTTATTCGTTGCAGTGCTGATATCAATTTGCCCGTCGGGACGGTCTGAAAGGCTTCCCCAGTCAATACTCACCCGCTGATTGAGAATAAAGTACAGTTTTTCGGCAAGGGTAGCGGCCTGTTCCGGAGTCAGGCTGTCTGGTAACAGGTTTAAGTTTAAAGCGTAAGCGGCATCTTCGTAGTTTCCGCTTCGGGCGCTCACCACAAAATGCTCAAGAGTAGCCTGCGGTGATTGAAAGTTGAATTTATTGGGCGGTAGCCCTATTGCTTCATTGAGGCGGTTTACAACATAATAGGCTTCATTGTATTCCTGCAGGGCATTTACACCATAATCGCCATTTTCAGGCACCGTAGCATCACTTGAAGGTAACAATCTGCCATTCGTAGTGGCGGTACTGTCTGACTCCTGAGCAGACAAAAATGGGAATATAAATACTAAAAATAGTAGGGTGGCAGCCTGTTTTGTTTTCATAGATTGAAAGATACCAAGGATCAATCTGATGAAGTATTAGCATTTCGTTAAAAGAAACTGATTTGCAGGGCAGATGTATTATAATTTGTAGTAATTTAAAGAATCGTTTTAATTTTCAGTAAAAGGTATTGGTCGACTGAAGTATCAGTACCTTAAATTAAATGTATAATTAACATTTAATTAATGATTTTGTGGTTAAATAGTTTCAAATTAGTCGCATTAATCGCTTAAGATTAGCCTTTTAGTTTATTGATATTTATTAGGTTTACCATTTTACAAGTTGACCTGTCATTTTTGCCCTTTTAAAGAAAGCAGAACCCTGCATCCGTTTTCTAAATGGTAATTAATTGAGAAAAAGGAGGTCTATTTAAGGAAGCTATAAAGCAAAGCGGAAGCCAATTAGGGCAATTGTTAGTTTATGAAGAATTTTTTATTTGTTTCGGCCGAGAACGATGCATTGGCAAATTGCAAAGCCGGCGGAATGGCTGATGTGGTGCGTGATGTACCCAGACAATTAGCAGCAGCAGGCGATCAGGTACACGTGGTGGTACCGGCCTACAACAGACTCCATAAGAAGGGTCGTTTTATTACCCAATTAAAAATACGCATTCAGGGCCAGGAGACTGTCGCTGAGATCTATGAGGTAGCACCCAAAACGCACTATAACGGGATCACACACTACGTCATACACCATCCACAAATTGTGGAAGGGAATATTGCCCATATCTATAATGATGATCCTGAAGAGCCCTTTTTTACAGATGCGGTAAAGTATTTTATTTTTAATACAGCAGTTGCTCAGGCGGTAAAGCAAAATATTTTTGATCACGTAGATATCGCCCATTTACATGACTGGCATACGGCACTATTGGTTTTTCATCGTGCATTTAACCCGGCCTATGAGGTCTTAAGGCAAACGCATTTTGTCTACAGTATTCACAATCTGAGTCTTCAGGGTATTCGTCCGCTTCGTGACAATTATGCTTCGGTTGAAGCTTTTTTTCCTGAAATACCATACGACTATCATAAGGTGAGCGATACCCGTTATCCCGATTGTATCAATCTTATGGCGGTGGGCATACGACTGTGCGATCAGGTGCATACCGTGAGTCCGTCGTATATGCAGGATATTATGAAGCCCAGTAATAAGCCTGAGTTCATTGGCGGTGAGGGACTTGAACATGATCTGATTGCAGCCCATCAGCAGGGCAGGTTGCACGGTATTCTTAACGGGGTGAATTATGCCAATATGCGGGTCGCTCAAAAAGGTAAACTGTACACAAACATTTTAAAGCAGATTTACCGATGGATTCAGGAGGAGTCTAAAAAATATAAGGCCGATATTTTAGCCAATACGGGCGAAAAGGTAGTCGAATTGTTAGATAATCCGCCTTCGTTTATCGCTTCGAGCGTGGCTCGTATGACCGAGCAAAAGTTTTATTTCTTTAAACGAAATCCTTTGGCCCTGAAAACCATTTTAGAGAAGCTGAAGGCCAATAATGCCATTTTCATTTTGTTAGGTACCGGTGAACCGGAATATGAGGTCCTGATGCGTGAAATAAGCTATCAGCATTCCAATTTTATTTTTATAAACGGGCAGTCCGAAGATATCATTGATTCCATTTACCTGGAGTCTGATTTATATTTTATGCCCAGCCTTTTTGAGCCTTGTGGCATAAGCCAAATGCTGGCTATGCGCAATGGCGTGCTTTGCCTGGTGCACCATACCGGTGGTCTCATTGATACCGTTCAGGACGGTGTAGATGGTTTTGCTTTTAAGGGCGAAAGCATCAACGAGACGATTAACAATATGGTAACTGCATTTGACAGGTGTTTAAGCGTTTTTAATGAAGATAAAACCACATGGAAGAAGATGCGCAAGAAAGCCAAAGCAGCCCGTTTTTCCTGGGAAGACTCGGTGAATGAATACTATGCAAAGCTTTATACCTATTAATAAAACTGAAATCCCCAAAGCATCAAACTTCGGGGATTTTTAAATTTTAAGTTCACCGTTATTATTCTAACAGTTCAAAGTCATTTTGTAGGATTACCTATACACCCGAAGTTTTGGATCTGTTGTTTAACAAATGCGTTTTATAGCAAGCATTTAATTTTCAACTTAAACAGGAAGACTAATCGCAACAGTTGAACCCTTGCCGAGTTGCGAAAGAATGGAAAGTTTAGAGCCAATGAGTTTGCTGCGCTCGCGTAAAGTTTTCATCCCAAGACCGCTCGTGAATGTGTCTGAATTCAGATCAAAACCGGTGCCCTGATCGTGAATAAATACCTGAATTTCTTTGGCGTCCCGTTTTATAATAACCTGGGCTACCTGAGTATTTGAATACTTCACCATATTATTAATCGATTCCTGAATCATCCGGTAGAGGTGAAGGGCACGATCCCGATCTACCAGATCGTCAACAAAATTGATGTCGGTTTCAAAACGTATTTTGGTATTTTTTTCTGTTTCCCGGATCAGGGCATTGACTGCTGCGGTAAAACCATTTAAGTCAAGGCTTGCGGGATGCAGACTTTTGGTAATTGCCCTAAGTTCTTTAATCGAATCATCTGCAAGTTGTTCATCGTCTTCATTATCAGACTGGTCTATAAGCCGGCGTTTCAATAAAACCAGTTTTTGGCCTAGACTATCGTGTAATTCGCGAGCGAGGCGTGAGCGCTCTTCTTCCTGAGCGACCAGTAATTTATGAGAAAACTCCTGTTGTGTTCTCTGCTTTTGTTTTGCTCTTCGTCTTGAATTCCATAAAAACAACGCCACGATTAGTATTGCGCTTATGAGTATTCCCAAGGTAATCCTTTGCTTCTGCGCCTTATTTTTGGCGTTTAGTAAGTCGATGTCTTTTTGTTGCAGAGCTATTTGCTGTTCTTTTTTTTCGGTTTCGTATTGTGTTTGCAGGTAAGTGAAATTCTGTACTTTCTTGACCGAGCTTATAGAATCCCGCATTTGGTAATATTCCAGCAGGTAATCCTGCGATTCCCCCGTACGGCCTAATTTTTTAAGTATTTTGGATAGAGCCTTCTTTGCCCGGTAATTTTCATAAAATGCACCAGATTTTATAGCAAGACTTTCAAAAGCCTTCCCGGCTTCCAGCGCCTCAGCAAGATTGTTTACCGCAAAATTATAGGACATTTTTGCGTACAAAAATTCAATTTCATTGGGTTCTTTCCGGTAATAATCTGGGCCGGACATTAACTTATCAAAGTACTTTTTTGCCAGGTCAAGTGAATCGGTTTCAGCGTATGCTGTAGTAAATGCGGCAAGAAGAGCCGGCTCAAAAACATCGTTGTATTTAGACTTTTTGGCGTAATAAGCGGCTTTTTTAAGGCTGGCAATACGCTGTTTATGAAGGTTTAACAAAGAATAGTCATAAGCCTGGTTGAAATACAGCGGCACCAGACTTCCGTAATTTTGGGTTTTTTCAGCCAAAACCTTAGAGCGCTTGCGGTAAAGATTTGCTTCATCAAAGAAATCATTCTTGGCAAAAATCACAGCCAAAGAATTTAAAGAACCCTGAATGTTGAACGTATCCTTTACCTGTTCAAAAATATCCAGGCTTTTTTGGTAATTGGTTACCGCGTCATTAAAGTTGCCCAGCTTTTCGAATAATTGACCCCTGTAGAGGTTTACAAAACCATTAAGCCTTTGATTCTCCAATTGCCGTGCAAAATATCCCGCAGAATCATAAAGTTTTAAGGCTTCTCCCGTCTCAGATAGGAAGTAGTAACTGTCTGCTGCATTGAGCAATAAGCGCCCTTTTGCGTGATTATCTGTGACTTTTGGAAAGACCTTTAATGCATTTTGATAAATTGCTTTACCCTGATCAGGAAGAGAAATGATACTGTTTTTGAAATAGATACGATCTGCGGCAAGCTCTGTAGCTTTGTTAACCGAATCCAATTCTAAAGCCAGCCGGTAAGCCGCATCAGAAATCGAATCATATCCTGCTGAAGCATCGTAGTCCAAAGCACCGCTCAGGCTATCCAAAAGGCGCAGGCGTTCTCCGGGCGGAACTGTTTGGAGTTTTTCACGAAACCCGATGCGCTCCTTTTTTCCAGAATCCTGAGCAAAAAATGCAAGAGGTAAAAAGAGGAGAAACAGCGTAAAGGCTTTGAAAACCATAAACTTATAATTTACACCAAATATATCATGTTCCTGATAAGGAGAACGATTTGGGGCGCTTTATAAACCTGTTATTATAGCTAAAATCCTGTTTAGCCGCCTATGGCAATCATACTGCGGTTGTTGTTGTGCAAGTCGGGATTGGTAAGTTGGTCAAAATCGGTCATTCCGGCGCGTACCGCTTTCTTTTTATTTAGGGCTGCATCGATAAGTGTTTCCAGGTTTTCGCCTGCGCGAAAGGGTTTCAGCAAATTGGTTTCCTCGTTAGAAAACAGGCAGTTTTTGAGTTTGCCATCTGCGGTGAGCCTGATGCGGTTGCAGCTGTCACAAAACGGATTGGTCACCGAACTGATTATGCCGAAGCTTCCGCGATAGCCTTCAATCCTGAAGTTTCTGGCCGTAAAATTTTGCTCATTGGGAAGTGGTTGCAGGGCTTTGACCCCAAAATGATCGTTTACGCGATTTAAAATTTCGGCCTGACTCACGAGCTTGTTTTTGTTCCAAAGGTTTCCGTCAAAAGGCATAAACTCGATGAAGCGCACGTTGATGTTTCGGTCTTTGGTGAGCGCTACGAAGTCCACGATTTCATCTTCATTAAAATCTTTCATCAACACCGCGTTCAGTTTTACATCAAAACCTTCATCCAGAAGCTGATTGATGTTGTCAAAAGCCTGCTTATACTCATCACGGCGCGTGATAAACTTAAACTTTTCGGGATTTAAGCTATCAAGACTTACGTTGATCGCGTTGAGTCCAAAACGTTTAAAATCGTCAATAAACCGGTGGGTAAGGAGCGCGTTTGTGGTTATCGATAATTTCACCGGAAGCTTTGCCAGCCTTTCAAGAATAGCAGAGAAATCTTTGCGTACCAAAGGTTCACCGCCCGTCAACCGAATTTTGTCAACCCCGTTAGCGACAAAGATTTTTGCAATGGCTTCAATCTCGTCTGCCGTCATCAAATGCGCACGCGGTGTTAGTGCAATCCCATCGTGGGGCATGCAATAGGTGCAACGCAGGTTACACTTTTCGGTGAGTGAAATGCGCAGGTAATTGTGCGTTCGGCCGTGGGAGTCGGTTAGTATGGGAGTTATTTTAGTCATTGGCATTGTGCTGGGCACCTCTTAATATTTTAAAAACATGTAATAAATGCGGAAAAACCGCATCCATAGATTCTTTTGCTCCGTTTGTCGAACCGGGCAGGGCAAGTACCAGGCAATTGCCCAGCGTACCGGCAACGCTACGCGAAAGCATCGCATAGGGCATACGATCCTGACCGTATTTACGTATAGCTTCTTCAATACCGGGAATACGCCGTTCTAAAATAGGCTCCAGCGCTTCGGGCGTAACGTCACGCATACTCAAACCCGTACCACCGGTATAAATAAGCAGGTTTACGGTGTCTGAAAGTTCAAAAGCCTTGCTGCGTATGGTCTCCAGATCATCGGGGATGATCTCATAACCCTGAATCTGCACGTCGTGTTGTTGCAGCTTTTCAATAATGGCCTTTCCTGCACGATCTTCTTTTTTACCCTCAGAAATCGAATCGGAACACACAATAATGTGTGCGCTCAACCGGGCCGGATTTTGGTCTTTAAAGCTGCTTTTTCCGCCTTTTTTATGAAGCAGTTTTACGGTGCTTATTTCAATCTCCTTATCGATGGGCTTGAGCATATCGTACATCGTAAGCGCAATAATCGAAGCGCCGTGCATCGCCTCAACTTCAACCCCGGTTTTATAAACCGTCTTTACCGTGATCTCAATAAAAACCGAAAGACCTTCGATTTTATAATCAACAGCCGTGTACTCGATGGGCAGGGGATGACAATCGGGAATGCTGGTGTGGGTATTTTTTACTGCGAAAAGTCCGGCGGTTTTGGCCATTTCAAATACGTTCCCTTTAGGTACTGTATTCTTTTGAAGCGCCTCAACCGTTTCGGCTTTGCTAAGCTTTACAATTGCCTGAGCTGTCGCGCTGCGTAGGGTGTTTATTTTATGGGTAATGTCTACCATGTTTTATTTTTATTGCTATTATTATTTTTATTGGACACTCTGGAAACTGAGACTTCCTACTTGTAACTGTTAATGGTTAAACGTTAATAGATTAATGAGTTATTTGAAATCACTTATAACTGACTTTTAACCTTTTACTTTTCACTTCTCACCTGCAACTTGTAATCCGCCAACTGCTTACTGAGACTGCCAACTGAGGCTCAACTAAGAATTCACTTTCCACTGATGGCTTTGGTCTTCAAAAATCTCTTTTCCGAAGATGGGTGTGCGGTCTTTAACCTGATTAACAATCCACTCTGTGGCAGAATACACTTCTTTTCTGCGCTTCGCGGAAACAAAAACGAAAAAGCATACTTCCCCGGTTTTGATCGTACCCAGGCTGTGGTAAATGTGCATACAGATCAGATCAAATTTTTCAAAGGCTTCTTCTCGTATTTCGTGTAATTTTTCGTTAGCCAATTCTTCGTAGCAGGTGTACTCAATTGCAGCAACGGCTTTGCCTTCCATTTCATCTGCCCGTACCTGACCCAAAAAGATATTGTGCGCGCCTATGCTGGTTTTGCTTTGATGCTTGGCGATAGCATCTCCTATAAATGCACTGCTGATGGGACCTTCTATAAATACTTTTTTCATTTTGTAGCTTTTTTTGTTTGATCGTTTAATCGTTGAACTGTTGATGCGTTTAATCGTTAATCTACCTGGGATTTGCGGAGCGCATTTGTAAGGTTTGCTATTTTTTCGATCATTTTGCGCAATTCCAAATATTCTTTTTCTGCAATAAATTCTAATTCTTTTGCAATGATGAGTTGGTTAAGAAGCTCCATCAAAGACGAATAGGATAGTGTTGTAAAATGCGATTTATCCTTTTTAGTTTGACGCGATGTCCCTTCGGCCAGATTAGAAGCCACAGATACTGAACTTCTGCGCATTTGACTCGTTAAACCGAAACGCTCATCTGCGGGAAAACTTTGAGTTTGTTTATAGAGTTCTTTAATCATTTTAATAGACTCTTGCCAGGCAGTCAATTTTTCGAAGGAGAATACGTACATTTTTTTTGGTTTTAGTTATTGATGTTTAATGGTTTATGTGTTGAAGCGTTTAATCGTAAAAAAAATGGATACAAATATACTTAGCGCTGATTATAAGCTAGTTGTGCTCTTTTAAGCTCTGGTTTTAACATTTTTAATTTGATTTCTATTTCAGAAAAAACATCTTACGATTCCACGATTCCACGATTCCACGATTCCACGATTCCACGATTCCACGATTCCACGATTCCACGATTCCACGATTCCACGATTCCACGATTCCACGATTCCACGATTCCACGATTCCACGATTCCACGATTCCACGATTCCACGATTCCACGATTCCACGATTCCACGATTCCACGATTCATAACTTTTCAACTCTTATCAACTGATTCAATTCCCGCGCTCCTTCCTGTAATGCCTTTACTCCGGTAAAACCTGAATCTCTCATCTGTTCCACCGCAAGCTTCGCCCGTTTTCCACTTTGGCAAAACACATAAAAGGTTTCATCAGGATCCAGTTGCTGTTGTGCGGTTTCGAGTTCGCCTAGCGGAATTTCAATAAGCCTGTGCATTTGCAATCGCGGTTGTTCATCGGGTTGTCGTACATCAATGAAAACCCCCGTTTCAAGCAGTTCCGGATGAAAATTCAGGGTTTGAATTTCTTCTTTTAAATGCTTTTCCTTGTAAAAAGCCTCTGTGATCTGCGGCGTTTCTTTTTTTGTAAACTGAAAGCGTTCCTGAGTTGCATTCAGGCAATTGTAAATCAATAATTCACCTGAAAGCACCCTTCCGGTTCCTAAAATAATCTTCATCACTTCCTGCGCCTGAAGCATTCCAATCAGGCCGACAGCAGTTCCCAATACTCCGGCTTCAGCGCAACTGGGCGCTTCAACAGCCTGTGGAAATAAACAGCGATAGGTTGGTCCGTTTTGATAATTAAATACCGAAACCTGACCTTCAAAACGGTGAATGCTTCCGTAAACCACGGGCTTTTGTGTAACTACCGCGGCATCGTTAATCAGGTAACGCACGCTTATACGATCTGTAGCATCTACAATTACATCAAAATCAGCAAACAACGCTAACGCATTTTTTCCGCTTAGAAACTCAGTTGTAACTTCAATTACACAGTCCGGATTTTGCTCTTCTAAACGTTCTTTTGCGATTTCGGCCTTAAACCTTCCTACATCTTTTGCGGAATACAAAACCTGCCGGTGCAGATTGCTTTCTTCAATACGATCGCCGTCTACAATCCCCAGTGTTCCCACACCCGAAGCGGCCAGATAGGGCAGGAGCGCACAACCCAACCCCCCGGCGCCAATAACGAGCACGCGGGATTCAGCCAGTTTTTGCTGCCCGCTTTCCCCGATTTGAGGTAAAATGATTTGGCGTTGATAACGACTCATAGGTGCTTAAATTACTATAACAAGACGCTGTCTTGTGATTCTCTAGTTCACCTCCCTTTTGGGGAGGTCGAAATTACTTTGTTAATTTCGGGTGGGGTAAAATTTCCCGGCTCTATGCATTAGAGCCGGGAAATTTTATCCACCGGCATAAGGTGGAAGCAGGGCTACCACATCGCCTTCATTTAAATTCACATTTTCTTCGGCATCCACCAGCTTTTGATTGATCGCAAGCTGAAAGGGGATGTGACTTATGGCATACTGCGCCTGTAAGTGTTCCAGTAATTCCTGAGTGTTTTGAGCTTTGATGCTGCGGATTTCCTCGTGACTGCCCATCACGTCAACCAGCTGGCCAAAGTATTTCAGTGTTACTTCCATATTAAATATTCTTTTGTATTTCAGCCAAAGCTTCGGGCGTATTGACATTGGTCAGGCTACGCGTATCGGCAATGGCTATTTCTCTATAGGTTTGAGTTTTAATAAAATCAATCAGTTTTAAACGGTTTTGCTGCAAGGCGAATTCTAAATCAGGTAAAAGTGCTTTAGAATAGACTCCTATTAGCGGATGCCAGTTTTCGTTCGCTGTTGCGAAATGAATGTTTGCATCGGGATTTGAAAGCGCGGCGTCTACAAGCCGGGTCAGGGTCTGTGAATTGATCAGCGGAATGTCACAACTTAAAATCAACACACGTCCTTCCTGTGTATGGTTCAATGCCGCATGAATGCCTCCCAGCGGACCTTTATCTTTATAAATGTCTGCAACCAATGGTAAGCCAAATTGCTCGAAATTCCGGTTTTCGCTTACCAAACAGATAGTAGTTGTTGTTTTATTTAATGCATTGACAACGTGTTTGATAAATGGTTCTTCCTGAAGCAAAACTAAAGCCTTGTCGCGCTTCATCCGGGAGCTTTTTCCTCCACAAAGAATGTATGCCGGTATGTTATAATTTGCGCTCATAAATATTTACAGACTTTGTTTTAAGGCGTTAAATTGTTCGTCTAAAAATGCCTCACAGGTATTATTCAGCGTTTCAAATTTGATGATCATCTTCCTGCCGTATTCGGTCAAAAATGTGCCGCCCCCATCTTTTCCGCCGGTATTCGTTATAACTAAAGGGATCTCGGAACAGCTGTTCATCGCATTGATCAATTTCCAGGCCTTCTTATAAGACATCTGCATGGCTTTGGCTGCAGCGCTTATCGATTGGGTTTCATCTACTTTTTTAAGCAGTTCGATTCGGCCAAAACCCAAAAAGACTTCGCCTTGCTCTTCAATCCAAATTCTGCTTTTTACCTGCTGCATGGTTTAAAAATTTAAATCGAGATAGGTGACTGTATCCCCTTGTTTTACTTCCGTTTGATGCGGCTCTATGATCAGGAGGGCATTGCTCACCGCATAGGTATTGAGCATCGAACTCGCCTGCCCGGTAAACGGCATAATGCGATTCTGGTCAACACCGGCTTTGAGAAACAGTGTTTTATCGTGCGGATTGCGCAAATCCTGTTGCAAAATCGCCTCACGTTCCTCGAGAAAGGGCTTTTTGCTTCCCATTCGTAATCGCAAATGCGGCAGAACATAGACGTAAAAACAAGTCAGACTTGAAGCGGGATTACCCGGCAAACCAAAAACCGATTGGTCTGCCTGAGTACCAAACCACAAGGGTTTTCCGGGTTTTTGATTTACTTTATAGAAATGTTCCTGCACGCCGTTTTCGCTGAGCGCTTCCTGAACAAAATCATAATCGCCCACAGAAATTCCTCCGGAAATCAGCAGCACATCGGCCTGTTCCAAAGCTTTTTTTACCGCTTTTACTGTGGCTTCCAGCGTATCGGGAACCTTAATTTTTTCAATTTGGCTAATGCCAATGCGCTTTAAAGCCATTTCCAGCATAATGCCGTTGCTTTCATAAATATGATTGGGCTTGAGCGGAGCTCCACGTTCCTGAAGTTCGTTTCCGGTAGTCAATAGCGCAACGCAGGGCTTTTTATAAACCTTTATGCTGGTAAATCCCAACCCGGCAAGGAAACCTATTGAGGCTTCGTTTATACGATGTCCTTTAGTTAAAGCCAGGTCACCGGCCTTCAATTGTTCGCCCACAGGCCGCACATTTGCGTTTTTTGCGGGAATTTGATTTAAAATCAGGTTGTCTCCTTCTCGAGTCGTATGTTCCTGAATGATTACGGTATCTGCTAACTCAGGGACCGGAGCACCTGTAAAAATACGTATGGCTTCCCCGGGATTAAGCGCGGGAACCTCTACATCTCCCGCCTGAACCTGTCCGGTTATTTTCAAATTTTTAGCTTCCGAATGTATGATTGCATAGCCATCCATCGCCGATTGGCGAAAGGAGGGAAGCGAGATCGGAGCGTTTAAATCTTCCGCTAAATAGTGCCCAAAAGCCTCTTCTAAATTCACTTCGATTACCTGAAGTGTTAGTGAATGGGCTTCAATAAGTTTTTGGGCTTCAGAAACAGCTATCATACAAAATGCGTTATGTCTTAGCGAATATAACGAAATGCAGTCTAAACGAAAGCTTTAAAGACGGCAGATTAACAGCTTTTTAGTCTTTTTAGACCAAATGGAAGATATATAGCAGTTTTAGATTTTTATTAATAGATGCTGCCTTAAAGTTTCGGTAACTTGACGCTAGAAAATGGAATAACGCCAATTTTCAGTAACGATCACAATACTAATCATCCTAAGATTTTATATACCATGTCTGATTCCTTTAAAAGAAACGTTTCTATAACCGGTGCCGAAGAATTCACCAATATTAAGCTTGGCCCGCGGGTAACAGATGCCGCGGGGATGCTGGGCGTGAAAGAAGCGCTGAAGCACGGGTTTAAGGAAATGGGCGTGTTGCGCTCTATGGGTGCTTTGCTCAAAATGAATCAGGAAGACGGTTTTGACTGTCCCAGTTGCGCCTGGCCAGATCCTGAAGACCGCTCGCCTGTAGCCGAATACTGTGAAAATGGAGCCAAAGCGCTTGCTGATGAAGCGACCACGTCTCACGTAGGTTCAACGATGTTTGCCAAATGGACGGTTGAAGAGCTTTCGCACCTTTCTGATTATGAACTCAATAAATTTGGTCGTCTGGTAGAGCCTTTGGTTTTACGTCCGGGCAGTTTGCATTACGAACCCATTACCTGGCAGGAAGCTTATGGTTTAATCGCTAAGCACCTGCATAAAATGGATAATCCTAACGAAGCGATTTTCTATACTTCGGGCCGAAGCAGCAACGAAGCCGCCTTTACCTATGGAATGTTTGCCCGTGCTTTGGGAACCAACAATATGCCCGATTGCTCCAATATGTGTCATGAGTCGAGTGGGGTAGCTTTGGGCGAGACCCTCGGAATTGGAAAAGGATCAACAGTGCTTGAAGATTTATACGAAGCCGAAGTCATCATCATCGCAGGCCAAAACCCCGGGACCAATCATCCCCGGATGATGTCTGCACTTGAAAAATGTAAGAATAATGGCGGAAAAATCATCAGTATCAATCCGCTGGAGGAGCCGGGATTGGTGAATTTCAAGAATCCGCAGCATTTAAGCGGAACCCTTGGAAGCGGTGTACAAATGGCCGATTTACACCTGCCTGTCAACATCAATCAGGATATCCCTTTGATGAAACTGATTCTGAAAAAACTGGCAACGCTTGATACCATTGATCGTTCGGTTTTTGATCACGAATTTATAGCCAAATACACTGCGGGTTATGATGCTTTTCTGGAAGATCTGGCGCGTTATGACGAAGGCGATTTGTTGCGCAGGGCAGGAGTTCAGGAGTCTGACGTAAATAAGGCTGTGGCGATGCTGCGCAAATCGAATCGTATCATCGTATGCTGGGCTATGGGATTGACGCAGCATAAAAACGGAGTGGAGAACATTCGCGAGTTTGTGAATTTGTTATTGCTCAAAGGGGCTTTAGGGAAACCCGGCGCCGGGACTTGCCCCGTGCGTGGCCACAGTAATGTACAGGGAGACCGCAGTGTGGGTATTCAGCACTTTGTGGATGAAGAGATGAATGAACGCATAAAAACCCATTTGCAATTTGATCCACCCACAAAACGCGGGGTAGATGTGGTCGAAGCCATGGAAGCAATGCATAATGGCAAAACCAAGGTTTTTATGTGTCTGGGCGGAAATTTCCTGATGGCTGCATCAGATACGCAGTACACGGCAGAAGCGCTACAAAACTGCGAACTCACCGTTCAGATAAGCACAAAACTGAATCGAACGCATCTGGTTACCGGCAAAACGGCTTTGATTTTGCCTACGATAGGACGTTCAGAAAAAGATGAAATAGATGGTACCAAACGCTATTTTACGGTTGAAAACAGTATGGGTAAAGTAAGCCAGTCTAAAGGAATTTTGAAACCGGCTTCCGATCAGGTACGCAGCGAACCACAGATTATTGCAGAGATGGCAGATGCTTATTTTGGAGGAAATCATTCGGTAGACTGGAAAGCCTGGAGCCGTGATTATGATATTATCAGAGAACATATTGATAAGGTCGCCAAAGGATTTGAGGAAACCAGCAAGCGCTCTGAAGGTCACGGCTATTACCTGCCCAATAATGTGCGCAATCTGGACTTTAGCATGTTGCCCACGGGGAAAGCACAAATTACGATTAACAAATTGCCCGATCACCAGCTAGCAGAAGATGAGTTTATGCTTATGACCATACGTTCACACGATCAGTTTAATACTACGATATACGGCCTTGACGACCGGTATCGCGGGGTTTACAACGAGCGCCGGGTATTGTTTATGAATGAAAAGGACATGCATGAATTGCAATTGCAAAAGCTGGACGTTGTAGATATTACCAGTGAGTATGATGCCAAAATTCGTACTGCGCGTAAGTTTTTGATGATTCCTTATGAAATTCCCCGAGGTAACGTAGCTGCCTATTTCCCGGAAACCAATGTGCTGGTACCTTACAATCATTTCGCAGAACGCAGTCAAACACCAATTAGTAAATCGGTTCGGGTGCGCATACATAAACGACAGGATGCGATTGTAGAAACCGCCTAAAACAAAAAAACTCCGAAGTCTTAAAGCTTCGGAGTTTTTTTATGTATTTATTGGTATCACCAATGTGTAGTATACCACAAGGCTTGACTCACATTCAGGTTATTTTTCCTTTAGATGGCTCGTTGATTTATACTAAGTCGTTTACATTTAATTTTAGCTTCCGGCAATAGGACTGCCAAAAATACCTACCGCGATTTCGGCCCAAAGCACGAAAAACAGAAACAGGGCAATTCCACAAATCAAAACGCGATTTTTAAAAGTTTTTACCTTTCGCAGGATAAATTCACACGCCATCGCGGTCCCAAAGAGCAAAACAGCCATAACGGCAAAGTCAAAGCCCGTCCAGTTTACATCTCTGCTAAACTGCATCGCGACCACCGGAATGAGCAATAACAGTACAACTACACCAAGCAGTATACACAATCTGATGTTTTTAATAATAAGTTGATTCATAGGTTATAGGTTTAAAAGACCTTAAAAACATAGCCCAGTAGCCAGTAAAGTATCAGAAATACGACAATGGTTCCTATGCAGCCGCAGCGGCCGCCTCCTATTTTTTTTGCTCCGTATCCCGCCAGGATGGCGCGCAGTAAATTTTTCATGGTAATTTGGTTGGTTGTTACAACTAAATTACACCATTTCAATCAAGGGATTTTTTGATTAGTAACAGCTTAACAGAACTTTAGCTTAGGTATGCTTCAGGACTTGCTTATTAATTTTTTGAGCGCCTATTCAAGACACAGCAGCTATCTGCACGGGTTGATAGGGCAATATAACCGTAAAAGTTGATCCCTGGCCGGGCTTGCTGCGCGCTTTGATGCTTCCGCCCATAGCTTCGATTTGATTTTTCGATATGAATAAACCTATCCCTTTAGCATCTTTGTTGCCATGAAAGGTTTTATACATTCCGAATAAATTAGTACCCATTTTATCGAGATCCATTCCCAAACCGTTGTCTTCAAAGCTTATGTGAACCGAGTCATTGATTTGTGACGAACTAATACGTACATAACTTTCCTTATCCTGAGCGCGGTATTTGATACCATTTGAAATCAGGTTATAGATGATGGAATCGATATAGGATTGTATTCCCATAACTTCAATATCAGTACTTATTTCATTAATAAGCTGCACCTTCGTGTCCTGAGCCAAAAAACTTAGGTTTTTAATAGTCTTCTCTACAGATTCGTGAAGTTTTATGGGATTCAGACAATCTTTAAGTCGGGTTCCGGGCAGGATTACCTGATTTAAATGAGTGATGGTTTCCATCAAATTTTCAGAGGTGGTCTTGAGATGCTGAAATAATTCGTTTTCTTCTATACCCGGAATTTCCTGAGCCGCCATTTGCAAAAGCATCTCAAAATTACCTGAATGTGCCCGTAAATTATGAGAAACGATGTGGGTAAAATTCTGAAGCTTATCGTTTTGTTCACGCGTGATCTCGACAATTTTACGCAGTTCTTCTTCCTTTTCTTTAAGATCGGTTACTTCGGTATGGGCGCCAAGCATGCGTTTGGGAATACCGTTTTCATCTCTGATGGCGATACCGCGGCAACGTATCCATACGGTATGTCCCAGCTTGTGCTTGTAACGCACGACCTGATCGTAAGGATAATCAGGTTCATTAAAATGACGTTGGGCGTTTTCGATGGCAAGTTCCAGATCTTCGGGATCAATTATACCCTGCCAGGCGTTTGCCTTATGCGGCATTTCTGCAGGGTCATAGCCAAGGGTGGTCCAGAATTTGGCGTTCATCCACTCTTCTTCGGGATTGTCAAGATCCCAGTACCACATTCCATCAAGAGATGATTCCTGAATAAACTCAAAAATTCGGGGATCATCTGCTACCAATTGGTAGAGTTCTTTTTTGAGGTAATTCATCGATGTTGATTTTGAGGTAACCTAAAGATAATTCAATTTTTAAATGGAATACAAAAAATTTGATATCAGGTTTCAGGAGTTTCAGGGCGAAAAATCCCCGGGGACTTAACAGAAATTTAGGTGTCGAATAAGCATAGCGCCCGTGGTCTTTTGTATTTTTAGTAAAACCCGAAAATAAAAAGATATGACTACAGATGTGCAAAGCTTTAAAATGCCACCCCTTGTTTTTGGTGGAAATGTTTTTGGCTGGACAGCAGATAAGAAAACCTCCTTCAGACTTCTGGATGCCCTTATAGATCGCGGCCTGAACTATATAGACTCAGCTAATGTGTATTCCTATTGGGCCGAAGGGAACAGCGGGGGAGAAAGCGAGACCGTGCTGGGCGAATGGATGCAGGCACGTAAAAACCGGGATAAGGTTATTATTGCAACCAAAGGAGGAAGTCCTATGGGCAAGGGAAGCCCCGACCTTTCTATTCCGTATATAACAGAGCAGCTCGATCTGAGCCTCAAACGCCTGCAAACCGATTATATTGACGTCTATTACAGTCATAAATACGATGACAGCACCCCGCAACACGAGACGCTGGCGGTTTATCGCAATGCTATAAAAGCCGGTAAGGTTCGGGAAATAGGAGCTTCAAATTTCCCTCTGGCTATTTTGCGGGAAGCTTTAAAACTTGCAGAAGAGGAAAATCTGCCCAAATATACTTTTATACAACCCGAATACAACCTGATGGAACGTGATGGTTTTGAAGGCGCTTACAGGGATTTGTGTATGGAAAATAATCTTAAGGTGAACAGCTATTTTACCCTTGCCAGTGGTTTTCTTACCGGTAAATACACCGATGCAGCTGATGCCTCAGGTAAAGAACGCGAGCGATTTGTAAAGAAGTATTTTGATGAACGAGGTGAGGCTGTGCTCAAGGCATTGAAACAAACAGCTAAAAAGCACGAAGTTTCACAGGCAGGGATTTCTATCGCTTGGACGATGGCTCAACCGGGTATTTCAGCACCCATTGTAAGTGCAACCAGTGAGTCTCAGTTAAAAGCTTTTGACGAGGCATTAAAACTTCAATTGGATCAGGAAGACTTAGAACGATTAGACGCAGCGAGTCTTGAAAAAAAATCAACGATTTAAGCTAAACCTTATCAAATAGTCTGTAAAAACTTCTAAAAGGCGGTTTGACTTTACTTTTTCTAAATTTTAACAAAACCTGTTAAGACTTTCTTAACAGGTTTTCTTTTGCGTGTGTTTTAAATTGGGGCATTCTAAAAATAAACTATGAAGATAAAAATTTACCCGGTTTTTGCTTTTGCGTTCACACTGATGACGGTGGTCTCGTGTGCAACGACCAGGCAAGCTAAAAAAGGAAGCGCTACGGCTTCTGCTGAAAAAGAAGAAAAATCTAAAAACGGTCTTAAGCCTTATGATAAGGTAATCACCAAAGATGCTGTTTCTGATGAGGGATTGTTTACCGTTCATAAGGTAGACGACGATTATTTCTACGAAATTCCTGACAGTTTGTTTAACCGCGAGATGCTGATGGTGAGTCGAATCGCCAAAACAGCCACAGGACTTGGTTTTGGTGGAGGTAAAGCCAATACCGAGGTATTGCGCTGGGAAAAAAGAGATAAAAAAGTACTGCTTAGAGTTGTATCGCATCAAATTTTTGCTGCAGACTCGTTACCCATTCACGAGGCGGTGACCAACTCTAACTTTGAGCCCGTACTGTTTTCATTTGATATCAAGACTATTAGTAAAGATTCAACAAAAACGGTTATTCAGGTTAATGATCTGTATAGTGATGATGTTCAGTCTTTAGGCTTACCGGGATATTATCGGGAGGAGTATAAAGTTTCTTCGGTAGATAAAGGCCGAAGCTATATCGAAAGCCTCAAGAGTTATCCGCTGAATATCGAAGCACGTCATGTAAAAACCTATAATTCTAAGAATCCGCCCAGTAACGAAAGCGTAGGCTCAATTACTGTTGAGATGAATGCCAGTATGGTTTTACTGCCTAAAGAGCCGATGGAGCGACGTTATTTTGACGAGCGCGTAGGCTGGTTTGCCAGAGGGCAGGTAGATTATGGTCTGGATGCTCAGGAAAGTAAAACTGTGCGTTATCTGGATCGCTGGAGACTTGAGGTTAAACCGGAAGATGTAGAAAAATTCAAAGCCGGAGAACTGGTAGAGCCTAAAAAGCAAATCGTGTATTATATAGATCGTGCGACTCCTGAAAAATGGAGACCCTATATCAAACAAGGTATTGAAGACTGGCAGGTAGCTTTTGAAGCAGCCGGTTTCAAAAATGCGATAATCGCAAAAGATCCCCCATCAAAAGAGGAAGATCCTGAATGGTCTCCGGAAGATGTACGGTATTCTGTTGTACGTTATTTAGCTTCTCCAATCCCGAATGCTAACGGACCGCACGTAAGCGACCCTCGTAGTGGTGAGATTTTAGAATCTGATATAAACTGGTACCACAACGTAATGACCTTATTACGCAACTGGTATTTTGTACAAACCGCAGCGATCAATCCGGATGCTCGTGGTGTAGCTTTTAAAGATGAGATTATGGGGCGTTTAATTCGCTTTGTATCTTCTCACGAAGTAGGTCATACCCTTGGACTACCGCACAATATGGGAAGCAGTGTTGCCTATCCTGTAGATTCGTTACGTTCTAAGAGCTTTACCGAAAAATACGGTACGGCACCTTCCATAATGGATTATGCCCGTTTTAATTACATTGCTCAGCCGGGTGATGAAGGCGTTTCTATGATGCCAAATATTGGTATTTACGACAATTATGCTATCAAATGGGGATACAAACCCATTCTTGATAAGGAAGGAAAAGAGGAGAAAGCTATTCTTGATGAGTGGATTTTAGAACACGCCGGTGATCCTATGTATCGTTTTGGAGCACAACAATGGGAGGTTGTTGACCCTAGCGCACAGACCGAAGATCTGGGAGATGATGCGGTTAAAGCGAGTCTTTATGGTATCGCAAACTTAAAACGCATCGTACCTAACCTGATCACCTGGACCGCAGAAGATGGCAAGAATTACGACGATTTAGAAACCTTATACGGTCAGGTTTTAGGACAGTACAACCGTTATATGGGGCACGTAAGCAACAATATAGGCGGCGTCTATGAGTACTACAAAACTTACGATCAGGAAGGTCCGGTATTTATTCCGGTGCCAAAGGAGCGTCAAAAGGAAAGCTTAAAATTCTTAAACGATGAGCTTTTTGATACTCCGGAATGGATGATCGATACCGAAATTCTAAACCGAATTGAGCACGACGGTATGGTTGAGCGCATTCGCAGCACACAGTCTCGTACGTTGAATAACGTGCTTGATTTTGGAAGAATGGCTCGTATGATAGAGAATGAAACGCTTAACGGGAAAGAAGCATACACGCTGACTTCAATGATGGACGACCTGAGAAACGGAATATTCAGTGAATTGCGTAGTGGATCTAAAATTGATACCTATAGACGTAATTTACAACGTGCTTATGTTGATCGTCTGGAGTATCTGCTTACCAAAGAGCAGGAGGGACGTCGTAATGCGACTGATGTAAACGTGAGTCAATCTGATATCAGAGCGATCGCCCGAGCAGAATTAAACACGCTTCAGCGTTTAACTGCAAGTGCTGCAAACCGTACCGGTGACAGTTTGAGCCGTTATCACTTACAGGATCTGAATAAGCGTATTGACTTAATTCTTGATCCTCGATAAATCAGAATTTCATTTAAATTAAAAAGACCGGCAATCGCCGGTCTTTTTTTTAGTCTTTTCTGGGATTAATAGTTACCCCTCCTTTTGGTTTGTCTTTTTTAGGTTTTTGATCTTTACCTGCTTCCGCGCTTTTGGAAGCTTTGCTTTCTTTCTTTGGATCTTTTGACATAGTGTTGGATTTTAATTGTTATACCCTGTATATTACTAAATAAATTGTTAAAATTCAATAATTTAAAGATATATTTTAACAAATCTATTTCCTATTTTTAACAAATGAGGTTCAATGCATTTTTAAAGGAATGTCAGGATAAGGAAGTTTTCAAGAAGCTTTCTATTTATGCGGTATTCAGCTGGCTGGCAATTCAGGTGATTTCTACCTTGCAGCAACCTATGGGTTTATCGCCCCGTGTGGTAACCTACACGCTCATTCTTTTACTTATAGGGTTTCCTGTGTATATCTTCTACATTTGGAAATTTCAGATTGCTCCCATCCATAAAAAAAATATGGCTGAAGCAGGCAGTTTGCCCTCTAAACGAGGCTTTTTCGGCAGTAAAACTCCCTTTCAACGCTACTACTTTCTTTCCATATTTATTGTGAGTTGTTTAATCACACTGGTGTTATTCTTTGTAGTGCGCAACAACTTCTTTAAAAATCAGGTACCCAATGAGGCAGGCCTGGCCGGTTCTATAACACTTAAAAACACGGATAAAATTGGAGTTTTAAAATTTGAAAATAATACGGGCAAAGACACGCTTGATATTGTTGGAAAAATGGCGGCAGATTGGATCACCCACGGAATCACCCAAAAAGATATTGCTCAGGTGATAACCCCTCAAGTTGTAGAAGATTATTCAAACATTATTAAATCTCAGCTCAGCGGAAATAAAAAGAATACGGTTCTACAAGATTATTTTAAACCAGCCCAGATTATAATTGGTAATTTCTTTCTCAATGGCAACCGGCTCATCTTTCAAAGTAGCATTACAGATGGTAAACTAGATAAAACGCTTATTTCGCTTGACCCTGTTGAATGCGATAGCAACAATCCCTTGGACTGTATTGAAGAACTCAAGCAACGTTTGTTAGGTTTCCTGATAACTGCGGAAGAAAAAGATACGGATATTGAAGAAACACCTCCAAAATATGCGGCCTATGAAACTTTTTTGGAGGCAAAGAACGCAGCAGTTTATGACGATAGCACTCTTGAGCTGATTGAAAAAGCCATTGAAATTGATCCTAAGTACTTTGAACCTCGCCTGTTTCAGCTTACCTATTATTACGATCAGCTTCAATACCGAAAAGCAGATTCCATTTTAAAGATTATTACTAAAAATTTCAGTTCAAATCCCAGACAGCAGAACATAGTACAAATGTATTCTTCTTTGCTGGAAGGAAATAACCGGGAGGTATATCGGCATTTAAAGCGGGAGTATGATCTGGCTCCTTTTGAATTGAACACAAATGCGACGATGCTCACTGTAGGTTTGCAGTACATCAATCGTCCTGAAATCATAGATACGGTGTTTCAGGAAATTGACATGAAAGACTCTGATGCCGAAAATTGCTTTTACTGCTCAAACCGCGTTTATATTAAAACCTACTCCGATCTTGCTTTAAAGCGTTTTGACTCCGTCATTAAGTATGCAGGCGCACTGTACCGGTATAATGATCAGGAATATTTCTTGAAACCTCTGGCCGTCGCATACCTGGCTAAAGGTAAAGATCCGTTGGAATTATTGACGGCTCCCGGCCTAAGACTCAGTGGGGAGCAAAAAAGTGATTTTCTTTTATACACCGGAATACAGAGTTTGGTGATTCAAGGAGAGGCTGCAGCTTCGGTTTACTTCAAACAGCTTTTAAAAATGCCCGAAGGTGAGGCTGCTGATTTTGATATTGCAAGAGCTTACTACTATTCGAAAGCGTATATTAAAGCTTTGGAGCAATTTGAAAAACTAAAAGAGAAGGATCCTGAAGATTTAGTAGTCATAGGGTTTTTAGCGAATATTCACGCGTTACAGGACAATCCCGCAGCTGCGAAAGAGGAGCTGGAATTACTCAACAGTTTAAGAGGCGAGTATCAATTTGGACAAATTGATTACTTATTTTCCAGATACTACGCCGTCATTGGCGATAAAGATCAGGTATTTAATTATATGAAACGTGCAGTAGCTGCAGGCTATCTGTATACCTCTTCAAAATATCAATACGACCCCCACTTTAAACCCTATCTCAATACCCCCGAATTTAAAGCGATTCTGACCTACTGGCATTAAACCGGCTAAACCGGAATAGAAAACAAGTCAAAAAATTAAAAACCAACTTTAGTATGACTGTGACTTTTGGAGATTTGGTACAGCTGATTAGTGTAATCATCTGGCCACTAACGCTTTTGATAATCGTTTTTAAGTTTAAAAGCTTTTTTGGCGGGGCGATCAACCGGATGCAATCGCTTGACGCCAGTGCCTCGGGAATCTCGATGACCTTTCAAAATAAACTAGATGAGGCAAAAGCACTTTTAAGCAAGATGGCGCCACAACTGCGAGATTCTGCAAAGTCTGTGACAGTTTCAGCACAGGGATTTCCATACGAGCGGGTGCTTAAAGTTAAAAAAGAGCTTGAGGAGTTTTTAAATCAAAAAGCCCGTAATCACGGCATTGAGGCCTCAAACCATAACCCGAGTAACCTCTCTTCGCAATTGTCTGAAATAGGCTTAATTACCTTTCAGCAACAAAAAGTGATTAACGCGGCCCTTGATCTGGCAAATTCTGCAAACCCCGCAATAACCGATGAACAGGCACAGGTAATTGAACAACTGTACGCCACTGTAAAATAAGCAGCTATGAGTAAACTTTCTAAAGCCTACGCGTTACTCATAGGAGTAGGTAATGATTTACCTACCACCGTTCTTGATGCCACAGCTATTTATAATATTCTGGTAGATGAGGAACTGGCGGGGTATCCTGAAGAAAATATCATTTTACTCACCGAAAAAAATGCAACGCGTGAGGGCATTCTTAAAGGCTTCGATGAACTGATTGGGAAGATTGATGAAGATTCTTCGGTGATGCTGTTTTACTCCGGTCACGGAGGTTTTTACGAACCCTGGAATCAATTTTATTTGGTTCCCAATGATTTTGACCCGGATAACTACGATACGACCTGGGTAAAGGCTGAAGAACTCAAAGAAAAAATAAATAAGATAAACTCCCGCAGGCTTATATTCTTTTTAGACAGTTGTCACGCGGCCGGAATGACCCGGGGAGAGGTGGGTAGTGGAGTGTCTAATACCGTTAGCAAACTTCAAAATCTGGAAGGTCTGGCTCAGGAGGTTGACGACGGTAAAGGCATGTCTATCTTATCTTCCTGCCGCGAAGATCAGCTTTCATGGATTTTGGATGGGGATCATAACAGTTTGTTTACCAAATGTTTAATCGAAGTTCTAAAAGGAAGACATAAAGAATCTTTTGAGGAAGAATTTGTGCGTATCTCTGAAGTCTTTCAATACATATTTAAAAAAGTGCCTGAGCGCAAGCCTGAACAACGCCCGTATGCAAATCTTCAGATTTACGATGATTTTGTATTGAGTTACATTCCTCAGGAGCTGCGAACTAAAGTAAATAGGGAGGCTGCTTTACAGAAGCGTACCGTAGACAAATCGCACAAACCTGAGGTAATTACCGCTTTTAGAAAACGGGATGATGCCCGGGCTGCGATGCTCTTTGTTCACGGTTTTGTTGGTGAAGGTGCTTCAAGTTTTGGCGAAATGCCTCAGTTTTTGATGCAGGATGCGCGTTTTGAAGAATGGGATTTGTTTCCTTTTGGTTTTTCAGAATATGTAGCTCCGCATTTAGGCAAAAGCATTTGGGCAGATGCTGATGATATTGAAAAGCTTGCCGATTATTTAGCCACCTGCCTCAAATTCCGCTTTAGACAATACGGGAAAATAGCGATTTTGGCTCACGGCACCGGCGGACTCGTCGTGCAAAAGGCCCTGATTGATTTAAAGGAAAACAGACTCAAAGATATTAGTCACGTCTTGCTTTTTGGCACGCCCAGCGCAGGATTGAAATCGGGCTTTCTCGACCGAATCTTCAATAAAAAATACAGGGATCTGGATGCTTCAGGCGAATTTATAACGGGTTTACGGGCAGATTGGTCCCGGCGTTTTGAAGAATATCCTTTTGATTTTAAGGTGATTGCCGCAGTTAACGATGAGTATGTTACAAACGAATCTGTTTTCGGTCCTTTTCCGGAAGAGCATACGCTAATGATTCAGGGCTCACACTTTTCTATGATTAAGCCGAAATCACAAGACGACGAGGTGATGAGTCTCGTGACTAGTCTTTTTACGGCAGATGCCACTTCTGATCAAACCGATGCTATTGATAAAAATCTGGTGACGGGCGAGTTTCAGGCTGTAGTTGAGAAATTTGAACCCAAAGCACAGGAACTCGATAAGCGCGGCCTGGAGCAGTTGGTTTACGCTTTAGAAGAATTAGGAAGGACAGACGATGCCATTTCCATTTTGAGTAAACATCCCCTGTCTCAGGCAGATTCTGATGTTATGGGCGTTTTAGGAGGTCGTTTTAAACGTAAGTATTTGAAGGAATTTAAAACGGCTGACGGCGAAGCTGCAACCAAATATTATAAAAAAGCATTGGAGCTCGCGGAAGCCAATCAGGATTGCCGTCAGATTTATTACCACGCGATCAATCTGGCATTTTTAAGTCTTATTGTTAATGACGATCATACAAAAATGACAGATTATGCCCGGAAGGCCCTAAAATCCTGCGATGAAGATCATTTTGACAGTCTTTGGAAACTTGCCACTCTAGGCGAAGCGCATATTTATTTAGGGAATTTTGAAGAGTCCAGAAGTTTTTATGAAAAGGCTGTGGTGTTGGCAGGTCCGCGCGAAAAACATTCCATTTACACTAATGCGTATGCGGCCTATACCCAGCTTATGGAAACGAATAATCCGAAAGACCCGTTTATTCAATTCCTGGATACAAATTTTTTATTGTAATTTACTAGTGCCTAAAGTTTTATGAACTTGTAGGCGAGAACATCAGTCTTAATCTAATAATGGAATATCTAATGAAAACCTTCAGTAAAAAGTCTGATGTTGCTGGGAACTGGCAAAAAGCGGTTAAAAAACCCATACCGGTAAACTGCGTGCAGATTCATGAAGCGTTTCAGGTTAAAACCCTTGAAGGAATGATGCAGGGCAAACCAGGCGATTGGTTAATGGAAGGCATTCAGGGTGAGCTCTATGCCTGTGATGACGCCATTTTTAAGAAAACCTATGATTTAAAATAAAAGAGTACCCCTAAATCAGATAATCAAAATAATAAATACGTGTCTCCCTATAAACACGTGTTTTCGGAATGCGTTCATTAAACCTGAAGCATTCTTTAAAAAAGACGATTATGAATACCGGTACTATTTTTTTTAGTTATTCAAGGCAGGACTCCGATTTTGTGATTCATCTTGCTCAAAGCCTTCGCGAAGCAGGAGCAAAGGTCTGGCTCGATCAGTTGGATATTCAGCCCGGTTCGCGCTGGGATAAAAGCATCGAGCAGGCTCTTTTTAAGAGCGATACGCTGTTGGTGATACTCTCCAGGACTTCTGTAGAATCTGCAAATGTAATGGATGAAGTTTCATTTGCCTTAGAAGAAAATAAACGGGTAGTACCCATTCTGCTGGAAGAATGTGATATTCCGTTTAGACTGCGAAGGCTCCAATTTGCTGATTTTACAGGAAACCGGAATCAGGCTTTGAATACGCTTGTTGCGTCTTTAGGGCTTGAAGAGCGGGTGGCTTCTAAACTTTCAGATACTGCAGCAGACCATAAATTGATTGAAAAAGCGGAAAACACCACTGGGGTTAAAAGCACGACGCATGCAACTGTTGAAGAAAAGAATCAGGAAATACCCTCTTCGACAGCTCAGACTTCGACTTCTGCAGCTCAAAAAACATCAAAAAACACCATCTTCTACAGCATAGCGGCAGTTTTTGCCATTGGGATTGCGATTTGGTCTTTAGTGCAATTTCAATCACCGCCTGATGAAAATACCCAGATTGCCGAAACCGCAGATGAAACCGACTGGAAACTAATTCAAAACCAAAGCGATGCGCGACTTTTTGAAGCACATATTGCAAATTTTGATTCCTGTGAACATATGGCTTTGGTAAAAACTAAGCTGGATAGTCTTAAACCCACGCCCGATGTAGCGCTTATTGATGAACCTGAGCCCGAGCCCGAACCGGAACCAACACCCGAAGAACTGGCACTGGCTCAGCAACAAAAAGAATGGGAAGCCGTAAAACTGCTTAATCATTATGCTAATTATCTCAATTTCTATAAAACCCATACCGAATCTGAATTTAGAGAAGCGGCAAAGACAAAATTGATAGATTATCTGGACCAGACCGGCTATGTGTATTACGGTAGTAAGTATAGTAACTATTTTGATTTGGCATTTGAACCTCCTGGAGACGGTGTACCGTTGGTTGATAAATTTTATGTTGCGACGCAGGCAAGAACCATAAGAGGCGGGAGTAAGTCTAATTCTCCTGTAGTGGGTTCTACAAAATCAAAATCATTAGTCCTGGTTGAAGAAGTTATCGAGAGTGGCAGCTCGTACTGGATTAAAATTAAATTTTCAAATGAACATGTTGTTAATTAACTGGCCTACTTATTTAAATGAATTCTAAAACGCTTTTTATCAGCTATTCGCGTAAGAATAAAGAGATTGCTCTCGATTTGGCGCAACGCCTTCAGGGACAGGGCGTGGCGGTCTGGCTTGATCTGCTCAATCTCGAGCCGGGTACGCATTGGGATATTGCGATCCAAAATGCCCTGGAAGAAGCTAACGCTGTACTGGTGCTTTTATCGCCGCCTGCTGTAGCCTCTACCTATGTTTTGAGCGAAATAGACTGCGCGCTTGAACAGAAGAAAAAGATAGTGCCGCTTTTGCTTGAAGACTGCCGCATTCCCTTATTGCTTCGCAGGGTACAATATATAGACTGCAGTAAATCTCTGGAAGAAGGATTTTTGATATTACTTCAGGATTTAAAGGAAAGCAGGGAGGTAGATACAGATCGTTTGGAAGGAACAGCCGAAGTAGTAACTTCTATTTTTCAATCGCCTTCAGAGTCTGACTTTTTAGAGGAGCGCCTCATTTCACCGGAAGAGATCGCCAAGGCAAAGAGCCTTCACCTGTCCCGGGTAAAACGTTTGTACCACTTGCTCATTGGTCTTGGGGTATTGAGCCTTGGAGTTAGTGCAATCTTTATGATCAATTTTTTAACCAAAAATCTTGATTTTCAGGATACACAGCAGCAGATTTTAATAAGCGTGTTGGCCATTTTAGCAATGCTCGGTTTATTTGTCTATCGAAAAATAGGGGACAGGGACAGCCGCATTCAGCTTATTGAACTTTTTGAACTGAAAAGAAACCGTCTGGAGCGGGCCATTTCAAAGCTTACCGAAGCTGATATTGAGAATATGAATTCCGATTTTATTAGACTAGCCAGCATTTAAACTATGAAAACACTAGACCAGGCCATTGCCGAAGTTGAAAGAAGAGATAAGAAAAGCAAGATTTTCTACATCATCGCTGGTATTATTATCGCTTTGTTACTAGCGCTGACTTTTAGTTTGAATCATAAGCTTTCGCGCTCCAATGAACGATTGGAGCGTACTAAAGACAGTTTGCAAATCATAGATAATCAGACCATAGGCTATGTGTCTATGATTGATACCATTTACGATTCGATTAGTGAAATGGAGCTTAACAACACCCGATTAACCCGTAATCTCGACGCTATAGGGCTGTATTTTGACAGCATTTCCCGATTGCGTCAATTGCCATTAGACACCCTGAGAAAGCTCGATAACTGGAAAATAAAAGCCAACGAATTAGGGTTAGATTTTAAAAGGGATCGGGATTTTCAGGTGGTCTTTTTATTTGATAAAAAGAATGCTTCACAGGAATTGAAACTTTTAAATGCTGTAGAAGAAGATACGTTAATACGCGCTAATCCCGTGTATTTAGATAGTCAAAACCGAACGCTTTATTATTACGACGACGATTTAAAATCCAGGGCAGATAGTTTGGCAAACCGAATTCGAAATGTTATTGACCTGAAAGTTGCTCGTGGAAGAGACTCAAATCTGGCTAAAGAATACAGGTCGAGTAGGTTTGATATTTATATTACCCAGGATTAATTCTCGTGGATTTGTCTAACGCGTATAGAAGGTTTTTTGGGAACTGAAATTTCGATTTCTGAGTTGCTGTATTTTCGTTTACGGTAGAAATACCGCGCGACAGGATAAGCAGAACCGCATAGCACAAGACTTGACCCCAATACCAACAGGCCTGATAAGCCTGCAAATTGAGTTCCTGTAGCTAAGATCCCCAGAATAAGCACCACCGAAAGCGGAAAGGAAATCGCCAAAATATTAATCGCATAATTTTGGTTGAAGGTTTTTCGCAAATTATTGAGCTCTTTCTCCTGAGAAGCGACCGCTGCGATGTGTGCAAAAGGCCAGAAACTACAGGCACTTAGTCCAAAAGCCAGAAGCAACAGGCGATCTTCGGCAATTGAAATGTTGCCCAAATAACAAACAGCAAGTGCAAAAAAGGTTACGATTCCGGCGCGTATTAAGAGAAGCGAAAGAATTTGTAAAAACTGATTGCGTTTCACACTTACCGAAAGCCCTATAAACAGTAACACCAATGGTGTCATTAATAAACTAAGCTTTGATAATCCTTCCGAAAAGACAAAAGGTAACGTGTCTAGTCTAAATCCTGCAAACAACAGGATTAAGGCTGCGGCGATAAAGAGATTTACCGGTTCGGTGACCATAGCAAGCATTAAATTCTTCAGTTTACTGCTATTAGATGTTCCTTTTACTTCCTGAGTTTTATAATGCCAGCGCATAGCGATCAGATATAAAACCAAAAGGACAAAAACCTTATTCCCTAAATCGGCCATCGCAGCTTTGGCCAGATAGCTTTCGCCCAGATACTCGAGAATAAAAGGAAAACAGCTCAGCCCCGGCGCCAGAGAAGGAATAAGTAAATGGGCGGTCCTAAAGTTTGCCGTACCGCGCTTAAGCCCTGTAAAGCTCAAAATACCCGGAGCAACGGCAAACAGCACAACATTTAGCGCTAAGGCCATTACGGGTAAAATGAGCAGGGATAACTCGACGTTTATACTCAGGAGCGCTATAAATATGGTAGCAGGAAGCGCAAGATTGAGAATGATCATCTTGATCCCGGCGAGTTCCTGCTTGTTTTTAAGTTTTACCTTAAGCAGTAATCCCAATAGAATAAAAACCAGAAACAATACGGTTTTTTGCAGATTGTGATCCATACTTAAACCAAAATTTCATCAATGGCATCTGTAAAATGCTTCATTTCTTCCATCGTGCCCAAACTTACCCGACACCAGTTCTGATCCCAGAATTTAAAGGCCCTGACGACTACTTTGCGTTCGTAAATTTGCTCCAGAAAAGCATCACCTTCCATCTCGATGGGGAAAATGATAAAGTTTGTGGTAGAAGGCATAGGAGTAATTCCCTTTTTATCCAGAAACGCCATGGTGTAATTTCGGGCTTCATCAAATTTGGTTTTACACATTTCCAGATACTCGCTATCGTCCATACTGGCAGAAGCAGCGGCAATTGTGGGACCGCTAATGCCCATCCCGCCACGGGTAATTTCGTTTATGGCCGCCAGAGAGTCTTTATGCCCCAGCATATAGCCCATACGCAAGCCGGCCATGCCGTGAATTTTAGAAAAAGTACGCGTCACAAAAACGTTTCTACCTTCGGCAACCAGGGGAGCCATACTGCCTTCGAGTCCGCCCGGAGCCAGTTCCAGATAGGCTTCATCTACAAAAACCGGTACCCGTTCTGAAACACGGGAGCAAAAGTCTTTGAGTTTTTCGGTATTGGTGATTGTGGCTGTGGGATTATTCGGGTTTGTGATGTAAACGAGTTTAGTATCGGCATCTATCGCAGCTTCCATTGCATCGAGGTCATGCTGATAATCATCGGTAAGTTTTATTGCTTTCCAGGAACCGCCGGCAGCTTTGGCCACGCTCACTAAAGACATGTAACTGGGGTCTGCACTGATGACATTTCCTCCATCCTGAAATAGCACTAAAGCTGTCTTTTCAAGAAGGTCTGAAGAACCGGGACCCATCATAATCTGATCGGGGCTTACCCCTTCAAAAACTGCAATTTTTTCAACCAAATCATTCAGGGTAGACCATGAGTAATGATTGCCGTCCCAGACTGCTTTCTGAAATGCTTCAGCCGCCATTTTAGAAGGGCCATGCGGATTTTCATTCCAAACCAAACGGGCTTTAACTGTGCTTAGGTCGGGGATTTTTGGAGGTGTAAATTCGTCAAAAACCGGATTGCGGTATAAGAATTTTTGGTTGTTGCGTCTTGCTGTTTCAACGGTATCTGCCCAAAGCGCTGTGGGTGCTACGGCTACTGCTCCTATAGACAGAGCCAATTTTTTGATCCAGTCTCTTCTGGGAAGTTGTGAAGATGTCATAAAAAACGATTTGATTTCTTTAAATTTATGAAAATCAAATCGTTGTTATGGTGTGGACTTGCTAAAAAACAACTCAATAAATTAATTATCTGGTAATTTTTAAGACCAAATTTCACCTAATTCGAAACCCTTTTTGGGAATTTATTGCAGTTTGGTAATGTCTTCGAGTTGATGAAGGTCTTCTATAGTCCTGTAAATTTTTGAGAGCTGATTATTGATGACCGTGCGTAAATGCTGCGGAAACTGAATATCCTCAAGCACCTGCTCGTATTCTTTGGCACTGGTTTCTTCCCCACGCAGGCACTCTTCAAGAATAGCCGATTTATCATTGAGGTTGAGTACATCGCGCAAATCCATCCAGGTACGATGCAGATCGCCGGCTAAACTCCCGTCAGACTTTGGTTTTTCATTGATTAAATGCAACTCGTGATCCAATTCGGTAGCAAAACCATTCCGCTTTGCGGCCTGCCTTTGCATAAAACCACGCAAAGCTGCGTGATCAATATCCTGCATCGCTTTAATGTATCCTTTCTCTGCATCATAGTTTTTTACCAGAAGACGTTGTAAACCTTCGGTAATTGTGTCGTGACTTGAAGTCTTTTCCATAGTGTATTAACTGAATTAAACATGCTGATCAGTTTTGTAAAGTTAGTTTTCCTTTAGCGTATGTGGTAGATATACAGGGGCTTTTAGTACGAGGTTAACACTTTTACTCCATTAGAATTGTCAGGTTTATTTATTAATCGTAATATTGCGATTAATATTATGGGAGCAACTAAAGAACAATTGTTTACAGATCATCAGACCAGGCTTGCGGCTTATGCCAAGGTGCTTGCGCACCCGGCTCGTATTGCCATATTACAGCAACTTTCAAAGTTTGACAGTTGTGTTTGCGGCGATTTGGTAACCGATATTGGTCTGGCTCAGGCCACCGTTTCCCAACATTTAAAGGAATTGAAGAAAGCCGGTTTAATTCAGGGAACCATTGAAGGTGTGCGAGTCTGTTACTGTATTGATCCCGAAGCTCTAACCATTTTAAAAAAGGAATTGAATCTGTTATTTGATTCGCTGCAAAGTTGCACATCAACCGAATGCTGCTAAAACGAAATACTATGAAACTATCTGAACTAAAAAAAATCATTACCAAAGCTCATAAAATAGGCTTTGAATTGCCTGATGGAAAACTGGTGCCTGCGCACTTTCACGTGACCGAAGTAGGGCAGAGCACTAAACGATTTATCGATTGTGGCGGGACCTTACGCAATAAAGAAACAATCGTTATGCAATTGTGGAATGCACAGGATTACAACCACCGTTTACACCCGGAGAAACTTTTAAGCATTCTTGAGCTTTCTGAAAAGGCGCTTGATTTGGAAGATTTAGAACTTGAGGTTGAGTATCAGGCAGAAACTATTGCAATTTATGGTCTTGATTACGACGGGAAATATTTTAAACTAACTTCTTTACAAACAGACTGTTTGGCGAAAGATGCCTGTGGAGTGCCACAGCGTCAAACCACACCGCTTATTAATGCAGCCTCAGATCCCTGTATACCGGGAAACGGTTGTTGCTAATCAGATAATTAATTTGTCTAACTATATGTATACCGATTTAAAGGCATTTATTGATGCTTTGCAACTGGAAACTATTGAAGAATCCCGGAAAGAAGAGCTTCAGACTCTTATTGATTATCTCCTGGCTAAAAAAGCTCAGGCTTTACCGATACAGCTTAACTTTATTTGTACTCACAATTCCAGACGCAGCCAGCTTTCTCAGATTTGGGCTCAGGCGATGGCCGTATATTTTGATGTTGAGGCGAAAACTTTTTCTGGTGGAGTAGAAGTTACGGTTTTTAATAAAACCGCGGTAAATACTTTAATTAAACAAGGTTTTAAGGCTGAAAATGAAGGTGCTGAAAATCCGGTTTACAACTTAAGTCTTGCCGATAATCTGCCGGAGATTAAAGCTTTCTCAAAACTGTATGATCATCCTGATAATCCTTCCAAAAACTTCGCGGCAATAATGACCTGTTCGCACGCAGATGAAAACTGCCCGTTTATTCCGGGAGCTGAAGCGCGTATTCCGGTGCGTTATGAAGATCCTAAAATTGCAGACGGCACACCACAGGAAGCGGAAGTTTATGCCGCGCGGAGTAAGGAGATCGCGACCGAAATGAAATATGTTTTTAGCCAGGTGCAAGGCTGATCTTTTTAAAAGCAACACCAGCATATATTCCTTTCTATTTTTAAAAGAAAAGCGGTCCAAAAACTTACTTTTGCAGCGGAAACCAAATCTGTTTTAGGCATTATTCTATGGCAAAAAATGATCCGTATGCAGCCCTGAGGTACAGGGAATTTAACCTATTTCTTTTGGTGCGCTTTGCTATGGTTTTTGCCTGGTCTATGCAATTTGTGGTCATCGAGTGGGAGGTATACAGCATAACCAAGAATCCCTTATCGCTGGGGATTATAGGTCTTATGGAGGTAATTCCGGCGGTTTCTCTGGCACTCTTTGCAGGTCATATCGTTGACCAGCGCGAAAAGCGCAGTTTGCTCTTTAAGTGCATATTTGGGTTTTCGGTAGTGAGCGTGGGTCTGTTTTTATTGACCTGGCCCGTGGTAACCCAACACATTACTACCTCACTAACCTTATATTTTATTTATGCTTTGGTATTTATAGGCGGTATCGTTAGGGCGTTTCTTGGTCCTACCATATTCTCTTTATTTGCGCTCATCGTACCAAAAAAAATATATCCTAATGCTGCGACCTGGAGTAGCAGCGTTTGGCAAATGGGCGGAGTGGTAGGTCCGGCTGTTGGAGGTTTTTTAATACATCTTATAGGGGTTCACTGGTCTATGTGCGTGATTTTTGGTTTCTCATTAATGGCGCTGGGTGTTTTGACACGAATTAAGCGTAAACCTATAATGAACCCAAAAATAGGAGAACCCGTATTGCAGAGTTTAAAAGAGGGTATTCAATTTGTGCGCAACAGCAAGGCAGTACTAGGGGCCTTAAGTCTCGATATGATTGCGGTGCTCTTTGGTGGAGCAGTAGCCTTACTGCCTATTTACGCTCAGGATATTCTAAAAGTGGGGCCACAGGGCTTTGGGATTTTGCGTGCGGCTCCAGCGGTTGGAGCTTTGATTACGATGTTTACTTCTGCTTATTTTCCGCTGTACAAAGCCGCGGGGATGAAATTGCTGGCGGCAGTTTTCGGTTTTGGGCTTTGTATTATTGTTTTCGGACTCTCAACGAGTTTTTGGCTTTCGGTTTTTGCTTTATTTATGAGTGGTGTCACCGATGGTGTTTCTATGATTATCAGACAAACCATTCTTCAATTAAAAACGCCAGATTCTATGCGGGGCAGGGTAGCTTCGGTAAATTCTATGTTTGTGGGTAGTTCTAATGAACTGGGGGCTTTTGAAAGCGGCTTAACAGCAAAACTTATGGGAACGGTTACTGCCGTGGTTTTTGGTGGAAGTATGACGCTGATCACAGTAGTCGCAACCGGAATCCTTTCGCCTAAATTCAGAAAACTAGACCTTAGAAAAGATCTGGAAGAGCACGAGAATGCTGAAGCTTAAAATCCTGGGGGTTTTGCAACAGAACCCGTAGGATTTCCATTAAGATCTAAAGAAACGTCAGGAATTTCTTTAGAAATAAATCCTTTTCTATAAATAATAAGATTTAAATATAGATCAATTTTTGTGTTGGTATTTGTGCCAACAAGGAAAAAACCATTATTCACAATACCTTTTATAAACCAAGTATTTGTTGAAGGGTTCTTGTAAGCATAAACCTGAAAACCCTCAACAACACCGTTGCCGGAATTACTTGCTGTTATCACACTAGTACTATTTGTACTGTACTCTCTAAAATAATATCCCTGAATTGTAACAGCGTAGTCAAGAGTACTAATTTTAGTGTCATATTCTGTAACGCCATTTCTTGAAGTATTTCTGAAGATAAGCTGAGCGTAATTAATGGGGCCGTATTTACTAATATTTATATCGTATTGAACAATGGCTTTATCTGTTTTTTCAATGATTAATTTTGAACCCCTTATCTGAGTTGAATTACCGGGATTTTCTAAATAAAGCTTCTCATCTGTCATTGTATTACCCTCTACGTGCAGTGCTCTTACAGGCGTCGTTGTGTTTATACCCACCTGACTTAGAGCAAAACCCGAATATAAGAGTACAAATGGTATGAGAAATATTTTCATGATTTAGCTTAATACAGATTAGGGACAGTTATTGCAGTACCTTGATTGGAACCATTTAAATTGGTTCTGATAACTGGCATTTTGCGATAGAAGGAAGTATCATAAATTATGAGAGTACACTGGTACTCAACATTATCACTGGGATCCACATCCAAAAACTTGTTTCTAATTTCTAAATGCCAAGTGCCGCCACTTTCAAAAGATCGTAAAACAAATGCTCCTATTGAGCCGTAAGTTCCACTAATAATATTCTTGTTTACAGGATCTCCAATATATCTAAAGTCTGCAATACCTACAATGTATTTTGAAGTTTCATAACCTAAATCAACATCTACTAAGTTATCTCCGTCTAAATTATGAAAACGGTATTTCACTATATTAATGGGTGCTACTGTTAAAACATTTACATCCAAGCGGGTTATTTCTCCATTTATTGGAGTAGAATTCGTTGTCCGAGTAAGTAATTTAAAGTCTTCATCACTGTTTAGAACGGTTGGTAATGCACCTAACTCAAATGCTTCCTGAATTATCATCGAACCCGCTACGTGTAAATCAGCCTCAGGTTGTGTTGTACCTATTCCAACCTGGGCAGAAAGTATCATCGGTATTATTATCATAAATAACCGAATAGGTATCTGTTTATTCATATCTATATTAGTTAATTATAGGATTTGTAGCTGTTCCGGTTGAACCTCCGCTCATGTCAATGACAACATTACCAAACTGTTTTGACAAATCTTTCGAATAGATTAATGTCGTTATAGTCCAGGTACCCAGTTCAGATGGGTAAAGGTTATTAGCAGCAGGAAAATCTGCTGTAATATGCCATGTACCATTATTTATGAATGCTGAATAATAGGGAATAGTTGCATTATTATCTATATCAAGCTCTCTATCGTAAGAGGCGGATAAGGTATTTAGAACGAAATCATTCGCGTCAATTCCGGTATCAAAATCTAATACCCAATCTTCATTTGGGTTATAAATTTCATAAACCTGAATATATCCCAATGCTGCGCCTGTAGGATTACTAACATCTAAAGATTTTATTTGGTCTGAGGATTCTTGAATTAAAAATGTAGAAGTATCTGCATCCTCAAGATTATCTATCACACCGATGGAAATTCCTTGAGATATTTTTGCATCGCCGGCAACTTCTAACTTCGCTCTGGGTTGAGTAGTACCAATACCAACTCCATCAGTTTGACTGAAAGCTGTAAAGCTCAAGGCATAAAAAAAGAGGAGTACTGTTATTTTCAACTTGTTGGGGTTTGTTTACACGGCAAATGTAATCATTAATCGGTTAAAATACACATATTTAAGACTTGTATTTAGTGTTGTAAGAATATATTTTTTAAGTACAATGAACTTACCGATGAAGTGCATTGGGTTGGAGCAAGAATTATGCGGATTATCCATTACAAATGCGTACCTTTACAGCAGTCTAGTCAAAGCCACCCGCTTAAGCCGTACTCGAAACGCCTGATATAAGATAAGCTTCTCCATTTCTTCGTATCCCACGTGTAGTATACTTCTGATCTTGACTCAGGCGCAGTATCTATTCACTTAAAACATTAAATGGGAAAATCACAACAAACTTATAGTAAGACTGAACGCGAAAAAAAGCGCATAAAAAAACGAGAAGAAAAGCAAAAACGAAAAGAAGCCCGTAAGGCAAATTCTACCGGTGGAAATTTTGAAGATATGATCGCTTATGTTGATCATAATGGAAATCTTACCGATACCCCGCCAGATCCTTCTATGAAGGTTGAAATTGACATTGAAGATATTCAAATCAGTGTTCCCAAGACCACCGAAGCAGATAAACTGGCAGCTGAAGAGGCTAAATTCAGAAACGGAAAAGTTTCGTTTTTTGACCATTCTAAAGGATTTGGTTTTATAATCGATTCAGAAAACCAGGAAAAATACTTTGTTCACGTAAGCGGAATTCTTGAAGGTGAACTCAATGAAAACGACAAGGTTTCATTTGAACTCGAGCGTGGTCAAAAAGGGATGAACGCCGTGCGCGTTAGTAAGATCTAAGGCAATTACCACCAGCTGGCAAAATGCCTCTGAAACACTACTGTTTCAGAATTGAAAATCCAAAACAGGGAAGAGCGTTGTTCACGTAGAGCAACGCTTATTTTTTTATAAAAACTCTCGAAGTCTTCAAAACCAGCTGCAGAATCAGGTATTGAAACCCAATCATTTTTAAACGGAATGTAGAAGCGGTTAACCGGTTTATTTAGCAGGTAAAGTTGTTCCTGCGTATAGTAATTACCCTGTATTGTATTTACAAAAGCCTCATGTGCCCGTTCTTTCTCAAAACCGGCAGGGATATAAACCTGAGCCTTGAAAAACAGATGTTGCTTCATACGTTGAGCTGTAATCCCCAGGTTATTAAGGTAAGCTTGTGTTTCGGTTTTGTAAAGTAAGGGAAACTGCTGATCACGCATTTTTTTGAGTTTCAGTTTCAGGTGATCTTTTCCGTTAGGCCCCTGTAACATGTCTATCCAATAATCTCCGCTTTCGGGTCTCAGGAAATAAAATTTATAAACCATTTCCAGATGAATAACATCGGCACTGTTTTTTGGCTTTAGAATAAAGTCAAATTCTCCAAGGGTGCGCTTATGATCAATTATCTGAAGGTTTTTGGCGAGAATTTCAAAATCCTGTTGCAGGGCTGTTTCCATAAAAACTTCCATGCGTTGCCCTAAACGAATGGGATGCGGCATCTCAAAATCTTCTGGTAGTTGCCGGGAAGCTCCCGTTAGCTCAAAGTGAGCGTACTCAAAATCAAGAGGAGCAAAATGCAATTGCGGGGTTTCCAGAAAACCCAGATACTGCCTTTGCAGACTAGTATGACTATTTAGATTAATCAAAGAGATCTGACGATAGGTAGCGATCTCCCCGGTCACAAATAATGGAAACGACTATACCTTCTTTCAGTTTTTCGCAAAGACGTAAGGCTGCTACAGTTGCTCCGCCACTGCTCATACCGCTAAAAATACCTTCTTCTTCTGCCAGTCTTTTGGCCATCACCCGGGCATCAGCCTCACTAACTTCGAGAATCTGATCTACTTTTGTAGCATCAAAAATTTTGGGCAGATATTCCTGCGGCCATTTGCGTATTCCGGGAATACTGGATTCATCAGTAGGTTGTACGCCCACAATCTGAACATTTGAACTTTGCTCTTTTAAATAGGTTGAAGTTCCCATAATGGTGCCCGTAGTACCCATTGATGAGACAAAGTGCGTGACTTTTCCTTCGGTATCTCTCCATATTTCAGGGCCTGTGGTTTTGTAGTGGGCTTTCCAGTTATCAGGATTTCCAAACTGATTAAACATAAAGTAGCCTTCGTTTTTCACTTTAGCCTCAGCAAAATCGCGGGCACCTTCTATGCCTACTTCTGTAGGTGTGAGGATGACGGTAGCTCCATAAGCCCGCATGGTTTGTACGCGTTCTTTTGTAGCATTTTCGGGCATAACAATCTCCAGGTCCAGTTTGTACATCGCTGCAATCATAGCCAAAGCTATACCCGTGTTTCCGCTGGTCGCTTCAATCAATTTGGTGTCTTTGGTTATTTCACCCCGTTCCAGGGCTGCCGTAATCATATTATACGCAGCGCGATCTTTAACACTACCGCCGGGATTTTGGCCTTCAAGCTTAAAGAGCAGTTTTACGTTAGGATTGGTATTTAAAACTTTTGATTCAACAAGTGGCGTATTACCTATGAGGCGTTCTATAGAAAAATTCATGAGTTTTTTTGATTGCAGATTATTTTTCGAGTTCTCTGATGAGTATCTCGGGCTTGTGGGATACCAGAGAATAGGGTGGGACCGACTTTGTTAACCAGACGTTACCGCCTATAATACTGTTAGATCCTATTACCGTTTCACCGCCTAAAATGGTTGCGTTTGCGTAAATTGTCACGTGATCTTCAATGGTAGGATGACGTTTAACCGACTCCAGCTCTTTGGTCACGCTTAAGGCTCCAAGTGTTACACCCTGATACAGTTTTACGTGATTTTTGATGACAGCTGTCTCTCCAATTACAATACCCGTGGCGTGATCCATAAAAAAATGTTCTCCAATGGTTGCTCCGGGGTTGATATCAACACCGGTAACGTGATGGGCATATTCGGTCATCAGTCGGGGTACAATAGGAAAGCCCTTTTGGTAGAGGGCGTGACTTAGCCTGTAAATGGCTACTGCATAAAAACCGGGATATGCCAGGTAAACTTCTTCGATACTTTCTGCGGCAGGATCGTTTTTATATATCGCCTCAGCATCGAGGTTGAGCATACGCAGGATCTCCGGAAGTTCTGCGACATAGTCATCCCAGACCTTGCTGCATTTTTTATCAATTTCCCAGCAGGCCAGCTCTACTAAATCTTCAAATAACTTCTCAAGCCTGTCTAGATCAGCATCCAGATCGTTAGGATAGTTAAATAAGGTGTTGAAGAGTTCTTTGGTAAAGAGCTGTGCGTCTTGCTTTAATTTATAATTGAGCTTGGCATTTTTTTTATGTGCCTTTATTTGCTGAATGATGGTGAGTTTATTTACCATAAATAGGTCTAAGCTTTTTTGGGTTTATGCAACCCTTTTTAAAGACTATTCGAGCGTTGTTTGTCGTCTTAACTTTGAGACATTTCAAATTTAGATAAATGTTGTTGTAATACTTCCCCTTTTCGGCAGGGAAATTCCCCAAATTCACATCGGAGATTTAATCCCTCAATTTAATTTTTCGATGATCTATATACAGCCAGATAGTATTTGCCTGTTCGAAGATTACTATTTTTGAAGCATGTTTAAAAATGAATATTACTACCTTTTAAAAATACAATACCTGGGTTTTAGGTATCACGGTTGGCAGAAACAGCCAGAGTTGCTTACGGTAGAGCGGATGATGCAGCGCACCTTAAAGTATGTGCTCAATCACGGCAATTTTAAATTTATTGCCGCCGGTCGTACTGACGCGAAGGTTTCGGTCAACGAAACGTATGTCGAGCTGATTTTGCGTGACGAACCATTAAATCTGGAAACGTTTTTTGACCTCTTCAATGTCAACCTTCCGCAGGATATACGCCTGCTTGAAATCGCCGAACTCGAAGAGCAAACCAATATTATTCAGGCTCCAAAGCTGAAAGAATACATCTATCTTTTTTCCTTTGGCTCAAAAAACCATCCTTTTTGTGCTCCGTATATGATTAATTTTCGGGAGGATTTAGACATCCCTTTGATGCAGGAAGGTGCAAAGCTGATGGAAGGGTCGCACGATTTTAGAAATTATGCCTACAAGGCAAATCCCGAGACTCAAACCCTGATGACTGTTGAGAAGGCCGTGGTCGAGGTCAATACACTTTATTCGGCCAGCTTTTTTCCGGATCAATCGTATGTTTTTCGGGTTGTGGGCGAAGGTTTTAAGCGGCATCAGGTGCGCTTAATGATGGGAGCTTTATTCGATCTCGGGTCGGGGGTACTTAGTATGGAAGATTTTAAACGCAGTCTCGATGGTAGCCGGGAGTTTAAATTAACTCATATCGCTCAGGCTTCGGGACTTATTCTCCAGAGTATTTTTTTGAAAGACTAAAACCTGTGCTAAATTAACTTAAAGCATCCTTCATTTAACAAAGATTAACCCTCTTCCTCAAAGGTTTAACCCGACCTTAACCCCGATAAACAGGGGTGTCTGTTATCTTTGCTTCAGTAGAAATTAATAACCAAAAAATTTAATCAGATATGAAAAAGATAGCAATATTAGCCACAAACGGATTTGAAGAAGTTGAATTAACTTCTCCATTAGAAGCGATGAAAAAAGAAGGTTTTGAAGTACATATTATAAGTGAAGAAGCCGGAAAAATCAGAGCCTGGGCGTCCACAGACTGGGGTGATGAATATAAGGTAGATAAAACTTTGTCTGAAGTACAAGCAAGCGAATATAACGCACTGGTACTTCCGGGCGGAGTAATAAATCCAGATAAATTACGAAGAAATGAAGATGCCTTATCATTTGTAAGGGATTTCTTCGAGCAACATAAGCCCGTAGCAGCTATTTGCCACGCACCCTGGACATTAATTAGTGCCGGAGTGGTAAAAGGCAGAAAAATGACCTCTTTCAACTCTATTAAAGATGATCTCATCAATGCAGGAGCTGAATGGGTAGATGAAGAAGTTGTTGTAGATCAGGGCTTTGTAACCAGTAGAAATCCTGATGATTTACCGGCATTTAATGCCAAATTAATCGAAGAGATTAAAGAAGGTAAGCACGAGTTACAACATGCCTAAATTGATTTAAAATAGTATTGGGAAAGTCCGTCTTTGACGGACTTTTTCTATTTTTAAATTTATTAGAATCTAAATATGGCCAAAAACATAAAGCTGAAGAAGCCAAAACTTCCCAGACTACCCAGAATCCCTAAAATTAAGAGTGCACACAAGTTGCTGAAGAATGATGTGCCGGGCACACTTACGTATACCGGGAGTAAAGAGCAGAAGCACGTGTCTGTTGAGCTTATCGAATACACACCAGATACTTATAAAGTAGAGCAGGGCAGTGATGTCTCGATAGCTTTTGATAAACACAATCCCGGCGAGATTTCATGGATCAATGTTAATGGTCTTGCACTTACCGATCAGATCGAGAAACTCGGGCAGCATTATGATCTGCATCCGCTTATTCTTGAGGATATTGTAGACACCAACCAGCGTCCCAAAATTGACGAGTATCCCAATTATTTGTTTGTGGTATTTAAGATGCTCTATTTTAATGAGAAGGGAGAATTTATGAATGAACACATCAGTCTGGTGCTGGGCGAAAACTACCTGATTACCTTTCAGGAAGCAGACGGAGACGTGCTCGATTCCCTGCGTACGCGTATAACAAACGGTAAAGGCCGCGTGCGTAACGCGGGTGCAGACTACCTGATGTTTGCAATCATGGATGCTGTGGTGGATCATTATTTTACGTTGATTGAAAATATGAGCGATCGTATCGAAACGCTGGAGGATGTTTTATTTGCGAACCAGGCCGAACAAGACATTACACAGGATATTCAGGATTTAAAACGCGAGGTATTACGTCTTAGAAAGGCGGTTTTTCCGTTTAGAGAAGTCGTAAACCGTCTGGAAAAAATGGATAGTCAGCTTATAGACCAGCGCACGGTAACCTACATCCGGGATTTGTACGATCACGTCACTCAGGTTTCTGATAGTATTGATATCTACCGGGAGATGACCTGGGGACTTATGGATATGTATATGACTACGATAAGCAACCGTATGAATGAGGTTATGAAAGTACTTACCATCATCTCCAGTATATTCATACCGCTTACGTTTATGGCAGGAATTTATGGGATGAATTTTGAATACATCCCAGAGTTAAGCTGGCGCTATGGTTATTTTTACCTGTGGGGTCTTATGATCGTCATATTTTTTCTGTTGCTCTATTATTTTAAGCGGAAAAAATGGCTATGATGCGGGAATCAAATAGCCCTTTTGAGCACTTCTTTTGCTGAATATTACCAGAAAAACAGATACACCCAGTTGTAAAACAGGAATTATAAGGCCCTGTACCATTCCATACACCTCTATGGAATCCATGCTAAAAAGGGAGTATCCCATTTGAACAAGTATTGCAAGTAAAGAGATTCCAAATAAAGTAACAGCAGTACCCCGGCGTATAATTAAGAAAACACTCCCCAACAATCCGGTAATTGCAGCTACGGTATAAACTCCGTTTACCCATTGCGGGATTTCGGTAATTAACTGAGCCTGTTCTGCAGGTAATTCGGCAAGGTGCTTATTGCTCATGAAGACCTGATTGGTATACATAAATAAACCGATCAAATTCCACAAAACAGCCAGTGCGGCAATAATCCAATAACGTTGGGAGGGGCGTGTTGTACCCATAATTAGGTTATATTTGAGTAGTACTAAAAATACCAATTTTAAAACTAAATGTTTAAAAAGCATTGTTTAGACCCTAAAATAAACACCTAAAAAATACAAGTTATGGCAAAGCAGCTACCTGCCGCCTATTTTGATTTTCTAAACGAGTTAAAACAAAACAACGACCGCGAGTGGTTTGACGAGCACAAAAGCCGATTTAAAAAACTGGAGCAGGAGTTTAAAGCCTTTTGCAAGGACACGCGGGAGCGCATGCAGCAGTTTGATGGGATCGAGCGCGAAAAGGTGTTTCGTATTTACAGAGATGTGCGCTTCAGTAAAAATAAACAGCCTTACAAAACAAATAGAAGTGTAATTTTCTACCGGGAAGGCGTGACGCGAAGAGGAAGTTATTATTTGCAGATCGCACCCGGAAAAAGTTTTGTAGGAGGTGGCTTTTTCGCCCCGCAACCGGCAGATTTATTGCGTATTCGTAAAGAATTTGAAGTTGACGCGCAGCCCATACGCGATATACTTTCACAAAAGGAATTTGAAAAAGCATTTGGAGGTTTTATGGAGGATGATGTCGTTAAAACCGCTCCAAAAGGCTTTAGCAAGGAAGATCCCAATATTGACCTGATACGCAACAAGAAATTTGCCATAAAGCACGATTTTACAGATGAGGAAGTGCTTCACCCTGATTTTCAGGATCAGGTGCTGAGCTATTTCCGGTTAATGCTTCCCTTTTTTGATTATATGACCGAAGTTTTAACCACTGATCTTAACGGCGAACCTATTATCTGATTTTCAATTCATAAGAAGTCATTTTTCAATTCTTGAAAACTTTGTTAATTACTTTGATTTTTTCGGCTTTAAAAACCGTCCTTGAAGTCCTATATTAGCAATCATCCCGCTTCTCGATAATCGAGACTAAACAGGTTGAGGTACACCTCGCCAGGTTTAACTTAATGCATTTTTAACGCCTTACAACCGGCTTTTAAGGCAATACACGTATGTCAGAAGAAACTAAATATACCGAAGATAATATCAGATCCCTTGACTGGAAGGAACACATTCGTATGCGTCCCGGTATGTACATTGGGAAACTGGGAGATGGTTCAAGCGCCGATGACGGGATTTACATTCTGCTAAAAGAAGTACTTGACAACTCGATTGACGAGTATGTGATGGGTGCCGGTAAAACCATAGAGGTGAGTATTCAGGGAACCCGGGTAATCATACGCGATTACGGTCGTGGGATTCCGCTGGGTAAGGTGGTAGATGTGGTTTCTAAAATGAATACCGGGGGTAAATACGATTCGCGGGCCTTTAAAAAATCGGTAGGTCTTAACGGGGTAGGTACCAAAGCGGTAAATGCTCTTTCTGAATATTTCAGGGTAGAATCTACCCGCGATGGTAAATCGGCAGCTGCAGAGTTTGAACGCGGAAACCTCAAAGACGAGGAGTTTTTAGAGGAAACCTCACGCAGAAAGGGAACCAAAGTAACCTTTGTGCCTGATGAAACCATTTTTAAAAACTACAAATACCGTAACGAGTATGTGGCGCGTATGCTTAAAAACTACGTGTATCTCAATCCCGGTCTTACCATTGTGTTTAACGGTGAAAAGTTTTACTCCGAAAACGGTCTTAAAGATTTATTGGGAGACCGTATTGCGGAGAACGACGTACTTTACCCCATAATTCACTTGCGCGGTGATGATATTGAGGTGGCAATGACCCACAGCCGCACACAATATTCTGAAGAATACCACTCTTTTGTTAACGGTCAAAACACCACTCAGGGAGGAACGCATCTGGCGGCTTTTCGCGAAGCGGTAGTAAAAACCATACGCGAATTCTTCAATAAAAACTACGATGCTTCAGACATCAGAAAATCTATTGTCTCGGCGATAAGCATCAAGGTTATGGAGCCTGTTTTTGAGTCGCAGACCAAAACCAAACTGGGCTCAACCGATATGGGCGGCGACCTTCCAACAGTGCGTACCTATATCAACGATTTTTTGAAAACCAATCTTGATAATTACCTGCATAAAAATCCCGAAACCGCAGATAAGATTCAACGCAAGATTTTACAGGCAGAACGGGAGCGCACCGAACTTAGCGGAATACGTAAACTGGCCAAAGAACGGGCTAAAAAAGCAAGTCTGCACAACAAAAAACTACGCGATTGCCGCATCCATTTAACAGATAGTAAAAAAGAGCGTAATCTGGAGAGTACACTCTTTATCACTGAGGGGGATTCGGCTTCGGGATCGATCACCAAATCCCGTGATGTAAATACGCAGGCGGTGTTCAGCTTACGCGGAAAGCCGCTCAACTCGTACAACATGACCAAGAAAATCGTGTATGAGAATGAAGAATTTAACCTGTTACAATCGGCACTCAACATTGAAGAGTCGATGGAAGATTTGCGTTACAACAACATTGTAATCGCAACCGATGCCGATGTTGACGGGATGCACATCCGGTTACTGCTCATTACCTTTTTCCTGCAGTTTTTCCCGGAGTTGATTAAAGAAGGGCATCTCTATATTTTAGAAACGCCTTTATTTCGGGTACGTAACAAGAAAAAAACCATTTATTGCTACAGCGAGCAGGAGCGCCGGGATGCGATTGAGGAGTTGAGCGGTAAACCTGAAATTACACGATTTAAAGGTTTAGGTGAAATTTCCCCAGATGAGTTTAAACATTTCATTGGCGATAGTATTCGTCTGGCGCCTATTATGCTTGATGAGACCATGTCTATCGAAGAAATCCTCGAATTCTATATGGGCAAAAACACCCCGGACCGTCAAAAGTTTATCATCAATAACCTGAAAGTAGAACTCGATCCGGTTTTAGAGAATTAAACGATAATCCCCAATATTCTGCCAGTCAGATCATTATGAGCGAAGAAAATTACGAAGATCCTAATTTAGACCCATCTGAAGAGCTTAATTCAGGAGAGACCATCACCCGTGTTACGGGCATGTTTAAAGACTGGTTTCTCGATTATGCCTCGTATGTAATTCTGGAGCGTGCGGTTCCTGCAATTGAAGACGGTTTTAAACCGGTGCAGCGGCGTATTATGCATTCGATGAAAGATCTGGATGACGGGCGCTACAACAAGGTTGCCAATATCGTAGGGCATACCATGCAGTACCATCCCCACGGAGACGCCAGTATCGCTGACGCGATGGTGCAAATGGGGCAAAAAGATTTGCTCATTGATACTCAGGGTAACTGGGGGAATACCCTTACCGGCGATAGTGCAGCAGCTTCGCGTTATATTGAGGCACGGCTTTCAAAATTTGCACTTGAAGTACTTTTTAGCCCTAAAATCACGAGCTGGCAGGCCTCTTATGACGGGCGGCGTAAAGAACCCATAAATCTTCCGGTTAAATTCCCATTATTGCTCGCTCAGGGAGCCGAAGGTATTGCGGTAGGTTTGAGTACCAAAGTTTTACCCCATAATTTTATTGAACTCATTGACGGTTCCATCAGGCATTTACAGGGGAAAAAATTCAAGCTTTTACCCGATTTTCCCTCTGCCGGTGAAGCCGATTTCAGCGATTACAGAGACGGAAAACGTGGCGGAAGAGTACGGGTCAGAGCCAAAATCAATCAGCTGGATAAGAATACTTTAGTTGTTACCGAAATACCGTTTAGCACCACCACCACATCGCTGATAGACAGTATTTTAAAAGCAAATGATAAAGGAAAGATTAAAATAAAAAAGATTGAGGACAACACCTCTTCCGAGGTTGAAATCCTTATTCACCTGCCACCCGGCCTTTCTCCCGACAAGACCATAGGTGCATTGTTTGCGTTTACTAATTGCGAAGTTTCCATTTCGCCATTGGGCTGTGTTATTGAAGACAACAAGCCGCTCTTTGTGGGGGTAAGCGAAATGTTGCGTATTTCAACCGAACGCACCAAAGATTTGCTGCGTCAGGAACTCGAGATTCAGCTGGAAGAGTTGGAGAATCAATGGCATTACGCGTCACTTGAGCGTATTTTTATTGAAAACCGCATCTACCGGGAAATTGAAGAAGAAGAAACCTGGGAAGGGGTACTTAAAGCTATTGATGAAGGTTTAAAACCTCATATCGCACACTTAAAGCGTCCTGTTGTAGAGGAAGATCTCGTGCGCCTTACCGAAATACGTATCAAACGTATCTCTAAATTTGATATTGATAAAGCGCAGCAAAAAATTGAAGCTCTCGAAGATCAGATCGCTCAGGTAAAACATCATTTGGCTCATCTCACCGAGTTTGCCATCGATTACTTTAAGCGTTTAAAAAAGGAATACGGCGCAGGTCGCGAGCGTAAAACCGAAATTAAACTCTTTGATGATATTGAAGCCTCTAAAGTGGTCATTCGCAATACCAAACTCTATGTAAATCGTAAAGAAGGTTTTGTGGGTACAGCACTTAAAAAGGACGAATATGTTACAGATTGTGCAGATATAGACGACATTATTGTTTTTACCAAAGAGGGTAAAATGATGGTGACCAAGGTAGACAGCAAAACCTTTATAGGTAAAGACATTATTCACGTTGCTGTTTATAAGAAAAAAGACAAGCGCACCATTTACAATATGATTTACCGGGACGGAAAAGGAGGCGCGACCTATGTAAAACGGTTCAACGTTACCAGTACGACGCGGGATCGCGAGTACGATATGACCAAAGGTAAAAAAGGCTCGCATGTCTGGTATTTTTCGGCAAACCCCAATGGGGAAGCGGAAGTAGTATCCGTTTATTTACGATCAATAGGAAATGTCAAAAAACTCAAATTTGATCTGGATTTTTCAGAAATTCTCATCAAAGGGCGCAACGCCAATGGTAATATTGTAACCAAGCACGCTGTACGTACCATTGAGCTTAAAGAAAAAGGAGTTTCAACCTTAAAACCGCGCAAAGTCTGGTTTGACGATTCGGTACAGCGTCTTAATGTAGACGGCCGGGGTGAACTTTTAGGCGAGTTTAAAGGAGAAGATCGCCTGTTAATCGTAACTCAGGATGGGGTTGCCAAAACTATTGTGCCCGAACTCACCACGCGATTTGATGACAAAATCATCGTTCTTGAAAAATGGATTCCCGAAAAACCCATATCGGCAATTTACTGGGACGGGAACCGGGAGCGCTATTATGTTAAACGCTTTTTAATTGAAAATCCCGAGAAGGAAGAAAGTTTTGTTTCTGAACATAAAGATACCCAGCTCGAGATTGTTTCTACAGATTACAGACCGGTGGTCGAAATGGTCTTTTACAAAGAACGCGGCAAAGATCAAAAGCCTAATGAAACCGTAAATATTGAAGACTTTATAGCCGTTAAGGGTATTACCGCTCTTGGAAACCAATTTTACACCGAAAAACTCAAACAAATCAATTTACTGGAACCCTTACCTTACGAGGAAGAGCAGGAAGAAGAAGTGGAGACCTACGATGCTGCAGATGATCATTCAGAGACTGATACAGACGCAGATACGACTGATCCTGATTCACCTAAAGGCGACGGCACACAGGGATCTCTTTTTTAAACTATGGGATTAATTCAGGAATTTAAAAAGTTTGCCGTAAAAGGCAATATGGTAGACATCGCCATTGGGGTGATTATTGGTGCTGCATTTCAAAAAGTCATTGACGTTTTGGTCAAACAGGTTATGATGCCCCCGTTAACTTTACTCACCGATGGGGTCAATTTTGAAGATAAACAAATTGTTTTAAGAGAAGCCTATACACAGGCCGATGGTACAAACGTAGAAGTCGTGTCTATTGGTTATGGAGAGCTTATAAGTGTATTTATAGACTTTTTCATAATAGCTTTTGTCGTGTTTATTGTTATGAAATTAATGAATGCCCTTAAGGCTAAAAGCGAGGACGAAAACAACCCTACGGTTGAGACTCCTAAAGAGATTCAGCTTATGGCGCGAATGAATGAATTGCTTGAAGAACAAAACCGCATTCTAAAAGAAAAGACCATCCGCAGGGAATAAAAGCATCCCAATTTCTCCAAAAACTCCTTTTTATACTTTTTTTTACTTGGAAATTTCAATTAGTTGTGTAGTTCATCGGTAAATGATAGATTATTTTTGCTAAAATGCGTTAAAATTCAATATTTTAGTAAGCCTAAACTATACATGTTTTTATGACCACACCCAAACCTTCATTAAGATCATACTGGTTGGCGGGTGTTTTCTTTTTAATACCTGCATTAATTTGCCTTACGCTATACAGCTATTTCAAAAAGCAACTGCCCGAACGCCTTACAAATCAGATTCAATTAAGCGGTAGTCTTGCCGCTCAGGATTTTAAACGTACGGTTGAAAAAAATGTTCAGTCATTGCGGGACATTGCACAGCGTATTGAAGAAACAGAAGGTTTGTACTTTGATTACTGGAAAGATGATGCACAGCGATTACTCATTCAAAACGAATCGCTTGAATTTGTAGAATTCATCAACAATAATGGGATCATTGAAGAGGTCGTCCCTCTAAACGAAAATAAAGCGGTTAAGGGGCTTGATATCAAAAATCTTGACTGGCGGTATGAAGACTGGCGAAATATGGGTAATGCGCACGAGATTAACATTTCTCAGTGGACCAGTCTTACCCAGGGTGGGTTCTCGTTCCTCATTGATGTCCCCGTATTTTACAATGGTGAATTTCAGGGAACCATAACCGGAGGGATGGATTTTAATGATGAGTTTAACAGGCTCAGTTCGTATCTGGGAGATTATTCCATAAAAATTGAGGACGAGCAGGGGACGCGCTTCTACGATTTTAATAATTACGATTTAGCGCAGAAGGACCCGGAGTATATCTTTGAAACCAATCTTGTATTAGATGCAGATCAAAATGAATCCTGGAGTTTCAACCTCACATTTGCCAATCCGGATGTCGTTGCAGATTCTTCGAGAGTGGCCAACTATGCATTGATATGTGGTATTTTTCTCTCTTTGGCGATTGGATTACTCAAATTTTTACACAGCAAGTCGCGTCGTGCAACCAGGATTGCACTTGAGGCCAACCAAAACTTAATGATACTCAACCGGGAGTTTCAGCAGCAAACCGAAATTGCACAAAACGCCGTTGAAGCAAAGGCTTCGTTTCTTTCAAATATGAGTCACGAAATACGCACCCCGCTCAATGCTATTGTAGGGATTGCAGATCTTATGGAAACCGATCCCGAAAAAGCTGAGGATCCAAGATATAAAGCTCTGTTACGCGAAAATTCAAGGAAATTATTGGGCTTGATAAACGATTTACTGCGTATGGACAAGCTCGAATCGGGTTCTTCAGGTATTTACAGCGTTGAGTTTTCTCCGGTATCGGTGATCGCCAATGTCACCTCCTTCAACCGTAAGGCGATTGAGGAAAAGGGACTGAAATTTATTGTAGATGTACAGACCAAAGCAAAAAACTATGTAAATGGCGATCGCAGTAAATTTGAGCAAATAGTAGGCAACATCCTGCTCAACGCCATAAAATTTACGCAAAGCGGAAACATAACACTTACCTATTCGGAACACGAACAGGGAGAGCAGCTATATGTGGCGATAAGCATAAAAGATACCGGAATTGGAATCCCGAAAGACAAAATAGACACCATTTTTGACCGCTTTACACAGCTGGATTCAGGAATTCGTAAAAAGCATTCCGGTGGCGGACTCGGGTTGGCTATTTCAGGCAAACTGGTACAGCTTTTAGGTGGCAATATTGAAGTGATGAGCGAAGAAGGAACGGGTTCAGAGTTTATAATTCATTTGGCTTTTAATGGCCTTCACAAAAAAGAAGAGATTCACCTGAGCAGCAAGATTTTGGCAGATTTACCCCCTTTAGACGTGCTTATCGTTGATGACAATAAACTGAATATTATAATACTCAGTGAGTTGCTAAAGCGTTTGGGGCTTCATTCCGACAGTGCTAAAAATGGGCTCGAAGCGGTTCAAAAATGCCAGACCAAAACCTACGACCTCATTTTTATGGATGTGCATATGCCCGAAATGGATGGTTTTGAGGCTACGCGTAAAATTAAGGAAGATCATCCTGATGTAGTGGTTTTAGGCCTTTCGGCAGATACAACATCACTTTCCATATCAGAAGGTCTAGAAAGCGGAATGGATAACTACCTAACCAAACCCATAGACAAAACCAAGTTGCTTGCGATTCTCAGGGAGAAATTTCAAAAACCACCTTCCCGTACCGCGATTTAACGTAAGGGTAAATCTAAAAGCACCCGGGTCCCCAGAGCCTGTTGTTGATCATTATATAAATCGACGATGTGCAGTTTATAGTTGTTGTCCAAATTTTTGGAAAAGGACTGTAATCTGCTTAACGTAAGATCAATACCAATAGACTTTTTCTGAGTGTTGCGTTTGTCTTTGGGGATTTCCATAGTTTTGGCGCGACCTATACCATTGTCGGTAATACTGATGTTTACATACTTATCATTTTTTCTGGTCACATCAATAGCGAGCTCCTTTTTGCCCTCTTTGGGCTGTAAGCCATGCCACAATGCATTTTCTACAAAAGGCTGTAAGATTAGAGCAGGTATTTTTACCTCTTCCAGATTAATGGAATCATCAATATGAAGCTTTGTTTCTATTTCATTACAAAATCTAATGTTTTCGATATTGATGTACAATTGCATGGTTTCCAGTTCTTCCTGAAGCGTGTTTTCTTTTGCCAGAGAACTCGATAAAATAGAGCGTATAAGCTTTGCAAACTGCCCCAGATAATCAATGGCTTCTTCAACGTTATGATTTTGCAGGTAGATGCGTATAGATAACAAGGCATTAAATATAAAATGCGGATTCATCTGAGAACGCATAAGCTTTTGTTCGGCCTTGAGTTGCTCTTTTTGATTCTTTAAGCGGTATTGCCTGTAACCAAAAAACAGGAGCAGAAAAATCAGGGAAAAAAGTACCAAAATAAAAATGTTGTTCTTTCGGGCCTGATTGAGTTTTACTTCCGCAAGCTTATTCTTTTGCTCAAGAAGGCTTATCATATTGCGCTTTTGCTCACTATCGTATTTTAAATTGAGATCAGAAACGTATTTATGGTTAGCCTCATTTAGATATTCGGCCTGCACGTCCTGAGATAAACGCTGATACTCAAGAGCCTGCTCATAATTAAGACGAGCTTCGTTAAGCTGGGACAGGTGCATGTAAGCCATACTTAAAAATTGCTTGTAGTTTTTTTCTTTTGACAGCTCCATTCCCTTAAGCAGGAAACGTTCGGCTTCCGGGTAATTTTTGAGTTCGCTATGAGCCCAACCCAGGTTTATATTTGCCAGAGCGATATAAAACTGATCGCCTATAGTGTTTACATCATCCATAGAAGCCTCAATGAGATCCAGGGCTTCCCGGGCTCTGCCTTGTTTGAGATAAACCTGAGCAATGCTGTTGTTGCAAATGACCCGACCCAGATCGCTGTTGATTTTATTGTTGTACGCAAGCGATTTGCGGTAATTCACTAAGGCTTCATCAAATTGTTCACGCTCTTCGTAGGCTATGCCCAAATTGGCAAAATTAATAGCGAGTCCCAGATCACTTCCCAGCTCTTCTTCCCGAATGATAGCTCTTTTAAAATAGGACTCAGCCATGTCGTAGTCGCGCAGCAGCAGGTAAATATTACCTATACTGTTAAGGGAAATGGCGATACCCTTGAGCAGTGTTTTAGAAGGGTTTTCTTCACGTTCTGCAAGCTCGAGTGCCGCATTATGCTTATCCAGCGCAGAACGCACGGCATCGATGCGCCGGTAGACCACCCCGGTCATATTAAGAGCAGAAACTTCAAGCTCAACATCATCAAGTTCACGGGCGATTTCCAGAGCCTTATCATGATGATTTAAGGCAAGATTGTATTTGGAAATATCACGGTATAGAACACCCAGGCTATTTTCGGCGAAAGCTTCACCGTACGCATAATTTATTTGTCTGCTGTTCTGAATAAATTGTTTGAGCGCAACAGAGTCTCTAGAAAAAGTGCGCAGGTAGTTCTGGACGGAATCATAGTGAGTAAACCGCTTTTCTAAAAGGTAATTAGCGGGATCTTTTGTACCGGAAGGCTGTTGAGCCTTAATTTCTAAAGCGAAAAGGGCTATTGAACTGAAAAGTACGGTAAAGAGATTAGAGCAGATCGATGTATTTCGGAACATAAAAATCTGATTGAAGTTCTAAATATACTGATATTGAATCACCTACACGAAGATGGTTGATTTAAATCAAAATTCACTTCAATTGGAAACTTTTTTTACCGAACCCTTCTGTTTTTTGCTTTCGCCCACAATCCCGTATTCAAATGTATAAGAATCTTCAGAAGTAGTAAGAATCTTAAAATGCAGCGCTTTACGCTCCATCATACTGTTGGGATTGAGTTTATTTGCGATGTACTCGCAATCATTAATCCAGCGAATACTCGAACTATCGGCCTTTCCTTCAAAAAAATCAACTTCTAAAGTGTCGTTGCGTACAAACGTGGTTTTTACAAGCTCACCATTTAAATACGTCTCAAATTCGAAAGTACCATTTTGAAAAGAAGTGCAATCCCTCGTGGTATCGTAACAGGAGGATAAAAGAAAGCAAATGTATAAATAAAACAGGCTACGACTCATAATGCGTAAAATTACAACTATTCATTCAAAGCATTTATTTTAGGGTAAAAAGCTTTTGAACGTACCGTCTTTATAAAAGATAACAATACGTTCAATTTCAAGGTCGGCAGAAGAGGCTTCGGGAATTGTTTTCTCCAAAACAGGTTTGGGCGGGATACTCTCTGTATTTGTAGCCTGATCAAAATCGATCTCATAATTTGTTTTTGCAGGGGGAGCTTTCATCTGCACAGCAGCCTTTTTTGGGAAACTGCCCTTACCGTTGAGCAACCAGTACAATTCTACTTCGGGGAATGCTTCCACAATTTTCATCACAAATTCCAGGCTGGGTTTGTTTCTTCCGGATACGATATGGGAAATGGAAGAGCGGCCTACATCAATAGCATCTGCAAATGAAGTAGCGTTTAAATCATATTCATCCATTATTTTCTGAAGTCGCTCTGCGAATTTCTCACTGTTTACCATTGTAACATCTGTCAATTCCCTTTGAAGTTACAAATGTAACAAATAAAAAGGAGAATCGGTTTTTACAAATGTAAACAAGCCGATTCAGTATTAAACTTAGTATTGATATAAATGTACCTAAATATCTGTAAAATAAACAATTAATTACAGAAAGAAAGGTGTAAGGAATCTTTCCGAGGCGTGAGTTTACAATAGAAAATAAGTGTTTACATCAATAAACAACTTGATTCCAAAAACCTGTTTACATTTGTAAATATTGCATTGTTTACATTTGTAATTCAATAGCTACTATGGATTATTCACATTTGAAAACCTGGCATACCAACGCCAGGGAAAAAAGACTTCACGGGAGATATATAACCCAGTCACATATACTTCCCTTAATTCAAAATCTCTCCGGCGATTTCCAGGTTGACCTTTTAGGGGATTCTGTTCAGGGTCGCCCTGTGCATGCTGTGACTTGGGGAAAAGGTGCTTTTAAAATTTTGGGCTGGTCTCAAATGCATGGTAATGAGAGTACCACTACAAAGGCTGTATTTGATCTTTTTAAGTGGTTAAGCGATAATAGCGAAGTGAAGGCGCTTGCTAACCTGAGTTCTAAAATCACATTAAAGCTTGTTCCCATGCTTAATCCGGACGGGGCAGAGGCTTACACGCGCGTAAATGCCAATAAGGTTGACCTCAATCGCGATGCTCAGGACCGTTCTCAGCCCGAAAGCCGCATACTGCATCAGTTATATACCGGCTTTAAACCGGATCTATGCCTCAATTTACATGGGCAGCGTACAATTTTTGGGGTGGGTAATCCTGCCAGGAGTGCCACGGTATCGTTTCTATCACCGTCTCAGGATGAGCTGCGCACCGTAACCCAATCCCGTAAAAAAGGGATGGCGATTATAGTACGACTTGCTGAAATTCTCAATACGTTTATACCGGGTCAAATAGGACGTTATGATGACGGATTTAATATTAATTGTGTCGGAGATACGCTTCAACAGCTTAACATTCCTACGCTATTATTTGAAGCCGGGCATTTTCACGAAGATTATGACCGGGAAGAAACCAGGGCCTTTATGTTTTTATCACTTTTAGGCGTTTTGGAATCGGTAATATTGAAGAATTGGGAAGAAAACGATGATTATAAACCGTATTTTTCGATTCCCGAGAATGAAAAATGCTTTTACGATATCATTTTAAGAGGTCTCAAGCTGCCTGAAAAAGGGATTACAGATCTGGCGATTCAATACGAAGAGCAGTTGCACAATTCTGCAATACATTTTGTGCCTAAAATTGCTCAAATATCTGATTTAGAAAAATTTACAGGTCATAAGGAGTTGGATTTTCAAGGTGCTGAACCTGTTTTTTCTTCCGATTTTGTACTTCAGGAAGGGGCAATTCTTGAAGAATTAGAAGTAAAAGGCAAATTACCTACAACGTTTTCGCTAAAATCCTAAGATTTATTGTGAATTATTCAGTGATTTTGTGTTATTTTTGATTTATATATAATTAAATTAACTAATAATGGCAAAATTCAAATTAGACGAGGTTGATCATCAGATATTGGATATGTTGATCGAAAACACACGCACACCATTTACCGATATCGCAAAAAAATTGCTTATTTCTGCAGGTACCGTTCACGTACGTGTTAAGAAGATGGAAGAAGCCGGCATTATCGTTGGGTCCTCGTTGACACTTGACTATGCTAAACTAGGCTACTCTTTTATAGCTTACGTAGGTATCTATATCAATAAAACAAGTCAAACTACATTTGTTTTGGAGCGTATCAACCAAATTCCTTATGTTACTGTAGCTCACGTTACGACCGGAAAATTCAATATTTTCTGTAAAGTGCGTGCCAAGAATACCGAGCATGCTAAAAACATCATCTTTATGCTTGATGATATCGAAGGAGTATATCGTACCGAAACCATGATTTCTCTTGACGAGAGCATAAACGATAAAAAGCGTTTGATGCACAGTATTTTTCAAGATCTATAATGAAGACCAAAGAACTATTGTAAAATAATATGAACCCTTTGGCAATTTTGTTAAAGGGTTTTTTATTCTAAATACCAACTAACTTATGTCAAGACAACCGAAACTTGAACGTTTTAATAATCTTGTGAAGTCAAAATACCAGGTTTATAATAGCCTGTTTATGACTTTACCTTTTAATGGAATAACCGATACCGGTGTGCTTTTACCGCTTTTTGACCGTATTTGCATACGTGGTTATGACAAAAAATACAATCCCGAAAAAATTGTAAACTACTTTTTTGAAAAGTATCAGCGCGACGTTACCGAGTCTGAGCGCTATGATTTGCTGTTTCGTTTTATTCAATACATCGAGCGCCAGGTGGTTTTATTTGATGCTATTGAAGATTCTGCATATCGTATCGTAAATAATATGGACGGTAGGGGTACGCTGCGTAACATCAAGGAAGAAGCTGAGGCGCAATCTAAAACGGAAGAACTCAAGGCTTATCTGGAAAATTTTAAAATTCGTCCCGTACTTACTGCGCATCCTACCCAATTTTATCCGGGTGCTGTTTTGGGGATCATCAATGACCTGAGCAAGGCGATAAACGACAATGATCTGGAAATGATCAAAAAACTCCTTTCTCAGCTGGGTAAAACTCCTTTTTATAAAAAGGAAAAACCCACACCGTACGATGAGGCTGTGAGTTTAATCTGGTATCTGGAGAATGTGTTTTACAAGTCGGCCAGTTTTATTTACAACTATTTACAACAAAATATCTACAAAGGAGAAACCCTCGATAATCATGTGATTGATTTAGGTTTTTGGCCTGGGGGAGACCGTGATGGAAATCCATTTGTAACAACAGAGATCACTCTAAAAGTGGCTTCTCGTTTACGTAACACCATCATCAAAAATTATTACCGCGATATTCGCAATCTGCGTCGTCGTATCACTTTTGTAGGTACCGAAGCGCCGCTCTCAGATCTCGAACGTCGTCTTTACGACAGTATTTTCCTGGAGGGCGATCAGCTTAAGATTTCGCTTGAAGAGCTTGAGTCTACCCTTAGACGCATCCGCAATTTAGTAGTAGAACGACACGAAGGCTTGTTTGTGGAGGATATAGATGATTTGCTGAACAAAATACGCATGTTTGGTTATCATTTCGCAGTGCTTGACATCCGTCAGGACAGTCGGGTTCACATGCACGTGATGGAGGAAATCGTTAAGCAAAGCCAAAAAGATAATTTGGGCATCTTCCCGGATAATTATTTAGAGTTAGATGAAGCCGAGCAGATTGAAATTCTGGACAAAGTGCGCGGCACTGTAGATCCTGCGACTTTAGAAGACGATATTGCCCGTAAAACTCTTGAAAGCATCTATGCGATGCGCGATATTCAGAAATACAACGGCGAGCGTGGCTGTAACCGCTACATCATCAGTAATAATCAGACCGGTCTTAACGTGATGCAGGCTTTCTCCATGTTCCATCTTGCCGGTTGGGATAATCCTACAGTTGATATTGTGCCGCTATTTGAAACCGTACCCGATTTAAAAATTGCAGGCGAGGTGATGCGTAAGTTGTATTCCAATCCGGTTTATGCAGCGCATCTTAAAGAGCGTGGAATGAAACAAACCATTATGCTCGGCTTTAGTGATGGTACTAAAGATGGAGGTTATTTAATGGCTAACTGGAGTATTTTCAAGGCTAAAGAAGAGCTAACTAAAGTATCGCGCGAATTTGGTATCAAAGTTATTTTCTTTGACGGTCGTGGAGGACCTCCGGCTCGTGGTGGTGGTAAAACGCATCAATTCTATGCTTCTTTGGGTGAAACCATTGAAGACGAGGAAATTCAGCTTACAGTTCAGGGGCAAACCATCAGTTCTAACTTTGGAACAACAGATTCCTGCCAGTACAACCTGGAGCAGTTGTTGAGTTCGGGTATTGTAAATGGGGTTTTCCATCCAAAGAAAAAGGCATTTCCTGATGCCGATCGCAAGACGATGGAGGATCTGGCTGAAATAAGTTATAAAACCTATTCAGACTTTAAGGCTCATCCTAACTTTTTAGGCTATTTGGAGCGTATGAGTACGCTGAAGTTTTACGCAAAAACCAATATTGGTAGCCGTCCCAGCAAGCGTGGAGGTAGCGATAAGCTCAATTTCTCTGATCTGCGTGCGATTCCTTTTGTAGGATCATGGTCACAACTTAAGCAAAATGTTCCCGGATTTTATGGTGTAGGTACCGCTATTGAAACCTTTGAACAAAAAGGTGAATTCGATAAGGTTAAATCATTGTATGATAATAGTTTGTTTTTTAGAACGCTGCTTGAAAACAGTATGATGAGCCTCACTAAATCGTTCTTTGGACTTACCGCGTATATGCAGGACGATCCGGAGTTTGGAGCCTTCTGGGATTTGATTCACGAAGAGTTTGAGCGCACCAAACGTGTTTTATTAAAACTTACCGGTTATGACGAACTGATGCAGGAAGAACCGGCAGGTAAAGCTTCGATCCAGGAGCGTGAACGTATTGTGTTACCGCTTTTAACGATTCAGCAGTTTGCTTTGAAGAAAATTCAGGAAATGCAGCGTGAAGAGAATCCTGACCAGAAAAAACTGGAGATGTTTGAAAAAATGGTGACTCGCTCGCTGTTTGGTAATATCAACGCCAGTAGAAATTCTGCTTAATATGACGCGCGAAGACCTGGATCATAACGAGTATAATGCCTATTACCGGAATTATATTGAGCTGCTTCAGCCTGATTTAAATCTTACCGGTGCTTTAGAAACGGGACTGGTTAAAAGCCTGTCTTTTTACAGTGCGATTCCTAAACAAAAATGGAATTATGCGTATGCTTCGGGTAAATGGACGATTTTGGAGATTCTACAGCATGTGATGGATACCGAACGTATTTTCGCTTACCGGGCATTATGCATCGGTCGTGGAGATCAGACTCCCTTACCGGGATTTGAGCAGGACGATTACGTATTGCCTTCCAATGCAAACGCAAGGGACTTGACCGATATGCTCGAAGAGTATGAGTCTATTCGAAAAGCAACGTTGAGTCTCTTCAAAAGTTTGAGCGACGAGGCATTGCTTACTAAAGGTATGGCAAGCGGTAGCGGTCTTTCTGCACGTGCAGCGGGATTCATTATTTGCGGTCACGACCAGCATCACGCTAATGTTATTCAGGAGCGCTATTTATAGCCTAAACATCAATATTTTAAAGTAAAGGCCGCAATTTAAATGCGGCCTTTTTTTTTTGCATTTCCTGGAGGCGCTGATTTTTCGTTCTGCATAACCATATAAAATTGGTATTTTAGAACTTTAAAATCCCAAATATGCACGATCATTCGTTTTTAATTCCACCGGCTTTCCCTGAAGTTTTTACAAGCGGAATAGCTCATCCGCTTTTATATTTATGGGACTCCTGGTCCTATTTTGAAGATGGAACTTACCATCTGTACTGCCTGGCTTTATCGCGTGCAAAAGCCGATGGGATGCCTCTCGAAAGCAGTGATCGCAACGTGTATCCCTTTCACATACGTCATTTTACGTCAACAGATGAAGGTGTGAGCTGGAAGGATGAAGGCTGCTTTTTAAGTCCGGAAGACTGGCGGAACGTATCTGAATCCTATACCGTTTGGAGCGGCGGGATTGAATTATTGCCTGACGGAAACAAATTGGCGGCATTTACTGCTCTCGACAAAACCGATGCTAAGCATCCGTTTATTCAGAATATTGGATTGGTTGTTTCTGCTGATGGGTTTCAACTGGATTCTGAGATTAAAACTAAAATTTCTTCGCCGGTAAAAGATCGCAAGGAAATCCTTGACAAGGGATATTATCTAGGTCCGGAAGCAGAGCTGGGAAATGATGAAGGCGAGGAGGGAGGTCCTATTTTGGCATGGAGAGATCCTTTTGTATTTGTACACGAAGATGAAACGGTCAGTTTGTTGTGGGCCGCAAAAGTGAGCCCGCTGAGAGGGGCTGTAGCACGGGCCCAGCTTAAAAAAGCCGGTAATTCCTATGAACTGGATGAGTTGATGCCCGCTGTGGCTATGCCGGACAAAGAGTCTTTTACTCAACTCGAATGTCCTAAAGTGGTTTTTGATAAAAACTCAAATACCTATTACCTGCTTATTTCGGTTTGTAATCGGGTCGATGAAAGTCAGCCGGAGTCTGAGGTGGGCAAAGGGATCAATGTCTATAAATCAAAATCAATTGACGGACCCTGGGAATCCTGCGGACCCAAAATTCTGGGAGACCATAATCTTTTTGGTCCCACAGTCTTAAAAACCGATTTTGAAAATGACAGGCTTCTGTGTATTGCGCCCTACACCGAAGTTGCCGGGCCTGTTAAAGCTTTGACTTTTGCTCCTGTATTTTATATTTATCTGAATCCGTTGCGTGTAGCTTATGATGTTGAGTAAGTAATTATTTTTTTAAAGCAGCATCAAAATCCTGCATCCATTTACCCTGTACCTTAAGTACCTGCTCAATAACATCGCGTACGCAGCCTTTCCCGCCCTTTTTGTGTGAAACGTATTTGGCTACTTCCTTGATTTCCTTAACCGCATCCTGAGGACAACAGGGGAGACCTACCAATTGCATCACTGGATAATCGGGGATGTCGTCGCCCATATAAAGTACATTTTCGGCCTTGATGTTATTTTTAGCCAGATACTCGTTGAGAAATTCAATTTTAGCATGTGCGCCCAGATGGATATCGCTTACACCAAGAGCTTCCAGGCGACTGCGCACTCCTTCATTGGTTCCGCCGCTTATGATGCACATATTAAAACCTTTGTTGATCGCTGTTTTGAGAGCGTAACCATCTTTTACATTCATGGTGCGCAGCATTTCGCCCTGCGAATCAATAAGGAGGGAGCCGTCTGTCATCACGCCATCCACATCAAAAATAAAGGTGGTAATCTGATTGAGGTATTCTTTATAACTTTTATCGCTCATAATGTTTTAATAAGGCCTCGGTAAGGCTGGTGTATAGTTTTTTTTGTTCGGGATCGTGCAGGGCATTCAATTGCTTTTCAATAGTACTGGTGTCTCTGCGTTTAGCCGGACCGGTTTGCGCTGCTTCGGGGCCAATGCTAAAAGCCTTTCGAATGGTTTCTTCCATCAACGGTTTTAATAATTCAAAGGAAACCTTGCGCTCTTCACAAATCTGCTGAGCTTCGGTTAAAATATGATTTCCAAAATTATTAGCGAATACGGCTGCCAGATGTAAAGCAGCTCTTTGGTCTGAATTTACAGAATAGGATGTGGCACCTAATGCTGAAGTCAGATCTTCAAGGGTTTGAAAATCGGCTTCAAGCTTTGCTTCAATACAAAAAGGTATTTCCCTGTAATTCAATTCACTATATTTTGAAAAGGTTTGCAAGGGATAGAATACGCCGTGATGTTTATGTGATTCCAAAACCTGCATAGAGCTGCTTCCCGAAGTGTGTACAATTAGTCCCGTATAGCCCGATAACTGGCGCGATACTTCGGCAATCGCTGCATCACTTACTGCGATGACTACTATATCTACCTGTGGCAGGTGTTTAAGGTCTGTAATACGATGAGGGATAGTCGTAAAGGCTTCGAGCTTTTCGGGGCTTCTGCCTGCAACAGCTTCTAAATGAATATTTTCAGAATTCTGGAAGGCTTTTGCCAGATGAAAAGCCACATTTCCGGTACCTATGATTGCCAGTTTTATCACGATTCAAAAGTAAACAAAAACATCATATTCTCTGGGCAATAGAAGTCGTTAAAGCTTTATTAATGGGCTTTTGTTTCGTAACTTCGCGCCATAAAAAAATTGCAATACGTATCATGCAAAAACGCATCGCAGATTTCCTGTTTTCTACCCGATTAATGGCCGTTTTATTTATTGTTTATGCTGTAGCCATGGCTACAGGTACCATACTCGATGCCGGCCAGGAAACTTCCCCAACACCTTACACCCGAGAACTGGTTTACGAAGCCTGGTGGTTTGAACTCATTCATCTCCTCTTTATAGTAAACTTTGTGGGTAATATCTGGCGCTTTAAACTTTGGCGCAAAGAAAAATGGTCTACACTGGTTTTTCATCTTTCTTTTATTCTGATCATTTTTGGTGCCGCGTGGACGCGTTATATGGGTTTTGAAGGGGTAATGCCCATTCGCGAAGGCGAGATTCAAAATACCTTTTTAAGTGAAAAAACCTATCTGCAGGTGTTTATTGACGGGGAGCGCAATGGTGAACCGATGCGCCGCAAGCTTGAACCCAAACGTTTAAATCTTTCTACACGTCTCGATAACAGCTTTGACTGGGAAACTGATTTTGACGGAAAACCCGTGACTATATCGTTCGCTAAGTTTATTGACGGGGCAGAAGAGGGGCTTATTGAAGATCCTGACGGAATTGCCCAATTGAAAATCGTAGAAGCCGGTGATGGTACGCGCCATGAGCACTATATCGAGGAGGGTCAGGTTGCCAGTATTCACAATGTACTTTTTGCCCTAAATAACCCTACAGAAGGAGCCATTAACATTGGTTACGATGGTGAAAACTATACCATTAAAACGCCATTTGCCGGTTCTACACGGGTAATGGCTACTCAGGAGGATTTTGAAGTGGTCAAAGACAGCGTGCAGGAATTAAAACTTCGTGCCTTGTATCAGGTTGCCGGGATGCAGTTTGTATTTCCTGAACCGGTGCTAAAGGGTAAGAATGGCATTGTTGAGGCATTTCCAAAACAGAAAGGACAGCAGGACGCCTTGTTTGTAAACATTAAAACGCCAGACGGGGAAGAAACCGTAGGCCTGTTAGGCGGTAAAGGCTATAATAATCAAATGGTTGATGCCGAAATAGGCGATCTTAAGTTTCACCTGGCTTATGGTAGTCAGGCGGTTGAGCTGCCCTTTGCGATCAAACTGAATGATTTTATTGCCGAGCGCTATCCGGGTACCACCAATGCGTATTCTTCTTATGAAAGCGAAATTACCGTAATCGACACACCCGAAGAGCAGTTTGATTACGAGATTTATATGAACCATGTGTTAGATCACAAAGGCTATAGGTTCTTCCAGGCCAGTTTTGATCCCGACGAGCTCGGTACCATACTCTCTGTGAATCACGATGCAGTGGGCACCTGGATTACATACATCGGGTATTTTCTGCTGTATCTGGGTCTGATGATTATTTTGTTTGATAAAGGAAGCCGTTTTGGCGACTTAAAAGTGCGTTTAGATAAGGTTAAAGCTAAAAAAGCTAAACTTAGTGTACTCGCAGTTCTTTTTGCTTTGGGCGGAACGCTTAACGCGCAGGAACAAAAAGTAATCGTTGAAAACGGAAATACCAAGGTTGTTGATGAGCAGCCAAAGGATTTTATACCGGGTACCGCGACTCTGGCAGAGGAAGAAGAAGCGCATCAATTGCCTACAAAGGCAGAGATTGACTCGGTTTTGATGGCCAATAAAGTACCGGCGGAAGAAGCGGCCAAATTTGGAAAACTGGTTATTCAGGATGATGGCGGGCGTATGATGCCGGTAAACACCTTTTCCAGTCTCCTGCTGCGTAAACTAAGCCGAAGCGACAAGTACGAAGGGCTTACCGCAGATCAGGTTTTCCTCTCTATGGTTGAGACTCCGTTTTTTTGGTACAACGTAGATTTTATTTACCTGAAACCTGCTAATGATAGTATTCGTGGGATCATTGGGGTGCCAAAAGATCAAAAGTATGTAAGTGCCTTAGATTTTATTGATGAAATGGGGCGCAACAAATTAGATCCCTATATCACCAGCGCGTATCAGGCCGAAGTCAAAAACAGTTTCGATAAAGATTTTATTGACATCGCAGAACGTTTAGGCTTATTAAATCGTGCAGTAAGTGGTGAAATCCTGAAAATATTCCCATTAATCGGCGATGAAAACAACAAATGGGTTTCCTATCCCGAACTCAATGAAGCCGGGTTTAAGGGTATGGATTCGCTGTATACCAAACAAATTCTTCCGCTGTATTTTTCCGCCTTGCGGGAAGGAAACCAAACCGGAGACTTTTCTAAAGCAGATACCTTTATCAAGAGTATCAAGAGCTTTCAGCAGAAATACGGGAGCGAGGTTATGCCTTCTGAAGATAAAATAGATGCCGAAGTATTCTACAACGAACACGATATTTTCACCAAGCTGTACTGGATGTACCTATTGGCCAGTGTGTTTATGTTTGTTTTCGTTATCGTACGCATATTTAAAGACAATCGCTTCATCAAAAGTATGGTGGGTGTAGGTGCCGTGGCGATTCTTATTTTATTTGGTCTGCACACACTGGGTCTCATCTGGCGCTGGTATATTTCGGGTCACGCACCCTGGAGTAACGCTTACGAATCGGTATTGTATGTGGGTTGGGCAACCATGTTTTTTGGTTTGGCCTTCGGCCGAAAGAGTTCGCTTACCATCGCGAGTACCGCTTTTGTGGCCGGTTTTATTTTGTGGGGAGCGAGTATGAACTGGCTAAATCCTGCAATTTCAAACCTGCAACCGGTTCTTGACAGTTACTGGCTGATGATACACGTGGCAGTTATTGTTGGAAGTTACGGACCCCTAACACTCGGAATGATTCTGGGACTGGTGTCTTTACTTTTAATTTTGCTTACCAATACTAAAAACAAAACCCGGATGGATCTCAATATCAGAGAGCTTACCATCATCAATGAGATGTCTCTCACGGTAGGTCTTGTGATGCTGACCATCGGGAATTTCCTGGGTGGACAGTGGGCCAATGAGAGTTGGGGACGTTACTGGGGCTGGGATCCTAAAGAAACCTGGGCGCTCATCAGTATTATGATCTACGCTTTTGTCATTCACATGCGACTGGTACCCGGCTTACGTGGAAAATGGTTGTTTAACCTGATGTCTGTTTTAGCCTACGGCAGTATTTTAATGACCTATTTTGGGGTAAACTTCTGGTTGGCAGGTCTGCACAGTTATGCCAGTGGGGATAATATTTTAAACCTGAACCGGGCGCTGATGATTTTTGGAGGAGTGATTCTGTTTGCCTTAATCGCCTATCCTAAATACAAGAAATTTTATAAGAAGTAGGTAGTTTATTGGTTATTACTATTGTTATTATTATTGGGTAAAAAGGTTATGGGTTAGGAGTGGGCCGTTTTAAGTTATAAGTTGAACGTTTCTGTGTTGTATTGAAATACCGCTTCGGATAAACCATTTCAAATAACCCAATAACCTAATAACTTTTTAACCATTAAAAAATATCCCAATTCACACGCGGACGACACACCTGAAGCCGCGTCCGGCATAGTAGGATTCTGCGCCGTTGTGGTAGAAAAACACACGCCCGTAGCGGTTATCCCCAAATAAGGCTCCGCCCAGTTTACGCATTTCGCCAGGCGTGTTGATCCAGCTTGAGGTTTTGATATCGACTGCCTGTATAATTTGCAGTTTCAGGTATTCCTGTTCGCTGATCAATTCGGCACCCATTTCTTCTGCTTTCGCTTTAGCGCTTCCGGCCGGTTTAAATTTCTTCCGGAATTCGAGAGCTTCGTCATCGTAGCATAGACTGCGACGCTCTGCCGGACTTTCCGCAGCAAAATCGCAAAAAGTGCAGATATCCTTTTCAGAATCGTATTCCAGCAGGGAAGGTTCGCCGCCGGTTTGCTCCATTTGGAAAATACAGTTTAGTTTTTCGGGATTTTGAAGCAGTCGGTTTTCAATTTTATCCCATTTAATCCCTTCAAAATGTGAGGAATTACGTTCAAAGCGCTTTTGCAGAAGCTCCAGAAACGAATTGGTATCGCTAAGAATCTTTGGTGATGCCATAGTTATTACTTTTTAAACATGAAATAAACTGCCCCAATCAAAAACAGAAAAGAAATAATGTGATTAAGGCGGAAGGTTTCCGTCTTAAAAACAAGCAGGGTGAATACTGCAAAAACCACCAGCGTAATCACTTCCTGAATAACCTTGAGCTGAATTAACGAAAAGGGTCCGCCGTTTTCCTTAAAACCCATTCGGTTTGCCGGCACCTGAAAAATATATTCAAAGAGCGCAATGCCCCAGCTGATGAGAATGATTGCTACAAGGCCCAGCTTGCTGAACCATTTTAATTCTGAAAATTTGAGATGGCCATACCAGGCAACAACCATAAAGGAGTTGCTTAAAATGAGTAAAGCTATGGTAGTTAGTGCTTTCATAGGACGCAAGTAATCAACGTAAGCGTAGAAATTAGGTTTAGATATCGATTATAAATGTAGTTTGAGCGTATAGGATTTGCAACATATTTGGTCTCAAAAACAAAAAAGGCGATCTAAAAAGACCGCCTTTAGCATTGTGTTGGTAAACTCTTTGAGTTCGCCCTTTATATATTTTGGGTTTAGCCCCCGGATTTAGCCGATTTACTGTACTGTATCTTAATTACCAGTACTCTCGTAGGGTGTGAAACGTCGAGTTTTTTCCTTTCAAAAGAGATTCTATACCTGTAGGCTGTGTTTTTTGCAGGTTGTTAAATAGCGAAAGTTGGTCTTTTCAACAGATTTTACTTTCCCAATTCGTTCCCATGTCTTGCTGCCTGCAGTGCTAATGGCTTACCTTATTAAAAACCAGGCGCTAATTTTTATAGCAGCGCTCTTGCTACTTCTTTTTGAGATCCCGGAGTATTTCTCCGGTTTACCTACTGCCGGCAACGAGCCGGCTTAGCCTTTAACTTATTTGTTTGTTTTAAAACAGACTCCTATAACTTATTCAAAAATGACAATACCTTACCTTGGTGTAATAGCTACTTCTCATAAAGCAGATGAACGCCGCGTACCCATACATCCCGATCATCTTAAGCGTTTACCCGAGGCAATCTGCCGCCGGCTTATATTTGAAAAGGGCTATGGGGAGCCCTTTAAAGTGTCTGATGCAGAACTTAGCGAGATCATCAGCGGGTTTGCCAGTCGTGAAGAACTATTGGAAGACCTGGGTTCCGTAATAATAGCAAAGCCCGTATTGTCTGACCTTAAAAGTCTGCGTGAAGGTGGTTTGCTCTGGGGTTACCCGCATTGTGCGCAACAGGAATTAATTACGCAATGCGCCATAGATCGCAAACTTACCCTTATAGCCTTTGAGGATATGTATGTGTGGAATCCCAAAGGGCAGGCGGGAAGGCATACCTTTTATAAGAATAATGAAATGGCAGGATATTGTGCAGTTGTACACGCCTTGCAACTTCGAGGTATTAACGGGCACTATGGCAATCAACGCAAGGTGATAATTTTCAGTTTTGGAGCGGTTAGTCGTGGGGCTATTTATGCCTTAAAAGCGATGGGCTTTAGAGACATAACCATCTGTATACAACGACCGGATCACGAGGTGCGCGAAGAAGTGCTCGACGTGCATTATACGCGTTTGAAAAAAGGTAAACCAGGTGAACCCAGAATGATGGTGGTAGAGCACGATGGTTTACAAAAACCTTTAAGTGTGCTTATTCAGGAATCTGATATTATTATAAATGGTACCTATCAGGATACCGATGATCCCATCGATTACGTAACTGAAGAAGAGAAATCTATACTTAAACCGGGAACCCTTATCATTGATGTGAGTTGCGATGAAGGAATGGGATTTTATTTTGCTAAACCAAGCACTTTCAAAAATCCAATGATTGCAATTGATGGCATAGATTATTACGCGGTAGATCATACGCCCAGCTATTACTGGGAAAGTGCATCACGATCCATTTCTGCGGCACTTATTGAGCATCTGCCCGATTTTCTGGGCGGCGGGAAGCAGTGGCAATTAAATAAAACCCTTGAAAATGCCATAAATATAGATGGGGGAGTGGTTGTAAAAGATAACATACTGAGATTCCAGAATAGAGCATCTGCCTACCCACATGCTATTTTAGGTTAAATTCTAAAGCTTGTACGTTTTTTTCAAGCAGAAAAAATAGATACTAATGGTATATTGAAACCAATGTCTATTATTAAGCTTTCTTCAAAAATCACATAAGACCTGCACGTTAAAGGTAATTTGAGGAGGGCTTAAATTTTATCAGGATTCCTGAATCTCATAATCGATGTTAAGTTTTCGCAGTGCTCGTAATGCAGAACCCGAATTTTTATCTGTGAGTTCAAGATCTATGGAATCACCTTCGAGCAGGATTTCGGTTAACTCCTGAGCTAATACTGTATTAATACCCGTTGCGATTTCATAAATACAGTTTGCTATGGCGCGCCTGTCCGGGCGTTGCGCAGTACAGGCAAGTAATTTCAATTTCATAGTTTACGATTGGTCTTACAAGGTAGTTCAATGGGTGTGTATTAATCTAAAAAACTTCTCCGGATTAACTTAAATAAAACCTGTTTGAAAGTCAGCAGTTTTAGCAATCCTGATTTTTAGTATATAGGAGACTATTAAAAAAAAGACATCCAAATAAAAAGGCGATCTAAAAAGACCGCCTTTAGCATTGTGTTGGTAAACTCTTAGAGTTCGCCCACCATATCTTTAGGATTTACCCATTCGTCAAATTCTTCTGCGGTAACGTAACCCAGGTTAACCGCTTCTTCTTTAAGGGTAGTGCCGTTTTCGTGCGCTGTATTTGCAATTTCGGCGGCCTTATAATATCCAATTTTAGTGTTCAAAGCCGTAACCAGCATTAACGAATTATCGAGCATGGTCTTAATACGGGAATGGTTGGGCTCTATTCCGGCAGCGCAATGCTCTTCAAAAGAGACGCAGGCATCTCCCAGCAACTGAGCGCTGTGCAACAGATTTGCCGCCATAACCGGTTTAAAAACATTCAATTCATACTGTCCCTGCATCCCGCCAACGGCGATAGCCATATCGTTACCAATTACCTGAGCGCAAACCATAGTCATGGCCTCACACTGGGTAGGATTTACTTTACCGGGCATAATCGATGAGCCGGGCTCATTTGCAGGAATGTTGATTTCTCCAATACCCGAGCGAGGTCCGCTGGCCAGCATACGGATGTCATTGGCAATCTTATTTAGAGAAACGGCAAGTTGTTTTAAAGCGCCGTGAGACTCTACAATCGCATCGTGAGCTGCAAGGGCCTCAAACTTATTTTCAGCGGTTTTAAAGGGTTGCTCGGTAAATTTTGCAATGTAATCTGCAACCAGTTTATCGTATCCTTTAGGGGTGTTTAATCCGGTTCCTACAGCGGTTCCGCCTAATGCCAGTTCAGAAAGGTGATCAAGCGTATGTTCAACTGCTTTAATCCCGTGATCCAGTTGGGAAACATAGCCCGAAAATTCCTGTCCCAAGGTAAGGGGAGTAGCGTCCATAAGGTGTGTACGCCCTATTTTTACGACTTCGCGAAAATCATCTGATTTTTTCTTAAGTGTATTTCTAAGTTTGATTACTCCCGGAAGGGTTACTTCCATAATCTTTTTATAGGCTGCGATGTGCATGCCGGTAGGGAAGGTGTCATTAGAAGATTGCGACTTGTTAACATCGTCGTTAGGCTGAAGGGTTTTTTCTCCTTCACCCAGTTTTTTACCGGCGATAAGGTGTGCACGGTTTGCAATCACTTCATTCACATTCATATTGCTCTGTGTTCCTGAGCCGGTTTGCCAGATCACGAGTGGGAACTGCTCATCGTGTTTCCCTTCTAAGATTTCATCGCAAACCTGCGCGATCAAATCTCTTTTTTCTTCCGATAAGACACCTAATTCACAATTGGTGTAGGCTGCTGCTTTTTTAAGATATGCGAAACCGTAGATGATTTCAATAGGCATAGAAGCCGGGTTACCAATTTTAAAATTATTGCGGGAACGTTCGGTTTGTGCACCCCAGATTTTATCTGCAGGCACCTTAACTTCTCCCAGGGTGTCTTTTTCTATTCTATATTCCATTTTTCGGTAGTTTTTTAGTCTAACAAAAATAACGGTTTCGCTTTAAATACGATGATTGCCGCTCGTTATAAAAATGTTTATAAATTAAAATAAGTCTTGCATTTTTAAATACAGAATCCCTAAATTTGCGACAAGACAAAAACCATATTATGTTTGAATTTGATCAATACTTAGGCTTCCTTGCTTTTTTAACCATTTTAACCATCGGTTTCTGGTTGATGATTTTTTTAGTTTCTATTCTTCCGTACTGGATTTTTGGCGCAGCCAAAGAACGTTTAGAAGAAATGCGTGAGGAAAGACGTCTTAAACGTGAGAATTCCTAATATTCAATTATAATTTTAAGTTTGAAAGTCCATTCAGTAATTGAATGGACTTTTTCTTTTATAGAGGTTACATTCAGATAGTTAATGCAACTAAAAAAGGTCATTTCAAATGAATGAAATGACCTTTTTTCAAGTGTCTTATAGGAATTAGCTATCCCTGAAAATCGCCTTCTTCATCTCCATATTCTGAATCGCCTCTTCCGCGTTTACGCTCTTCACGCTGTTGGTTAAAACGGTAAATCAGCGAAACATTGATCTGGCGCTGTCTCCACTGAAACTGACTATCCTGTTCAAAGAATTCTGTGCTGGTAAAGCTTTGTCTTTTTCTGGAATTCAGCAAGTCACTTACATTAGCAGAAATAGTCGTGCTGCCATCAAAAAGTTCTTTACTTAAGGCAAGATCGATAGATAAGATTCCGTCCTGACGTCCCTGTATTTCCTGAGAAGCACCGCGGTAGAACATATTGGTCTGCCAGTCTATCGCTCCCGGAAGGGTAACTTTAGAACTGAAACGACCAAACCAGCTGGTATTTTTCTGGCTGTAATCCTGCCCGTTAAAATCGCCATCCAGTTTAAACTGGAAGAAGTTTACACTACCATTAAGACGCAACCATTTTGCCGGATTGTAAAGCACGCCTGCTTCGGCACCAAAACGATCGTTTGTAGCCAGGTTAATAGGAATACTGCGTATCACCTGAGTAGGATTACCTCCGGGACCGGTAATGGTAACATCTTCCTGAACGCGCTGAAATGCATCTTTCTCACGCTGGTAATACACAGAAGAAGTGAATGTAATTTCTTTTCCCCAACGTTTTAAATAACCCACATCAAAGGCATTTGAAAAAGCCGGCTCCAAATTGGGATTCCCCTGAAATACGTTATTACGGCTATCGCGGGAAGGGAAAGGGTTTACAAACCAGCCATTAGGTCTGTTGATCCTTCTGTTGTATCCAAAAGAAAGGTTTTCTTCTTCTCCAAATTCTAAAATTAAATTGACTGTTGGGAAGAGGCCTAAATAATTATTATTGAAATCGGTATCAATAGGGAACGAAAATTCTTCCTGCAATTCCTGCTCGCTGAGTAACGAGGTGATATTCCCTTTGATAGTCGTGTTTTCCATACGCAGACCAACCAATACGTTTAGCATTCCAAAAAATTTGCTTCCGTACTGGGTGTAAAGTGCATGAACGTTCTGGGTATAATCAAATATGTTGGTCTGGTTTTCATTGATCACCAAATTTCCATTGCTATCTTCCTGACGCAACTCATAATCAGTCACCTCATTTTCCAGATTTCCACGGTATCCGGCTTCAAATTGCGAGTCGTCACCTATGGGCAGCACATAATCTGCCTGAAACAGATATTCCCGTTGTTTTTCGGTCGTATTGGTTTCCTCACGGGGTAAGGCAATGTCTGCTTCCGAAGAATTGTTGTAGCGTACAGGCTCGTTAATAAACGTACGTTGATCTTCACGATCTACGTCATACTGCACGTCTGCAGTAAGTTCATGACCTTCATCGTTAAAGCGATTAACGTAATTAAGGGCAAACTGATAACTCTCGTCATCTTCATTTTGAAGTTCACGACGTATTGTACCTACCCGTGGGTCGTTACCCAGAAAATAATCGTTTTGGTTTGTGGTTAAATCGTCGTCATTTCCTGTGCGGTAAAAAACCGAACCGGTTACAGAAGACTGATCATTAAGGTAATATTCAAGTCCGAGGTTTCCGTTAAAGCCGCGGTTTATACGATCATACTTTCGGTCTTCCACGTTACGGTCGTAAGGCACATTGTCCAGAAAAGCATCTTCACGTGCTTCGAAATAACGTGTGTCGAAAAAAGCATTACCCGGACTTTCGCGATAGCGATAACCCAGAGTGTTGAAAATATTGAACTTTTGAGTACGGTAGTTTAAGTTGGAAGAAACACTGGCGTTGTCAGGATGACCCCCGCTTAACTGAAATGAGCCATTAAAGCCCAGCGTTTTTTCTTTGCGTAAAATGATATTTAAAATACCTGCTGTACCCTCGGCATCGTAACGGGCAGAAGGTGAAGTGATTACTTCTACTCGTTCTATGGCATCTGCCGGAAGCTGTCCCAAAACATCGGTACTTCCAAAACCTGCAAGAGCAGAAGGCTTCCCGTTAATGAGGATACGTACGTTTTCATTTCCGCGTAAACTGATACCGCCTTCAACGTCAACCGAAACCGAAGGAACATTATTAAGCGCATCGCTTACGGTACCACCGGCTGTGGTAAGATCTTTACCAATGTTGTAAATCTTTTTGTCCAGACGTACATCAACAGTTGTGGTTTCGGCAACTACGGTAACTTCTTCCAGATCGGAAGCAGCAAACTCGAGCTGAATCGTACCCAAATTTAAATCGCTGCTAATGGTACGCTCTATATTTAGAGGCTGAAAGGAAATGTATTCAATTTTTAAGGTGTAGGTCCCGGCGGGCACTTCGATTCTGAAATTACCGGACATATCTGTAATTCCTCCTTCAACATCCTGAGCGCTGTTCTTATCTTTTACTGTAATGGTAGCGTATTCCAGAGGAACTCCTGCAGCTTTATCTACGACTTTACCGGTAATGGCAAAATCTTTTCCTTGCTGTGAGAAAAGGGCATAAGAGCTTAGACACAGTAGTGTCAGCAAAATAAATTTATTCATAGTCAATTTTTGGTTTCGCTAGTTAGACTAGAATAATAAGATAGGTTTAACCGGGATGCGGTTAAAATTCTGTTAAAGGAGTTTCAAATTATTTGAACAGCTCGTTAATGTTTTCGGGAGGTCGGCCTACAACAGCTTCATTGTTTTTTACAACAACAGGTCGCTCGATGAGCTTGGGATGATCTACCATCGCCTGAATGATTTCCTTGTCAGACAGTTCTCTGTTTTTGAATTGTTCTTTCCAAACAGCTTCGTTTTTACGAACGAGCTCAATGGGCTTTAGGTTTAATTTTCCCAAAATTGCAGCCAGCTCCAGATAGGAGGGTGGGTTATCCAGATATTTTACAATTTCAAATTCTTCACCGGAAGCTTCAACAATAGCAAGTCCTTCACGGCTTTTTCGGCATCTGGGGTTATGATAGATTTTAAGCATAATTACAATTCGTTACTGGTTTCCTTTTGACCGGTCATCATTAGATAGGCTTTAAGAAACGCGTCAATATCACCGTCTAAAACCGCATCGGTGTTTCCGGTTTCTTCCCCGGTACGCACGTCTTTTATAAGCTTGTAAGGGTGCAACACGTAATTGCGGATCTGAGAACCCCATTCTATGGCTTTTTTCTCGGCTTCAATTTCATCACGTGCGGCCTGACGTTTTTTAAGTTCAATCTCATAAAGTTGAGACTTCAGCATTTGCATGGCTTTTTCCCGGTTTTCAAGCTGTGAGCGGGTTTCACTGTTGTGAATAACGATTCCGGTAGGGTGGTGGGTCAGGATAGCTTTGGTTTCCACCTTATTCACATTTTGGCCACCGGCGCCCGATGAACGCGCAAAGTCCCAGCTGATGTCTGCCGGATTGATGTCTATCTCAATACTGTCATCTGCCAGCGGGTAAACATAAACCGAAGCAAAAGAAGTATGCCGCTTGGCGTTACTGTCAAAGGGTGATATACGTACCAGACGGTGCACCCCATTTTCGCTTTTTAGCCAGCCAAAGGCGAAAGGTCCGTCGATCTCGAGCGTTACCGTTTTTACCCCGGCTACATCACCTCCCTGGTAGTTGAGTTCTTTGATTTTGTAACCGTTTTTTTCGCTCCACATCAGATACATACGCATCAGCATAGAAGCCCAGTCACAACTTTCGGTACCACCGGCACCGGCAGTAATCTGAAGCACGGCGCTTAAATCGTCACCCTCTTCGGAAAGCATGTTCTTAAATTCAAGACCTTCAATAAGCTTGCTGGCTTTTTCGTACTGATTGTTAACCTCACTTTCGGAAGCTTCTCCCTCTTTATGGAACTCCAGTAAAACCTCAAGCTCTTCAGTCAGGATAATACCTTTTTCATAATCCTGAACCCAATTTTTCTTTTCACGCAGATTGCGCATAAAAATTTCGGCTTCTTTTGGGTCGTTCCAAAAATTGGGATCAAAGGTTTTTTCCTCTTCGTTTTGTATTTCGATACGTTTCTGGTCAATACCTAAATGCACGCGTAACGCTTCTAAGCGTTGCTTAAGATCTTTGACCTGATCGCTTGTAGTCATAGTATATACTCTTTTGCGAAAGTTACTATTTTCCGTACAAAAGCTGGCCTAACAAAATGCGAAGCTTCTGCAAAACCGGTAAAATAGATTAGAATTTAGCGCTAAACTGCTTGCGTAGTTGTTGTTGCTGCTGTTGCTGTTGCTGCTGCCATTGCATCTGAAAGTCCAGTTGCTGCTGATTTGCACGATCGTCAAAACCCTGAGATTGAGACTGTGTAAAAACATCAGGCGCATTTTCTTCACGGGCAAACACTTCTACACTGTATTCGGTAGAATTGGTAGAAGACGAGGTGTACAGGACGCCTTTAATGGGTGAACAATCGCTGTAGTCTTTGCCGTGAGCCACTTTGATGTGGTTTTCGAGAGCGATAAGGTTATTAGTGGGATCAAAGCCCAGCCAGCCTTTTTCGGGAATATAACATTCTGCCCAGGCGTGCATTTGAGAATCGCCTTTATACCCATTTCCCTGATGCAGATACCCGGAAGTATACCGTGTAGGGATTTTATTTTTTCGGGCAATGGCCAAAAACAAGTGTGTAAAATCCTGACAAACGCCTGCGCCACGAGCTACGAAATCTTCAGGGGTGCTTCGGATATCTGTAACCTGTTGTTTGAATTTAAAGTTTGTAAACAACCAGTTGTTGAGCTGTTGCAGATTGTCAAAAACCGAACGGTTTTCTTCAAATTCAAAACTCAGTCCGGCACCGGGATAGCCGGTAAGCTCGGTCGAATTCAGGAATTGCTCATGGGTAATTCTAAAATCCAGACTGTTGATCAGCTCGTAATGCTCCGCATTGTAAATACTGTCTAAGGCCGAAAAAGGGTTTACTTCTTCTTTACGAACAATAAAATTGGCTTCAAAATCAATTGATTTAAAGGCTTTGCGCTGTATGACGCGGTAGATATTGAAGTTTAGCGAATTTGTAGACTCTTCGGTAGCCGCGTTTAGGGAGTTTTTAAACTCAGCGAGACGCAGTTTTTGCGATTCGTTGTCCTGCGGAGCGATTAAAAATTGCCACAAGGCATCAGTAACCTCAGTCTCGTAGCTATTTTTGGCCTTATATTTTATGGTGTATTCCACTTTATGGGATTTAGAGTATACAAAAATACAGAAAACAATGGCTCTCTTTTAGTTAATTCGACCAACGGCAACTACCTGAAGACGGAAGTTATAAACAATTCAGTCAGAGGGACTATAGCTCTTTGAAAATACACGTATTACCTGTTTTTTATTACCGAATCTGGAAGTATTCTTTTTCTATTTTTTTGGCAATTTCAAATAAGGTGTTTTGAATGTCTTCTATAAAGGATTCGATATTACCTTCAATAGTGTCAATGGTTTTGTAGCAGTATTCGGCGTGTGTCCTTCCGATTAAAAATGCAGCGGAATCCTTTCGTGGGTTTTTATCCAGATTGAGTTGTTCAATGTGTTTTTTAACCTGTACGAGACTGTTCATTACCGAACGCGGGCAATCGTCATTGAGGATTAAAAATTCAAGTGTGGTAATGCTCGTAGGGGTTTTACGGTAATGCCGACGCATCATATCGTAAGATTCGATACATTTAAGCAGTGTCGTCCATTCATAACTCTTGCTGAACTTATCATCATACCCGCCCTGAGCATTTAGCGCATCGTAATATTTTGCCTGAATGATACGCACTACCTGAGTAGCCCGTTCGATATTTACACCCAGCATTATAATGGCATAAACTTCGTCATGCAACAGCGTACCTCTAATTTTTCCGCGTAAAACCGCCGTGGCTTCGGTGACCTGGGTTGTGAAGTCATACAGGCCTTTTCTTACGAAAAAATCGGCGTCGTAGCGCAGTACAAAATGATAGAATTTATTCAGGGATTCGTACAGTTCTGTAGAGATAAGATCCCGCGCCCCATTGGCATTCTCCCGGGCATACTTAACCGCATTGATGATCGAGTAGGGAGCTTCCGGATTTAAACCTATATCGTAAAATACATTTTCTTCGGTTAACTTATAATCCTCATCAACAGGACCATTGGCCATAAACAACAAACTGTGAAGAACGTGGTTTCGGGATTGAGATTTATCGTTGGGAGCATCCAGTGATGAGAAATAATTTACGTTTAGATAGCGCGCAAGATGTTCAGAACGTTCAATATAGCGCCCCATCCAGAATAAATTATTAGCGACTCGTGCAAGCATAAGTTATGAGTTTTAAGAAGATTTTTGGTTAGTGGTGTAATTCGTTTTTTAGGATTTCTTTTTTAAAACCCAGGTATCTTTAGAGCCGCCGCCCTGTGAGCTGTTTACAATAAGATTGCCTTTTTTAAGTGCCACACGGGTGAGTCCTCCTTTTAAGACAAATTCTTTATTGGCGCCCAGCAGGCAAAAAGTTCTCAGATCGACATGCCGCGATTCAAAAGACTCGCTTTCTTCAATATAGGTCGCGTGTACCGAAAGACTCATAATGGGCTGTGCAATATACTTACGCGGACTCGCCTGAATGGTTTTCTTTACTTTTTCAATCTCCTCTTTAGTAAGTCTGTTACCAATGGAGATGCCGTAACCTCCGGCTTCATCTACCGGCTTGATCACCAGCTTGTCTACATTTTCCAGCACGTATTTCAGTTCGTCAGGGCGACTGCAGTGGTAGGTGTGTACGTTATTGAGAATAGGCTCTTCATTGAGGTAATACTTAATGATTTGCGGCATATAGGTATATACGGCCTTATCGTCTGCAAAACCGGTACCCGGTGCATTAACCAGACATACATTTCCTTTTTTATAGGCCGAAAACAAGCCCGGTACACCCAAAGCAGAATCGGGTCTAAACTCTAACGGATCGAGAAATGCATCATCAATACGTCTGTAAATCACATCTACACGCTCGGGACCCTTGATGGTTTGCATATAAACGAAATCATTCTCCACAAACAAATCCCGGCCTTCAACCAGCTCAACACCCATAGCTTTTGCGAGATACGAATGCTCGTAATAAGCTGAGTTGTAAACACCCGGCGTAATCACTACACAGTTGGGCTCATCTACTCCTCGCGGCTTAACGGTTTCCATCATTTCGAGCAGGTTTTGCGCATAATCGGTGACCGTATGGGCGTTATAATGATTAAACACGCCAAACAAAGCCCGTTTTAAGGCCGTACGGTTACAAATCACATAACTCACCCCGCTTGGGCAACGTATGTTGTCTTCAAGCACATAATATTTACCATCACTGTGTTTGATCAGATCGGTTCCCGAAATGTGATTGTATATACCTCCCGGAGGATCAACTCCTATCATCTGATGCAGGTAATTTGCTGATGATGTAATGAGATCGAGCGGGACAATACCCTGCTTGATGATTTTTTTATCGTGGTAAATATCCCATATAAAGTGGTTGAGCGCCTTGCTGCGCTGCAGAACACCGCGTTCTATGACTTCCCATTCTTTGGGGTCTATGATTCTGGGAAAGAGGTCAAAAGGGAATATTTTTTCTTTGGCTTCATTCTCGCTATAAACCTGAAATGTAATTCCCTGATTGAAGAAGGAAGCTTTAGCCTTATCGTTAAGCCGGGCATAATCCTGACTGGAATGCCCACTATATAAATCAAATAAGGTTTGGTAGACCTTTTTTACATTTCCGTCTTCGTCGAAAATTTCATCATAAAACTTAGGGTCTTTTTCGTAGGACGAAAAAATGGATTGGGTTTGTGACTGTGACATGTAGTGATTAGTTTGTTGTTAAAATAAGGATTAAAAAGCAAAAGAGCTCATACCATTCACATATTTATAACTGCTTTTTTTTGAGATAAATACAATTTTTTCTTTTGTAAATCGGAATTCGGCAATTTTTAGGAAGCTATATGCTGCTGCCGTTTTACAGCTTTTTTTGGTTATTTTTAAACCCATATATCTAAAGAATGAAAAAACTCCTTCCTGTTTTACTGCTGCTTTGTCTGAATACGCTCTCTGCGCAATTTTTGGAAACCAAAAAAAATCTCAGGACCCAGGATGGGTTTTTTAAGTTTCATTACGACGAAAAAAACGATGCGATTTATCTGGAAGTCGACAAACTCGATGAAGAATTTATCTATGTCCATGCGCTTAAAAGCGGACTGGGTTCTAACGACATAGGTCTCGATCGTGGGCAGTTGGGCGGTACAGCCATAGTAAAATTCATTAAAGCGGGCAACAAGCTGCTGCTGGTGCAGCCCAATCAGGATTACCGTGCCGTAACAGAAAACGAAGCCGAGCGAAAATCGGTTGAGGAGGCCTTTGCTAAATCGGTTTTATATGGTTTTGAGATTAAAGAAACTCAGGGCAGTACCTATATAATAGACTTTACGCCTTTTTTAATGGAAGACGCACACGGCGTTGCAGATCGTATTAAAGCCAATAAAGAGGGTACCTATAAATACGACAAGGAAAAAAGCGCTTTGGCTTTAGAGAATACCAAAGCTTTCCCTAAAAATGTGGAATTTGAGGTTTTGCTTACATTTAAAGGCAGCCCTGAGGGGCGCCTGCTTCGCAGTGTTGCCCCAGATGCTTCCTTGATTTCGGTAGTTCAACACCATTCTTTTGTGCAATTACCTGAAGCGGGATATGAACCTCGGGCCTTTGATCCGCGCTCCGGTGCGATCTACACGCAATACAAAGATTATGCTTCTCCGGTTCAGGAACCTATTGACAAACGCTTAATCATCAGACACCGGCTTGAAAAGAAAAACCCCGAACTTGAAGTCAGTGAGCCGGTAGAACCCATTATTTACTATCTGGACCCCGGAACTCCCGAGCCGGTGCGATCGGCTTTGCTGGAAGGTGCAGGCTGGTGGAATCAGGCTTTTGAAAGTATAGGATACCAGAATGCGTTTCAGGTTAAAATGCTGCCGGAAAATGCAGATCCGCTTGATTTGCGCTACAATGTCATTCAATGGGTGCACCGCAGCACCCGCGGCTGGAGTTATGGGGCCAGCGTTACCGATCCGCGTACCGGAGAGATTTTAAAGGGGCATGTAAGTTTGGGAAGTTTGCGCATCCGTCAGGATTTTATGATCGCCCAGGCTTTGATGAATCAACCTTTTGCCGAATCTGATGATAATTATGAACCTATGCTCGAGCTTGCTTTGGCCCGTATTCGCCAGCTTTCGGCACACGAAGTAGGGCACACCCTTGGTTTTGCGCACAATTTTGCCGCCAGTGTTAACGACCGCGCTTCGGTGATGGATTATCCGCATCCTGCCATTCGGCTTAAAAATGGAGTAGTTGATTTTAGCGATGCTTACGCTACCGGAATAGGGGTTTGGGATAAAGTAACCGTGGCTTACAGTTATGGCGATGTTCCTAAAGGCATGACTGAATCCTGGTATCTAAATAAAGTTTTGGAAGATGCTGAGGCTAAGGGACTGCGCTTTATCACAGACAGCGATGCCCGGGCTGCAGATGGTGCCCATCCTGACGCCCATTTATGGGATAACGGAGCCAATGCGGCTAAAGAGCTCGAATCGGTATTGGCGCTTCGCGAAAAAGCCATTCAAAATTTCAGCATAGCAAATATTCGCAGCGGGGAGCCGCTTACGGTTCTGGAGGATGTGTTTGTGCCGCTCTATTTTTACCACAGGTATCAAACCGAAGCAGCGGTAAAACGTATTGGTGGCCTGCGTTATACCTACGCGGTACGGGGTGATGAACAGCAGCAAATACGAAGCTATGTTTCGGCAAAAGAGCAGGAAGAAGCACTTGACGGGGTACTTAAAACCCTTGATGCTGAAGTGCTTGCCATCCCGAAGTCCAAATTGGATTTGTTTCCGCCAAGGGCTTTTGGGTATAATCGCACCCGCGAAAGCTTTAAGGGCAATACCGGTGTCACTTTTGATCCGCTGGGTGCTGCTGAAACCGCAGCCGATTTTACACTTGATTTTCTGCTGAATGCGGAGCGGGCAAACCGTCTGGTAGCACAGCATGCGGTAGATGCAGAGCTTCCGGCATTTCAGGAAGTTTTAGATGCCCTGACGGCTAAAACCTTTGGTCAAAAACCGAATGATTCCTATCTGGCAGAAGTGCAACGCAGCATCAATTACCGGGTTTTAGAGCATTTGAAGCAACTGATGGTGAATCCTGAAGCGATTCCGCAGGTAAAAGCAGCAGTATTGAAAAGTCTTTCTGACCTGGCAATGCAAAATTTAAAATTTGAAGATGCAGATGTGCGTTATCTGGCCTGGCAGATCGGAAAATTCATCGAAGATCCGGACGAGTTTAAGCCGGTTTCGGCTCCTAAGATTCCCGATGGTTCACCTATTGGCAGTTTTGAATGCCTAAATAATTAATTCATGACCCACCAAGAAATTGTACAGAAACTACCCTATGGACCTCCGTTTTTGTTTGTAGACCGCATTACCGAGGTTTCTCAAAAGCACATCAAAGGGGAGTATATGTTTAAAGATACCTCCGATTTTTACAAAGGTCACTTTGTAAATTTTCCGGTTACACCCGGTGTAATCCTGATTGAGTGTATGATGCAAATAGGACTTGTGAGCCTGGGCATTTACCTGCTTCGCGATAAAAATTTCGATTTAAAATCAAATGCAACCGTGGCTGTGGTTGAGCATCAGGCCCGGTTTTTAAAGCCGGTTTTTCCTAATGAAAATGTTACCGTTGTTTCTGATTTAGAATATTTTAGGTTTCATAAGTTAAAGTCACAGGTTAAGATGCTCAACGCTGCGGGAGAAGTGGTTTGTCAGGGTGTTTTTTCAGGAATTTTAAAACCCGGCGATGCAAAATCATAGAGTGGTAGTAACAGGTCTGGGCGTTTGTGCTCCTAACGGGGTGGGTGTACCGGCCTTTAAAGAAGCGATTGAAAACGGTAAAAGCGGAATACGTTTTTACAGCGAACTCGAAAAACTGAATTTTTCCTGTCAGATAGGAGGGATGCCGCTTATTTCAGAAGCGGTGAAATCCAGGTATTTTACGCCTTTACAGCTGCGCAATTTTAATGCTGCAGGTATTCTGTATGGGGTGGCTGCAGGGATTGAAGCCTGGCAGGATGCCGGCCTGAAGATTGATGATGAGCAGTGCGATTTTGACAGCGGGACCATCTTTGGCGTGGGCACCTTAGGGGTAGACAAATACCGGGAGAGCATTTATAAAGTCGATGAGGGCAATACCCGGCGCCTGGGCAGTACCAGTGTGCAGCAAACCATGAGCAGCGGGGTAAGCGCATATTTAGGCGGAATGCTCGGTCTGGGCAATCTGGTCACTACCAATTCTTCTGCCTGTACTACCGGTACCGAGGCGGTTTTACTGGCTTACGAGCGTATCAAAGACGGGAAGGCAAAGCGTATGCTGGCCGGAAGCACCAGCGATGGTGGCCCTTATGTGTGGTGTGGTTTTGACGCCCTGCGCATTTTACCTTCTAAATACAACGACAAACCGGCAAAAGCTTCCCGACCTATGGCGGCAGACGCCAGCGGTTTTGTACCGGGAAGCGGTGCGGGCGCTTTGGTTTTAGAAAGCCTGGAAAGTGCTCAGCAGCGCGGTGCGAGCATTTATGCCGAAATTTTGGGTGGCCACAGCAACAGCGGCGGGCAGCGGCAGGAGGGCTCGATGACGGCTCCTAATCCCATTGCGGTGAAGCGTTGCATCAGTGATGCGCTAATTAATGCCAGTGTTGAAGCTTCAGCCGTAGATGTGATCAACGGGCATCTTACGGCTACCACTAAAGACGATCTGGAAATACAAAACTGGAGTGAAGCTCTGGGGCGCAAGGGGGCAGATTTTCCTTATATCAACTCGCTAAAAGGAATGACCGGGCATTGTCTGGCCGCCAGCGGCAGTATTGAGTGTGTGGCTTCGGTATTACAATTGAAGCATCAGTTTTTGTTCCCCAACATCAATCTGGAGCAGGTGCATCCTGCAATCGCAGCTCAAATTTCGGAGACGCGTATTCCCAGAACCAAAACCGATCTGCAGTTTAATATTCTGGCAAAAGCCAGTTTTGGTTTTGGGGATGTAAACTGTTGTCTTATTTTTAGCACCTTTCAGTCTTAAGCGATTTTTTCGAAGCTGAAAAAAAAACCAAATTGAATTAGAAACAAACACCCTAAATTTCGCAACAGCGAAAACTAAAAATCTTATGAATCAGGAAATCTATTCGAAACTTAAAGACATCATTAAACCCTATCTGCCGGAAGATGTAAATCCCGAAAGCATTGAACCACATAGCCATTTGGTGAATGATTTAAACATCAACTCTACCCATCTGGTAGATATTGTGCTGGATGTGGAAGATGCATTTGATATCACCATTGAGGATGATGAACTCAACAAAATGGATACGGTTGCTGCCTCTATTGCGCTTATTGACGAAAAGTTAGCGACTCGTTAAAATTACCGCCACTGCGTTAAGGGTCGTTAAAAACCGCTGCAAAGCTCCTTAAATCGGTTATCTTTCAATAAAAAGTAACCATGGAAAAAATCAAGAAAACGACACCTACCCAATATGACATTATGGAAGACATCAAAACACGCTGGAGTCCGCGTGCTTTTGATGACGAACCCATTTCAGAATCTGAAGTAAAATTACTGCTGGAAGCCGGAAGATGGGCTTCAAGCTCTTACAATCAGCAGCCCTGGCGCGTTATTTATGGCCTCAAGGGAGATGCGGTTTACGATCGCATTATGGAATGTTTGATTCCTTTTAATCAGGATTGGGCCAAAAATGCTCAGGTACTGATGGTAACGGCCTATAAGAAAACCAATAAAGATGGGGAGGAGTATTTTCACGCGCTTCACGATTTAGGTCTGTTTATGGGCAACGTAGTGATTCAGGCCAATCATACCGGGATTGCCGCACATCAAATGGGTGGTATTGATCAGGAAAAAGCCCATCGCGAATTTCAATTTACCGATGATTACGGCATTGCTACCGCGGTTGCTTTTGGCAGATACGGGGGCGATGTAGAGAAGCTTCCGGAATCGTTGAGAGAACAGGAGCTGGAAACCAAACGTTCGCGTATGGATATCGAAGACTTTGCCTTTAACGGAAACTTTAAATCAAAAAGCTAGATTATGAAACGTATCGTATTTGGATTGATGCTGGTTTTTTTCAGCCTTAGCACCGTTGCTCAGGTGCAGCATTATGAGATCAAGCCCCAACATATTGAGAAGGCAGCAGATTCTTTGACCCAGATTTATTCCGCCAAACTGGGGATGACTCCCAAGCAGGACTTGCTTTTCAAATCGAGTCTGGAAGACTTTCTGCTTTTGCGCGAGGAAGTGAGTCAAAAGAAATCCGGAAAGGCCAAACTCGAAGATCTGACCCGTGTTTATGTTGAGGAAAGTAGCAAGATGAGTGAAATTCTCACCGAGTATCAATTTGAATTGTACGAAAAAATAAAACCGGGAATTCAGCCTATCGACACTGTAGAGAAGGACTGACTTCCTCTGTTTTATCTATAAAAAAGCCCCGTATAAAATCTATACGGGGCTTTTTATATGCTAACAATCAACAGTATTAATTGTGATCGCCTTTTCCGGGCTTCTCTATAAAGTGTTCTTTTTTGGTTGTACTGCTTATGGTAGGCTCTTCGTGCATCATTTTCTTTTCTAAGCCTGCGCTGTCAACACCCAAAAATTCCTGAGCTTCGGTAGGATTTACGATTTGCTTCATCGCATCTCCGTGAATAAGAATAGGATGCGCCAGTAACTCCGGTCTGTGCTCGATGATTTTGATATAATCATTCTCATCATAATCTGCAGTTTTGATTTCGTCATCATCAGACACGTTTTCAAAACTCAACAAGCCTTTTACATCGGTATTTAAACCATCAGCCAGTTCGGCCCATTGGGTTCCGGTAAGGGGCGTTTTGGCGATATCAATCGCCTGAAGCTCTTTATCCTTGATCGCAGATGCGTGTGCAAACGTACGCTCACCCACGTGATTCTCACTGTTGTAAATCAGCGTTATTTGATTTTCATCTCTTGCAATTGATTTCATATTCCCGGTTTAGTGGTGAGACTTCATTTTTTCTTTACGCTTCTTCAACTGGCTGTCGAGTTCGCGTACCGTAGTTTTTACCGACTCGTAAAAGTCTTTTGAACTGTGTTCGGCAAACAGGCGAGGGCCGGGAGCACTTAAACGTATACCGGCAATTTTTCCGGTTTCATCGCTGGAGGTATTTTCCATTTTAAAGAAAACATCTGCGCGTATGATAAAGTCATATTTATGCACGAGTTTTTCAATCTGCTCTTTTGCAAATTCTTCAAGGGCACCGCTGGCCGTTACATCGTGGTATTCAAAATTAATGTTCATATATAGAAATTTTTTGATTTATCTTAAAGTTACACATTAGTGGGGCCTACTCAATGCACTTTAGGCTTTCTTTATAACCTCTGTTAGCGAAGCCTTAACACTTTAGGGAAGTTCTTCAGCCTCAGGTGTGTGATTTTCAGGATTTTCGTCCTGTTTGATGTAAATGGAAGCTAAAATCCCGCTTACCAGTGAAACCACAATCACCGCCAGGGACAACCATTCGGGCACTTCAATCATATGCGAGAAAATCATTTTAAGTCCCACAAAAGCGAGAATCACCACCAGGCTGTAATTGATAAAACGAAATTTCTGAATCATTCTTGAAATCAGGAAATACATAGACCGAAGTCCAAGAATGGCAAAAATGTTTGAAGTAAAAACAATAAACGGATCTGCCGTTATGGCCAGAATCGCGGGGATGCTGTCCAGAGCAAATAAAATATCGGTAAGTTCAATAACAATTAATGCCAGAAACAGGGGAGTGGCAGCATTTTTTCCGTTTTCTAAAAGAAAAAACGCGTGTCCTTCTATACGGTTGGTAACCGGAAAGAGTTTCTTGATGTATTTATAAATCTTAGAATCCTGCGGATCGTATTCATCATTATCTGACTTAAACATGGTATAGGCCGTATACAGCAGAAACGCGCCAAACACATAGATAATCCATTCAAACTTGTTGATAAGCGCCACACCAAAAACAATCATGAGTGCCCTGAAAATGATGGCTCCTAAAATTCCCCAGAACAACACCCGATGCTGGTATTTTGGCGGAATGGCAAAAGAGGAAAAGATCACTGCGATCACAAATACGTTGTCAATACTCAGGGAGAGTTCGATGAGATAACCGGTAATGTATTTGAGCACGGCGGTGTTTGCTGAAATACCCGTGGGATTATCTACCATCTCTGCGTTAAACAACCAGTAAATAATGCCGCTAAAAGCCATTGCCAGCGTAAACCAAACTGCGGTCCAGATACCGGCCTCTTTACTTTTTATGACGTGATCGTTTTTATTGAAAACACCCAGGTCAAGGGCAAGACAGATGAGAATGAAAGCTATAAAAAGAGCCCAAATAAGCATAAAAAAATAATTTTAGGGTTAAAATGCCTGAAGTATTCATGAAGCATCAGAGCCTTGATATTAAAGGGGTTGCGGCTTCTGATCCGGTTGAATTATATCAGGTCTAAATATACTATAGTTTAAAAGCCTTATGGCGTAATAGATTCTAAATTGCTGTTAAATAATTGTGGCTTCAGGGCTTTCTCTCTAATTTTTAACAACCAAAATAAAGAATCTAATCTATGAAACCCTTAAACGTTACTCAAAAACTCATCAACGATCATCTTGTTGCAGGCGAACTCGAGCCCGGCAAGGAAATAGGATTAAAAATCGATCAGGCTTTGCTTCAGGATGCTACCGGAACACTGGTACAGTTGGAGCTTGAGGCGATGAACCTTAAAAAAGCCAAGACCGAAGTTGCGGTGCAATATGTAGACCACAACCTGCTGCAAACCGATTTTAAAAATGCCGATGACCACGCCTTTTTACACAGCGCCGCTCAAAAATTTGGACTTTGGTTTAGCCGTCCCGGTAATGGGGTGAGCCATCCCGTACATATGGAGCGTTTCGGCAAACCCGGAAAAACCCTTGTAGGCAGTGACAGTCATAGTTGTGCAGCCGGTTCGCTGGGGATGCTGGCCATTGGTACAGGAGGTCTTGACGTGGCAGCTGCCATTGCAGGTGAGCCTTATTTCGTTAAAATGCCGAAAGTAATGGGCGTAAAACTCACCGGAAAATTACCGGATTGGGTAAGTGCCAAAGACGTCATTCTCGAAATGCTGCGCCGTCATGATGTAAAAGGAGGCGTTGGGAAAATTATAGAATATTATGGTGAAGGTCTGAAGCATCTGAGTGCGATGGACCGTCATGTGATTGCCAATATGGGTGCCGAACTGGGCGCTACGACTACCGTTTTCCCCAGTGATCAGGAAACCAAACGATTTTTAAAGTCTCAGGGACGTGAAGAAGACTGGATTGAACTGGTAGCCGATGAAGGCTGTGAATACGAGCTGCACGATCATATCGAGCTTGACAAGCTGGTGCCGCTTATCGCGTTGCCTACCAGCCCCGGCAATGTGGTTCCGGTAAGCGAGGTGGCCGGAAAATCAATTTCTCAGGTGGTGATTGGCTCTTCGGCGAACCCGGGATTACGCGATTTTTGGATTGCCGGTGCGATTGTAAAAGGCAAATCGGTTAATCCCGATGTTTCTTTTGATATCAATCCTACCAGCCGCCAGATCATTCAGAATATGATAGACACCAAGGCTTTTGCCAATCTCATTACCGCCGGTGCCCGTTTTCACCAGAGTGGATGTATGGGTTGTATCGGGATGGGGCAGGCGCCCGCCAGCGGTACCATAAGTCTGCGTACGATGCCGCGTAATTTCCCCGACCGCTCGGGTACCAAAGATGATCAGGTGCATTTATGCAGCCCCGAGACCGCTGCAGCTTCCGCACTGACGGGTAAAATTACCGATCCACGGGATCTGGAAAAGCTTTACGACATGAAATACCCGCAGTACGAGGACCCTGAGCTGCACATCATCAATATGGATATGCTGGTGCCGCCGGCTGAAGATGGCAGTAAAGTCGAACTCAAAAAAGGCCCGAATATCAAGTCCTTACCGCATATAGACGCGCTTCAGGATGACTATAAAATTCCTGTTTTATTAAAAATGGGAGATAATATTTCTACTGACGAAATTTTAAAAGCCGGTGCCGAGGTACTTCCGTTTCGGTCTAACCTGCCTGAAATCAGCAAGTATAGCTATACCGTAATTGACGAAACCTTCTACGACCGGGCTATGGAAACCAAAGAGCAGGAGGGAGGCCATATTGTGGTTGCCGGAGAGAATTACGCCCAGGGCAGTAGCCGGGAGCATGCCGCTTTGGCCCCCAAATATTTAGGACAGGTAGCCGTAATCGCGAAAAGCTATGCGCGTATCGCGTGGCAAAACCTGGTGAATTTCGGTATTCTTCCATTGGAATTTGAAAATCCCGACGATCTGGAGCAAATCGAACAGGGCGATACCGTAGCGTTTAAAAACCTGCGTCAACTGGTGGAAAACCGGGATACGATTGAGGTAATCATTAAAAAGAAAACCGGTGAAATTTCGATTCCTACCAAACATACTTTAAGTGATCGTCAGATTCGTGTGTTGCTCAAAGGAGGTATTATCAATGATTTTAAAGAAAAACTTTCGGCGTAAACGAGCTTAGGCTTGCACACCAGGCATACAAAGGAAACGAAGCCTTGATGTCGAGGCATCCCGATCGCTATCGGGATCGACTGAAACATCCTTTGGCGGTGCCAATAAAATTATTTGATAACAAAATTTAGGGACGGATGCTGAAAAACCTGGCGTATTTTAGTGTCCGTCTTTATATATAAGACCAAAAAATGTTAATGAAACTAAACCAACACGAGGATTTTATGCGAAAGGCCATCAGTTGGGCCGGTAAGGGTAAAGCTGCCGAAGGCGGTGGCGCTTTTGGAGCGGTGATCGTCAAAGACGGAAGCATCATTGCCGAAGGCCATAACCGGGTAGGGGCTACTACAGACTGTACCCAGCACGCCGAACTCGCTATGATACAGGAAGCCTGTAAAAAACTCGGATCAAAGAGTCTGAAAGGCTGCGTCCTGTACACCAGTTGCGAACCCTGCCTGATGTGCCTGGGAAGCACCCGCTGGGCTGAGCTGGACATGGCGTATTATGGCGCTTCGGCAGCCGATGCCAAAGCAGCCGGTTATGTGTACAGCGACCTCTTTTACAACTCGCATACCGGCAAACGTCACGTAGAATTTAACTTAAAACAGTTGCTGCGCGATGAAGCCGTAGCCATCTGGAACTCCTGATTATGAGCGAAGAAGAAGAAAAAAAACAGCAAAATATAGACAAGGAGCTCGAAAAGGAGGCTCCCAGTGAAGAGTCACAGGCTAAAAGTCATGGGGAGATTCTCAAAGAGCAAATCTGCGAAGGGCAGGAGGTGTACAAGCGCAGCACCAGCAGTATTTTGCTGAGTTCGCTAACCGCCGGGCTTGAGATTGGCTTCAGTTACCTGCTGATGTGCAGTATGTTCTATTACTACACCGGTAAAATGCCCGAAGAAGGGCTTTTTAAAATTTTGGCATTTGTTTATCCGCTGGGCTTTATTCTGGTGGTTTTGGGACAATCGATCCTGTTTACCGAACAGACCTCGCTGCTTACCTTACCGGTACTCAACCGCCAGCGTGATCTGAAGAGCCTGTTGCGGCTTTGGGGACTTGTAATTTTAGGAAACCTCATAGGCGGTTATCTTATAGGAATGGTTTTGATCTGGATAGGTCCCAAACTGGGTATTTTTGACCACGAAACCATCAGAGCCATAGGCGAGCACGTTGCGCATTATGAAAGTTGGGTGATTGTGGTAAGCGCCATTTTAGCCGGGTGGATGATGGGATTGCTTTCCTGGCTTATTACCTCTTCAAAAGATACCATCAGCCGCATCGTTATCATTTTTATCATAACCGCAACCATGGCCTTTACCGGTTTACATCACAGTATCATAGGAAATATTGAGATTTTTACGGCCATGATTGTAGGCTCTGAGGTTACGTTTCCCGAGTATTTACGGGTGCAAAGCCTCGCATTACTGGGCAACGCCATAGGTGGCGCATTTTTTGTGGCCTTATTGAAGTACCGTGCCTTTGTCTTTAATGTAAAAGACTATTAGGGTGGAAGCCAAACGCAAAAAATGGTGGTTTTACGGGGCTTTTGGAGCTGTTTTACTCGGTAGTGGCCTTTCTTTGGCTATCGAAAGCAGCTGGTGGAAGCATTCCGATTTACCCAACTGGTATTGGATTGCGGGTGGAACAGCCGGATTAGGCCTCTGCCTGAGCGGCGTGGTTTTGCTGATTAAAGCCGGAATTATTAATAACGAATTAAAAAAATAGAATTATGAAAACACTTGTATTTACGATGCTTACGCTGGTTTTAATTTCCTGCGGAAGCGCCTCACAAGCCGATGCCACCAGCAATCCCGAACTCAACGATTGGGTGAACAACCGCAATTTTACGGTAGAATCTAATTTTGCAATGCCTATGGCAACTACAGCTGTAAATGCGGTACTTAACACGGGTATTTTAGGTCCCGGAAACACCGGCGCACAAATAAGCCTGATAGGAAACTCCAATCACCTCACTATTAAAGGTGACAGCATCAGTGCCAATCTGCCATTTTTTGGCGAGCGCCGTATGGGTGGGGGCTATGGCACACGCGATAACGGAATCACCATAGACGGGCTCATGAAAAATTACAGCGTTGAAACCAAACGCGGTATGTACATCATTCGGTTTTCAGCTAATGACACGCAGGGAAACGAGGCCTATGATTTTGTGGTCAATTTAAGTCCGGGGTTGAGTGCAAATATGTCTGTAAACAGTACCCAACGTACTAATATGCAGTATCGCGGAACGGTAGAGGCGGTGCAGGAACCGGAAGCAGATTTGTAGTTCGGGATTCCGGGTTACTGATTTATTATTTCTGATTGCTTGTCTGGGATTTCGGATTTGTTATTTCTGATTGCTTGTTGCGGAGCTTACATCTAACAAACTAACATTTTAGTTTATTGGGTTCGAAATTCAAAGTCATTGAGAAATTCAAGATTTAAAGTTTGAAATTCAAAATCTTTCAAATGCTCCTTCACGGCAGATGAACTTACGGTCATTTCAAGCGTGTCAGGCTGAGCCTGTCGAAGCCCAGTCGAGAAACGAGCTAAAAAGTCTTTAAAATCCCTTCGCTCAAAATTCGCGTATTCGGGACTTAGGTCAGAAAATTTTCAAATACACGATTCTCAGCGATTGCGGGAATTCAAGATTTAAGGTTTAGGATTCAAAGTTATTCTGAAAGTCATTTTGACTGATAAAGAGAAATCACACTAGAAATTCAACATTTAAAGTTTGAAATTCAAAATCTTTTAAATGCATCTTTACGGCAGATGAACTTACGGTCATTTCGAGCTTGTCAGGCTGAGCCTGTCGAAGCCCAGTCGAGAAACTAGCTGAAAATTCCTAAAAAACATCTTTGCTCAAAATTCGCGTATTCGGGACTTAGGTCAGAAAATTTTCAAATACGCGATTCTCAGTGATTACAGAATTCAATGTTTAAAGTTGAAAATTCAAGATTTTCCGAATATCATTTCGAGCGTGTCAGGCTGTCCCTAAATTTCGTGAGTCGAAGCCCAGTCGAGAAATCAAACACGAAATTCAAAATTCAAAGTCATTTCGACTGATAAGGAGAAATCACACCAGCCGGTAAATTATACCGGAATGATGGATGCGATTTCTCAGTCGCTGAAAAAGCTCCTTCGAAATGACTAAAAGAAACCAGATGTATCAGACTGTCCCGAAGCTTCAGATCAGTTGATATTCCGAATGTCATTTCGAGCGTGTCAGGCTGAGCCTGTCGAAGCCCAGTCGAGAAACGAGCTAAAAAGTCTTTAAAATCCCTTTGCTCTTAGGTGAGAAAATTTTCAAATACGCGATTCTCAGCGATTGCAAGAATTCAAGATTTAAGGTTTAAGGTTTAGGATTCAAAGTTATTCTGAAAGTCATTTCGACTGCTAAGGAGAAATCACACCAGCCGGTAAATTTAACAGCAATGACAGATGCGATTTCTCATTCGCTAAAAAAGCTCCTTCGAAATGACAACTAATGGCAATTTGGGGTTTGTAAGGCTAAGCTTAAGCCAAGACGAGAAACAGAGACATAGCATAACCGAGTAGAAGCAAAGTGTACAAATACAGATTTCATTGATTTGAGGGTAGCGGTGTTATGGAGCTATTTGACTTTAGTGTAATTCTATTTTACATAATATAAATTATAGTTCATATATAACTATTCTTTTCTCATAGAAGAACATTATCGTTTTTTTATAATTCAATTTTGAAATAAGTTTTTTGACCAAATCCTGTTGAAAAGGAATCCATATCCCATTTTGCAGGTTTTACATACCAGCAATGAGAGATTTTAAACGCAGCACTGATTGCTGCAGCAGCTATAGTATTACGTTTTGAGCCTGTTAAAGCTATTTCAAAATTAAAGTTTTGATCTATATATAATTGTTGGTAGATTTTTGTTAGATAAAGCAGAGCTCCATTTAAATCATCAGAGCTATATTCATGCAATTCAGTACTAGAATTCGATTTAAATATTACTTCAGATGCTATAGTTGCAAGTTTGCCACGCATGGTATCTCTTTTAGGAGTTACTATTTGTAGTTTATCAAAGCTTCTAAAAGACAGAATTTTAAACAATCTTTCATATTTTGAACTCGAAAATCCAATTAAAACATTTCTTTTCGAATCATCTGAGTCTGAAAATAATAAATCAAAAACCTCATATGGGCCCGATTCGCCTTTCATTACTTGTGATGTTACTAAGTCTAATTTATTAGCATTATCATTTTCTTGAGTTAAGTTATTTAATGCCTTTTTGATTTCTTTATTGAGTGGATAATATTTCTTTGCATAAGTATGAACGACCCATACTTTTTTATTTTTTTTTAGTGTATCTCTTATCGTGTTAAATATAATAGCCTTAGACATTCCAGATACGTCACATAATATATTACCATTATACGATGTGAAGCTTGTTTTTACCTTATCGTACGGTACTATTTCAAAGTCAACACCACTTTTTTGTACAAGATCGATTATTTCATCCCCTTTTCCCTTTTCATCATATTGAACAAATAAAAATTTTGATGTATTTAATTTTAATAAAGATTTAAAGGACTCTAAAGCTCTTTCCTCAAAGCCTAAACCACATATTATTGCATCAAACTGTACTTTTTTAAGTTCTAAAAAATCAATTTCGCTTGCTTTAGGCGACTTACTATTAATAAGTTGTTTTATTTTATCATTCTCGTAGTGATTATCTTCAATATTTTCACCGAAATCTAAAGATACTTGTGAATCTTGTTTTGGTTTTACTAATATTTTTTCTTTTTCTCTAATTTCGATAAGTTCTTCGTCGAAATCTTCTCCCTCATCCACATTTGAACTAGAACCCCCTAAATTTTCCATCAATATTTGCTTCCCATCAGAAGGATTTCTTAGCCATTTTTCAACTTGTTCTCCCGTTAATTCAAACCTATCGCCTTGAGTTAACCCAATTAGCGAGGAGACACCGTAAAGTTTCCTATAATTTAACTTGAATTGCCTTATAGGATTACTGTCGTTTCCTAATGATCTTGGAGCATTTGCTCCACCCGAGTAAACAAAAATACCTGCGTCAAGAAGTTCCCTGACCTTATTATATTGCCATTCTTGGTCACCCGTAGTTATTCTCACATAGACTGAATAATATTGGCGTAATTTCGAATCCCCATTTTTTGAAGATCTTATTAGTAATTCGTGAGAAGCCTCAGCAAAAGCTAATGCGAAATCTTTTTTATCACTACCTCGAGTATTAACCTCATGCAGTCTTATACTGCATAGTTGTAAAAAACATTCATTCTGAAGATTTGAAGGAATTGGAGTTGTTTTTTTGTCAAAATCATAGTGACGAATTATCAAATCATATAAATTAATTATATCACCTATATCTCCTACACAAACTCCTTTTAAAGCGGATAAACCGTGATAAATTTGCTGTCTTAGAGTTTTACTATTTTTTAAACTAACTATTTTTTCAGCAATTTCTTTAAGAGAAACATCTCCTATTAAATCTATGGGATTTTTTTTCGGGTGTTTAATATTACCTTCTGCTCTTCGATTTAAAATATCAATTACAAACTGTTTACCACCTTTATTACGAATTTTATCATTTACAGCACCACCTAAATCAAAAGTTTCAAAATCCCTTCCTTTCTTAGCTCTTTCAACGATACCTGGCGAAAAGAGTCCAAATTTTATTGATTGAATCTCACTAGTTATTTTAAAAGCACAGTCCTCACTTTGAAAAATTAAAGACGAGAGAAGACTCTTAATATTTTCTTCATTTAAATATCTAGTTGAGACATCATCTAAAAGATATAAAATGTGAGTGTTGGCCCAAATATTTGAACATTTGCGAATAGCTTGAGCAAGTGCAGGAAATGAATTTGCTGGATTGACCTTCACAATATATTTATCTTCACCTCTATTAAGAGAGTATAGCATACTTAAAAGTCGTTGCTCAAGTTGCTGTTCGCTATATATGCCATCTAATAAGTCGACAGTTGATAAATGTTCTTTATAAATAGTTGTCAAATCGGTGTAAAAATCACTCTTGACGGAATCGTAAGAAATAGATTTTAAGTGTCGTAATGCCTTAATAACTTCAATCCCATACCTAATAAAAAGTTTAGAAAATGGATTTTGGATTTTGTTTTCTGGTGCCGGACCCGCTTCCCCCAACAATTTGTTGCACGAAACATAAATACCAACATATCCTTCATTTTTAAAGGATTTGAGTTGATCAGTCACATTAGGTAAAGAAGCTTTTGTTGAGGCTGCTCTAGCGTGAAATTGCAAAGCCCTTAGCATCATTGTTTTTCCACAGCCCCTCATGCCAGTTATAACAAGTGGACCCTTTCCAGAAATTTTAGATAACCATTGATCATTTGGGTCCACTAATAGCGATGGGACATACCAAGGATCTAATGTCTGAGCATTATAGGTATCATTAAAGTTTAGTAATCTTAAAGGCTCTTCCCAAGGAAAAGTTTGTTGTCTATAACAACTTTTTATGTCATCAATTACTTCATCAAAATTAGGTGATCTGACGAATTCAGCCGCAGGGAATAAAAGCCTAGCTCTATCTTCTAATAATGAAGCCAAACGAAAATCTTGATCCGACACTTCATCTGGGCGTTTCAACAGTTTTTCGCTTAAAATTACAAGATAGTTGGCAACCCAATGTACATCCCCTTGTCTATCTGGTGAATCTCCAGCTTTGTTAATTGAGGTGAGAGAGCCAATATCAATAGCGACAATTCTAATTTGATTATCAATCTCATCAGCCCGCCGGTTTTGGACAGGTAATTTTTCAATTAATAAGTTTTCAGGATGAAGATCATTATGATTTTTTTTCTTTTGTCTCAAAACATCTAATATCCTAAATAAGTCAATAGCTATTTGTGCCACATTTGTAGCACTTAATTGTTCTTCGCCCTCTAAAACTTCTTTCAAAACTTGTCCAGAGATGTAATCCAACACTTGGTAATGACAATCAACTTTCTGTCCGTTACTAAATTTGATTAAATCACTACCCATTGCAGTAATACCAACAATATGTTGACTGCCCCTTGCTAATTGAGCATGATCTCTACATTCTTGTTGAAAATCTTTATTATGAAGTTCATAAATACTTTTAGGTATTATTTTTATTACAAATTCGGTATCTAGTAATTCATTTTTTACAACATATGTAGCGCCATAAAATCCTCTACTTAGCGGTTTTATTACTTTATAACTATCTATAAACTCTGGAAAAAAATCTAAAGGAAAACCATATTTTTGTCCACAAGTTGGGCAAATACCATCAAGTTTTCTCGTATTATCGTGTCCAATTTCAGGACAATTGAAACATCCTAGTTTTGCCATTTTTTATCTTATTACTTGGTATTCAAATTGGTGGTCTTTTGTTTCTTTATATATCAAACAACTCAAAAGACCATTTCTGAATTTCACGAAGTCCTCTGAATAATTAAATCTAAATGTTAATACAGCTTCTCCCTTTTCAACCAGTTCATTATCATTTTTAATAAATATAACTCCACACGGATCCGAGAATTTGTTTGCGGGCGAATTATATTTATTTTGAAAACCTACAATTAAAAGTTTTAATTGATATAAATCAATCCTTAAATAACCTGTTGATAAAGCGTATATGAAATTGGAATGTTTCTCCTTTATGTCATTACTCTTATTTATGAATCCTTCCCAGGAACCATTTTGAGATAAAATATTTGTTTTAAAATGAGACCTTATTTGTTTTAATTCAATCGAAAAGGTGCTTCTTTTAACATTTGACAACTCTAGAGACATAGAAATACATCTCTGAAAATGATTATATAATAAATCACAAGGTTTTCCATCAAATAGTTCAGCAAGAGCAAGTAAAGATTCTCCGCGACCAATGTATGGTTGTTGTAAGAAATTTAAGTCGCTTATTAGACAGATGGCATTAACCCCTGCTGTTTTTGCAATTTTGATAAATCTATTTGCATTTTCTATTGCTTGATTAAGATTATTTCCAAAATTGCCATTTTTAGAAACCCGGATATCTAATCCAGTTATTTTCAATCCAACAGCAATTTTTTTGGAAAGAATACTTGCAATTACCAAAGCAGGAACTGCAGTAGCATTTAATTTGACTCTATGCCGGAAAAGTTTAGCATCAGCGGGTGTATAGTGTTCATTTGCAATAAAATGGCAATAACCATTTTTTTCTAGGCACTTTAAAAGTTCTGCTTTATTATAGTCAATCTTATAGTTAGGAATTTGATTAAGGATATCTATACCTCCAGCAGGTCTGCCTGGTACTCCCAATTTAGGAACAATAAAGCCAATCTCTCGTAATACTAAAGGACAAATCAGAGTAGAAAGTGATGATGGACCACCAGTTGATGGAATATCCGCAGTGATAATATCATGTGGTAGGACTATCTGATCTCCCGAATTTGCCAATTTATTAGCTAAATAAAGAATATCAGTATCTTCCAACAAATCATTTTGAGCTGAATCAATTAATTGATTCATACTCATTTCACTTAAAGTGGAAGTAAATTCATTTATTAATTCAATATGCTTCATGAATTAAAGATTTTTCCAACATTTTTAGCAAGTAAAGGAGGTACGGCATTTCCTATCATTTTAGCAATAGTTACATTACTTGATGAATAAAATTTATAGTCTATTGGAAAACTTTGTAAAACTGCACCCTCTCTTAATGAAATTGCTCTATCCTGCACTGGATGACCATATCTTCCATTCGAGTAGCTATTGAATCTAGTAGTAATAGTTGGGGCAGGTTTGTCCCAGAACATTCTGCCATAAACATCATAATGACCCTTGTGCGTGTTATAGCATTTCGGCTTTATACCTTGTGGCCAGTCCCTACGATCTCCTCCATCGTGTTTTGTTAATCGAATCCTTTGTAAATTCACTTTACTTAGTCTAGCCGTTGTATGCTGAAAGTCAGTTGTATCAAAATTTCCCGCATCTACTACTGGAAACCTTTCAGAGTTACCAATTGCTTCTCTTACAGTTTTAACATATGATCGATCTTCATTCGGAATGGATATTTTCTTTTTTATCCTGGTAGCCATTAAAACATACCTTCTTCGACTTTGAGGTACACCAAAATATTTTGAATTCAATATGCCATCATCAAAAACATATCCCTCATCAGTTAGAAAGGATTTAAATCGCTCGATGGGGCTTTTTGGGTTTTTATCAAATCCTGGTACATTTTCGATAAATACATAACCTGGTCTGTAAAACTCTACGAATTCTCGAAAATCTTCTAAAAGAAGTCTCGTTTTCTTAGACTTCGACTTATTAGTAGTGATATTAGAATAATACTGACAAGGGCTACAGCCAACAAATATTAGGTTTCTTTGATTTCTTCTAATTTTGAAAAATTTCCCAATTTGCTTTTTATCTAATTTAGAAACATCTGCGTTTAGAAATTTTGCGCTATTGTTAATTTCATAAGTTTCTTTGCAGTTTTTATCTATATCGATGCCACCTAGAACTTCGATTCCAGCTTGTTTAAAACCACATGTAACACCTCCAGCTGAACAAAAAAAGTCAACAGCTTTTAATCTATTTTTTTTCACTACCAACTTTACAGAGTTTTAAAAACGAAAATATGATTTTATTTTTTAAAAGAAGTGATCAGCTTCTCTGACCTATTTAACAATATGATACTAAAATGTTTAAAATACTGAATACCAAACCCCAGCTCTATTCATCCATACTTTTAAATTTTTGAGCAACTCCCCTCTACTCAGCTTTTAATTGATTGAAAAATAATTTATAGTTGAGCTTAAAATGAAAAGCACTTATTCTTCAACATAAATATTAATACTCCACCCTATCCCCTTTTTCCGTCCATTCCTCAAAAGGCTTGATGGCAATCTCGGGAGCCAACTGTTTAAAAGGGATACTGCGCTCGTTGTAGGGTAACTCCAATTCCTTATAGATAAAGGCATCGTCAAAGCCAATGTTTGCCGCATCGGTTTTGGTACTGCCGTAATACACTTTATCGGGGCGTGCCCAGTAGATCGCGCCCAGGCACATCGGGCAGGGTTCGCAGGAGGTATAAATCGTACAGCCGGTAAGCTGAAAGCTATTGAGGTTTTTACAGGCATCGCGTATGGCGGTGACTTCGGCGTGCGCCGTGGGATCATTGGTTGACGTCACTTTATTGTTGCCCTTTCCTATGATTTTTCCGTCCTTCACAATCACGCAGCCAAAGGGTCCGCCCTCGTTGTTTTGCATTCCTTTTAAAGCCGCGTTTACCGCTTCCTGCATAAAGTTTTCGTCTGTCATCATCTCATGTCGTTTGGTGTAAATATAAGGGTTAATCTTATTTTTAGTTTCCAAAGTCCGGTAAACACGCAGTAGTTTATACGCTTTGTGGTTTTATACGCCCTGCTCCATAAAAAGCCCACTTCCCTCCCATCCCCTGTGCGCGCAAACGGGCCGGGGCTTACCTTATCAAAAGATTAACTTTTCAGGATCTTTTAATAGACTTTCCTAAAGTACTTTTGCCGCCTTAAATAAATTATCCAGAATCTCATAAGGGAGATAGCAACCTGCATTAACGAGCAAGGTGCTAAAATAGATAAGCCAATTACCTGGAAACCTTGTTAACACCTCTTTGTAATTCCTGCTATTTCCTGTATTGAGCTAAAAAACAGCTATGGCACAGACTGCGCAGCCTATTCCCAAATTTTCAGCACTATTCCCTTTATTTGTTTTTGTGGGCACTTTTCTGGGTGTGGGCATCTATCAAAATGATTTTTATGCACTTCCTGCTCCCATTGCCGTTATCGCGGGTATTGTAGTCGCGTTTATCCAATTCAGGCAACCCATCAACACCAAAATAGCGAGCCTTTTACAGGGTTGTGGGGATGATAAAATACTCACCATGTGTTTGATTTATCTGCTTGCCGGTGCTTTTGCAGCGATCACCAACGCCACCGGCAGTGTCGATGCCATTGTCAATCTGGGTCTCGATGCTATTGCGATACAGTATATCTACGTGGGGATTTTTGTTATTGCGGGCTTCCTGTCGGTCTCTACGGGGACATCGGTTGGGGCGATTGTTGCCCTGGCTCCTATTGTGGTGGGTTTTGCGGCCAACAGCAGCGCAGACCTGGCGATTCTATGCGGGGCACTTCTGGGCGGAAGTATGTTTGGAGATAATTTATCGGTGATTTCCGATACGACCATTGCGGCTACCCAGTCGCTGGGGACTAAAATGAGTGCTAAATTTCGACAGAATATTAAAATCGCGATACCCGCAGCACTGGGTACGGTTGCTATTTTGGTTTTTCAGGGACTGGATCTTAGCATTGCCGCCGAAACTGCCGTGAATTATGAATATGACGTACTCAAAATAAGCCCTTATATTTTGGTTATAGTACTTTCTATAGCAGGGCTTAATGTGTTTATCACGCTTTTTCTAGGTGTCCTGGCAGCAGCCATTCTGGGTATTGCCTACGGGGACTTTACGCTGTTGGAATCTACCAAAATTGCCTATGAAGGCTTTACCAATATGACCGAAATCTTCCTTTTGTCGTTACTTACCGGAGGTCTTGCGGCATTGGTTTCGCTTAACGGCGGGATTGCTTTTATTCTGGAAAACATTAAAAAGCTGATTAAAAATAAAAAGACGGCAGAGCTGGGCATTGCTACTTTGGTAAGTAGCATCAATATGGCCATTGCAAACAATACGGTCTCGATCATTATCGCCGGACCTATTGCCAAAAGCATCAACGACGAGTACGCATTAGACCCTAAAAAAACAGCTTCTATACTTGATATTTTTGCCTGTATCACGCAGGGATTGTTGCCTTATGGAGCTCAGGTTTTGATGATTCTGAGTTTTTCAAACGGAAATATCGATTATTTAGACCTGATGTCAAACACCTGGTATCTACTCCTGTTGCTCCTCTACACGCTGCTTTTTATCCTGTTTAATCCTATGCGCAAAGCGAAATCTCAAAGTGTTTAATTCGGTTTTTTTTTAACCGGAATTTTACTGATTTTAAAATCACGAAGTGTTTCAGCATTAGATTTTTTGCGTTTAAAAGGTGTTTTCTTGAAACCAGGTGATTTCTGTTTTGGGAGTACAAACACATTAACTTCTATTTGTATTCCTGTTCTTTTGCCTTGATGCCAAAGAACCAACCCGTCTATTGAGGCGGGCAGGAAAATTGAGAAACTTCAACTTCAATTCAAGTTTCTGTTCTTTTGCCTTGATGCCAAAGAACCAAAAGATCAAGGCTGACAAAACTTTATCTAAATTTATCATTCCCTCGCTAAATTTTAGAAACTCGCTTGTATAGATGTACTTAATATCAAAATTCGTGAAGCTCAAACAGTCTAAAATTTTACGCTCACTCATTTCAAATTTTACGATAAATTTTTGTAGGCCGGTACTGACGTAATGATCTACATTCCTCAAAACATATAGTGTTCAATTCTAATGGCAAAATTGAGATTCTAAAATCCGGTTAGTTAGTCCAAAAGCAGGCAAAGCCTTAATAATACATTCTAAAATCCAGGACCTTGCAAGCGGTGTAATGCTTTTGGTGCAGCTCCTCTACCACATTAAAGAGGTCGTCGTCTTCATTAAACAGGTTAAAGAAGACTTTATCCAGATTAGAGCTACTCAGTCCGTCAACGGCGTTTCCATAGCCGGAAACCGCTTTTGCGTTTGTGATATCCAGAAAATACTGCGCTTCTTCCTCGTCGAGATCCAGCACTTTGGCATTTGAAAAATGCAGGATTTTTCCTCTTAATTTTCCTTCAAAAAGCTCTGCTATTTCCTGAAAACTGTAATAGTAGTTATTTAAACAAATACTATTGGCTTCTCCGGTCATTACCAGGTAAATGATTTCGTATTCCTTAAAATGGTGATCGTCCACGATTAGCGTGTTTAAACTCGCTTCCAGACCTTCAATGGTATCGCAGGTTTGGTAAATGCTGGCTACACCAAACTGAAGCGCCAGTTCTTCCAGACTTTTCTGAACTTCGGTAATTTGATCTGCATCTACATCGGCAACGCCTTCTAAACAATAAATAAACTTGTCAGGATCGGGATCATATTCCCGGGGTACTTGTGTTCTTTTTTCCAGCACTTTTAAAACTTTTTTTTGGCATCGGCAAAGTTAAAAATTCACGGGATTCTTTTTCCTGATGCCTAAAAGAGCTAAGCCATTCAGTTTGAAACCTCTAAGTGATTCTGCTTTAAATTGTGAATATCTATCTGCTTTAAAAGCTTGAATGGCCTTCGCGAAATCCTATTTTTGGCGTCCTAAAATTTGAAAAATTATGAGCGTAACCTGGTACGAATGCAAAGTAAAATATGCCAAATTTGATGAAGCTTCCGGCCTGAGAAAGCTAAAAACCGAGCCTTTTCTGGTAGATGCGGTATCCTATACCGAAGCTGAAAAGCGCATTACCGAGGAGATGCGTCCGTTTCTCAATGAAGGGGAAGGTATGCTGATCACCAACATCAAGGTGGCTAATTTCGCAGAAGTGCATCCGTTTGAAAATGCCGATCGCTGGTTTAAATCTAAAGTGGCGCTTATTGCCTACGACGAAAACAGCGGAAAAGAGCGCAAAATGAACCAGTATCTGCTGGTACAGGCTAACGACGTCAAGGAAGCTTATGAAAACACGCAGCATGTCATGCGCGATACGATGGGTGAATACAGCATTCCGGCTATCGCCGAGTCACCGGTGGTTGACGTATTTCCATACTTTACCGGCGAAGAAGAAGATGCCGAGCGTATTGAAGAATTTAACCGCCTGAAAGAATCTGTCCCTACTTTCAACACCGAAGACGAAGCCCTGGAGCTGGAGGATTCACTGACGGAGTAGGTTTTTTAGATGTTAGAGGTGCGTTTTCGGTTTACGGTTTTCCGTTTTCGGTTTTTGCAGAATCCCAATTAACGCAAAAAAGAAGTCTTCTCCTCATCCCCAACCCTTCTCCTCCCGAAGGTTCGGGAAAGCAGGGAGCTGATTTTTCACGTAAGATTATATTTTAAACACTAAATATAAGTCTCCCTTGGAAGGGAGATTTAGAGGGATGTTGTTTCAGTTTTCGGTTTACTGTTTTTTAAATTCCAATTAACGATTAACATTTAACTTCCTTTCTGAAATACCATGCAATGCTGCCAGGGCAGATTAGCTATGTTTTCAACCAAGGTAAAACCGGCAGCGCGGAGTTCTTTAACGGCCTGGCCCTCGGTCATTTTATGAATGGTTTTGATGGGAATGTTGGGATCTTCGCCGCGGTATTCGATCAGGTAAAGTTTAGCATCGGCTTTCATCGCCTTTTTAATGGATGCCAGCATTTTCAGCGGAAATTCAAACTCATGGTACACATCAACCATAAGTACTTTGTCCACTTTATTTTCGGGAAGATTAACGCTTTGCGCGCTTCCTTTGACCAGAGTAACATGGGTAATGCCGGTTTTTAGCTGCACGCGTTTCATTTCGGCAAGCATTTCCTCCTGAATATCTACGCCATACACCATTCCTTCGGGTGCCTGTGTTGCCATTTTAAACACGTGATAGCCGGAGCCTGCTCCAATATCGGCAATGACATCATCAGCCTGAATGTTCATATTTTTAAGCAGTCGCGAAACGTTTTCTTCCTGTTCGCGTTCAGGTCGGTTGAGCCATTCCATCCCCTGAAAACCCATAACGTGGGCAATCTCACGCCCCATAAACCATTTTCCGATTCCGTTTACACTTCCCGGCCTGTAGGTGTAAGCAGCAGTGTCACTTCCCTCCTGCTTGCTTTCGGTATTCTGGCCTTTGCAGCTTGTCACTTGAAATAGCACAAGCATTACAACAAAGGCTTGAAGGAATTTTATAAGGGAGGGAGCTGTACTACGCATCGGTTTTTCTTTTATAGTTTTTTAATACACAATCACATTCTTCCCGATACTGGTTCCGCTTTCCTGAAGTTCGTGGGCTTTTTTGAGATTTTCTACACTAAAGCCTTCAAATACGGTGGTAACGGTGGGTTGCAGGGTTCCGTCTTCAAACAAATCTGCTGCCCGGTTCAAAATATCGTGCTGGCGTTGCATATCGGGTGTTTGATGCATTGATCGGGTGTACATCAACTCCCATGAGAACGTGACGCTTTTGTTTTTGAGCAGGTTGAGATTGAGCGGATCGCTGCTTCCGGTGATTGAAAGTATATGGCCCTGAGGCTTGATCAGGTCAGCCAGTTGTTGCCAGTATTCCTTTAAATCAACAAAATCGAGGATGTAGTCAATCTGCGTATGGCCAATGCCTTCAAGTTCTTCTTTTAGATTGTGATGATTTACTACAAAATCTGCTCCCATTTTTTGGCACCAGTCCCGGGTCTCGTCACGCGAAGCGGTGGCGATCACGGTAAGACCGGTGAGTTTTTTAGCCAACTGAATCGCGATAGAACCTACTCCGCCGGCTCCGTTTAGGAATAAAATGCTCTTACCCTTATCTGTTGCTTCGTTATACTTGATGCGGTCAAAGATACTTTCCCAGGCCGTTAAGGTTGTCAGCGGCATTGCTGCGGCCTCAGCCAGGCTCAAATTTTTAGGTTTACGGCCTACAATGCGTTCATCTATGAGTTGGTATTCAGCATTACAACCGCTACGAGTTAAATCCCCTGCGTAATACACGGCATCCCCGGCTTTAAACAGGCTTACCTCCTCGCCTACTTCCTCTACAATACCCACGGCATCCCAACCGATGATTTTAGGAGTGTCCAGTTTCTGATCTTTAGCGGCATTCTGGCGTATTTTATAATCTACGGGATTAACTGAAATCGCCTGAATCTGTACCAAAAGATCGTGACCTTCAGGCTTTGGTTTTTCGGTTTCAAAGGCGATAAAACTGTTGGGTTCGCTTATGGGGAGTGATTTTTTAAATCCGATTGCTTTCATAGTGTCTGTTTGCTTTTGGCTAAAGTTACGGGCTTCGCAGCAAGCTTACAGAATGAAAGAGGTTAAATTGTTATTAATGTACGCAGGCAATTCCTTATTTGTGATTTGTTATTTCTTATTGGTTCGCCGTTTGGCGTTTTCTGTTTTCTGTTGGTTTGCGGTTTACCGTTATGACAAAATCAGGAATCAGAAACAAGGAATACCAAATAAGAAACCAGAAACAAAAAATCCGTTGAAGGAAAACAAAAAACCCGCACTCCTTTTGAATGCAGGTTTTGATCAAAAATGGTTTTATCCCCTTATTTAAAACCTTTCGATCATTTGATTGTCTTTAAATAGAGCCGCTGCAAAGAGGTTTTGCTTGAGGTTGAGCATTACATATTCTCCATTTGCTTTGGGACCGATTGACATATAGCCGGCTTCGTTGGTTCCGTTATCGGTTCCGGTGATGGAATATTTAAAGTAGGAATTGGTATAGGTGGTCTCGACGGGAGGCATAAAGAAGTCTGAGGTGTTGGTGTCTATATGTACCATTTCCCCGGCTCTAAAAGATCCGTCTTCAAACTTGCCCGATATCAGCGTCCGGTTTTGATAATAAATTCCGTAACCGTTAGTACAATCACCGCTGATGCAGGTTGCTTCGGTTATTTCTGCAGGGGAATGCATTTTTCGGGATATTTCGGCACCGTTTTCATAAGTGATTAACTCCCGTTGTATCCCGCCTTGTTTTCGAATCTCACGCACGTGATCGCCGGTTTTGACTCCATTTACAAAAGTACCCCAGGTTCTGCCCTGGCCCTCATCATAGACCGTAAAACCATTTACTTTTCCGTCTTTGAACTGAGACCAGTAATAGTCATTTTTGGCATTTTGGGTATATCCAACGCCGTTGTAAGCTCCGTTTTTATAAAAGCCGTGGTACAGATCACCGGTTTCTTTCTTGTAATAAAAGCCATAGCCGTTTTGGCAATCGCCTTTGGAACATGGACCGGTCTGTGCAAAGCTAAGCGCACCAAATAGCAATAAGCTGCTGAATAGAAGTGTTTTCATAATTGAGGTTTTTTACATTATCAAAACTAGTGGACAGGGCTTTTGTAGTCTATAGGGCAATTGCCCTATTTTTTGAGCATTACTTCCTGAATTTTGCCATTAGCATAGATTCCTGCCTGTTTAAGCTGCCCGTTCGCGTATTCGGCTCCCGCACCGTCTTTAGCACTCGAGTTATTAAACATCCCGATGTACCAGTTATTGGCATTTAAAATCACCGCCATACGATGCCCGGTGTCATCAGGCCGGTAGCTCAAAAAACCCACATTCCCATTATCTTCCTGCAATACCATAATCTCGCTAAACTGATATTCGCTCATCTTCGAAATGATAGCGTAGCCCTTATCCGGAAAAATACGTTGGGACCAGCCGTTTTTACAATCTCCTATTTTGCAGCCCGAACCGTCTGCATTAAGCGGCATCGAGGGGAAAACCAGTATTCCTTTAAAGCTTCCGTCCGGGTTATAATGCGCGAGTTGAAAATCTCTGTTTTCAAAAACATATAATTCGTAATCGGTGATTTTTCCGTTTACCCAGTGGGCTGCCTGATATTCCTTTCCGTTGCGTGATACGCCAAAACCATGTTTGATTCCGTTTTTAAAAGCACCCCAATACACGCCAAGTGTACTTTGAAGCATTCCGCTTCCGTTAAACTTTCCATCTTTAAAAAAACCGCTATAGGCTTCGCTTTCGGTCTTGTATTCTCCAAAACCATTTTCACAATTTCCCTGAAGGCATTGCGCTTTCGCGAAAGCGTAACCGAACAAAAACAGAAAAATCAGCTGTGTTCTCAAAACCCGTGTCATAATCACGATCTATTTGCCGGTATAAATAAACGGTGCCCAAAACTGCGGATGCGATAAATCAAGCTGCTTGCTGTAATCACCACGGATGAAGGCCCGTTTTACTTCGGTACTGGCAGTTAGATACTCTTTATTCTCGTTAAAAATCTTATTATACAATTGGGTGGTGTAGATCTTGGTACCGTAATCGTTTACCGACCATAAAGTCGTGAGGGTCGAATTGGCTCCTGCCATTAGCATCGCCTGATTAAGCCCCTGCACGCCTTCTCCGGGCACCAGTTTGCCCAGGCCGGTCTGGCAGGCGCTGAGGAACATAAAGTCTGTCTCAATGTCTAAAGCGCCCATTTCTGCAACAGTTAGTATCCCGTCTTCCCCTTCGCGCGGATTGGCATAGACCGAGAATGCGATACCGCTTAAATCGAAAACGTAGGGATGTACGGAAGCATGGCTCGACAAATGAATGGTTTTATACTTGTGAAGGGCTCCTGCTGCATGGAGTTTTTTAAAATGGTTTTCGGTCATTTGGGTATCCAGAAACAAATCGGTTTTGGGGACGAGTTCGTTTATTGCCAGAACTTCGGCTTTAGCGCCTTTTAAATACTTCATAGCTTCTTTAGAAAAGGTGGCAAACGCATAATCGAGCGGTTCTTTAAGCTGTAGTGATTTTTCTACATCAAGTTCCAGGCGTTTGATGTCTGCTCCTGATTTCAGTTCGCGACCCACACTGGCATACTTTTCATATTTGGCATCACCAAAAGCGAGCACGTTCTTCTCATAGGCCGAAGCGGTACGCTGGCGCAGGTCAGCCAGCAGACTGCCGCTGGGCACATAGCCTATCTCATAATCTTCGACCAGATATCGATTTAAGGGGTTTTTAAAACTTTCAAAAGGCAAAAAATTAAGTATTCCGTCTGCGCTTATATACAGGCGTTTTTTACCTTCAAACCAGGGTTCGAGTCGGCTTACAAGATCGGTATAGAAAGCGCCGGCTATGTAATCTCTATAGGCTGAATCGGTAAACTGTTGCTGTACCTCGCCGCCTTCAGAAGGATTGAGAAAACTTCGGTACAATTCGGCCAGCAGAACAAAATCCCCTTTTTTATACTGATTATAGCCGGCTTCTTCCAGATTTCGATAAACGGTATAGTGTGGCTGTCGCAGCTCTCGCTGTGCCATTTTCTTTTCGATCTCACCGATATCTGCATTGCGGTCTACATACACCCGCATCAGAGCACCTGCAGCGTTAACATAGCGGTAATTGATGGTATTATTTGTAATCACAGCGGCCATATAAACCCCTTCATGGGTATTACCACGCATAACGTCACTATAATAAATGAGTGCTTCGTCCGGCTTAAGGCTTTTTTGTAGTGCAGGCAGGCTTACCGGTGTTGCGCCAGATTTAGAGGTGAGTAAGCCGTTGGCTTTGAGTTCTTCCATGAACGGAAAAATCTTATCGGTTTGCTTACTTTCAAAAAGGCAGGCGATCAGGTTCCCTCCTATTTTGGTATACAGATCCAGCAAATTGCTGCGTTCACTGCCGGTTGCAGCTTTAACTTTGGGTTTATAAAGCTGAAAGGCTTTTTCATAAAATGGAACCGCTTCGGCATATTTTTTCTGCATCCCCAATTGTTGCCCATAATCGTAGAGCTCAATCACATCATTTGAATTAAGATCTGTTTCAACAAGGGTGCTTTTATCCTGAAACACGTTCAAAGCCTGAAGATTTTCCGGTAAGGTCTTGCCAAACTGCGGATGCGATTCATTGCCGGTGTTTTTCATATACGCGACTCCGGCCTCGGCCAGCTGTATTCCTTTGGCTTTATCCCCTCCATAGGAGTAAGCCCGTGACAGGTTGTAGTACCCGTTCATTTTGACTTCGGGCTGGGTTACTTTCTCGAAAAGGCTTTCTACCTGTTTAGCAAAGGCATAAGCCTCTTTAAATTGCTCGCGCTGAATAAGGGAAAACAAATAATTGTTTGCAGCGAGCATTATTGCCGAATTGGAATAGGAGTATTTCGGCAACTCGTCAAGCATTATGGTTGCAAGGCTAAGGTTATCTTCATAATTGCGGTTTACTTCGTTGATTTTTGAAAGGATATCGTAAATCTTAAGCTTCATCATCGGTGTGGTACGCGCATTTGAAAATTGCTCTTTAAGCTCGGGAATCAGGATTGCTGCCTGTTTCCAGTTGTTCCAAAACGTGCGTGTGGCAAGGGTTTCGAGACTTTGATTGTAATAACTCACCGGAAATGCCCCGGCCTGCATCTGCTTTTTGACGGGTGCAAGGAGGTTGAGATAGTGGGCCGGGCCCTTTTGAACCATTTCTTCAGGAGAAGCGCTGTAGACGGGATTGAAATGTTCCCAGAAATACTTCATATTTTGTGTGGCCTCGCTGCGGTGCATATTAAGCAGTTGCTGCGCGGTATTGGCCTGATCAGCGGTAAAGGAAGATTTGTAATACTCCAGTGAGCCCTTGAGGTAATTCATCGCGGCAGTAAAATCTTCGGGTGGACGCGGGTAAAAACTGTACTCCCACAACAACTGTTTGGCCCGTGCTAAATCTTTGGTATAAAAGGCATACGAAATAGCCGCCTGAGCCAAACGGTCGTAAATGGGCTCCAGATCGTAAGCCTTTTGTACCATTGCGGCACCTTCCTGGGGTGCATTAGGCAAAGCCGCGCGGGCTAGACCCAAATCGAAATACAGATCGGTATGGGTATAATACGCGTCCAGAAGTTCGTAGCCAAGTTTAAATGCTTCCAGATTATTACCTGCCTTTTTAAGAGCGGTAAATTTCTGGAAATTTTGATTTTTGTTGATGTCAACGGGTACGGCCTGCTGTTGTGCCCATAGCGAAGCGCCAAAGAACAGCCAAAGTACTAGAATTCTCATAGATCGTGCGGTTTTTACGATCTAAAAGTAGGGCCAGGCAGCACCTGTAATCAATAGGGCAATTGACGTATTTATGGGTTTGGCGTTTTCTGTTTACGGTTTTCCGTTTACCGTTTCTGCAAAAACCCAATTAACGATTAACCCAAAACAGTGTTTGCCAACAGACCTGGTTTTAAAAGATTTTTACGGGTTCTCCATCTTCAAAAAGGGCAGCTTTTAAAGCATTTGTACTGGCATTAATTAATATAAACTGACCATCTGCTCGCGAACCCCTGGTCATATGTGCAGCTTCTTCGACACCATTTGGCGTCAACCTTTTGAAGTATTTAAAATAAGGCTCCAGCGACTGGTCTAGTGTTGGTGGTTTATAATATTCACTAACGTTATAGGCAAGAAGCTGAACCTCACCCTGCACAAATAAACCGTCTTTAAAAATCCCTGACATTAGGGTATCGTCGCTTTTAAGTATTCCAAAACCCGTATCACAGTTGCCGGCAAGGCAAGGGTTTTCTGTGTTTGCCTCACCGACAAAAAGTTTACTTGCGGTAAGCTGACCTTTAGTATAAATAAGCAGTTCCCTTTCAACCTTATCTGCAGAATTAAGAATTTTTATATGTGGCCCGATTTTCTGATTGTTTTCAAAAACACCGCAAACTGTACCTTCCCCTTCGTTATATACCGTAAATCCATTTGGCATTCCTGATTTAAAGTTTGAAAAGTACCAGTTCCCTCCGGGTAGCTGGTGATATCCTATTCCTTCAAACACGGCATCTTTATAAAAACCGTGATACATGTCTTTTGAATTTACATTAAAACTATATCCATATCCATTTTTACAATCTCCTGCCTGGCAGGAATCTCCTTCCTGAGCTTTGGCAAATAAACTTAGTAATGACAAAAAGGTAATTAGAACTATTCGTATCATAATGATCTGATTTAAGGTTTATATTAAAGTTTAATAGCGTTGTTTATTTGCCGTAATAGATAAATGGAGCCCAATACGTGGGATGCTTAAATTCATCGCCATAGGCTCCGGCTATAAAGGCACGTTTAATCTCAGTCGCCGCTGTTACATAAGGTATATTTGACTGAAAGACTTTTTTGTAAAACTCCTGAACGAAAATGCTGGTCGTGTAATCATTTACAGACCAAAGTGATGTCAGGCTGGCATTAGCACCGGCCTGAAACAGGGAGTTGTTTAACCCCTGAACGGCATCTCCTGTAGTAATGCGCCCCAGGCCGGTCTGGCAGGCACTAAGCATAACCAGGTCCGGATTCATTTTTAATGCTTTGATTTCGTTTACGGTGAGCATACCATCTTCTCCGTTTACAGGACTTGGAAGAACACTCATAGCAATGGCACTCATTTCAAATATGTAAGGATTTACCGAAGCATGGCTGGCCAGATGAATCACCTTATAATCCTTTAGTAAACCTGCGTCAGACATACTTTTTATTTCATTTTCGGTCATTTGCTTATCTAGCCGCACATCAGTCATGGGAACGATTTGCTTTATGGCTTCCACTTCATTTTTTGTACCTATCAGATATTTCATAGGTTTTTCGGTTTGAAAAGCCCCATAGGCAAAATCCAGATCTTTTCCTGATTCAATGGCTTCATTTACTTCTAATTGCAGCCGTTTGATATCTGCTATAGAAGCTATTTTAGAATGGGTGTTGTTTCTAAGGCTGTATTTGGCATCCCCAAAAGCCAGCACATTCTTTTTGTAACTTGTCTTTTGTTTTTGTCTTAAGGATACAAGCACACTTGCACTGGGAGCATAGCCTATTTCAAAATCCTCAATGAGATAGCGTTTAGTGACCGGGTTAATCAATGTTTCAAACGGAATAAAGCTTAACTCACCGGTAGGTACGATTGTGATTTTTTTAATATCACGCAAAAAGTTTAGGTTGGGGAATAATACATACCAAATATTGGCAGATAGTCTGGCAAATTCTCCGGCTTTTAAAAACGGCCTGTCTTCTTTAGCAGCTTCCAGATAAGTGCGGTACGTTTCAAAAAAGATACGTGCATCACCCGGTTGTGCCATATAGTTTGCAGAAAATGCAGGGCGCTCTGTATTATTTGGCCGTCGCAATTCTTTTTTTGCCAGTTTTGATTCCACGTAACTCGTAATCGACGGATTTTCGGTAAACAGATCGGCTACAATTTTGGTAAAGTCAAAAAATGTAGCTTCTACATTGTTTTTAGTAACCAAAAAATTGAAATATCCCGTGTCATCTAATGAACCCGGAGATAAATAGTAGATAATGGCCTCATCAGTTGCGAGACTTGCCTGTATTTCCCTAACCGTTCTTGAACTGGTTGAATTGGAATTTAAAAGTGTGTTGAGCTCAGCGTTTTTAATTAGCTCTGCTGTTTCCAGAGCTTCTGCAGGACGTCCCGTTTTGATATAAGCACCCGCCAAATTGGTAAGTACTTTTGTATAAACCAGTTCTGTTTCTTTTCGAACGGCTGCATCAGCTTGTTTTCTTTCGGCATCCAGAAGGTTTTTAGCCTGAACTAATGAGCCTATCATGCCCTCATAATCCATTTCCTGTAAAGCCAACATAGCTCTGTTAAAATAATCTGCCGGTCTTATTGCAACAGATTCCTCAACGCTTTTGAGTCCGGCTAAAATCATCAGTTCAGTAACGACTTTTTGGTATCCACCGCTCAAATGGGGATTTAAATCAATAAGTCGTTGCATTTTTTGGAGGTAATTTGTGCCGGTTTCGGTTTTCTTCGCAATCTCGGGAGGTGTCAAAACCAGATAGGAATCGATCAGCAAATCCGGATTTTGAAGATCTTTAATAAGTGGGGTGATTTCGTTTAACACGTTTGTATAGGCTGCATAGTTATTCAGTTCTCGCAGCGCTTTAGCTTTTTTATTTAGTAGCCAGGTAATCTGAGGTTTGAATAAATCACCTCTTCTGCTTAGTAAAACATCTAGAATTTCTATTAGCCTTTGATTTTCCTGGCTTGAATAGGTATTACCGAAACTATGTACCAATAAAAACCCCGTAAATGGATTCAGGTTTTGCTCTGTTAAATACCTTTCAAAAGTTGAGCGAACGGCAGTACTTTTTAAATCGTGATACCAGAGTGCATCGCCGAGTTTTGAAAGTAAACAGGAATATGCCAGATTTGGGATGGCTCCATTTTTTCGTGCATTTTGCAACTCAACATTCAGACTTTCGATTTGTGTAGCGGAAACATCAGTATTCAGCTCTGCATATTTAAAAGCTGTATTTGCAGTTTCTATCCCGCCTTGAAATCTGGTTTTTAAAGCAGATATAGCGGCCAGGTCTGTTTCTATTTTAGACAGCAGATCCGGCTGGTTTTTATAGAAGTCCAGATAAGCCATTAAACTTTTGGAAACCTCAGTTTCGTTTTGATTTAGCTGAGACGTGAATACATAATTGTAAAAGGCTTCATTTCGCTGAAAATCAGATCCTGTTATCAACGCGGCTATATAATTCAGTTTTGCCGAATATTCATCTAGCGGAGCAAGGTAAACAGCCATTGAAGTATAAAAAAGAGCCTGATCTGAGGATGGCGTCGCGATCAGATTATATCCGGTAATAGCCGGTATCCTGTATGGGAAGGGGTATTGGTTAAGAAGAAATTCAGATATATTACATAATCTGTTCAAATCTTTACCGGCTGCATTAATTGCCTCGGTATAAAGCAAATTTTGCTCTATTTTTCTGGAAAAAGGCTGTTGTGCCCTGAGCGCACTGCAAAACAGGACTATCAGTACTAGAATTCTCATAGATCGTGTGGTTTTTACGATCTAAAAGTAGGGCCGGGAAGCACCTGTAATCAATAGGGCAATTGACGTATTTGTGGGTTTGTGGTTTGCCGTTTTCTGTTTTCTGTTGGTTTACGGTTTGCCGTTTACCGTTTATCGTTATGACAAAATCAGGAATCAGAAACATGGAATAATAAATAAGAAACAAAAAATCAGGAAATCAAGAAATCACTTCCCAGACCGCATATTTTCAACTTTGTTTTTACTTCTTCCGGTGTTGATGAAGTAGACGCCGGTGATCAGGATGGCTGCTGCAACAGCAGACTGCGTCGTGAGTTTTTCGCCCAAAAAATACCAGCCCAGAAACAGCGCGATAACCGGATTTACATAGGCTGAAGTGGTCACTTTTTCGGTAGCCACATTTTTTAGCAGATAATTAAAGGCCGAAAATGCTGCGATACTCCCAAAGAATACCAAACAAAGCATCGCAATTTGCGTACGGGATTGCCAGTTTAGCGGATTGCTCCACTCCTCGCCGATCACCAGACTGGCAAGGATTAAAATGAGACCGGCAGCGGTCATCTGATACGCCGTGCTTACAAAATGATTTTTCGGGGTATCTACCTGAGCGACCATCAGGCTGCCACAGCTCCAGCTAAAAATGGCCGTTACCGCAAGACCCACGCCCAACCAGAAATTGGGCTCTACCGCCAGTTCCCGCTGACTGATCAATAAAATCATTCCGCATAAGCCTAAAATAACGCCAAAAACAGTCATCTTTTTCAGCTTACGCTTCTGCACGAGCATCATAATCAAAATGGTAAATAAGGGATACATTGAGGCTATGAGCGAGCCAAAACCACTGTCGATGTATTTCAGCGCCCATACAAAGACTCCGTTGCCCAAAGATAAAAACAGAATTCCGGCTAAAATAGAATTTCCCAACTGCTTCCAGCTGATACGCAGGGAGTGTCCCAGGGCAGCTGCTAAACCAAAAATGAGCAGACCTGCCGTGCAAAACCGCATTCCGCCTATCATAAACGGAGGAAGCTCGGTAACCGCCATTTTATTCCAGAGGTAAGTAGACCCCCAAAAGACGTAAATGGCAATAAATGACAGGATGATAAAGGTTTTTTTTCGGGATAGCACGGCAAAAAAATTAGCGGAGGCAAAGCTCTGCTTTTTGGGCGAAATCGCGTCAGTTTTTGGTTACTAATCTGCTGCTTACTCGGTATGAGTTACAAACCGAGAATACGCGCATCTACCCGAAAAACGCTCCTGATATCTAGTTCAATATCGCGGTCAATGGCCTCATCGGTAATACTTTCAACACGCAGGGTATAGCGGTCTTTTTTGATGTATTCTTTCAATTCTGCATTGCTGGTATTAAGCTCTATCGTACCCGAAGCGTCTCCTGCGACCGGATTTAAGGAAGCTAAAGGTATTTCTTCAAGACCTTCTGCCTTGATAAAAACTTCAATAGATTCTAAAAAGCTAAAATCTGCATCAGTAGGACTCGTAATAATGAGGCGCATACGACTGAGTTTGATGGACTCAATGAGGTCTTTTTGGGTATTGTTTGATTCAAATTCAGACTCGCTATTGGTTTGCACAGGCGGCGTCTGCACCACAAACGGAAGGTTAATCAGGGTTCCGGACTCGATGGTGACACTGCTGTTGTAATCTAAATCAAATTTGGTGAGGTCATCAATCTTATCACAGGCAGTCATTGCTAAAAGGCTTAACAGTAGAAGTATTCGTTTCATAGGGGTATATATAATTTTTAAAATTTACGTAAATCGGTACTATTCGGTTTTAAACCAAAAAAATCTGCCTTCTTTTGATAAAATGAGGCAGATTTTCGCTGTGAAACTAAGAAAATCCTTATTCCATGGCCTCCATCACGATTCGATCTTCTGTGACTCCCAGAGCTTTTAAATCTTCGAGAACCGCATCCATCATCGGTGGCGGTCCGCACACATAAAATTTCTTGAGCGTGGTGGTATTGATGTGTTTTTTGATAAACTCCTTATCGATATAACCGCTGGCATAGCGGGAATCTTCTTCGTCTGAAAGAATATTGATAAAATCATCGCCCAGCATTTTCTCGAGTTCTGCTGCGTAAATGATATCCTCTTTCTTTTTATTGCCGAAAATCAGCTTGTTTCCGGCTAGTTTCTGCTCTTTATCCAGCTTTTTGAAAATGGACAAAAAAGGCGTAATACCCGCTCCACCGGCAAGAAAGACACCCGGCCCCTCATAATTTATGGCTCCCCAGGAATCACCAATAATCAACTCGTCTCCCGGAGTAAGTTTGCCAAGTTGCTCGGTTACGCCATCGTGCTCGGGATAGGTTTTAATGGTAAATTCCAGATTTTCGTTTTCGGGAAGACTGGTAAATGTAAACGGGCGCTTTTCATCTTTCCAATCGGGTTTATTTATGGCTACCTCGGTTGCCTGCCCCGGCTCAAAACTAAAATTCTCAGGTTTTTCGGTTGCGATGTGCAGGACATCGTGATTTATAAAATGAATTTCCTTGATTTTTACAGTGCTCATAGTATAGTTTTTTCTTAAAAATACACACTCAAAGCGGGCCTGACTACCAAGGTTTTCTTAATGTCTGCGTTAAAATTTTACCAAAAGCATAATCCATCTTAGCGCAGATACGAAGCATTAAAGTACGTGCTAAACTCTTGAAGCAACAGTTTAAGTTTCGGGTTTATGTAATTGATACAAAAAGGTTTATCGGGATCAGAACGGTAATAGTTGTGCAGACTTTCCCGCGATGCTTTAAAGGCCGAAAAATCCAAAACCCGGGTTACAAGCGGGGCTTCAAAATGCTGCTGCAGTTCTTCCAGAATACCTTGTGCTTTCGTTTTTTGTATAGCCGAAAATGTATAAATCGCAGAGCGGTACCGGTCTCTAAAACTGTGTGCCGAAGTGCTTTTGTGCGTACGCAAGTGCACTTCCAGCAAAACCGGAAGCGGAAGTTTTTCGGCATCAAAATGCACGATCACCCCTTCCGAAAACCAGGCTTCATCCTCTGTGGCTGCTACGTAGCCTTGCTCTACCCGGCTTACACCAAGCAGGGACTGAAATACCGCTTCAGTACACCAGTGGCATCCACCACCAAGGGCTATTTTTTGCAGAGAGTCAGTCATTCCATTTTACTTCCTTTAAAAACGCGATCACTTTAGCCTCGGGCATTTCGCAGGGTTTAAGCAGTTCTCCGCTTTTAGTTTCATAAAAATTCAGACTTATAAAATCGGTGCCGCCCAACTCTTCCGCATAGACTTTAAAGCTTTTTCCGGCATTGAAGCCGGTACGGGTAATGCCGTATTTCCGGCCTTTATAGCTGCCTTCCGAATAACCTTCAGGAATACGGGATATCAGGGATTTAAGCTTCATTACGAACTGCACGAAAGCATGGAACAACCTACCTTATCCCGTGCCCATTCGGGTCTTTTGGCAAACCATTTTCCGTTTTCGGGCTGCTCGTCGTAGGGCTTTTTAAGCAGCTCATACAATTCATCAATCAGCCTGTAATCGCCCTCATCTGCGGCATCAATCGCAAGCTGAGCCATGTAGTTGCGCAGCACGTATTTGGGATTCATCCGGTTCATGGCCGCACTTCGGGCTTCATCGGTAAGGTTTTGATTTTGAATTCTTTTCGCGTAGGCGGAAAACCAGGCGTTCCATTGCGTTTTGACAGCTTCCGTAAGCTCTTCGGCATTATAAAAAGAATCAGCAATCAAATCAAACCCGTTTACGGAAGCATCCTTTTTAAAATCACCCAGTTTGCGGAAGAAGATCGTCATATCGGTTTCGGTAAGCTGCAGACAGGCTTCGAGATCAGCAATGAGTTCTAAATCGGCTTCACCGGGATTTTGCAATCCTAGTTTACCGGCCATCATTTCGAGCGATTTTGTGGCGTAACCGCTTTTATAACGGTCAAGGATTTCCTCAAAACCTTCAGATTCATCCACCAGCGGATAGAGCGCATTGGCGAGTTGGTATAAATTCCACAACCCTATATTCGGCTGGTTGCCATAACGATACCGCTTATGCTGCCGGTCTGTCGTATTGGGCGTCCAGCCCCAGTCAAAACCTTCGAGCCAGCCGTAGGGTCCGTAATCTATCGTCAGTCCCAAAATGCTCATATTATCGGTATTCATAACGCCGTGAACAAAACCCACACGCTGCCAGTGTATCATCAAATCGAGCGTGCGCCGGGTTACTTCATCAAAAAACTGAAGGTACACGTCTTTAGAAGGTTTACCCAAATGCGGAAAATGCGCTTCGATGGTGTAGTCGACCAACTGTTGAAGACCTTTTATATCATTTCGGGCGGTAAAGATTTGATAATTACCAAAGCGCAAAAAGGATTCTGCCACGCGGCAAACGACCGCCCCTTTTTCGTAAGCGGGATTTCCGTCGTACATCACATCGCGGAGTACCGGGTCACCGGTAAGTGCCAGCGACAAAGCCCGCGTGGTAGGAACGCCCAGATGATACATCGCTTCACTCATCAAATATTCGCGTATAGAAGAGCGTAAAACCGCCAGACCGTCTGCACTGCGCGAGTAAGGCGTCTCCCCTGCTCCTTTGAGCTGTAGCGCCCAGTGACCGGTCTTACCTTCCGTTTCAAAAAGATTGATGGCTCGCCCGTCGCCTAACTGGCCGGCCCAGTTCCCAAACTGATGTCCGCCATAAAGCATCGCATAGGGTTTGGTTTCAGGCAAAACGCTGTTACCGGTCATCAGATTTAAAAATTCATCAGACTGAACATCAGATTGTAAAAGGCCCAATTCTTCCCGCATTTCTTCAGAAACATGCAGTAATTGTGGCTTGCCGGTTTTCTTTGGGTTTACAAAGGAGTAAAAACCTTCAGTAACCTGACGTCGTGAATTTTCGGTATTGGGATCAGCCGGAAGTTTTTGTGAAAAGCGATTGTTGAGTTTAAAATCCATTGCGAAGGTTTTATGCAAAACTACAGGTTTTAAAAGGGTTGTCGGTCATCGCACCCATTCCTGTCTTAAAAACTAAAAAATCCCTGTCAGGTTTCTGGCAGGGATTCTCAATCAGCGTCTTCGGTTTAGGACTAATTTTGTGCGGTTTTGATTTTGTATTCAAACTCGTTAGTGTCTCCCGCCGAGCCATCCCGTTCCATTTTTGTGTAAACGGCGTTGAGGGTTTCATATTCTAAAATCCAGGATTCACGGGGTTTTGAGTCTTCCAGAGTAACTTCTACATCATAAGATGAAATCACCACGTTAGATAAGGTATAGACCAAATACGGAGCCGCACCCTGAGCACCGGATGTATTGATGAGGCTTAGTACCATCTCGTCAAATCGCTGATTGCGGGTAAGCGCCTGAAGCATAGGATTTGTAGCTGCATCGGTTTTCTTGGCGATATTCATTCCTGAAAATTGCACCGTACTGCGCGTTCTGCCCGACACTACTTTTGATTTTGGGCTTTCAGCCGAAAAAACAAAGGCATCAATCACAATTTGATCTTCAAAGCGGTTTACCGAAGATTCTCCCTCAATACCGGGAATTTCTAAATACATCTGAGTTTGTGCCTGAAGGGTCACAGTTGCCAGAATCAGCAGGAAAAGTGTTAAGCAAGTCTTCATAAGGAGTTTTTAAGTTGTTAGTTGGTCAGGTTATTTCTAAAGGAATTAAAAATACGGGCTTATGTTGATGAAAACAGCGGCTACTTAACCCTTTCCTACAGGGGAAATTTCCTGAAATTACCAAATAAAATGCCTGTATACAGGCCAGGCAGCAAGAACCTGTCTAAAAAACGAGGTGTCAGTACCTAAAATGACACTAGTCCTGAAATCGAATCTTAAAAATTTAAGAGAATCATTGAATTGAGGGATGCAACTATTAAAGTTATTGTAAAGTTGACTGACAACTAGGCGGTTGGAACAAGCTTTGCCTATTTTAGTGTGTAACATTAAAACACTTGATTATGACAATTAGAAAACAGAATACAGGAATAGCAGCAGCAGTTTTAGGTTTAGCCGGTGGACTTTTTGCATGGTGGAAATATAAAAACGCAAGCGAAGAAGAAAAAGCTAAAATCAAAGGAAAGATCAATGATTTGGGTAGCAAATTAAAAGAAACCTATACCGACGCTGAAATCAAGGTAAAAGAAGCTTACGATGAAGTAGAGCATAAAATTACCGGTAATGATACCAAGAAATTTAAGAAAGACGTAGAGCGCGAAGTTGAGAAAATCGCAAACTAAGACCTCTTTTTTCACAGCATTTTTAAAAGCGATCCACTTGGGTCGCTTTTTTTATGGATGCAACCTTTAGGAACTTTAATAAATTCTATTTTTAATACGAATCCTTAACCGGTTGATCTTATGAAAATCAAATACTATTTCTCCCTACTCCTTCTCATTGGCTTTAGCGCGGCAGCGCAGGAACTTAACGATTATTTTAAACCCGTAAAATACCGAAGCATAGGTCCATTCAGAGGCGGGCGCAGCAATTCGGTTAGCGGTGTGGTGGGCGATCCCCTCACCTATTATATGGGAACCACCGGTGGCGGTTTGTGGAAAACCACCGATGCCGGGCAGCACTGGTACAACATCTCAGACGGCTTCTTTAAGACCGGTTCGGTGGGTGCTGTGGCGGTATCGGAGTCTGATCCTAATGTGATTTATGTGGGAATGGGCGAACACGCCATTCGCGGGGTGATGACTTCCTACGGGGATGGGGTTTATAAATCAACCGATGCCGGAAAAACCTGGAAGCATATAGGTCTTACCAAAACCCAGCAAATCGCGCGAATCGTGATCGATCCTAAAAATCCGGATGTGGTTTACGTGGCTGCTCAGGGCGCTATGCAGGGCCCAACGGCCGAACGCGGGGTTTACAAAAGCACAAACGGCGGCGAAAGCTGGGAACAGGTTTTATTCGTAAATGAGCAAACGGGAGCTAACGAACTTTCTATGGATATTCACAATCCCAATGTGCTGTACGCCTCGATGTGGGAGCATCAGCGCACACCATGGAAAATGATCAGCGGTGGCCCGGGCAGCGCACTTTACAAATCTACCGACGCCGGAAAAACCTGGGATACCATTCACAACGGCCTTCCTGAAGAAAAAGGGAAAATGGCGATTGCAGTAAGCCGGGCCAATCCCGATAAGGTATATGCGCTTATTGAAAGCGACAGCCAGCAGGATAAAGGCGGACTTTTCGTTTCAAATGATGCCGGTAAAAGCTGGAATATGGTGAGCGGCGATAACCGTCTTACCCAGCGCGCCTGGTATTATACTGAGGTTTTTGCAGATCCTTCCGCAGAAAACACCGTGTATGTGTTGAGTGCTCCTGCCTTACGTTCAACCGATGGCGGAAAAACCTGGGAAAGCCTCTCCGGTACCCACGGCGACTATCACGATTTGTGGATCAACCCGGCAAATTCTAAAAATATGGTGATTGGTAACGACGGTGGCGCTGCGATCTCCTATAACTACGGTGAAAGCTGGTCGACTCAGGACAATATGCCTACCGCGCAGTTTTACCGCATCAATACCGATAACCTGTATCCTTATAATATTTATGCCGGGCAGCAGGATAATTCTTCGGTAAAAATTGCCAGTATGGCTCCGGGAAGCGGAGGCATTGGTCGCGAAAACTGGTCGGCTTCAGCGGGTGGTGAGAGCGCCTTTTTGGCTTTCGATCCCGATGATCCGCGATATGTGTATGGTGGAAGCTATCTGGGAACCATTGAAGTTTTGGATACCGAAACCAAAATGAGTACAAACATCATGGCGGCTCCTATTCAGTATTTGGGGAAAGCCGCGCGCGATATGAAATACCTGTACAACTGGAATGCCCCCATCATCTGGTCACAGCACGAACCCGGAACCGTTTACCACGCCGCCCAACTGGTTTTAAAAACCAGCGATATGGGAAAAACCTGGACTGAATTTTCACCTGATCTTACCCGAAATATCGACGCTAAACAAGGGAAAGGCGGAGGTCCTTACACGGTTGAAGCCGTTGGTGCCGAAAATTACGGGACCATCAGCTACCTGATCGAATCGCCTCACGAAGCAGGTGTTTTCTATACCGGAAGTGATGACGGTCTGGTGCACCTCACACGGGATAATGGCAAAAGCTGGCAGAATATTACGCCCAAAGGCCTTGAGGAAACCCTGATTAACGCAATTGAGGTGTCGCCACACGATCCTGCTACCGCCTATATCGCCACCACCCGCTACAAGTTTAATGATTATACCCCGGCGATTTATAAAACCACAGATTACGGTAAAAGCTGGTCAAACATCAGCAGCGGGATTCCCTATGGGGCATACACCCGAGTGGTGCGCGAAGATGCAGACCGCAAAGGCCTGCTTTATGCCGGGACTGAACAGGGTGTTTACGTATCTTTTGACGCCGGGAAAACCTGGAAATCCCTGCAGTTAAACCTTCCGGTGACGCCTGTTACCGATTTGAAAGTGCATCGCGGAGATTTGATTGTTGCCACTTCAGGCCGCTCGTTCTGGATACTTGATGACCTCAAGCTTTTAGCCAACTATGAAAACAAAACGGCTGACTTTCAGCTTTACGAACCCGAAGCATCGGTTTATGGAAGCTGGTACAGCGCTTTAAACGGGAGTAATCCGGACTTTGACGGAACCACCGATGACGCCGGAGTCAATCCTGCAAACGGAGTGGTATTGTATTACAACCTGCCTAAAGTGACCGATACTACAGCACTGCAACTGAGCATACGCGATGCTCAGGGCAAACTTATCACGCGTTTTTCTTCGGAAGCGGACGAAAACTTTAAATCCTATGCAGGCGGCCCTTCACCCGTCCCAACTCTTAGCAAGCACAAAGGATTGAATCGCTTTGTCTGGGATGGCAGACACTCAGGTATTCCGGGTGTTGAAGAGGTGTATATCGAAGCCGGTTATTCGGGGCACAAGGTAGCGCCGGGTACGTATAACATCACTTTAGACTATGGTGGTCAAACCGAAACTGTTGCTGCGGTGATTCAGCCGAATCCCAATCTCGATATTCCTGCCGCACAATTTGCCGAATACGACCGCGTAATGACCGAAATGGAAGCTAAGGTCACCGAAATGCACGAACTGGTGAATAGGCTAAAAAGCGCTCAGGATCAACTTTCCGCTTTGCTTAAAACCAGAGAAAGCCTTCCTGAGGAAGTTCAGGAAACCGGTAAAAAGCTGATCGCCGATCTGGAGGAATGGGATGAAAAAATGGTGCAACGCAAGTCAAAAGCTTACGATGATGTGGAGAATTTCGAAAACAAGTTTACCGCAAATTATATGTTTTTACTCAATCAAACCGAAAGCAGTATTCCCCGCGTAAACGCCTCAAATCTGGAACAACTAAAACTCTTAAATGCCGAATGGCAGGAACTGAAAGCAGCAGGAAATACGCTGCTTAATACACGTATACCACAATATAATACCAGTCTCTGGGAGGCCGGGATTGGTGCTATTCGGGTGAAGTAGAACGTTGATTTGGATTGATAATTATTTTAATGATTTTCTAAAAGTTGAAAGCTGTTTGACTGTCAGTCTGAGCCTGTCGAAGACGGTTTGATAATTACCCTCACAAACTTCGATTCCTGAAGCATGTGGGCAGTTTGATATCTAGCCTGTACTTTTTAGTCAGCCGTTTTTATTTTTAGTTATATTCGTCAAATGAGAAAATACCTTCCGTTTGCTTTGCTACTTGCCATTTCGTTTACGAGCTACGCGCAAAACTATGTGGATATCGCCAATCTGTCTTACAGCATCACGCCGCAAAACGATTTTGAAAACAGCAACCAGTCTACAGCGGTGAGCGAACTGGAGTTTCAGTTTACCTTTCCCAAGGTTTTAGACGAAAAAAATACCTTTATCAGTACGCTTTTGGTCGAATCGAATACGCTTCGCATAGACCCCACAATTCCACAGGAATACACATTTGCCTCTCTGGGACTTGCTTTAGGCTTTAATCACCGGTATTCAGACCGGCTTGCCATTACGTATCTGGTGATTCCAAAACTGGCAACGCAACTCGATGCGATGACAGGCAGAGGTTTTCAGTTGGGCGGGCTCGCACTGGCTACTTTAAAGAAGAATGAAAACTTCAGCTGGAAGTTTGGTTTGTATGCCAATACCGAAGAATTTGGTCCGTTTCTGGTCCCTTATGCTGGTTTTTATTATCTGAGCCCCAGCAAGCGCTTTGAAGCCTATATCACGACCATAAACGGGGATATAAACTATATGCTGAGCGATAAATTGAATATTGGCGGAGATGTAAACGGCCTTACCTCCAGTTACGCCCTGGGTGATCCTGTTTTCAATACCGAAAACGTTTATTTCGTCAAAAACACCACGGAATTTTTTGCCTACCTGCGCTATCCGGTGGCCAAAAATCTGTTTTTAAAAGCCAAAGCCGGGTATAGCATTACGCGAACGTATAAAGCTTTTGAAGAAGGTGATCAGGTTGATTTGGGATTGAGTCTGTTCTTTTTGGGTGATGATCGCAATCAGTTGAATACGCCTCTTGCTAAAGGGGCTTTGTTTAAGCTGGAATTGCTCTATCGTTTTCCGCTTTAAGCTTTACCCAGTTTCCGTACGGCAGCCCATTCGCGAAGTTTATCGCGTGAATCTGTTGCCGGATATCCCAAAACCGTTTTTCCGGCTGCCACATCGCCCATCACTCCCGAGCCTGCTGCAACCACTGCCCCGCTGTGAATGGTAGTATGATCTTTTATCGAAGCGCTTCCGCCTATAACAACACCATCGCCCAGCGTCACCGAACCGGCGAGTCCGCTATGACCTGCCATAATGCAGCACCTTCCCAGAATACAGTTGTGCGCGATCTGTACCAGATTGTCAATCTTACAACCGTCACCCACAATGGTTGAAGCAAATTTTGCTCGGTCTACACACGAGTTGGCACCAATTTCTACTCCATTCCCAATGATCACATTACCAATATGAACAATCTTGACCAGACCGCTGCCGTCATCTGCCGGTCGGTATCCAAAACCGTCTGCCCCAATACTCACGTTGTTGTGAAAGATACAAAAGGCACCAACGACCGAACGTTCCCGGATTACAGTTCCGGACCAAATGGTAGTCCTGGTACCAATGCTGCAGTCATCGAGAATCGTAACGTTTGGATAGAGTGTTACGCCTTCGGCAAGCACGGTACGCGCACCCACGTAACAACCCGGGCCTATTTTACAACCGGATCCGACTTGTGCTGTGGGATGAATGTAAGCCCGGTCGCTGATTTCGGTTTCAAATTCGGGAGCATCGGGTTCATAAAGGCTTAGTAATTTGGCCATTGCCAAATCAGCATTCTTTACAATCAAAAGCGGAATAGCACCGGAAACCAAATGTTTCAGATTCTCGTTGATTACAACCGCTCCCGCTCCTGAGGTCGCGTAATTCTTCGTGTATTTAGATGAACCGATAAAACTGACCTGGTCTGATGTGGCAGCATCCAGATGGTTTAAGCCGGTAAATTGTTGCGTGCTGTTTTCAGAAATTTCGGCGTTGAGCAAAGCTGCAAGCTGGTTTAGTGAAAAATTTTTCATGATTAAAGGGTTTAAGCGGTAGTTCAAAATTGAAGCTAAGTGCCTTGCAAATCTGCTCAAGGTAGATAACCAGTGTTGTCTAAAAGCAGGTGCTAACCCGTTTGAAGTGCGCGAAAGGTAAATATAAAAAGTTGAAAATGAGCCAAAATTAAAAAAGCAACTCGATACGAGTTGCTTTTTGCACAAAACCGGTTCACCAAAAACGACAATCGTTTTTTGAAACAGATGTCTAGTTCTTAGAAAAAACAGGTATTGACACTTTAGGAGTGAGAAGGGCTTTTGTTTTTCTAAGCACTTTTTCGGGTTGGTTTACTGTGGTCTGTAGTTTTAAATCGGTTACCGATGCCGCGATGTTAAAGGTGTAGTCACCTGCTTCCAGAATCCAGGCGTGAGCCTCGTCATCGTATGAAGCCAGGTCATCCCTGTTGATTGTAAGTGTCACCGTTTCTGATTCCGCAGGATTGAGTAAGCCTGTTTTCGCAAAAGCTTTCAATTCTTTTGCAGGTTTTTCCAGACCGGTTTGCGGAGCTGCAACATAAACCTGCACGATTTCCTTTCCGGCTGTTTTTCCCGTATTGGTGATGCTAAACTGTAATTGTACACCTTCAGCAGTTTCTGTAACCTTTAAATCAGCATACGCGAAGCTGGTGTACGAAAGTCCATAACCAAAAGGATACGAAACCGGCACCTCAAAGGAGTCGAAATAGCGGTAACCCACGTAAATCCCTTCTTCATAGATTTCTTCGGAAGGCACACCCTGTAGCGGATTCGCAGGTTTTTCGGCATCCGGATCGAGCACGCTACCCGGAAAGTTCTTTGATGAAGCCACATCGGCAAGTTGTACAGGAAAAGTCACCGGCAATTTCCCGGAAGGATTAACCGTACCGGTAAGTACATCTGCGATCGCGTTACCGCCTTCCTGTCCCGGTTGCCAGGCCAGCAAGATTGCGTCTGCTGTTTCTTTTAAAAATTCGGTCTCGATGACCCCGCCAATATTGAGAACCACAACAAGACTTTTCCCGGGCCCGGAGAAAGCGCGTTTCAAATTGGTGAGCAGTTCTTTTTCAGTTTCGGTAAGCAGAAAATCATCGGCTTCTGCACGATCCTGAAACTCGCCTGAGGTTCTACCCAACGTGAATACTGCCACATCATTATTTTTGGCCAGCTTGTTAAGCTCTGCTGCCGAAAAGGATTTTTCAGGAACCAGCTCATCTTTCAGAAAAAATAGCGCTTTAGGTGGAATTTTAGCCCGTTCGGCTTTCATATAAATCTCATAATCAGAAACCAGTTGTTCATCTAATTTCACATTTGCAGCCTTTAAGCCTTCCAATACCGAAATACTATAGGCTTTATTCACATCCCCGCTACCGGTTCCTCCGGCGATGGTTTCGTAAGAAGCCGATCCAAAAAGAGCCACCTTGCGTCCGGTTGCCAGCGGAAGACTTTCCTTTTCATTCTTCAGTAAAACCATACCTTCAGTTGCTGCCTGGCGGGCAATGGCTTTATGTCCTTCCAGATCTGTAATTCCCGAAGGTTCATATCCTTTAAAGGCAAAAGTCTTTTGATAGGTATTTAAGATGGCCGTTAGATTACGGTCTATAATGGCTTCGTCCAGTTCGCCGGCTTCAACAGCAGCTTTTAGGGCTTTAAACTGAGCGCCGGTTCCCGGCATCAGCAGATCGTTACCTGCTTTTACCTGAGCGACAGCGTCTGTACCCGCAAACCAATCGGTCATTACAAAGCCCTGGTAACCCCATTCTTCGCGAAGTAATTGGGTAAGCAGTTCTTCATTTTCAGAAGCGTAGGTTCCGTTGATCTTGTTATAGGAAGACATAACCGCCCAGGGATCGCTGTGATCCAGAGCAATCTTGAATCCACGCAGGTATATTTCCCGCAAGGCTCGCTCGCTTACTACGGTGTTAAGAGCCGTACGATTGGTTTCCGAATTGTTTGCCACAAAATGCTTGATGGTCGCACCCAGGCCTGTTGCTTGTACGCCGTTTACAAATCCGGCTGTGATCATTCCGCCAAGCACGGGATCTTCAGAATAATATTCAAAATTACGTCCGCCTAACGGATTCCGGTGAATATTAAGCGCAGGTGCCAGGAGGAAATCAACCCCATAATCGCGGCCTTCAATACCAAAAGCTTCGCCTACCTGAGCGGCAAGACCGGTATTCCAGGTTGATGAAAGGCTGCTCGCTGTTGGGAAGGCAGTAGCATAAAAGGTTTGCCCGGGATTGGTATCGCGCTGCGGACTGATGCGAATTCCCGCAGGACCGTCGGCAAATACCACTGCCGGAATAGCTAATCTGGGCACAGCATAACTCGTTCCGGCAGCACCGGCAACTTCGTTTTTTGTAGCACCTACTACGGCCATTGCCGGTTTTGAATCTTCCGGGAGCCCCGGAACTTCCATGCCGGTTCCAATTAAGAAATAGATTTTTTCATCAAGGGTGAGTTCATCAATAAGTTCCTGCGTGTTCTTTTGAGCAGAAAGTGCTGCACAACTCAAAAGCAGGAGGTATAAAAATTGTTTTTTCATAAGAGGTATATTTAAAACCAAATATGAAATTCTAATACTAGGAATCCTTTGACATTTGTCAAATAATCAAAATGAAGCTCTTAAAATGTGGAATTCTCAGGATAAAACTTAAATTTTTGCACGGATGCGGCTCAGGGTTTCCTGCGAAATACCCAAAAAAGAAGCGATGTGCGCAAGTGAAACCTTCTGAATCACGTAGGGTTTGGTTTCTAAAAGATGTAAATAGCGATCGCGTGCCGATTGAAAAAGAATACTTTCGGTGCGTAGCTGGGAGAATTTAAGCGACCGGGCAAACATACCCAAAGCTAACTGCGCGATTTCGGGATTGGTCTTGCTCAGTTGCAAAATTCCATCGCGATGCAGGCGTATTACGGTACTTTCTTCAACGGCTTCGATAAGCAGGTTGCTGGGCGTAGCGTCAAAATAGCTGCTTATTGAAAAACAAAACTCGTGTGTGCCTGCAAACCATTCGGTGATTTCCTTTCCGTCCCTAAAATAATATTGACGTGCAAATCCCTTTTCGATATAAAAAATATACCGGCAAACTTCGTGATACTTTAAAATGAATTCGCCTTTAGGAATTTCTACGACCGAAAGGTATTGCTGTAGTTCGGCCTGAGTGGCCTCACTAAGGGGAGAAAATTCCTGAAGTCTTTTTAAAAATTGCGGAATCACGGTCTGCCTGTTGCCCGGTTAACAACCGGTGTTGTTGAAGGGTTAAAATAGCGCATAAAAAAAGCCCTCACAAGGAAGGCTTTCATAAATTTATAAAATATGGACTTAGTCAATAACGCGAACGTTGATTGCATTGATTCCTTTTTTACCTCTTTCAGTTTCAAATTCTACGCGGTCATTTTCACGTACTTCGTCAATTAAGCCGCTTGAATGTACGAAAATATCTTCGTTAGACCCCTCAGGATTGATAAATCCAAATCCTTTTGAATTATTGAAAAATTTTACTGTTCCTTCTTTCATTGTAGTTACTCTATTATTAATTAATTTATTTAAAAAGCGTTTTATTTTATTCATATCATCTTATTAGACTTCAGGCAAAACAGTCCTGAAACCGGGTTTACAGGTACTTGATAAGAATCTTAGAATACAGTTAAAGAAGAAGTAGTATTGTGAAGAATAGTGTGAAAAAATTCACCTGTTTCAGAATGGAAACTTGCCTCGAGAGCGGTAATAACTTAAAAAAAGTACTGAACTTATAGAATACACAGAAAACCTATCTGCGTTTACTGGGGTAAAGGTAGACTAATTATTGGTCTTAACGTCAAAATACCTGATTATCTTTTAAATATCTTAAAAACAGCCTAAAAAGAGCCCTTCATACTATCCCCCGCAAAGCTTTATTCTTTATTTAACGACCTTTTTGCCTCCTGTTTGTTAAATTTAAAGTTGTTGCAGCTTTTTTGCTTTCGCATATTTTTTAATAATTAAATACAATCTAAACTTATGACAAACCCTATTCTTCCGCACGATCAGAAAAACTGGTATAAAGACGCAGTAATTTACGAACTGCACATTAAGGCATTTTTTGATAGTAATGGCGACGGAATTGGGGATTTTGAAGGCTTGCTTCAAAAATTAGATTATCTCGAAGAACTGGGTATTACGGCCATCTGGCTGCTTCCCTTCTACCCCTCACCCCTGCGTGATGACGGGTATGACATCGCAGACTATTACAGCATCAATCCCTCTTACGGCGAGATCGAAGACTTTAAACGTTTAGTTGAGGAAGCGCACAATCGTGGTCTTAAAGTTATTACCGAACTGGTAATCAATCATACTTCAGACCAGCATGAGTGGTTTCAGCGGGCGCGAAAAGCTCCGGCAGGTTCTAAATACCGTAACTATTATGTGTGGAGTGATAGTGTTGAAAAATACAAGGACGCCCGAATTATTTTTACAGACACCGAACCTTCAAACTGGAGTTGGGACCCGGTTGCAGGCGAGTACTACTGGCACCGCTTTTTTGCCCACCAGCCCGATTTGAATTTTGACAATCCCGATGTGCAGGAAGAAGTCTTTAATATAATGGATTTCTGGTGCGACCTGGGCGTTGACGGGTTTAGGCTTGATGCCGTGCCCTATCTCTTTGAACGTGATGGCACCAATTGTGAAAACCTGCCGGAAACACACGATTTCCTAAAAAAACTGCGCAAGCGCATTGACGATAAATACGACAATAAGCTTCTTCTGGCAGAAGCCAATATGTGGCCCGAAGATTCTGCGGCCTACTTTGGAGAAGGTGACGAGTGTCATATGAACTACCACTTCCCCATTATGCCGCGTATGTTTATGGCGGTAAAAATGGAAGACCGCTATCCCATTATCGATATCATAGACCAGACTCCCGATATTCCAGAAAGTTGCCAGTGGGCGATTTTCCTGAGAAATCACGACGAACTCACCCTCGAGATGGTGACCGATGAGGAACGGGATTATATGTACAAGGTGTATTCTCAGGATCCCAAGGCAAAAATCAACGTGGGTATCAGACGCCGTCTGGCTCCCTTGCTCGATAACAACCGCAGCAAGATTGAGTTGATGAATGTTTTGCTTTTCTCCCTTCCGGGAACTCCCGTGATGTATTATGGGGATGAGATCGGGATGGGTGATAATTTTTATCTGGGTGACCGTGACGGGGTACGCACACCTATGCAGTGGACGGCAGACCGCAATGCCGGTTTCTCAATGGCAAACCCGCAAAAGCTGTACCTGCCTACAATCATAGACCCACAGTACAATTCCCAAACGGTTAATGTAGAGTCCCAACAAATCAATCCATCCTCGCTATTGTGGTGGATGAAGCGTATCTTAAATATGCGTAAGAGTTTTAAAGCCTTTGGACGGGGTGATATCAAGTTCTTCTCTCCTTCCAACTCTAAAATTCTGGCTTTTACGCGTAGTTATGGGGACGAAAACATTCTGGTAATCGCAAACCTCTCGCGTTTTTCACAAGCGGTAGAGCTGGAACTTGATGAGTTTAAAGATTATATTCCGGTGGAAGTCTTTAGCCATAATAAATTTCCGCGTATAAGCTCGAGACCGTATCTCTTCACCCTGGCGCCACACGGTTATTACTGGTTTTCGCTGACCAAGGCAGATGTGCAAATTCAGGATGGGCCCTTGCCCGAAATCAAAGCGAACAGCTGGGAGCAGTTGTTTGAGACCAAAGTGCTTCAGGCACTTGAGACTAAAGTTTTCCCACGCTATTTTAAAGGAAAGTATTGGTTTACAGACCGCAACCGCATCATTCAGGGCATTAGCGTTGCCAATAGAATAGATCTGGATGTAGACGAAATTCCGGTTAAAAATTTAATCGTAGACGTTACTTATAATGAAGGTCTGCCGGAAATTTACCAGTTTCCACTGGCTTTTGTGGCGAGTTCGCACGAGAAAATACTTGAAGAAATTCCGGAAAAAGGCCGGGTCGCCCAATTAAAACTGGGTAAAGAGGAAGGGTTCTTAGTCGATGCCGTTCACGTACCTGCCTATCGCGAGTTCTTGTTTTACAGTCTGCAACAGGGCAAAACCCTGAAATCCGGTAAGGAAGCAATGATTTTTGATAAGGGAAAAACCGCACCGGACTCTGATATCAAAGAGGTTGCCTCGCGTTTGATCGAAAGCCGCCGCAGCAATACTTCCATCATTTATGATCACCGGTACTTTTTAAAATTATACCGCAGATTAGACAGCACGATCAATCCCGATGCGGAGATTTCAAAATTCCTGACCGAAACCGTACAATTTGACAATACGCCTTTATATATGGGCAGTATTCGGTACAAAACACCGCGTAACAGCGATCCGGTTTTGGGTATGATGCAGGATTTGGTAACCAACACCGGTACTGCCTGGGAAAATGCCAAAGATGCAGCCCATCGCTATATGGAACGTGTAGAAACCACGGCTGTGGAAGACGAACCTGAGTTTAAGATCGAATCCCGACTCGAGAAACTCACTTTTGAAGAATTGAATGAGCGCGATCAGGAATTAGTAGATAGTTTATTGCCCGAACGCATTAGTCTTTTGGGCCAGCGTAGTGCCGAAATGCATCAGGCTTTGGCCAGTAATAAAAATCAAAAGGGCTTTGAACACGAAGAGTTTTCGCTGCACTATCAGCGCTCGCTCTACTCCTCGTTACAAAGTCTTACCCGGGAGACTTTTGAAAATCTAAAGAAATCAATACCCAGTCTTCCCGAAGGCATTCAGCAGGAAGCTGAAGCTGTTTTAAAGCGAAAAAGTGAAATTTCAGCCTGCTTTAAACGGGTATTTGATCACAAGCTCGATACGCTAAAAATACGCACACACGGCGATTACCATCTGGAGCAATTGCTGTGGACGGGTAAAGATTATATCATCATTAACTTTGAAGGTGAGCCTACCCGACCCTTTAGCGAGCGGCGTATTCTACGGTCAGGTCTGCGGGATGTGGCCTCGATGATAAGATCCCTTCATTATGCGGCTTATACGCCGTTTATGCAAATCAATTATGCCGATGAATACCGTGAGTCTGAGCTGGAAAAATGGGCCGAGCTCTGGTTTTATTATATGACCCGTTTCTTCCTGAAAGGCTATTGCGATACGCTTGAGAATTCAAATTTGATTCCTTCAAATACGCGTGATTTTACCGTTCTTTTGGAAACCTTTATGCTTGAAAAAGCCATTATGGAACTCAATTACGAGCTCAATAATCGTCCGCACTGGTCGCTGGTGCCCCTCCGTGGTATTCAGGCGGTGTTGGATGCCTGCAAATAAATTTCAGTTTTAAAAAGAAAAAACCCCGTAAATCAGTTGATTTACGGGGTTTTTTAATGGATATAAACCTTCTATTAGTTTGCGTTGCGTAAGGATTCCATATCAATCACAAAACGGTATTTAACGTCGCCGTCAACCACACGTTCGTAAGCCTCGTTTATGGTGTTGATGTCAATCAGTTCGATATCGCTTACCACGTCATGCTTTCCACAGAAGTCAAGCATTTCCTGAGTTTCCTTGATACCACCAATAAGGGATCCTGCTACATTTTTACGTCCCATAATCAGGTTACCGCCGTGAACATCAGGTAAAGGCTCTATTGCTCCCACCATACACATCGTTGAATCTATTTTCAACAATTGTAAATACGGATTAATATCGTGCCCAACCGGAACGGTATTCAGCAAAAAGTCAAAACTGCCCTGATGTTTTTTCATGGCATCCTTATCTTTAGAAATCAATACCTCGTCTGCACCTAAACGCTTGGCATCTTCGGCTTTCTCAGGGCTGGTGGTGATCATCACCACGTGAGCTCCCATTGCGTGAGCAAATTTGATTCCCATATGCCCCAGTCCGCCAAGACCAATCACGCCTACTTTATCGCCTTTACTTACTTTCCAGTGGTTTAACGGAGAAAACGTGGTAATACCGGCACAAAGTAAAGGAGCTACTGCTTTAGTATCCAGATTGTCCGGTACACTTAACACGTAATAGTGATCTACAATAATTTCTTCAGAATAACCACCAAAGGTATGACCTCCCAGATGTTTGTCTTTACCGTTATAAGTACCTACCATTCCTTCTTCACAAAATTGCTCCAGATCGTGCTTACAAGGCTCACACTCGCGGCAGGAATCTACCATACAGCCTACGCCTACGGTTTGACCAACTTTAAAATTGCTTACCTCGCTACCCACTTCAAGCACTTCACCTATGATCTCGTGTCCAGGAACTACCGGATATTTAGAATTGCCCCAGTCGTTGCGTACCGTGTGGATATCACTATGGCATACACCGCAATAGGTAATTTTAATTTTGACGTCACGCGGCTTAACCTCGCGGCGTTCAATATTTATTTGTTTTAAATCTGCTTTGGGATCTGCTGCCCCGTATGCTTTTACTTCGCTCATAATTATTTTTACTTTGAGCATTAAATTACGCTTATATTAAAGCCTTGGCAAGTAGCAACGGGGGTTTTAAACTAAGTTTAACGCGGGTGATTAACTCAGGTTAATTTTTCAATGACGATGTATTAAAAGCTTAAGATTTTGAAGTCACCGTTTTATTGATCCTTGAGATGAAAAAGCTGCTGATGAGGATCAGGCTTCCGCCCAGATAGGTATTCCAGGTTAGTTCTTCGCCCAGCAAAAAATAGCTGTAGATAATGGCACTCAAAATCTCCAGATACATCAGCGAAGCAGCCGTGGTTGCGTTAAGGTGTTTTAAGCCGAAAAAGAACAGGCTGAATACCACAATCCCAATGAAAAGTGCGTAAAACACCGCAATGCCCAATTGTTCCGGCACCGGATTTTCAATACCAAACAAAAATGGAAGAAACACAACGGCTCCTGCTATATTTTGATAAAACAGCAATTGATTGCGGTTGCAGTGCACAGTTTGTCTCTTAAACAGGCTTACAAAAAAGGCGTAACCCACAGCGGCTGCAAGAGCGGCGAGCATCCCAATAAAATCTTTAGATTCAAAACTGAAGGGCTTGTTTAAGTAGGTAAATACAATACCCGTAAAAGCAAGAAGCATCAGGTAAATCTGAGCCTTTTTGATGGGTGCTTTATAGATTAGCGATTCTATCAGGGTTACAAAAAGCGGATAGATGTAGAACAGTACGACCGCATTGCCTATAGAGGTGTAAATAAAAGCGATAAGGTAAAAGTACATCCGCAGGGCATTGATACCGGAAGCCAAAAGGAGCATTTTGTAATTGCCCTTAACCTTAAAATCGTTAGCCCGTATAAGACCAGGAAGCAGAAACAGCACCGGAATACCCGCTCTAAACCAGCCGATCGCTCCGGTAGACAAAGCGGGCATTTTTTTGATCAAAATACCGTTAAGCCCGGCTATGCACGCAGCCAGAATAACCGCATAAATCGCTTTTTTAGCCATTACAATCTGTTAGGCTTCCTGCAAATAACGCTTTGATTTTCGGTATAAAAAGGAGTTGTAAATATTTCGCTTTGCGAAACGCACCTGATTCCCCGCATTGTGGAATTTTAGAAATACAGGTTTTGCGATACCAAAATACTCATAGGTGCTGCCATCGGTAAAGGTAATTTCAAGAACCAAACCTTTATGCTGGTAATCTGCGATACCCGATTGTGTGATGGTCTCTGTATACACCTCTTTGTTTGCCGCGTGAGTCTCTGGAGCAATACTTACCAAAAAATGATAGGCGTCTATGATCTCGCGACTTTTCAGTTCGGCTTCCTCCTTACGCGCATCTCCTTCCTGAAACTTATCCGGATGCCATTCTTTAACCAGATTGCGGTAAGCCGATTTAAGCTGCTTCAGGTCTGCATCTTTATCGGTATTAAACAGTTTGCGGTAAGCGGTAATACGTTTCATAGCGTTTTTTTAAGAAGGCGCGAAGTTAGGTTATTTTGGCTACCAAAAACCTGAAAGCAGCTTTTATTCTAAATCTACATAAGTATCAGATTACGAATTGGTTAATATCTAATTTATAACCGCTTCAACCTTTAACTTTAGTAAACACTTCCGGTATTTTCACCAAGTTCCCTGAAAATGGATTTCCTTTTTAGCTGCAGCATGTCTGTTTATTTTAGGGATTTCTTGTGAAGGCTAAATGCTTGTGTTTTATAATTTTAAAAATCTTTAAAAGCCTTTCTATTTTGAAAACCTTCAATGAGCAGACCCGAATAGTAGTTATTGGTGCCTCAGCAGGCGGTTTTGACGCATTGCGCAAGCTTTTGAAGGGTTTTGATAAAGAAATAAACGCCGCGTTTTTTGTGGTGCAACATATGCAGTCTCATTTGCATATAGATTATGCTTCCGGTTTAAAACAAAACTCCACACTCGATTTTAAGTATGCCCGGCATGCTGCGCCAATAGAACCCGGGGTTGTGTACCTCGCGGTGCCAGACCATCATTTACTTATAGACGAGGGAGTTATGTTGCTTACCCGCGGGCCACGCGAAAATATGGCGCGCCCGGCTATCGATCCGTTATTTCGCTCTGCGGCGGCCACTTATTCAAACAGGGTAATTGGTGTGGTTTTGAGTGGAATGCTGAGCGACGGAACCAGCGGTTTACACGCCATCAAGGCATGCAAGGGTCTTATAGGTATTCAGGATCCTGCAGAGGCCAGTTATCCCGAAATGCCCGGTTTTGCACTGAGTTCGCTGCAACCCGATTTTTGCTGTGGAATGGAAGATATGGCTTCAGAAATCACCCGTCTCGTAAATACTGAAATTCCGCCTGCAGGCGAAATACCGCAGTATATCAAGACCGAAGCTTTACTTTCTAAAACTATGGGAAGCCGGGTTGATCTTGAAAACGATCTGGGCGAAAAAGTACCCTACGGCTGTCCCGATTGTGGAGGGCCGCTTTGGCTTATGAAAAATGATGAAAATCAGGATCGCTATCGGTGTCATACCGGCCACGGGTTTACCGAGGATGCGCTTATTGAAGCCAAAAAGAAAAAGGTTGAAGAAAGCCTGTGGATCGCATTGCGCATGTTTGAAGAAAAACTCAATCTGCTTAAGCGCTCTCTGAAACGTTTTGAACGCAACGAATCCCGGTTTTTGATAGAATCAACCCGCCAAAAAATTAAGGAAACCCAAAAAAATATCAGCACACTCAAAGAGGCTATGGACATCGAGCCGCCTGAATTTAATCCTGATGTGGCTTCCAGTTTGCAGTCTGAAAGCTGCTAATTACGAGAACGAAGTAATTTATCACAGATTTCGGTTATTCCCCATTCTCGCAGTTCTCGCAATAGGAATCCCTTAAATAATCATCTTCCAGCAGCTGAAAAGTCACACCCCCGTCATTTGAAGCATTAAAAAGCCTGCAATAACGGGTTTTATTCCGGTTGAAGGCGTTTAACATAATACTTCGATACTCCGGTGTCTGAGTAAGTTCATCGTCTATAATGGTAAGATTGAGGTAGTAAAACAGTAAATCTTCGTCTACATCAATTCGGTTTACCCGGTCTTCGATCAAGGCAGTAGCCTGCTCCATATCTGAATAATAGGTAAGGTATTGCGCCATACTCAAATAATCTTCATCGCGCAGGGCTACACTTTTTAAAAGCGATAAGACCTGTCGTACAACGCCGTCTTTTCGGGCATAATCGCGAGCCCGTGCATACTTTTCGCTTTGAATGATGTAATAATTGGTAAGCATTCGGCCAATGAGACTTTCTTCAATGTCGTAGGATCTCAAAGTCCTGATTTGCGTTAAAAACGCCGCAGGATCTACCGGTTGTAAATCAAACTTCCAGATCACAAATTTGAGAGCGGCCAGGTTGTATTTGATTTTGTAGTTATCGGAATCAAGATCTTGCAGTTTCTCGAGTTCGTTATAGGCAATTATCAAATAAGCCTGATCCACCAGATAGCGTACAGCAGCATTGTTGTTTAAAAAATCGGCATAGTTCTCCTGCCGAGGTATTTGAAGTTCTTTAAGCGAATTAGGGTCTACTAATTTGTCGCGCACCCGCCCCAGCAGCAGGTTTTGAATTTCCTGAGCTTTGATGACCTCTTCGTTTTGCAGCGCAGCGTTGAATTCATGAATGAGGCTTTGGGTAGTCATGGTTTTATAGCTGCTCTTCTTTTCGAGCGAAAGCCTGATCAGCGCTTTGCGGTGGTTTTTTAAAATGGGTTCAAGCTTTGTGCCATCGGGGCCGGCCAGTTTGTTTTTTACCTCGGCTTTGCTCAAATCCCTGTAGGATGCATAGGGAGTGCCCTGAATATCCTTTAGAAATTCGACCCAGTTTTCAGCCGAATTTACCCTGGTTTCTATCTGAGGCTCCTGAAAACTCTGTAAAGCCCTTACAATACTGGCTGCGCGCTGTTCCTGCAATTCAATATTGCGTTCCAGATTGCCCTCAACGCTGCTGTAGGCCTGTATTTCTATAGCTTTGATATCGAAATCGGTAAGCCGCAACGAATCGTAAACGGGTCTGATGTCTTCCGCCAGATATTCAGACTTATTTTTCTCAAAAGGAATCCTGAAATTGAGGGTTTTGTAGGATTTGGAAACCAGCTCCTGCCCTGCTTTTTCCGCTTTTTCGAAAGTGATGGTGTCCAGATAAACCCCCATATCGAGGAGTTTCCAGTTGTAGGCTTCCAGGTTGTACACGGTGTAGTACATACACAAGTGCCGGTTATTTAAAAACAAAACATTGTACTCAAGCGTTTGACCCTGAAGTTCATCAGGAAGCTGGCCTACACGTACCCGAAAGCTATTTTCGTAAGGTTTTAAACCCCGTCGCAATACATCAGCATAAACCGGTTTTTGTAAAAGGCCCCGTATTTGTTTGGCTTCTGTTGGCGTAGCCTTGCAGTCGTAGCGCTTCTTATTTACAATATCGAGGGCGATGCCGTCTCCAGATTGCTGAAACATCTGCTCAAACCAGCGTTTATCGGTTATGACGAACCACAAAATATTGTTTTCATCCTTTTCAACCGAAAACTGGACTTCTTTCGGTTTTTGCCGAAATAGCTGCAGACAGCGCTGGCAGTTGGCTCGCGTACTTGCATTATTGGGCATTACAATACCGTAGGTATCGTCCTGAGCAAGACCAGCCGTGGTCAGGCAAAGAAACAGAAGCAGGCAGGAAAAGAATGGGTGCATAGCATCAGCAGATTTGGGGTAAACCGGCAATATAGAAACTTTTGGGATTATAAAAAGCAGGAAATCAAGAAAGGGCAACCCACCATTTCTGTTTATTTGGGGAGTCCTGTAGGCTGTTGAGTTCGCCCAGCCCGGGCAGTGTATAGTCAAAGTCCATTTGGGTTGCATACTTCACAAATTCTTCAGCGGGTTCTGTCCAGTCGTGAAGCGCGAGTTTAAAGCCAGCCCAGTGGTACGGCATTCCCATTTTAATTTGAGCATCAAGAGCTGCTGTAATGCTTTCATCAGGAAACATATGAATCTGCCGCCATTTTTCACCATACTGTCCACATTCAATAAAGCCAAAGTCAAAAGGCCCCAGCCGCTCCCCTATTTCTTTAAAATGAGGACCATACCCGCCATCGCCGGTGAGGTATAAAGATTCGGTTTTTGTTTTAAAAACCCAGCCGCCCCAAAGCGATTTGGCCCGGTCACCCAAACCCCGTCCCGAAAAATGCCGGCTTGGCGTAAACGTGATTTCAATACCTTCAAAGTTGGTGCTGTCCCACCAGTCAAATTCTGTAATATCACCGGCATCAACACCCCAGGCTTCCAGATGTCTGCCGGCTCCCAGAGCAACATAACAATTCGAGATTTTCGGAATTAATTTTTGAATACTGGCAAGGTCCAGATGGTCGTAATGATCGTGGGTTAGCAGCATCAGATCAATGGGTGGCAGGGTATCGATTAGATCGAGCGTATTTTTAGAAAAACGTTTGGAGCCAAAAGGCGAAATGGGTGCTGCATCAGGGCCAAACATCGGGTCAATGAGCAAAGTCCTGCCATTGACGCGCATTAAAAACACGCCGTGACCGTACCAAACGTATTTGATAGACTTTGACGGTTCTAAAAAAGCTTCAACATCAAGCGGAAGGATGGCTAAATCCTCATTGGGTAGGGTATTTCCTTTTTGAAAAAAGAGTTTATAAAGCATCCCCGGAAGGTCTTTAAAACTAAAATCCATTCCGGTTTCCATAGTATTTTCAAACTTCCCATCCTTCCAGTTGGGCGATTGCGCATAGCGCTTTTGAAGTTCGGGAGTGATTTTACCGCCAAATTGCTTGAACATAGATTTTCATTTTTGCGTTAGTCGCGGTTTTTTCGCATACGTTTCGGCCCGTACCACAGCCAAAAACCGGTTATGGTAAACAATAGCAGGGCCACTCCCATAATAACCGTGTAAATCAGCTTAAAATAACCTTCGGTTCCCAGATAGGTATCGATAATAGAACCGTCGTGGATGTTTTCGACCACATCAGAGCGGCGTTTCCCTAAATGAAGCACCTTACCGGTAGCACCATCGAGCTGAATGCCGTAGTAATGGTCGGCAAAAATAAACTTGACACTTCCCTTTTCCTGGCGCACGTCTATGCGGTCTAGCCTGGGCGAAAGATCTGCAGAGACCGAGTCGCGCAAAACGGCGATAGCCTTGTCCTGAAGCGTAGGTAACGGCAGCCACTCAGACAAATCGCTGGTGGTGCCCTCCCGGGTTTTGGGCAACAGCAAATCGCCACTGTTCTTTTTTAGCCCTAGCAATGCCCCTGAAATTGAAATCACAAAGAAAAACACAAACAACACAGCACCCATTGCCCGGTGTATGCTGCGAAATTGTCTTAGGATTTTGGCTTGTTTTTTTCGTTTGTTTTGCGTGGACATTACTGGTAAAAGCGTTTAAACGCCCAAAAATAAAGTATTCCGGCAAATGGCTGCCTGTGCTGCTGTTAAAGCTTTTGTCTGAAGGCGGTTTGATTTTAGTATTTTCGCCAGGCGAAAAAGACACAGTTTGACTACACACCGGCATTTTCTGCTTTACAAACCCTACGGCTACATCAGCCAGCTGGGCAGTAATGATTTGCGGCAAAGGCGGAAGAAAAAATTTCTGGACGAACTCTGCGACTGGCCCGAAGGTATTATGCCCATAGGCCGTCTGGACGAAAAGTCTGAAGGTCTGCTGCTGCTGACTACCGATGGAAAGCTGAGCGATCTCATCAACCGAAGCGGTATCGAAAAGGAATATTATGCGCTGGTAGATGGAGATCCCACCGAAAACGAACTTGATCAACTGCGGGAGGGTATCAAAATTGGGCTTAATGGGGCCAAATATGAAACCAAACCCGCGCGAATACAACGATTGGAAACTTCTCCGGATTTACCTAACCGGGCTAAGAAAATACGGGATGCGCGGCATGGGCCGGTAACCTGGCTGAGTATTACGATTGAAGAGGGTAAATTCAGGCAGGTGCGTAAGATGACTTCAGCTATTAATTGCCCTACCCTTCGTTTGGTTCGGGTTCGGGTTGGAAACCTGAAAGTAGGTAACCTGCAACTCGGAGCGGTTGTGGAATGGGATGGGGAGGTTTAGTGTTTATTGCTAAACAATTAAAAATTTACGCCTTACTTTTATTAAACAACGCACTTATTGGAAATTGACTTGCTAAAATCAAAAATGCCGGAATCATAAAGGCTTTAATAGTTAATTCTGAATTTATAATATCAGTAAAATACAAAATTATCCCTGCAAAAAGTACACTAATTACGAGGGTTAATACAATTTTTGATTTATTCATATGTTTAATTTTTAGGTTTTTAAATTTACCATTTTTAAGAATCAAAGGTTTAAATAATATATGGATTTGGAAAATTAAAAGAATATCATCAAAAAATTCATCTAACAACCCCACCCTCAATCGTCTGAATAAGTCCCAGAGCTGCGCGCTCGCCGGCCATCATTGCGGCGTTAAGCGAACCGTTTAATTGCTGATCCCCGGCCAGGAAAATTCCGTTGATTAGCTGGGTTTCAGAAGGTGCCATCTCATAACGCAGATTATCCAGTTGAGGCAATGCTTTTTTAATTCGATACCTTTTTAAAAAGCGGGTATTTTTAATTTTGGCGTGTTTTGCCAGTTCTTCCTGTACCCGTTCTACGAGTTTTTCTTCGCTGTATTCGTGCTCCTTTACCACCGAAACCGAAAGCAAACCATAGCGCCCTTCGCTGTGCGTGGCGATATTTGTAGCGTAATGAATGTTATTGACCAAAGTGTCTTTCGCATTAAAAAGTCCGATAATAGGCTTGTTGTAAACAGGCGCACCCTTCACTTCAAAATACAGATTGTCAACTGATTTCCAGAGAAGTTGTTGTTGGTTTAGATTGGCGACCAGATCACCGGCTTCTGTTGCGATAATCGTACCCAGGCTTTCAAGCGTGCTACCATCTTCGAGGGTCACCGCGTCCTGAGTTACCTGTTTAACGCGTGTATTAAACCGAAACTCGGTCTGGGTTAGGCGATCCTGCAGTTGTCTGGAAATAGCCTCTATTCCACCACGGGGAATGACCGCAGCGCCTTCGCCAAACATTTTGAAGACGAATTCAAACATACGGCTTGAAGTCTGAAGCCTGTCTTCCAGATAAATTCCTGTAAAGAAGGGTTTAAAAAAGCCATTGATCATCCCTTCAGAAAACCCGTAATCTTTTAAATACTGTAAGGTGGTTTTTTCTTCGGAAGCAAAAACAGCTTCAAGCGATTTTTTTCGGAGTTTAAAATTGAGCTTTAAAACCTTCAGTTTATCTGAAAATGATCCCACACTGCTTAGCATAGTGGGTAATGCCATCGAAAGTTCGCGGGTAGGATCACCCAGCACTTTACGCTTTCCGTTATTAAAAAGTATCGCTCCTGGAATCAGTTTTTGAAGATCGAGCTTATCGTAATTGAGGTATTCCTGAGCTTTAGGATAGGCGTCAAGCATAACCTGAAAGCCCTGATCGAGCTGGTAACCCTCTACAATATCGGTTTTTACGCGACCGCCTGCGCGATCACCGGCTTCGATAACAATAGGGCTATACCCGTGATTCTCCAGTACGCGGGCCGCTACCAGACCGCTTACCCCTGCTCCTACAATAAAAATTGGTTTGTCGTTAGTTGATTCCATAGTAATTATAAACGCTTATCGCGGTTCAAGATATGTAAAAGAAAAAAAGGATTAACCGGAAATAACTTCTTTTAGAAAACATTAATATCTAAGCCACTAGCACAACCATTTGAAGTGAACATTCAAAATTTATGAAAGTTTTTTAACTAAATATTAGTGGCGCAAGGCAGCATTCAATCCCCGCATTACCTTAACTTGAAAAGAAAAACTATGGAACTAATCGTTACCCTCTCTAAAGTTATTATTGCTATTTCTATTGTGATTGTTTGGGTTTTTCGCTGGGACAATATCGTTAAGGAGTTTAATGAATATGGCCTGGCAGACCTCACCCGTAATTTTGTGGGGGCTTCTAAGATCGCCCTTTCTACCTTGCTCATTACGAGCATCTGGTATCCCGGTTTGGCAGCAATCCCGGCGTTATTAATGGCATTTTTGATGATTTGTGCGCAATTTGCCCATTTTAAGGTGAAAAATCCATTTGTTAAGCACCTTCCTTCCCTGGCTTTACTGGTACTTAGCTTATTTATCGCCGCATATCACTACGGATTCTTCAATTGATACTCTTACTAAAGGCCCTGGCTCTATTTACCGGTATTGCTTTTGTCATTTATGGCATTAGTTGTTTGCTTACCCAAAAAATGAAGGAAGAATTCACCCGTTTTGGTCTGAGTGAATGGCGCAGAACCACTGGGTACTTACAATTGCTGGGCGGAACAGGCCTACTGGCAGGCACGTTCTTTAACACCAATCTGCTTGCCCTGAGCGCCGCAGGTCTTGCTGTACTGATGTTGCTTGGGTTTCTAACACGCCTGCGAATCAAAGACAGCATACTGGCATCGTCCCCGGCGTTTGTTTTTATGCTGGTGAATCTTTTTTTGGCTATCTATTTCTTTAAAAATTAATACTTGATATGGAAGAAAATCCGCTTAATGTCTACGGAAAACCGCTTATTGCGTGCTGCTATGAACCTTTAACCGGGTATTTTAGAGACGGATTTTGCAAAACAATTGATGCAGATACGGGTACTCACGTGGTGTGCGCTCATGTAACCGAAAAATTCCTGAATTTTTCTGCTAATCGCGGAAACGATCTGATCACGCCCCGCCCGCAATGGAATTTCCCCGGACTAAAACCCGGTGATTTCTGGTGTTTGTGTGTGAGCAGATGGCTTGAAGCGGAAAAAGCAGGCGTTGCTCCAAAACTTAAGCTCGAGGCCTGTCATCAGGAAACGCTAAACTATACCCGTCTTGAGTTGCTCGAACAGTATGCCTTACCGGAATGATGCGAAAAATGTTGTCCTATTTTTTATTACGGCGGTTATAGCCCTTATCCCCACGGGTTTTGGGTTTCTTGTACTTTTTAGCAATTTCCCTTCTGTAACTACCTCCCAGATTGACCTTTTTATTCTTCTCTTTTTTCTCGTGGAAACTGGCCCCTCGATCTTCATCGCGTTTAATCGGGTTATTGATCTCAACGTAATCGGGCTGTTCTTCGGGAAGTAGTTTTTTAGAAACTTCAAGTCCTTCGGGCAATTCCTGCTGCGGAATGCTCTTATTCATCAACTCTTCAATCTCCTGTTTCTTTTCAAGTTCGGCTTCGGTACCCATCAGGATACTGTTTCCCTTGTGATCTGCCCTACCGGTACGGCCTATACGGTGCATGTAGTTTTCCGGGAAACGTGGTACATCCAGATTGAAGACGTGGGTGATTTGGTCTAAATCGAGTCCGCGCGCCATCACATCGGTGGTAACCAAAATGCGATAGGTGCCTTTATCAAACTGCTCGATGGCATTGATTCGGTAATTCTGGGTTTTATTGGCATGAATTACCCCAACCGAATCGCCAAAAACTTCAGCCAGCTCGGCATAGACGCGATCTGCGTGCTTTTTGTTCGATACAAAAATCAGGTTTTTTTGATAGGTATCCTTGTCTTCCAGCAGGTAAATAACCAGATTTACCTTGGTGTAGAAATTAGGCAGCTCGTAATACTTTTGATCGATAGATTCTAAAGGTGTACCGCTTAAAGCCACCTGAATACGCTCTGGGGCGGTAAAAAAGGTATCCATGAGTTCGTCAACCTCGTCTGTCATGGTTGCCGAAAACATGATATTCTGACGGCGCTGCGGAAGCAAATCAAAAATATTTACCAGTTGAAACCGGAAGCCCAGATCGAGCATCACATCTACTTCGTCAATAACCAAATGCTTGATCGATTTAAGCTGAAGCGTGCGGCTTACGGCCAAATCGTAAAGACGGCCGGGAGTACCTACGATAATGTCACAGCCCTGCGCAACTTCCTGGCGCTGGGTGTTGATGTTGGTGCCGCCATAAACGCCCAAAGCACGAATGGAGCTGTATTTACCGTATTCTTTGATTTGATCTACCACCTGCAAAACAAGTTCGCGGGTAGGAACCAAAATCAAAATACGCGGATTAACCTGTTTTGAAAATTTAAGACCTTCTAATAACGGCAAGGTGTAAGCAAAGGTTTTTCCGGTACCGGTTTGTGCAATACCTACCACATCCCTACCCGAACGTATAACCGAAAAAGCCTGTTCCTGTATGGGTGTAGCTTCAGTAAAACCCAGGTCTTCAATCGCATAACGCAATTGTTTATTTATTTTAAAATCTTCAAAAGATGCCATGTGCGCGTATTTGCGGCAAAGGTACGTTTTTAATTCAGTTGGCAGTGTTCGGTTCGCAGTTGGCAGTCTCAGTTACCAGTTACCAGTTTACGGTTTGCGGTTTGCTGTTTGCTGTTTGAAACGTGATGAAAAGCATTACAAGATTTACCTAATACCCCTTACCTCTCACCTCCTACTTCTCACCACTTACCTTTCACCTCTTACTTCTTACTTCTTACTTCTTACTTCTTACTTCTTACTTCTTACTTCTTACTTCTTACTTTTCACATTCATACCTAAAATCTAACACAACTACTCCGGCAACTGCATACTCAGACAATGGAGGGTTCCCAGACCCCATATCAGATCTATTGCCCCGATACCTATTACTTCGCGGTCGGGGAAAAGTTCGGCTAGCGTATTCAGTGCGATTCGGTCTTTAGCATCATTAAATGTTGGTACCAACACCGTTTTATTCAGAATAAGGAAATTGGCATAGCTGGCGGGTACGCGCAGATCTTCATAATTGATCGCCTTTGGCATAGGTAACGTCACAATCACCGGACTACTTCCATCTTCAAGCTTTGCTTGTTTCAGGCGTTTTAAATTGTCCTGTAAAGGCTTGTAATTGGCATCTTGCTGATCCTCTTCCACAACCGTCACAATGGTCTTTTCGTTTACAAAGCGGCATAAATCATCAACGTGACCATGCGTATCATCACCGGCAATACCATCGCCCAGCCAAATGGTGTTAGTAACACCCAGGTATTTTTTGAAAATGAGTTCGTAATCGGCTTTGGTAAAGTTTGGATTGCGCACCTGAATCTCGGGGTCGAGCAGGCATTCTTCGGTAGTAAGTAAGGTGCCTTTCCCATTTACATCAATTGCGCCACCTTCCAGAATCACAGGTTCGCCGTTGTGCATGACCTGCTTGATGGGAATTCCCAGAAAATCACCTATACGTTTAGGAACCTGCTTGTCTAGCCTGAAGTTGCCATATTTGGCCCAGCCGTTAAAGTTGAAATTAAGTGCTTCGCGGCCGGCATCTGTTTTTACAATGATGGGGCCTGCATCGCGCATCCAGCTGCGGTTGGTTTTTTGAATAATAAATGTGACTTTACTGAGGTTTACGTGAGCAGCTTCGAGCAGGCTAATGGCCTTATCCCGAATGCTTTCGCTACCTACCAGAACAAAAACGGTCTCGGTCGCTGCAATTTTCTTAATAAACTCGGCAAACGCAAACTGAATGGTCTGGTACTTACCCGGCCAGTCGTTGCCATTTCCCGGAAAGCATAGTAAAATGCCTTGTTGCTGTTCCCATTCTGCAGGTAGACGTCGTTCTTTTCTCATAGATTAGTCGAGTGCGCGTTTAGTTATTTCGCCATAGAAATCGATGCGCCGATCTCTGAAAAATGGCCAGTTTTGGCGAACGTTTTCCTGTAAATCCAGGTCGATTTCTGCCATTAAAATTTCTTCCTGATCCACAGAGGCCTGTGCGAGAATTTCACCCTGGGGTCCGCAAATAAACGACTGTCCCCAAAATTCAATTCCGTTGGTATCGGGCACGTATTTTTCAAGTCCGATACGGTTTGCGGCTGCAACATACACGCCATTGGCGACAGCGTGACCTTTCATCACATTCATCCAGGCCCCATGCTGGTTAACCCCGTATTGCACTTTTTCCTGGGGATGCCAGCCTATTGCCGTGGGATAGAATAAAACTTCGGCTCCCTGCAAAGCAGTTAATCGGGCAGCTTCGGGATACCACTGATCCCAGCAGATGAGTGTACCCAAGTTGGCTTTTTTGGTTTTTATGGTTTTAAAACCTAAATCCCCCGGCGTAAAGTAAAATTTCTCATAAAAATGCGGATCGTCCGGAATGTGCATTTTTCGGTATAAACCGGCTTCGCTTCCGTCTGTATCAATGATGTAAGCACTGTTGTGATAGATACCGCTCATACGTTTCTCAAAAAACGGAACAATAATCACCACGCCTAACTCTTTCGCCAGGGCGCTAAAAGCGGTAAACGAAATATCGTAGAGGGGTTCTGCGTATTTAAAATTGTCTACATCTTCATCCTGGCAAAAGTAATGACTGCTGTACAGTTCGGGCAGCGATATAACCTCTGCTCCCTGAGCGGCGGCATCACGCACCCACTTTTTACACTTCTCCAGATTGTTTTCGGGGGTGTTGTTTAAATTGAGTTGCAGGACTGCGATGGTGTATTTTCTTGCTTTCATACGAGACAATTTTACAGATAAATTCTAAGCAAAACCCAGTAAAATAAGGGCTTTGTTCATTGAATTACCAAGAATTATTTAATATTCATTTTGAGATTGTAAAAATGCATAATGTTTAAAAAGCAAAACCCGTTTTTGTAAAATTTATAATGTTAAAAACACGTGCAGCGTCCAATTAGGTTAAAAATAAGATGGTCCTGAGCTATCTGCCTAAAAATGCCGTTTTTTGCAAAAAAGTTTCTAACATGGCCCAATCTGTTGATCATACCGAACTGCTCACTTCCTTGAAAACCTATTTCGGGTACGACAGTTTTAGAAGCAATCAGCAGGAAATTATAGAAACGGTACTCTCCAGAAATGATGCCATAGTTATTATGCCTACAGGTGGCGGAAAGTCTATTTGCTATCAGTTACCCGCTATGCATTTTAAAGGACTTACCTTGGTCATCTCGCCTTTGATTGCCCTGATGAAAGATCAGGTTGACGGACTCAATGCAAACGGGATCAAAGCCGATTTTTACAACAGCAGTCAGCAGGCTCAAGATCAACAGGAAATACTGGCCAAAGCTGCAAATGGCGAATTAAAGCTACTTTATGTTGCGCCTGAAAGTCTTTCGGGATTATCGCCCCTGCTTACCGAAAACTACATCAGTTGTATCGCGATAGATGAGGCGCATTGTATCTCTTCCTGGGGACACGATTTCAGGCCTTCGTATCAGCAATTGGGTTTTTTAAAGAAATCCCTGCCCGCTGTTCCGGTTATTGCACTTACCGCAACCGCTGATAAAGCCACCAGACAGGATATCGCAGAGCAGCTTAACATCACGCACGCCAGGCAGTTCATCAGCTCTTTTGACCGAAAAAATATCACTCTCGAAGTGCGTGCGGCAGACAAGCGGCTCGATCAGATTAAAAAATTTCTGGCCAAACGTCCCGATTCCAGCGGAATCATTTATTGTCTGAGCCGCAAAACCACCGAGACTGTTGCCCAATCCCTGCAAAACAAAGGTATTAAAGCCGAATCCTATCACGCGGGGCTGAGTTTTGAAGAACGCACCCGCGTACAGGAAGATTTTATTTACGATAAAACCCAGGTGGTTTGCGCCACGGTCGCTTTTGGAATGGGGATCGATAAGTCAAACGTGCGCTGGGTGATCCATTACAATATGCCGAAAAATCTGGAAGGCTATTACCAGGAAATTGGCCGGGCCGGGCGCGACGGTCTCGATGCGCACGCTTTGCTTTTTCATACCTATGCAGATGTGATTCAATTGAGGCGTTTTACTCAGGGTGCTGCCAATGAGGAGGTGCAGAATGCCAAATTGGATCGTATGAAGCAGTACACCGAAGCCCTGACCTGCCGGCGTAAAATACTGCTGAGTTATTTTGGAGAGTTTTTAGAAAAAGACTGCGGTAACTGTGATGTGTGTAAAAATCCGCCCCAGTTTTTTGACGGAACCATTCTTGCCCAAAAAGCATTATCTACCATTGCCCGGGTTAAAAACAGCGAACCCATAGGCGTTATTATCGATATTCTGCGCGGTGCCAAAAACGCTATGATCATTGATAAAGGTTTGGAAGAGGTCAAAACCTTTGGGATTGGCAAAGACACTTCCTGGAAAGACTGGCAGCATTATGTCTTGCAATTGATTAATCAGGGTTATTGCGAAATCGCTTTTCATCTGAATAATGCCCTGCATTTAACTCCGTCAAGCAAGGAGGTTTTATTCAATGGAAAAAAAGTTTTACTTACGCATCCTACCGAAGCGATTCAGCCTGAACCAGTCGTTGCCAAAGAACCTAAAATTAAAAAGGGCAACGATCTGTTTGAAAAACTCAGACAATTGCGAGCCGATATTGCTAAGGAAGAAGACATTCCGGCCTATCTGGTTTTTAGCGATGCCACCCTAAAAGAAATGGAACGGGTACGCCCTATGAGTGAGCTGGAACTCCTGGAAATAAGCGGTGTAGGCCAGCGCAAACTTGAGGTTTACGGAGATGCCTTTATCGATGCAATACTCGAGTTTCAGGCTGCTAAAATCAAGAAAAAGGGCAGTAAAACAGCTACGCATAAGGTCACCTATCAAATGCTTCAAGACGGACTCAGCATTGAGGAAATTTCGCGAAAGCGTGATTTAAAAGATACTACCGTGTATTCGCATTTGGCAAAGCTTGCTCTTGATGGTGAAAAAACAAATCTGTATGATTATGTGAGTGAGGACGAAGTATCTCAGGTTAAAATTGCCGCGAAAGAATTAAACAGTCCCGATACCTTAAAGGCTTACTTCGATTTTCTGGAAGAAAAAGTACCCTATCACAAAATTCGTCTGGCCTTAACCATAATTGAACTTGAAAACAACAACTAGCGCACCTGCTCAATGGTACAGAAGGAATCATAACCGTTTGTATTGCCGGAGAGGCTTAAGCCTACGGCAGAATATACTTTAAAACTGATTTTTTCCCCGGCTTCTAATTGAACTAATGTAGAAACCGAACGTGTGGGAGGTGATACATTGATTGTTGACAGTCCTAGAGGAATAGATACATTTATAAAATTCTCTTCAGCAACTTTGGTCTCAACGGTTCCTGCGATATTGGTTTTATAAATGGAAAGCCCAAGATCACCGGCACTTAAAGAGTTCGTTTTTATTTGCGCGCTCACTCTGTAGATTCCCGCATATTCCGCAGTAAAATATCCCGTCGTAGGATCAAATTCATCTTTTAGATCAAAATCTTCCGAATTGAATTTTACAATCACATTAGATAATAAGGCAATACTAAAATTTGAGGTTAGCTTGGCTTTTACTAAAGACTTATCCATATTGGCTAATAAAATACGTGAAGGAACGCTCATAACGACACCTCTACCATCAAAAACAGCAATAGAATCCCGTGCTGCAGTGCCGCTGCCCTCTATATATTGCCGTACACGTAATGCTCCATTAATGTCAACCAAGACATCCGGATGTGGATTTGTAGTCCCAAATCCTACCTGTGAAAAACCGGCAAAGGATATAGCCGGAACTAAGAGATAAAATACCCAACGCATAAGAAGACTTCGTTTTGAATGGCACTTTGAAAATAAATATTCATCCGCTGAAATAAACAAAAAAGCGACAAAATACACTGATAGTTAGCCGATTAATCAAACTTTACTTGTAAAATTATTCAGCCTGAGAAGCCTTAAGACTTATATACAAGTAAAATCTAGTTGGGAACACCTTAACCTTTTTTACCAGTTTATTGTGTCGCTGTTGCTAGTCTTAAGCTTAACTTGAAAACAAAAATTATGAAACCAAATCAGGAAGTACCCCAGTTAGACTTAAACCTTATAAATGGGACCCGCTGGGAGTTGAGTAAACAAAAACCGGAACGTTTTATGCTGGTATTATTTTACAGAGGTTTGCACTGCCCTATCTGCAAGAAACAACTCAAAGAATTCACTTCAAAACTCAGCGATTTTGAAGAACGCGGCGTTAATGTAATCGCAGTTAGTATGGATTCAGAAAAACGCGCAAAACTTTCAGCTGAAAAATGGGAAACCGGGAATTTACCCATCGCTTATGAGTTGACCGAAGACAAAGCACGCGAATGGGGACTGTATATTTCACACGCTATAAAAGAAGGGGAACCCGAAGTTTTTTCAGAACCCGGACTCTTTTTAATAAACACCGACGGAACACTTTACAGCTCTATAATACAAACCATGCCTTTTGCCCGGCCTGATCTCGACGGACTCCTAAAGGGAATTGATTTTATCAAAAAAGAGGAGTATCCGGCGCGGGGAGGAAATTAGGTTTCCACGTGATCAAATACCAATTCGGGCGGATCTTTAGGGTTTTGGGAGTCGAAATAATTTAAATTATTATATTGCCAGCAAAACTTTTAAATGATTCGCCATTATTCTTTTGCCTTAGTATTTCTTCTTTTTTCTAATTTTCTAGTTGCCGGAATCGATCCCTTAAGTATTAAACTTCAGGATAATCAAAAATTGGTTCAGACTTTTTCTGCAGATTGGAAACAGGAGCAATCTATTCACATTGCAGTTTTAAAAAATAAGGATACTAAAATGTATGAGGTCCTGCCCTTTCTGTTAGATAAGGCTCAGAACCTACAGAAATTAGCCGCACTCTCGCTTAGCCAAGAACCGAGAATCGAATCGTTACACTTTTCTAATGATCTCGTGACGCTTTTGGTAACTACAAAAGATGGTCAGGAAGTGCTTGATTTCGCTTTAGACGGCTCATCGAGTGCTAAACTGGAGCTTAAGGATAAATTTGAAGATTACAAACTGAAACTTCGCAGCGATGGTGTTACGCATATGATCAACTATGAGGACAACACGCTTCATATCGCAAGTATTGAAAATTCCAAAAGCATTACTACTCAGGATCGCCCCGTAACCGGAAGAACGGCCGATTTACTGGAAGAATTGTTCAAGGATAATCTACAGGCCATCGAGACTATGGATTTTGTAGATAAAGGCTCGATTTCAAACGCTAAAGCCTATTTGTACGACAAGGTAATCTCTTTTACCAAAGATGATCCAAAGGCTTCATCAACGGCGGTTGTAAGTGTGAACCTCGAAGAGACCGGTCCTGTCTCTGAAGTCAGGGTTTTTAATCAGGATGGTATTCAAAAACTAAAAGATTACAATTCCTTTCTTAACCCAGAACAACTTTTGGCTATTTCGTTAAGTAAAGAGTCTTTTAAATTAGATGTTTTACCCATTCAAAATGCAGATGAGCAATCTGTAACGTATGATCGTGTGCAATTAGCTAAAGCCGAAATTTCCTCAGATTTAGATGAATTTATCTCGGAAGCATCACGATCCCGAAATGCGACTACAATAACTACTAATGCCACAAAGGAAGGCGCAGTTTTGGTTACTTTAAGCTATGTAGATAAAAAGGCATATCAATACAACTGGTGGTTTCACCATTGGATGTTTCAAAATCAAATGATGTGGCAGCAGCAAATGATGCAGCAAAATATGAATCAAATGATGCAATCTGTACCTACAGGATTTGGCCCGGCTGCTCCCGGGGATGCTCCTTTCTATGATTCTGATGAGGAAATCTCGTTTGTTTTGGATGCATCAGGCGTACTGAAAAGCGCAACCGGCGTTGAAACTACTTATGCACAAATTGATCAGGAATCCTATACCGAATCCCTGAAAAAAGTACGAAGCTTCAGCGAACTATCAGCTGCATTCCTTAAAGAAGGATACAGCTATATTTATCTGGATAAAGACAATGATATTCTGGAATTGCGCTTTAGCAATTATAATTAAGTCTTATTTCTTTCGATTTATCAAAACCTGCTCAATATCCTGTAATCCGTAACCTTTGGCTTTCAGCAAAATCAGATAGTGAAATAAGAGGTCTGCGCTCTCGTTGAGAAATAAATCGTCGTTGTCGTCTTTAGCTTCGATAACCACTTCAACGGCTTCCTCCCCTACTTTCTGGGCGATTTTATTAATGCCTTTGCGAAACAGATCGGCAACATAGCTTTTTTCGTTATCCTGATTGGCTTTACGTTCCGAAATGGTGTGTTCCAATTCGGTTAGGAAACCAAACGACTGCTCGTTATCCTCGCCCCAGCAATTGTCGGTTCCTTTATGGCAGGTTGGTCCCTGCGGATTCACGCTTATCAATAAGGTGTCGTTATCACAATCATTTTTAATGGAAACCAAGTGTAAAAAGTTACCGCTTTCTTCGCCTTTGGTCCACAAACGTTGCTTACTACGGCTGTAAAAAGTTACTTTTTTGGTCTCGTTGGTTTTGAGATAGGCTTCTTCATTCATATAGCCCAGCATCAAAACATTTTTGGTTTTAGCGTCCTGTATAATTGCCGGCACCAGGCCCTGTTCATTATAGTTGATTGTCATGGTATCTTTTTTTACGCGGTTGCGAAAGTATTAAATCCGTACCGGGATATTTTGTTTTTTCAATTCGTGTTTTAGCTCGGGGATGTCTATTTCGTGAAAATGAAATACACTGGCAGCCAGAGCTGCGTCTGATTTTCCGTTTTTAAAGGTATCTGTGAAGTGCTGCATCGTCCCTGCCCCGCCCGAAGCGATAATGGGAATATTCAACATACCGCTCAGTTTTGCCAGGGCCTCGTCTGCAAAGCCGTTTTTGGTGCCGTCATGATCCATCGAAGTAAAGAGGATTTCTCCTGCACCACGTTGTTCTACTTCCTGAGCCCATTCAAACAGATCGAGTTCGGTAGGTACTTTACCACCCACAAGGTGTACAGTCCATTTACCTTCAATTTGTTTCGCGTCAATAGCAACCACTACACACTGCGAACCGAATTTAGCCGCAAGATCATTAATCAGTTGCGGATTTTTAACCGCCGACGAATTGATAGAAACTTTATCTGCCCCGTTTTGCAATAGAATATCTACATCTTCAACAGATGAAATTCCGCCACCCACGGTAAAAGGAATGTTTATTTTTTCGGCTACTCGTAAAACCAGATCAGCGAGGGTTTTTCGGCGTTCTTCCGTTGCCGAAATATCCAGAAAAACGAGTTCGTCTGCACCCGTTTCGGCATACTTAGCTGCGAGTTCTACCGGGTCACCGGCATCGCGCAGATCTACAAAGTTGACCCCTTTTACGGTTCTTCCGTTTTTGATATCGAGACAGGGAATGATTCGTTTGGTAAGCATATTTTTATTTTTTGTCTTTTCCGCACTTGGATGCACTCAGCATAAACTTCGGCAGAAAACTAATTTTTTATCAGGAGTTCAGACCTCACAGGTTTATAAAACCTGTGAGGTCTACTTAGTTAAGAATTCAATATAAAATCTTCCAATTGTTTCATGGAAATGCGTCCTTCGTAAATCGCTTTCCCAATAATGGTTCCTTCGCAGCCCAGTTCAGCCAGCTTTGGTAATTCGTCAAAATGGGAGATTCCGCCGGAGGCGATGAGTTTAATGTTCTCGACTGCCCCTTCGACAAGCTCAGGGTGACATTCTTCCAGAATTTTTCGGTACAAATCAAAAGAAGGACCTTCTAACATCCCGTCTTTACTGATGTCTGTACAAATTACATACGACACGCCTTCCTGCTGATAGCTCTTGATAAACGGAATCAATTCTTCTTTAGATTCTTCCAGCCATCCACTAACGGCTACTTTTTCATCTTTCGCATCTGCTCCCAAAATAATCTTGTCGGGACCAAATTTAGACAACCAGCTCTTAAAGGTTTCCGGATCCTTGACGGCAATACTTCCACCGGTGATTTGATTGGCACCACTTTCAAAAGCGATACGCAGATCCTCGTCGGTTTTGAGTCCGCCCCCAAAATCAATTTTTAGGCTGGTTTGTGAAGCGATTTGCTCCAAAACCTTATGGTTTACAATATGCTTGCTTTTAGCCCCATCCAGATCAACCAGATGTAAATATTGAATACCGTGGGCTTCAAATTCCTTTGCAACCTCCAGCGGGTGCTCGTTGTATATTTTTTTGGTATCGTAATCACCTTTTGAAAGGCGTACACACTTACCGTCTATGATGTCTATGGCGGGGATTATTCGCATTGGTTATTTATTGTTTCTTATTTCTTGTTTATTGTTGCTGGTTTCTATACAATTCTAGCGCTGAAATTTTGGACCTTTGAATTCTGACTTTTTCAGATATGTTATAAAACCACCAATTTTGTTTTGTATTTCCTGACATTTTATAGAATTCTCTTCAAACTGTTCATTCGAAATTAATCCTTTATCCATACATCTGTAAAATTGCGATTTTAACTCTCCAGCACTACCCTTAGCATAACTCAAGAAGTTTATAAATTCCTTATTTCCTCCACGATCAAATCCCTCCGCAATATTGTCCATAATTGAACCAGAGCTCTTTTCCATTTGGTTTCTTAATACATAATTTGATCCAACTCCTGTATTCTGAAAAAGTCGCTCAATATTTTGGCATAAATCCCTTGCGAGTTGCCATATGTCAAGTTCTTCAAACCTTTTTATAGTTCCCATTTTTCAAAATATTAAACAAGAAATAATAAATCATAAACAATGAATTCTGCTCTACAAGCTCACAAAATTTTTCAAAATTTCCTGTCCAACTTTACCACTTTTCTCCGGATGAAACTGCACACCGTAAAAATTGTCTTTTTGCAAAGCCGAAGCATAATCAACTTCATAATGCGTGGTGGCGATCATTTCAGTGCATTGGGGAGCATAAAAACTGTGCACCAAGTACATATGTGAATTTTCGGGAATTCCTTTAAATAGAGGGCCTTCCAGGTTTGAAATTTCATTCCAGCCGATTTGCGGAACTTTTACGGCATTTGAAAACTTGATCACATCGGTATCAAAAATCCCGAGTCCGGTGGTTTCTCCTTCTGTTGAGTGTTTGCACATCAATTGCATCCCCAGGCAAATGCCCAATACAGGTTGTTTTAGAGTAGGAATTACCCGGTCTAGGCCGGTAGCCCGTAGCTTGGCCATTGCACTACTGGCCTCGCCCACTCCGGGAAAAATCACCTTATCTGCGGCTTTAATTTCTTCAGCATCGTCAGACAGGACCGCATCAATCCCCAAACGCTTGAAGGCAAATTTGATACTTTGTATGTTTCCGGCGCCGTAGTTTATGATTACGAGTCCCCCTCCGGCTCCCCCAAAGGGGGAGTGTTTTTGTTCCTTTATAGTATTGTTGTTCATTTCTATTGATTTAATTCCCCCTTCGGGGGTTAGGGGGATCAGAGCATCCCTTTCGTACTGGGCAATACCATTTTATCAGGATCGCGTTTAACAGCCACTTTTATGGCTTTCGCAAACGCTTTAAAAATGGCTTCGATCTTGTGGTGTTCGTTAGTGCCTTCGGCTTTTACATTTAGGTTTGCGCGGGCCCCGTCTGTAAAGGATTTGAAGAAATGGTAAAACATTTCAGTAGGCATCTCCCCTATTTTTTCGCGTTTAAAATCGGCTTCCCAAACCAGCCAGTTGCGGCCTCCAAAGTCAATAGCAACCTGCGCTAGGCAATCATCCATCGGCAGGCAAAAGCCATAACGTTCAATACCCAGTTTGTTACCCAGAGCTTTCGCAAACACCTCGCCCAATGCGATAGCGGTATCTTCAATGGTGTGGTGCTCGTCTACCTCAAGATCACCATCTACGTGTATTTTTAGATCCATTGAGCCATGGCGTGCCAACTGATCGAGCATATGATCAAAAAACGCCAGACCGGTTTTGATATCGCTTTTGCCTGTTCCGTCAAGATTGAGCTCGATTTCAATATCGGTTTCGTTGGTTTTTCTAGAGATGGAAGCCGTACGCGCGTTGAGTTTTAGAAACTCGTAAATCTGTTGCCAGTCTATAGTCTCAAGCGCGATATAGGCGTCAAGATCTTCCCGTTTTGTCGTGATTTCGTCTGCCCCCAAATCGGTATGATCGCTTATGAAAATGCCCTTAGCGCCCAGATTTTTAGCAAGTTCGATATCGGTAATACGATCACCGAGAACAAAACTGTTTTCGAGATCATAATCTTCCGAAAAAAACTCGGTCAACATACCGGTTCCCGGCTTGCGCGTATTGGCGTTTTCTTCGGGTAAGGTCTTGTCGATGAATACACGATCAAAAACAACCCCCTCATTTTCAAAGGATTTTATAATGAAATTATGCACCGGCCAGAACGTATCTTCAGGGAACGAGTCGGTGCCCAAACCGTCCTGATTGGTAATCATAACGAGTTTGTAATCGAGTTCTTTAGCGATTTTACTTAGGTAGGTAAATACTTTCGGATAAAAAGTGACTTTCTCAAAAGCGTCTACCTGATAACCCGGTGGCTCCTGAATAATAGTACCGTCACGGTCTATAAAAAGCACTTTTTGCCCCCTGGCCCCCGAAGGGGGAACTGCATTAGGATTTTTTGTATTTGAACTATTCATTAGTCTAATTCGTTTAAAGCGGCGATTAATTTTTTGTTTTCCTCTGGTGTCCCGACCGTAAAACGTAGGGTGTTTTCACACAATGCCTGCGTGCTTCGGTTGCGTACCACAATACCTTTTTGAATGAGCTGATCGTAGCGTTTATTGGCATCGTCTACCCGTGCAAGAATAAAATTCGCCTCAGAAGGAAAAACGTGCTGCACAAAATTTACTTGAAGTAACACTTTAGATAACACATCTCTTTCCTTTAAAATAGAATTAATTTCAGTCTCAACTTTTTCGCTGTCCAAAACGCGCTCTAATGCTCTTTTTTGTGTGAGTTCATTCACATTATAAGGCGGTTTGATTTTGTTGAGTATCGCAATAATTTCTGCGGAAGCATAACAAATTCCCAGCCTGATTCCGGCTAGGCCGTAAGCTTTAGACAGGGTTTGGATGATCACCAGATTGGGATATTCCTGAAGCCGGGTTGACCAGCTTTCGCCCTTAGCAAAGTCGATATACGCCTCATCCACAATTACGAGTCCGCGGAAGGATTTCAACAATTTTTCAATGGAATCTGCCTCAAAACTGTTTGCTGTGGGATTGTTTGGCGAACACAAAAAAATCATTTTGGTCTGGTGATCTATCTGCTCCAGTACAGCGTGTACATCAGGCTGAAAATCTTTGGTCAATACCACCTCGCGGTTTGCAATATCGTTAGTTGCTGCAAGCACACTATACATCCCGTAAGTAGGCGGTAATGTGATTACATTATCGGTTTTGGGTTCGCAAAACGCCCGAAACAACAAATCGAGTACCTCGTCGCTGCCGTTACCCAAAAGAATCTGATCTACCGGAACACGCTTCACGGTTGATAAATGCTGCTTCAGCGTGATTTGCTGCGGATCGGGATAGCGGTTTACCCCATTGTTATATGGGTTTTCATTGGCATCTAAAAAAACCATATCCTCGTGAAAATCCTTAAACTCATCACGGGCCGAAGAATAGGGTTTTAGTCGCGCTACATTCTCGCGCACCAGTTTTTCTAAGTGAAATGTTGTTGGCATTAGTTCTTTTTTGCGAGTTTATTAAGACGTAGGGTAACTGCATTCTTATGTGCCTGAAGCCCTTCGGCGGCAGCCATAAGTTCAATTGCGTTACCAATGTTTTGAATGCCTTCTTCAGAGAGTCTTTGAAAGGTCATACTTTTCATAAAACTATCAAGATTAACCCCACTGTATTGCTTGGCATAACCGTTAGTCGGCAAAGTGTGGTTTGTCCCGGAAGCGTAATCCCCGGCACTCTCGGGCGTATAATTCCCGATAAACACAGAACCTGCATTGGCGATGTTATCCACGTAAAAATCATTGCTGTCAGTAGCAACAATAAAATGCTCTGGGCCATATTCATCAATGAGTTCCAAAGCTTTTTCGTGTGTTTCCACGTAAATGAGCTTGCTGTTTGCGATGGCTTTTTCAGCAATAGCTTTACGGGCAAGGGCTTCCAGTTGGCTGGCGATCTCCTCTTCCACTGCTGCAATAAGTGCTTTTGAAGTAGAAACCAAAATCACCTGACTGTCCACACCATGTTCGGCCTGACTCAAGAGGTCTGAAGCGACGAATGCTGCATCTGCTGTATCGTCTGCGACTACCAGAAGTTCCGATGGACCGGCAGGCATATCGATACTCACATTGTATTTGGTAGCCATTTGCTTGGCGACAGTTACGAACTGATTACCAGGACCAAAAATCTTATAGACTTTGGAAATACTTTCGGTACCAAAGGTCATCGCACCAATGGCCTGAATACCCCCAACCTTATAGATTTTATCGATACCACACAGCTGCGCGGTAACTAAAATCGCGGGGTTAATGTTGCCCTGCTTATCAGGTGGAGTGCATAGAATGACTTCTTTACATCCTGCTATTTTTGCAGGAATAGCCAGCATCAAAATTGTGGAGAATAAAGGTGCTGTCCCTCCGGGAATATACAGTCCCACTTTCTGTATGGGACGTTTTTCCTGCCAGCACAAAACGCCGGGAGCAGTTTCCACGCATACAGGATCGGTTTTCTGGGCTTTGTGAAAAGCTTCAATATTTCTTTTTGCCAGTTCAATGGCTTTTTTTAAATCTGAATCCAGGCTGGTAATTGCCTGGTCGATTTCAGATTGAGTTACTACCAAATTATCCAGAGCAATTCCATCAAATTTTTCGGTATATCGGGCAACAGCAGCGTCGCCTTCCGTCTGAATGGCCTTAAAGACCTCGAGCACCGTACCTTCGATCTGATCGTAGGTCTGCGTGGGTCGTTTGAGGATTTGATCCCAATCTTCCCGTAACGGATTACTTATTTTATTCATTCTTTTCTTTTTTGGAGCCGTTTTGATTTTGATTTATAACCTTTAGTCTTTCGGAAAACATATATTTATAAGATTCCGACCTGCGTCGGAATGGTTATGTATCGATCAGACGCTACAAAACCATCTTTTCAATATCGCTTACCAAAATGCCCTGAGCCCCTGAGTCTTTCAGCTTGTCGATTACTTCCCAAAACTCATTCTTATCGATAACCGAGTGTACACTGCTCCACCCTTCTTCGGCTAACGGAAGCACCGTAGGGCTTTTCATACCCGGTAACATAGCGATTATTGCTTCGAGTCTGTCGTTTGGAGCATTTAGAAGCACGTACTTATAATCACGTCCTTTTAAAACTGCCTTTATACGAAATATAAGTTTGTCTAGAATCTCCTGACGTTCGCTGTCAATTTTGGGCGAAACCGCCAAAACCGCTTCTGACTTAAGCATCACTTCCACCTCTTTTAACCCGTTTTTAAATAAAGTGCTGCCGCTGGAAACGATATCACAAATACCATCTGCAAGTCCGATATTTGGAGCGATCTCTACCGAACCGTTGATGATGTGTAAATCCGCTTTTACGCCGTATTTCGAAAGATAGTCGAGCACCGTATTGGGATAGGAAGTAGCGATTTTTTTACCTTCGAAATCTTTTACAGATTCGTATTTAGTACCTTTTGGCACAGCCAATGACACCTTACATTTTGAAAAGCCGAGCTTTTGTACAATGGCAATGTCTGAACCTTTTTCGATAAGTACGTTTTCTCCTATAATCGCGATATCAACCACCCCGTCTCTTAAATACTGCGGGATATCGCCGTTACGCAGGTAAAAAACCTCCAGTGGAAAATTGGCCGCACTGGCTTTAAGCTGGTCTCTGCCGTTGTCGATACTTACACCACAGTCTTTTAGGATTTGAAGGGAATCTTCATTAAGCCTTCCGGCCTTTTGAATAGCAATTCTAATTTTTTTAGTCATTTTTTGGTTTGTTAAGCTTGAACCATTCAAAACAGAAAACCCGTTTGAATGACTCAAACGGGTTATTGTAAATTATGCTTTATACATACACAACATTCTTACCTCGCTTGAGCGCGTAAATAAAAATGATGATGATGTAAAGATGTTGCTTTCATAATGCGGAAGCGAATTTAATTAAAAAATTGCTCTTGAGCCCAAAATAATATAAATGTTTTTTTTCGATGTAATATAACTAATATAAGTTAAAGTGTTACTTTTGAGGCATATCACTAGAGATGAAACGATTTTTAATTGCATTGGGAGTTTTTTGCTGCTGGTTTTTTCTGGGTGTTCTCTTTATGAACACAACAGGAGCGGTAGACCAGAGCAGCCTTTTTGCATCAAAAGTTGTAAAACCAAAAAATTTTGATTCTGCACCCGGTGATACCATACCAACAGAATTTGTTCCCTTCATAGAAGAGGATCCCCGAGAAAACGATACCAATACCGTATTTCAAGAGACCGATACGTTTATGGTAAATAATTTAAGCCGGGGAAACGAGCAGCTGGTGGAGGATTTAACCAGAAGTATTCAGGAAAAAAAACGAGAGCTTGCCGAAGATTTAGAAAAATTGCGCAATGTAAAAAAGAATACAAACGCTACTGAGGTTGCTCCACGTACCTTTGATGCCCTTTTTTATCCGGAATTTAAGCACGCACGTTTTGTTGTTGACCAAAAAGCAACCAGCTTTCTGAGTTTTGTAAAACAAAAATTAGCTGCTGACGCAAATCTCCACATTAAAGTGGTAGGGCATACCGATTATATTGGGGATAAGGAAGATAACTATATGCTTGCATTAGATGAGGCAAAAAAAGTACGCGAATTTCTCATAAAAAGCCTTAAATTGCCTGATAATCAGGTTTCTGCATATTCTAGCGGAGAGACAGAGCCTATTTATGACCGCGATTCTGAAAACCGGGAACTCAATCACCGTATAGAAATTTATTTTGAATGACAGTATTTAGCATCATATTACAAAAAGCAGACGACGCAGTTTCAGTGCCGCTTATCTATATCGAAGTATTTTTTTTGATGCTATCATCATTTCTTATAGGATACTTCTTCGCCTATTTTGCACAGAAATCGAAATACCTTAAAAAATTAAAATTCCTCAAAAAACGCAGCGATCTTAGCGAAACGGAAGAGGAATTGTTATTTGATGATACGGAAGAAGATTTGGAAGAATTTGTAGTAGCCGAAAATGAGGAACAGCCATACAGATCAAAAAGTAAACCTAAATCTGGTGCTTTAGATTTTGAACGTATTGGTACAGCAGATCCCGATGAGGCTGATGACCTTCAAAAAATAATAGGAATAGGCCCGTATACAGAAGAAAAGCTCAATACAATTGGTATATATACTTTTGAACAGATAAGCCGGTTTAATGAAAGTGATATTGAACTGATTACCGAATTGATTCAATTTTTCCCGGATCGCATAAAGAACGATCAGTGGGTAAGTAAAGCCAAAATGCTTTCGGAATCTAAAAGGCGTTCTCAGGCGCGTCGGGAAGGCCCGCGTATGAAGCGAGCATAAAGAAAGCCGGTCAACAATATGACCGGCTTTCTTTTTTTTACGGAAATACTAGTTATTGCCCAGTATGATGGGTAAACCAGACTCTCCGGAACCCACTACAATTATTTTGGTGTTATTGGATTTAGCTAGCTGCAAGGTAGCTTCAATCCCTTTGTCTCTTAAGATCTGATCATTCAGGGATTGACTTAAAATGCGGTTGGCATCAGATTTACCCTGAGCTTCTATCACCTGACGCTCTGCTTCTTTCTGTGCAGAAATCAAGCGAAACTCATATTCCAATGATTCCTGTTCCTGCTTTAATTTGCGCTCAATAGCTTCTTTTATCGTAGCCGGAAGGGTTACATCTCGTACCAAAACTTCATCAAGCTGTATATATTGATCTTTGATAATCTTTTTGGTTTCGTCATAAATTTCAGCCTGAATGGCATCCCGTTTTGAAGAATACAACTGCTCCGGAGTATAACGGCCAACTACAGATCGTGCTGCAGAGCGTATGGTAGGTAAAAGAATACGGTTTAAATAATCTTCCCCAATTTCCTGATGCAATTTACCCAACTGGGATGCATCTGGCTGATACCACACCGATGCCTCCAGTTTAATATCTAAACCATTAGATGACAATACGTTCATGATTTCTTTGAGCTCCTGGCGACGCACTTCATAGATATATACTTTATTCCAGGGGGCAACTATGTGAAAACCTTCGCCCAGTGGTGGTTCTTCGGTGACCACACCTCCTCCAAAGGGACGGTACAGAACGCCTGCCTCACCGGAATCTATGGTTACTGCAGATTTAAAAACGAGAATAAGAACGATGATTAGACCGATAATAAGGGGTATTCCGATTTTAGGAAATTTATCCATGATACTAAAATTTAATTTAAAAGCATCCTGAAGTATTCAGGATGTGACATTTGATAATCTAACACATTTAAAGCTCTTACGCAAAAGCTTAAATAAGACCGTTGTATTTACGTATAAACCATTCGGCGCTGGCAGCTATGGCGATAATAAGCAATAACCACCAGAACTCAAGAAGCGGCGTGTTTTTTATAGTTTCCCGCTGAACAGGAATAAATCGTTCATCTTCAAGCAGGCTCTCTATAAGTAGGTCTAACTCATGTATTGTTACAGCCATACCTTCTGTATCTGCTGCAGCGGTTTTCATTTTGACAAAATCAGCCTGTATGACCTGATTCTCGATATTGTATTCAATTACCGTAAAAGCTCCATTGATACGTATATTAGAACCGCTTTCCAAAATTTGAAAGCTATAACTCCCCGGCTCCAGTGCCGGGAGTGTTGCGGTATAATTTGTTCTGGTGAGAGCCATTGGGCTTTGATAAGTCTCACCGGTGTCTGCGTTTTTAAGCTCAAATTGCAATGAAGCTCCAGAGTCAAAAACATAGTTCTTGTCAAAGAATTGAGAGCGAATGACAATACCACTGCCTCCGTAATAAAAACGCTCATATTCGGCCTGCAAACGGCTTCGTTTGGTATCTGAAGCCGAAAACTGAGCTAATTTTTCGATAAAGACATCAAAAGATTCAAAACTTCGGGTGTCTAAAAATGCCTGACTGCGCCATTTAAAGATTCCGGTGCCGAATAACACCAGCTCTCTCCTACCGCCGGCTTCTACAGCTGCGAGCAATGGATTGTCTGTTTCAATACCGGTTATGCGTTGATTGAGAATCACATCGGCTGCAGCCGTTAATTCGATTTCGCCAAAGGGAGCTTCCAGCGGCGGAAAACCTGAAAAATCATTGTCATCCAATTGAAAACTGGAAAAGCTTAAGTTATATACAGATTGTACTCCTTCCGTCTGATTGTTAAGAGGCAATTGATACAAATCCTGAATTCCATTGAGAAACCTTCGGTCTGCAGCCGGACCAACCAGCGTAAACCTGTTTTTATTCAGCCTATTCAATTTACTATACAATTCCGCAAATGAGCGCTGGGGCTCAAAAAGTACCACCAGATTATAATCATCCAGTTCGACGGACTTAACTTCACTAATTTTCTTTAGTGTAACGGTTCGCAGTTGATTACTCTCAAAAGCTTTCTTCAGTGTTCCGAGGTCGGGATGCAGCGTGCTGTATACAATCAAAATCTGACTGCGCTGGTCTATAATTTCAATACCAAAACGTTTCGCATTATTAGCCGTGTTTTTTTCATCGGCTAATTCGCCAACAATCACCTCGTAGGTTTCGGTACCTATAGCCGAAGCTTCCAAAAACGTATTTACGCGCCGGGCTGGCTCGTCTTTGCTTAGTGAAATAGTTTCCCGGAACAGAACAGCCCCGTTTTTACGAATGGAAAGTGTGGTGTTTACTTCTGAAGTTCCAGAGTAGGAAACCAGAACTTCAACCGGAAAACGGTTTTTGAGATACGCGTATTTATTCACATTGACGCGATCTATACTCAAATCTTCATAACTGGTGGTGTCACCAACAGCTATAAAATAATGTGGGATTTGACTTTGCTCCTTTGCCGTGTACACGTAGTTTGATCCCAAATTGGCATTCCCATCGGTAATGAGAACAGGCGCAAAATTTTCGTTTTTATAAATGGCATACAGGCCCGAAAGTGCTTTGGAAATATTGGTTTGATTTTCCGTAAACGCTAAAGAATCATAGGTCTCGAGCGTAGCTCCTAATGTGTAGAAGTCAATATCGAAACGCTTCGCCAGATCTTCTGAATTCTGAATTTCCTGAAGTATTTCCCGTACAGAATCTGAATATCCTAAATGAGCTACAGAAGCTGAATTGTCTACGGCAAGAGCCAGTTTTGGTTTTAGCGTGGTATAGGTTGCCTGTTTAAAGGTAGGATTGAGCAGCAGTATTAAAAGCGCAAAAATAGCTACAAACCGAAGTCCTGCAAGAAGGATACGCAGTCTCAGCGAACCCTGTGGCCTGTAAAAGTAAAAAAATACGGCAGCACCCAAAGCTATTACCCCAAACAGGATAATATAAAGTAGTGTGGATGCTGCCATAAATAAGTTAAGTTGAAAAATTAGGTTAACATTCCGCCATCAACCTGCAATACCTGCCCGGTAACGTAGGCGCTCATATCGCTGCCAAGAAACACACAGGCATTGGCAATATCTTCCGGAGTACCACCGCGTTTAAGAGGAATAGCATCTCTCCAGCCGGCAACTATTTTTTCGTCCAGTTTTGCAGTCATTTCGGTCTCAATAAAACCGGGAGCCACCACATTGGTGCGTATGTTACGCGAACCCAATTCTAAGGCCATAGACTTTGAAAATCCAATAATACCGGCTTTTGAAGCTGCATAGTTTGCCTGCCCGGCATTTCCTTTTACGCCAACAACAGAGCTCATATTGATGATACTGCCATAACGCTGCTTAAGCATGGTACGCTGCACCGCTTTAGTCATATTAAAAATAGACTTCAGGTTTACCTCAATCACCTGATCAAAATCTTCTTCACTCATACGCATAAGCAGATTATCTTTGGTGATTCCGGCATTGTTTACCAAAACATCGATAGTATCAAAGTCTTCGCTTATTTGTTTAATAAGTTCCTGGCAATCTTCAAATGAAGCTGCGTTAGACTTATAGGCTTTGGCTTTAACCCCCATTGCCGTTAGTTCTTTTTCCAGTTCTTCGGCAGGACCGGCAGATGAACTGTATGTAAAAGCCACATTGGCTCCGTTTTGTGCAAATACTTTAGCAATACCATGGCCTATACCGCGGCTTGCTCCGGTGATAATTGTGTTTTTTCCTTCTAAAAGTTTCATTCTAATCGGGTATCAATAATTAGTTAGTTTGAAGAGCGGTAAATATAGGAAACTTGAAATGTTTGGGCATAAAAAAACCGACACATTGTGGCGTGTCGGTTTTTAATTTTATTCTGAACCTATTAGGCTAAAAGCTCTGCTACTTTTTTGCCGATTTCAGCAGGAGAGTCCACAACGTGTACTCCGTTTTCTCTTAAAATCTTCTTTTTATCTGCGGCAGACTCACCCTCTCCAGAAACAATAGCACCTGCGTGACCCATTGTTCTTCCTGCCGGGGCAGTTTCACCCGCGATAAACCCGATAACCGGCTTTTTGGTGCCGCTGGCTTTAATCCATCGTGCAGCATCAGCTTCAAGCTGACCACCGATCTCTCCGATCATCACTACAGCTTCGGTCTCAGGATCGTTTATAAGCAATTCTACAGCTTCTTTTGTGGTAGTACCAATGATTGGGTCTCCACCTATTCCTATCGCAGTAGTGATTCCTAAACCTTGTTTTACAACCTGATCAGCAGCTTCATAAGTAAGGGTTCCTGATTTAGAAACGATGCCTACTTTTCCTTTTTTAAATACAAAGCCTGGCATAATACCCACTTTAGCCTCGCCGGGAGTAATAACTCCTGGGCAGTTAGGACCTATTAATCTGCAATCTTTGTCTTTGATATAGTCTGCAGCTTTAATCATATCTGATACAGGAATACCTTCAGTAATCGCAATAATTACTTTAATGCCGGCATCTGCAGCTTCCATTATAGCGTCAGCAGCAAAAGCTGGTGGTACAAAAATTATTGAAACATCTGCGCCGGTTTCTTTTACAGCATCCTCAACGGTGTTAAAAACCGGTTTGTCAAGATGGGACTGTCCTCCTTTACCCGGAGTCACACCACCTACTACATTAGTGCCGTATTCTATCATTTGACCCGCGTGAAAAGTACCTTCACTACCGGTAAAACCTTGTACAATTATTTTGGAATCTTTATTAACTAAAACGCTCATGAGTTGTTTAATTTTTGTGAAAGCAAAAGTAATTTTTTAAAGACGAAACCTAAAGGAATATTAAGATTTTATGCGAATGTGGGCATCGATATTAAGCGGGTCTTCATCACTGGGCTGGCTTATTTGATACCCGCGATACAGGAGTCCGTCTTTAAGCTCCCACATCGCCATAAAATGAATAATACCCACTTCTTCTTCCGGATTTTCTACGGTCTTAATATAATAGGTAAGGCGTATACTCGCCGTATTTCCTTCTTCAATCAGATGACTTACGGAAGAGCGCAGCGAGATGAATGATTTGCCCATTTCCTTAGACATATTAGAAATGTCGTCATAAGTCATTTTAGAAAAGCCTGTTGAAGCATTCCAATATAATTCTGCTTCTTTATGCAGGTATTTTTTGAGAACAGTGGGATCATTAAAAAAATCGGATTCGTATAAGCCTTTTACAAGTTCTTTAGCTGATGCACTCATTTCATTTCTTTATTTGTTCTAAAATATAAGGAATCTGTCTGATTGATGCCATTTCCCTGAATTTCTTCTTGCTGTCTTCTGCCGGACTTCCTAAATAGGATTTTCCGCCTTCAAGGGTACGCCCTACTCCACTTTGGGCAAAAATCACAGCCTTTTCTTTGATTGTTATGCCACTCGCGATACCTACCTGACCCCAGATCACCACATCGTCTTCAACAACGACACAGCCCGAAATACCGGACTGGGCAGCGACCAGAACCCGTTTTCCAAGACGTGTATCGTGACCCACGTGTACCTGATTATCGAGTTTTGAACCCCAACCGATAAGGGTATCTGCGGTAACTCCGCGGTCTATAGTACAGGATGCTCCCAATTCTACATAATCTTCTATCACCACTTTCCCTCCCGAAAGAAGGCGGTCAAAACCCGTCTCCCGCTTTTTATAGTAAAATGCATCGGCTCCCAGAATACTACCCGAATGAATGATCACGTGATCTCCAATCACAGTATCATCATACAAAGTTACATTGGGATGAATGATACAATGCTTACCAATTTTCACATTATTGCCAATAAAGCAATTAGGCTGAATTATGGTGTGCTCACCTATAACGGCCGTTTCAGCGATTGACGCATTTGCTTTTTGAAAAGGTTTAAAATAGCGCGTTAACTTATTAAAATCCCGAAACGGATCATCTGAAATGAGAAGTGCCTTTCCGTCAGGACAGGCTACCTTTTTGTTTATCAATACAACGGTAGCAGCAGACTCCAGGGCTTTATCGTAATATTTGGGATGATCAACAAAAACGATATCTCCGGGTTCAACCACGTGAATCTCATTCATTCCGGTTACCGGAAAATCACCATCACCTACATACTCAATATCATTGAGCAATGCAGCTATCTGAGCCAGGGTATGTTTTTGCGGAAATTTCAAACGCTTATTCTTTTATACGCTCTTTATAGGTCCCCTTTTCGGTCTCTATTTTAATTTTATCCCCTTCATTGATAAACAAGGGTACGTTTACTTCTGCACCGGTTTCAACGGTTGCTGGTTTGGTTGCGTTAGTTGCAGTGTTTCCTTTTACACCGGGCTCTGTGGCCGTTACCGTAAGAATAACGTGTGCCGGCATATCTACTGAAAGGGGCATATTATCCTCGGTATTTATTGCAATGGTTACCACTTCGCCTTCCTTTAATAAACCGGGTTGGTCAAGAGCAGACTCCATCAATCGTATTTGAGTGTAATCTTCGGTATTCATAAAGTGATACCATTCACCATCGTTATATAAAAATTGATATCCTTTGGTTTCTACACGTACCTCGTCAATTTTATGTCCGGCTGAAAAGGTGTTATCTAAAACTTTTCCGTTGGTGACACTTTTTAATTTTGTTCTAACAAAAGCGGGACCTTTACCCGGCTTAACGTGTAAAAATTCAATAATTTTATAAATATCGTGATTGTAATGAATACACATCCCGTTGCGGATGTCTGAAGTAGTTGCCATACTATTAAGTTATAATCTTTAGATAATGCTTTTAAAAAAATCTGTTAGTTGGTAGTAAAATATCCTTTCATAATTCCGCGCTGAGAATTACGTATAAACTGAAGGATTTCATCGCGTTCGGGAGTTGCTTCCATCTCGGCTTCAATGATATTTACTGCCTGAGTATTGTTGTAATTCTTTTGGTACAAGATGCGGTAAATATCCTGTATTTCCCTGATTTTTTCGGTAGTAAAACCGCGACGTCTTAATCCAATGGAGTTTATACCCACATACGAAAGGGGTTCACGACCTGCTTTTACATAAGGGGGTACGTCTTTACGCACCAGAGAACCACCGGTAACAAAAGCGTGACTACCTATGGTACAAAATTGCTGTACTGCGGCCATTCCGGCCAAAACAACATAATCTCCTACCACAATGTGACCGGCCAGTGTGCTGTTATTTGAAAAGATACAATGATCTCCTACAATACAGTCATGAGCAATGTGGCTGTAAGCCATAATCCAGCAATTTTGACCAATCTGAGTTTTCATGCGATCTGAAGTACCACGGTTTATAGTTACACACTCTCTGATGGTGGTGTTGTCTCCTATAATGGTTACTGTATCTTCATCGTCAAATTTCTTGTCCTGTGGAATTGCAGAAATTACTGCTCCGGGAAAAATATTTACATTTTTACCGATGCGTGCACCTTCCATGATGGTTACATTTGAGCCTATCCAACTTCCTTCTCCAATGACTACATTGTTGTTGATGGTTGTAAAAGGCTCAATTACCACATTCTTGGCAATTTTTGCTCCGGGGTGTACGTATGCTAAAGGTTGATTCATAAATCTAGTCTTTCTTAACTTTTACGATTTGGGCCATAAGTTCTGCTTCAGAAACCAGCTTGCCGTTAACGTAAGCGCTTCCCTGCATATGGCAAATTCCCCGGCGTATTGGGGACAACAAATCTAGTTTAAAAATAAGTGTGTCTCCCGGTAAAACCTGTTGTTTAAAGCGTACATTATCAATTTTCATAAAATACGTCAAATAATTTTCAGGATCGGGTACGGTACTTAATACAAGTATACCTCCTGTTTGCGCCATCGCTTCAACCTGTAAAACTCCAGGCATAACGGGAGCTCCCGGAAAATGGCCTACAAAAAAAGGCTCATTCATCGTTACGTTTTTAAGCCCAACTACTCCGGTATCTGAAATTTCAAGAATTTTATCGACCAGCAAAAACGGAGGTCGGTGCGGCAGCATTGCCATAATCTGATTAATGTCTTTTACCGGGGGTTTTGACAAATCGAAAGTAGGAACGTTGTTACGTTTCTCAAGCTTGATTATTTTTTTCAGTTTTTTAGCAAACTGGGTATTCACATAGTGCCCGGGTTTATTGGCGATCACTTTACCGCGTATGGGCATTCCTACCAGAGCAAGGTCACCTATAACGTCAAGCAGTTTGTGTCTGGCTGCTTCATTAGGATGATGCAGGGTAAGATTATCAAGAATTCCGTTTGGTTTAACCGAAATCGAATCCTTATTAAAAGCCGAACGCAATTTTTTCATCGTTTCAGGAGACAATTCCTTATCTACGTAAACAATGGCGTTATTAAGATCTCCTCCTTTTATTAAACCATTCTCCAGCAACATTTCAATTTCATGTAGAAAACTGAAGGTTCTCGAATCTGAAATTTCGTCTTTAAACTCTGAAATATCTTTAATACTGGCGTTTTGAGTTCCCAGAATTTTTGTGCCAAAGTCGACCATAGTAGTCAACTGGTAGTTGTCTGCCGGCATAAGAATGATCTCACTCCCGGTTTTTTCATCAAGATAGCTGATAACCTCAGTTACAACGTATTCTTCACGCTGTGCTTCCTGCTCTTTAAGTCCGGCTTTTTCGAGGGCTTCCACAAAAAACTTAGAAGAACCATCCATTATAGGAGGCTCAGAGGCATTGAGTTCAATACAAATATTATCTATCCCAAGGCCAACGCAGGCAGCGAGAACATGCTCACTGGTCTGGATATAAACACCCATTTTTTCAAGGTTGGTGCCTCGCTGGGTATTTTCCACATAATCTGCATTTGCCTCAATAATGGGCTGACCTTCAAGGTCTACGCGCTTAAAAAAGTGCCCTGTATTTTCATCGGCAGGTTTAAAAGTAAGAGTAACATTCTTACCTGTATGTAAACCAACGCCGGTTAAGGAAACCTCACCGGCGATTGTATATTGCTTTCCTTCAGCTTTACTTATCATTGGATTTTTGTTTTTCCAAATTATTTATTTGTTTGACTAAATCGGGAAGGTTTTTAAAATGTACATAAGACTTATTGTAGTCACTGTAAGAGATAGCCGGAGAACCCTGAACCGCCTCATCATCTTTAAGATTACGACCAATACCGGATTGTGCCTGAATACGCACCCGGTCACCAATGGTAAGATGCCCTACTATTCCCACCTGGCCACCTATAAGGCAGTTTCGGCCTATTTTGGTAGAGCCTGCAATACCGGTTTGAGCAGCGATTGCTGTATGCTCGCCTATTTCCACATTATGAGCAATCTGTATTTGATTGTCGAGCTTCACCCCTCTTCTGATAATGGTAGAGCCTAAAGTTGCTCTGTCTATAGTAGTTCCTGCACCAATATCTACATTATCTTCGATAATCACATTTCCCGTTTGCGGTATGCGTGTATATTCGCCTTTTTCATCTGGTGCAAAACCAAAACCATCTGCTCCAATGATAACGCCGCTATGTACGTATACGGTTTTACCAATTACAGAATCTGAATATATTTTTGCTCCCTGAAAGATGACTGAATCATCTCCAATACTGCAATTGTCTCCTATGTAAACATTGGGGTAAATCTTGACGTTGTTGCCAATCTTTACGTTATTGCCCAAATAGGAAAATGCCCCAATATAGACATTGTCACCATAACTGGCCGACTCTGATATAAAAACCGGGTTTTCGACCCCTGTCTTATTCAGCTTGACCTGATTGTAATATTCCAGTAGTTTAGAAAAGGATTTGTAAGCGTCTTCAACTCGAATAAGCGTTATATTTAGCTCTTTCTCGGGTTTAAAACTTTTGTCAACAATAGCAATTGAAGCACCGGTTTTATAGATATAAGGCGTGTACTTAGGATTGGAAAGAAAGGTTAAGGAGCCTTCTGTTCCCTCTTCAATTTTTGAAAGTTTAGATACTTCTGCTTCGGGATTGCCGTCAACAGTACCATCTAAAATCCCAGCAATCTGTTCGGCTGTAAATTTCATCTTGGCAAAAATAGCAAAAAAGGCTTAAATCAAATGCTTTGGATAACAGATATAGTTTTTGGTGATAACCTTAGATAAAGCCTTGAGGCTCAATTGATCACTGGCCGAAACAACGTCAACAACTTTTCCTTTTTTGGTCAAAATATTTATCGCCTCCTTTTTTAAAGTATAGGCCTGATTGGTAATTGTCCCGGTAAAAACAAAATAATCTGCTTCATTATCAGAAAGATTCAGGAGTTTTTTGACAGCCTCTTTTTGCTCCTGTATAAAGTCTGAAGCAAATGGCTTTTTCTTGATTTTTATACGCGGAAGTTTTCGGTTTATAATAATTTGAGAAAGTTTCCTCAAAACAAAATCGTCGTGATCACACCAGGATTTCATAGCCGAGATTACATCATAGTCATCCAGTTGAGCAAACACCTCCAGTGCGTGGTCGTCAAATTTACCTTCTGCATTGGTCTTTTTAAGAAAAAACCCAAGAGGTCTGCTGGCTGGCAATTCAACTCCCTTATTTGTCAGCTCTTTGGCCCGCATCAAAACACGTACTAAAACCTGTTCTGCAACCAGACTGGTCTTATGAAGATAAACCTGCCAGTACATCAATCTGCGTGCGACGAGAAATTTTTCAATGGTATAAATGCCTTTTTCTTCAACCATAAGCTGATCGTCCTTTACATTAAGCATAGCCAGAATACGATCGGTATTGATATTTCCTTCAGCCATCCCCGTATAAAAGCTGTCGCGCTTAAGATAATCTGTTCGGTCCATATCCAATTGCCCGGAAACCAATTGATGCAAAAAAGGACGGTGATAGGTTCCCTTAAAAATTTTAATGGCCAGGGTTAAACTTCCGTTAAACTCCTCATTCAGTTTTTCGATAAACAGCAAACCTATTTGCTCGTGATTAATGTGCTCTACTATGCTATTTTCCATCGCATGCGAAAAAGGCCCGTGACCAATATCGTGCAACAAGATTGCAGCCATCGCCGCTTCCTTTTCCTGCAGACTTACCATAACGCCCTTCTGCTGAAGCTTTTCTAAAGCTTTTTGCATGATATGCAAACAGCCGATGGCATGATGAAAACGCGTGTGATGTGCACCGGGATAAACCAGATACGACATTCCCATTTGAGAGATGCGCCTTAGTCGCTGAAAATAATTATGCTGTATTAAATCGAAAATGAGCCCCTTTGGGATGGTAATAAAGCCATAAATAGGGTCGTTAATTATCGTAAGTTTGTGAGGAATCTTCAAACAAGAAATCTTTTTGAATTAAAATATGCTTAAGCATAGTCGCGGGCTTATGCCTGCCGATAAACAAATATACTATATATGAGTGCTATTAAAATACTTTGGGTAGATGATGAAATCGATTTATTAAAACCCCATATACTCTTTTTAGAGAAAAAAAATTATGAAGTATCTACATGTCAAAGTGGAACTGAAGCCATCGAACTTGTTGAAAAGGAAAATTTTGATGTGGTTTTTTTAGATGAAAACATGCCGGGGTTAACCGGTTTGGATACGCTAAGTGAAATAAAATCTAAACGGGACACCCTGCCCGTGATTATGATCACCAAAAGTGAGGAAGAATATATAATGGAAGAAGCCATAGGCTCCAAAATAGCCGATTATCTTATAAAACCGGTAAATCCCAATCAAATTCTCCTTAGCCTGAAGAAAAATCTCGATACCAGCAGACTTATTTCTGAAAAAACAACGTTGAATTATCAACAGGAGTTTCGCAAAATTGCGATGGATATGGCTCAGGTTAATTCCTTTGAAGAATGGGCCGAATTGTACCAAAAACTTATCTACTGGGAACTTGAGCTTGAGAATATTGAAGATCAAAGTATGCAGGAAATACTGGAATCTCAAAAAACTGAGGCTAATAATCAGTTCTTCAAATTTATAGAGCGCAATTATGAAGACTGGTTTTCTGAGTATGAAAAACCTGTCATGTCCCATACCTTGTTTAGAGACAAAGTGGTACCCCACTTAAGCAAGAATGCTCCTGTGCTACTGGTAGTTATTGACAATCTGCGCTACGATCAATGGAAATCCTTTGAGCCAATTATAAGCAACTATTATAAAAAGGAAAGCGAAACACCTTATTACAGTATTCTGCCAACCGCGACACAGTACGCGCGAAATGCGATTTTTTCGGGGTTGATGCCCAGCGATATGGAGAAAAAGCATCCCGACTTATGGCTTAATGACACCGATGACGGAGGTAAAAACCTGAATGAAGATAAATTTCTGGAAGCCCAATTAAAACGCCTGGGGCTTAATTTAAAATGGGAATACCATAAGATTACCAATTTAAAGAGCGGCAAAAAACTGGTGGAAAATTTTAATTCACTTAAAAATAATGACCTGACAGTATTGGTTTACAACTTTGTAGATATGCTTAGTCATTCTAAAACCGAGATGGAAGTCATTAAGGAACTGGCATCTAATGACAAATCCTATCGCTCACTTACAGAAAGCTGGTTTAAAAATTCACCGCTATTAGAAATGATTCAAAAATCTCAGCAACTGGGTTTTAAAATCATTCTTACAACAGACCATGGCACCATCAATGTAAAAAATCCTTCGAAGGTAATAGGTGATAAAAATACAAGCCTTAATCTGCGCTATAAAACCGGAAGAAGCTTAACCTATGAAGATAAAGATGTGCTGGCAGCAAAAGATCCTAAGAGCATACACCTGCCGACAATAAATATGAGCAGCTCGTTTATTTTTGCTAAAGGAGATTTGTTTTTTGCATATCCTAATAATTACAATCACTATGTGAGTTATTTCAGGAATACCTACCAGCATGGGGGGGTATCCCTTGAAGAAATGATTATTCCTTTTGTAGTTTTAAATCCGCGATAGTAAAAAAGGCGATAAAAAGATGACAGTAGAGTACCGCTTAAAGGAAGTAGACCAGATTGCTAAACAAATTCTGGAGTTATCTAATTATAAAACTATTCTTTTCCAAGGAAATCTGGGGTCTGGAAAAACCACACTTATTAAAGCCCTGGTTAAAAATTTAGGCTCAGAAGATTATGTGTCAAGTCCTACATTTTCTCTTTTAAATGAATACAAAACAGAAGATGGAGAAACCATATATCATATGGATTTGTACCGTTTAAAAAATGAGATTGAAGCTTTTGATATGGGTTTGGAAGAAATTTTAGAGAATGACTCCTGGAAATTTATTGAGTGGCCCGATAAAATTAACAGTTTACTAGGGACAGATTACCATTCAGCGACAATAATCTCGACTAAGGAAAATTTTCGCCACTTAGAATTCAATTAGATTTGTTAATATTGTGTTAAATAAAAACTTTAGGTTTGAAGAAATATCCTACAAATCGAGATCGAAATAAAAGTTATAGATTTAAATTATACGAGTAAGTTAATTATTATTAAATTGTGCTCTTAATAAGATGTCGTTAAAACGCGTTAAGGAATTTAGAAGGAATGCAAATGTAGCGATTTCATGAAATAGTGGTTTTTGTTTAATGTTTTTGATCTTTGTTTCAACAAATCATTAATAATACTCAAAAACAATTAACATTATGAAAATCAAAGCTTTACTCCTAGGCCTTTTAATTGCAGGTGCAACCGCGGTTACTTACACATCTACTCTAGATGATAATGCAGATTATGCAGCAAAAAAAGTTGACTCAACAAAGATCAAAGTCCCTACTCGCGGGTAGCTTGATTGCAGCGTTTATCGTTGCGTCACCTTATTTTTTTTATTTATATGAAGGAGTTCCAGACATAGAAGTCTGGAACTTTTCTTTTTTAGGAATTGAGTTATCATACTCTAGTCGCTTTTACGAAAGTGCGAATGTTGCTGCCTGGATAATCTTCGGAAAAGCATTCCCTTTAATATTTCTGATAATTTGGTTTTTTACTTGCAAACACTGGTGGTACCATTCCCTTTTGATACCCATTTTTATGTATGGATATCAAATCTATGGAACCATAGCAGACGATATGAGATTCAAAGACAATACATTTGATATAATCTATCTTGGCCCGCTAATTTTTATTGCCCTTATTTTCCTCTATACCATTCGGATGAAAATTTTTGATCGCATCCATAATATTGACTTATCCGAACTGGAGCGTGTTACTTTAAAAGGTGAAATTAAGGATGAGGATGAGAAGTCCAAGAAACTTTATTCCGACAGCTACGATGACGATGATGAAGAGCCTTTATTTATGGGCTAATTATTAATGTCCCTTCTTACTTTTTTCATTATATATTTTATACGTACTTTGAAGTCTAGCACTTGAAACCTAGTATATGATTTCAAACAGTCCGTTTTCACGCGAAGAACTGCTTCCACAAGAAGAGAAACTCGAAATAAAACAGAAAAAAGGATCCCTGTTTATAGGAATTCCAAAAGAAAATCACTTTCAGGAGAAGCGTGTATGTCTTACTCCGGATGCTGTAGGCGCCCTTACTGCGCATGGTCATCGGGTGTTGATTGAATCTAATGCGGGAGCTGATGCACGATTTTCGGACCACGACTATTCTGAGGCCGGTGCCGAAATAACTGCCGATCGTGCACGTGTTTTTGGTTGCCCTATGGTACTCAAAGTAGAACCGCCTTCTATGCAGGAGCTTGAAATGATCAATCCGCAGACCGTAATCATTTCTGCTATTCAGCTCAAAACACAGAAAAAAGAATATTTTAAAGCTCTGGCCTCTAAACGCATTACGGCACTGGCATTTGAGTTTATAAAAGATGCCGATGGCACCTACCCTGCCGTACGCGCCTTGAGCGAAATTGCAGGAACAGCCTCTGTGCTAATAGCCTCTGAGATAATGTCGAGACCTGAGCAGGGCAACGGCCTGATGTTTGGTAACATTAGCGGCGTACCTCCTATTGAGGTTGTAATCATTGGTGCCGGAACGGTGGGTGAATTTGCAACACGATCTGCACTGGGTTTAGGTGCTAATGTAAAAGTATTTGACAACTCCTTAACCAAATTGCGCTGCCTTCAGGTTAATGTGGGACAGCCCTTATATACTTCAACTATTCAACCTAAAAACCTGCTAAAAGCTCTGAGAAGGTGTGATGTGGCTATTGGTGCGGTTAGGGGTAAAGAGCGTTCTCCGGTAATTGTCTCAGAAGCCATGCTCGAATATATGAAACCCGGATCTATTATAATTGACGTAAGTATCGATATGGGCGGCTGTTTCGAAACCAGCGAGGTCACTTCTCACGATAAACCCACATTTGTAAAACACGGAGTTATTCATTACTGCGTACCAAATATTCCATCCAGGTATGCGCGTACCTCTTCAATCTCTATCAGCAATATTTTCACCCCATATCTTATCGAAATTGGTGAACACGGCGGTCTTGAAAATAGCCTGAGAATGGATAAGGGTTTAAAAAACGGGTTGTATTTTTACCGCGGAATTCTAACCAGTAAATCTGTAGCAGATTGGTTTGATCTTCCATTTAGAGACATCAATCTGCTGTTTTTTTAGACACAAACGCAATTCATGAAAATTTTATATCGTCTGGGCTTTTACCTTGGAGGTTTCTCTATAGGTCTTATTTTGTTAGCCGTTTTTATCAAAGGAAGTGGGGTTGAATTACCTTCCTGCGATTATCTACCTAATGCCCGCCTTCTTAAAACCATTCGAAATAATGGCTACGCGCTTTCTCCAGAGGCCGAAAAACAATTAAAAGAGTTGTCGTTAGACACTACAGATCTTAATACGGTTTTTTTAGAGGGCGAAGTTGATTTCAAAAATAGTGATCCCCGAAAAGAACCCTGTGGATTTTATATTATCACATCTCAGGAAACTATGCCGGTTCCACTTGTAGCAAAAGTGGAGCGTTGTGATGAAGCCTTTGAGGTACTTAGCGTATCCAAAAAATGATCCATACTTTTGTAAGTCTAAAGGTTTCTGCGCTTACGTTCCTGCTTGATCAGGGTTAATTCTCTGTTAGTTTGACCGGCAACCGAAGTATTTTCTTCTGCTCTGCGTATTAAGTAGGGCATCACGTCTTTCACAGGTCCAAAAGGCAGGTATTTTGCAACATTATAGCCGTGGTCCGCGAGATTGAAACTGATGTGATCGCTCATTCCGTAAAGCTGGCCAAACCAAATACGCTCATCTTTCGCTTCGATCTCTTTTTGCGCCATTATTTCGATCGCCAGGTAATTACTTTCTTCATTGTGAGTTCCTATAAAAGCCCAAATCGAATCCAGATTATCCAGAATATAAACCAACATCGCATTAAAATGGGCATCAGTCTCAGCTTTGTCCTTACAAATAGGTGAATCATATCCCTTCTCTTCAGCACGCTCCCGCTCTTTCTCCATATAGGCCCCACGCACAATTTTTACACCCAGCTTATACCCATTTTCAAGTGCATCGGCGTGCATTTCTTTGAGATAATTAAGCCTATCCCAGCGATAACATTGTAAGGTGGTATATACAACAGGGTATTCGGTATTGTATTTTTTCATCATCCGCTGTACGAGATCATCTACAGCACCCTGCATCCAGCTTTCCTCGGCATCTATTAACAAACGAATGTCACAATCCTTTGCTTTTTGGCAGGCACGGTCAAAACGTTCCTGAATACGCTCCCACTCCGTTTGCTCTTTCTCATTAAGGGCTTCGTTTTCGGTAAGTTTTCGAAGCACTTCAAAGCGCCCAAAACCCGTTGGTTTGAAAACCGAAAAGGGCATTCCCGGTTTTTCTTTGGCAAACTCGATAATACTAAGAACCCGTTCTAAAGCTTCATCAAATAGGGATTCGGTTTCCTTACCTTCGACCGAAAAATCAAGAACCGAATGTACCCCTTTACTATACATAGCCTTTATGGTAGGCTCACAATCCTTCTCGCTAACTCCTCCGCAAAAATGATCAAAAACAGTCGCTCTGATAAGACCTTCTACCGGCAAACTGGCATTTAGAGCAAATCGAGTTACGGCGGTACCAATTTTAACCAAAGGCTGTACAGATATCATTTTAAACAGAAAATAAGCCCTTTCTAACTCACTGTCTGATTTTAAGGAAAATGCACATTTGGTATCGTCAAATATTTTTTGCTCTAACATAAAGTAATTTTTGGCGCCAAATATAATTAGAATCGCAACGGGAGTTTAACAAAAAGGTACTAATTTCGCTCCCTTAAAGAAGTTTTAACATGCAGTCAGTACAGGCAAAGGACTATCAGGTTGTATTTGGAAATTCAGGATACACCGCCCTAAACAACCTTCTCCGGGAAAAGAATCACAGCATTATTTTTGTACTTGTAGACAGCAATACGCACGAGTATTGTCTTTCGCATTTCTTGCAAAATCTGGAAACCAACAGACCTCTTGAGATCGTCGAGATCGATCCGGGAGAAGAATTTAAAAACCTGGAAACCTGTACGGGAGTTTGGAATGTTTTGTCTGAACTCAATGCAGACCGTAAGAGCCTTATCATCAATTTAGGCGGAGGTGTGGTGACCGATTTGGGAGGCTTTGTGGCCTGCTGTTTTAAAAGAGGAATTGATTTTATCAACATACCCACTACCCTACTGGCAATGGTTGATGCCTCTGTGGGCGGAAAAACGGGAGTGGATCTGGGTGCTCTAAAGAATCAGATTGGAGTGATAAGCAATCCCGGTCTGGTATTGGTTGATCCTTATTTTCTGGGAACTCTTCCGCTTGAAGAACTACGAAGCGGTTATGCCGAAATGCTCAAGCATGGCCTCATTCATTCGCAATCGTATTGGGATGCCGTGAAAGATTACGACTATACAAGCTTTGAAACTCTGGGAGATTTAATCAGACAATCTGTAGCTATTAAAAATGAGGTAGTATTAGAAGACCCTTACGAACAAAACATCAGAAAAAGCCTCAACTATGGTCATACCCTGGGTCATGCAATAGAATCTTACTTCATGGAGGAAGAATCTAAAACACGCCTGCTGCACGGGGAAGCCATTGCCATCGGTATGATTTTGGCCAACTTTTTATCTCAGGAGATCGCAGGTTTAGATGCTTCTGTATGTGATAATAGCTCAAAAGTCATACTGAATTACTACAAAAAGGTTGCATTTGAAGACCGAGATATTGAAGCAATCATCAGATTACTCAAGTATGACAAAAAGAATAGTCACGGAACTGTATATTTTGTCTTACTTCAGGAAATTGGGAACCCGGTCTTAAATCAGGAGGTTTCAAATGAACTGATATATAAGGCATTTGATTATTATAAAAATTTAAGTAATAAATAAGTAAAATGCCTTGCAGAAGCAAAACGTTTTTTTTTACATTTAACCACTCATTGCACTTAAACTAAATTATACTTATGCGTCGCGTTATTGTCGATTTTAAAAAACTTACTCCGGAGATTCTCGCACTTCTCGTGGACAAGTACCCCTACGGATATGATGATGATCACATCATATCTTTTAAAAATGCAAAAAATGAACTCATAGAATGTGTTGAGGTTCGTACAGCTGATACAATCTATCTGGTAAAAGTGAGCAAGAAACTCGAAAATACAATGGAGAATTATGACGTTGATGATTACGACGATGATGATTTGAACGAACCAATCAGCGAAATGCCGAGCAAATTGCCGGATGATGATGACGATGAACTGATTGATGAACCTACTGAAGAAGAAGACGAAGATTAATTATAATCCCATAAAAAAAGCTCTCCAAACCGGAGAGCTTTTTTTGTTTTTACATCATATAGAATTTTATCGCACTAAGCTTCTACCTCCTGCTCTATTGAAGCCAGATAGCGCTCTGCATCTAAAGCCGCCATACAACCCGTACCGGCCGCAGTTATGGCCTGGCGGTAATCTTTATCCTGTACATCACCACAGGCAAAAACTCCTGGAATATTGGTTTTGGTTGTTTTGGGTTCGGTTATGATGTAACCTGTGTCGTCCATATCAATCTGATCCCTGAAAATGTCTGTATTTGGTTTATGCCCAATTGCGATAAACAAACCGGTAATATCAATTTGACTGGTTTCTTTGGTCTCATTATTAATCATCTTCAAGCCTTCTACAACCTGTTCTCCAATTACTTCTTCTACTTCGGTATTGTACAATACCGTAATGTTTTTTCTGGAATTTACCCGGTGCTGCATGGCTTTTGAAGCACGCATTTCATCCTTACGTACCAGCATAGTCACGTGCTCACAAATGTTAGCCAGATAGGTTGCTTCTTCAGCAGCAGTATCACCACCACCTACAATGGCAACCTTTTGGTTTTTATAAAAGAAACCATCACAAACTGCGCAGGCAGAAACTCCTCCGCCTCTTAGACGCTGCTCACTGGGCAATCCCAAATATTTTGCTGTCGCCCCGGTGCTTATGATTACACTTTCTGCCTCAATTTCCGTTTTATTATCAACCACAGCTTTGTGAATACCTCCGGCCTCTTTGGCAAATTCTACCGAAGTCACCATACCTATGCGCACTTCTGTACCAAAACGCTCTGCCTGTTTTTGTAATTGTACCATCATGGTGGGCCCATCAATTCCATCAGGATACCCCGGAAAGTTATCTACCTCTGTAGTTGTTGTTAACTGACCTCCGGGCTCCAGACCGGTGTATAGCACAGGTTTCATATCAGCTCTTGCAGCATATATTGCTGCTGTATAACCCGCGGGTCCAGACCCTATAATCAAACATTTAATTCGTTCTACTGCCATAAATTTAAATTTAATCCTTTGGGATTTAGATCATTTTCTATGAAATGCAAAAGTACATCAATAAAAACGCATTCTAAAAATTACCTAAAGCCAGTTATAAGTCGTTATTAACAACAAAAATTTACGCCTTGGAGATTATAAGTCCCATAATCGTTCTATATTTTCTATTTTTAGGCAAATTTGTAAGCTATGAAAAACTATATAAGTGTCTTAACCTTCCTCCTAGTAAGTCTTTCTTCCTGCGGACAGGATCAACAGGAAGTCAAAGAAAATGATGTGCCTATTACAGTGTCTGAGGCCTATACCTATGAAACAGTGGTCCCGGATCTGATTAATCCCTGGGGAATGTCTTTTCTGCCAGATGGCAGTATTCTCATTACCGAAAAAGAAGGTAAACTCATTCATTTTAAGGCAGGTGAAAAAACAGAAATATCAGGGCTTCCCGAACTTTCAAACAGAGGTCAGGGCGGACTTTTAGACGTACAAATCGCACCCGATTATCAGGAGAGTGGATGGATTTACATCACGTACTCTTCTACCGAAGGTGAAGAGAAAGGGGCAAATACCGCTTTGATGCGCGCAAAACTTTCTGGAAACCAATTGACAAATCAGGAGGTTCTTTATAAAGCAAGTCCAAATACGACTAAAGGTCAGCATTTTGGTAGCCGAATCGTTTTTGATAAGAACGGCCACGTATTTTTCACAGCAGGTGAACGCGGTGAACGAGATATAAATCCGCAGGACATTACCCGCGATAACGGGAAAGTTTACAGGCTTAACCTCGACGGTAGTATACCTCAGGATAATCCTTTTGTTGGTGTTAAAGATGCTAAAGAAGCCATTTGGTCTTATGGACATCGCAATCCACAGGGGATGATTTACAATGAAAATACAAATGAAATCTGGGTTCACGAACACGGACCAAGAGGGGGTGATGAAATTAATGTAATAAAAGAAGGTGCCAATTACGGCTGGCCGGTAATTACTTACGGGATCAATTATTCCGGTACTCCTATAACCGATGAAACTCAAAAACAAGGAATGGAGCAACCCCTCTATTATTGGGTTCCCTCTATAGCTCCCAGCGGGTTTGCGTTGGTTACCGGGGACTCTTATCCTGACTTAAAAGGAAATCTCTTGGTAGGATCTTTAAAATTTGTGTATTTAGAAGCTCTTTATCTCAATTCTAATAATGAAGTTGTAAAACGCGAAAAGCTTCTTGACGGTATAGGTCGTGTACGCAATGTGGTTCAAGGACCAGATGGTATGATTTATGCAGGAGTTGAAGGAGTAGGAATTGTAAAACTGATCAAAAAATGAAAATAACCTTAGCAACATTAACCGTTTTCATACTAAGTGGATTCGGTTACTTGACAACTTTAAAATCCCATCAGGAATCGTACTCTATAATTCCTAAAAATGCTGATTTTCAGGATGAACTAAAGAAAAGTATCGAACGTGGTGAAACGGTATATGAGGACTTTTGTATGCAGTGTCACCTCCCTACCGGCGAAGGTGTTGCAGGTGTTTACCCTCCACTCGCCAAGGCAGATTATTTACTAAAAAACCGTAAAGCGGCTATTCACGCTGTAAAATACGGTCTTAAAGGTGAGATAACGGTTAACGGCAGCACCTACAATAGTGTAATGACTGCTCCAGGACTTTATGATAATGAAGTCGCAGATGTAATGAACTATATTTTACATTCCTGGGGTAATTCAAGCCCGAAAATGGTAACAGAAGCTGAAGTAGCTGCAATAAAAGAATAGTAAATTACTCGATACGCCTGTAATTTTCTGATGAAATGCGATTGCCCTCTTCGTCAATACTGATTTGGCTGTATGCATCTTCAGAAATCTGAAGTTCAAAGGTAAAAATGCGTAAGGTATCTATTGCCCCCATCATACTTTCTGAACCGTATTCTAAAGTTTCGATGAGCATACCGTCTTTTACCTTATAATTTCCATAGCCAAACCACTCTACTGAGTCTTTGGGCACGTAGCGTGTCCACATGACCTTATCTGACGTGTACATTTTTATTTGTCTATAACCATCAGTAGTAGGTAAAGTGTCCGAAATTTCGTTGTTGTCGTAATAGTAAAAGCTTTCCAACTCCCAGGTCCCTTTAATTAAATGATCAGGGCGTATGTTGTTTAGTTTGAGGCTGCTGAATAGTACTATTGATAAAAGTACGAGAGTGTAATGTTTAAGTTTCATAATAAAGAGGATTAATAAGACTTTTTTGCAATCTTAAGTTACAAAAAATATGATATCACAAAATGAAAACGTTATAGTTTTATTATTAATCATTAATTACCCCTATTTTATGAATACTATTTAAGTTTTCATACCAAATTCAAAGTATTCCCTATTTTATCTGAGTCACTTAAATTTTAAAAGACTTTGCAGTCTGTCTTAATTATTTATATTTGCACCCTGAAAATTCGGGATGTAGCTTAGTCCGGTTAAAGTGCGCGTCTGGGGGGCGCGAGAGCGGAGGTTCGAATCCTCTCATCCCGACGAACCAAACTTGGTTTATATTAAAAAGCCTGTTAATCATTGATTAGCAGGCTTTTTGTTTTTAACCCTATTTAGCTAGCTTTAAAATCAACCAAAAAGTGACCAATTCGGTTACCTATTCGGTTACCTCAAAAAAGTTGATTTTAATAAAGATCTGAACTACTGATCAGGTTTGACTTTCGCTTCGATTTGACTTTCGTAAACAAATCGATTATTAACCTAAAGCGAGAGTTTATGGGCACTTCAAACTTATTTAACATTCATTTTTGGCTTAATCTTTCCAAAAGAAATGGAGATTTAGCACCTATTTATGCACGTATTACTGTTAACGGAAAACGTTCAGAAATCAGTCTACAAAAGCAAACTTCGGTTACCTTTTGGGATACCAAACTAAAACAAACTAATTTAAGGTCCACAGAGGGAAAAGCCTTAAATACGTATCTGGATCAGGTTTACACTAAATTATTAACATGCAACACTGAGCTATCTGATGAGTTTAATGTAGTTACCGCGCAATCAGTTAAAGCCCGGTTTTTAGGTCTTGATGAAAGTAATAAAACACTTTTGGAATTAGTCTCCTATCACAATGAGAAAATGGAAGGCATTCTCAAGCCAGGCACATTAAAAAATTATTATACTACAGAGAAGTACATAAAGATCTTCTTAATTAATAAAAAGAAGACTCCCGATCTATTACTTAAACAGATCAATTATAGTTTCATTATTGATTTTGAGCATTATTTTCGCAAAGGTTCTTCATTACAAAATTCAAATTCTTTAAACAATAATGGAATAATGAAGCATTTGGAGCGCCTTCGTAAACTGATGAATTTTGCTTTGGATCTTGGATGGTTAGAAAAAAATCCTTTTGCCAGATATCGATTGAAATTTAGAAAAATTGAAAAGCAGTTTTTAACTAGGGACGAACTCCAAAAGATTGAGACCACAGATTTAAAGAATTCTAAACTTCAAACTGTCAAAGACATTTTCATTTTTGCCTGCTATACCGGACTGTCCTACATTGATATTAAGAATCTCCATCAAAATAATATTGTTAAAGGGATAGACGGTAGTGATTGGATTTTCACTCAGAGAGCGAAAAATGAGCAGGTAGTTAAAGTTCCTTTGCTTCCCACTCCCCTCCGACTCCTAAACAAATACAAACTACATGCTGAGTTCAATAATGGGAAATTGCTTCCTATTTATTCAAATCAAAAAGTCAATTCGTATTTAAAGGACATAGCCACTTTATTAAAAATCCCCAAGCATTTAACCTTTCACTCGGCACGGCATACGTTTGCTACCAGTGTCACACTAGCAAACGGAGTTCCTATAGAAACCGTTTCTAAAATGCTTGGACATACAAAAATCTCAACAACTCAAATATACGCCAGGGTCTTAGAAGAAAAAATAAGTTCTGATATCGAAATTTTGAGATCCCGGCTTGGATAGGCAAGAACAATAGCAGCTTAGTCAATATAACCGGGCCTTAATTTAAACTGAAAACTGCCCTACAAATGGGGGGTGCTCAGACAACACAAAAAATTGAAAATCATATTAGAGGAGCTCTTTTGGAATTTACCCAAATTTATGAAGATGATGATAGAAAACAGTATTACATAACTTTAGATAAAAGTAAAATAAAAATTAGTGATGTAGATAGATGGACAAGACAACGTAAAAATATCAGAAGATAAAATGGAGTTACTACCTAAAGACTATATAATCCTCACCGGCGTATTTTTTACTTTTATAGCTACGATACTTGGATATTATTTTACACGAAGGAACATAAGAACTTCCCCGTACTTCACTCGAGTACAAGGCTACGATTAAGCATACATATCCCTGGGATTAAGCTACTACAAAGCTAAGATGATCCATTAAACCTCTCGTACCACTAAAGATTGTATTCAGGTATTTTGTTCAAACCGGTATGCGCATCAGCAGCTATGCTAAAAACCACGTTGTTCCATTTTCCGTATGAAAGAATAATGACCTCTGGAATCTGCTACTTTCAGCTGCGCATATCAATGCCCGTTAACGCGATAAGATCCCTGCTCCGGTGCTTATAGCACGCCAGCTAGGGAGTATGCTATAATACTGGGAATTACTTCACGAGCATCAACACAAACGCTTTCAAAAAGAAACTCAGGTCGCGGTATTAGGAAATCACGCTTTTGATACCTGGACCCAACAGGGCATTTCACAACCACAATGCAGTTGTAATTATTTGATAGAAACCCGGGGTTTTGAGGCGTGGGATTTGAGAAGAGTTTAAGGGAACTCAAAAAAGTTTCTAGACTTTCCTGAATTAAATATATTAGGATAGCTTCGCAACAACGATCATTTAAAGAATATATAAGGGGTTTTAGGTTGGGTCTCAATAGTAGTTAAAATCCAATTTTTAATTCATAAAGCTTAGCACTAAGGAGATTATATGAATGAGTTTACAAATTTTATTAAATCCCGGGTGCTTATTAACGAAGCCGACCTTGCTATAGTTCTCTCAAAATTCAAGAGTACACCTGTTAAGAAAGGAGCGCTTGTATTGAGAAAAGGACAAATTGCCAATCAATACTATTTTATAAAATCAGGAGGCTTGCGTCTTCATTACGGCGCATTTGAGGAACAACATACGTCATGGGTGTTTTTTGAAAATGACTTCTTTACCGAGATCACAAGCTTACACGCGCAGGTACCTTCCCGTTTCAATATTGAGGCCATAGAAAACACAGAACTTCTGGTAATCAGCAAAGCTGAAATGGATCAGCTTTACAAAAAGCTTCCGGTATGGCAGGAGTTTGGAAGAAAAATCTGGGAAGAGATGTGTATCAGACAGGTAGACCAAAACCTGAATTATCAAACCTTATCTGCCAAACAGATCTACCTCGAACTACTCAAAAATTCTGATTTTGTAAAGAAAATACCCATCAAACAGTTAGCCTCTATCCTGGGTATCACTCCCAATGCACTGAGCAGAATCCGCAAAGAAATCAAGTAATTCATTACCTACCAATTGGTAGTTTTTGCAGGATTTTACCACTATACATTTGTAAAAATTTAAAATTACAAATGATGAAAACGCAAAATCAATATGCTGATGCTGAGCTGATAAAAAATTGGCCCGGCTTTGTGAATAATTATGCCACAGTAAACGGGTTAGAGCTGCACTATGTTACAGGAGGCAAGGGTCAGCCCCTGATTTGCCTTCCAGGATGGCCACAAACCTGGTATTCTTACCATCCTGTTGCTCAGGAGCTTTCCAAATCTTTTCAGGTGTTTGTAGTAGACATTAGAGGAATGGGCAGCTCTGAGAAACCCGAATCGGGTTATGATAAAAAATCTATGGCAGCCGATATTTTAGCATTGGTTAAGCATCTGGGTTTAGATAAAGTAAATCTGATGGGGCATGACATAGGCGGAATGGTTGCCATGAGTTTCGCTTTTAACTATCCGGAATTTTGTGATAAGCTTATCGTACTGGATGGAGCACATCCCGGAGAGGGAATGCTGCACATGCCACTCATCCCGGCCGAAGGTACTTTTGCAGGTAAGATGGATGCTAACATGCCTTACCCCTGGTGGATGGCGTTTAATCAGGTTAAGGCCTTACCCGAAAAATTATTGGAAGGACGTTTTCAATTCCTGCTTGATTACCTTTTTGAATACGTGATGATCGATGAAACGAAAATGAGTTCATTTGAGCGTGAAATTTATGCTGCCGTTTACAACGATCCCGAGAGCATTAGGGCATCTAATGCCTGGTATCAGGCTTTTGCAAAAGATATAGAGGATTCCAAATCCTATCAGCAACTACAGATGCCCGTATTAGGCATCGGCAGTTATGTAAGCTATAATTATATGAAAATGGCTTTGCCTTACCTAGCAAACAATTTGGAGGTGATAGGAATTCTGGATAGCGGCCATTATATGTACGAGGAACAGCCGGAGCAGGTTATTGAAGCGGTGCTAAACTTCTTAACTGAAAATAAAAAATAAGGAGATATATTATGAAGAAATCGATTTTAGTGGCAGGTGCTACCGGTAATTTAGGAATGAGAATATGCCGGGAGCTGTTAAACAGAGAGGCCATCGTGACGGCTATAGTACGTCCCACTACCGAACCTCAAAAAATAGAAGCACTTTCAAAAATGGGTGTACTAATTCATAGGGTAGATCTAGACAGTACCGAAGAAATAGCCGATGCGTGCGAGGGGAAAGACCTGGTTATTTCGGCTCTGGCAGGTTTGGAGGATGTGATTGTAGATTTACAAAAACGAATCTTGGATGCTGCCCTGGAAGCAAAAGTGAAGCGATTCATTCCTTCCGATTTCTGTACCGATTATACAGATTTAGTACCGGGCGAAAACCGCAACTTTGATCTAAGAAGCATATTCAGAACCTATCTGGATAGCACTTCCATACAGGCATCTTCCGTGTTTAATGGTGCCTTTGCAGATATACTTCAATACAATACTCCGATTTTAAACCGGAAGGATGAAAGCATTGGTTATTGGGGGGAGAAAGCCGACTGGAAACTGGACTTTACGACGATAAATGATACCGCTGCATTTACTGCGGAAGTGGCATTGGACGATAAGGCTCCCAGAGACTTGCAGATTGCAAGTTTTCAAATAAGCCCTAATATGCTACAGGCTTCTGTAAAAGAACTAACAGGTAAAAGTTTTAATCTTAGGCAGCTATCGAGTATGGAAAATTTTGCAGAATTCATTAAAAAACAAAGAGCAGATAATCCTGCAGGAGAAATGGAATTGTATGCTAAATGGCAGCAAAATCAATATATGTATGCTATGTTTTCAACACAGCATCAGCACTTAGCTAACGGGCGGTATAAAAACCTTACCTGGACTTCAGCTTTAACTTATTTACAATCTTTTCTGAGATAGTATTTTGGTCTCACACCTTAGTAGCAAACCCATATAAGTTACATTGGGCTACAAACCTGGGCTGTTGAACTACTTTTAAGCATTTCATCCCCGTGGCCAAGCGAATGTATCGCATAATCTAAAAATCTATAGTATTTCTTGAATGGCACTAATCGTCAGATGACCTGTGTATGCACCGGAAAACGCATCAGTAACTATGCTATAGACCACATTATTCCGTTTTCAGTGTTATAAAATAACGACCTCTGGAATCTTCTACTGTCAGATGCGCATACCAATACCCGTAAACGCGATAAGATAACTGCTACAAAGCTTATAGAGCGTAAGCGAGGACATTTATTGGAATACCGGGAACTGCTGCACTAGCATCAACACAAACGCTTTCAAAAAAATTCACGTCGCGCCTTTAGGCAATAATACCTTTCTCTTCTGGAAAGTACAGGGCATTTTACAACTACAAAACTCGTGTAACTACCTAATAGAAACCCCGGGGTTTGAGGCGTGGGATGTGAGGTGAAATTGGAATTATTCAGTAGGTATTTCCTTTTCGAAAAATGGAGTAACCTGATTCGAAAAAATATACTCTTCAATCTTTTCGGTCTCTCCTATATCAACATATTCTACCAAATGACTTTCGCTCACGTGTTTCCACGTTCGGTGATTTTTAGGATGATCTTTTTTACTGGGTTCTTCACCCACAAGAAAATATTTGCCTTTATTCTTTTCTTTAAAATCTACTGCTTTAGTAAATGAAATATAACTGGTTAGATCGTGTTCCAAATTATAAAGTCTTTTGCTAAAGTCTATTGTCTGGCCAGAAACCACTACCCCATTTTTACCTAAGAAATTAACAGCCACCGGCGTAACCAATTCGTTAAAATCCTTGGATCTGACCGTCACATTTAGGTTAACATTGTTCTCAATTTTAGAGTAAAGTCGTGTTTTTACTTCATCTAAAATATCCTTCTCTTTAGCATCTAATATTTCTTCAGAATACTGGAAAATAAACTGTTCGAACAATAATTTAAATGTATCATTTGAAACTTTTAAATCGATGCTCTTAGGTTCAGAGAAATAAACTAAGTTATTAGAATATCTGTTTAAATAAGAGAAATAAGATTCATTAATCCAGTCTGTTTTATTTTCAAAGTTTAAACCCAGTTCTGATTCATTCGCTCCGGGATCAATGTCATTTTTTAAATTAGTTAAATAACTTTTGAGATGGCCATAGCGCTGCGAAGAAAGAAATCCTTTGAGTAGATGAAGTTTTTCTTCTGAGAATTTAAAAATCTTTACGTGCTCATTAAACATAAATAACCCCACACTAATTTTTTCCTGCAAATCAGCTCTCAAGGGTAGATATAATATGCTAAAAAAAGACTTCATGAGTTTTTTAAATGTGCTCTTGGATTAAGGTTTTAAAATGATTTACACAAGCAGTATACCATTCCGGATTGAATACATTATCCCGAATTAATTTTTCAAAAGAGTTCAAACCAATGTTCCACTCTTTAGGAATATCTTCAAGAATATCAGATAATTCACCCTCACATTTCGTTGTGCAAAGGTAAAACTCTGTTACAATGTTATCAACAATTTTTGACAAATTGTTAATCCTACCAAACATTATTTTATATAAGTCAGAATAAATAAGTGATTCATTATAACTGATTAAATTAAATTCATTCCGTACCTCAGACTATTGGTATTAAATATGGCTCCGTGATCAAAAACACTAAAATAAAAATGAGCATTTTCAGTCATGTCTAATAATAAATTTGAGTTGCCGTGATGCCTGTCCTCATTTCCTAACCAGATATCAAATAGAGCTATTTTAAGTAAGTCCGTTTTATTTATGATTTTTCTTCGGTAACTGGCTTTTTTAAAGGAAGGCAACACGGTATTATCAATTACCAAACTATCTTTAATTAAGAGAGAACCAAAACAAGGTTTTTTAAAATAGGCAGGTTGAATTGAATTTTGGGGCGAATCGGGTAAATGCTCTTCATCTACATCAATTAATGATATTTGTGGTGTTTTAAGCTCCCAGCATTCTGCAAACTTTGACCCTATCACCTCATTTAATAATACAGACGGGCTTAATCTACCGTGTTTACAAACCCAATTTTGAAAATCAGCGCACGTAACCAAAATAGGCTTGTCACCACTATCGTAAATACGTTCAGATTTGTATAAAGTGCGATGCCTCTGTATCATTTATTAAATTCACCTAATAAATATAAAAAAAAAGACTGATGCACTTTAATATAATTCAGGCCATTTTCTTCCACAACCATCCAGTCTACATATTAATGAGATAAGTTCTTCAGTCCCGTTTCAAAAATTAAATAACAGTATTTAGGTTATGCCTTCTTTTATACGATGTAATCCTGTGGAGCTTTAAACTAAAAATATGATGACAAACCTCATTTTAGCAATCCTGCAACTTCCTCTGGGCACTCAAAATCCTGATGATAATCTTCCGGTAAACCTTAAAGTTCCTTTTGATCTGGTTGTATTTGTTATCCTGCCGGTAATCCTTATTATACTTTATCTCATCTGGAGAAAAAAACGCAGGAAACCTTAATCCTTTCTAGGTATCGCGCGCAACAATAACATTCAATCATCAGAGAGATTTCAAAATTTTATGAAAAGGAAATAATCTGTAATTCAGGGAGATTCCAAAGAGGACTAATAAAAATAATTTTAAAAAAATTATATCCTCTAAACGACTGTAATTATCTGCTATATTTGCCGCGCTATAATGGGTTAGTAACTATCTTAAAAAACACTTTGCTGAAAAATATATGAGAAAAATTTTCTTTTCAATAGTACTCTGTCTGATCGCTTTCAATATATATGCGCAGGAAGAATATAAAAAAGTAGATTTTGATAAGAAATTTAAAAATGAACATCAGGGAAAGGCTGAAGTTGAAATCCACGAAGTAAAAGAATTGATTCATATCATGATTGCAATTACCGAAATTGGTTTAGAAAATGATGATATGGTTGCTCAGACCGGGGCTTATTACAAAGAGGTCATTCAAGACTTCAAACCGTATAAGGATGAGAAAATTATAAAAACCTTTGATTCACTCATTAAAGTAAACCCATTAAACTATATTTTTCTATCGGGTAATGCCTTGAGTTATGATTTTAAAGGAAACCGCTTAATAGCAGATAATTATTATCTTTTTCCTGCACAAAGTGTTTCTTCTCACACGAAAATTACTGTAAACCCTATTACAACCTATAAAAAGGATATTGAAGCTTTTGCTAGGAAATCCAATTTTAGAAGGTTCTATAAAAAGCATCACGACTATTATAATAAGATTACTTCAGATTATAACAAATTTGCCAACCTCAAAGAACAATGGATCTGGTTAGAGAACCAATTCAGTACAAGGGTAAACAATTATACAATAATGTGTTCACCACTGATTAATGGATTAAATTATACAACCAGTTATACAGATAAGAATTTTAAACAAATTATGATGGTTTTGCCTCCATTAGACGAGCTGCCCAATTTAACTGAAACTGAAAAATTGGTTTTTAACACCAGAACGATGTTTACGGAAATAGATCATAATTATGTGGGAAAGCCAACAGAAGAACATGTCGATAGCATAAATAAGGTTTTTGCAACTAGAGAGAATTGGGTTGACACAGATCAATACGGTACAGAATACTATCCTGATCCGGAACGCATTTTTAATGAATATGCTACCTATGGCGTATTCCTTTTATACTGTAAAGATCATTTTGATGAAAATACTACTGCAAATACAACTAAAGAGGTTATCGCTTTAATGACAGAGCGAGGCTTTATAAAAATGAAGAAATTTACAGACGTTCTATTTGACGTTAGTGATCAATATCCTGATCAAAGCGTTGAAGAATGGTACCCAGAATTTATTAAACAATTAGGCGAAAAAACCTTAATACAGTAAAACGTGTAGATCAGCACGTGATTCTGATTCTGGTAGTGTGCAATCAGGAAATGAAAATTTGCGTTAAGCTACTATTCTTTAACAGTGGGTTGAACCAATTTTTATGCTAGGTTTTTAAAAAATTCTAAAAATAGCCTAAAGTTATGCTTATTAGACTTCACCTACCCATCTTGAGCCGATTCCTTCTAGATATTAACAAATAAGCCTTAAGGATCACCTCAAAAATCAGCCAAAATCAAGGCAAATACTTCTTTATTCTTAGACCTATATTCAAGAGAGAGAGAGCATCAAAGCGCATGACTTAAAATAACAGCAATCACATCTTACGAATAAGTCTCAATCCCCTCCCTGTTGCCGCGCGATTGTATCGCGCAATCTAAAAATCTATAGTATTTTTTGCCAGACAAACCGTTTGAAGTGTACTGTATATAAACCGGGAAACACATCCGCAGCTATGCCATAGACCATTTAATTTCATATTCCCTCTGGAAAAATACCGACCTCTGAGACCTGACCGGCCGCAGCTAAGATAACGTTCAGAAAAGCGATAAAAGCCCTACTACTGGGCTTATAGAGCGCTAGCGAGGATTATACTGGAATACCGGGAAATGCTCTACGAAAATCACGCCTCCAGCACGGCAACTCCTACTCAAAGCCTAGGCATCCCCTAGGATAGTGTATGAAGAGAGTATGAAAACGGGTTTTAAAAAGTAAAAATTTAAGAGTTTGTTAAGAGTTTTGAGAGTTGCCCTAATTCAGTTGACGAATTCAAATTAAAATAGGTAGTTTAGGTTCCTATAAAAAACTGGAGTCTTTACTTATGGGTTTTATCCTACCTATTATAACCGCTATACTTTTAGGCTATGCAGATCTGCAGTCCAAAAAGAAACTGAAGAAAAACATTCAGGGTCAATACCTGCTTAAATTAAACAAAAGCTTTAAGTGGCTAGGCATAATCTGTTGTTTTATCTGTTCGGTATTAGTAAGTCAAACCCTTCTAAATTGGAACCCGGAAATTGTAATCCTGGGCCCCTTAACATGTCTTATGTTCCTGCTAATGGGCTTGCTACTGCTTATTCCCTATTACAGATACACAGTCCTTTTTGATACCCGGAAGATTCAGGTAACCGGCGCACTCGGAAAAACAAAACAAATTGAATGGACTGCTGTTGAAAAGGTAAGCTTTAACTCGATCACAGCATATTTAAAACTTGTCACGCCAAAAGAAAAAGTGACTATTAACAGGCATACTATTGGTTTTGACCAGTTCTTAGAATACCTGGAGCTTCACACACGCTTTAAGGCAAAGGATATAAGCAATGTCTTCAAGTATTAATACAGATTTCAATTAAACGGATTTATACTCTACATATGCGAGTATGCTAGGGCACGGGCTTAACTTTTCGGAACGAATAGGATTAACCTAAAAACTCTTGAAGTAGATATCAAATGGGGATACTTTTTTGATGCGAATTTCAGCATCTGGAACCCCTATTTCAATAATATTTATATGGAATTCTAAACGCAACCATTTCAAGTCTCCAACATCTTAATAAAAAACGTAACACAATGATTACTATAATCAAATACCTAAGCATACTGCCTTTAGTATTTTTTCTGGCCTGCGAAGATTCATTTGAACCAGCTGGTATTGAGACGCGGGTATTTGGTAGGGTTTACGACGATGCAAATGAGCTGCCTATAGCAAATCAAAAACTTTTGGTAAGCGAATGGAACTCCGTACCTCAATTCAGTCCGGGGCCTAATGACGATTTTGTTCAATACTTAGATTCAACCTACACAGATATTAACGGTTATTACGAACTAACATTTACTACAACAGGTAAAGGAGATTTATATTTTCTGGAATATGAATATGATGAATCCTATTGGAATTTCTACCAGAGCCGGGTTGAAATTCAAAATTTGGGAACTGATACCACAGAGGTCAACTATAATTTCTTACACTTATATCCGGTGAATTTACGAATCACTCTTGCTCCGGATGTTGAAAATCTACCCATTCGAATTAGTCCCTATTTTACAAACTTTAGAAGTACGGATTGGTTGACTGAAGTTGATAAACAATATACCCGAACAATCCTGACCGATAAGAATCGGGAAGAACGTATTCGTTTTATAAGAACAAAATCAGACGGAAAAAACTATCAGGAATTCAATTATAGTTTACCGGCTACAAACACGACAGAACTAACTGAATTTGAAATTTACATTTCAAATGATGATTTTGTTGATTTTTGAGGATTTGAATACACTACCTGAATTACTGAAAAATAGTTTCGCCTTCTGTTGAACTCAATACTATTTAAATTCCGGACCGATACGTAGCAATTTCCTTGGTATCCTCCAGGTAAAGCCTAAATCGTTACAAGAGCCTGATCCTGAGATTAGAGAGCGTCAGCGGGTTAATAAATTAAAACACTTATAAATGTTCTACACTCGTCAACATGGATATTTTCAAAAGGAAATTCAGGTCGGGCTTTTAGGAAATCACGCGTTTAACACCTGGAAGCAACAGGGCATTTTGACCAGTATCCTATTGGTAATTTTCACTAGTGTTCTTCAGGAAAAAACTTGACGAATTCGGCTTCTGTCATCGTGGGTATTTCCCAGTTTTTAATTTTAATCATTTTAGACGGTCCGGGATTTTCACCCACAATAACGTAGTCAATTGACTTTACTAAGCGAGGCTGCGATCTGCCACCTGCCAGCCATATCCATTTTTTATACGTTTGACGATCTGCAACCTGATTAAAATCTCCCGTAAAGAGTACCACTTTATCTGTAAAAACAGTGTCTTCATACTTCGGTTCCGGGTTAAACTCATCATATTCGCCACTGCTGTTTTTCTCATAGTATCCGGAGAAGGTTTCTATAGCCTCTGAAGCAACTTCCTGCTCCAGCAGAATGTATTCAAGAAAAGACTGGAATTGAACGATTGACAATTCGTCTTTGAACTTTTCAAATTCCGGATCATCAAGTAAATTATGGAGGTTATTCAGGTAGTCCTGAGGCGTAAAGTTTTTAAACAAAACATCACAGGCGCGCATAGAAATGCGTTTAGATACGTGACCCATAAAGAATACATTAGTAGTGAATCACTAAAGTAGTTAAAACCTATCACGTAAAATCACAAAATCTTGTGTCTATTTCGAAGTGACAGTGCCAGGCGTATCGGTCAAACCCTGCTACTTTATCTCAAATAACCCCGCAAATACCACCCTACTCCCCTCGCCTACGCTTACCCCGGAATAGTGGATAAAATTGCCTTTTTAAAATGCAGCATTAAAATTTTGTAAAGAATCACAGTTAATGCCCGTTTAGCTCATATCCCCTCCTGAATTGAAGGGGTAATCTGTAATTCCATCTATGTATTTTATTAGTTGGATATGGGGGCTCCTCCCCCTCTGGTTAAGCTCCGATTTACTTAGAGAGTCGTTCTGAGATCAGTCTGGGCTATACTACCCTCTAACGACTTTGGTGCCGTATTCAATCACAAAAACTGTGGTAAAGTGTGGTTGGAGTGTGGGTTCACTATGGTAGCAGTGTGGTAGCACCTAGAAGATGCCTGTGCGTAAATTGGAAGAAACCAATAAGCAAAGTGGGCTCTTTACAGAGATGAATGGGTAGCAATCGCGATGGGTTGTAAAATGTGCTTCTTGCTTTACTATGGTATAAATCGAGATTAGGACAAACCTTTAACGTCCTGGTGATTAGCAAAAAAGCAATTTGACTACAACAAATACCAATGCGACTACTTTTCATAAAACGACTATCAAGAATTTTGCAACAGAATTAAAACAAAAAGAATATGAAAAATCTTAAAGAAAAAGTAGTTGTTATTACAGGAGCAAGTGCAGGAATTGGAAAAGCCATTGCAATAAGATTGGCAGAAAATGGTGTAAAAGTAATCTTGGGTGCAAGAAATACAGAACTATTAGAAAAGATTGTTGAAGAAATTAAAAATAACGGTGGCAATGCTGCATTTGTAAAAACTGACGTAAGCAACAAAAACGATTTGATTCAGTTGGTAAATGTTGCTGTTGAGCAATTCGGAAAAATGGACGCTATTGTAAATAATGCAGGTGTCGCCCGACTTAGTCGTATTGACGAATTAGACATTGACGCTTGGGATGAAATGATTAACAGCAACATCAAAGGAACATTGTACGGAATAGCAGCCGCAATTCCTGTTTTTAAGCAACAACAATCGGGTCACATCATCAATATCATTTCGACTTCGGGAATAAAAATTGTTCCAACACAAGGCGTTTATGCAGGTACAAAAAATGCCATCCGCACTATTTCGGAAGCGTTTCGGCAGGAATCGGACGGAAGCATACGAATAACAAGTATTTCGCCCGGATATATCAAAACGGATTTTGCAGTAAAAAGTGTAAATACTAAAGAGAAGAAAGATGCCGCATCTAAAGCGGTTGAAGCAATAGCGATAAGTCCCGAAACTATTGCAAATGCAGTAATATACGCAATCAGTCAGCCAAAAGATGTTGAAATTGGCGACATTGTTATTCGTCCGTCGAAACAAAATTGATTAGATTAGTTCACGAAAGAATGCAACACCAATCGAACATAAATCACATTAAAAGCATATCGCAATTGCTGCGGGAATTGGGACTTCCTGCACCTTTGCACCCAATGATTGCATTGGTTGATTACAATAATGTGACGGCTGAAATGCTTCCGAAAGGACAAAAAATCAGTATGGACTTTTACAAAATTTCCTTTAAGCTTACTTTTAAAGGGAAAACAAAATACGGGCAAGGATATTACGATTTTGAAGAAGGCGGATTGGCATTTTTAAAACCCAAACAAATTGTTGTCTCGCCTGAAAATATAGAAAATTATGAAGGTTTTGCCTTGTATTTTCATTCTGATTTAATCCAAAATCATCCATTAGGAAACACTATAAATCAATATGGTTTTTTCTCTTACGATGTTTTAGAAGCCTTGTTTTTATCAGCAAAAGAAAAGGAAACTATATCCAATCTATTTGCTTCAATAGCCAACGAACTGAATAATAATATTGACAGCTTCAGCCAGGATGTTTTGGTGTCTCAAATAGAATTGTTATTGAATTATAGTAATAGGTTTTACAACAGACAATTCCTTACAAGAAAAGCAATCAATCACGATATTATAACCTCTTTAGACAAACTTTTAGACATTTATTTTGAAGGAGAAGAAAGCTTTAAAAACGGATTGCCGTCCGTGAAATATATCAGCACGGAATTAAAACTATCGCGACGTTATTTGATTGATATGTTGCATTCACTGACGGGACTAAACACACAACAATACATTCAGAACGCTATCATAGAAAAAGCAAAAGAAAAATTATCTACAACAAATCTTTCCGTATCAGAAATTGCTTACAAATTAGGCTTTGAACATTCACAATCGTTCAGCAAACTTTTCAAAAAGAAAATGGATATTTCGCCTTTGGAGTTTAGACGGTCATTTAATTAAAAACGTAACGGGGGGAAACAAAAGCCCAGAACCCACCAAAGATCTGAGTTAAAAATCAAATCATTTTAGCTCAATTTTGAAATAAAACCTTCATTTTTAATAATTAGTCCACGCACTTATTGAACTTAGAAGCGACTGCAAATGTATGGAATTCAAATCCTTAAATTATCTTTGGTCAATTCTTTTGATATTTCAAAATGGAAGTGATTATTTTTTCATATCAAGATATCCTGATGATCAAACGCTTGACTTTCAATATAAATTGAAGCTGTTTGTATAGCTACGTCCACCCAAATTAAAGATCCGAGTTCGGGCAAATAACTCCAGGGCTTCATATGTGCTATGTTTAGTAAAAATCAACAAATTAGCTGGAAGACTTATTTTTTCAAGTTTTGCTGTGAAATGCTATTTTCAATTTCAGTTGCAAATAAGCCCTAATCTCTATTTTATATTGCTCCTTTTTACCTAATTTGTCTCAGCTATGTATAAAGAACAAATATGACCGGACAACGCTACGCACATATTTTAAAAGGAACCGCAATTGGACTTTGGGAATGGAATATCCTTACCAAAGAGGTGATCTTTAGTGAAGAATGGGCTAAAGTTCTTGGCTACACAGCAGATGAGATTACGCATACTGAAACGCTTTGGGAAGACCTGTGCCATCCTGAGGATTATCAAAAATCTCAACAATTGCTTGAAATGCACCTTCAGGGGGAAAGTTCATTTTATGAGAGCGAAGTGCGTATGCGACATAAAGATGGGCGTTATATCTGGGTTAAAGATCAGGGAAAAGTAGTAAGCTGGAAAGACGGTAATCCCGAATGGATGACCGGTTTTCATAAGGAAACGACTCTGGCAAAAATTGATGCTGAAATCAAACGCACTTTTATTGATCAGGCTCCGGGTGCCATTGCCATGTTTGATACTCAACTCAACTATCTGGCTGCCTCCAAACAATGGATAATTGATTATAACCTACCGGAAGACATTGAGGGCCAAAATCACTACGATCTCTTTGATATCCCCGAGCGCTGGAAGGAAATTCACAAAAAATGTCTTGCCGGTGAAACCCATCAGGCCGAGGAAGACGAGTTCTTTGACCGTACCGGAAATCCATTTTACCTAAGGTGGCAGGTAAAACCCTGGTATCGCAATGGTGAAGTTGGGGGAGTGCTTATGCAAACCTCCAACCTGACCACTTTTAAGAAGCTGCAGATAGAGCGTCTGAGACAGAGTCGTTTTCAGGAAACCGTTTTCAATGCCATAGATGTAGGTATTGTTGCCTGCAATGAAAAAAAGGAATTGACCTATTTTAATAATACCAGTCGCGAATGGCATGGATTGCCGTCTGAACCTGTGCCTGCATCTCAGCTTTCTAAATATTACAGCTTGTACCAGGCAAATGCCAAAACGCTGCTACCTGAAAAGGATATTCCTCTTTTAAAAGTTTTAGAGGGTCGGCAATTGGGTGATAATGAAATTATCGTAATAAAAACTTCTGATCGGGATAGATACGTGAGGGTAACCGGCAATCAACTTTTTGACGAAAAGAATAATTTGATTGGTGCTGTGGTGGCCATGCACGACATTTCAGAAATCATTAAATCAAATAAGGAGAAAATTATAAGCGAGACCATTTTTAAATCAAGCTTTGAGAACGCTCCTATTGGGATGGCACTGGTTTCACCTGAAGGTCAATGGCTCCAAATTAATCATCGCATTTCAGAAATATTAGGCTATACCAAAAAAGAACTAGTCGCTTTGAAACTTCAGGACATTGTTCATCCGGATGACTTTGAGCCTGATTCGATTTTACTCGATAAGCTACTTCAAAACAAAAAAGTTAATCATCAGGTAGAAAGGCGTTATTTTCACAAAAATGGAAGTCTGGTAATGGGAATTCTTTCAGTAAGTATTGTACAGAACGAACAGGATACCCCTTTGTTTTTGATCAAACAGATAACAGATATTACTAAGCAACGGCAATCTGAAGAAGACTTAAACAGGGTTTTAAAATTGACCAAAAATCAAAATGAACGCCTAAAGAATTTTTCACACATCGTTTCTCATAATCTCAGGTCGCACTCGGGTAATTTAAGTATGCTGGTCTCTTTTCTTAAAGAAGAACTGAAAGGAGGACAAGGAGAACTCATTACAATGTTGGACTCTGCCTCAAGTCAGCTTGCTGAAACTATAGATCATTTAAATGAGGTAACCGAACTTCAAATCAACGATGACGCTGAATTAAAGCCCGTAAGGCTTAAAGACTATATTAAATTTACAGAAAATACTCTGGCTGCCCTCATAAAGGAAACAGGAGTGAATGTCATTGATAATACCCAACCCGGAATAATCATACATGCTATTCCTGCGTATCTGGAAAGTATATTGCTTAACTTCACCACAAACGCCATTAAGTACAGATCTCCTGACAGAGCCTCTTACATACGATTTACAACGAAAAAGGTAAATGGCGAAATCCTTTTGTCTATTGAAGATAACGGTTTGGGAATAGATCTTAATAAGTACGGTGATAAATTGTTTGGCATGTATAATACTTTTCACAGTCATAAAGATGCCAGAGGCATTGGCCTTTTTATAACAAAAAATCAAATTGAAGCCATGGGCGGTCATATAAAAGTTAGCAGTACTGTAGGAAAAGGTACTACTTTCGATATACTTTTTCCTTATGAATAAAAAATTTAAAACAGTTTGCATCATAGATGATGATCCCATCTTTGTTTTTGGCGCTACGCGTCTTATGAAGCAATATGATTTTAGTGAGTCTATTGTTGTCTACACCAACGGCAGGGAGGCATTAGATCATTTGAAACCGCTTATGGAGTCTAAAAATTTAGACACGATTCCAGATTTGATCTTTCTGGATTTAAATATGCCGGTATTGGACGGTTGGGGTTTTCTGGATGAGTTCACCAAAATTGACCCTCCAAAAATCATGAAAGTTTATATCGTTACCTCTTCAATTAGCAACTTTGATAAGCAAAAAGCTAAAGAATATGCCGAGGCGGTGAAAGAATACGTTATCAAACCTATCACTCCGGTAAGGCTTAAGGAAATTATTAAAAACAACTAGTTTAATAAGCTATAGGGGTCTTAATAATTGCTATTGGCTAAATCTGGATATTGGTTATCTAAATATAGAATTCTCGCACAGACAGGAAATTCTTAAATCCTGTCTTTTTTAGGTCGACTCTCATACACTCTGATGCTCTATCCCAGGCTTTGAGTAGGATTTGACTGGGAGTTGGGTCGCATTTGCCTTGATTTTGGCTGATTTCAAGGCAAAATCCAATTGTAGTTTACCCACAAATTTCTGTTGCTTTCCAATTAGAATTAGCTGAAATAATTTAGTTTTCCGGCGTTTCCTCCTCCAAATAATGTATCCTGTACTAAGCAATGCCGCTTTTAGAATAACAATTAAAATTAAGTCATACTATTCATTACGCTTTATTGGTAGGTTATCATTAGTGCTCATCAAAAAATCGTAAACCAACCATCAAAATGGTCACCGCATTTATTAAGCGAATAACCAAAGCTTTTATTTTCTAAGAATAAAATGCTACATAAATCATATTCTGAACGATTAGTACCCTATAATTTCATCGTGAGCAACCTCTATAGCGAATTCATAATCCGCAATATTGTTAGTTAAATTATGGCTGGAAAAATAAAAATATTCATATCAACTCTTTTGCTGATGCTACTAGCATCCAGTTCTTTTGCGCAAGCATTTGTCTGGACTTCCACAACTGAACAAAGCCCTTGGAAACAATCAAAAGTTATACTATCAAAAGCCCCCTTCATAGCCCCTGTTTTGACCTTTGCCGGGAATGAGCCTATTGTAACTTTTAAAGCCTGGGGAACCTGTTTTAACGAACTAGGCTGGGATGCAATACAACTGGTACCTAAAGAACAACAAGACGCGATCTTCGAAAAACTCTTTTCGGCTAATGGAGATCTGCGTTTTACTATGGGTAGATTCTCTATGAATGCAAATGACTATGCACGGGATTGGTATAGTAGTGATGAAGTAGCCGGTGATTTTGAACTCAAATATTTCAACATCGAAAGGGATAAAACAACGTTAATTCCTTATATAAAAACCTCACAAAAGTACAATCCAGACTTAAAATTCTGGATTTCTCCCTGGTCGCCACCATCATGGATGAAGATAAACAACTATTATTCGGTAGTGAGTAACAAGGAATATAATAATCTTGACCCCCGGCTTGATTATTTATTGTTTGAGGGAACGAATCAAGTCAACGAAGACCTTTTTCCGAAAAGGCTCGCGGTAAACGACTACTTCATTCAAGACCCCAGATATCTAAAAACCTATGCCAACTACTTTTCAAAATTCATAGATGCTTATAAAAATGAAGGTATCCCTATCAATATGGTGATGTTTCAGAATAAAGCATGGAGCTATACCCCCTATCCCGGTTGCGCCTGGACCCCAGAGGGTATCGTTCGCTTCAATGCAGAATATCTGGCCCCGGTAATCAATCAGGAACATCCCGATGTAGATATATATCTTGGGACAATAAATACCAATCGGTTTGATGTTATCGATGAAGTACTCAGCGACCCTCTAATGTCTCAAAGTATCAAGGGACTTGGCTTTCAATGGGAAGGTGGGCAAATATTGCCCGAACTACGTGAAAAATATCCTAATTATAAACATGTTCAAACCGAAAGTGAATGTGGCTGGGGTTCTTTTGACTGGAGTGCTGCAGAACATACTTTTCAACTAATAAATCATTATTTAGGTAATGGATGCGAACAATATACGTTTTGGAACGCCATTTTAGCCGATAATGGTGTTAGTGGATGGGGATGGAAACAAAATGCATTGATTCAGGTTGATTCTAAAAACAATACAGTTACATATACCCCTGAATACTATGCCGTTAAGCATTATACGCATTTTATAAGTCCGGGTAGCAAAATTATAGCAAGTACTAATGATCAATCAAAAAAGAATCCTGTTATGATTGCCAAAAATCCTCAGGGTAAACTAATCGTACTGGCTGGAAATTTTAGTGATACCATTCAAGACCTTTCTTTAAAACTGGATAAAAACTACTTAGATGTCCAGCTAGCCGCACATTCATTAAATACATTTGAGATGAAATGAGATAATGATAAGTATCCCGCAAAACATAAATATTGCGCAATCACAACTGCATGTAGTTGATTATAGAATAGGTTTAATTACAAATTTTCAATTACCTACATTTATATTAAATTTTCCTCTCATTTGGATTTTTTTAAAGTTAAAACCAGAATACCCTCTAAAAATGAAAACACTTCTTCCCCTATTTTTCTTTAATTTATTTACACTGCTGGCGGCTTCTGCCGGATCTTCTGTTGAAATTACAGATTTGATGGTTGAATACCAATCTGAAGCATTAGGCATAGATGTTCAAAAACCCCGTTTCAGCTGGAAAATGTATGATCCAAACCACTCACGTGGCCAGAAACAGACCGCTTACAGAATACAGGTTTGGGATGAGGACGGAGTAGCCATTTGGGATTCCGGAAAAGTGAATTCTGAAGTTTCTTTAAACATCGTATATGCGGGAAAGCCGCTTCAGCCCGAAAAGCATTACGCCTGGCAAGTAGAAGTCTGGGATACTACTGCTGCCAGCTACACTTCAAAGTCCTGGTTTGAAACCGCTCTTCTGAGCTCATCCATTGCATCCTGGGAAGGTGCAAAATGGATAGGCGCCGGTGATACCATGGTCTTCTACCCCGACTACCTGCCGGTTTTTAAACTTAGCTACAAGATCAAAACTAAGAGCAAAGCGGCGTTTGTCTATGGTGCAGATGATCCACGATTGATGAACCCGTATAAAAACCTGTACCAGATAAAAAGTGACCCAGGGGAATCCTACATCGCCATCGAGCTTGATATTACCCCAATTTCCAAGGGTAAAAATGCCGTGCTGCGTGTTTTCAGAGCTGGCTATCATCCCGATGACAATCCTGAAATCCCTTTTAAAATATTTGAAATACCCCAAAAATTTATCAATAAATCTAACTTTCTGGACGCACATGCGCTTTTTTTAAGCTCAAATCTGGGCATTACGCAAATTTTCATAAAATCTGAATCTTCAGAGAATAAGATCGCAGATTTCACCATCAACCCATTAGGCGCAGGAGGTGATTTTATCGCATTTCCGGTTGTAGGAAGTATCGGTTTTAAGGTTCCTAAGAAAACAGACGCATCATTTTCCGATTTAACAATCTCTCATTTTCGCAGCCCGTCAAACCCTATTTTTTCTGAAAGTGTAAACGAATTGAATTTTCGGGATACCTTTTCTGAAACACCGGGGTTAAAGTTAAAAAACGGAACATTTTCTATAAAAGCAGGCAAGGAAGGTTTTTTTAATGTGGCAAAGCCAAAAGGTTCTGCTATGCCTATGCTGCGCACCACATTTCCCACTAAAAAAAGCACAGTCAAAAAAGCAAGATTATACGCGACGGCTAGAGGTGTTTATGACGTTTATCTCAATGGAAAACGGGTAAATGAGGCCTATTTTAACCCGGGTTCGTCCCAATATAACAAAACACATTTTTACCAAACCTTCGATGTTACCTCCCTTATAAGCTCTGGTGAAAATGCCCTCGGTGCAATTCTTGGAGAAGGCTGGTGGAGCGGCGCAGCCACCTTTAGTGGGGAAAACTGGAATTTCTTTGGAGACCGTCAATCCTTTTTGGCAAAACTGGTCATAACCTATGAAGATGGTTCTTCAGAAACTATTGTGACCAAACCGGATACCTGGCAGTATTATGATCAGGGTCCGTTACGTTATGGAAGTTTTTTTCAGGGAGAGGTTTACAATGCCCTCGAACAACAGGCTATTGAAGGTTGGAGTACCCCTGACTTTAACCCTAAAGACTGGAAGAAAGCTAAAGAACAAAAACTGTCATCTCAATCCGGTCCGGTATGGGAAAATGAAGATTATGCCCTCCTGAGTCAATTGGAAGACCCCGTTAAAAAACTCACAGAGCTTCAGGCTATAGGTGTGGAAGAAATAAGACCCGGTGTTTTTATTTATGATATGGGCCAAAATATGGTAGGTGTACCTCACATCAACCTACCCGAGATGAATCCCGGCAAGACCATTATGTTGAGATATGCCGAAGTAAAATATCCTGATCTTCCCGAATATAAAGGAATGATAGGAATGTTGATGTTAGAAAACATCAGGGCGGCTATGGCTCAGGATATTTATATCACAAAAGGCCAAAATGATTTAATTGCCCCAAGGTTTACCTTTCATGGCTTTCGTTATCTCGAAATAACAGGTCTGGACAAGCCTTTACCTTTAGAAAAAGTAAAAGCTACGGTATTGAGTTCTATAGACGCTCTGGACTCTTATTATGAAACGTCTAACCCTAAGGTTAACAAGCTGTGGGAAAACATCACCTGGTCGACGTATGGCAATTTCCTTTCCTTACCTACAGACTGTCCGCAGCGTAATGAACGTTTAGGCTGGAGCGGTGATATTTCGGTTTTTGCTAAAACTGCATCTTATCTTTCAAATATGCCTCAATTTTTACGCAAGCATATGTTTGCGATGCGGGATGTTCAGGATCAAAACGGGAGATTTCCTGATGTTGCCCCTACAGGTTACGGATTTGGTGGGCTTTTATGGGGAAGTGCAGGTATAACGGTAGCCTGGGAAAGCTACCTCCAATATCACGATTTGCGCCTGCTTGAAGAGCACTACGACGCAATGAAAAATTACATCCGTTTTGTACAGAAAAACTACATCGATCCCCAGTCCAATCTTATTGTGCAAAACAGGGCATGGTCTGATCTGGGTGATTGGTTGGCGCCGGAACAAAGCAAAAATGATAAATCCTTACTTTGGGAAGCGTACTTTCTTTATGACCTAAGTCTTATGCAAAAAATAGCAGCAGTTTTAGACAAGGAAGAAGATCAGCAAGGTTTTAATCAGTTATATGACGAGCGCTTTAACCTGTTTAATGCTGTTTATATTGATCCCGGTTCAAAAGAAACCATACACTCATCTTTTACCGGAAAAGAAGGTACAGTTATCAATACACAGACCTCGTATGTACTTCCCCTTTCATTCAATGCCGTTAAGGAGTCCTATAAATCAGACTTTATCGCAAACTTTGTCAAAAGTATTCAAAATGAAAGCCTTACTGATGAGGGAAAAACAGCTCCCCCGTTTTCATTAATGACAGGCTTTATAGGTACTGCCTGGGTTAACGATGCATTGTCTGACGCAGGGCATACCGATATGGCGTATACGCTTTTACAGCAGACCAGTTATCCATCCTGGCTTTACCCCATAGAACAAGGTGCTACTACCATTTGGGAACGTTTAAATTCGTACACCAAAGAGGATGGTTTTGGCGGTAATAATCGCATGAATTCATTTAATCACTATTCATTTGGTGCTGTTGGTGCGTGGATGTACACCCACTCACTGGGAATACAACGGGATGAAGAGCATCCGGGCTTTCAGCATTTTATACTACAACCTAAGCCAGATCCTACAGGGCAGATGACTTATGCCAAAGGCTTTTATAATTCTATGTACGGAAAGATTGAAAGTGATTGGGCCCATAGCGATAAGGGAACCAAATACGCGTTCACTATCCCTGCAAATACCTCTGCGACCTTAAAGATCAAAGGGAATAAGGATAGTGTTCATTTTTCTGATAAAACCGGAGTGACCTATATCGGAAATACTTCAGGAAATGAAGTCTATGAGCTAGGCAGCGGAAGCTATGAAGTTTTGGTTACTGACAACTAGAGAAAGGCTATTCAATAAAAAAGGGCTGTATTGAATGTTCAATACAGCCCTTTTTTATTACTATCACTATCTATTCAGGTATCCAAATAACTGCTTTGCTAATTACTTATTCTTTCCTATTCCTATGCCTGAATAGAATAAAGCCGACTTTATCTAATTTGAAACAAGCGCAATCGGAAATCGATCAACAAACGGTTTAATTTAAACCGTTCTAAATGATTCTACTTAAATAAAAACATCTAAAACTACCTGTGTAAGCTTCCCTAGATTAGAACTGCTTAATTTTCCAAAACTTGTTTAAAATTATTGTTTTTCATTCTATTGGGGCTAGCCCCAATAGAATGAAGCTTTGCGTATTGCACCGGTGATATTTTACCCAGTGAATCATGAGGGCGATAGTTATTGTAATCGTCCATCCATATTTGAGTTTGGGCCCTTACCTGATCAATATTTTCAAAAATATATTTATTAAGGACTCCTCTGCGGTAGGAACCATTAAAACGTTCTACAAAAGCATTTTGTGTAGGTTTGCCCGGTTGTATGTATTTAAAATCAATACTATGCATTTTACTCCATTCAGCCGTAAGGTGTGCTATGAACTCTGGACCGTTATCCATTCTGATTCTGCTAGGTTTTCCCCGGCGGTTGATCAGGTGATTGAGTACCCAGACTACCCGATTACTGGTTAAAGAAAAGTCTACTTCAATATGCAGTGCCTCCCGGTTAAAATCATCAATCACATTAAAAGATCTAAAACGCCTCTTATTTTCAAGGACATCACTTACAAAATCAATACTCCAGGTATCGTTTAATTCTTCAGGAACCTCCAAAGGCTCCTCTATACGCGGCGGCAGACGTTTTTTAGATTTTCTCCTTAAAGGAAGACCTAAAGATACATATACGCGATGTACCCGCTTGTGGTTCCAAGGCTTTCCCTCATTACGGATTCGCCAATAGGCTTTCCAAAACCCTTCCTCTGAATGCTGTTGCGCCTTTTTCCTGAGAGCTTTCTCTATAGGGGTGTCATCCTTAGGTAAGGGTTTATAATAGTAAACGCTCTTGCTCATATCAAGCACACGGCACGCCCTGCTAATGCCATAGTGAATGAGATCCTTGGCGATCATACGTTTTTGACAGGGCTTTAAAGCTTTTTTTCAATGACCTCTTTAGCCATTTGATGGTCTAGTGCCAAAGAAGCATACATCTGCTTGAGGCGGGCATTTTCAGCCTCAAGCTCCTTGATACGCTTGAGCTCTTTACTGCTCATGCCAGCATATTTAGTACGCCATTTGTAAAAGGCAGAGGTGCTGACACCGTATTCCCGGCTTATTTCTTCAACACTCTTACCGTTGTCGAACTCCTTTAAAATTTTTGCAATCTGTGTAGGTGTGAATTTACTGCGTCTCATACTGTTTAAAATTAAGAATTATTATACTTCTAAACAGTTCGGTTTTAGGGGAAGCTTACACTGGTTCTTCAAATTCTCGATTGCGGTTAGGAAAATCCTATATACCAACCCTTGATCGTAAACATTAATTGATAGATTAGAATCCATCCCGAAAATAAACTTTCCTTTCCTACTTACCTTAAGGCAAGTAAATTTGTATCCTAATCTGTAAAAAGCCACGAAAAAATAGTCGACCCTATTGAAGAATTGAGACTTAACACATAGAAAGCTGCTAAGGACTCATGAAAAAGGGGTTGAACTTAAATAAGTCAACCCCCGTTATAATTAATAAACGTAATCAAAAATATCGAGTATCCTTTATTACGTTTAACTCATCCTTCAAAAAAATATTATCAACATCTTATTTTCATGGTCGTAAAAAACTTATAAAGATTTTCTTGAAATAAGTTTACAAGAATTCCTCAACATCAATGTTTTATCATTTTTTATCATATCCGATGCTAAGAGGCCTATTTGTTCCAAATCCATAGAAAAAACTGAGATCCCTAAAAGTCTTTTAAGAGAAGAATCATTATAGGATATTAATCCGGCATCCGTACCCATTTCAACATTTTTTGAATAAAAGAGATCTATAATTTTCACCAAATCGTCGTCCTCGACAACAATATATAAATTATCCTCTTCTATTTTCTGTTTATCTGAAATGCTGTATTTAATCTCAAAGTCTAATGAGAAATCATTACAAAACCGTTTAAAGCCATTTTGAATTTTGAAATACCTTGAATGAGTATCAAAAGTCTTTGGAATTTGAAGAATTAACTTGCTATATTTTGAAATTACTTTAAATTCATTTTGTAAAACTTCATAAATATCCTTTTCAAAATCCTGATAAATCTGTTGAAAATTACCATTACCGAAGTAATCATTATTTTCTAAAAAAATGATTTTTTTTCTTGGAATTTTATTCAAATTCTTTTGGATTTCCTTCAATAAAAACTGATTCTCAGTATTTTTTCTATTAAAATCTGGAATTAAAAGATAGTAAAAGTCTTTAAACTGATATTTAATAAGAATATTCAGAAGTTTTTCTTCTTCCCCGTTATAAATTTCCAATTTCACCTGATGATCCCTTCCTATACGATCCACAAATGCATTGAAAGTTTTTAAATTATAACTGTTAAGCTCACTTACAATAAAAAGTATTTTAAATATACCTTGATTTTCCTTACTTGTAACGAACGTATTTTTACCTCTACGTGAAGCAATAAAATTTCTCCTCTTTAAAATTTTATAGGCCTTTTCAACGGTATCTCTAGAAATGGAATACGTTTTGCTAAATTCATTAATAGATGGTAGAACTTCAAGATTTTTAATCGTACCATTTTCAATATTAGAAATTATACTTTCTACTATTACTTGATATTTTAGCTTATTCGGATGATTTCTAAAATTTAAATCCTCTAAATAGATCATTATAAATTTTAATTAATAGTACAGGCTAAAGTGATTTTTTTGAAAAATCATAAGATATATTCAGTTATTAATCACTCTTTAAACTAATTGCGTTTTAGCTTTTTAATATTTGAATTTGAAAATGAGCTAAAAAAGTCTGCTCTAAGAATAGTAGGATGTAATATGCTTTACAGAAGTAAAATTACTTACTGAATTAAAAACATCTGTTTTTATTAGAATTTCTTAACTCCTGATTAAAGTTTATCATAGAGATATTGTCTCTTGTTGGAGATAACAATAAATCTATTTTTACTCATATCCCGGATTTTGTTCAAGTTCCGGATACACATCGCGTTCGCGTTGTGGGATGGGGAATAGCAAATCGTCTGTTGTAACCATATATGCTGATGACAATGGCGCATCCCCTACCGAATAATAATAATCCTCCGGATTAGCCTTCAGCCTTTGGCCGTAGGCATTCATTACCTGTACAGCGCGACCGGTGCGTATTAAATCTATCCATCTCTTATTTTCAAATGCGAACTCTACCTTTCTTTCGTGAGCTATGATTTCACGCAATTCCTGCTGATCTGTAGTTGTGATCGCGGGTAAAAGCCCTGCACTTTCGCGGGCTCTATCCCTAACTTGATTTATTAAGGGAAGTACTTCACCGCTTCTACCTCCCTGCTCGTTGATGGCCTCGGCAAGGTAAAGCAAGGTTTCTGCATATCTGTAAATTGGCCAGTTGGCACCCACATCGTTATAAACCGTATGGGGAATGAGGTACTTTTTACAGTATGGAAATTCTTCTACACTATAATTGGCCAGGCTTACAGTTGAAGCGTCTACAAATCCTATAGAGGCTTCAAAACGAGTATCTCCCTCTTCGTAACTGTCTATAAGGTCTGGAGTTGCCACATTCATAGCGTTCTGACCGCCATTAAATCTGCCATCTACACCGGTAACTAGAGCCGTATTATCCATTTTAGGCAGAAAGCGGTAAAAGAAATTGTTAGATAATTGGTTTTGCAGGTATTGCACTTCAAAAAGGGATTCCTGTGTATTTTTAGTATTAAAAATATCTGCATAATTGGGAACCAGAGAATAACCACTTATCTTTTTTAATGCGGCTTCAGCTTCTCCATAACGTTTTAAATTCATGTAGATATCCCCTAAAAGCATATTGGCGGTTCCATTAGTGACCCGTCCTTCTTGCTGCTCATTCACTCCGGGTAAAAGCTGTGCAGCCTCATTAGCATCCTCAAGTATTTGAGCATAAGTTTCTTCAATTGTCGAACGATTGACAAAAGCACTATTGGCATTAGTTACCGGTGCAAGATAAATAGGTACACCTCCAAAATACTTTACCAAGTCGAAATAAGCAAAAGCACGAAGAAACAAAGCCTGTCCCTTTAAATTATCATAAACCTCCTGACTAAGTTCTACATTATCGATCCTAGCGAGTACCTGGTTTACATCATTAATCAAACCGTAGTTAGCATAATATTTACTTGCGGTATAACCATTTCCTGCATCATTCAGAAAATCAGGTATATTTTCTAATGGAGCAGTACCGCGGTCTGATGGATCAAAAATAAAATGGGTATTGTCTGAACGCATTTCCCCCATAATCCAAGCTGAACCGTAAACATCTCTTAAAGATCCATATGCAGCATTTATACCTTGTTCTAATTCCTGCTGATTGCTGTAAAATTCATCTGATGCAATAGCATTGTATGGGAATTTATCTAAAAAATCATCACTACAGGAGGTAAATAATATGACTACAAATAGCGCTACCCACTTGCTGTTTCTATAAATCCTGAGTAAACTCGACTTACTATACATATATATATTTCGATTATTCATTGCTTAAAAGTTTAAATTAAGTCCTAAGGTTACTGTTCTTGGAACGGGGTATGTTGTATTATCAAAACCTTGATAAAGAGGGTTTCCAGCTCCACCTACTTCAGGGTTTGCCCCTGGATATTTGGTAAACATAAATGCCTGCTGAACACTCGCATAAATACGTAGTTTGTTAAGGTATTCGATACGTTCTACAGGAATACTGTAACCCAGGGTAATATTTCTTATGGCCAAATAATCACCTTTGTAAATTGCCCGGTCATTAAACCAGTCTCTTCCCGGAAAAGTATATCCCGCCAGCGTATTGCCATAATATCCTGCTCCTGGGTCTGAAGGAGATCTCCATCTGTCTAAGACTCTTCTGTTAACATTAAATACCCCATCCAGATTTCCTGTATAGGTTTCTATAGCATTCACAATACTGTGCCCTGCAGCTCCAGAGCCAACTACTGAAAAATCAAAACGTTTATAATCTATACTAAGAGTAAAGCCATAATAACTCGTAGGAATGGGGTTCCCTAATACCGTTCTATCATCAAAACGCTCCACTACTCCATCGCCATCAACATCTCTGAATTTTTCACTACCCACTGTTGCAGGGCTATGTGGTGTAGGACCACTATCGAAGTCTTCCTGATCCACATAAACCCCAATTAAATCAAGACCGTAAAGTTGACCCAAACGACTTCCAATACGTGTAATATGAGCATCACTAATAAGTTCCCGATCACCCGTATCCAGAGCAAGTACTTCATTATCAGAAAATGTGTAATTCAAATTAAGATTGACTTTAAAGTCATCTTTGTCCACTATAGCAGTATTTAGGGCTAATTCATGACCCCAAAACTTAATTTCACCCATATTTGTTAAAATGCTGCCATAGCCCGAAGCTAAAGGAATGGGGATACTATATAAAAGATCTTGAGTATTCTTATTGTAATAACTGTACTCTAAATTTAATCGATTATCAAAAAAACCAAGGTCTACACCAAGATCTAATGCAGCTGTTTGTTCCCAGCTCAATTCAGAATTCCCGATACCGAAAACTGTACGTCCGCTAACAATTGAATTCCCGAATGCAGTATTTGACGTTCCTACTAATGCTCTATGGGTATAATTTCCAATGTTATTATTTCCCACGATACCCCAAGAGCCTCGCAGTTTTAAATAAGAAATTTTACTATCCTCGGGGAAAAAATCTTCGTTTGACAGGGTCCAACCTCCGGAGAAAGACGGGAAATTACCATATCTATTTTCAACCCCAAATCGTGAAGAACCATCCCTTCTAAAGGAAGCCGATAAGAAATATTTATTGTCGTAGTTATAATTTATTCTGGATAAATAAGAAACCAGCGACCATTCGGTAAGATAGTCATCTGCATCCCGCTGGTCTCTGGGAGCAGCACTAAAATCCTTTATAAGATCATCTGGAAATTGAGATGCACTACCAGATAAGCCCTCTTCTTTAGCCTCTTGCGCTGTAAAACCTATTAAGGCATCGATATTATGTTTTCCAAAAGTCCTGGTATAAGAAAGTAATTGCTCTGTCAACCAAGAATTGTAACTTGAAAAAGACCTGCTTGCACTTATAACATTTGGTGGTGGCGCAAAAAGACTTCCTAACTGACTGTTCCTAAAAGTTTTGCCATTACTCCTTCTCAACTCAAAACCAATAGATGATTTAAGTTTCAGACCTCGCAAGAATTCAATTTCGACAAAAGAGTTGGATAGTAAATTTAAATTCTCTGCCCGTCCTTGTGACTGCTTGAGAACGTTATACCAGTTTGGATTAGGGAATAAACCGGGGCCAGTTGCAGTTAGAGGAATTGTACCATCGGGATTAATATGAGGGGCGATAGGGGTGGTTAATAAGGCACTTTGAATAATACTTCCTCCCAGCCAGGAACCATCGGTATTAAAATTACGATCACTTTCAACACTTGGCGCAACATTAAAACCAAATTTGATATGGTCACCAATTTTAAAATCAGAATTTACACGAATGGAATAGCGGTTGTATTTGGTATTTAAAAGAACACCTTCCTGATCAAAAATACTTCCTACTACACTAACACCGGCAAAATCATTTCGTGATGAAAAAGATAAGGTATGTTCCTGAATTTCTGCATTTCGAAGCAGTACATCAAACCAGTCTGTGCCTTCACCGTAAATTTCCGGATTCTCATAAGCCGGATTCACGGTCTGACCGTTTTCTTCGGCAATCTCCTTTTTAAATTGCGCAAATTCTCTGGCATTTAAAAGGTCTGGTCTTCCACGTTGAGGAACAGTTTGCATACCCCAGTAAGAATTCACACTAAGACTGGATTTTCCTAGTTTCGCGGACTTTGTAGTAACCAAAACGACACCATTTGCGGCACGTGAACCATATAGTGAAGCGGAAGCAGCATCCTTTAATATTGAAATACTTTCAATTTCATTAGGGTTTAAAGAGCCTATACCGCCATTAATTGGGAATCCATCTACAACATACAACGGCCCATTACCTGCTGAAATGGATGCCTGCCCTCTAATACGCACAGAAAGTCCGCTACCCGGCACCCCAGAAGTTTGAGAGATTTGAACACCAGATACTTTACCCTGAATTTTTTGGGTAACCTGTTGTACCGGTATATCTGCCATTTCTTCAGCTTTTACAGTTGAAATAGACCCTGTGATTTCGGAAGCTTTTTGAGTACCATATCCTACAACAACAATTTCATCCAAACCCGTAGCATCAGATTGAAGTTTAATATTGATAACACTACGGCCATTAATCTGTTCTTCGCGGGAGATATAACCTAAATAAGAAAATTTAAGCCTTTCTGCATTCTCCGGAATTTCAATAGAATACTGTCCGTCAAAATCAGTAACTACTCCAATAGAAGTATTTGGAACAATGACATTTGCACCAGGCAGGAAAGTACCGTTTTCATCAGCAACTGTTCCTGTAATCGTTTTTTGAGCACTTAAGCTCATAAAACATAAAAAGAACATGATTATTAAGAGGGGTACCCACCTCCTGTGCACACTTTCATAAGTTGAATAAATCATAAATCAAATGTTAAAAATTTAGTTGAATAAAATTATTTAACAATTTCTCAAAGAGTATCCTGTACTGTGATGTATTCTCAAAAAAAGCAATACAAAGGTTAATATTATACAATAAACAGGTTATAATGTATCGATTTAATGAAAATAATGCAATCGATTACATAATTTAAAACTTTAAAGTATTTAGGATTTGCAGTAAATTTTTTAACAACTAGTCTAACAGTGAAATCGTGTAACTGTAGCTGTAGTTTCCGTCTTCGAGTCTGTATTCTTTAAACGGATACTGCCCCCAGCTGTTAAGTCCGCCAAGACCGCGTTGCTTTAAGTCCACGTGTAAAAACACCTTATCCTGTACCGTAAGGTCTGTAGGATGTCTTTGATCTTTGGTCATACCCGGATCCAGATCTTCGGTTGAAATATTAAGTGCGCTAAAACCAAGCGGCTGCCCGCCTACAATTTTAAGTCCGTTACCGGCATCGTCAGTAAGCGTTAACCAGCGCGTATCAGTGTGATAACCGGATTCCTGCGGGCGGATGTACGTCCACGTAAACTGGTTGGCTACCTTATCTTCGTAGGTACCCATAAACGCAGACTCTTTTCGGTCTGAATAATTTTCCCAGGGACCACGGCCGTAATACTCCAGATTGTCATACTTCCCCTCCAGGATCATACGCATCCCAAAGCGGGGCATTTCGGGTGTTTCTTTAACCGAAGTGTCCAGGCTTGCGTTTACAGTAATTCCATTAACTGCATCAATCAAATACGTCACGGTGTACGGCAATTCAACCCCTGCAAGCTGGTAGGTAAATGTCACAGGTAAGCCATTATCTTCCTGCGTTCCTACCTCTGCTGAGAGCAGCTGCGGGTTTTGGGTTGCTGTTTTCCAGGCTACTAATTTTCTGGGCATTCCGTTACCAAAGTCATTGTCGGTAGGAGCTCTCCAAAAATAAGGCTCAGGGAAGGTGTTAAGCACACTGCTTCCGTCTTTAAGCTGATACTGCTCCAATTTACCGGCCTTCAGATTTAAAACACCCTGAGTCTTAGCCGTGCTGAAAACCAGTAAGGAGTCGCCCTGTACCTCATAAACCAGTTTATCTTTGGTCAAAGAACCGGTATTGTCTGCAAAGAAGTCTTTTTCGCCCAACTGAAACTGCTCGTAGGCAAGTTCGTAACCCGCAGGAACTAATGCACTTCCTTCTTTTGTGAAAGCATGAACACTCAAGAAATACTCTGCGTCATCAGTCTCAGGAAGATTAAAGGCCACAGTCTGAGACGTATTTGGCAAAGCCGAAACTTCAAAGCTTCCGGAATCGATTTGCTCACCATTTTTAAGCAACTTCCACTTGAAGTTGAACGCATCCAGATTGGTGTAGTTGTATTTGTTTTGAACCGTAAGGTTGCTTCCGTCAAAATCAAACTCGATGTTTTGATACACTTTTTTCACTTCCGCCAGGGAAGGATGCGGCACTCGGTCTGCGGTAACCAATCCGTTTGCGTTGAAGTTTTCATCGTTTTGCAGGTTCTTTCCGCCCAAATCACCACCGTAGGCCCAAAATTCGCGACCGTCTGCAGTCTCTGCCCGTAAACCCTGATCTACCCAGTCCCAGATAAAACCACCCTGCATATGCGGACTGCTGTCTATAACATCCCAATACGCGCGGAAGTTACCGCTGCTGTTTCCCATCGCGTGCGAGTACTCACACATAATAAAGGGGCGGGTAACCGTATTATCTTCGGCATATTTTATCATATAATCCATTCCCGGATACATAGGCGCCACGATATCGGTATTGCGGTTTTGACCGGCCTGTTCAAACGAAACCACGCGGGCGGGGTCTGTTTCTTTTAACCAGTCGTAAGCATCATAAAACACAGGACCGTTACCACACTCGTTACCCATAGACCAGATGATTACCGAAGTGTGGTTTTTATTGAGCTCGTACATACGTTTGATGCGGTCTAAATGTGCCGGTGCCCATTCGGGTAAATACGCCGGGTGCTTTGATTTATCAAAATTACCCTGCCATTCTGCACCCATGCCGTGGGTCTCAATATTGGCCTCGTCTACAATATAAAAACCAAATTCATCGGCCAGATCGTAAACTTCCTGTCCGTGAGGATAATGACTCATACGCACCGCGTTGATGTTGTTGCGCGCCATCAATTCAAAATCTTTACGCGTCATCTCAAGATCGGGTACGTGACCTTTATCGGGATGGTGTTCATGCAGGTTTACCCCGTGTACGGTAACGGCTTTTCCGTTTACCAAAAGCTGTGCGTTTTTGATTTCGACTTTACGGAAACCAACACGTCCGGAGGTAGCAACCACGGCATTGCCTTTTTTGTCTTCAAGCTTCAGTGCATAGGTATAGAGATACGGTGTTTCGGCACTCCATAACTTAACCTGAGGAACTTCCCGCGAAAAATCAATGCTTCCCCCCTGTGCAGGAACGGGTTTCTTTTCGGCATAAACCAGATTGCCCTTTGCATCGTAAAGCGAAATTCCCAAACGGGCTTTCTTAAGTTCTGCCTTTCCAAAATTGCGGATGTCTACTGCTGCCGAAAAGGTTCCGGTTTTATAGTTGGAGTCTAGTCCCCCTGCAACTTTTACATCCCAGATCGTAGTTTTAGGCATCGCTTTTAGTAAAACCGAACGCTCAATACCGCTAAGACGCCAGAAATCCTGATCTTCTAAATAGCTGCCATCGTGCCAGCGCGTTACCTGTACGGCAAGCTGGTTTTTACCGGGATTGATAAGCTTTGTAATATCGAATTCGGCCGGGGTTTTTGAGGCTTTGGTCATACCGGCCTCTTTTCCGTTTACATAAATACGGGCGTAACCGGAGATCGAACCAAAACTCAACAAAACCTCTTTATCTTCCCAGTTTTCAGGAATAGTAAACGCAGTACGATAGGTGCCCACCGGATTGTAGTCGCCGTTGATAAAAGGCGGATTTTTTTCGAAGGGATAGGCTACGTTGGTGTAGATTGGAATGTCAAATCCTTCGGTCTCCCAGTTGGAAGGAACCGTGATTTGATCCCAACCGGCATCATTAAAATCGGTTTTATAAAAATCCTGAGGGCGTAATCCCGGATTCTTGACAATGTTGAACTTCCACTCCCCGTCCAGGCTTTTTTGCAGGTTGCTATTCTCCGGGTTGAGGCTTTGCGCCTGTTCCAGATTGGGATAAAGGGTAAATGAACTGCGCCCTTCTACTTTGTTGCGCTCTATGATTGTGGGGTTCTCCCATTCATTGATCGCCTGTGAAAAAGCGGTGTATGCCTGTAAAAAACATACCGATAAAAAAATGATTAGTCGTGATCTGTTGTTAATTTTCATGTGTTGTGAATTCTGGTAATGTATTGTACTCTAAAATTTTTATGGGTGTGGGAGCGCTGTTTTGAAGCCCCTCGCCATCCACCTGATTCACCTGTTGCACAAATAGGTGAAGTTTTCCTGTTTTTTTAAATAATTCTTTGTCAAAATTGGGTTCCCAATCCCCAACTGATACTGCAGTCAGGTCGGTTAGCTTCCAGGATTCTTCTTTATTGAAATCCCGCGAAGCGAGGACTATTTTTGATCCGCGTTCTGCATCGCGAAAGAGCAGGTAAAGCCTCTTGCCCGTAGATTCACCGATAAAAATCTCAGGTCGCGAAATGGGTATTTTTTTTGTTCCGCCGCCGCCCAATTGAAAAACTGTTGTTCTGAAAGCGGTATTCTCTGTTTGCCATTGGCCGTTTTTGAGGTAAACCACGTGAAATTGGGTTGTATCGCCCTCATTCCAATAATTAGCAATGTAGGGATTGTCCTGACTGTCGGTAGTCATCGCTGTCTGATTGATGAGCGAACTGTTTTGCGGAATGATAGCCGCATATTCTGCGCTACCCTTCGTAATGGGTAAGTCATAAAGGCTCCCATCTGATTTTTGCCAGGTTTTACCGCCATCTTTAGACTGCGCGTAAGCGATATCGTGATTAGTGGAAACGTCCCAGCTTTCACGCCATACCCAGGAGAGGTGAATCGTTCCGTTATGATCTACGTACGACTGCCAATAGGCATTACGCTTTTCTTCACCATCTATAAGGTTGCTGTGCAACGCAAACCACTTTGCCTCAGCGATATCGTAGTGGTTGATAACTAATCTTTAAAGGCTGTAAATTGAGTTTGTCCCATAATAGATCGTTATCTTTTATTAACTAATGATAAAATCTAAACCTCAATAGTATTAACCTTAGAAATCAAAAAATAAGGTTAAAATCGTATTGAGGCTAGATTTAACAAACACCAGATTTAATTACGCATAGACTTTATATTTAGGCTATTCAAAATCAAATTTAATTTACCGCAGAAACAAAAATCAACCTATCCTTAATCGTGTGCCAGGTATTTTAACTATGCTGATCAATGTAACCTGTGTACTAAATTGCAGGAATCAAACTGATGTATTTTTAAAATTTAGACTATCTGCTTGAAGGAAGCCCATCGCTTTTCATACCCTGAAGTACAAGAACATGCATAGTATATAGCATATCATCACCTGAATCTTCATTTGCTCCATTGATACCATACGGCCAAATATGCATTCTATCTCCATAAAGCATGGTATTTTTACCCTCTGTCATAAAATCTAAAATTTCCAAGGTTCTCTTTCCATCCCAGGTGCCATCGGTCATCAATTCCCAATATTTTCCATGGGTACCAATACCAACACTATGAGCCATTTCATGCATTGCGGTACCTGCTCGCTGGTAAGAAGGTTTGGCGCCCATATTGATCCATCCATCAAGATTAGCATCTGCAGTAGGTGTTCCGGGAGAATAGTTAACCGTTACATGTTTGGTTATAGAAGTAAAATTATTGTAATAAAACATAGCCGTTTCAAAAGCTTCTTTGATACGGCTATGATTTTCATTTGCCGGATCTAAAGTTCCATTAAAAGACCATGTAAAATTACCTTCTTTGATAGTAGCATAAGATGTAAGTTCGCCATAATAAACCCGTCCCTGCTTTGTAATAGCATACGGTTTCATAAAATAAACTTTATCAGCTTCCAACTCTTTTATACGCAAAAGACCGTTGGAAATAACCTGCTCACTTACGGCTTTAGAATTCTTCTCTATAGTCAATTCTTCTTCGAGGCCATAAACCATTCCGGTTTCTACGAGCTCTGCCTCTCCAATTACAGGAAATTGCAAATTCACCCAAATATCGTGCGCACCACTTACTTTGATATCCTTCACTTTAGAACTAGGAGGTACTACAACGGCTGTAGTAAAAGTTATTTCATTACCGTACGAAATACCTTTAGAATTCTTGGCAAAGGCTCTCGCGTAATATACTTTATCTTCAGTAAGATCTGTTAATTTAACTTCGTACTCGCCTGAACCTTTAACTGAAGAAGGTAGTGCTTTATCGGAATTGTAATCTGGATTTGGGGTTAAAGCATAGCATATACCTTGTTCTCTCACCGAGCTCCCTCCATTATCTTCAACTTTACCTACTACAACAGCAGAAAAAGCAGTTATTTCCTTGGCTTCAACTGTATTTAATGTAGCTAAAAAAGTTTCTTTATTAGGTTCTTCTGTTTCGATAGTTTCACTATCACTATCGGATGAACAGCTTTGATTAAAAAGCATGCAGAAAAACAAAAGTATTAGCGATATTTTATAAACTTTATTCATGATCTATTTTTTTATAATTTATTTTATGATTTAAATTTTCTGTTGAAAAAGTACTTTCAAGTATTTATGACTTTTAATTATTAATCGACAGAGGCTTGAAATCCTATTTTACTTAAAAATCGAAGAAAAGATATCTAATTTGAAGGCAAGCCATCATTTTTAAAACCCTGAACTATTAGGGCATTCATCATATAGTCAAAGTCATTTCCTGAGTCTTCATGAGCGCCATTTATACCAAAAGGCCAAAAATGAGCACCATCACCATATATTTGAGTAAACGAATTATCAGTCATCATCCTTACAACTGCATCTGCGTTTGCCGAACTATAATAGGAGTCATCGTTATCTATGATAAATTTCCAGATCCAATGGGTGCCTACCCCAACCGTATGTGCCATTTCATGAAGGGCAGTCCCTACGCGTTGATAACTCGGGTTAGACCCCATATTAATCCATCCATCAAAATTGGCATCAGCCGTAGGAGTACCCGGAGAATAGTTAACTGTTACATGTTTCTGGATGGAGGTATAATTGCTGTAATACCAGGTTGCAGTATCAAAAGCTTGCTTTATACGCTGATGGTTTTCATCATTAGGATCTAAAGTTCCATTGAATGACCAGGTAAAATCACCTTGCACCAGTGTAGTATATTGTATAATATCCCCATATTGTTCTTTATTATTAGTTGTAATTATGTAAGGACGTATAAAGTATTCTGTATTAGCATTTAAACCAGTCAAACGGTATTTGTAGGGAGATTCTAATCCTGCCTGTTTTAACTTTAGCCCCGTTTGTAAATCAACATATGGGTATTCACCATATACAATACCTATTTCGCTAACCCGCCCCTTCCATTGTGAGGGAATGCTTATATCAATCCAAATATCGTGTGGTGCACGTATAACAGTCTCTCCAATACTAAAACCAGCACTTCGTGATCCTTTTAAGTCAAGCGAAATATCTTCAACAATTACATCTGAAGAACATTGCAAGTTTAAAATCAAAACTAATAGAACAGCTAGTTTTGAAAGTTTTGTATAATTTTTCATAATTCTAGGTTTTTAGAGATATTATTAATCTTAATTACTGTTTCAGAACGTGTTCTAAGTATTTACGCAATTCAATATTGTTCCTCAAATAAATATCACGCTGTCAATGGTTTAAACAAATAATCCCATTTTTTGACATTATTTGTACGGAGACCTTCATATAATCCGCTACGTATTTACGGCCTTCAGAATTAGGTTGTAGTTACAATGAAATCACCCATTCGAAATTTGAAAGCAAACTTTCATACTTTAAAGATTTTGATAATAAAACTGTGCTTTATCTACTAAGAGGCCAAGTTTAATAGTGATCTATACAAAAAAGATCTAAAGCCGCACTAACACCTATTTCTTGTAAAAGAGTTGTAGGTAACCCTGACTTGAATTCATCATTTTGGGCTGCAACAAAAGTTTTATTTCTCTTAAAAAAAAATTAACTGAAGGGAATGAATCTAAGACTTACGGTATAGAGCCATCTTACTCAAGAAATTAAGTTCTATTCAATATTGAAGCAACTTTAAACCTTAATCCTAAGACCACGAGTTACTTGAAACATTAAAATCACCTATTTTACTATTCAGGTATAATTGAAATACTTGCCTGAGTAATCAAATGTTCTTAAGCATTTTTTGGTTTAAACATCTCAAACTAAAAATCCTGTAAATATTACTTACGTTTTAAGTTTAAAATCGAATTATACCTGAGAGTAAGATTTGATACTCTCAGATATAATTTGATCTTAAAACTTCTGAAACATTTTGGAAATTATTTTACTACAATATCCCAAGACCTAACATTACAGTAACGCCCCGGGTCACCGTCTGCCTGCGTGGTGATCTGGCCAACTGTAATATCTGTTGTTTCACCTTCAATTGTAAACTCTAACTTATAGGTATATTCTGTACCCAAATCAGAATTGATACGTTTAAAGGCTAAAACATTACTTGATGTTGTAACATCAGATACATCTGGTAAGCTATTACCTTTTGCCACTACAAAATAGGACCCGCCAGCATCTGACAGCTTATGGTTTGTATCTCTTATACGTACGTTTAGTACGTATGTAGCAACCTGAACATCGGTAATGGTTTGATAAATTTTACCATTGTTTATAGCCGCTGCTCCCCAACCTGATTCAACATTAAAAATATTACCATTCCATTCATCCCAACCGCCGTAACCATTGTGAACTTTTATAGGATTTGTAGTAATCCAGTCTGCTAGGATCCCCCAACGGGTAGATCGTGAGCTGGCTTTGAAAGGTATTGCAGCATTTACTATTATTGGCTTAGCTATAGGGGTGAAATTAACAAAGTCAGTATAAAAAGTATCTATGGCTGTTTTTTCTGGAAGAAAAACGGTTCTGTACTTATAAGTCGATGCATATTTATAATCTTCAATTACACCATATTCGTTATTAATGGGCACAAAAATCATCTTATCCTTTTCATCAGTACTCGTGTAATAAATCTCGGTACCGATAACGCCGGTCGTCAAATCCATTGAAGCATACTTTATTGACAAACTATCCTTGGCCTTAATTAGATCATTAGAAAGAACAGGTCTATTAAAAAGCGAATTTTGATAACGGTCACCGTATACTTCGGCAGATTCAAAAACCCCTATAGACTTATTGTTATTTTTATCGAAAGTGCGTATTTCAAAATTATATACGTTTTCCGGTAAATTGTCAATTTCTACAGATATGGTATCAACTCCTGCAGTACGGTTTACAGGGACTACAATCGAATCGTTTTTAACATTCCAGTAAATACGTACTTCCGTAACTTTTGGGTCTGAAATTATTAAACCTTCCACTTTTACCCGATTTCGACCGGGGTAAATTTTAAGTGAATCTATTTTCCCGGTATAGGAAATTTCTCCTCCTTCGGTATATTTTAGGTAATCTTCTCCATCAGAGCAGGAATAGAAACCTACACTTGCAAAAACAATAAGGAGACTAACTATTTTCAAATATATATTTTTCATAATGTGTTTTTAAAAATTAGGATTCCCGAAAACCTGAACTTCCGATACAGCCATAAATTCTCCTCCTGCCCAGTTTTCCAGACACTGAATTCTAAGGTATCTTACAGCAGGAGCATCAATAGGAATTTCGTAGTCTGCTCCATCACGAGCGGCAACTAAATCATCATTATTTTCCTGAGCATAAGGTAAACCTGAAGGTTTAACAACCTCATACTCACCAAGCAATGTCCATCCTGATAAGTCGCCATCATTCAATTCATTTGCTCCCCAAATTCTAAACTGTTTCATAGCACCCAGGTAATAATACAATTGTTGTCCACCGATAGGTTCTGAAAAGTTCCAAATGTGAAGCCTGCTAAGCTTTGTGATTTGACCTATATCAAATGTTACAAGATGATTTTCTGTATCAACAGTTCTGCTTGTAAAATAAGATCCCCACCACCAAAAAGTCTGACCGTCAAATAAATTAGAAACAGGATAATCAGCTTTGGCATCATTAGAAAGCTTTAGACCTTTAAACTGAGCTCTGGGTATCAGTTGTTCAAATAAAGGTTTAATCTGTGTAAATATGGTATCGGTTACATTAAGCCATCGGTCCCTTACAGCAATTGCAAACTCCTGATTAATGGTATCAAAACCTCTCAATGCCTGATCGATCTCACTAGCAGAAGTGTAGATACTATTCGGGATTGGTTCAAAATCTCCCTGATCGTTTCTTTGCATCACCAAAATGGCGATATCCTCTGTATCTGGGTTTTGAGCCCGTATTCGCAAGCCTCCAAAATCAGTTTGAGCCGTTAGTGACTCTTTAATAGCAAAAATGGCTGCTTTTTTCGGTTTTACAGTAATAGTAACGGGTTGAGATTTTACTTCACTACGATTAACAGCATAGACATTGACAGTAATTTCACTTAAGCCGGAAAAACCTTCCAAAAGCATGGTATTGCTGTAATATGAGGACTTCACTTCCATTTCTCTGCCATTTTCTAATGTGTATTCGGCAACTATATAAAGTAAATCCTCATCTGAAGGTGCAGTATAAGTAAGTCTTACCTTACCGCTCAGATTCTGTATTGCTATATTTGAAACCTCTCCGGGAGCGTTTCCATTCTTTTCTAAGGGATCATGGCCCGTATCTTCAGAACAAGATGTAGTTATGATCAACGCGAAAATCCCTAAAAACAAAAACCAGTAATTAACTATTTTTTTCATAATCATTTCTTTTTTTACCATCCCGGAGCCTGTACCAGACTGGGATTTTGAATTAATGTATTTATATTTAATGGCCAGAAATAATCTCTAGGAGCAATAAATCGCTGTTGGTAAAGCGTTCTTACCTGATAATAGGCTTGCTCAGTTGACTCAAAAACACTCCAGCCACGTATGGGCTCATTATATTCTGAGGCTGCTTTTTTCCAGCGTCTCACATCCCAATAGTTTTTACCTTCAAAAACCATTTCGATGTTGCGTTCACGGTGTATAATTTCTCTTAAACCATCTTTAGTGGCAAATTTATTTGGGTTGTTTGAAAAATTGGTCCAGGACTCTTCTACACCGGCAAGACCTGCGCGTTTACGAACGGCGTCCAGGTATTCAAAAACTTCAGGGGTGGGACCGTTTACTTCATTTAACACCTCTGCATATAATAAATACAAATCTGCCAATCTAATTTCAGGCCACGCATAATCTTTGTAAGGTGTACCACCTGTAAAAGTCTGTTCCCAGTTGATTAATTTCTTGATATAATAACCAGTCACATTATAGTTAAAGGCATCCGAGCTTCCTCCGTAATCTTTGTACTTGGTTTCATAATGCCAACGCGTATCGTTTGAACCACTATCAAACTTGTAGAAAATAGAACCATCAAAGCCCAGATCTGCGTAAAAGCGTGGCTCTCTGTCAAAATTCAAAATTGAAGTCCTATAACCAAGGGAGATATTATACTGATCTTCTTCCCCGGCCTCTCTCAAGGTTGTAATATCACCAAAACTCAACGTTTTATCTTCTTCAATAGGCACTCCATTTTTGGTATAAAACATTTGAGCAGTTTCTAATGTGGGAGAGAGTGCTCTTCTTGCTGTTTGAGCGTTTGTTTTATCGTCTACTGCATTCATTGCCAAACTCTGTAGCTGATAGGTCCTACTATTTGGATTAGCCCAGATGATCTCACGATTCCAACGCTCAGTAACTGCCTGTCTGATATCTAACTTGGTTTGGGTTATGGGTTCAATATCAAAACTTACATCTTCCTTATAAAAAAGTTCAGCTCCGTTTGCCTCAGCAACGTCTATAGCTTCTTTGATTGCAGTGAGTGCTCGTTCCCATTTTGCAGGCTCATAATTAAGATTAAAATATTGAGTCCCATCATTACCTACAAAACCACTCATATCCTGATTGCCATTAAAAAGAGGACTTGCAGCCATTGTGAGCATTTCGGCCTTAACAGCTAAGGCTATAGGTCTGGTTATACGCCCCAGATCTTCCTGAGTATCGGTAATCATAGGAGGTAAACCAACAGCAGCCTCATCAAATAATTCAGCCAGATAATCAATACTGGGATCAATAGCCTCACGGGGTACCTGAATTTGATCTTCAGGCGCGTCAATCGGGATTGCTGTTTTCATAATAGGAATAGGCCCGTACATCCTCATAAGATAATAATGATAATAAGCCTTTAAGAATTTAGCCTCACTAATCCATCGTAAGCGCTCAGCTTCTCCTATATCAGGTACTTTGGAAGTATCTTCCAGATTGGAAATAAAAATATTGCAATGGCGAATCCCGTCCCAAAGTTGATAGCGGTCACCTGGACCACCTCCCTGATAACGGCCTTCCCAGGCATCCATATAAGGGTCTGTACTACGTTGCAGGTTACGCGCTATATCAAAGGCAAAGCTGTTAAACGATGCATCCTGAGGAGGAATCCAGGTTTCATCACCTGCCAAGAAAGCTATGTTGTAAACCGCATCTCCATTTTTTGGAATATAGGAGTAACAGGTAAATAAATATTTCTCTGCTTCATTACGAAGCTTAAAAGCCTGTTCTATTGTTGCAACATTATCTGGTACAACATCCAGAAATGTATCCTCACAGGATTGCAGACCAAAAGTTGCAATCCCTAAAAAGGAAAGTACAAGACCAGTCTTTAGACTTTTGAATTTTCTTTTAATACTATTCATATTCATTTTTTTTATTTAAAAATCTACACGAAGTCCAAGGTTATAAACAGATTGTACAGGATAACCCAGTCCGTTTCCACCCATTTCAGGATCCCAAAGTTTGAAAGAACTCCAAACTGCAAGGTTAGTTCCACTTAAATAGAAACGAGCTGCTTTAAGACCTAATTTATTTGTTAATGACTCACTCAAAGTATAACCGGCTTCAAGCGTTTTAAGTCTTAAAAAAGCTCCATCACGCATCCACCACGTTGAGGGTTGATTATTGTTTTCAACCATGTTGTCACTAAGTCTAGGCCAAAAGGCATAAGAATCTCGATCTGCCTCTGACCAATAATCGTCTGCAATAGCTTTAAGTAAGCCATTTTGATATCTATTTTCAATTACGAAAGGTGATATACGCACGGGATCAATAAAAAGAGAGGTTCCGGCGGCTCCTTGTAAGAATATGCTTAAATCGAATGATTTGTAACCAACTGTACCTCCAAAACCGTAAATAATTTTAGGAATTGTGGGATTACCAATAGGAACCTGGTCATTAACTGTGATTATACCATCTCCGTTTACATCGCGGTATTTAATGTCACCTGCAGTGTATTCGCCAAACTGTTGCGGCGAGTTTTCTACTTCATTCTGGTCTACAAACAGGCGTTCTGCTATATAACCGTACACCTGACTAACATTCTGACCTACCCTTGATCTGTAAGCCAAATTATCAGGATAACTTACTTCATCATATTGAAGTATCTCATTTGTTGAGTAAGTCATATTACCACGCAACTGGGCAAACCAGTATTTACCTATTTGCTTGTCATAATTTAAAGATAAGTCCATACCTCTACTTTCAACTTCTCCGAAATTGGTTTGTGGTATAGCTGTTAAACCCAGTACAGAACCTATGTTAGCACGTTCCTGAAGAATATTATCCCTGCGTTGTCTGAAAACATCAACAGTAAAGTTAAGAGACTTCCAAAGCTCAACATCCATACCTATGTTGATTTGCTCAGATTTTTCCCAACCAATATTTGGGTTGGCATATCTTGAAGTGAATACTCCCGGTCTGGAGTTTCCAAATTGTTCCCCAAATGTAGCCCCATAAACGGGATCGTTTAAGTTAACATTTGAAAGATAAAAGAATCGATCTCTTACATCACCTATCTGGTCATTACCCACCAGCCCGTAAGTTCCTCTAAGCTTTAAGTTTGTTACAACATCTTTAATTGGCTCCCAAAATTTTTCTTCTGAAATGCGATATGCAAGACCAAAAGAAGGGAAGAAACCATATCTGCTTCCATAAGCAAAACGCTCAGAACCGTTATAACCAAAATTTAGTTCGGCTAAATATTTGCCATCATAACCATACGTAAATCTACCTGAGAGACCGTGGTTTCGGTTGGCCAATGAGTTTTGAACGCTTCCCGCATTACCCTGCTCAAAACTGGAAAGCAGGTTAATCAACATTCCCGATACAGCATGCTTTTCATTAAACGTCCTGTCATAGCTTACAGCTGTTTCCAGGTAAATCCTTGAATCAAGATTTTTTGCACCCTCGCTATAATCTAAGAATTCAGTACCAGTTAAACCTATCGAAGTTGGTCCACCATCATTAAGTACATTTATAGTTAACTCTCCTGTCTCCGGGCTTATACGTGACTCATAGTAAAATGGATTATATGCTCTGGCCACCTGATAATAGCTGTATCTTCTCAAATAACCCATTGCACGGGCACTCAAACCTTCTGTAATAAAGTTCAGATCCTGCTTAATCTCAATTTGTGGTTGTATTGTTGAAGCTTTTGCAGTCTCATAACCCTTAACCATCTCGGCATATGGGTTGAGAAGCAATGTATTTTGACCTTGTCTTGCACGTGCACCTCCAAACAAAGGATGATCAATAAATGGTTTCAAATCTGAAGGATAAATTGCTGGAAAAGCAACAGGGTTAGACCAAACCGCAGCATTGAAAATATAGGCTCCCCCAGAAACCCTGCCGTAAGGAGCGTATCGATCAGGACCACCGATAGGCCCATTATAATCATCAAATTGCCCGTACAAACGCACAATACCCACTGTTGTCGATGTTAAATTTATATCGACATTGCTTCGTAATGAGTAATTTCTAAGTTTAATATTATTATTAAAATTATTGATACCCTCCACATTGAGCAATCCATTATCCACATTATAGGTTCCTGATATGTAATATCGGGCGTTCTCCCCTCCACCACTTGCACTTAAATTAATTCCCTGATTTACAGTGTAATCAGAAATTAATTTATCGATCCAGTTATTATTTGGATATAATAACGGATTATCTCCTGCTGCCGTGCGATTTATTTTATTTTGAGAATAAGGTAAGATTGCGTTAGGATTCCGAGTAAGAGCAGCTTCATTTGCGAGTTCCATATACGTGATGTTATCTGCAAAATTGAAGTTTCGGGTGTTTGAAGAAACACGGGTCTCCGATCTAAAATGAAACTTGGTTTTACCCTGTTTACCCATTTTAGTTCGAATTACAACCACACCATTCGCTCCGCGTGCACCATAAACAGCAGAAGCCGCCGCATCTTTAAGCACAGAGAATGAATCGATATCATCGGGTTGTAATCTCGCCATGTCTGTACTGGTTGATTCAATACCATCAATAAGTATAAGAGGATCACGTTTCCCGGAACCAAAAGTACCCAAACCTCTAATGAAGAAATCAGAGTTGTCTGCACCGGGCTCTCCACTTCTTTGAAAAGCAATCATACCCGCTACTCGACCCGCAAGCATAGTAGTAAGGTTACTGGTTGGCCCCTTCAGCTCTGCCGGGTTGATAGAAGTAATTGAACTTACCAGACTGCTTTTCTTTTGATTGGTGTTGAAACCAATAACCACGGTTTCCTCTAAAGATTCAAGGTTAGGTTCTAAACTGATATTTATTTCATTTTCTGAACCTACAACTACTTCTTGTGATTCAAAGCCTACAAATGAAAATACAAGTGTTGCTCCTTCAGGGACGCGTAATGAGTACTCCCCATCAAAGTTTGTACTGGTACCATTACGTGTGCCTTTTTCTACAACGGTCACTCCAATCATAGGCTGACCATCATCTTTTGCTTTAACTACACCAGAAACGATATTTTGTATAATAATATCTTTTGCTTCAATAGCATAAGTAGTGGTAAAAGATGCGCTCAGAATAAGCAGTAAAAGGCAAAGAAAATGTCTAATATTTCTGATAAAATATTTTTTCATAAGTTTAAGTTATTGTCTCGTGATGATTTATATTCCATAGCTACTTTTATTTGATTCTTAGGTTTTAAGAATAATTTTTCAATCATACATTTTTGAGTTTTGTTTAAAAATTGATTTTACGAAATCGATTAAGGGTTAGTTTGGTTATTTCTACATAATTCTTTGTTTAAAAGTTATTCAAAAATTCATCCTTGATATTCCACTGATTTATCCAATTAATCACGGGCTTTCCGTCAGAAATTTTAATTGGTAGCCAAACGTATCTTCCATCCTGATGATTTTTAGGATTCCAACGATCAGCCATAAAAATATGGGCATCCTTAAGGCCCTGCACCGATAAGACATAGGTGCTCTGGGAATTAAATGTTAGATTAGCCCCTTTACCCTTTGCCGGATTACCGAGACTCTCCCAGGGGCCCAACATTGACTTTGACCTAAACGATCTGGCAGCATTAGGATCCCAACCGGTAAGACCAGATGTAATCATATAATAATAATCGCCACTTTTAAATACAGCAGGAGCCTCATTTTGTCCGCCGGGTTGAACACGCACCCACGTGTCGGTAAAGTCTAAATAATCGTCTGTCAATAGCGCTATATGTAAAGTTTGATTCTCTTCTGAAGAGCGTATGTGATAGGCTTTCCCATCATCATCCACGAAAACAGTCATATCACGAGACATTTGTCCTCCTTCAAAATCCCTGCGCGTGTACAAACCATCTTCTAAAGCTTCTGACCATTCCTGTGTCCACCATTCATATTTAGACTCTTCGGAATTGAAGTTCTTCTGTTCTTCAGAAAAATTTTGCGGCCAAACCCCGGCATTTGGTCTGAACGACTTTATGTAGGTAAAGGGCCCCAGAGGTGAATCACCAATAGCTACTCCTGTCCTGGCTGCAGCGTAACCCTGATCTTTTAACTCCAGATGAAACCACAGTATATATTTATCAGTATTGCGATTATACACTACCTTAGGTCTTTCAATAACTGAACCTTTGGTTATTTCTGAGTTTGGATCATTACTTACTGCTAGTGCAACTCCACAATTTTCCCAATTGTACAAATCCTTCGATTTATAGACGCGCACGCCAACATTAGCGAGGCTATGACTATCTTTATGCTCACCGTACCAATAATAGGTACCGTCTTCATAGTAAAATCCTCCACCGTGGGCATTAATATGACTCCCATCGGTATCATTCCATATGCTACCAGGGCTAAATGAATTGTACTCTAGATTTTCCTGAGCAAAGACCAAAGTCGAAACCAAGCATACAGTAATTAAGAGAATTTTATTATTTGTCGCCATTCCTAAATAATTTTTTAATTTCACCAACATTAAAAGGATTTCTAAGGCTCTTTTAACATTTACACTACAATATTCCTGATTATCAATCCCATTGATGGGTAACTCATGATGAAATTATAGGGTACTCATCGCCCAAATTGGATGCTGAGCATCATTTTTTTTAAAAAGCAAACATTTTGGTTTAATTATTTGTTAAATAAAAAATTTAAACATGTTAATTCATAAAGAACAATTCATCTACTTATTTGTATTGTTGACAAGCCTGAATCTTCAGAGTCAACAAACAAAAAGACAAGATTTGAATGGAGACAGAAAATTGACCTTTTTCAATTTTGATGTAGAAAAGGGCTTATCTAATAACATCATCAAAACAATCGAAGAAGATGAGCTAGGTTTTATTTGGATTGGCACCTCTGAAGGAATTAATAGATATGATGGAAATCAATTTAAAGTCTATAAACAGGGAAGCACAGCTTTAACAGATAACTTTATTCAGCAAATAAAAAAATCGAGAGATGGTAACTTGTATATTGCCACAAATGGCGGGATAAATATTTTTAACCCAAGAAAAAATACATTTAATTCTTACCAATCAAAAAATAGCAGACTATCAAACAGCACCAATTCTATTGTAGAATTAAATAATGGTCATCTTATCGTCGGAGTATATGGGGAGGGGGTGCACGTATTGGATGACAATCAAAATGAATATGCATTTTTCAATAGTATTGATGAAAACCCCAACACATTATCTTCGAATAAGATTTCATGTATTTCAAAAGAAAATGACTCCATCATTTGGATTGGCACTTTTGACGGAGGATTAAATAGATTAGACCTTAGTACCAAAAAAATCAAAAGGATTCCCTATTCAACAAAGGATGAAGCTTATATAAACTCAGTATTATTTGATAAAGAAGGTAATTTATGGATAGGCTCAAACGATGGCCTTAAATCTGTTGCTAAAAATGGAGTCGAAAGGTCACTAAATTATTCATATAATAACCTAGGATTATCTAATGGAAGAGTAACGGCTATCGAAGAAGACGATCTTGGTCAATTGTGGATAGGTACATTTTTTGGAGGTTTAAATGTTATAAAGAAAACTGATTTTTTAAATAATAGTCCTGATTTTAAAGTAAAGTGGTATCTGCCCAAAGAAGACAATTCCAGCATTCCAAACCCGACGGTATTAGCTCTTAAAAAAGACAGTTCAGGTAATATCTGGATTGGGACTTCATCTGGTCTAAGTTTTGTAGATCCACGCGGTGAGGCTTTTTCATTTTTAAGCAATGACCTTCATGATTCTGATAAGATTATTCACAATCGAATAACGGGTATAGAAGAATTGCCTAATAAAAAGTTAATGCTTGCCACAGATGGTGCAGGAATTGATATTTATGACCCGTCTACAAGAAAATTTGAATACTCCGTTTTTTCTTCAAACAATAAACTATCAACTAACTATGTGAACACTCTTTTAAAAGATCACTCAAACAATATTTGGATTGGCACCTATCAAGGCGGCCTTTTTAAATACAATTACGATACCGGTGTATGGAACTCTTACTTACAAGGATCTGTTTCAGAAGGAAGTGATGTAAGGGTTATATTCGAAAGCTTTAATAATACGATTTGGGTAGGAACAAACAGAGGCGGTTTATATAAATATATTCCTGAGCAAGATAAATTTGAGTATATCGATATGTTTGGAAAGATCGATGTGCGTGGGATTTGTGAAAGTCAAAATGGTGTTTTATGGCTTGCAACCTGGGGTAATGGTATAGCCAGATATGATACTTCAAACAACACTTTCGTTTCCTATCACATGGCAAACTTAAAAAATCTTTATAGCAATGTAATATATAGTATTACAGCTCTCAGTCCGGATGAAGTTGTGGCTGGTACCTATGACTCCGGGATAGTTCGTTTTAAACATGGTGACACAATTGCCAAAAATATTACCGAAGATGAAGGCTTAAGCAATAATACCGTTACAAGTATATTGAAATGGAAATCAAAACACTTGTTTCTGGGTACTTCAAAAGGATTAAGTAAATACAATATTGAAACCAATAAAATTGAACAATTTACTTCTACAAAAATTTCACAGGCTACAGAGTTCAATATTGGTTCAATTCTAAAATCCAGCTGGGGAAATTTATATTTCGGGAGTAATAAAGGTTTACTGGAATTCAACCCATCGAGACTCAAAAATTCACCGGTCAAAGAAACTATTATTATAAAGGATCTTCTGGTTTATAATAAGTCCGTTGAAATATCAGATAATGAAGATGCGATTCTTGATAGCTCAATCTTATATAAAGATGAGATTACCATCCCTGTAGATAATACCGTTTTTTCGATCGATTTTTCCAGTCTTAGATATCCATTTTCTGAGTTAACAAACTATTCCTACATCCTTGAAGGTTTTAATGAGAATTGGATTGACTTGAAGAATTCAAATCGTATAAATTTCAGTAATATTCCACCTGGCGATTACACTTTAAAAATCAGGGGTACAGGTTCTTCAAATTCACAATTATACAAAGAGCTTAAGATTGTGATACCTCCTCCATTCTGGCGTACTAATTTCGCCTATGTCCTATACTGCATTTTATTTATGACCATGTTATGGATCGCCCATAAAATCTATTCAGAACGTATTCATCTTAAGAATTCACTCTATTTTGAAAAAAAGCATCGCAAACTTGAAAGTGAACTAAACGAAGAAAGAATTAAATTTTACAACAGCTATTCTCACGAACTAAAAACACCTTTAACATTAATTCTAGCACCTCTAGAGATTTTGTTAGAATCCAAGCCTGATAAAGAAATTAGGTCTCACTTAAAGATAATAAAGAAAAATGCCTATAAATTACAGCAATTCATAAACAAGCATCTCGAATATAGAAAAAGTGAAAAGGGTCTTAGCGAATTAGAGATTGGGAACTATAATCTGACTAAGAATTTAATAAATTGGTTAGCAAGTTACGATCCCATTTTGAAAAAAGAATGTATTGAGCTCTTTACAGAATTACCTCAAAAATCAATACATATCAATTGTGATTTAGAAAAGGTGCAGATAATATTTAACAATCTTATGTCTAATGCGATTAAGTTTAGTCCAAAATTTGGGAAAATTCAAGTAATACTGGAACAAAATGATAGTGCTGTACTTTTAAGAGTGGGAGACTCCGGAAAAGGAATTAATGCTCAGGACAAAGAACATATATTCGAATGGTACTATCAATCTGATAATAACATTAATAAGAAAGGTAACGGGATTGGTCTGGCTCTATCAAAACGTTTTGCAGAATTACATCAGGGGAATTTAACCGTCACCAGCACCGAAGGGCAGGGTAGCTTTTTCAATCTTTCAATTCCTACTAATTTGATTGTCAACAAATATCCAGAGGAAGAAGCACTTGATACAGTAAATACAAAAGTTATTGAAAATCAAAATAATATTGATTTCGAATTATTTAAAGATTTCGACGTTCAAGCTATCAACAGCAAACAAGATACTTCAAAAAAACTCGTCTTACTCATTGATGATAATTTAGATATATTGAATTTTTTAAATAAAGCTTTAAGTCAAGAATACAATATAATATGCGCACAAAACGGTGAGGAAGGTATAGATAAAGCAACAGAGAATATACCAGATTTAATCATTAGTGATATAATGATGCCTGTTAAAAATGGCATAGACCTCTGTCATCACCTCAAAAATAAAAAGGAGACTTCTCACATTCCTATTATTTTACTTTCAGCGAAGAGCAACTTTGAAATTATTGAAAAGGGATATACAGAAGGTGCAGATGATTATATATCCAAACCTTTTAATGTCAACTTATTAAAAGCTAGAATTTCCAATCTTATTGAAAGTAGATCTAAACTACTTAAACTATTTTCTGAGTCTGATTTTTCAGAAATTGATGAAGCTGACAACAATCTATTAGATGTTGAAAAGAAATTCCTTCTTGAATTCAACGAAATAATTCTTCAGAATATGCAGCAGGGAATTAGTACTGTCGAAATTGTATCCAAAGAGATAGGGATGAGCCGTTCTTCCCTTTACAGGAAAATAAAAGCATTAACAGATCAAAGTATAAATGAATATATAAGAAATATTAAAATTGAGCACGGAGCTCATCTCATTAAAAATGAAGGATATAGTGTTTCACAAGCAGCTTATGAAGTAGGTTTTGGAAGTACTAAATATTTCAGAAAAATATTCAAGGAAAAATATGGGAAATCGCCTTCTACCATCAAGCCTAGTCAGAAAATTTAAGGGGGTAAATGTCCCCTGCAGAGTATCTTGATCGTCTATTGATACTAAAAAAGGCTATTAAATTAAACTGGTTAGCAAGCGGATAAATTGGGATAAAAAATTCCAGCCTTACCTCTATAATAGTTTTATAAAGTAAAAATAACATTAGGTTACTTTTCTTAAAATCCAAAGATGAATTTTTAACCAGTCTTTTTTTAAACACTTATGAATATTCAGAAACTTGTGCTGAATTTACAAGTTTCTGAAGTGAGTAGCCCTTATTTCAGAGCCAAATAAGAAGCGAGCGCGTGGAAATTTAAGTAACCAGAGCAGTCAGTTATACCGGTAGCCTGAAAAAGATACCTGCAATATCACGATTTGCGCCTGCTTGAAGAGCTCTACGACGCAATGAAAAATCGTATAAGTTTTGTACAGAAAAACTACATCTATCAATTAAAAAAAGACTTAAAAGGTAAAACAAATCACTATAAATAACTGCTATTGCACCTTAGGAGCGAAATAATTGTACCAAAAATTGATTTGTAATGCTCTTACAGGTTTTGAATAAAGTCCAGGAATACCATCCTCAATATGATCTTTTACAAGAGATTAGTCCTGTTTAACGCAAAGGATTGAAAAATCCTTTATGTTAATGTCTGATTGACTACTGCTTAACCTATATTTGTGGTATCCCTATACAAATAAAAATGTCAGAAAAATTAAAAGCACTCGCAGATTACGAGCTATACCTTATTAGTGCTTTAGCTCACGGAGCCAAAGTTTCAGATTTACCTGCTATTCTTGGCTATTTTGGATTTAGTGCCCACTCGATGGGAAGTATTGAGAAAAAGCTGAAAGCAATGCGCAAAAGCCAAGGCTGCGCAACAAACATGCAACTGGTTTATGTGTTACGAAAACAGATAATCCATGTTGACATAGCAAAAGCGCTGAGTTAAGGCGGCATTCAAATTTATTTTACTACTTCATATCTGTACCGGAAATCCTGCGTACACTTTTCTGTATGGGAAGTATTTACTGGATAACTGGTTTTGTAGATCCCAATTGCTTTAAGACTGATTTTAAATCTGCTTAAGCCTATTGGAATCGCAGGTTTCTAGTGTGTTTATTAAACTGCTCTACCCAAAATTTATTCTTCACCCTTGGAGGTTTTTAGGGTATTGTATACCACTAAAACCAAAGCAATAACGGCAATTACCACGGCACTCAGAAATATCAGGGTTTGATTAGATTTCAAATCAAAACCGGCCAAATCAAAATTAAAAACAGTGAGAAGCATCGCCACTATAATTAATATAAGTATCAGATTTCTAATCATAGTTCAGGATTTAGGCAGTTTCATATTTTCAATTCGTATCAAAATTCATTTTGAAAGTTGGTCAGGTGTTGCTATGGTTCTAAAGCCGGTATGATCTGAAGAGGAATCCAGAGTTTGTCCCATTCGGGCAGAGATACGATAACTGGCGCAATACGATTTGTCGCATAAAAATGAGCCTCCTTTTATAACCTTTTCCTGTTGGTAGGGATTTTCTGGATTATAAGATTGGGCGGGACCTTGTGGATTGAGCGTTTCATTACCGGCCAGACTCTCGTAATAATTTACAGAAAACCAGTCCTGAGTAAGTTCCCATACATTTCCGGCCATATCGTAAATTCCCAGTGAGTTGGGTTCAAACGAAGCTACAGGAGCCACATACGAGAAGCCATCTTCTGCGAGATTGGTATTGGGGAAATTTCCCTGCCAGGTATTGGCTTTTTGAGTCAGTTGAGACTCATCGTCGCCCCAGGTATAGACCCCGCCGTGCATTTTTCCGTGGGCTGCAGCCTCCCATTGAGCTTCGGTAGGCAGTTTGCGATTGGCCCACTCGCAATAGGCCAGAGCATCTTCACAAGCGATATGAACCACGGGGTAATTATCCTTTCCTTCAATGGTAGAATCCGGTCCCTGAGGATGTCGCCAGTTCGCTCCCGTTTTCCATTCCCACCATTGCGCATAATTTCTTAAATCGGTAATGTCTTCCGCTTTGCGGTTAAAAATGAGTGATCTGGGTTGCAAAATGCTATCTGCGGGCTTTGGTGTTCCCGGCGGTAAATCCTTTTTCATTTCTTCCCAATCTATAGGACGTTCTGCTACGGTTACGTAACCGGTTTCGGCAGTAAACTTCCTGAATTGAGCATTGGTTACTTCGGTCTTATCTATAAAAAAACCATCTACAGCAACCGGATGTGCCGGTTGCTCACGAGGCAGGGCTAAGGCATCCCCTGCATCGGCTCCCTGCGTAAACCGAATACCCGAAACCCAAACCATGCCTTCGGGAGTGGGTATTGAATCGGGCTGCTCCACAACTAGCTCATGCCCCACTTTCTGTGGAGTTTCTGAAATTTCTTCTGAGGTGTTAGCCTCTTTACGCTCATTCTTGCACGAAAAACATACCAGAATAACACAGATTAAAACGCTTTGAACAAGTCTGTTTTTATTGAAAAGCATAGTATGCATTAGGATTTTAGGTATTTAAAAAATAGGATGTGTTGCACACCCAGGATAAAAACAATGCAAGAATTTACAGGCGAAATGTACAAATGACAAATCTAGTCAAAAAGGTTTTTTGCTGTACGCACTATGTTCAACAAGATATAAGTCCTTAATTTACTTCTGTTTTAAATGAAAACACGCCGTGAGCATTTTATACAGCTCAGGATGCTGAACCCGCATTCGGTTTGGTTGCTCAAAAAAATACTCAGAAGCCACGGCAAAAAATTCAGCTTCATTAGTGCCACCATAACTTCGTATATCAGACTGATCGGCGTTAATTTCTTCCATCTCTTTGTGAATGCGTTTTAACCAGGGCACAACATAGCTATGTTCTATTAAACGCTCGGGAATTCCATCTGTAACCCCATCAACCTTATCTATAAGATGTACAAACTCGTGAATTCCCGTATTTTGCATATCGCGTTTGCGGTCAAAACCCTCGTGCAGGGCTTTTCGGGATAAAATCATCTGATGTTCAAAGCGACCTGTCCCAATCATACCGGCTATAAAACGCTCTTTATGATCGGCGTCAAAATCCAAATCTTCATTAAAATGATCGGGATAAATTAACACGGTGCTTAGATTGGTATAATGCCATTCACTAAATGCAAATACCGGTATAACGGCACTGGCAGCAACCAAAACGGTATCCAGCTCATCCGGCTCAAAATCAACACCTTCAATATAGGTTTCACTCAAAAAAGTCATCACGCGTTGTTGAAAACGCTTTTGTTCGGTCTCAGACAGTTGTTTATAAAAATGTACATGTTCAAGTAGAAGTTGATGCCAATTTGCAGGAAAAGCTTCTTTTTTTCGGGATCGTGTGCGGGTAAAAGCGTAAATCACGAAAACAATTAAAACAAGAGCGATAGGTAATGCCAGACTCATAGGTGGAAATCAAAAAGAAACAAGTTTAGTGATAAATTTTACTAAATCCTGATTTTGATATTGTCTTTTCGGCTTTCAGAAAAGTAAATAAATGATCATAAAGCTTTTTTTGACTGAATTAACCCACACATTGAGAAAATAATTTCTTTAAAATCGGGTTTTTGACTGTAATTTTAAGAATTCAGTACCTAAGTTTAATATCGCCGCAAATGAAATCTATTCGGTTTATAAATCAAATTCTGGTAAACTTTTGTCTTTTGCTAGTTGGCTTGAATCCCTTGATTGCCCAGAACAATTCCACTCAAAAACCGAACATACTGCTGTTATGCATAGACGATTTAAGGCCTGAACTCAATAGTTTTGGTAAAGATTATATACACAGTCCCCATATAGATAATCTGGCCAAAGACGGTGTGATGTTCACCCGGCATTATGTAAACGCTCCCAGTTGCGGTCCGTCAAGGTATACGCTCCTCACAGGTAAATACGGACCTTCAACAAATGACGCTTTGTTTAAACGGGCTGCTCAACTAAAGGATGAAAATCCCGAGGTCTCCAGTATGCCCGGCTTTTTTAAAAGCCAGGGTTACACTACTATTGCAATAGGTAAGGTCTCCCATCATCCCGGCGGTTTGGGAGGACCGGACTGGAACGATCCTGCTCAGGTAGAAATGCCCGGGGCCTGGAGCCGGCAATTGGTTCCCACAGGAGAATGGCAGCATCCCCGAGGGATTATGCACGGACTTGCACATGGTGAAATACGTGAAAAGGCTTCAGAAATGGACGTTTACCAGTCTGCCACAGGAAATGATAGTATTTATCCCGATGGTCTTATCGCTTCAGAAGCGGTTACTCAACTGAAAAACCTTAAAAATCAAAAGGAACCCTTTTTTATGGCGGTAGGACTTTTGAAACCCCATTTGCCTTTTGGTGCTCCAAAAAAATACTACGATTTATACGCAGATGCCAACCTGCCTCATGTGAAAAATCCACAGAAACCGGAAGGCAGAACAACCTGGCACGAGTCCAGCGAATTTAGGCAATACAATCTTTGGGGAAAAGATCCTGTGACAGACCCAAGCTTTGCAACCGAAGTACGTAAACATTACGCCGCATGTGTAAGTTATGCAGATGCCCAGGTTGGCAAAATTCTGGAAGCGCTCAAAGAATCTGGTCTTGACCAGAACACCATAGTTGTGCTTTGGGGAGATCACGGCTGGCATTTAGGCGAACATGGTGTTTGGGGAAAACATACGCTTTTTGAAGAGGCTTTGCATTCCCCACTAATTGTAAAATATCCGGGTGTTCTAGCAGCCGGGATCAAAACGGAAGCCCTTGTCGAAAGTATTGACCTCTTCCCTACCCTGTGCCAACTCACTAATCTGAGCATTCCTCAATTTGCTCAGGGTCATTCTTTTTATTCCGTCTTAAGTAAACCGAAGAAAAAAGGTCATCCTGCGATTGCCTATTTCAACGGAAATCTAAGCCTGCGCACAGAGGAATATCGCCTTATCATTCACAAAGATGGTTTAAAAGAATTGTACGCTATGAATTCACCTGAAGAAGAATCTAAAAATAGAGCTGCTGATAAGCCCGAAACCGTTGAAAAAATGACCGGTATGATCAAAAAGCGAATGAAAGATCTAAATCCTGATTACTAATTATTTAGCTCAAGACCTTTATACCGAATAATTGTTCTTTAGAGTTTAAAGTAAAACGATGAATCAGCCCACAAAAACCGATGAGCGCATAGCCAATATGTCTTTTGCATCGGTATACCCGCACTATTTGACCAAAGTAGAAAAAAAGGGAAGAACCCGTGAAGATCTGCATGCTGTGATTAGCTGGCTGACGGGATATGATGAGGCGGCAATAAGCCATCACATCAACCAAAAGTCTAATTTCCGAATGTTTTTTGATCAGGCGAGTTTGAACCCAAATACTCATTTAATTACCGGTGTCATTTGCGGCTACCGCGTAGAATCTATTGAAAACCCATTAAGTCAAAAGGTGCGTTATCTGGATAAACTCGTTGATGAACTGGCCAAAGGCAAAGTCCTTGAAAAAATTATGCGGAAGCCTTAGACTCTGACCTTAAATCTCCGTTTTAGAAATCAGAGCGTATTTTTAGATAGATTAACAAATTTCCTGAGCCTTCCTGAAATAAATAAAATAGGTTTGCCAGGCAGTTTTATCTTCAGGATTTATGGCAAATACTCCGGAAAAATCGGCTATTAAAGCAATCTATTTCAGCATTATAGGTAACACATTACTTGCTGCGATAAAATTTCTTTCGGGTATTTTTGGCAACTCCTATGCGCTTATCGCAGACGGTATTGAATCTACAGCAGATATCTTTTCTTCTTTTTTTGTGCTGATTGGGTTTAAATATGCCCAGCGCCCACCTGACGAAAATCATCCTTACGGTCACTCCCGCATTGAACCCCTGATCACTTTTCTGGTGGTGGCGTTTCTGGTTACTTCGGCAACCGTAATCGCCTACGAGAGTATTGAAAACATCAGAACACCTCATAAAGTGCCGGAAGCCTGGACGCTTATTGTCCTGGCGGTTATTATCATCTGGAAAGAAGCTTCCTATCGCTATGTAATCCGCAAGAGTAAAGAGACCAACAGTTCGTCGCTTCGCGCAGATGCCTGGCATCATCGCAGCGACGCGGTTACTTCGGTTACTGCATTTATTGGTATTTCGATCGCGCTGGTATTTGGGAAAGGATTTGAGACAGCAGATGACTGGGCTGCTTTATTCGCTTCGGCTTTTATCCTGTACAATGCCTATCTGATTTTCAGGCCTGCTTTAGGTGAAATTATGGACGAACACCGCTATGACGACGTGGTTGAAAACATACGTGAGGTCGCACTTACCGTCAAAGGGATTAAAGGAACCGAAAAGTGTTTTGTGCGCAAAGCGGGTATGAAGTATCTGGTGGAGCTGCACGCTATTGTTGACGGTACAATCAGCGTAGACAGCGGGCACGTTTTGGCTCATAAACTCCAGGATAAATTACAGGAAGAACTCCCCGAAATTTCTCATATCACCATTCACATAGAACCCGCCTGTGAGAAACCGCACACTAAAAACCTTCGGTAGTCAGATTATTTTAAATTTTTTTCGACTTAGTAGTTGAGCTTAAATACCTGACACCAAATAAGCTGCGACCTCTTGTCCTTCCTTAAACTAAACTGTCTTATTAATTTCTATTTAGAATTCATCTAAATAATTTGGATTGAATAAGCGTAGATGATACATTTGCCAAATTTATTATCTATAACAAGTCTAAATAAAAACTGATGAAATTTTTCTTTCCAACCTTAATGCTCTTTCTAAGCAGTTGGTGCTATTCTCAAAATATCACCTTACAGGGCTCTGTTACCGATAACACAGGTAAAGAACTATCTGGTGTGAATGTATTTCTTAAAAACACCACAACCGGAACTCAAACCCAAACTGATGGGACTTTTAGCATCCCAAACCTTAAAGCTGCAGATTACACACTGGTACTGTCTTATCTGGGGTATCGTACCAAAGAACTCAACATCAGGATTACTGATGCGCAATCGGGTAATCTGGGCAGCATCGTTTTATATGAAGGAAACGAAATCCTCAATGAAGTGGTGATTGACGGTGAGCGCCGCAATAAGTTTTCGCGAAGAGAAACCGCTTATGTTGCCAAACTACCGCTCAAAGACCTTGAAAACACGCAGGTTTACAGCACTATAACCAACGAGTTACTGCAATCTCAGGTAGTGACTAATTTTGACGATGCACTTAAAAATGCAACGGGCGTCGAACAATTATGGACTTCTACCGGAAGAGGTGGTGATGGCGCAGGTTACTATTCGCTGCGCGGGTTTTCGGTGCAGCCACAGCTTGTTAATGGCCTTCCTGGTCTTACTAATGGAACCATTAATCCTGCAAATATCGAACGCATCGAGGTTCTTAAAGGCCCTTCTGCAACGCTGTTTGGAAACGCGGTAAGCTCGTATGGCGGCCTCATCAATGTGGTGACCAAAAAACCTTACGCAGGCACCGGCGGGGAACTATCCTTCACCTCCGGCTCATACGGATTCAATCAGGTAGTGGGAGATTTCAACACCGCTTTAAGCGAAAAGGATCAAATCTATTTTAGACTGAATACTGCTTATACCACTTCTCAAAGCTTTCAGGATGCCGGCTTTAGAAAATCCTTCTTTGTGGCTCCTTCCCTTTCATACCGGGTAAATAACCGCTTGTCGTTTTCATTTTATGGTGAAATCACGCAGGCTGAACAAACCAATCCTACCTTTTTATTCTTAAACCGAAGCGCTCCTTCCAGAGCCGCAAATCTGGAAGAGTTGGGCTACAACAACAAGCTCTCCTTTACCAGTAATGATTTATCGCTCAAAAATCCTACTCAGAACTACCGTCTTGAAATGGACTACAAATTGTCTGATGCTTGGCAGTCGCAGACCTTATTGTCAAAAAGTAATACATCAACTAATGGGTATTACTCGTACCTTTTTGATTATGGTCGCTTAGAAGGAACAACGTTTTCCAGACAGATCAATAAGCAGAATGCAAATACCCAAACCACCGATATTCAACAGAATTTTAATGGGGATTTCAAACTGGGCAGCATTCGCAATAGGGTACTTTTGGGTATAGACTACTTTAATGAAACCCAAACCGACAACAGCACCGGTTACGCATTTTTTGGGAACGTAAAAGCCAATGGCGAGACCAGTGGTGACAACCCCTTTACCCCTGAAGTCGAAACTACGGCCTATCCACTTTCTACAGCAGCTGTTGATGCTGCGCTGGCAAATGCCGGGGTAAACAACATAAAATCTACCTACCACATATATAGTCTTTATGCTTCTGATGTAATTAATTTTACAGACCGGTTATCTGCAATGGTAGGTTTACGCCTCGATCATTTTGATAATGAAGGTAACCTAAACGTTGCTGACGATGATTACAATCAAACTACCTTTTCGCCCAAGGCAGGAATCGTGTATCAGCCTATCAAAGACCAGCTTTCTGTTTTTGCTAATTACCAAAATGGTTTTACCAATGTGGCCCCGCAGCTGGTAGGTGATCCCGCAGAAGGACAGCAAACGTTAAAAGTCTTTGATCCTGAGCAGGCGAACCAGATTGAATTTGGTGTCAAAACCAATCTTTTTAATAATCGCCTGAATGCCACGCTGAGCTATTATGATATCACGGTAAAAGACCGGGTAATAACCGATCCTGAATCCCCTTTTAACCGAATTCAGGGGGGTGAAGTTAACAGCAAAGGCTTTGAAGTAGAAATTAATGCCAACCCTGTTAAAGGTTTAAATATCAGAGGTGGATACAGCTTTAACGACAGTAAGATCATAAAATCTGATACTGAAAATCTTGTAAACCTAAGACCTTTAGAAGCCGGTCCTGAGACACTTTATAATTTTTGGGCTAATTATGAATTTCAGCAAGGTAAACTCGACGGTTTTGGTCTGGGATTTGGGTTTAACGGAGCCAGTGAACGTCCTACCATTATCTACGGTCCTTCTACCGAATTTGTGCTACCTGCCTACACCGTTGCCAATGCATCAGTCTTTTACCAGGCCAATAAATACCGCATCGCATTAAAACTGAATAATGCTTTTAATGAAGAGTATTATAAAGGATGGACGACTATTAATCCACAACAACCCAGAGCGCTTCTGGCCAATGTTTCCTATACTTTTTAAATTCTCAGACGAGGCAGTCTAAAAAGCAAGGTAATGTCATATTGAGCTTGTCGAAATAGTTTCAACTTACTGATTATCAAGATCGGTTTCGACAGGCTCAACCTGACAACTCAAGCTACTAAGACTTATTAGACAGTCTCGTTTTAAAATTTCTATACATGACGTTTAAAAAATTTATTTTTCAGCTTCATAAAATACTCGGCCTCGTCACGGGTATTGTCGTTTTTATTGTAGCGGTAACGGGTTGTTGCTGGGTTTTTAGAGATGAGGTAGAAAGTCTGTACGACGATTACAAGACCGTAGCACCACAAGACCGGGCAATGATTACTCCTACAATGGTTAAGACCGAAGCTTCGGCTATTTTTCCGGAAAATACCATTCACGGTGTTGTGTACGGTAAAGCCGACGAGGCAATTGAGGTCATTTTTTACGATGGAGAACCTGAATTTTATCAGAGTATTTTTCTCAATCCCTATTCGGGCGAAGTCATTAAAATTAACGATCACCTAAGCGGTTTTTTTGCTTTCATCCTTAAAGGACATATGCGGCTTTGGTTTCCAAAAGGAATTGGGGAACACGTGGTAAGTACTTCCATTTTACTCTTTATACTCATCATCATATCGGGTTTTATTCTTTGGTTACCCAAAAAACGTAAAAACCTCAGGCAGCGCTTAAAGTTTGACTGGAAGAAAACCACCCGCTGGAAACGCAAAAATTTTGACCTGCACACCGTTGTGGGCTTTTACATTTGCACCTTTGCATTGGTACTCGCCTTTACCGGATGCGTAGTATCCTACAACTGGCTTAAATATGTGGTATATAAAACGGCCGGCGGCGATAAGGTGGCAGCTTTTATCATTCCGGAAAATCAGGAGCCCAACCGGGTTTCTGAAAACACCTTTGCTCCTATTGACACCCTGATGGTAAAACTCAAACGGGAGTCGCCTGAAGCTACAGCTTACGAATTGCATTATCCCAATACGCCGGACGAAAGCATCTACGTTGAAATCACAAACAGCAAGGGTGTATATTACAATAACGATTACCGGTTTTTTGACCAAAACACATTGGAAGAACTGGAAACACCCGGTGTATACGGTAAGTATGAAGATGCCGAATTTGCCGAAAAACTGCTTCGTATGAATTATGACATTCACGTGGGAGCCATAGGTGGTATCGCCGGAAAGATCATCGCGTTTCTGGCCAGTTTGATCACGGCCAGTCTTCCGGTTACCGGGGTATTATTGTGGTACGGCCGCAAGTATAAAAAGAAGCGTAACTAAACTGGTTAAGATCTTCAACAAAGTAGATTATTCTATTAATTTTCAAAGATTTAACCAGAAGTACTTGCCTTACTACTTTCATTCAAGAAGTGCAAAGCCTATTAATTTTAAAGGTATTTTTTTCTAAAATCTAATGGGGTACTTCCGGTTTTTGATTTAAAATATCTGGAAAAATAGGCATAATCAGCAAAGCCCAGATTTTCGGCAATGCCGGCCAGCGAGTCTGTGGAATGTACAATTAAACGTTTGGCTTCCAGAATTACCCGTTCTGAAATGAGCTGATTGGTCGTTTTATTTAAGGTCTCGTTTACCACCCGATTGAGGTGTTTGGTAGTAATGCTGAGCAGGTTTGCATAAAATTTAGGCAACTTCTCCTGTTCAAAATACGCATCGATATGATGCTCCAACTGTCCGAGAATTTTTAAATACGTGGGATTTGAATAATTGGCAAGATCAATTGTTGAAGTATAGTTTCGGGTAAGTCTGATGTATATTTCATTAATGTTGTTAAGGAGTTTCAATTCCCGTAAAGGTTCTGCATTGCCATACTCTTCATAAAGATTTTGAAACAGGTTTGAAAACGGTTCCAAGTCGGGAGCGATATCAAGCACGGGCGCATTTTGATACGAATAGTAAAAAGGGAAAATCTGCAGCCGGTGCGTCACATAATGCATCTCATAAAACTCCCTCGAATGAAAAAAGATAAATCCTTCAGGACTGTGATCAAACTTCCAGGAATGGGTTTGACCCGGCTTTAAAAAAAAGACTTTTCCCGGAGAAATGGTATAGCTGTTAAAGTCTATTTCGTGAGTTCCGGAACCTTCCGTAAATAACACACACAGATAAAAGTTATGACTGTGCGGATGACTTATGAGGTTTTTGTTTGCCCTCAAATGAGCTGAAAACCTGTTTACATAGAATTTATCCAGCAGGTCTGAGGTTTTAAATTCCTCTATATTTAACACCGGTGTTTTCATAGCGATGTCTTAAAAGTACAAAAACTGGCGTCAATAAGTTATGGTTCACCCTGCAAAGTAACTTTAACTTTGTGCCAGCAAATTCTAGAAAACATGAGTAAAGTTGTTGGTATTCTAAAAGGTAAATGTCCTAATTGTAAAAAGGGCGATGTGTTTGAAACCAAAGGGAATATATTCTTACTGCGTATGCCTAAAATGAATGAACGCTGTAAAACCTGTAATCTTAAATTTGAAAAAGAAACGGGATTTTTCTTTGGGGCGATGTTTGTAAGCTATGCCCTTGCCGTAGCTGAAATGATTGCCAGCCTGATTCTTTTCTGGCTTTTGATGGATCTTTCACCTTTAATCGTATTTGTAATCATTACGGTCATCGCATTCATCACCAGCACCTTTAATTTCAGGCTTTCAAGAACAATCTGGATTTACCTGTTCAATTAACGCCAATTGCATTTTTGGAGGGCTGCTCGGTTAGTTTATGAAACGCCAGATGCTGTGATTTGCAATGAACTAATAAGTCTTTTAGCTGATGAACAGGAGTGCTTGTCTCTGCTAAAAAGTTTCAAACAAAAAAGCCTGTAAATTTTAAAACTTACAGGCTTTCGAATTGTAAAATGCAACGGGTTTACTTCCTAGGCATTTATAAGATCGTGTAATTCTTTTGCGGCAGCAGCGGGATCTTCGGCACTGTAGATGGCTCCACCTGCAACAGCCACAACAGCTCCTGAGTTTTTAACCGCACCAATGTTATCTTTATTTACCCCTCCGGCTATTGAAACCGGCACTCCTGCTTTTTTAGCTTCATCAATAAGCACCTGAATGGAATAACCTTCCAGAGCCTGTTCATCAAGACCGGCGTGTAACTCCACAAATGAAACCCCAAGTTTGGTAACTTCTTTAGCACGTTTTACGCGGTCTTTCACCCCTATGGTATCTACAACTACTCCTCTGCCATGTTCTTTAGCCGCTTTTACAGCGCCTTCGATGGTAGCATCGTCTACAGATCCTAAAATGGTAACGTAATCAGCACCTGCATCAAAAGCCAGTCCTGCTTCGAGCTCTCCGGTATCTGCCGTTTTAAAATCGGCAAAAACTTCTTTATCAGGAAAAGCGTCTTTCATCGCCCGTATTACGGCAACACCTTCGCTCTTTATAAGTGGGGTACCCAATTCTATAATGTCAACATAAGGTGCAACTTTTTTTGCCAAAGCAAGTGCATCTTCAGTTTTTAATAAATCAATTGCTACTTGTAACTTAATCATAATTTTCTGTTTTTAATTTTTAGTTTATTCTAAGTTGGAATGACGCTTGTATAAGGTCTCGGCACTACTGCCGTCCAGTTTCCAAAGACTTTGTATTAAAGCATCAAAAACCAGCAGAAGCCCCTGTTCAAAAAGACTGCCTGCGTATTGTTCTGAAATGCTGTTGTTGTGTTCCTGCTTTTCTGCTGCAGGTATAATAACCCTATAGGTGCTTAACTCTGCTAATTCTGAATTGCTATCTGTGGTAAAACAGGCTACTTCGGCACCCAGATCAAGAGCTTTGGTTGCAGCTCTTATGACCGTGGCCGTTGTTCCCGAACCTGAACCGGCTATAAGCAGATCTCCTTTTTTAATTGCCGGGGTGGTCGTCTCTCCCACGACATAAGCCTCAAAACCCAAATGCATCAACCGCATAGCAGCTGCCTGCATCATAAGACCACTGCGTCCCATTCCGATTAAAAAAATAGAATTGGCGCTAGTTATAGGTTTAACCAAAGCCTGTAATTCCTGTGCATCAACCCGTTCCTGAAGGGCTATATGTTCCTTTAAAATTGCGCTTAAGGCCTCCCGGGTAGCATTTGTTATTTCGGTTTTACTATCCTCCATTTTTGTTTGCTTTGTTATTTTACAAAGGTACTGGCAAGCATGGTGTAGCAGTGTTAGTATGTGCTAGATGTCTGGTACAATTTGCCAGTAAAGCCTAATCTTTTGTTAATTTGGAAGTGATTTGTGGTACTATATGGAAATTACATTCTCTTTGCGAACTCTGGAGCTTCGTAAGCTGCTCGTAAACTGATCTGTATGTTAAGCGATACCCCTATTTTTATGCGTGATCTGGCAAACTGTCCTCCTGCTTACCTGGAAGACCCGGCTAGAAAAGAATTTTTCGAGATTGTATGGTTAAGAAATGAAGAGGCCCTTCATACGCCGAAACACGATTTTCAGCGCTTACGCGGCGATTGGATCTACTTAATACCACCCTACCGCGTACATCAACTCAACAAGGCCGGTAAGAATGGGGTGCTTATTTCTTTTAAGCAGGAATTGCTCGAAGACGATCTTAAGGAGTTTTTACTGGATGTTTTTAGAATTTTCAATATTCAGGGTGAATTTTCGTGTCTTCAGATCACCCCCGAGAGTCAAAAGGGCCTGAATGCTGTTTATGAGTTAATGCACGAAGCTTATGAAGAGGCCGATGGAAACCTCATTATGATTAAAGCCCTACTGAAAGTTTTTTTATTGAAATTAATTCAATTAAAAGAGCAGCATTTTACTATGCAGGACCTCAATGAAAAACGTATTTATGAGTTTATGATGCTTATTGAGGTAAATTTTTATGAGCAGCGTAAAGCGGCCTTTTATGCTCAAAAACTTGATATCAGTTCAAAACGCCTCAATCAAATTTTAAAGGAAAAATTAGGTAAAACGGCGGTACAACTCATACACGACCGTATCATTCTCGAAGCCAAGCGTATGATCATTCACAGTGAAATAACGCTAAAAGAAATCGCGTATCAGCTTCAGTTTAAAGATCCCTCCTATTTCAGCCGTTTTTTTAAAAGTCACGAAGAACAGACGCCTCTAGAATTTCAGGAAAAGGTAAAAAAACATGTACGCATAAATCACAATACCCTGTATTCCTGATATTAAATAACCGAACTGAAAAAACTCTAAAATTCAGCCTTTTTAAAACCGATTTTACTAAGATCTTGTATCTATCCAAGGGATGGTGTAGAAATGACTGATGTAAAATCTTATTTTGATAGGCCAATGGTCGATTTAGGGATTAAAAATAACCGAACTGTATGAACAAATAAGGGTACGGACTAAGTCTGCTTTTAGTTAATTAGTTTTCAATGTATTCTCCGTTTAAGTAACTAAACGTTTCCAGCAATTTACCCTCGCTGTTGTATAACTTCATTGTTCCCGTACCATTTTTTAAAGTGCCCGTGTCTAGCTTATTCCCCTGCTCATCAAAACAAGACAGAATACTTATAAGTTTACCATTCTCCCATATACGCTCTGTAAATAGATTTCCGTTTGGATGGTACCATGTCCAGATTCCCTGACGCTTTCCATTTACGAGTGACCCTCTACCTTCTTTATTTCCATTTGGATGAAAAAAATTCCATTCACCTATCTGAAAACCATTAGAAAATTCTCCTGATTGCCTTAACTGACCGTTCTCGTGAAAAATTTTCCATTTACCCTCTTCTTTACCATTTACATACGCACCTATCTGAAATAGTTTACCGTTTTCGTAAAAGAGTTTCCACTTTCCAGTTCGCTCTCCGTTTACTATTGTCCCCTTAGCCTTTAGCACACCACTGTCATAATACTCCTTAGTCGTGCTGCAGGATAGAGTAATAATAAAAAAGAAGAATAAAAGATTCTTAGTCACTGCTACGGTTTGATATCACAATCGTGTATTACGGTAAAATAACTCAATTTTAAGGCTCAATTATTCCTTTTTTTGCGTTTCCTTCTCCAAAGAACATACAAAACAAGGAGAACAACAGGCAGGATCACAAAGACGATCAGGTCAAAGGGATCTTTCAGGTTTACGGGAAGATTATCATCGGGGTTTTGAGTGCCCGGAGGTAATTGCAGGATTGCGAAAAGGAAGTTACTAATCATCACGTTAAATTAAAATTTATAAGTACAAACCCCTATTAACGAAAGCACAAATTTAGAGGCAGTATCAGATGTGTATTTTATAAGCTAAAAATACCGGCTTACAACCAGGGCTTCTATAGATCAGTTTAGCTTGCCTCTAAACGATTTTTACAGACTTAAACCCAAACCTATCTGATTTCGCTTCAAAAATTGTTTGGTTTAAAAGGCCTTCAAGGAATATGAATTTCCTAATACGAAACGAAGCTTTAGAAAAAAATTCTAGTGCATTATTTAAGATACTGAATCAAAAAGGCTATCATTAAACTAACCGCAAGTCCCACATTTACTCTACCAAAATCTTTAGCTATAATGATGTAGGTGTATTTGATATTCCTTTTATTTAAAATGTAGGTTATAGCCAATTCTCTTCCTGCCAAAATCCCTACAAAAACCCAGGTCGTGCTCATGGGTATCGAGTTTAAATTCCCGAAAACAAACAGGAATACTCCATAAATGATATCGATTATTGTAGCCGATCTTATGTTTTTTGTATTTGATTTCTGATTGACTATTTCCTGTATTTTACCCCCTCTTTTTCTAAAAATATAGGCCATTATTAAAACAATACACCCCAGGGATAGTAACAGATGCTCCGGGCTTAGCTTTCTGGGCAGAAAAACATAGATATTGGCAAAATCCTGTATAAGCCATTGTGACCATAAAAATCCGGTGCTAAACCACTGTGCGATTAGCCAGTAGTTTTTCCTTTTATGTTTTTCCAGCTTATCAAGTGAACCTTTGGATTCGAAGGTTCGGGAAATGACAATATAAATAACCACCGCAAAAACAAAAGCAATAGCATAGCCATAAACCGATTTTAAAATCATTTTTTCAATGATAACGCCTGTCGAAAAAATACTTAAAATCATAAAGGTGGTGCTCACCGGGATTCCAAAACGGGTTATAACCAATAGCGCTATTGGAGCAAGCAGATACCACCATTTCATCGATTCCGGTAAGGGGATATTGGCTAACCTTCCGTAGGAAACATCTCCTTCATTTATATACCAGCCGTAACATAGGGTTACCGCCAATATGCTTGTGGCAAAAAGACAAAGCAACCACCATTTCACTTTATGATTGGAAGCTATAAAAGTGCCCAGGGTCTGTATAACATCATTGGCTATAACAGAATAAGCAGAAAGAATAAAACCCAGATAACCTATGATTAGCTCCACAGTTGAAAAATAAAATCGCGCAAATGTACAGGAAAATGGAGTAGAAAAATGAACGCTTTTAGCAATCTGTCATCAATTATTTAGCACGTAAAAAATTCTTCATTTTACTTATTTTTTGTGCTTTCTAATGTATATAATCTCGGGATTCGATCTATAATGAGAAAAAGCTCTTCGTGTATTGAGCATTAGTTAGCTCAAGTTGATTTTATCCTAACTTAAAGAAAGTTAAACGAATAGGACTTCCTTACTCATCATCAAAAAATACCTGCCCAATCTCACAGAGCACGGGATTAAGAGATAAATCCCCTTTGGGATGCCGCTTAGGACTTTAATTCTTAGTAGTTTTGGACTATCTTTTAAAGTGAAGCGATTGAAATTCCGTACGGTCTTTATTCAGTTAATTATAGGAATTCTGCTTTTAAGCATTCCGTTTATCACTTCGCCAGATTTGGAGTCGGGACTTCAACTGCTGAAGATAAAACCCTTTCAATATCATTTTACCGGTTATTTTTTACTGCTCGTATTTTTTTACAGTAACTATTACATTCTTATCCCCAGATTTTACATTTCTAAAAAATACGGTATCTATTTGGTGCTCCTTATTGGTTGTTATGCGGTAATATCGCTTTTACCTAACCTATTATTCGACCTGTCTGCCGGACCCGATTTTAACTCAGCGATAAAACCGCCTGAAAATACTCCCCAACCTTCCTTTCCTCCCTTTCAGGAAGGACCACAGCAGAGACCGGCAAATGCGTTTATTTCGCAACAGGCCTTGTTTAAATTTAGGGAAAGCTACATTTTACAATTTGCCCTTGTTACAGGACTTTCATTATTGATGCGCCTTAATACGCACTTAAAACAAATACAAAAGGAAAAATTGATAGCTGAAGTTTCTTACCTCAAAGCGCAGATCAATCCGCATTTTTTGTTCAATACCCTTAACAGTCTCTATGCACTGGCCCTTCGCAAATCTGACGAAGCACCGGAAGCGATTTTAAAATTATCGGGGATGATGCGCTATGTGGTGACTGAAAGCAACCACACCAGGGTAGCCTTAAAAAAGGAACTGGATTATTTAAACGATTATGTGGCCTTACAAAAACTGCGACTTGCGGCAAACGTAAAGCTTTCGTTTAAAGTAAAAGGGGAGCCCAAAAACCTCGAGATTGCCCCCCTTATTCTGATTACTTACATTGAAAACGCATTTAAATACGGCATAAATCCCGACGAGAATTCTGAAATAAACATAACGATCGACGTGAGCGAAAAGGGCGTTGAACTCCGGGTTACCAACCGTATTGTGATAACTAAAAATACCCTTTCGGCAGACTCCGGTGAAGGTCAAAGAAATACACAAAAGCGTTTAGATCACCTCTACCCTTCCAAATACGAATTATTTCTAAAAGAGGCTGATGGCTTTTATGAGGTAAAACTTTATCTTGAACTGGTATGATCAAAGCTGTTGCCATAGATGATGAACCCCTGGCTCTTGAAATCCTCGAGTCCTTCTGTGAACGTATAGACGGTTTAAAGCTTGAAAAAAAGTTTACGAGCCAAAACGAAGCTCAGCGCTACATCAATAAATTTGAAGTTGACCTGCTTTTTTTAGATATACAGATGCCCCGCCAAAATGGAATTGAACTCTACAAATCCCTAAAGCAGGAAACCAAAGTCATATTTACCACTGCGCACAGCGAATTTGCTGTTGAAGGTTTTGAGGTAAGAGCCAGTGATTATATATTAAAACCCATAAGCTTTGAACGTTTTAAGGAAGCCGTAGAGCGTGTGAAGCAAGAGCTTCAGCTTGAGCTCAACAACGTACGCTTCAATACCCATTTAAGTTTAAGGGCAGATTATAAACTGTATACAATACCTCTCGAGCAAATCCTTTTTATTGAAGCGATGGACGACTATGTAAAAGTAAAGCGATTAGGCAAACCTACTGTTGTTGCAAGGTCGACGATGAAAGGCATTTTAGAAAAATTGCCCGAAGCAAATTTTACCCGCATTCACAAATCGTATATCGTAAACAATTCAAAAGTTGAGGCTGTTAAAGCTAACTGCATCGAAATAGCCGGTACAGAATTACCTATCGGGAACACCTATAAAGAGCAGGTTTTAAGCCAATTCTCCGTTTAAAAAACGTATATACCGCAAAATTTCCGGTCTTTACCGCATCTTTTTTTTGGATTTACAGGGTACTACTACTTTTAGTTCTGTAAAAAAGAGAATTATGGATCGTAAAGAATTTTTAAAAGGCATAGGTCTTATGGGCCTGGCTGCAACGGGAGCAACACTATTTGCCTGTACTGTTGACTCTGACGCGCAAACCTCTGTATCAGAAGACGGGGATACGGCTGTATCTAACCCCGATTCTACCAGTTCTGAATGTGCAGTAACCAATTCTGAAACCGAAGGCCCATTTCCTACCAAAAACCCGGCTTCCTATGAACGCATTGACATCACAGGTGATCGTACGGGTATTGATCTGGCCATCAATATCGTGATCAGAAATGTAAATGAAGCCTGTGCGGTACTTGAAAATGCCATCGTAGATATTTGGCATTGTGATGCTGATGGTAATTATTCGGAATATGGAGGCACCGGTATGCAAAGTACCAATTACCAAAACTATCATTTTTTAAGAGGCAGGCAGGTAAGTGACGCCAATGGTGTGGTCAAGTTCAAGTCTATCTTTCCGGGATGGTATAACGGCAGGGCAACACACATACATGTTCACGTATACAGCGCTACCGGCAGCTCATTGCTGGTGACTCAAATCGCATTTCCCGAAGGCAGCGACAGCGCCGTCAACGCAGTAAATGCCGCATCAGAATATGGTTATACCAAAGGGATGTCTGGCTATACGTATAATGCAAATGACAATGTATTTGGCGACGGTGTAGCTAATGAACTCTCGACAGTGAGTGGCTCTATTGAAGATGGGTACACCCTGGATCACATTATCAATGTGAGGGCCTAAACCAGAACCTTTACATTTTATCAATAAGAAAGCTGTTGGGGGTATTTTACATTAAAGGTCCCCTATCCTGTTAATATCCCCTTCAGTTTTAAAACAATGCTTCTCATGGATATTAAAGAACAATCACCCGCTCAGTTTTACCCCAAAAAAGGAAATCTTACACCCGGACGCGAAATACGCGCAATAGGCAATTCTAATGACCTCGGCTCTATCGAACTTTTTTCTGATGTCGTATTGAAACAAACCGAAAGAAGCAGCAACTGGTTTTCAGAATCCGGAAACGTGTTGATCCTTCCGCTTTTTGGGGCACTTGAAGTCAGGGAAAACAATAAAACCGGGTTTATTCACATCAACCAGATTGCCACGTTTCCGGTAAAAGCGGGGACTAAAATGGAATTTAAAAACGTCTATACTGATGATTCTATTCGGTTTATAATGATCTTTCGGAAAGGTGAGGATGTAAAAAGGCCTCAAACTGAAAATTATACTTTTTCCTCCGTAAACAGGCTTCAGCAAATCTATAAAGACACTTTCAGCATTTTAAATTTGGGACAGTTTACAGGCCGAACGGAAGCAGCATATACCCGTTCGAAGCCAGACAAAAGCTTTTTTGTCTATGTCATTCAGGGAGCTTTTGAAGTTGAGGAACGTCTCCTGGAAGCGGGGGAAGCGATCTACTTATGGGATCAAACAGAGCTTGAATTGGAGGCCCTTTCCAATAACGCGTATTTGCTGGTGCTTGAATTCTAAAACCTGAGTTCCCTATCCTGAAATATGAAGCTTTTTGAGCACTTCGTCTTTATAGGTTTCTCCAATAGGAATGCGCATTTCTCCTATAATCACCCTGCTTTTCTGAACAGCCCTTATAGCATTGATATTTACAACATAACTTCGGTGTACCCGTATAAAACTGGCTGCCGGTAATTTATCAAGAAGCTCCTTAAAACTGCTTAACGTTAAGATTGCCTTAGTCTGGCTGTAGGTGTATATTTTGATATAATCCTTCAATCCCTGCAGGTATTTAATGTCTGCCGTATCGATTTTGATATTTTCATATTCAGACTTAACAAAAATAAAATCAGGCACATTTTCCTGTACAATACCTGAAACCTGAGATTTAGGCTCTGCTTGTTTGCTTATGGAGTCGTACTTCTCCCTGGCCCGGCTTACAGCTTTTAGAAATCTATGAAATGGAACCGGTTTAACGAGATAATCTGTCGCGTTGAGGTCAAAGCCTTCGAGGGCGTATTGCGGGTATGCTGTTGTAAAGATAAATTGAGGTAAGCGGTCTAAAGATTTTACGAGTTCTATTCCCGTGAGGTTTGGCATTTCAATGTCTAAAAAAACCAGATCTATAACCTCATCACTGCTTAAGATATTGACGGCGTCTAAAGGACTGGTGCAGCGAGCGACCAGTTCGATTCCTTCAATCTTCTCGAGATAGGAAGACAATACATCTAATGCCAGAGGCTCGTCATCTACAATAATGCAACGCATCAATTAAGGTTTAGTCTCAAATGTACTATAAATTTTGAGTCTTCCTCATAAACCTTGAGCTGATGGCTTTCCGGATAGAGCAGCTTTATACGATCTGTGGTGTTTTTGAGTCCGATACCCGAGTTGTGAAGGTCTGCTTTGCGGGTACCAATAAGGTTTTGGCAAACAAAAAGAAGTTCACTCCCTTCTACTGTGATAACAATGCGCACCTCGGTATTGCCTTTATAATCTGTACCGTATTTAAATGCATTTTCTATAAACGAAATGAGCAGCAAGGGCCTAATTTTTTGGTGGGTCACCGTTCCATGAATATTGAGGGACACATTTTCATTATTTGCGATGCGCAGGCGCTGCAGGCGCACATAATTTTGCATATAGGCCAGCTCATCTGCGAGAGACACATACTCATTGTCTGCCTGATAAAGCATATAGCGCATAAGCTCTGAAAGCATGATCACTGCTTCTGAAGCTTCTTCAGATTTTTTGTTGATGAGGGAATAAATACTGTTTAACGAATTGAACAAAAAATGCGGACTTAATTGATTTTTAAGGTAATGCAATTCTGTTCGGGTTTTAAAAGCTTCTATTTCCTTTTCTTCGACAAGCGTGCGACTCCATTGCTCATAAACTTTTACGGCAGTGCCAACTACAATGAAACTTAAAGAGATTAAAAGAGGAAACAGGTATTTTAAAATGCTGAAAAAAGGAGGTTCTGGACCAAATCCCCGGGGCGGCTTAGGGACTCCGCCACGGGGCTGGTGCAAGACCAATTCTCTTAGTCCCAAAATAAGAACCAGCAGGATGAGAATACTCAATATATAAAGCCAGGTTCTTTTTCTCAGTAAAAGATAGGGAACCAGTACGAGGTAATTGATGTAAAAAAGAAGCAGATTGACCAAAAGAATTGTAGCCGACAGAGCCGGGAACCTATCGGTATTCCAAAAGACCTCAACTGTAAAGAGGCATAAAAACAGGAGCCAAACTCCTGCGTGCAATACTAATTTTCTGGTCACGGTATCTGTATCTTTATTTTTGACAATCTAAATCGATCCCCAAAGCCTTCAACTCGGGTTCTGAAACTGCAGGGTTTTGATGATCGTTTAATTTTTTAAGGACAAGCCTGGCTGTCTTTTCTGCATCCTGTTTTGTACAGAATGCCCTTTCTTTGGTTACAGCCGGTATAAACGCCTGTTTTATTAAAATATGGCCGTGATCTACGATGGCATATCCATAGCCCTGCTCGGTCTCAAAAACATGCGTATAGACCTTATCTTCTCTATATACAAGCCAAATGGCTATCACTAACAGAATTATATTTAATGAAATCCCCAGGTATAAAATTGTGCCTTTATAATTCATATTTCAGCAGTCTAAACGTCTTTTAAAAAAACCCGGGATGCCGAACATCTGTATATTTAAACACCCCGGGGGAAACAAAACTCAACTATTAATCTTCATCGTCATATTCCTGTTGAGGAAAAAGTTCATAAGTATCATCAAGGTATAAACTTCCGGTTCTGCCCAAAGAGACAATACCTTTAAGCCCGGTGCTAAAACCTACGGCGTCCTGTCTTGCTGTAGCTTCAAGTGCTGTAATATTTTCCCATTCATCAAGTAAGGGGTCATATTCCCAGGTACTTGCCAAAGCCCCAGACTTGTAACCCGTAACGATATAACCCAGGCCATCTACTGCAAAACTTACCGCATTTGATCGGGTAATATCATAATCATCTTCTTCATCAAGATCTGTGAGACGCGCCCAATCTCCTGATGCGGTGTCAAAACTCCAAAAATCGGTAAGGTATTGCCCGTTTGTAACACCTGTACCAAAATAGATAAGACCGTTAATTTCAAAAGCTGTTGCATCCCGGCGCTTATCTCCGCCAAAGCCTACAAGTTCCTCCCACGTATCTGCAACCGGATCATATTTCCAAAAGTCCTTGCGGTCGTTATCACCATCATAGCCCGTACCTATATATCCATAACCATTGCCGCTAAAAGCTGTGGCTGCCCTGCGCACACCTCCGCCAAAATCAGACTTTTGGATCCATTGATTGGTATCGGGGTCGTAAGACCAAAAATCTGCCAGTTCATTGTCCCCGTCATAACCGGTACCCAGATACCCCAATCCATTAAGGGTAAAGGCCTTTGCCGAACTTCTGGCTGTTCCCGGAAAATCTGCCTTTTGAACCCAGTAATCCCCGTCAATATTATATTGCCAGAAATCGGACAGATAATCATCCCCATCATAACCTGTACCCATATAACCATAATCCCCAATGGTAAATGCAGCAGCATTGCTACGCGGCACACCATCAAAAACCGATCGTTCCTGCCAGTTTCCCCGATCGCTGTCATCATCATCTGAACTACAACTGCTTGTCACAAAAAGCAGGATGATCAAGGTTAAACCTAATTGATTGTAAGTCATTCGTTTCATAATTTTTATTTTGGAAAATTGAATTTAATTCCGGCTGAGAAAATGGGGCCGGCACCCATATTTAGCTTATAATCTGTATCGCTTTGACTTTCATAAAGCCTTAAATCGTTTGTAAACAAATAGCCGCCGCCCAGTGAAAAACCCCACGAATCGTCTACCCTATAAGTATAGTCCAGCCCCAGCTGTTGGCGGGATAGCCCGGCTTTCGTCATTGTATAGCCATTTAGCGCAACCTCTTTGGGGATGTAGAAGTAGTCGCCGGTAAAGCTGAAGGAAGTGCTTAGTGTTCCGGCGGCTGAAAGGGGATAACTTATTTGACTATTGGGAAAACCTAAGTTGACCTTGAATTTAGAGGTTTGAAAGGCTATTTCAATCAAAGGGAGCAAACTTAGGTTACCCAAAGGCGAGTCATACTGAAGTCCTAAACGCAATCGTGCAGGATTCACCAGACCCCATTTATAAATCAGTGATGAGCTACCCGTAACAACCATTTCATCTGCATTGATTCCGGAAGCCCAGGATGCTTCGGCAGTTGTTTGCAGTTTTAAATTGGAATTGAAGGAATAGCCTGCGGTCATACTTACAAATGCATTATTTACCTGTTCAAAAAGGGTGAAATCGAAAGGTGCGTTATCCCAGTAGTCAAAATTATAATGGCGTAATCCCGGAGTGAATGCGAGCTTTAGGTTTCCCAAATCAACAGGTACATTTAAAGCTACCTGAAGCTGACTGGTGGAGCCAACCTCTTTTGAGGCAGGAATGAGCTGATAATCCAATGTTCCCACCAGTGTGCTATCCTGAGCGAAAACCACAGTACCAAGCCCTAAAAAAATAATCATACTTATAAACCTGAACATTATGCGCTTTTAATTTGAGCCAAAACTAGATTTGGATGCCTATGCATTCCAAATTGATTAGATAGGTAGTGCATTTATGTCTGCCTATACCTGATTTTTATCTATAAACAGGGCCTTATTGGACTGGTAGATTAAAAATGAGCTTTAGTGGGCTTTATTTCAGGTTTTGTCTATCGCATTTGAACAGCAGCGTGCTGGCTTTTAGGTTTGCTCAAAATTTAAAAGCTATGTCTAGAAATAAGTCGACACTTCTTACTGCCATTATAATAGCACTACTTCTGTTTATGTCGTGTTCTGAAGAAGATGCGAGTATTACAGTGGGGGAAGATTGGATACAAAGTGATACGCGGGTCATTTATATTGACACTATAGAAGTAAACAGCAGTACGTTTAAATTTGACTCGCTTGCCGTTTCTTCAACAGACCGTTTACTTTTGGGATCCTATCAAGATCCCATTTTTGGTAAGACCGAAAGTAAGATATTCACTCAATTAGCTAACAGCACCTATACGCTTGACCGTGATGCCGTTTTTGACTCTATCGCTTTAATACTCCACTTTGATGACTATTATTACAATGATACTACCCAGGTACAAAGCCTGAAGGTTTATGAGTTACTTCAGAGCATAAAACCCAGTGATGACGGGTCTTTTTATACGACTACCTCTTTCGATTATGATGAAAACCCTGTAGGTGAGTTAGTTTTTATACCGGAACCAACTCGCGAAGATTCGTTGCATTTGCGCCTTAACGACTCTTACGGGCGCTTGCTCTTTTCGGAGCTTAGAGATAACGAAATTAATAATTCTGATGAGTTTCTAAATGCCCACCGTGGTCTGCTTCTAAGTCCGGGAGCCAACAACACGGTGATTTTAGGTTTTCTACCCACAAGTTCCGTACGTCTGTACTACTCCCTGCCCGATGAGCTGGAAGATGACACTCTAAACTACTTTGACATGGATTTTAACAGCAGTTATAGTTTTCATGCTATAAGCAGCGATCGTACAGGGACCTATTTTGAAACCTTAAAGGATCAGGAAAATGTAGTCTCCTCGACTGAAGCCGGTGGCATGAGTTATGTACAGGGCGGAGTGGGACTGGCTACCCGCATTGAAATCCCAAATCTTTCGGGTTTAGATTATATTGAGGGCAAGGGTACTTTATTAAGCGCAAACCTTTTTATCTCTTTAAATACAGATACAGAAACCAGCCTCTTACCGGCAGGTGAAAGCCTTTCTGCATACATACTCGATAACAAAAATGAGATTTTAGGCACTTTATATGATTATGAAGGCAACGAGGTTATTGCCAGTGTAACAACTCAATCTTCAGAGTTTTCCCAACTCACTTACGGCCTCCCCATTCATTATTTTCTGGATCAAAAGCGCTCGGCAACCAATGGTGACAATTGGTATTTAACACTTACCGGTACAGAACAGTCCCAATCGGTAAACCGGTATGGCCTGTTTGGTCAGGACTCTTCAAATGATAACCTAAGATTACAAATTCAACTTATTTATGCAGTATATGACCAAGACTAAAGTACTATTGTACGGTTTATTTTTACTCACAGTCGTCAGGCTAAGCGCACAGAGCAACGCCTTGTCAGACTCTCCTTATTCGGTATTTGGAATAGGTATTCCCAATGCATTTAGTACCGGTAAAACCAATGCATTGGGAGGAGCGGGCATCGCTCTAAAGTCTGATAATTCACTTAATGCACTCAATCCGGCATCTTTGGGAGCAATGCCTGTCAAACATTTTTTCTTTGATATTGGCTATACTTCACAGTACACGAGTTTGAGTCAGGGCTCCCGCAATGGAACCCAAAGCATTTCGAGCTTTTCAAATCTGGCGATGGCATTTCCGGTAACCAAAGAATCTGCTGTGAGTCTGATCCTGGCTCCGTACAGTAAAGTGGGTTATAATCTTAGCGGTGTTACCACTAGTATCGAGGGGTCTACATCCTTTTATACTTCAGATGTGGAAGCAAACGGCGGCGTTAACAGTCTCGATTTAAATTACGGCTATAGTTTTTGGGATAAACTGCGCCTTGGAGTTACAGGGACCTATTATTTCGGTAAAACAGAACAGACTACCTATAACGATATTTTGGGTTACTCATTAGACATACAGGAAGAAAGCCGCTATACGGGCTATCGCCTGGGTGCTGGTCTGCAGTTTGATTTAAATCAAAATATCTCCCTTGGTTCTACTCTAAAACTACCTGCTACGCTCGAAACAAACCAAAAAAGTATTATATCTCAGGATTATGATGATGATATAACCGACGAAACCAGTCTTGATAATTTTGATTTGCCTCTGGAAATAGGCTTTGGTCTCGAGTTTAAATTCGGTAAAAACTATGCATTCTATACCGATTACATCCGCAAGTCCTGGTCAAATACCCAACAGGCCGATGCCCTGGATTATTATAAGGATCAGGAAGAATTTAAAGCAGGTATTACCTTTACACCACATCCGGGAGGACTTTATTACTGGCAAAATATTGAATACCGCGCCGGAATAAATTACGATACCGGCTACCTAACTATTGAAGGAACAGATATCGATCAATATTCCCTAAGTCTGGGGCTGGGTTTACCCGTAAGCCGTAGCGGTTCAAAACTGAATTTAATGTACTCTTATGGGCAAAACGGAACACGTTCTAACAATCTCGTATTTGAAAAAATACACAGCCTTTCTATTAATTTCAGTTTAGACGGGATTTGGTTTGTAAAGTCTAAGTACAATTAACAGGTTAAAAAACAGCTTTTTGATTTATAATAAAATGACAGCAAGAGCTCTGCAGATAGGAAAAGAAAATCAGGAAAGTAAATTTGCTGAGCAACTGTTGAACTAGATACCCAACAATTCAGCTTTTCATTTAAGATTGCAAGGTCTTCTTACACCTAAAAGGCTTATTCGATAAACACTTTTCCGTTTTTAAACTTTTGATCGAATTGCAGAAGTCTTTAACTATTTCCGGTATAATTTAAAAAAACAAAAAAACCTTCAAGTTTAAAACTTGAAGGTTTTCGTTTTTACAAGTGATCGCGAAGGGATTCGAACCCATCTGAAATCACCCGTATTTATTGTCTTTACCAAAGTTAACCCTGCATTTGTTAACCGAATTGTGAACCAGTTTTATTAAATGGCCAACGTCTAATTAATTCTCAGAAATATATTCAAAACTAATTATAAGGGTCGCAATAAAACTTAAAAAAATTAGACTTGAAAGAAATTACAAATTATTTCCATTTTATATTTATAAGTTGTTAACTTTCAGAAGATTAATCACAATTACTTTACTAAGACTTACTGAGATTTGGATTTCTCTTCAAAAGAAAATCATAAATTATTCTATATCCATAACTAGTTTTTATTACGTTAATACGTTGGGGTATGCTTTTAGTCTAAAAGTTAAAACTTATTAAGTAACTAATCAATAATTTTACAAAGTACTTTAGCTTAACCTGAAGCTATTTCTAAGATTTAAGTTAGATTATCTATTAAAGTAAATGCAATCATTATCCGAAATAGGATCTATATCTTTTTTGGTTATTGAATCCTAATTATGGCACAAGAAAACCAAGATTTTTATATGAAGAATAAAAGAACATCTATTAAGGACATTGCAAAGGCCCTCAATGTATCTATAACAACTATTTCATTTGTACTTAATGGAAAAGGTGAAGAACGAAAAATATCGAAAGAAGTTATAAAGAAGATTGAAGATTATGCTGAGCAAGTAAACTATAGACCAAATCAAGTAGCTCAAAGTTTGCGAACTGGAAAAAGTAAGATTTTGGTTTTTATGGCAGAAGATATTGGAAACATTTTTTTTGCGAAAATTGGAAGAATCATCGAAAACATAGCCTACAAAAAAGGATATAAAGTCTTATTTGCAAGCACAGATAATGATGACGTTAGGTCTAGAGAACTCATAGATGTTTTTCACGAACGACAGGTTGATGGGTTCATTATTGTTCCTTCACCAGGAATTAAAACAGATATAGAACGATTAATAGCTTCAGACATTCCAGTAGTACTATGTGACAGGCATTTCAAGGATCTCGATTCCAACTACGTTATGCTAAACAATTATGGTGCATCTAAGCGAGCTACAGATCATTTAATAGAAAATGGCTATAAGAATATTGCATTCATTACAATTGATACCGAACAGAATCAAATGATAGAAAGGGCACAAGGTTATATAGATACAGTTCAAGCTGCACGACTCCCGGTCAACGTAGTGTCCATTCCATTCAGCGAGACCAATACAGAAAAAGGAAAGATAATTTTGAGAGAAGCTTTCAGTAGTAAATCCTCTAATATAGATGCAGTATTATTTTCTACTAATTATTTAACTCAGAATAGTCTGGAACTATTTAACGAGATTAGTCCTTCTTTAATGCACGAATTAGGCATAATTACTTTTGATGACGATCCCTTTTTTAAGATAAACACTCCTTCAATCTCATCTGTCGCACAACCACTACAAGAGATTGGTGAAGAATGTATGCGAATTATATTTAAACTGTTAAAAGATAAGGATCGTAGAAATACCACAAAAACAAAAGTTGTTTTGGATGCTCTTTTAATTGCTAGAGACTCAAGTCAAAGAAAGAAAAATTTCTAATTCTCCTCAATAAAATCAATTATAAAAACAGGACTAGAGCCATTCTCATCTTGATCATTTCGCCAAAAGGTTATTGAGTTTTAAAAGCATGCTTCCTTAAGCTAAAAACTTAATTTTAGATTAATTAATAAAAAATTAAGTTAATCCCTTGTTAAGTAAAACGTTTTACTTAATTTGGCAAAACGTTTTAGTATTAAAATTAACTTAAATCAGAAATTTGGATGAAAAAAAAATTCCTCAATGATGAGAAGTGTTATTTTACAGATGATGCTCATGCTCGGCAGCACGTATTGTTTAAAAAAATAATATTCTTACTTACTTTAGTCCTTTGTATTGCTCATACCAATACAGTATTTGCAATACAATCAAATACAATAACTGTAACGGGTAACGTAACAGATTCACAAGGCGTCCCTCTTCCTGGTGTGAACATTCAAGAACTCAATACCACCAACGGTACACAAACAGATTTTGATGGAAATTATTCTATTACTGTTGAAAGTGGAGATGCAATTTTAGTCTTTACTTATGTAGGTATGAAAACTGCCGAGATACCGGTTAACAATGAAACAAAAATTGATGTTCAAATGGCTAACGATGCTCAATCTTTGGATGAAATTGTTCTCGTAGGTTACGGTAAACAGAAGAAAATAAGCGTTGTAGGTGCGCAATCCACTATTAAAGCTGAAGAACTGGAACTCCCCGTAGCTAACTTAGGAACTATGCTCGCAGGAAGAATTTCAGGTATTACAGGAGTTCAGCGAGATGGGCTTCCGGGATTCGATGGTGCAGACTTATGGATACGGGGTATCTCAACCTTTGGTAATGCAAGCCCTTTAGTGTTGGTTGATGGTGTTGAACGTTCATTGGACAATATTAACCCCCGTGACATAGCTTCATTCTCAATCCTTAAAGATGCCTCTGCTACCGCTGTTTATGGTATACGCGGTGCAAATGGCGTAATTCTAATAGAAACAAAGAGAGGTAAGTTAGGAAAACCACAAGTGACTCTAGACTATTATGAGGGTCTAAGTTATTTTACCAAGATCCCTGAAGTTGTTGATGGCGTTCAATATATGAATCTTACCAACGAAGCTTTAACGACAAGAGGAGAGGTACCTAAGTATAGTCAGGAATATATAGACAATACAGCTGCAGGAACTAACCCGCTGTTATATCCTAATGTAGATTGGATAGACGAGGTGTTTGAAGATTATGGCCGTAATAGGCAAGCGCTAGTAAATGTGAATGGTGGATCACAAGATGCACAGTACTATGTATCTTTAGGTTACTATGACGAGACTGGTCTTTTCGTTACAGATGGTCTCGAGAGTTATGATTCTGGAACTCGTTTTAAACGCTATAATTTTACTTCTAACCTTACAGTAGATGTTACTAAAACAACAAAAATCAATGTAGGTATTCAAGGTTATCTTTCCGAAGGAAACTACCCTGGAGTTGATGTAGGAACTATTTTTAGTGCCGCCCTTGAGGTAAACCCTGTAGAGTATCCTGTACTTTATCCAGGTGGATTTGTTCCTGGTAAAAGTGCTAATGGTGGCCTGCGTAACCCGTATGCCGATGTTGCTTTAAGAGGTTACAGAACTCTTACCCGTAATCAACTTAATACCAATTTAAACTTAACACAGGAATTAAGTTTCATTACGGAAGGACTGTCTTTTAATGGATTGTTTGCATTTGATACATATAATGCACAGGATTTGAGGAGAGAAAAAAGAGAAAGTACTTATTTTGTTGATCAGGACTTTCCAATTACTGAAAATGGAGAACTTGTTTTAAATGAAACCTTTACATCAGGTAGTGAATTTTTAGGCTACTCTAATGCCAATGGAGGTAATAGAAGGTTTTACTCTCAAGTTTCTATAAACTACGACCGCACATTTGGTAAGCATTCGGTAAGTGGTTTACTTCTTGCTAACCGTTCGGATTTTTCTAATGCATTTGCCGGAAACTTTACAGATGCTATTCCTTTTAGAAATGAGGGCCTTGCAGGTAGAGCAACGTATTCGTATGATGATCGCTACTTTTTTGAAGTCAATGCAGGTTACAATGGTTCTGAAAATTTCGCACCAAATAACCGTTATGGCTTTTTCCCTTCTGTCGCCGGAGGATGGGTGATTTCAAACGAAACATGGTTTGAGCCTGTTAAGAACACTATCGACTATTTAAAAATTAGATATTCTGACGGTCTTGTTGGATCAGATTCTGGAGCAGGAAGATTTTCTTACCTAAGCCGTGTGGAGGGTTCTGGAGGTTACACCTATGGGTCTAACGGAGGAAATTTCATAGGAGGGATTGCTGAAACTTTTATCGGAGTAGATGTACGCTGGGCAGAAGCCAGAAAACAGGATTTGGGTATTGAATTTAATGCATTCAATAATGATTTAAGTGTGATTTTTGACCTCTTTAAAGAACGTACTGAGGGTGCTTTTCTTAATCGTAGTGATATCCCAAACTACATTGGTCTTAACTCAGATCCGTTTGGCAACCTGGGTATTGTAGAAAATAAAGGATTTGATGGTACTATAAGTTATAATACTCGTATAGGTCAGGATTTGAAGCTTGGTTTCAGAGGCACATTTACGTACAATGAAAACAAAATAATTGAAAATGGTGTTCCAAAACAGCCGTTCCCCTGGTTAGATCGACGTGGTACTGGTTTAATAGCCAATTTCGGATATGTTGCAGAAAGGTTATTTACTCTTGAAGACGATGTTGATGGAGATGGATTTATTACACAAGAAGAAGATGGTTTTCCTACACAATTTGGTCAAATCCAACCTGGAGATATAAAATATAAAGATCTCAATGGAGATGGTCAGATCGATGCATTTGATCAACAGGTCATAGGTGACGGAGATGTTCCAAAACTTACTTATGGTTTTGGTATTACTGCTCAATATAAAAGCTTTGATCTAAGCTTGTTCTTTCAGGGACAAAGTTTTTCAGATCGATTTATAGGTGGAGCTGGTATTCAACCCTATTTAGGAGACGGTGGAGAAGGTACATTCTATGTGGCTGCATTAGATAGATGGACCCCAGAAAATAATAATCCATATGCAACTACTCCACGACTTTCTTTTGGTTCCTCATCTACGGGATCTACTAATAACAGACAAGCAAGTACCTGGTGGCTTCGCGATATAGATTTTTTAAGACTTAAAACAGCTGAAATAGGTTATACTCTTCCTGCTAGTCTTACAGATAAAGTTGGCATTAACAATCTTAGAATTTATATGCGAGCAACAAACGTCTTTACACTAAGTAAATTTGACATTTGGGATCCGGAGCTTAATACAAGCAACGGAAGTGTGTATCCCAACATATCTGTAGTCGCACTAGGCGGAACCTTCCAATTCTAAAGTTTTTTACTATGACAGCTAGAATAGGAATATACACTAATGATAAAAAACTTAATATGAAAAAATTATTTATAGCCTTTACGAGTCTAATATTGCTATCATGCAATAATGATTTCTTGGATCAGGTCCCTGATGATCGCTTGACTTTTGAAGATACGTTTAACAAAAAAAATACCGTACAGCAATATCTGGCAAATATTTACTCCCGCATTCCGAATGAGTTTCAACAACGAAGTCTTGGGGCAAATTCAGGCCCTTGGATTGCAGGATCTGATGAAGGAGAATACGTTTTCAATTCTAATTTTGCTAACCGTCTTAATACAGGGGACTGGAATGCCACCTCTTTTGAAGTAAGCCGTCTGTGGACAAATTTCTACAGAGGTATTAGAGCCGCATCAACCTTCATTGCAAATGTTGAAAAATGTCAGGACTGTACACCAGAGGATATTTTACAATATACTACAGAAGCTCGTGTTTTGAGAGCATTTTATTACTATAACCTCATGCGTACCTGGGGTCCTGTAATTTTATTGGGTGATTCCCCAATCCCACCTGATGCTAATCTTGATGAGCTTGGTTTAAAAAGAAATTCAATTGATGAGGTTTCTGCCTATATAGTTTCTGAGATCGATCTTGCTCTACAGGCTTATCCTGACATTAGATTTGAAATTACTAGTGATGACGGTCGCTTACAGGCTCCTTTTGCTATGTTTGTTAAAGAAAAAACTCTTCTTTTTGCAGCGAGTCCACTTTTTAACGGTAATACAGACTATGCCGACTTTGTCGGGCAGGATGGAGAGAACCTAATCGCACAAGTTTATGATCAGCAAAAATGGAAAGCTGCTGCAGATGCTTGCAAAGATTTCATTGACACTTATGTCCCTACTCGATTCAGTCTTTTTACTGTACAAAATGATGATGGTTCTTTAAATCCTTATTTATCGGTAAGAGATGTAATGATTACTGATTATAATGAAGAAATCATTTATGCACGCCCACGAGGCGGCCAGTTATATCATTATGATATAACACCTTATCATTTAGGTGCTGCAGACCCGGGTAACCGCGGGGCTGGTGGTCTTGCCGTAACTCAAGAGGCTGTTGATGGATTTTTTACTTCGAATGGAAGGTCTATTGACGATCCACAGGCTAACTATGTGGAAGATGGCTTTTCAAATTTTCAGGCTCCTTATGATTTTACACCACGCACCACATATAATCAGTGGGCAAATAGAGAACCTCGCTTTTATGCGTGCGTAACTTATAATGGTTCTTTATGGTTAAACCGAGGTAGTGGTGATCTCATAACAAAGACATGGTATGAAGGAAACTCTGGTAGAAGAGCAGGTACCAATGACTACTCACCCACCGGATATATCGTTCGTAAAAACTTTCCTGTGGGACAAGGCTGGCCATTTAGTGATAGAACCTTTCCTATGATGAGACTGGCAGAGTTGTATCTGGATTATGTAGAAGCACTTAATGAATATGATCCTGGCAATCCAGACATACTACTGTATTTAAACCGTATACGTACACGTGCAGGAGTTCCATTATATGGCTCAACAAGCCTTGCTGCTCCAGCAAATCAGACAGCAATGCGTGAAGCCATACGTAAGGAGCGACGCGTTGAGCTTTTTGCAGAAAACGCACGGTACTTTGACGTACGTCGTTGGAAAATTGCAGATGAAGTATTAGATGGGCCTTTTCATGGAATGGATATTAATGCACGTAATGAAGCAGACTTCTACAACAGAGTCGTTTTTGAAACGCGAGTTTTCAGACCTCAGGATTATTTATGGCCTATTCCCCAAGATGAATTAAATGCAAATCCTTCTCTTATTCAAAATCCAGGATGGTAAAAAATATTGATATGTATAAAAATTTTATTTGTTTGAGTTTAGCCTTCGTGATATGTTCTTTTGGGTTCTCCCAAAAGAACAAACTCACGATAAGTTATCAAAATGATGATACGACATTGAGTAATGATATTGAAGTAGGCTTTAAGAAAATAGTCTATACCAACTATCCTAAACTGATGAAAGACTTTAATCCTAAAGCTCGTACCGATTTAAAAATAAAAATCGACACTGCCTATAATGGAGTTGCTTATGCACATAACGGGCAAGTCGTTGTAAGTTCTAAATGGATGCACAGCAATCCTAAAGACCTTGATCTTATGACTCATGAGATCATGCACATTATTCAATCCTATCCGGGAGGAGCCGGACCGGGATGGTTAACTGAAGGAATTGCAGACTATGTACGTTTTAAATATGGTCTAGACAATGAAAGTGCAGGATGGAGTTTGACTCCTTTTGATGCTAAGCATCATTACACTAACAGCTATCGTATAACCGCTAGATTCTTAGAATGGGTAAGTCAGCATTATGACGATACGATTGTTTACAAGCTAGACGACCACCTAAGGAATAAAACTTATTCTGATTCTCTTTGGAATAAATATACCGGGTCTACTCTGGATGAACTCTGGGAGGCATATACTCAAGACCCAAAAATTAGCTAATCACGCGAATTAAAAAATCGCTTCAATAACCGCTTTTAAGGATTTAAAATCAAAAATCATGAAATATAAAACTTTAAGATATCTCTTTCTTGCTTTTGTGGTTGTGCTCATGCACGCTTGTGGGGAGGATGATGCCTCGCTCATCGATGGGTTACCAGATTCCATAATCAATACCGACCCAGAAGGATCTCCGCCAAGAGCACTTACAGAAAACTGGAATGGCCACGATGAAGAATTAATTAGACAGAACTTTACGACCCCAGTTGCAGTTTATTATGATCCCGAAGTAAACAGGGAAATAACTTGGCCCTTTGAATTTTACACAAATGCCTGGGGATACGTAACACGTACTTACGGATCTTTTGGGCCTAATAACTACTTATATGTAGTTGGTCACGGGGAAGATAAATCTACATTTATAAAAACCTATTTAGAAGAGGATGCAGGAAAGCGGAATATTATCGACTTTCCTATACTAAATACTGAAATTACTCCAGAAGTTAAAGATACCTCTATAAGCCTTATGGGTGAGCTTGTAGAAACTGGAAGTAATGGTGTATTTCGATCACCGGCAGCAGCACTTTGGCAAACTAAATTTCAGGAAATATTCTTGTATGACTTTTATCTCGCTAATGATATGCAATCTGATGCAGATCGTGTCAAGGCTGAATTCTCAGAAACCTCAGTAGATTATCCGAATCCAGATTCCTTCTGGTTTAGAGACTGGTTTCTTCCTATTTACGAAAACTATGGGGGTGCTGCAACTTTAAGAAGATTTTTTAATCTGGTAGCTGCAAACTACCCAATAAATGGGGTCACTTATCAGGGAGATATGACATTAGGTGAACTTGTTCATTTTTTTAGCGGAGCAACAGGAGATGATCTTGAGCCTCTTGCAATGCAAGCTTTTGACTTTGGTGAGCAAAATGAACAGGAACTTTTAATAGCAAGAGGGAGATATCCTAACCTTAATTACCCTTTTGTCCCAGCTTCAGAGTTAATTGATGTAACTAGTGAAGGTATGGCAACGATAGAAGTTTCTAAAGATAATGACGGGGGTGCAACAGCTGCTGAGGGTTCTTTAAAACTGATTGACAATATTGCTGAAGGAAATAACAAATTTCTCACGGGCGGATTCCCACAGGACTTTTATATGCAACAAAATTTTGAATTTCCTGTTGTCGTTAATAGATATACCTTGACCTCTGGTAATGACGTTCCTGGAAGAGATCTTAAAGACTGGAGGCTTCTGGGATCACTTGATGGCGTTCAGTTTGAAGAGCTTCACAGTGTGAGCGATGAGACGTTTAGCTCTAGAAATTTGACTAAATCTTATGAATTTCAAAATAGTAAAGCCTACAGACATTACCGGATTGTTGTTGAAGCTAATAATGGCGACGGAAACATACAACTAAGTGAATGGAGGTTACTGAATCTGAAGTTAATTACATTTGGTCCACAAGACATTACTGATCTTGCTAATACTTCTGTAAGTCGAGAAAATAGAAATGGTGCTACTTCAAACGAAGCATCGTTCCGTGTTACAGATGGAGATACAGGTACCAAATTTTTACTTTTTGATTTCAATAGTCCTGAATGGATTCAGCAGGAATTTCAGAATCCAGTACGTGTGACTAAGTACACTCTTACGTCTGCAAATGATGCCCCAGGCAGAGATCCTGTCGAATGGACACTTTCCGGATCAAACGATGGTACCACATTTACTGAAGTAGATTCAAAATCTAGCCAGTCTTTTGATTCTAGAGGACAAACTCGTAACTTTTTGATTACAAACGAAAACAGTTACAAATATTACAGATTAGAAATTCTTGCTAATGGAGGTGACGGACTCTTCCAATTAGCTGAATGGCGACTATTCGCTGAATAACCTTTAATTAAATGGTTTTTAAATATATCCTGAATCACTATAAAAGGTTCAGGATATTTACTTTAGGTCAATAATGCAAAGTCTTGAACTACTATTTTAATTAAAGTACAACCTAAAAAGAAAAACTTAAAAAGTAATCATGAACTCGAATAATTTACTTTTACTAATCCTATTATGTTTATCGATTATCTCCTGTAAAGAAACTGGAGTTTCTATTGAAGACAAAAACGACTTCTCTGAGGTAAGCACTTCTCTTAGAGCTCCCTCCTATCCTCTTATTACACACAACCCTAACTTCAGTATTTGGTCGATGGGAGACGAGCTAAATGCATCTCCTACAAAGCACTGGACTGAACAAGATCACTCACTGGTAGGTATAGCCGAAGTTGACGGCGAACTATATCGTTTTTTGGGGATGGAATCAAAAGTCTATGAGACCATTATCCCGGCTAGCGACGAAGAAAATTACACGGTAGACTATACTGAAGAAACTCCAGATGCAAACTGGTTAAATGCAGATTTTGATGCTTCTTCCTGGAAAAAGGGCGAAGCGCCGTTCAGTGATGATAAATCTCAAGCAAAGACATTATGGGAAAGCGATAACTTATACTACCGTAGAACTTTTGATCTTGCAGAAACTAACCTTGATGAGCTATATATAAAATTGCGCCACGATGACGATGTAAAAGTATTCGTAAACGGAGTTCAGATTTATGACTTTATAGGATGGCAACACAGCTTTAAATATATTCCTCTTACAGACGAGGCCTTAAAAACCCTCAAACCTAGCGGCAATGTTTTAGCTATTCACGTTAAAAATACTGCTGGTGGAAGATGGCTTGATGCGGGTATTGTCACCGTAGCTAAGATACCTGGTCTTGATAAGATCAAAAAAGCAGAGCAAACCAATGTAGATTTGACAGCAAATCAAACCATTTATACTTTTGATTGTGGTGGTTCAACAATTACCGCAACATTTACTTCACCATTGCTTATCGAAGATTTAAAAGTATACGCAAGACCTGTAACCTATCTTAACGTTGCGGCGGCTTCAAAAGATGGAGAGGTCCATAATGTAAAAATATATCTCGGAGCATCGGGTACTATAGCTGCTAATACACCCAGTCAGAAATTAACAACTGAACAATACGAGAAAAACGGATTATTTACATTAAAAGTGGGTACTCAGGAGCAACCTGTTTTGGAAAAAAAAGGTGATGATTTACGCGTAGACTGGGGTTATTTCTATGTCGCTTCTCCAGATAATAACACTAAACAATACCTTAGCGATTATACCTCTTCCCTATCAGAATTAACTACCGGAGAAGCTGCTTCTGAAGAATTGCCAACAACAGGAATTATGCTAAACACTGTTGCAGATCTTGGTGCGGTTACTGAAAGTTCAGAGCATCTGTTTTTATTAGGTTATGACGAGGAAGTATCCGTGAACTACTTTGGTGAATCGCTAAAACCCTGGTATAAAAAAGAAACTGAATCTTTTGACCAGACTCTTGCTAATGCTTATTCGGAATACAATGCGATTATAGATGAAGTAAGGTCATTTGATAAGGAATTGTACAACGACGCTCTTGAAGCAGGAGGTGAAAAGTACGCTGATTTGTGTGTACTCGCTTATAGACAGGCCATTGCAGCTCATATTTTAGTAGAGTCACCTAAGGGTGAAATCTTGTTCCTGTCAAAAGAAAACAATAGTAACGGTTCGATCAATACCGTTGACGTCACCTATCCTTCAGCACCATTATTCCTGGTTTACAATCCAGATTTATTAAAGGGAATGCTTAATGGTATTTTTGAATACAGTGAAAGCGGAAGATGGAAAAAACCTTTCCCGGCACACGATTTAGGTACCTACCCTATCGCGACCGGTCAGACCTATGGAGAGGATATGCCAGTTGAAGAAGCCGGAAACATGATTATCCTTACTGCAGCCATCGCTCAACAGGAAGGCAATGCTGATTATGCTAAACAAAATTGGGAGACTCTTACCATCTGGGCAGATTTCCTTATGGAAAGCGGCTTTGACCCGGCTAATCAACTTTCAACTGATGACTTTGCCGGTCATCTTGCCCGTAATGCAAACCTTTCGGTTAAAGCTATTATGGCTATTGCATCTTATGGTAAGCTCGCAGAGATGCTTGGCGAGACTGAAACTGCAGAAAAATATACCGCCGCAGCAAAAGATATGGCTATTAAATGGAAAGATATCGCAGCAGATGATGACCACTATGTTCTTGCTTTTGAAAGTGCAGGTACCTGGAGTCAAAAGTATAATCTGGTATGGGATGACATTTTAGAGCTTAACATCTTCCCTGATGATGTGCAGAAAACTGAAGTTAAATACTACCTGACGAAACAGGAAGATTACGGATTGCCATTAGACAGCAGAAAAACCTATACTAAATCTGATTGGGTTTTATGGACTGCAACATTAGCAGAAACTCAGGAAGACTTTGAAGCACTTATAAATCCTATATGGGATTTTGCTAATACCACCCCAGATCGTGTACCCCTTACTGACTGGCACGAAACAACCAACTCAAGAAAAGTTGGTTTTAAAGCGCGATCTGTAGTAGGTGGTTATTTCATCAAAATGTTGAAAGAAGAATCCCTAAACTAGGAAATTGTAATTATATCATCCTCAAATCTTTAATTTGAAAAACAAAGCTGATATTTTTCACTTCAGAACTAACTTAAAATGGTTTTTCTCAAAAAATACACAAAAATGTGTTGAATCACCTAAAGAACAAGGAGCAGAATAATGGGTGATAATTTTACCCATTATCCTGCTCCTCTTTTTTATCTTAAGCAAATGCAAGATGTCAAAATCAGGCCTGATTAATTAAACAAAATAGATATCCGATATTTTTGTAAAACTTTATAACAGTAATAGGCTTAACAATAGCACTGAAGTTTACGATAGTAATACTCGTACACAATAGATTGCCGATCCCAGCAACCACAATCAGACACGAAGTTTGATTGAATTCAGGAAAATTTCATCTATAGAATTACACTGGAATAAAATACAAAATTGCTTCAATTCCATAATATGGGTACTCCCTTGATAACCTCAATATTCTGGTAATGCAAAACACCTTTAAAAATTATCTGATTCTTTGCCTGACTTTACTTGCTACTTCAGCTCATATACTCAGGAAAAACTCAAAGTTGTAGTTGCTGATCTAAGTCACGACCACGCCCACATCATTATGAATGCGTATAAAAATAAAAGTATTGAACTTTTAGGGATCGCAGAGGCCGATGGTGCACTGGTTAAACGTTATCAGAAGTCTTACAACTTCCCCAGCGAATTCGTATTTAACAGCTTAGAAGAAGTACTGGCTGTAACCAAACCCGATGCGGTTCTTGCCTACAATCCCGTTTCAGAGCATATAAATGTCGCACGTGTTTGTATGCAGATGCATATTCCCGTTATGGTAGAAAAACCCTTGGCTACGACTGTCAAACAAGCAAAAGAAATGGCGGCACTGTCCATAAGATACAAAACTACGCTACTCACCAATTATGAAACTAGCTGGTACAACAGCATTCAGAAGCAAAAGAAATTAATTGATACCTCAGGGAAAAACATCATGCGCATGAATGCGCGTGACGGACATGAAGGTCCAAAAGAAATAGGTTGCAGCACCGAGTTTTTAAACTGGTTAACCCAGGAAGAAACCAATGGAGCTGGTGCTTTATATGACTTTGGCTGTTATGGCGCAAACCTGATGACATACTTTAAAAATGGAGAAAAGCCTGTTTCAGTCAAAGCAACCACTCAACATTTAAAATCAAAAATGTATCCCGAAGTAGATGATGATGCAACGGTTATTTTAACCTACAAAAATGCTACCGGAATAATTGAAGCGAGTTGGAGTTGGCCATATAGCATCAAAAGTTTCGAGGTCTTTACAACCAGTAAATCGTATGATGCTAAGGACGGAAACACCCTAACTTTTTCTGAAAAAAATATCAAATCAGATACGATTGCAACCACTATTAAATACTATAATAATCACATAGAGTATCTCAAAGATTATTTGAGTGGAAAGATTAAAACAAAAAATGACCTGTCTTCACTTGAAAATAATCTTATTGTAGTTGAAATTCTTGAAGCAGCTAAAAAATCTGCAAAAACAGGAAAAGCCGTTAAATTATAAATGTTTCATTCAGTTCTGGTAAGAACTACAAATCTGTATTTTAAAAAGATAATACTGGTTTTAAGTAAAACGTTTTACTATATTTAACTTTTATTTATTCTTTTAAAGCATATTCGTAAAACAGTGAAAGTAAAATCCACGCTCCTAACTATTACGACCGTTTTAGCCTTTACTTCGGTCAGTGCCCAGCACGACCTGGCAGATTATGTAAATACGCTTCAAGGAACAAATTCAAAACATGAACTTACTCGAGGAAACACCTATCCCACCACTGCCCTGCCCTTTGGGATGAATACATGGTCACCTCAGACAGGAAATAATGGAGACGGATGGAAGTATCAGTATTTTAAGGAAACTATTAGAGGCTTTCAACAGGCACACCAATGTAGTTCATGGAGCAATGATTATGCGGTTTTTTCCTTAATGCCGGTTACTAAAAGTTTAAAGTTAAATGAGAACGAACGTCAATCTGGTTTTTCACACGATAAGGAGACCGCAAAGCCATACTACTATCAAGTAAAATTAGAAAATGGCGTAAATACCGAGATGTCGCCTACAGAACGTGGAGTGCATATTCGTTTTAGCTTTCCGAAAAAAGAAAAAGCATTTCTGGTTTTAGATGGGTATACCGGTCATAGTGGTATCCAAATAGATAAAAAAAACAATCGCATCACAGGTTACGTTCATAATGGTCGCGGTATGGAACGTTTTGATCATTTCAAGAATTTCTTTGTGATTCAGTTTGACAAACCTTTTGAGGCTTACGGCACCTGGGACAATACAAATGGAGAAAAAAAGGAAAACAGTATTTCCGCAGAAGGTAAAGGCAAAGGGGCTTATATCGAGTTTGCTCAGGGTGCAAAGGTTCAGACAAAAATTGCTTCCTCTTATATTAGTGCAGAACAGGCCGTCCTCAACTTAAAACAAGAGTTAGGTGAAGACAAAAATCTGGAAGATACTAAAACTACAGCCAAAAAAATCTGGAATGTTCATTTGAGCAAAATCCTAGTTGAGGGTGGCACCGAAGAACAATTTAAAACATTTTATTCCTGTTTTTTCAGAGCGAGTTTATTTTCTCGAAAGTTCTATGAGATTGATGAAAATGGAGAGCCCTATTATTTTAGTCCCTACGATGGTACTGTTCATAAAGGATATATGTATACCGACACCGGTTTTTGGGACACCTTTAGAGCACAGTTTCCGTTAAATGCTTTGTTGTATCCCGACATGCATGGGCGTTATGTCTCGGCATTATTGGATGCCTACGATCAATGCGGTTGGTTACCTTCCTGGTCATTCCCTAGCGAAGCAGGCAGTATGATTGGGAATCATGCGATTTCACTTCTTGCAGATGCCTGGGCAAAAGGCATAAAGACCTTTGATCCTGAAAAAGCATTAAAAGCCTACTATCACGAGGCAACAGAAAAAGGTCCCTGGGGACCCGCAAACGGACGTCACGGTCATAAAGAATATTACACGCTGGGGTATGTACCCTATCCCAAATATGGGGAGGCAACTGCTAAAACTTTAGAATATGCATACGATGATTTTTGCGCCTATAACCTGGCAAAAATGTCTGGAAATGAGTTTTACCAAAAAGTGTTTGCAAGGCAAATGTACAACTACAAAAACGTTTGGGATAACGAGGTAGGTTTTATGCGCGGCCGCCGTGCAGATGGCAGCTGGTTACCCGACTTTGATCCTTATGAATGGGGAGGACCGTTCACCGAAGGAAATGCATGGCATTATGTATGGTCTGTGTTTCAGGATCCTAATGGTTTAATAAAACTTATGGGTGGCGAGGAGCGCTTTAATGCAAAAATGGATTCTGTTTTTACAGTTCCCAATACGGTTAACGTAGGGACCTATGGTGGCAAAATCCACGAGATGACTGAAATGGAAATGGCCGATATGGGACAATATGCTCACGGCAACCAACCGATACAACATATGATTTATTTATACAACTACTCAGGTAAACCCTGGAAATCTCAATTCAGAGCCCGCGATGTTATGAGCAAACTATACGATTACACAGAGAATGGTTATCCTGGTGATGAAGATCAGGGCCAAACATCTTCATGGTATGTATTGAGTGCTATGGGTTTTTACAGCGTATGCCCGGGAACAGATGAGTATGTTATGGGTAGTCCTGTCTTTCAGAAAACTACGATTACTCTGGAAAATGGTAATGAATTTGTAATAAATGCAAACAACAACTCAGCCGATAACGTTTATATTCAAAATGTGACCCTCGATTCTGAGAATTTCACTAAAAACTATTTAACATATAGTCAAATTTTAAATGGCGGACAACTTCAATTAAAAATGGGTAATTCTCCAAATCGAAATAGGGGTATTGACGAAGTCGACAAACCCTTCTCTCTTACTAAAAATTAAACAAAACGAGATATGAAAAAAAACTTAAGCAAACATTCAAGTCCCCGCAGAGACTTTATTAAGAAGACTTCAATTGCTTCTCTGGGTATTTCTATAGTTCCCCGCCACGTTTTAGGTGGTGTTGGTTTCACTGCACCTAGTGATAAACTTGTGGTTGCCGGTATAGGCGTAGGTGGTAAAGGAGAAAGCGATATTAAGAGTTTTGCAGATTCTGGTCTTGCTGAGATTGCCTTTTTATGCGATGTAGATGACCGTCGTGCAGCAACATCCCGCGCTCGGTTTCCTAAGGCTAAATACTATAAGGATTATCGGGAAATGTTAGAAAAAGAAGGTCAAAAAATAGATGCTGTTTCTGTTTCATCCCCAGACCATAATCACGCGGTTCAGGCAATGGCCGCAATGAAAATGGGCAAACACGTCTATGTACAAAAACCACTTACGCACGACATTTACGAAGCTCGCGCGCTAACAGAAGCCGCGGATCAATACAAGGTTGTCACGCAGATGGGTAATCAGGGTGCTTCTAATAATGGTACCCGTCTAATGAGTGAGTGGTATGATGCCGGACTTATTGGAGAAATAGAAGAAGTATATTGCTGGACAGACCGTCCTGTATGGCCGCAGGGAATACCCTGGCCACAAAAATCAGCTCCTATACCCAGCGAATTAGATTGGGATTTATGGCTAGGCACCGCGCCTTATAAAGAGTATGTTGATGGTTTAGTACCATTCAACTGGAGGGGATGGTGGGATTATGGCACTGGAGCTTTGGGTGATATGGGTTGTCACCTGGTAGAAGTACCAGTACGCGTGCTTAATCTAAAGTATCCAAAAGATGTTCAGTGCAGTGTTGGAAGTGTTTATGTAGACGAATTTAAACGCGGTTATTTCCCGGATAGCTGTCCGCCTTCAAGCCATGTTACTATGACCTTCCCAAAAACGGATAAGACCAAAGGAGATATCAAACTGCACTGGATGGATGGTGGTATTCAACCTGCTCGACCAGAAGAACTAGGACCAAACGAAGTATTTGGAGACGGTGGTAACGGGGTGCTTTTCATAGGTACAAAAGGCAAGATGATGTGCGGTACGTATTCTGAAAATCCTCAGTTATTACCTACGTCAAAAACAGAACAAACCAAAGTTGCTGAAAAGTACGAACGTGTACCTGAGCAATCAAACGGTCATTACAAGCAGTGGGTTGAAGCAGTCCTTGCCGGTTATGGAAAGAAAGAAGTGAGTTCGCCTTTTAGCGTAGCAGGCCCATTAACCGAAACACTACTTATTGCAAATCTTGCCATTAGAGGTTTTGACGTTCGCAAAGAACGTGAAGGTGGTGGTTTTGACTTCCCCGGTCGCTATATCGAAATGCTTTGGGATGCTGAGAAAATGCGCGTCACCAACTTTGATGAGGCTAATCAATTTGTAAGACGCACGTACCGTGACGGTTATTCTCTATAATCTTTCTGCAATTTCCTTAAAATAATAGCTATAAATTAAAAATTCGGGTTGTTTTCTTTACTCTCAAAAGAGTTAATAAACTACCCGGATTTTTCTTATAAAACTTTACTATAAAACAGCCTTTTAGGCTTAGTTCCTTTAAAAGGATACCCCTAGGTCGGGCAAAAGATCAAACTTTAAAAAATGAAATTATTTAAATTAGGATTGATTTCCTGCGTATGCTTGTCGCTTTTTTCGTGCAAAACTGTAAACCGCATTACAACAAACTCAAAAAAAGCTAAAAATGTGATTCTCCTTATTAGCGATGGTACCGGTCTTTCACAGATATCTTCCGCATTTTATTTTCAGGATAAAGTCTCAAATTACACCCGTTTTGAAGATATTGGCTTAATCAACACCTCTTCTTCACAGGAAGATGTGACCGATTCTGCAGCAGGAGCAACTGCTTTTGCAAGTGGAGTTAAAACATACAACGGGGCGATAGGTCTTGACGATGATTTTTCAGCCCCTAAAACCCTTATTGAAATCGCTTCAGAAAATGGAATTCAAACGGGAGTAATTGCAACTTCTTCACTAACTCACGCGACCCCGGCGAGTTTTTATGCCCATGCTAAAAGCAGAGGAATGGAATATGAAATCGCAGAATTTCTGCCGAAATCTGGAATAGATTTTTTTGCAGGTGGAGGTTTTCAGTTTTTCTCTGGGCGTAAAGACAATCTGGATCTCATAGCGCAATTACAAGCTAACAATTTTACAGTTGACACAACCTCATTCAGTAATTATAATGCACTCAAGTCTAAGGATAAATTAGGATTTCTTCTGGCAGCGAACGCTATGCCTAAAATGCAGGAAGGCCGTGGTAATTTTCTTGCTAAAGCCATTGAAGCAGGAACCGAATTCTTAACTAAAGACGGCTCAAATTTCTTTATGATGGCAGAAGGATCACAGATTGACTGGGGTGGTCATAATAATGACGCAGCGTATCTAATTGCCGAATTAATAGACTTTGATCAAGCCATTGGGAAGACACTTGATTTCGCAGAAAAAGACGGCAACACTTTAGTTATCGTCACTTCAGATCATGAGACTGGCGGTTTTACTCTTGCTTCTAAAACAAAAACACGCGAAGATGGAAGCCAGTATAGTGATTATAAAGAAATAGAGCCCACATTTTCAACAGGAGGACACTCTGCTACTCTTATCCCGGTATTTGCTTATGGTCCTGGTTCTAAAAATTTTACAGGTATTTATGAAAATAACGAACTATTTGAAAAAATACTGGCACTCACAAACTGGAAAAAATAAACTAAAATAACGACTAAACTAAAACGTTTTATGTAAGCTATGCTTATATTTATAACTTTAATTTAAAATTATGAAAAAACTCGCTTCTCTACTTGCATTAATAAGCATCGCCAGCAGCTGTGCGCAAAAGAAAATCGCAAATAATAACCCGGTATTCCCGGGATGGTACGCAGATCCTGAGGGAATTATTTTTGATGACACCTATTACATCTACCCTACTTTTTCTGCTCCCTATGACAAACAGGTTTACCTTGACGCCTTCTCCTCACCTGACTTGGTAGAATGGACCAAGCACACGAGTGTTTTAGATACTTCGGCTATCAAATGGGCTAAACGAGCCATGTGGGCTCCTTCCATTATTAAAAAAGATAATAAGTATTTCTTATTCTTCGGAGCTAATGATATTCAGAGTGATGACGAGTTAGGTGGAATTGGAGTTGCAGTGAGCGATTCTCCTGAAGGCCCCTTTAAAGATCATTTAGGTAAACCACTCATCGATAAATTTCACAACGGGGCTCAACCTATAGATCAGTTTGTTTTTAGAGATAAAGGTGGTTCCTATTATTTGTATTACGGGGGTTGGAGACATTGTAATGTAGCTAAGCTAAATGATGATTTTACAGGTTTTATCCCATTTGAAGACGGTACTATTTTCAAGGAAATCACTCCTGAGAGTTATGTTGAAGGTCCATTTATGTTTATCAAAGACGGAAAGTATTACTTCATGTGGTCTGAAGGTGGTTGGACAGGTCCCGATTATAGTGTTGCTTATGCCATTTCAGACTCTCCATTTGGCCCATTTAAGCGTGTAGACAAAATTCTACAGCAAGACCCGGCTATCGCCACAGGTGCGGGGCATCACAGCGTGATTCATCCTAAAGGATCTGATGACTATTATATGGTTTACCATCGCAGGCCTCTTGATGAAACCGATCAGAACTCGCGTGAGACCTGTATTGATAAAATGTATTTTGACGAAAACGGATTTATCACACCCGTAAAAATCACAAACGAAGGGGTAAAGGCAAACCCTTTAAAATAAAATATTTTCACCCTGCTTAACCAAAAAATTAATCCGATCGCAAACCCTTTAATTATGTTTTATATTAAAAGAGTATCATTGAGCTATCTGTTTTTATTAGTCTTTACTCAGTTTAGCTTTGCTCAAACTGAAATCATTGACTCTATAGACAACCCTGTAGACTATGTTAATCCATTAATGGGGACCGACTCTAGCCCCGGTCTATCTAATGGTAACACCTACCCCGCTGTGGCCGTTCCCTGGGGCATGAATTTCTGGACACCTCAAACCGGTACTATGGGTGATGGTTGGGCGTATACCTATAATGCTAATAAAATTCGTGGTTTCAAACAAACACACCAGCCTTCTCCCTGGATGAATGATTACGGTCAGTTTGCATTGATGCCCGTCACCGGTGGAATGAAATTTAATCAGGAAGACCGCGCAAGCTGGTTTTCTCATAAAGCTGAAGAGTCTACTCCTTATTACTACAAAGTATATCTGGCAGATCACGATGTGACGGTTGAGCTTACACCAACAGAACGTGCTGCTCAATTTAGAATGACCTTTCCCAAAGCAGACAGTTCGTATGTGGTGATAGATCCTTTCGATAAGGGTTCGTATGTAAAAGTAATTCCAGAAGAAAACAAGATTATTGGCTATACAACCAAATATGCGCGTGGTAAACTGACCAATTTCAAAAATTACTTCATCATTCAGTTTGATACCCCTTTTAGCGATGTAAATACCTGGGAAAGCAATACGCTTGCGAAAGGTCAGGCAGAGATGAAAGCAGATCACGCAGGAGCTATCGTAGGTTTTAACACAAAAAACGGTGCGGTGGTTAATGCTAAAGTAGCTTCTTCCTTTATCAGTTTTGAGCAGGCTCAATTAAATCTCAATCGTGAGATAGGCAATGAAGATTTTGAACAAACCAAAGAAAATGCACGTGAACTTTGGAATGAAAAATTAGGTCGTATCGAAGTAGGTGGTGGAACTATTGACCAAATCAGAACCTTCTATTCCTGTCTCTATCGTACCCTTTTCTTCCCAAATAAACTTTACGAGATTAACGAAAAAGAAGAAATTGTACACTGGAGTCCATACACAGGCGAAATTTTACCCGGTTATATGTTTGCAGGTACCGGTTTCTGGGATACGTTTAGAGCGCTGTACCCGTTCTTAAACCTCGCATATCCTTCTATCAATAAGGAGATGCAAGCAGGTCTTGCCAATGACTTTAAAGAAGGTGGCTGGTTACCCGAATGGTCCAGCCCCGGTTATGCTAATATTATGGTGGGTAACAATTCAGCTTCTGTAGTTGCCGATGCATACATTAAAGGCCTGCGAGGTTATGATACAGAAACACTTTGGAAAGCTCTTGTAAATGGTGCAAATAATGAAGGACCTATAACTGCAGTAGGTCGTGCAGGTGCTCCATATTACAACAGACTAGGTTATGTACCTTATGATGTAGGTGTTAATGAAAGTGCTGCACGTACTTTAGAGTATGCTTATGATGACTTTGCAATTTATCAGTTTGGAAAAGCTATCGGAAAGCCGAAAAAAGAAATCAAGATTTATAAGGAGCGTAGTATGAACTACAAAAATCTTTTTGATCCAAGCTACGGTCTGATGCGTGGTAAGAATGAGGACGGAAGCTGGCAACAGGATTTCAATCCGTTTAAATGGGGTAATCCCTTTACCGAAGGTAACAGCTGGCACTACAGCTGGTCGGTTTTTCACGATGTGCAGGGTCTAATCGACTTAATCGGTGGGGAAAAGAATTTTGTTAAGAAACTGGATTCGGTATTCTCTATGCCTCCTATTTTTGACGAAAGCGTTTATGGTGGTGTGATTCACGAGATCCGCGAAATGCAAATTGCCGATATGGGTCAATATGCTCACGGTAACCAGCCTATTCAACATATGATTTACCTGTATAATTATGCTGGTGCTCCATGGAAAACGCAATACTGGGCACGTGAAACTATGAATCGAATGTATATGCCAACTCCAGATGGATATTGTGGTGACGAAGATAACGGTCAGACTTCTGCCTGGTATGTGTTCTCGGCCATGGGCTTCTATCCCGTTGCACCAGCTACAGATCAATATGTGTTGGGAGCTCCTCTTTTCAAACATATGACTATCAAATTTGAAAACGGAAAGGAACTTGTAATTAATGCTCCTGAAAACAGCAATGAGAACCGCTATATCGAATCTATAAAGGTTAATGGCAAAACCTATGACAAAAATTGGCTAAGCCATAGTGAGTTAATTAAGGGGATGACCATTACGTATGAGATGAGCAATGAGCCGAATACGGATCGAGGTACAGATAAATCTGACTACCCATACTCCCTTACAAATGACAAATAATCAGGATATTATAATTTCAATGAATCGATTTAATTTTAAACCCCTAATCACCGCCGCAGGTTTACTTGCGGCTGGTGTTTTTAGCGTCCAGGCACAACAAGACCTCGCGAAATATGTGGACCCAATGATTGGTACTGCAAAGATGGGCCACACCTACCCCGGTGCCACAGTTCCTTTTGGAAGCGTGCAATTAAGCCCGGATACAGATACTATTCCCTATGCTGTGAACGGGCGCTACAATCCGGATGTTTATAAATATTGCGCAGGGTATCAATATGAAGATTCTACAATTGTTGGATTTAGCCACACGCATTTTAGCGGTACGGGTCACTCGGACCTGGGAGATTTACTGGTAATGCCAACGGTTGGAAAATTACAACTCAACCCAGGTACTGAAACCAATCCCGATAGTGGTTACCGTTCTCGATTCTCTCACGATGAGGAAACTGCAGAAGCGGGTTACTATGCTGTAAATCTTAAAGATTATGGCATCAAGGCTGAAATGACTGCCACTACCCGTGTGGGTGTACATCAATATACATTTCCAAAAAGTGAAGAAGCCCATATCATCCTTGACCTAAAAGCCGGAATTTATAATTACGACGATAAAAACGTGTGGACGATTGTTCGCGTTGAAAACGACTCAACCATCACCGGTTACCGTCAAACCAGTGGATGGGCACGTACGCGTAAAGTGTATTTTGCAATGACGTTCAGCAAATCCTTTAAAGGCTATGGTCAGGAGAAACAACCCGGACAGGTATACCGTGGTTTCTGGGGGCGATTTGATCAAACCCGCAATTTCCCGCAGATGGCAGGTAAAGACCTGAGACTTTACTTTGATTTTGATACCGAAGAAAATGAAAAGATTCAGGTCAAATTGGCCCTATCTCCGGTAAGTACTGAAGGTGCTCTTAAAAACCTGCAGGCAGAAGCTCCGGGATGGGACTTCAACGCTATTAAGCAACAAGCTCGTGATGCCTGGAATAAAGAATTGCAAAAAGTTACTGTAGAGACTTTAGAAGAATCTGATAAAGTAAACCTATATACGGCAATGTACCACGCCTTTTTAGGTCCTACGGTTTATATGGATGTTAACGGTAAATATATGGGACTAGATCGCAATGTGCACGAGACTGATGGTTTTACAAATTATACCAGCTTCTCACTTTGGGACACCTACAGAGCCCTGCATCCTTTATTCAATGTATTGCAACCACAACGCAATCAGGATATGGTGCAGTCTATGATGGTGCATCAGGAACAAAGTGTTCACCATATGCTCCCTATCTGGTCGCATTACGCCAATGAAAACTGGTGTATGATTGGTTACCATTCAGTTTCTGTAATCGCAGATGCTATTGTAAAAGGCAATGCAGACTTCGATCAGAACGCTGCCCTCGATGCCTGTGTAGAGACAGCCCGGGTACGCTATTTTGACGGGATTGGCGATTATATTCATATGAAGTATGTACCCGAAGATAAAAGTGGTTCTTCTGTTTCTAAGACCTTAGAATATGCGTATGATGATTGGGCGATTGCTCAGGCCGCTAAAAAATTAGGCCGTGACGAAATTTATGATGAGTTCATGGAGCGTTCTACCTATTGGAAAAACGTTTATGACAAATCTATAGGCTTTATGCGCCCCAGATTAAGTAACGGAAGCTTTAAAAAAGAATTTGACGCACTTAACACACACGGACAAGGTTTTATTGAGGGCAACAGCTGGAACTACAGTTTGTATGTACCTCACGATCCTGCCGGAATGATCGATCTTATGGGTGGAAAAGAAAAATTCAGTACTCATCTGGATTCTTTATTCACCATGGAACTTCCTGATAAATATTTTGAGAATACAGAAGACATTTCAAGAGAGGGAATCATAGGAAACTATGTACACGGCAATGAGCCCTCACATCACGTAGCTTATTTGTACAACTGGACCAATGATGCCTATAAAGCTCAGGATAAAATCAGAATGATTTTAAGAGACAAATATCAAACCGGTTCTGACGGGTTGAGCGGTAATGATGATTTTGGTCAGATGAGTGCCTGGTATTTATTCAGCAGTTTAGGTTTTTACCCTGTGGCTCCCGGATCTGTAGATTATGCGTTGGGAAGCCCTGCTGTTAAAGAGGCAAGCATAAATCTCGATAATGGCAATACATTTAAAATTGAAGCCAAAAATCAGTCTGAAAAGAATGTATATGTGCGTAAGGTAGAATTGAACGGTGAAGAACTTACTGAACCATTTATCTCACACGATCAGATTATGAATGGCGGAACACTTAGGTTTTATATGAGCAGTAAACCAAACAGGAATCTTTATAATTAAAATAGCTCCCAAATAGATGAAGGAAAACTATATTCTTAAAAGTAAAGAAGCGAATAAGTATCTATTAATACTTGTTCTTGTAGCTTTATTTTCAAGCAATATAATTTTATCGCAGCAATTTGAGCGTGTTGAAACCTTAGTTGGTTTGGGAAATCTGGAAGAAAACAATTCGGTCTCCGTGGCTGACATAGATGGGGATTATGATCTAGACATTTTTGTAGTTGCGAAAGCAAAAGACAAACCGGGAGTTGAAAAATCTCATAGCCGTCTCTTTAGGAATGATAATGGCAAATTTACTGATATTACTGCTACATCCGGGTTGGTAGATTTATTACCCGAAGATGGAATTTCTGATATACACCCTGGTTTGGGAGGCCATAAATTGGGTTCTTTTTGGGGCGATTATGACAACGATGGTTTACCTGATCTCTTTCTTGTACATTATTTAAAAGTTCAACTTTTTCAAAACCGAGGCAACGGCTATTTTGTTGAAGTAACAGAAAAATCAGGAATCGATCAAAATACAAATTGTTTTTTGACCGGGGCTACCTGGACCGATTATGACAATGATGGCTTTTTAGACCTATTTATTAATGACTGGGGAAGATGTGATGAAGAGATTTTATATAAAAACAACCAAAACGGTACGTTTTCAAAAATAGCCATTGGGCTTCCAAATACGGGTTCAACATTCAATATGTTACCTTTCGATTTTAATAATGATGGGTTTAAAGATTTTTATATAACCAATGACTTTGAGAAGGAAAATCTGCTTTATATAAACCAAAATGGTAGCAGTTTTGAAGAAAAAGCTATCGATTATGGTTTAAACAGTACCATTGATGATATGGGGATAACTGTTGGGGATTTTAATCTGGACGGAGACTTTGACTTTCTTATATCAGGAATCAATATCTATGCGCTATATCAAAACAACGGCAGCAACCATTTTATTGAAAAATCCAGGGAAAATGGATTGATTTCAAAAACATCAAAATGGTCCTGGGCTACACGATTTGCCGATTTTGATTTAGACGGAGACGAAGACCTGTTTATCGTAAATGGCTTTGTTGATACAGATCCCCAGACCAATGTTTATTTTAAAAATTTATATAAAGAAGGTCAAAGTAAATTTGAAGATCGTTCAGGTGAAGCTAATCTAGATGACCTATCTAAGAGTCTGGAGGCCGTTGAGTTTGATTATGATAATGATGGGGATTTAGACATTTTTGTTGCCTGTAATGACAGGCCTTCCTTTTTTTATGAAAACAGGACCATTAATTATGGTCAGAATAGCGCTCACAAGTGGTTTAAAGTAGCTTTAGAAGGAACCGTTTCAAATAGAAATGCATACGGAACAAAGGTGGCCATAAAGACCAGTGGAGGAAATTACATAAGATATTTTAGTGGTGTGGGAATGCTGTCGCAAAATTTGATACCAGTTCATTTTGGGCTTGCAGCATCAGATAAGGTGGATGAGTTGACAATCTTTTGGCCATCCGGTTTGGTTGAATCCTTTTCAAACCTAGAATCCAATGTGCTAATCAAAGCTACAGAAGGAATTGGATTTGAGATTATCGATTTGGCTCCAGTTCCCAAGATTTTTGGATGCACAGATAAAAATTCGTGCAACTATAACCCATTGGCTACCATTAACGATAATAGTTGCGAGTACATTCCATCGGGCGCTATTTCTGGTCCTGAACAATCTGGTTTTGGCAAAATAGAAAGTTATCAATATAATTCGGGAATTGGAGATCAAGTTACCTGGAGTGTAGAAAGTGGTGAAATTATAAGTGGTCAAGGCACTAATACAATCTCAGTCAAATGGGGTTTAGAAGAAAGCGGAAAAGTTAACTCCTCAACTAGAGCCCACAATTGCTCTAGTTTGCCGGTTTCTGTGGAGGTAGATTTAAGTGTAAAGAACACGCTTGAACATATATCAGTAGCCAGAATATGGAATGAAGCTTTGTTGGAAGCCATACGGAATGATTATGCAAGACCTACGGTACACGCCCGTAATCTATTCCACACATCTGTAGCTATGTTTGATGCGTGGGCTATTTATGATCAGGAAGCTCATCCGTATCTAATGGGAAAAAAAGTGCACGGTTTTGAAAGTAAATTAGAGCCATTTACTCCAAAGGAAACGCTAAGTGCGTCTATAGATAAAGCCATAAGTTTTGCCGCTTATCGATTGTTAACACATCGTTTTAAGAACTCCCCGGGGGGTGAAAGCACCTTAAAACGCTTCAACATGATTATGAACCAACTGGGTTATACCAGTTATGATACATCTATTGATTATAAATCTGGAAATGCTGCCGCGTTAGGAAACTATATAGCTCAAACAATTATAGATTACGGTAAGCAGGATGGTGCACGAGAATCCAGCAATTACGATAATGAATTCTATGAGCCTGTTAACCCAGCTCTTATTCTGAATAAAATAAATGACGAGAATATAGCCCTATCAGATGCAAACAGATGGCAACCCCTTTCTTTTAATAATTTTATTGATCAAAGTGGAAACCTGATTAGAGGGTTAACTCCAGAATTTTTGGGAGCTGAATGGGGTAGTGTTAAACCTTTTTCATTATCTGATCAAGATAAATCCACTTTTCAGAGAGACGGATTCATTTATGAGGTGTACCACGATCCCGGATCTCCCCCCTATCTTAATGAAAATGAACGAACTCCCATAAGTGATGCGTACAAATGGAATTTTTCTCTGGTATCGCTATGGAGTTCACAATTGGATGCTACAGATGGAGTGCTTTGGGACATTTCTCCAAATACTATAGGAAATATAAAGATTGAAAATTTTCCTAAATCAGTTTATGCATATCCAGATTTCTATGATTTATACAATGGAGGTGATATAAGCACAGGTCATAGTCTCAATCCTATTACGGGTAAGGCGTACGAAGCGCAAAAGGTGCCAAGAGGTGACTATTTAAGGGTTTTGGCAGAGTTTTGGGCTGATGGGCCAGATTCTGAAACACCCCCGGGCCATTGGTTTACCATTTTAAACTATGTGAATGACCATCCCCGTTTTGAACGAAAGTTTGAAGGTAAAGGTGATACACTTTCGCCATTGGAGTGGGATGTAAAATCCTATTTCATCTTATCTGGTGCAATGCATGACGCTGCCATTGCAGCTTGGGGAATAAAAGGTCGCTATGATTATATTAGACCCATTTCAGCTATTCGGTATATGTGCGAACTCGGCCAGTCTTCTGATGCCAGCTTGCCAAATTACAACGTAGGCGGCATTCCTTTAATGCAGGGTTATATAGAATTAATTACAGAAAATGATCCTTTAGCTGGTTTGAACCATAAAAATGTAGGTAAAATAAAGCTCTATTCGTGGAAAGGTCACGATTATATAGATAATCCTCATGCAGATGTAGCAGGTGTGGGTTGGATACTTGCTGAAAACTGGTGGCCCTATCAAAGAATTTCTTTTGTAACACCCCCGTTTGCCGGTTATGTATCGGGGCATTCTACATTTTCAAGAGCTGCTGCAGAAGTATTAACCTTAATGACTGGCAGTGAATTTTTCCCAGGCGGATTGGGAGAATTTAGAGCTAATAAAAATGAGTTTTTGGTTTTCGAAAAGGGTCCTTCTGTTGATTTAACCTTACAATGGGCAACTTACCGGGATGCTTCTGACCAGTGTAGTCTGTCAAGAATATGGGGAGGTATTCACCCACCTGCAGACGATATTCCAGGTAAATTAATTGGTAAACAGGTTGGTGAAGAAGCTTTTAATTTTGCACTACCCTACTTCACCTCTGACCACTATGAGAATAACAATGACGGCTTTTCCGTATTCCCAAATCCCAATACCTCTAAAGTGTTTTTTGTGACTAATAGTAAACCTACTGATCTTTTTAATGTATATGACATAAGCGGGAGGAATTTGCTTATTGAAGTTAATTTTGATGTAACAAACCAAACAGCAACAGTTGTTTTTCCGAACGCAATTTCAGTTGGTATTTATACTTTGAAAAAAAACAATGTATCTAAGCTCGTAATAATAAAGTAAAAAATAGTTTGCTGTCAACACCTAAGAAACTAAAAAAGCTCAGTAAGCTTTCACAATACCCAGATAACTTAAGAGTGACAGAAAACTTACTTTTATAGAACATCTAACAAGAATATGTAAAGTTGATTTATGCGCAATTTTTTTAAACTTTTGGTAATTATCATAGTCATGATTTGGGGTAGTATTTTTAAATCAACAGCGCAGGATTGGCCAAATTTACAGCGTTATACTGAAGCTAATGCGCAGATAGATATAACTAATGCGAAAGATAACCGGATAGTCTTTATGGGAAACTCTATTACCGAAGGCTGGGTAAATGCAAACCCCGATTTCTTTATTTCAAACAACTTCATTGGCCGAGGAATCAGCGGGCAAACAACGCCTCAAATGCTGCTTCGTTTTAGACAGGATGTAATCGACTTAAATCCTACAGCGGTGGTGATTCTTGCCGGGACTAATGATATTGCGGGAAACACGGGCCCAATGACTACTGAACAGATTTTTGGTAATATTGTTTCGATGGTTGAGTTGGCGGAGGCTAACGGCATCAAACCCATTGTTGCTTCTATCCTGCCTGCAGCAAAATACCCCTGGAAACCCGAAGTTGATTCTGTTGGCCCTATTACAGAATTGAATACGATGCTCGAGTATTATTGTCTGGGAAAAGATTTGGTTTATCTGGATTACTTTTCGGCAATGGCTGATGAAAATAACGGAATGAAAGAAGGACTTGCCAGTGACGGGGTACATCCCACAGCTGCGGGTTACAAATTAATGGAACCGATGGTACTCGATGCTATTGATAAAGCCGTCGCGAATTAAAATATTCAAACCCATCAATTAAAAAAAGCCTGCTAGTAGAGCGGGCTTTTTAATTAGTTCATTTCTTTATTAATGGCTACCTCATAATGATTTGTTTTGTCAAGGTAATCTAAAGCCAGTGCGTAAGCTCCAAGACAAACAGCGGCACTGGTTCCTAACTTACTAGTGCCTATGGCTATTCGTTTTTCTTTGTTGTAAATAACCTTTTTTGTACTAAAAGGTATGATCACTTCGTGTTGAGAATTAGTAATGAAGGCTTTTAATTCATCCTTATCATCCACATCGTATACTGAAGAAATAGATCGAGGTATTGCTTTACCACTTAAATCGTGTATACTTCCTGAAAGGTGTTCGATAATTTTGGGTATAATGAACTTGGAAGCTCCGGCAATACCGCCACCTATAACAATTGGAGCATCAAGCAATGCAACAGCATTCGCAAGAGATTCCGCTATTGCAACAGCCATTTCTTCAAAGGCAGCAACAGCAGCCTGCTTATCTCCTTCAATAATTCCACTCGCAATCTGATAAATTTCCAGCGGCGTATGATTAGTAGGTTTACCGGATTTTTCAGCGTACACACGCTGAATGGCCCGTATACTTACACTTTCTTCGGCAATTGTTTCCGGTTTTAGAAAGTTTCGGGTTAGCCATATCTCGCCTGCTGCGGAATTATCACCCAAACAAATCTGATTATTAACTACAATACCACCTCCAAAACCGGTTCCTAAAGTCACCCCTATTAAATTCTTAAAGCGTCTAGATAATCCTGCACCTTCCAGGTGTCGATTTAGGAAAGGAAGAAAACCGGCTACTGCCTCCCCATAGGCAAATAAATCTCCATCATTATTGATGAGTGTGGGAATGCCAAAAATTTCCTCAAGCATAGGTCCCAACGCAACGCCACCTCTAAACGAGGGTAAATTTATTAAATCTCCAATAACGCCCTGTTTATAATCTGCGGGGCCGGGAAATGCAAAGCTTATAGCATCAGGAATTCTGTGTTCAAGCACTGTTTCAACCTGCTTAAATCCTGAAATAATAGTCTTTAAACAATATTCTAAATCTTCTGAATGTGATGGTAAAGTAATAGGTTCTATTATTTCTACACCCGCCTGTAATGCTGAAAAAACAAAATTTGTACCTCCTGCATCAAGGGTCATCACAATCCGTTCATCTTCAAGGATATTTTTCATAATATTTAGGTACCTTAATTCATACCTGTTTAATGTCAATTATTCTGCAAAAATAAACAACTAAAAGGATTTAGTAGACCTCAAATTAAATTTTAATGTCTGTTTATTCTGGCTCTTAAATTAACTCATTGCTTATTACTGTGTTGCCTTACAAACTCAATCAAAAGCGGAAAGGCGGGATGCGTCATCCCGTGACCATATCCCTGCATTTCATAAATCTGAATCTCTTGCTGACCGGCCACTTTCATCATACGATAGAAATAGGCGTTTTCTTCATAGCGACCCAACATTTCCAACTCGCGATCGCCAGTTATTAATAATGTAGGTGGAGCGTCATTTCTCACAAAGTAGAGGGGGGCAAATTCATCAATTATCGGTTTTTCGCCAGGAATACCGCGCTCTGCTCTAATCGTAAAATGTGTAATGGTATGGCCGCTAAACGGTATCAGGCCCGCAACATCATTAGCATCAAGATTATATTTCGCTAATCGGCTTTCATCCATAATGCTCATCAATGCCAAATAACCACCGGCAGAATGACCACTTACAAAAATTGATTCTGCGTCACCGTTATATTTATCAATGTTTTTAAAAACCCATGCAATAGCCACAGTGGCATCGTCAATACATTTTTCAGCTTTTACTTTTGGAGAAAGCCTATAGCCTACCCCAACTATGCAATATCCCTTATCTTTTAAAGCCTGAGGAATTTCCTTGCCGCCACCTGTAAGTCCACCCCCGTGAAACCAAACAATCACAGGAACATTCTTTTTTCCTTCCGGGTAGTAAATATCCAGACGACTTTGCGAAGCCAAATAGGCATCCTTTTGTTGCATTGCTTCCGGATAGTATGCAATGTTCTCCACGAGTTTATAGCCCTGCTCCTGCCCTATGGCCTGAAAGCATAGAAATAAAATCATGGCAATATGGTAAAACTTCAATTTCATATTTTGGTTATAAATTTTAAAGCTTTTGATTAAGATTTCGGTTTGAAAACCGCAGCCCATCCCCCGTTTCTAACAAGCCTAACTTTTAAAGTTTGCTTCGCATCTACAGAATTTGTGATCATTTTATAATCTAAACCCTGACGTGCGGCATTTACTCCATCCTCAAAGGATGTCATTTCATAATTCTCAGATTTTCCTAGAAAGTCAAGGGAAACCTCAAATTCACGCTCGTTTTCATTGTTATTAGTGATAGCCCCGGTATACCAGGTGTCTCCTTTTCGCTTTGCTAAAACCACGTACTCTCCTATTTTCGCATCGAGAATTACGGTCTCACCCCAGGTTGTAGGTACATCGGTAATAAATTGCGTACACTCGTCATTCTTATAATAGTTTGTAGGATTATCGGCAAGCATTTGCAAGCCGCTTTCAAAAACTACAAAAAGTGCCATTTGAAAAGCCCGTGTTCCCATGGCAGCAGAGTTAGGTCTTCTGCTGTAATAGATCTCGGGTTGCATGTTTATCATTCCACCCGGTGTAAAATCCATAGGCCCTACTGCATTGCGTATAAAAGGCAAATAAAGGCTATTATCTGTTGTCGCACGTTCCATTTGTTCAAGTCCCAAAACGCCTTCATAAGAGATTACATTAGGATATTTGATTTCGAGTCCGGCCGGTTTAAACGAACCGTGAAAATCTACAAACAACTTATGCTTTGCAGCCTCAGCAGCAACACGCTCATAATAATTAACCATCCACTGGTCGCTTCGATCCATAAAATCTATTTTGACACCAGCGATTCCCCATTCACTAAACTTTTCAAAAAGCTCAAAGTTCTTTTCTACTGTTAGCCAGGTAAGCCATAATACAATTTTGACATTACGTTTCTTTCCGTATTCTATCAATTCAAAAAGATCGATGGTAGGATTGGGTGTATACGGGTCGGTTGTTGATTTTGCCCAACCTTCATCCATAATGATATAAGGTATGTCATAATCAGAAGCAAAGTCAATAAAATATTTATAAGTATCCTCATTATACCCTGCTTTAAAATCCACATCGTAGGGCGATGCACCATTCCACCATTCCCAGCTTACCTGACCCGGCTTCAACCAGTCGAGATTTTTAAGAACAGTAGGCGTAGCAAGCCTTGCAGTAAGGGTGTTTGTTAAAATATCTTCATCGTTAGTTGTAATTTGAAAATAGCGCCAAGGAAAGGTTCGCTTCCCTGAGGTTTTCGCGATATAATCTGCTTCTTTTAAAATCTTTACGCTTCGGTCACCATCATCACCAAACTCCAACGGATATTTGGGAAATTCCGCAGACAATGTATTTGCTTCTTCGGTGTTGATAAACATAGCAGGATAGTCATAGAGATCTGTTTCCGAAATAAGCACGTTTACAAAATCATTTTCTAACAATACCGGTAGCGTAGACTTGTGGTTTCCGCTTTTAAACTGTGCGGTTTTTATATGTGTATAAGGGTATTCGTAAGATGTCTTAAACCAAGGGGTCTGCTGCAAATGTGCTGTGAACTCTTCAGCCATATTGACCTCAAACACTTCTGAAAGCACTTCAATATCCCCTTTTAAATCTGTGATAAAACGATAGGCCACACCATCATTCATCACCTTAAATTCAAGAGCGTAGCCTCCTTTAAACTTTAGTTCCAGACTCTCATAGCTGTAATTGATTCTGCTAAATTTTAATGCGAAAGGCAACTTATAGTCTTCATTCCCACTCTTCGTTTTTTTTGAAATTACTTTTGGCCTAGCACCCAGCATTTTATCTGATAATTCTAAACCTATTGTATTATTTTCAAAGATAGGTTTGTCGTTCTTAAAGACGCTATAGTTTATAGACTCGTCTATTGAAATTTTAAGCTCTAAATCTCCCTGAGGCGACTTCAAACTATAGTTTTGAGCATAACTCAGGCCTAAGGTTAGAAGGCTAATTACTAAGAATACTTTTTTTATCATGGTCTAAATTTGATTTTAATTAGTCTTCAACTTAAGCGTACCACCTTTTGATAATTGCTCCTGAGTGATAAAATAACCTGAAACTTCATTCCCGTTAAAGTTTATTGACTTCAATTCACGGGATGTGCCTTCTTTCTCAATGCTAAAACTGGTATTTCCTAAATTCCATTTCACAGTGTCAAAAATGGGAAGCGAAACAATATATTCATTATCTGCGGGTGAGAGTGGATATAGTCCTGAAGCTGCAAAAACATACCAGGCACTCATTTCTCCGGCATCATCCATTCCACTTAAAGCAAGGCCCTCTGCTCCTACTCCATAATAATCTTTTAGTAATATATCTATGACTTGCTGAGACTTTTCGGGCTTATCTATGAAATAATAGGCATATGGCGCCTCGTGATCAGGCTGATTGCCGTGACAATACTGACCTAAAAATCCGCTGACGTTTCGGGCTATATGTTTAGGATTCCACGGTAGAGAAAACAGCGAATCGAGCTTTTCCTCAAAAGCCTGTTCGTTTTCATAAAGCCCGACCAATCCCGGCATATCGTGAGGCACATAAAAAGACAATTGCCATGCGTTTGCCTCCCGGTACATATACTCATAATAAGGGTATTCTGCATCAAATGGGGTTATAAATGTACCGTCATCAAGCTTACCACGCATAAAATGCGTTTTAGGATCAAATACATTTATATAGTTCTTCGCTCTTTTGGCCAAATCATCAGCGTGTTCTTTGTCATTTAAAGCATTCGCTAGGATTGACAGGCTGTGATCGTCTAGTGCAAACTCAAGTGTTTTTGAAACTCCGGCTTTCGCTTTGGTCTCCACCTGAGGATTTTCGACATCCGGATCAGAAATAAAACCTTTCTCGATATACTCTTTGATATAAGGTCGCGTACCACCTTCTTTGTAAGCATTATTCAGTAGCAATTCATAAGCTTTATTAACGTCAAAATTGGTAATTCCCTTACCATAAGCCTGAGCAATAAAGGGAGCAGCGTGATCCCCGTGAAAAAAAGTGGGCATAAAACCGCTATACGAACCCTTATCTACTAAAGATTGAATGATGTCGCCGGTAACATCTGGTGAAAGCAGGCTCAGTAGTACCAATTTGTTGCGATAGGTATCCCACAATGATGGATTGGTATAATATCTAAAGCCCTTATTCTGAATTTCTCCTTTCTCATCTGAAAAGTCACCATTCACATCACTGCGCAGGGCAGGCCACTGCATACTGCGGTAGAGTGATGAATAGAAAAGTTCTTTTTCCTTTTCACTACCTCCGGAAACCTGAATCTTGTTTAAAACAGCATTCCAGATATCCTGTGCATCCTGATGTACGGTCTCAAAATCCCGATTTCCAAGCTCTTTCTGAAGGTTTTCTTTAGCATTTGCTACGCTTACAAAAGACAACCCAATTTTTAAAGTCACCGGTTTATCTTCAGCCTGTAAAACCACAATTGAATAACCATCCCGCTTCCCTTCTCCAGTGGTTTCTAAATTCTGTATCGATTCGCTAAATTCAGCATAAAAGTGAACTTTATCACCGCCGGTTCTCTGATAGCCCTCCACTGCATTAGCTTCAGCCTTCCTGATTTTCCATTCATCAACACGGTTATTGGCACGGGATAAGTCGAAAAGTACTTTATGCTCCGTATTATTATCAAAAGTATATCTATGAAAACCAGATCTTAATGAGGTGGTCAACTCTACCTTCACCTTATAATCATCCAGGTAAACACTATAATAACCGGCTGAAGCCTTTTCATTTTCCTTTTTAAAACTCGATTTGAAAGGAGCTTGCGTGTTTGCAGTAATTGGTAAAACCGGAATGTGACATAAATTCCAATGCCCCTTATTAGTATGGGTAAAACCTATTATCTCAGAATCTTCATACTCATAGCCCGCTCCACTTCCGTACTCTGTAATAGGACTTAACTGTACCATCGCATTGGGTAAAGTAGCACCAGGATACGTCAAACCTGCCCATACCCGCCATCCCGGAGGAGGGGTATAACCTATAAAATCGGGATCAGTTAGCGGCGCAGTACCGATAAACGGATTTACGTAATCAAGGGGTTGATTTAAGATTATTGCTGTTTCCTGTTTACTCCCGGTAGGTTTGCAGCCTGGGAAAGCAATTACAACTGCTAAGATTACCGGTATAAGCTGAAAACCTTTTATATACTTTGCTCTGATCATATGTTCAAATGCCTAACTTAATAGTTCAGGACGCTCTTTGTAGGTTTTCCATAAAAACTCTCCAAATAGTGTATTTGCCCAGGCAAACCAGGACCGTGTAAAGTCTTTAGGATCATTTTTATGAAAGGTCTCATGCATAAAACCGGTACCTCCGTGCGTATTTTTAAGCATCGTAATGCATTCTTTAATCTCCGCATCTGAAGTGCTGGTTAGACCTCTCATAGTGATTGCCATTGGCCAAATCATATCCATACCTACGTGCGGACCTCCTATGCCCTCGGCAGCACTACCTTTAAAAAAGAACGGATTATCTAAAGACCATACAAAATCACGGGTATTTTGATAGACAGGATCGTTTACATTGATCGCATCAAGGTAAGGCAACGACAATAAGCTCGGTACGTTTGCATCATCCATCATTAAATGGTTGCCAAAACCATCAGTCTCAAATGCATAAATTTTACCGTATTTCTCGTGTTCTGTCACCCCATATTTAGCTATTGCTTCATCCACTTCAACAGCAAGAGCTCTTAATTCGTTAGAAAGTGTTTTGTCGTCCTTAAGCACTTCAATCATTTCAGCTGCCTGATTCAGACTCACAACCGCAAAAAAGTTCGAGGGAATTAAAAAGGAATATACTGTAGAATCATCGCTGGGTCTAAAGGCACTGCAAATAAGTCCAACAGGTTTTACAGGGTATCCTTTACCTTTTAGGAATCGGGTATCTGTACCGTTTGAAGTATTACGACTAAATGTGTATGGATTGGTACCGTCTTTCTCCTGCTGATCTTTAAAGGTTTTGAGAATGGTCTTAATAGCCTTTACCCATTCACTATCAAATGGTTTTGTATCTCCCGTAGTTTTCCAATAGTTGTAGGCCAGGCGTATAGGATAGCATAAGGAATCTATCTCATACTTACGCTCATGAACGCCCGGAAGCATATCGGTATTATCAGAAGTCCACTCCCCTTTTTTATTTGGATCATTGTAAAATGCATTAGCATAAGGATCCTTCAAAATTTGTGAAGTTTGGCGATTAATAACACCAGCTATAAGATTTTTCAGGTCTTTATCCTCGTCAGCAAACTGCATATACGGCCATACCTGCGCAGAACTGTCACGCAACCACATCGCATCAATATCACCGGTAATTACATAAGTGTCCGGTTCTCCATTGACCTTTTTATAGGTTACCGTAGTATCCAACGTATTCGGGAAACAGTTGTTAAATAGCCAGGCTAATTCTTTATCGTCTGTATGTTTACTGAATTCTTTAATCGCCTTTTCGATTGCTTTACTTTCAAAATTTCGCTGGCCCTCAGGCACTCTCACTACCGGAAACTTATTAGATAGGACATTACTAAATAAGGCTGTAGGAGCTGCCAATGTGAAGCTTCCGGCCAGAGCTGTATTCTGTATAAATTTTCTTCTTTGCATAGGAATAACGTAAACTGCCATACATATTCGTATTTAGGCAGGCATTAATGAATATTTTAAAGAGTGGAAAGTTAAATAAAACGTTTTAGTATTTCAACTTAAAAAGAAAGAAGTCAGCCTTAAATAAGGACTGACCTCCAACTGAAAACAACTCAAACATTATTCAACTAAACCTTCTCCTTCAAGTTTGGCCATTGCCTCTACAAGCATAACACCACTCAACTGAGTTTTTAAATCAACTCGATTTCCTGGAGCGCTATTCCAATCAGGACTTGACAACATTCCGGGATGACTAAGTCCATTTCTGTAAAAAGTTTGCCCATTAAATATTAGGAAATCCAGAAAATCTTCCTGATTGTCCTGGGTAATATCCTCTTCTAAGATCATTTCGGTAAAATAGCGCACAAAAATTCCTTTAAAAAGACCTCCATCGCCCTGACCTTCATTTCGTAAAATCCCAGAACTGGTAAGTTGCGGGCTGGTTAATGTTGTTCTTGCTGAAAGCAGCGCATCATCCAGATACCCCTGTTCTCCGGTCTCGTTATATAATCTAAGTCCCGCTCCGATCCAGGTTCCCATATTGTAGGTGAACACCCAGTCTTTCTGAATAACCTCATTACCGTCTATCAACTGTATGTTATCCCATACGACTCCATTTTCAGGATTCACCAAATGTTCTTTTTGCCATTCATAAAGTTCTTTAGCACGGTTAAGATATTTCTCTTCGCCGGTCGCATCATACAATCGCATTCCTAATATTATAGCAGGTCCATTGGAGACCGCATTTTTAGAAAAGGGTGTATCTTTTTTCCAGGCAATTCCACCTCCCATTACATCGCTGTAACTTTCCAGAACGTCATCCCAAAGAAATTTTGCTACATCAAGGTATTCCTCATCATTAGTGGCATTATAGGCACGCATAGAACTGTTACCCAACCATAACATATCATCGTTAAATACATTGGTATAAGTACCTCCATTTTTGGACTTAATACCTCGCACCAATGCTTTCATTTTTGGAACATAAGAACCATCATCAGTACGCAAATATCCATCTACCAAAATATGCAATACGTGCGCGTTAGGCCAGTATTGAAACGTGGCATCTCCCTGATTATCGGTTACAAAAGTACCTTCAGAACCTAAATAAACTGTGTACGTAGCCTCCTGAATAGAGTCTGCGACCGCTTCCCATTCTATAGCTGCATCCTCTCCTCCGGTTAAAGCAGGATCTCTTAAAGGAATAGGATCTTCACTACAGGAAATCGATGACAATACAATTAAAACCAGCGTTACGTATTTTAAACTTTCTTTCTTTATATAAGTCATATTCATTTTTTTAAAGCACCGTAATCTCGTGAGTATATTCAGGTAGATCAGAGTTCAGATATATATTTACATCTACGTTGGCACCATTTGCTTCTCCAATAAATTTATAGGTAAAATCCCAACGTGAGTTATCGACCGGAAACATATACCAAAATGAATCAGCAGTATTTTGGTTAGGTCGTTGATTATCTTTATTAATACTTCCGAACCATTCTTCACGTGTTGCGCCATTTGTTGTAACTGTAAATCTGAACTTATATCTTTCATCAGATCCATTAAATTGAATTAATTTGTTAAGAGCTTCCCAGGATCCATTCTCTGTATAATCAAAAGAAAATAAATATTGATCGGTCGGAGAGAAGAATAGTTCAACCTTATCTATAGTTGCCATTGAGGTAGTACCATCACTGAAGTCCATTCGAATTCGGTAAACAGCTGCTGTTCCTGTAAAAGTAGTTTCTCCATCCTTTTTAATTTTATCATCTGTACCAATGTAAAAGCTCTCAGGCTCCCCGGTGTTGCGCGTTACAAATTTGTAAGAACCTGATTCTAAACGGGTATATATTTCAAAAGTGGAAGGACCTGTTTTTACAAAATTCTGTGCAGCAGACAAATCTGCACCTCCTTCAGTTGCAGATCCTGTAAGGAACAATTCATCCGGCGTAGGAAAACCAGCCGGGCGTTCTACTTCAATTGTTCGTATTTCTGCAGATTCCTTGATATCAAGTCCTTTAGAACTCCAAACCCTCCATTGCAGTTTTCCAGTTTCTTCAGCAGCTATACCAGCCATACCGGCTATTTCATTGAGTTTGGTAAATGATAATGTGAGTTTATTATCAAAGCCTTTACCGTTTGATGGGATTACATACAGAGGCTCTGAAAAATCTCCTCCCTCCTCATCAAATACCACTTCATACATAACAACTCCATTATCAGCAGATTTTGAAGCCTGCCATTCAAATACTGTAGAACTTGAAGCACCCAGATTAAAAAATTTGTTGTTCTCAGGCGTATACAATGCTTCCACTTCAGAAACCTCTGCTACATTCAACGACTCATCATCTTCACAAGCTGTAAAAACGGCTACAAAAGCAATTAGAGCGGTCATTTTGGTTATTATATTTTTCATAACTAGAATATTTAATTGTTTTAATACTTTTTAAAGGATTACCATCCGGGATTTTGACTAAGATTTGGGTTAATGAGTCGCTCATCTCGCGGTATGGGCCATAGATAATGTCTTGAGGCGTCAAAAGTTCTTAAATTGACCCTTAAATAACCGTCATCTATATCATCTGGTCCAAATTGTGCACCATGAGCATATCCATTTAATACATCTTCAGCTGTTTCCCATCTGCGTATATCGAATATGCGTAGTCCTTCTAGTGCAAGTTCAACGCGTCTCTCATTACGAATTTCCTCACGCATTTCCTGATCGTTTAATCCGGAAGGATAATTTAGTGCAGCAGGATCAGTAAAGCCCGCACGTTCTCTTAATAAAGCGATGGTTTCATCCCAAACGGTTTCAGAAAACGCACCCAGTTCGTGTTTCGCTTCAGCATACATTAACAAAACATCAGCATAGCGAATAAGCATAAGATTGGTGCTTATTGCAAGGCCTGCTTCGTGGTTGGGATCAAAATATTTTCTAACATAGTAGCCGGTAGAAGTTGTTGATCCGCCTGGAGCATACTCATCTGTTGCATCGTCAGGATCTGAACCCGGTTCTATATAAATGGTGCTCGTACCCTCTAAATCCTGCCACTGGTAGTTGTCATAGACTATGGTTGCTATAAGCCTGGGATCCCTGTTTTCATAGGGACTATCTTCAGACCACCCACTTCCCGGCTCATCAATAGCGCTTCCGTTAAGGGTTAAATAACTATCTACTAATTCTTGCGTTGGAGCAAGTGAATTTACACGTCCACCAACCGATATGGGAACCATATCAAAAAGTTCACCCCAGGTTCTATCTATAGGTGCATATTGAAGACTTAAAATATCTTCTGAACTGTATTGGTTTTGATTTGAAAACAAACCCGAATACGAATTGAAAAGTTCATAATCTCCTACATTTCCATTCATTATCATTTCGCAATAGGTCACAACCTGAGACCAGTTGCCTTCATATAAATGAACTCTTGCCAAAAAAGCTGCAACCGCCCCTTTACTGATGCGTCCACGTTCTGCATTAGAGTAACTGGATTTGACCGGAATATCATCCATAATATCTGTGAGCTCATCCAGAATAAAGGTTAGTACATCTTCGCGAGGAGTACGTGTGATGCTAAGAGCTTCTTCAAGTGAAGGATCACTTTCAAGCAACGGAATATCTCCAAACCAGGTCATCAAATAAAAGTGTTGCCAGGCTCTCAGAAAACGTGCTTCAGCCTTCATCCGTGCCCTTACATCTTCATCCATATCAGGAACCCGGTCTATATTTGCTAATATTAAATTGGTCGTCTTAATCCCGGCATAACGCCCATCCCATTCTGCCTGCATTCTGCCAAGTGAAGAATCATACGTTCCTGAAGCAATGGAAGCTGCCCCCGCAATATCTCCTCTGCCATTATAGGCATTATCAGATAGCGCTTCATTATAAAAGAAATACTGACTATTCATCATTTGTGAATAGGCTGTATTAAGAAATGTTTGCGCTTTCTCTGTTGAAGTCCAGTAGGTCTCGTCTGTAAATGTATTTTCAGGAACCAGATCCAGCTTTTCACAATTCGTGAACAGCAAGGCTAAACTGAGTCCAAAAAGTATTCTGTAACTGTATTTTTTCATATCTGTCGCTTGTATTAAAAGGTAATATCTAATCCTAAACCATAGTAAATCAAAGTAGGATAAGCACGGGCACTGTTAGCACCACCGTTATTCAGGTTTGAATCAAATTCTGAAAGTTCAGGATCAAGCCAGTCTGTTTTTGCCAGAGTGAGTAAGTTTGAGCCAGACAGGTAAAAACGTGCTTTTTGTATACCTACAGACTCTGTACTGCTTTGAGGTATAGTGTATCCCAACTGCACATTTTTTAAACGGGCATAGGCACCGTCGAAAAGGTACATATCAGATCCACGTCTATAATTGTTGGTGATTGATTGTGTACCATTATTGGCCAGGCGTGGGAAGTACGCGTCAGTGTTCTGAGGAGTCCAGTAATCTAATTGATGCGTATACATAGTTGCGCCGTAATTAAAGTGGAAAGGCTCTACCTGCTCACCACGCACCATCATGGTACGCTTACCTACGCCCTGCACGAAAACACTTAAGTCAAAGCCTTTAACTTCTACATTATACGTAAGACCAAATGTGTATCGCGGAAATGGGTTTCCGAAAATGAATTTATCATCATCATCAATGACCCCGTCTTCATTAAGGTCTACATATTTGTTATCTCCCGGAACCGGAGAAAGCCCTACAGGTACCGCGCTATTTTCAATCTCTTCAAAACTCTGGAAGATTCCTGCGCGCTTCAAACCTACATAAGATCTGTAGGGTACGCCTTCTCTAAGTATTACTTGTAATTCTTCAACACCTCTTAAAATCTCATTGCCCTGAAAATCCAGAACCTCGTTTTGCGTATCTCCAATATTTGCGGTAAGCGTATGACTAAACAGTTTCCCGGTATGACGGTATGTTGCAGAAAGTTCCCATCCATAACTTCTAACTTCACCGGCATTAAAATCAGGAAGTCCCGTACCGTAAACTCCAGGCACTGCCGGAGCTACAAGAATATCTCTTGTGATTTTATTAAACCAGTCAAACGAAACATAAAGTGACTTATTGAAGAAATCAAGATCAACACCTAAATTCAGCGTCGCTGCTCGCTCCCATTGCAAGTCTGGGTTGGCAAAATTGTAACCCGTACCACTTACGGCTTCATTATTATAAGCGTATGCGTTTTGAAATGTAAAATAGGTTGTTTGATATTGAAAATCACCCACATTCTGGTTTCCTAACACTCCATACGATCCTCTAAATTTTACACCTCCATAGTTTTCCTTATAATTCTCAAGAAAATCTTCATTGGTAACATTATAAATTAATGAAGCTGAAGGGAAGAATCCCCATCTCAGATCTTTTCTGAATTTTGAAGAACCATCATATCTAAAACTAAACTCAGCAGTATACCGGTCATCAAATGTATATGATGCCCTTCCAAAGGCAGAATTCAAACTATTTTTTGATGAACTCTGATTAGAGTTATATGAACCTTCACTAATTGTGGTCTCACTTACAGGTGTTCCTAAGTCGGGATCTGTATTAATTCTAAAAATTCCTATTCCTCTGTCGCTATGGTTTTCATTAGACACTCCTAACAAAACATTTAAATCATGTTTATTAGCAAAAGTATTCGTGTACTCTGCAATCAACTGGGTATTTAAATCCAGACTTTTTCGCATTTCATCCCGCGTATCTCTGTTTTCACCATATACACCCCCGGGAATAAAATCTACTCTCTTGGTTCTTGAATACAGGGAGTTGTTATACAGGCGACCACCAAAAACACCACGTATTTTAAATTTATCAGTAATAGCGTATTGCAAAGAAAGTGATCCAAATAAGTCATCATTATCATAATGTCTAAATCCACCCTGTTCCAAAATTCCTAAAGGGTTAAATTGCCCAAGCACATCATTTGTCAGGTAATTACCCTCTTCATCTTTTTGTCTATAATAAAGCGGAGTCCTAAAAGCATCAACCATTAGAGTCCCGGTGCTAAATGAATGATCTTTTATCTTTTGTTTAGCGTAGGCAAGTGTTGTCTCAATTCTAAATTTCTCATACTCACTGGTCAGATTGATTCTATAATTGTACCGTTTTAGCCCTTTTTCAGGTCCCACAAATATGCTTTTCTCATCTGTATAACCTATGGAAGCTCTATATGTGGTGTTCTCGTTTCCTCCCGAAATAGCAAAGCTGTGATTTTGCATTAAAGCAGGCTGTACAATTTCTTCTGCAAACCATTCTTCAGAACCGTTTTCACGTAATTCACGTATTTGTTCAGGAGTAAAAACAGCACTGCTTACTCCATCAGAATTAAATGCTGCCTCATTCCGCAGGATTGCATTCTCATAACCCTCAACAGGTCTGGTAAAAAAGTGTGGATTATTAATCCCACTCAATCCATTGTATTGAACGGTCATCGCTCTTCCCTTGTTTCCTTTTTTAGTTGTAATTAATACTACACCATTGTTAGCACGCGAACCATAAATTGCGGCACTACCTGCATCCTTCAAAACCGATACACTTTCAATATCTGAAGGATTTAAGCTGTTGAGGTCACCTCCTACTATACCGTCAATAACAATTAGGGGACTGTTATTACCCAAAGTACTGATCCCTCGTATATTGATATTGAGAGGAGCACCTGGTTCAGAATTACGCTGCTGAATAGTCAGACCCGGAGCTTTCCCCTGTAACGATTGCGTAACGTTGGCTGAAGAACGACCATCAAAAGCTTCCTGAGTAATTTGATCAACTGCACCGGCCACTTTAGAACGTACCTGTGTTCCATAACCAACCACTACAACCTCTTCGAGACTTGCGACATCATCTTCTAGAACGACATCGATATCGCTTTGCGCACCAACTTCCAACTCAATCGTTTTCATTCCAACAAAAGAAAAAACGAGAACACTTTCTGGACCAGATACTGACAATGAGAAGTTACCATCAAAATCAGTTTGGGTTCCATTACTCGTACCCTTTTCCAAAACGGTTACGCCTGGTATGGGCGCGGCGTTTGCGTCTGTCACTACACCCTGAACTGTTTTTTCCTGAGCATATGTGTAATGCACAAACAGCATTAGAAAAGCGATGAGTGCAAAACGATTCCTTGTACTAATGCCTACAAATGGCACATCTAATAATTTGTTTTTTTTCATTGATTACTAATTGGTTTAACACCTCATTAACATTGCGTAAATATAAGTAAAACGTTTTACCTATAAAATGAATTCATCTTTTTTTTGTTCGTACATATTTACAATATAATATTCTTTTATTATTTCAATCTATTTGGAGTAGTTATAAAAATTTAGGAGGTAGCATCAATCAATTTGAAACCAAGCTGTGTTAGGCTCCTTACCAAGCTTATACTTTAACTTAATGTCTTTCTTTAGTTTTTGAAGACTGATGCTGTTACTATGATACGCGTTTCCATCAAGCAATAATTCCTGAATGTAATAGTTATTATGCCGATTGTTATCGGTCTCAATCGTAACGGTACTGCCCCATCCGGTGGTAATTTCTACTTCGTCAAATAATGGAGTGGTTAGTTGAAAGGATGGGTCTATCTCCACAAGTCCTTTCATATCAAATAAGCCCATCGCAGCCATATTATACCAGGCGCCTAGCTGCCCCTGATCTTCATCCTGACCGTAGCCATAACCATGTACGGGTTCAGTACCATAAAATTCATCGCAAATTCTACGCACCCATTTCTGACTTAGCCATGGCTTGTTTGTAAAATTAAAAAGGTACGGGATGTGCAAATTGGGTTGATTACCCTGATTGTATAGATAGTTAAGCCCGGCAAAAGCATCAATATCCTCACCTCCAAACTTGGTCTTTTCTGATACGGTAAAAATTGAATCCAAGCGCTTTACAAATTTCTCCTCTCCCATCTTTTCTACTAACTGATCCGGTTGATGAGGTACATAAAAAGTATATTGCCACGCATTCCCCTCCTGATAACCTACCCAAGGTTCAAATGGATCAAAATTGTTTAAATAATTGCCTTCGGTATCCTTCGGACGAATAAAATCAGTTTGCGCATCATATAGATTTTTCCAATTATCTGCTAGTTGCATCAATTCCTGATACTCCTTTTCTTTTCCTAAAGCTTTAGCAAACTGGGCAACAGCATAGGAACTGTAACAGTATTCTAAAGTATGCGATACTGAAAAAGCAGAACCTTCAGGTGTGGTGTCCCATCCCGGCTGATAGACAATGTAGCCGTCATTAATAAATCCTTTTAGATCGGTCTTACCAGCACCTTCAATTCGGTCTTTATAACGGACTTCATTTTCGTAGGCAGCTTTGAAGGCAAGTTCCACATCATAATCGCGTATTCCTGACTGATACGCTGAAGCGATGATAAGGCTAACAAAATTTGTTCCTACTCCCGACACAAATCGGGAATTGGCAAGGCCGTCGCCTAACCATCCGGAATTTTTATATACAGCTAAGTGGGTTTGAACCAAATCATTGTAGTATTCCGGCCAGGCAATTGTCCACAATTGAGTTAAATTCCAAAAACCTCCCCAAATTGCATCGGTATTGTAAAAATTGAAGGTAGGATTACCTGAATTATCTAATGGAATTTGCCCAACACTTCCATCATTTTCAGGGAACTGACCATTTACATCACTGGCAAGTCCTCTTCCCAAAAGAGCGTGATAAAGGCCGGTATAAAACTTTACTTTATTAGTTTGTGAAGAATCTGTTACTTTAATTTTTGAAAGTTCGCCTTCCCAAATTTCACGTGCACTGGCAAGAGCTTCATCAAAGGATAAATCTTTTGCTTCAGCCTCCATATTTGCTTCTGCATTTTCCAGGGAAGTATATGAAAATCCTGCTTTGATCTCAATAGATTCATCTTGTTCGGTATTAAAACGTAAATAAAGTCCAACACCCTCACCACTATTTTGAAGCACGTCTTTAAAGTGCTTTTCGTGAATGAAAGTCCCGGCTTCTACCGGTTTTTTATTGACCTTACCGGCAACAAACATTTTTACTTCGGCCCCCTCCTGGTATTTTTGAACATACTTGGGATAGGTAGAGACCCAACCCGTGAAGGTTTGGTTTTCGGGATTATAACTTACTTCCGCGTTTTTGACGTCACCACTCTCACCCAATTCATTTCCAATATCCAGAATAACGTAAGAACTATCGCTGGCAGGATACGTGTATTTATGAAAACCTACACGCCTGGTTGCGGTAAGTTCGGCGGTAACCTCGTAATCCTTTAGCCTTACTTTGTAATAACCCGGACTCGCAAGTTCATCTTCCCGATCAAAGCGGCTTCTATAACCTGAGTCAGGATTCTCAATAGCGCCCGGAATGGTTTGTAATTTTCCGGTGATGCCAGTAAATAAGAATCCACCTATCTGAAATTCGTGCAGATTTGCAAATCCCTCTATCGTAGTATCTCTGGAGTCATAACCGGTTGCTTCCCATCCCTGCTCATTTCCCAGGCTTCCGTTAGTAGAAGGGCCCAATTTTGCCATTCCAAAAGGTAATGCCCCAGGCGTATAGAAAAACCAACGGCTATGCGCTGTACCAATATTTGGATCAACATATTGCGAATACGTATCCTGTTCATTCTCCTGCTCATTAGCATTCTCAGGATTCTGACACGAAACAATTACTAACAGACAAATAAATAATAACTTAAACATGCTTTAGTTTTTAAGTTTAAAATAAGTTGTACACACGTAAACAGCTGAAATCACCAACACCAGGAAACTCCATTGAATACCATATACATTTGTGATTAGCCCCATAAGTGGCGGAATAATGGCGCCGCCCACCACAGCCATAATCATTAGACCGGAAAGTTCGTTGGCACGTTGAGGCATTTTACTTACGCTTAGCGAAAAGACTAGCGGGAATAAGTTTCCCGAACTTAATCCGATCAGAAAAATCAAGGCAAAAGATACTTCCAGAGAAACTGAAAAAAGCAGACCAACAATCAGCACTGCGGTAATTAATGAAGACCCTACCAAAAACTTCAACGTATTTATTCTTGAAAAAATTACGGCGCCAAAAAAACGGCTGATCATCAGTGCGGCGAAATAAATACTAATGCCTATTGAGGCCTTTTCCAGGCTTACTCCAAACTGTTGCGTTAGCAGATTTTGAATATTCGTATTCATGCCTACATCTATTCCTACAATCAAAAAGATGGCTAAAACCACAAGGGCAACAAATGGATTTTTTAAAAGACGTAAGGAAGAACTAAAAGTCGCCTTCACTTCTGATGTTGTCTCTTCAACAGGTGTTAGAAACAGCCAGCTACCTACAATTACAGAAGTAATCCCATATACCAGAAATACCAGTTTCCAATCCCCATAATTAGCGACCATAAATGTAGTGATGAGAGGACCTAACAGGGAGCTTATTGCCTTTATAAATTGTGATAAGCTCATATAACTTGAAAAGCGTTTTTCGCTTACCACGTCTTGCAGCAACGGATTTGAAGCAACCTGAATGATTGTATTTCCTATTCCTAAAAGCACAAAACTGAGCAGTAGTATGGGATACGAGTAGATCACAAAAGGTAAAAACATTCCACCTGCCGTAAATGCTATTCCCGAAAGCAAGACATTCTTTTTACCCATATTGTGTTGCAAAACAGCAATAGGAATTGAAAGAATAAAAAACCATATAAAAACCATGGAAGGTAAAAGCTGGGACATTTCGGGCGAAAGATTAAAATCGCGTTTTGCAAAACCGGTTGAAACGCCCACAATATCTACAAAGCCCATCACTACATAACACAGCAGCACAGGTATAATTACTTTAGATTTTGAAGCTGTATTTCTCATCACATCATTTTAAGGGTGTCTTCAAGGTCTGAGTAATACTGATCTTCCAGTAAAAGGGCACTGCCTATGAGCGCAGACTCTTCTCCCAACTTTGAAACATATATTTTATCCAGGAAATCAAGTTCGGCTTTCAGTTCTTCCTTAAAAAATTCAAACGCTTTAGAAATATTACCGCCCAAAACGAGTACCTGAGCATCAAAATCGTTTAAGTACGGCTTTAAGAAATTACCAAGTCTTTTTCCAAAATTTACTAAAATAAGTCTGGCGACTTCTTCCCTATTTGCACGATCGCAGATTGCTTTTACATCCTTTAAATCTTCCCCGGTTCGGTCCAGATAAGCCTTTACTATACCGCGGGTAGAGAATAAATCGTCTGCCAATTCATTTTTGTAATATTGATTATAGAGATACCCACTTGGTGGTACATTTGGATCTTTTACAATGGGTTTTGCATTACGTGTAAAACCCGCTCCCAGCCCGGTACCTAAAGTAATTGCCACTACGTTATCGTAAGCAGCAGCCTCACCGATTAGCGCTTCAGCAATTGAAAACGCAGAGGCATCATTGATAAATCGTACTTTAGAAGGATGAACATGTAATCTTGAGGCTAATTCAGATTTAAGGTTTACTCCAAACAAGGATTGCAATTTATCAACATCCTGAATAAGGCTAATCCCTTCGTAATAATCAAACGGGCCAGGCATTGCAATGCCAATACCAGCTATGGGATTAGTTTGTTTTTTTAATGATGCACGCAAAGTAGCAGTCCAGATCTCAAGAATTTCTTCTTTTGAAGCGTAAGGATCTATTTTTTCATGGCTAATTGTTTCCCTTATCAAATTCTTCTTCTCAAGATTGAAAACACCTGCCGTTATATGACTCCCTCCTATATCTACTCCTAAACTATACATGAAATACTGTTAGATAAATTTTGCATCTGCTGTAACACCTTCTCAAACTAAATCGTTGTAGGTTGCAAGCAGACTAATCAAATAGCCTGGTCTCCTTCCTTATTTTAAATATGCATTAATAACTTTAGCCTGCCCTGAGCCCAGGTTTGTAAGCGTAAAACGCTCTGCTCCTGCAGGCACCACAAAGGTTTCGGCGTAACTCAAGTTTTGAATATAACCTCCTTTGGTTTCCAAACGTATTTGCTCACCTTCCACAAGCATCATAACCTGACAGGATTCTTGCGTGTCTAATTCTATACTTTTCTCAAAGTCCAATCGCCTTACATCGTAAAAATGTTCTGGATGTGTGGGATAGTGTAAAATTTCAAAACCAGCTCCACTTTTAAGAGTCTTCCTTTTAGAAAATAACTCTTCCGGAACACGATCTCCCTTCAAATGAAATTTAAGATTCTGAAAAGCATGATCTATATTTATAGGACGCGGTTTACCATCAAGATCAAGTCTGAGCCAATCGTACATTTTAAATGTAAAAATATAGGGCGTAGCACTTATTTCGAGAACCATATTACCTGCCCCTGCACTATGAATCGTTCCGTTGGGAATAAGAAAAAGCTCGTGCTTATTAGAATTATGGCGTTGTACGTAATCTGTTATGTTTAGTTCGATTCCCTCCTCCTGACTTTTTTCAAGTGCTGATCGGAATTCATCGGGATTTATATCATCCTGAAAGCCTAAATAAACACCTGCATCTTCTTCACAATCCAATATATAATAACATTCATCCTGGGTTATATTTTCCCCAAATTCACGGCGTATATATTCTAAACTGGGATGACACTGAATGGAAAGGTTACCTCCATTAAAAGTATCCAAAAAATTAAACCGAATGGGAAATTCATTACCAAAGCGTTTATGATGTGCACCAAGAACATTCTCCCCTTCCTGATTCATTAGAAAATCAAATGAGATCTCTAAAAGTGTATCGTCACTCTGAAAAATCAATCCATTCTCAGGAACTATTAAGGAAAACGCCCAGGCGTAATTAGGTACATTAGGATTGAGTCCGGGTATATTATTTTTAATCCACTCACCTCCCCAGGCACCGGGTTCAAACCAGGGCCTTACCCTAAACATAGAAGTACTCATCGCAATTAGCCCTTCCTTGATGTCTGACATCAACGCCCAGGAAGGATTTTCTTCAAATTGCGCATCTACTATAACCTCTATCTTTGACGCTAATCTTTTCTTTTCAGCATTGAGCACCACCCAATCTATAAAATAGAAATGCTTGTACGTTTTAAAATCTTCTTTTTGAGTCGAAATACCAAGGTTGGTGACAGAACGAGCTCGCATGCGGTATTGCAATTCATTTTTGGGTAAATCAAAGTAGACCAATAAGGAATCTAAATTGGCTAGACTGGCTCCACATCCATAAACGATGTTTACGTCTGAATCCTCAGCCAGCTTAAGCGCTTGTAATTTGGAATCATTAAAAAAATCGATAAGACTTAAATCTGTCCGGGTTCCCCAAACCGATTCCTTCTCACCTAAAAATGGAGCAACCAGATTTTCTAGAGATGCTTCAGGCTTTAAACAGGTTGCTATATTGATGAGGTTGACACTTAAACCTTTTCTTTGCAATTCAGATTCTATATTGCCAGCTATAAATTCCCAGTTAATTCCTGAAAATCCCTCAAGGCATAAAATCCTTTTATTAGTCAAATATTCCGTCAATCTCTCGTAACCTAATTTGATTTTCCCTGACCCTAAATCAAATGAAGGATACAAATCAAATGCTGAATCATGATTTTTTTCACTTTTAGTTTGAGGCATTAAGAATTGTTTCGTCTTGCGTTTTGCTAATTCAGGCTTGTTGTATTCTATAGAATTCCTCAAAATAAATAATTTTAAAAATTATTTTTAATGTACTTATGTACAAACATAATAATTAAATCTAAAGTAAAATACCTTTTTTAGAAAAGAGCAGGTCTATTTTGGAAATTAAAGTAGAAGCATGTTATCTGCTACTTTCTACAGAATAAATAAAACTATCTGATTTATAGTAACCCAAATTGTATTCTATTGGACGTTCCCCCTGATCAAACACAAAACGTTTTCTAAACAAAACAGGTGTACCCTTTTTAATATTAAGCTTCTTTGAAATTACCTCATCCGCAGCTTTGGCACTAATTTCCTCTTTAGATAACGAAGCGATGATTGAATGCTCCTGTTCTATCATTTCATATAGCGGAAGAGTGAAATCTTCTTCACCCGTTAAGCCTATTCGGGGATGAAAATACGATACAAAGAAAACGAAAGGTTCTTCCGGCTTACCTCTTACCCGCTCCATTTTAAGAATATCTTTATCTAGTGGTATTTCAAAAAAACGAGCAATTTCATCTGAAGGTTTTACCCAACTTAAATTCAGCTCGAAATTTTTTATAGGAATCCCTCTGAGTTTCATTTCCTGAGAAAAGCTGAGCCAATTATTTGATTTAGAGCTCACAGGTTTAGGAGCAACTTTAGTTCCTGCTTTTTTCCTGCGCACCAGTAATCCTTCAAACACCAATTTTTTAATGGCTTGCCTCACCGTTGATCTGGAAATCGCCAATCGATTACTTATTTCAACTTCACTAGGCAAAGTTTTTCCATTTTGATACTCTTCCTCCTTTATAAGCTCTCTTAATAAATCCTCAACCTGAGCATGTAAGGGTATGGGACTTTTATGATTTATACTAAATTTCATTAAATCTATTTATCCTTAAAAATATGTATAAAAAAAACAATAAAAATAGTGGCAGTTTAAACAAATAGCTAAGCATAGAAATGCTTAGCTATTTGTTTAAATACTCAGTAAAACCTTTCAGTTCCTTTTTAAAAGGAAAACCTAATAATTAAATGAAATAAAAAACTCGAAACTATTAGATGAAAAAAAATCACCCCAACTAATTTAAAATTAATAAGGGTGACTAATGAGTAATTATTGCTTAAACCAAAAGACAGATTAAAATGGTAATAAGAAAAGTCTCCATTCAGTCATTTGAAATAAACCATCTCCATTATTACTTGTAATACTCAAACGGTAATATTTATAAGCGGTATCATTATCAAAATAGAATTCACGAGTTTCCAACCTGTCTGCAAATCTGAAGTCTGTTCTTGAGTCTAATGTAGTCCAGTTTGTGCTATCCTGAGAACCTTGAATTTCCCAATTTTTAGGATCTCTACCCGGGGCATCGTTACCTGATGTGAATGAATAATACCCGGCTACTACAGGTTCATCAAACTCCAAATTAATCCAAAACGGAGTAACAAAACCTGAGAGGTACTTTGTATTTAGATCACCATCTATAAGCTTAGTAGAACCTTCGCGACCGGTAGCTCCACCACTGTATTCACGATTAACAGAGATAGTACTTTGATCAGTGATATCTACTGGAGGGCCAGCTATTACTTTTACCGGAGCTGTAGCAGTAATTGATTCATCATCTGCAGCAGTGATACGCAATATAGTTTCTCCAGAACCTGTTGCTGTTAAAGTAACAGATTGATCTTCATTTTTCTGTAAATCTGCAACGCTAGGATCTTCAACTTCCCAGACATAATTACGCTGAGGCACTACGTTAGGCTCAAAAGTTGCTGTAACATCTAGCGTATTACCGGACTCAAGTAAGATAATATCATAAGTATCAAGATTTACGCCTGTTTCTATAATATCATCAAATTCTCGTCTTCCCTCACAAGCCGAAAGCACGAGGGTTAATAAAAATACCGTTGGTTTTAAATATTTTATAAGTGTTTTCATAGTGTGCTATTTAATATCCAGGGTTTTGAACAAGGTTGGGGTTTGCTTGTAATTGTCTAAATGGTATAGGGTATATGATCAAGTTTTCATCCCCAGATGGCTCGTGATCCCACCAAGAACCTGTTGTAAACACGCCAAAACGAATAAGATCTGTACGTCGCATTCCCTCAAAAATAAATTCTCTACCACGCTCAGCAAGTAGTTCACTTAAAGTAAGTGTGTTGGTTGTATAAGCTTCTGACTCCCAGTCTTCCTCAGTAAAATAGCGCATTTTACTTTCATTAATAAGATCAACAGCTTCCTGTGTAGCATTGCCATTATTTAAACGCATCAGTGCTTCTGCCTTATTAAAGTAAATTTCGGTGAGTCTGTAGATGACATAATCTCCTTCCAAGTAATTCGGATCGTCCTGAGTACCTGAACGATACTTATGAAAACGAGCTCCGCTGTTCTCCTCACCGTCCGTCATTGAACCTTCTCCCGTCTGACCCTCCGTATTTCTACGAATATTATTAACGTAAACAAATGGCTGACCATTGTATTCTTCTGAACCTAAAATAGGCTCATTAGTACCAAATCTGTATTGTGGACCAAACAAGAACCATTCCTGCTTACGAATATCATTCTCCTTATAGGCATTAAAGGCTGTTGGAACTACAACAAAGGCATTGTTTCCACTATAATTTACGTCAAGAGCTGCAGTCATATTTGTGAAACCCATATAGAATGAAGCCCAACTGTATCCAAAATCATTCTTGCGACTAAATGGAAATTGGAAGATATTCTCTGGTGAATCTTCATTGGTGTTATTAAACGGCCCAAGAGGATCTTGATCCAAGGCAATAGTGCCAGTTAATGAACCTCCATCCCCATTAATCACTTTATCAGAATATGTAATACAATCCTGCCATCGCGGTGTACCTGACCAAACCTCAGCATTTAGATAGAGTTCTGAAAGAATTGAATATCCTACAGCTCTACTCATACGACCAATTAACTTAGGTGATAAAGGCTGTAATTTCTCAACATTATCTAACAATTCTTGTTCAATAAATGAAAAAACCTCTTCTCTTGATGCCGTAGCCGGATTATTAGGCTCACCTACAGTGGTTACGATAGGCACATTACCCCACATATCCATAATTTTCATATAATGATAAGCTCTTAATACTTTGGCTTCTGCAATAATAGAAGCCAAACGCTCTGGCTCTACTCCTATGGCGTTCGCATCTACAGCCTCAATACTTTCAATTGCTGTATTTACAAAGCCTACTCCAGTCCACATCAATCTCCAGGCATTATTTAGACGACCTTCCTGAGAAGTCCAAGTATGGTAATGTTGTCTAATGTGGTCTGCGTTATCATAACCGTGCCTACCTTTTTGTGGCCACGCCGTTTGATCTGCAGAAAGTTCATTATGATAGTAATAGCCGTTTTGACCGGACCATGCTAACCAGGCTTGCATATGTGTAAAAGGCCTTAAATTAGCTTGAACTAACTCTAATTCTGTTTTATAAAAATTAGATTCCGAAAGTTCTGAATAGGTTGTTTCTTCAAGATCTGTACACCCGACAGTAAATAAGATTCCAATCGCACATACAGCTTTCTGATATAAGTTTATCTTGTTCATTTTCTAAATATTAAAAGTTAACATTTACCCCAGCGGTTACTGTAGCAGTTCTCGGGTAGAAATTTCTATCATCAATTCCCGGATATAGTCCGGTGTCCTGGACTTCAGGATCACGACCTGTATAACCTGTAAAGGTTGCCAGATTTCTAGCACTACCAAATACACGTAGAGCACTAAAAGGACTTTTTTCACCAAGATTAAAATTGTAACCTAAAGTAAGGTTGTCTAATTTGATAAAATTTCCGTTCTCTAAATAGTAATCTGAGTACTGTGGCGCTTCAGTAATATTACTGTATTGATTTAAAGCAGAGGTAAGTACATTACCCGGTAACAGGCTTGGATTACCATAAAATAAATCAACTGTGTTTAAGATATCGTACTTAAATTTACCCCGTAGCAATACCGTAAGATCAAAGTTCTTATAGCGAAAAGTATTGGTTAACGAAGCATAATATTTAGGTAAACCATTACCTATTATAGCTTTATCTTCTTCAGTCATATCACTCGCTCTACCAATTGTACCATCTGCTTTGTGGAACAACCATTGGCCGTCAACTGTAAATCCAGCAAAGCGCTTACCGTAAAAATTTCCAATAGGACCGCCTTCTGTATTACGGATTGCATTACCTAAGTTACCCGGGTTACCAATATTGCCACCGTAAAGTTCGCTTACAGAGAACACTTGGTTGGAAAGAGTTGTCAATTCGTTACTTTGGTAACTTCCAACTAAATCAACATTCCAAGTAAACTCTCCTTCTTCCAAAACTCTGTAACTTAAGGCAAGTTCAAGACCATTATTAGTGATATTACCAACGTTAGTATAAATACTTCCCTGAACAAATGGAGGCTGAGGCACGTCATAACTTAATAACAGATCTTCGGTACGGCGGGTATAGTAATCGATAGAACCGCTTAACTTATTAAACCAGAGTCCAAAATCCAGACCTATATTCAATTCTTTTTTGGTTTCCCATTTAAGATCTGGGTTTGGGTTCTTTACCGGACCATAAGTTTGATAATAGGTTGCCCCATCAGCATTATCTAAAAAAACGGGATATTTACCACCTGTCCCAAGCGTTACAATAGACTGATAGTTAGGAATGCCCTGATTACCTGTAACACCATAACCCGCTCTTAACTTCAGGTTGTTTATAAAGCCTGAATTTTTCACAAATTCTTCATCAGAAAGTAACCATGCACCAGAAACTGCCGGAAAGCTCGCCCACTTATTATTTGTACCAAAACGCGAAGAACCTTCATGCCTTACAGAAGCCTGAAGGAAATAGCGATCCTTATAATTATAACTTAGACGTGTAAAATAAGCAATCAAGGTATTATCCTCTTTAAAGCTGGAAAGATTAGGCCTTGGCAAATCTGTATCAGTAATTGCATTACCTGCACCAAAATTCCAATCCTCAAACCCATCTGTAGTAAAACCTGAGTTATCCATTGAATATTCTTCTGTAGTAGAGTACTGATAACTGTAACCTCCTAAAATCTCAAAATTGTTATCCCCGAATTCTTTATTGAAAGTTATTGTGGGTTCTGCCGTTTGAGTATAATCCAGATGATTTCCCTTATAGGCATACCCAGTTCCAAAATAGGGACTACCACTATTATACTGAGCATAATCTTGAGTAGTTCTATAGTAACGATCGTTCCATGTGTTTCTCTGATACGATCCAAATACAGAAGCAACAAATCCTGAAGCAATTTCATATGATAATTTTGCATCACCTGAAAAGGTCAATTGCTTACGCTCGTTAAATCGGTTTTCATATTCAGAAAATGGATTATAACCATTTTCTGGTTGGTAGAATCCGTATTGCCCAGGATTGAACAACTGGCCTTCTTCAGTTACATTATATGGAGCGTAAATTGGCGCGGTAGGATTCCAGCTTGTTACAGCACCAAATTGACCACCACCAAGAAGATTAGCATCGTTTAGATTCACTGCCAAACTTGATGAGAATGTCAATTTATCATTTAGACCCGTTTGGTTAAAACTTGCTCGTGCGCCAAACTCTTCACGACCATTCTCCAGGGCTATACCCTGAGCATCCCGATAATAGAGTGAAGCTCTGTAATTACTTTTCTCCCCTCCACCAGACGCAACAAAATTGTGATACTGTGTAAGGTTTGACTCATTTATGAGTTCGTCAAAAATATCTGTAGAACCTCCTAAATCATTATTCTCACCTATAATTCCATCAGCAATAGCTGCTCTAAACTCACTTGCGGATAAGAAGTCTGGTTTACTGTTTACATAATCTCTTGAGACAAATGTTGAATAGGTAAATGCCGCAGCTCCCTTACGGCCCTTTTTGGTCGTAATAAGAATCACGCCATTGGTTCCTCTAGTTCCATAAATTGCCGCAGCTGCACCATCTTTAAGCACATTGAATGACTCAATATCATTTTGCTGTATTAAATCTAAGTTACCTCCAGGAATACCATCTATAACGATAAGGGGGGATCTGGATCCAGTTAAAGAAGTAATTCCTCGTAACTGTATCGCAGTTCCTCCATTGGGGTTATTACCACCTGCTCTTGTGATTTGCAAGCCCGCTACCTTACCTTGAATCAATTCTAATGGCGATTGCACCACACCTTGATTAAAATCTTCAGTATCGACCTTAGTCACAGCAGTGGAAACCGCTTTTCTTTCCTGAGAACCGTAACCTATCAATACAACTTCTTGCAATGCCTCTTCGTCAGATTGCAAAATTATTGGGAAATTAGATTGAGTTCCTACCTGTTGCTCTACAGGCTTCATACCTACATAACTAAATACAAGTATAGCATTGTTAGATGTTACATCAATACTAAAATTTCCATCAAAATCCGTTGAAGTACCGTTGTTCGTTCCCTTTTCCTGAACATTAACACCTGGTAAAGGCACACCGCTTGGATCTGTTACATTTCCAGTTACAATTTTAGTTTCCTGTGCTTGAATAGATTGGGCCAAAGCCATACCTATAATCAAAAACAGAAATAATGCTCGCTTTTTGAATTGGTTGTTCATAAATATTTGATTTTCTGAATTAGAATTTCATTTGGTTAATAATTTGATTTGCTGTTGATTTTATTAATTAAAAGTAAAACGTTTTAGCAATATTAATAAAACGTTTTACTATAATTGCAAGGATTAAGTTGAAATTTTGATAAATTAACTTAACGTGGTTCTTCTAAGAAAATACTTACTACATAACCTCCTTAATACATTTTTAATTTTTCACACTAAATAATACCTATGCAAATTAAAGAATCATCAAAAGTCTACGATGTCATTATAGTAGGCTCAGGTGCCGGTGGTGGCATGGCAACTAAAGTTTTATCTGAAGCCGGACTTAAAGTAGCTGTCTTAGAAGCAGGCCCACATTTTGACCCTGCAGACCGTAAACAACGCACTCAGTTGAAATGGCCTTATGAATCGCCTCGACGCGGAGCTTCAAACAGAAGACCTTTTGGGGACTTCGACAGTGCCTATGGTGGATGGGAAATTGAAGGTGAACCCTACACCCAGAAAGATGGTACCCGCTTTGACTGGTTTAGATCACGTATGCTAGGGGGTCGTACCAATCATTGGGGACGTATCTCTCTTCGATTTGGAGAGCGTGATTTTAAACACTACAGTTATGATGGCTTTGGAGACGACTGGCCTATTGGTTATGAAGATGTTAAACCTTATTACGATAAGGTTGATAAGCTTATTGGTGTTTTTGGAACAAAAGAAAACATCGAAAACGAACCCGACGGGTTTTTCCTTCCACCACCGAAACCAAGACTACACGAACTTTTTTATATAAAAGGAGCAAAGAAATCAAACATACCGGTAATACCATCCCGTATGTCTATGCTTACAAAAAAAATTAATGATGACCGTGGCATTTGTTTCTATTGCGGTCAATGCTCGAGAGCCTGCGCGGTCTATGCAGACTTTTCTTCAGGTACCTGCTTGATTTTCCCTGCTCAAAAAAATGGAGGTCAGATCGATCTTTTTGTAAATGCAATGGTACGTGAAGTCACCACAGACGAGGAAGGAAAAGCCACCGGAGTATCCTACATAAGTAAGGAAGACCGCAAAGAATATAAACTCAAAGGCAAAGTGGTCGTATTAGCAGCTTCAGCCTGTAGTTCTGCCCGAATTCTTTTAAACTCTAAAAGTAAACAGCATCCTAACGGTTTAGGCAATAGTAGTGATATGGTTGGCAGGTACTTACACGATTCTACAGGAGCAAGCCGATCTGCCTTTATTCCAGATTTAATGAATCGTGACACTTACAATGAAGATGGTGTGGGTGGAATGCACGTATACACACCCTGGTGGGGAGATAATAAGAAACTTAACTTCCCTCGTGGATATCATATTGAAGTTTGGGGTGGCTTAGGAATGCCTAGTTATGGCTTTGGATTTAATCCAAACGATTTGAATCGCTTTTTTAATCAAACAGTAGGTGGCTATGGTAATAGTCTGCGATCTGATGTTAAAAAATATTACGGCTCTACAATTGGTATGGCCGGCCGCGGTGAATCAATTGCTATGAAAGACAACTATTGTGAAATAGATCCTACTACTGTTGATGAATTTGGCATTCCTGTTTTGAGATTTAATTACAAGTGGTCTGAACATGAAGTAAATCAGGCGAAACACATGAATGACAGTTTCGAGGAAATCGTTCATAACATGGGCGGTATTATGCTTCAGAATGCTCCGTCAAAAGAATCCAACTATGGTTTAGAAAATCCGGGGCGTATTATACACGAGGTAGGTACTACCCGCATGGGGAACGATCCTAAAACTTCTGTTGTAAATAAATTTCAACAATTACACGAGGTAAACAATGTTTTCATAGTTGATGCAGGACCTTTTGTTTCGCAAGCAGACAAAAACCCAACGTGGACCATTCTTGCCTTATCCTGGAGAGCATCAGATTACATCATTGAACAATTAAAACAGCAAAATATCTAAATTATGCACAGAAGAGATAGTTTAAAGTCTATGTTTTTAGGTTCTTTAGGAACAGGACTCTTATTAACCGGCTGTAATACAGATGTTGCAGCTCCGGAACCCGAAATAGCTAAAGCTGCAGAGGAATATTTCGGCAGAACACCTGAAGAACTTGAACTTATTGAAGAGCTAAAATCAGAACAGTTTTTTAATGAGCACGAAATGAATACGCTAAACGTATTATGCGCGCTTATTCTTCCTGCAAATGAGGAGTACGGCAGCGCTACAGATGCCGGTGTACCAGATTTTATTGAATTTATTGTAAAAGACATGCCTTATATGAAGACCCCCATAAGAGGAGGGCTTATGTGGCTCGACCATACAGCAAATACAAATTATAACACCGAATTTATTACAGCCTCAGAATCAGATCAGAAAGCTATTTTAGATACGGTAGCATTCCCAGACCCTAATAAACCGGGCTGGGAACAACCGGTTGAAGTGAAGTTCTTTTCGCTTATGCGCAACTTAACGATGACCGGGTACTACACTTCTAAAATGGGTATTGAAGATTTAGGCTACAAAGGAAACCAGCCTAACATCTGGGATGGTGTTCCAGAAGAAGTTCTTCAAAAACACGGGGTTAGTTATGACCCGGAATGGATTGCAAAATGTGTCGATCAGGATAAACGAGGAATCACAGCAGAGTGGGATAACGAAGGTAACCTCATTACCTAATTGCCTGAAAGCTTAATAAAAAAACCTCCTGAAAAATCAGGAGGTTTTTTTATTAAGTGAAAGGTTTTTATTCTGTTCGCACTTCAGTAACAAAAGAATCAGTTCCCCAGGTTTTGTTTGGCTTAGGTCCTGTTTCAATAATCAACTCTCCTCCTTTCATAATCTCCTCCTGATGTAACCAGTTTCTTTTTATTGCTTCTCCATTCAACTTTGCAGAATGTACGTAAAAATGATCCTCATCATAATTTTTCACTTTAATAATGAATGTTGTTTCCTCATTAATATGGAGGCTTACCTCCTTAAAAATGGGTGCAGTCAGGTAATAAACCGGGGTTCCTACATTAGCAGCAGATAAACCGATGCTATGAAGTACAAACCACGACGACATAGTACCTGCATCGTCATCCATCGTGCGCAAATAAGCCCTGGGTTTATTCTGATATATGCGCCCAACGTAGGGGTCTATACCTTTGCTGTTATCATTAAAATAGGTTTGTACAAAAGGTTCTAAAAGAATATTTCTGAACAATTCCTGTGATTTCCAGGGCTGATTTGTAGCGTTATATAACCCGGGGACTTGCAAATCAGGCTGATTAGCGTGATTATAATTAAAATCTGCAAAGAAGCGGTCTAATTGTGATGCAAAAGCATCAGAACCTCCTGCAAGTTCCTTAAGACCTTTAATATCCCAGGGCACAAACCAGCGATATTGCCATATTGTCCCCTGATAAAGTCCTCTTGCCTGCATTCGATCTACATCTCCTTTTGACAAGTCTTTAAAGTCTTTATTCCAGTACGATTTATAATTAAGTGCCTTTTCAAGGTATTCCCGGCTTTTCTGAACATCGCCTAAATCCATTAAAATTTCACTCATTGCCCATAAATCATAAGAAGACTCCAGGGCTTTATCAGGAGCACCAAAATCAAGTGAACCGGCCTCTTCTTCAAGACCTTCTCTGATATCTTCAAAATCTACGTAATAACCTTTACGCACAGCGTCAAGTAAAACAACCATAGCATGCTCGGTGCGCACAGTTGGGGCGGGTTCATTTTCTGTTGCCCAATCTTTCTTCCCGTAGTGGTAAAGATTTGAAATGCTGGTTGCTATGTCCTGAAAAGTATCAGGATAGGCTAGGGATAATAGTGGCAACTGCTCCCGATAATTATCCCAAATTGCCCAGCCACTGTAAAATTTATACTCTTCGTTATAATTATTTCCATCTGTGGCTTTAAAAGTACCATCATCTTCAGAAATTAAAAATGGAGATTGTGCAGTTCGATACAAGAGAGAGTAAAAGAGTTTAACACGCTCCTTCTCCCCTTTCACTTCTATACGACTCAAATGTTTGTCCCAGCTTGCATCAGCTGCTTCTTTTACAGCTGCAAAAGACTTACGGCTAAGCCTTTTTTTGGCGTATTCTTCATTTACCGAAGAAAAACCCACCTGAACATCAACACGCTTACGCCCGGTATTTATTAATAAGCCGTGATCTCCTTTAATCTTTATTTCAGAATTTTGAGGAATCCGAATAGCAAAGTAAATACGATAAGTACCGGCATGACAGGTTGTTTTAGTATCTACAAAGCCGGAAATTACATTACCTTCAATCTCATGGTTTTCGGACACAAAGCGATTACTAAGTGCAAAGCCCAGATCTATATACAAACCGCTATTTGTGTTCGGGAATTCATATTGGTGTAAGCCTAAATTTGGACCAACTGTAAGTTTTGCGTCTATACCATTTTCAAAATCAACGTGATAGTAACCAGGCTCTCCATCCTGACTATTTTTAATAAGGGGAGTATCAATATCATAACCTAGAATGGGTTTGATTAGAATGTTCCCTCCGCTTCCGGTACAACCTACACCTTCCATACGGGTGTGCGTAAAACCATAAAATTGGTTTGCATAATATTCATAACCAGTATGTTGGTGAGGATTGGTTTGAGGTCCCAAATTCATCATATTGAAAGGCGTGGTTGCAGATGGAGACATCTGCCCATGATCTCCACTGGTGCCCAAAAAAACATTTACATAATCGCTAGTTTTTTTTTGTGAATAGCTCTGATGAGCAATTAAAACCCCAAGAAGTAGTAAAAGTAATCTTTGCATTCTTATTTGTTCTGTATGAATTAAGCTTGTTGTAACTGCTTATCTTTTCTATGAATCCATATACCATACATCGCAACTAGTGCCAAGCATATCACCGGTAATAAAAAAGATAAGTTCATTTCTGAAATTCCCATTACCTGAATGTCGTCTACACCTACTCCACCTAAATCAATCAACATACCCTGAAGTTTCGGCAATAATGCACCACCTACAATCGCCATAACCAAACCTGCTGCTCCAATTTTTGATTGTTCTTCTTTCAAACCTTCTAGAGCAATCCCATATATTGTAGGGAACATAATAGATAAAAAGAGAGATACTGTTATTAAGCAATATAACCCAATACTACCTTCAAGTACCACAACTCCCAAAGTAAACAGTCCGCCTAGCGCCGCAAAATAAAACAGTAATTTACCGGAACTCATAAACTTTAGCAGGTATGTCCCAAGAGCACGACCTGCCGTGAAAAGGATAAATGCTCCCAACTGATAGTTTGCCGCAGTAGAATTTGACACTCCTTGCGCTTCTGCATATTGATAAATATAGGTCCAGCACATAATCTGAGCTCCCATATAGAGTACCAAAGCCAGCACACCAAAAGTATAACGGTTGTTTTTGAATAATTGTCGAAATGTCTCTTTAACACCTGGTATTTCACCTTCGCCTTTTGCCTGAGGCATTTTATTTACAGCAATCAAAATAAGTATGGCCAGTACAACAAGTCCTAATATCACATAAGGATTACGGATGACCATAAGATCGGCAGATTTGATCAAGAGTTTTTGTGCTTCTGGTAGTGCAGAGAAATTCGCTACATCATCAGATTGAAGCAAATCAAGCACGAAAAATTTTGCAACCATAAGACCTGCAATAAGCCCTAACGGATTAAAGGCCTGAGCGAGGTTGAGACGCTGCGTAGCCGTTTTAGGATCTCCCATTGCCAATATATAAGGATTCGCAGTAGTTTCAAGAAATGCTAATCCAAAAGTTAGAATATATAAACCGAGACAAAAAAACCAAAATAGTCCGGTTGTTGCAGCAGGATAAAATAATAGTGCACCTGCAGAATACAAAGTAAGACCAACTAATACACCAGATTTATAGGAGAACTTACGTACAAATAAGGCAGCTGGTAGTGCCATACAGAAATATCCACCGTAAAATGCCATTTGGACCCAGGCAGCCTGTGAATTAGAAAGTTCAAGTACTTTTTTAAATGCCTGTACCATCGGGTCTGTTACCGCATTGGCAAACCCCCACAAAGCAAAAAGAGATGTTACTAAAACAAAAGGCACTAATAGCTTCATAGGTACTACAGGTATTCTTTCAGATGTTTTCATAGGTTATTAATTATAATTATGAATGGTTGTAATGATTATTTTGCTAAAAAAAATTATAAAAACTTTAGTGCTGAAATAAAATATAATTAAAACACTACTAAAACGTTTTACTTTGTAAATCTAAAGGTTTTTCAGGAATACAAAAATTAAAATGCCACGTTTTTGAGTTAATTTAAAATAGACTTTTTGTAATAAAGAACCAGGACAATTTAAAATTTTTGGCATTTATAAGTTATACTGTTTTGTTGAAATCTAAATCAGCCCAAGGCTTTTTAATTAGAGAATAAAGGCAATTTCATAGCCTAGATAAATTCTTTACTATCACCGATATAGTTAAGGCTATAAATTATTAAACGATTTACTAGCGACTTTCAACCTAATTAATGCCTTCCCTTAATATTAATTTAAACATTTAAAAAACCTGAGTACACAGATTCATTTTCTATGCTCTTTTACATCACTGCTAATCCTGATGATTTTTTTTTATGCAATTGTTTTTCGACTCATAATACCTCCAACATGGAGTACTCATAATGATGTATTGGTTATTTCTTCGTAAAACAATCAATATAATTAGTACAACTTCAAAAGTTAAAACCTTAATCTATTCTACAAACACCATTGTTATTAAGAAAATAAAACTTAGTTTAGTAAAACGTTTTACTTAATATAACTTAAATATAATGAAGTACTTATCTATTTTAGCCATTGCTGTTCTCCTTTCTTGCTCCTCAGGAAATGATTCTCCCGATGAAAGCGTCGCCAATTTTGACATTATTGCGATTGACGTGTCAAATTTAAACAATGAAACTCCTATTAAAGGCGATGAGATCGCCATTAAAATTCAGATTCAAAATACCAGTTCCAAATCCGGTAAAGCTATCGTTTCTCCTAAATTATCTAGCAGTAGGTTTTCAGATTACAAAAATGTTACACTACCTACTGTTGAGAAACAAATTGCTGCCGGAGAGACTGCCACATTAACGCTTAATGTTGGACCTTTTTTTCAAGATGCTTATAATGGTAAGCACTATGCGCTGGGACGAGGTGAATATTTTATAGAGTCTGTTAATGTAAACGATGTTCCTGATACCGATTATTCTGGACGTGTATTTAAAATTAATTCGAGTAATGTGCTTCTCGTTCCTGTGCTTTACAATGCTTCCTATCTCAATAAAACCAATGCAAATGTTTCTATGAAGAAATACCTCGAAGATGCGTTCACCCGCAGAGTTGAGTTATACAGTAAATCTGACACATACACCGATTACGACGGTGGTTTCGATGAAATGATGGGCGTAAAACAATTATTCTACCCCATACAAACTATAAACGTTTCTGACCATCCTCTTGATGATGGACTGTGTGAAAAAGCTATTGCCCTTGGTGGTGAGACCCTTGGCTTACTTGATGACTGGAAAGGTCCTGTGGGAACACAACCTGAAAATCACGGTTTTGATTATCTAATGGTTGCTACTCCAGATTCTTTTGGGGGAGTTGCTTGTGGATGGATCAATGTGCAAATATCTGGTTTGTTTGATTTTGACCTTTCCATAAATCGTGCACAGATCGTAATGATTCACGAAACCAGCCATCTGTTTGGCTCTCCTCATTGCGACCCACTTCAAGGTTATGTAATGTGTTCTGGAGAAAAACACAGAAAATATCTTGATCAGGGTATCTATGTCTACCATGAAGACTCTAAAAATCAAATGAGCAACCGCTGGGATTAAAGAATTTAGTAAAATGAGTTTTGCATAAACCTAAACGCCCGTCCAGCTAGCTGGACGGGCGTTATCATAAAAGAGTAATGCTTCCGGTTTTAATTAAATCTCTATTATTAAATTCTACTGATCTGCATAAATAAAATAATCTAAAGCATTTAAATTAGGAATTCGTAATTGCTTAATCTATACTTCTTAAAAAGAATCTCCTATTTCTCGTTATTATTTCCGCCAGATCTGCAAGAAATTGAATTAAGTCTTCATATTAATTTGCAAATTTAACAGCCTGAATGCTTTCAGGGATAATGTTTATGAACTACACACTTCCTTTAACTGAAATTTCATTTTTATTGATACTGATAAATCGTCTCGATCATACTTATTTTGAATATTAATGTTATCCAATTTATTATTGATATTTTAAAATTAAAGAGTAATTCTTTCTTTAAAATAATTAATGTAAAAATGAGCACTATTAAAAGAAAACGCCGAATATCTAAATTCGGCGTTGCTAATAGAAAGTTTTAGGCTAGATATTAAATACTTTCTATTTTTTCTTGTTTTGATTATTCAACTTTTTAATAAGATCTATCTCGTCTTGTCTGTATGGTGTTCCGTCCTTTCTGAAAATATCGTGAAACCATTCTACCGGCTCCGCTCCTGATTCGATAGGAGTATCCCAGGCATAAATCGTATTGGTTTTACCGTTAACCAGACCCCAATTGATAGCTCCTATAGTATACTCGGCCAACATGGGTAAGGTGTTTGAAAAACGGTTATTTCGGGTACGAGCCATATATTCGGTACAAATCATAGGACGGTCGTGCGATTTCAGCAATTCAATAACTCTACGATGCCAATCCGGACTTTCATAATCATGATAGGTTATAATATCTGAATGTTGAGCCTGAAACGCATTAAGTTCGATGAAACTCCAATCCCATAGCCCGGCAGATAAGGGTTGTGAAGGGTTAACCTCACGTGCCCAGGAAAAAACGTTTTTAAGTAATGGAAGACTTTCTGTTTTCTTTCCGCTGTTCCCGGGCTCATTGTATAAGTCCCATAGCAAAACGCGGTCATCATCTTTAAAGGTTTTGATTATATCCTGAACATAGATTTTCAGCTCTGCTGAATCTGCGTTGTCCTTTGATGCGGGATAACCCGGATCCTGCATCCATCCTGAGTTGTGTACCCCGGGTTTTGGATCACGCTGTTTACCAATTTCAGGATTAGGATCCCATACATCATCAAAGATTACCAGTATGGTTTTGATACTGTGCTTGTCAGCAAGACCTAAATAGGTGTCTACGCGCTCTTTAAAACCTTTAGGATCTGCCTTATAGGCCAAACTGTGTAGATAAACCCTCATGGTATTAAAACCTATGCCTTCGGCATATCCCAACTCCCGATCTATGGTTTGCGGATCAAAAGTATCTTCCTGCCACATTTCAAGCTGATTGATAGCCGTACTGGGAATAAAATTCGCCCCCGTGATCCAATCGTGGCTGGCATACCAGGCATCGGCTTTTTCTTTGCTCCAGCGTTCCTGAGCATTTAAAGTTGAAAGACCTGCAAAAAGACAGATCAATGCTAGTTTAAAATTTTTCATACTATTAATTTTCTAAGGGTATTGACAATAAAGTTTCGGTAGATACCGGTATCCCAAGATTGGGTGTACCATCATCATTCCAGTTTATTTTTTGCATTCTGGGTGATCGTTTTCCACCACAACCGTCTCCGGGATTGGCATTAGCGTGATATAAAATCCAGTCTTCGGTCCCGTCAGGAGATTTAAAGAATGAGTTATGCCCGGGAGCATAAACACCGTTTTCTTCAGATTTCGCGAATACAGGCCTGGCTTTTTTCGACCAGGCTGCAGGATTTAATAAATCATCACCATCAAATTCGATAAGACCCAAAGCGTAGTAGTCTGTCCAGCAGCCACTGGCCGAATACACAATAAATACGTTTCCGTTATGCTCTAAAAACTGAGGACCTTCATTGACATTAACGTGAGGCGGATTGTTAACATCGTTTAAATCTCCCTGCTTTTCCCAATTATGTACAGGTTCGGCAATAAGAACTCTGTTTCCTTCAAGAGTCCAGGGATTCGACATTTTTGAGATATAGATGTTTTGCTGTTCATTAATCTCGCCTTCCCAGCCAGACCAAACCATATACAACTGATCTTTAAACTTAAAAACATTACCGTCTATAGCCCAACGATCAGGATATGCCGCAAGTTTGCCTTTAAATTCCCAATTTTCACTAAAAGGGTCTTTGGTGGTATTCTGAATGGCATACATCCTGTGATTGGTATTATCCCCATCGTCTGCAGCAAAATAAACGTACCACGCATTATCTATAAAATGTATCTCTGGAGCCCAAATTTCATGACTATAGGCTGTTCCTTTAGGCGGAATCCAGATCGTCCTGGAATCTGCTTCACGAAGATTTGCGAGATTTTTTGTTTTATAAAGCACGATGCGATCCCCTACGGTATGCGTGTAGTAATAAAAACCGTCTACGTATATACTATAGGGGTCTGCACCCGAATCCAAAACCGGATTTTGAAAGCTTTGAGCATAAACTGCACAACTCAGCAAACAGGTTATTAAACCAGTAAGTAGTATTCTCATTAAATTAATTTTTTGCAGGTTGTTCGATTTCCAAACCTGTGGCCACCGGCTCTCCAAAATTGGGCTTTCCACCGGAGTCATAAGTAAATTGCTGCATACGCACCGTTCTGTTTACCGAACAACCCATACCTGAATTTGGATTTGCATGATAAATAAGCCAATTTTCAGAACCGTCTGGTGATTTAAAAAAGCCGTTATGTCCAGGTCCATATGCATTAGCCGATGGCTTTTTGGTAAATACAGGCTGATCTGATTTCACCCAGTCTGAAGCAACCATTGGATTGCCATTTTCTTTCAGACTTAACATTCCCAGGGCATAATCATCGGTACCACAAAAGCTTGCAGAGTAAATCATAAAAAAAGTGTCCGGGCCTTTTAAAACTTCAGGAGCCTCATTTACCCCGAAGCCATTACGCTCCCAACTAAATTCGGGCTCGGTTAATAAAGTAACATCACCGGTAAGCGTCCAGGGATTGCTCATCTCAGAAATATAAATTTTCTGAGTTAGATCGGCATTTGTTCTGTCGGGTCTCCCAGACCATAGAAAATATCTTTTTCCCTCGTGTTCCATAACGGTGCCGTCAATAGCCCAAAAATCTGCCTGAGCGTTATAAATCTTACCTTTATCTACCCAAGTACCCTGCATAGGATCAGCATTTGAATTCTCTAAAACCCAGGTACGCTGGTTGATGTCTTCACCATCACCCGCCGTGTAATAGATATACCATTTTCCATCCAGTTTAAAAATCTCCGGAGCCCAAATGTTTCGCGAATTGGGGGTTCCGGATGTAGGTCTAAAAACCTCTTTGGAAGTTGCAGAGGCAAGATCTTCAAGCGCTTCGGTTTCCCAAAGACGTATTGCGTTACCTACGGTATGCATATAATAATAGGTGTCACCATCTTGAAATACATAGGGATCTGCACCGGTAACCAACGGATTGGTAAATGTGGTTTCCTCTACAGGTTCTATGATTTCTACAGGGGGATTATCACTTTTTGAACACGACATTGCAACAAACAAAAGGGTCAAAAATATCCCTAATATCGATAAATCTTTTTCTCTATTTATTCTTCTCATAAATTTTTTACTTTGCCCCGCTACGCAGGGCGTACATTAATAATTAGGATTCTGAGTGAGGTTTGGATTCAAATCGATATCCCGTTGTGGGATAGGATAATTCTCATGTTTCCCTACTACAAAATTCTGAAATTCCGGGTCTCTTGAGCTTAATGCAGGGCCCAGATCACCCCAACGCTTGAGATCTGCAAAACGCCATGCTTCTCCCGAAAGTTCGGTAATACGTTCATGTTTAAGTTGCTCAAGAAATGCATCCTGATTTAAATTAGGTTTAGCCGTCGAAAGTGGAGCCAGACCTGCACGTTCCCGAACCCGGTCAACGTATGGGTATGCGTCCTGAGTTCTGCCCAATCCGTTTAATGCTTCGGCATACATGAGTAGCACGTCTGCATAACGAATGAGTCTGTAATTATTCGGTGAGCGAAAACCTTCAAAGTTCTTCCAATGATCGTTCAGCAATTTTCTAAACCAAACACCATTGGCATTAGGACCATTTCCAAATCTGCTGCTAAAGCTTTGACCATAAACCTGAGTTGCATCAGGACCGGCCGGATTTGTAAAATCAAATATAAAGGAAGCCGCAAGACGTGGATCACGCTCTCCAGTAACCGTAGTTTCCTCTAAAAACTCATCGATTAGCCATCTGCGGGCCGCACCATCATTAAAACCTATTCCCGGAGGTGCATAAAATTGTGATATTGAAGTACCTGTGTTATTTACACGACTTTCATCTACATCATTATCGGTAGTTTCTGAGAGATTTTCCTGGAACTGAATTTCAAAAACCGATTCCACATTATTTTCGGTTGAGATCAGAAAATTATCCCGGTAATTTTCGGTAAGGTCATAAACACCGGCTCCCGGACCTTCAACCAGCCATTCAAATGCGGCGGCTGCTTCAGTATATTGTTGTTGCTGAAGGTGGGTTTTACCCAGTAATGCATAGGCAGCTCCACGCGTAGCTCTTCCCAGATCAATTCCGCTGTAAGAAACCGGTAAATCAGGTATGGCCTGCTCCAAATCTAAAGCCACCTGAGCATAGGCTTCAGCCGTAGTAGCGTTTGGAGGCGTGTCTAGAGGCTGAGAAGGTTCAAGCATCAGAGGCGGTCTACCGTAATAAAGAGTTAAATTGAAGTAAAAAAGTGCTCTTAAAAATTTGGCCTCCCCTACCAGACGTGCTTTCAATTCCTCGTCCATGTCAATAGCGGGAACATTGGCAATTACCTGATTGGCTCTAAAAATACCTACATACATATTGTGCCAGGTTTCTGCTGTAAGGTTTTGATTGTAATCATTTTGGTTAAAACTCATCAGATTATTCAGACCTATATCCCCGCCCGAACCGAAGCCCTCATCGGCGTGTAAAGAGCCGTGGTAGTACATCCAACGGGAATAGGTAGATGCTGTTCTGTAAAAAGTACTGTAAATCGCATTGACACCTTTTTGTGCATCTTCGGCATTTTGCCAAAAGCTGGCAATGGTGGGTGAATTGGGGTTAGGCTCGTCAAAATCTCTATCACAGGCTGTGAAACCCAATAAAAGTAGCAGTCCTAATTTATATATCGTTTTCATATTTCTTATAGTTTTGAAATGATTCATACTTAAAATCCTACGTTAAGTCCAACTGAAAATATACGTGACGAAGGATAGTTTCCGGCATCTACTCCAGGCTCCAGATTAATGTTTGCTCCAACTACGTCAGGATCAAGACCGGAATAACTGGTTAGCGTAAGTAAGTTTTGTCCACTTACATAGATACGAGTGTTATCAATGCCGTATTGGTTCAAAAAGCTGGTTGGCAAGTTGTAGCCCAACTCGACATTTCGCAATCTGAGGTAAGACCCATCTTCTATCCAACGATCAGAATTTCCGCGGGCATTAGAAATAATACCCCGGTCAGCCGGTTGTCCGCCATAAGAATAGGCAACACCAAGTCTGGGATCTGAGGTGTTGGTATTATCGGGCCTCCAGGGATTAATTGCTCTGCGGTAATTAGAATAGCCATAACTATCGAGATCCCTTCTAACGTCATTGTACAACTCGCCTCCAAATGAGCCGTAAAGCTGTACACTCAGATTAAAATTTTTGTACGCAGAATTAAACTGTAAACCTGCAGTGAAATCGGGCCATGGAGAACCTACATACATACGGTCTTTATCATTAATGTCATCATTTGTGCCATCATCAACTGCATTGACATAACGAATATCACCGGGTTGAGCATAATCGGCCTGAGCCCCGTGATCCTCAACTTCCTGCTGGTTTTGAAAAATTCCATCGGTTTTAAGTACAAAATATTCACCTATGGAACGTCCCACCTGCGAACGGGTGTTACCAACCTGTATGTAATCTCGTGGTAAACCGGTTTGTTCATCAATACCCAGGTTACCCAAGGCTAGAATCTTATTGCGAATGAAACTGATGTTACCCGCTATATCCCAGGTAAAAGAACCGGTAGAACGGGGTCGATAATTAAGATCTAACTCCAGACCTTTATTTTCAATAGAACCAATATTTACTATAGGATCTCCCTGTAAATTCCCCAAATAAGAAGGCAATGGCTGTGGCAGCAATACATCTTCTGAAACCGCTCTGTAGATATCAAAAGCGATGTTAAACTGATTATCGAAAAGGGAAGCATCAAAACCCAGGTTGGTAGTCTTCTTTTCCTCCCAGCGCAAATCTCCGGAAGCCAGTCTGGCCTGTGTAGCTCCGGGAACCCCGGTTTGATTAGGCCCAAATACTGCATTAGGCCCCTGATTGAGAAAACCGGTATACTGATAAACTCCCAGATTTGCAGATCCCAATACCCCATACGATCCTCTAAGTTTTAAATTAGAAACCCAGGATACATCAAAAAAGTTTTCGTTTGAAATTCTCCATGCTCCCGCTACTGATGGGAAATTACCTCTTCTAAAATCAGGAGAAAATCTGGAGTCCTTATCAGATCTAAAGGTGAGCGTTAATAAGTACTTATCATCAAACGTATAGTTCAAACGCCCTAAATAGGAATCTATAAGATATTTAGTCAACTCACCGGCAGCATTACGGTCACCCGGTAAATTACTGGTAGATGAAATAGTCGTAAAATAACTGTCGCCAAATTGAGCTAAAAACAATCCGCTTCCCGAAGTGTAATCAGATTGATAGGTTTGCTGGGTATACCCGGCAACGCCATTAAAACTGTGTTTGCCAATAGTGTAGTCAAAATTAAGAGTATGCTCAAAAAGATAACTTAGAAACTGTGAGCGTGATTCATTTACACTGCTGTTTTCAGGGGATTGGTTTTGATACCACGAACCCTCTTTACGCACATTTTTAGTCTTATCAAAACTCGTTTCCAAACCTGCATTAAATCGGTATTTAAGTCCGTCTACAATTTGAAAATCAACAAATGCATTACCTAATATTTTTACATAATTCGCTGAAGATGAAGTTATGTTTGCAATGGCCACGGGGTTACGTGCAAATGTATTTACTGTATTGGTAGAGCCATAGCCCCATCCTCCTGGATTAGAGTCCGAAATAAGATCGTCGCTTTGTACCGGAATAATGGGCACATTGCTCCACATGTCAAACCAGGGATTCCCCACGGCAAAACCGCCTGTAAACGGACTCGTATTTCTACTGTTTGTTAAAGAAAGGTTCTCTCCAAAAGTAAAGCGTCCTTTTTCCGTCTCGCTATTGATGCGCAAAGACATACGATCAAATTTACGATCAATCAAAGTACCCTGATCCTTAAAATATCCCGCAGAAAATGCATAGGTATGGGTCTCACTACCTCCAGAAAGTGTAGCATTTATATCCTGAACAAAACCGGTACGCAAGCTTTCATCACTCCAATTAGTATCTACACTACCATCATAATTGGCTACAGCCGGCTGTAGGGTATAACCTGCGGCGTTATAAGCATTGGTGTTGGTAATTACATACTCTGAAGCATTCATCATATCATACTCATTTGGTATTGAAGAAATACTGTAACGGGTATTGAGTGTAAATTTTTGCTTTCCTGCCTTACCCTTGATTGTGGTAATTATAATAACCCCGTTTGCAGCTCTTGAACCGTAAATGGCAGCAGCAGAAGCATCTTTTAATACCTGAATACTGGCAACATCATTAGGATTAATCGTAATGTTAGGGTCTGCAAACATACCATCAATGATATACAGCGGACTTGCGTTACCATAAAAGGTGCTCAAACCACGAATGTTAACTACAGCATTCTGACCGGGAGCACCACCATTGCGAACGTTTATACCCGGTGAAAGGCCTTGCAGTGCTTCCGGAACAGATCGTTTTACAACATTTTCTGTAGCTTCGGTATCAACCAGTCCGGTAGCTCCGGTAAGGTCTTTTTTACTAACACTCTGGTATCCAATTACCACTACTTCGTCAAGTGCAGCAATATCCTCTTCGAGTTGAATGGAAATACTGCTTTGATCGTCAACGGGAACTTCCCGTGTTTTAAAACCCACATAACTGAAGACCAAAGTATCATCAGCATTGGCTTCAATTGTGTAAAAACCATCCATGTCTGCAGCAGTTCCTGTTGAGGTACCGGCAACCATAATGTTTGCAAAAGGGATGGGTTCTCCTTCTGTGTTGGTCACAGTTCCGGTAATAGTTTTGGTTTGCGCAAACGTTTGAGTTACGCATAGCAAAAAAAACAGCAGTAGCCCAAATGTTTTAAAGTGTACTTGTAATTTAGTTCTCATAGAATTTCGATTAGAAATTTTGATTAATTGTGTTTGCAACAAATTGTAATGATCTTTCCCGGCTGATTTATTTAGGTCTTTACTAATGGATTTTTAAAATCCTAAATTGAAAGCTTCCTTTTGCTAATTCTTCAATATAACCGAGTGATTATTGCCGATTTGTTGTTGTACAAAGGAGGTTATTTTAATTTAAAGAAACGTTAAGGCTGTGTTTCAATCTTTCTACAAAATGGGTCAACATTAATAAAAGGTTAAATTGAAAGCTAGAATGAACCATATTGTAGAAGAATGAGACGATATGATTTTAGTGGATATACGTTTAATAACGTGCTTTGTACTATGAGAGGATTTTGTTTTGTACTTATATATTTTATTCTGCTTTCAGGATACTGCCAGAACAGATCGTTCCGCAATTATCAGGTCGAGGACGGCCTGTCTCACAATGCGGTTATTAGCATGTTACAGGACCACAGAGGATTTATGTGGTTTGGCACAAAAGATGGCCTCAATCGTTTTGATGGGTACAACTATAAGATCTTTCAGCACGATCCTGAAAATCCCAAGAGTATAGGCAGTAATTTTATACGATGTCTGTACGAGTATAAAGACAATATACTGGTAGGTACAGATACGGGATTATTTACCTACGATGAGAAAACAGAAGCTTTCAGCATTGTTAGCAATACAAAAGATCAGCCTATATTAGACATTGAAAGTGACAATGAAGGTAATATCTGGTTTATTGCTTCCGGAAAGCTATACCGGTATTCTTCAGATTCTTTGAATGCTGAAGTCTACGATCAGACCTATTTCTCATTTCTTACGAAAAATTCAGAAGGAACACTCTTTGTCTCAAGCCAGGATGCTGTCTATATGTATATTCCTGCCAATAATTCTTTTCAGAAATTAGCAGTAAGCCCCCCAAATGTTTCTGAACCTATCATTACCGAGATTGATGCATCCTTGTTTAAAGATCAGCTTTATATAGGCACAAAAGATCAGGGAGTCCTGGTATATTCCTTAACCAAGCAAAAAACTAGTTCACTATTTAATAAAGACAATAAACCCCTTTTTGTTAGGGACTTTCTAATAAAAAACAATGCGGAGCTCTGGGTGGCTAGTGAATCGGGTCTGTTTATTTATGATCTTAAAAGGCAGAATTATCAGAACTTTAAAAAGAGTTATAATAACCCCTACTCCATTTCAGACAATGCTATTTACTGTCTCGTAGAAGATCTGGAAGGCGGAGTATGGCTGGGCACCTATTTTGGTGGAGTCAATTATTATCCAAAACCTTATACTCCCTTTAAACGCTATTTTCCACGGGTGGGTGAAAACTCAATAAGCGGTAATGCGGTTCGCGAAATTAAAGAAGATAAGTATGGTAATATCTGGATAGGTACCGAAGATTCCGGCCTAAACCGGTTGAATCCCAAAACCGGAAAGTTTGAAAATTACAGGCCCAAAACTGAGGGAGGCATTCTAAGCCATTACAACATACACGGCCTTTTGGCCCGTGAATCTGAATTATGGATAGGAACATTTGAGCACGGCCTTGACGTAATGGATATTAAAACAGGTAAAATCATCCGGCATTACGGGACCAAAGCAGGAGATGGCGGACTTCGCAGTGATTTCGTCTTATATATTTACGAGACCAAAGCAGGTGATTTGTATATACTTACCTCGCAGGGTGTTTATAAGTATCTTAAGGCTTCAGATGCATTTGAAATCCTGAAAGGCTTTCCCGAAGTGTATCACTATACCTTTCTATTGGAAGATCATGACGGGACCCTTTGGGCCGGCACCTATTGGGACGGACTCTATTATTATAATCCAAAGACGGAAGCAAAAGGCCACTTTAAATACGACCGAAACGACGAAAGCAGCATAAGTTCTAATGTGATCAACGGCATTTTTGAAGATTCAAAAAACAGGCTTTGGATTACTACTGAAAACGGACTTAACCTGCTAAACCGTAAAACCGGTGCCTTTAAACGAATCACCAAAAGTGAGGGCATGCCGGGCAATGTAGCCTACGCCCTGCTTGAAGATGAGAACGCGCATCTCTGGATCAGCACATCAAACGGTCTTGTTGATTACGATCCCGAAAGTGGCGAACTCAAAACCTTTACGAAGTCAAACGGACTGCTCAGCGATCAGTTTAACTACAGTTCGTTTTTTAAGGATGAATCAGGCGAGATGTATTTTGGCAGCGTAAATGGTCTGATAAGTTTTAATCCTTCCTCATTTACTAAAAACACCTATAAGGCACCTATTTATATAACCGATATTCAAATCAATAACGAAAACGTAGCTGTAGATGCACCTGAATCTCCGCTTAAAAAATCCATTTCCTTTACTGAGGAATTGAAACTTACAGACAAGCAGTCTACGTTTAGCCTCGCTTTTGCTTCTCTTAGCTATACTGCCCCCGAAATGACCAAATACTGGTACAAACTTGAAGGTTTAAATGACAACTGGATAAGTCTTGGCGAAAACCACGAAGTGAATTTTACCGAATTGCCTGCAGGAGATTACCTTTTTAAGGTAAAAGCTTTAAACAGCGACGGGATCTGGAGCGAAGCAGAAGTAGCACTCAATCTGGAGGTTCTGCCCCCGTTTTTTGCTAGTAAAACGGCTTACACGCTGTATATCCTGTGCCTGCTCCTGCTGATTTTTCTGCTTTTGAGATATTATCACATCTACAACAGAGATAAAAATAACCGGCGCATACAGCAACTGGAAAATGCCAAGGAAAAGGAAATCTACCAGGCAAAAATTGAGTTTTTCACTAATATCGCCCACGAGATCAGAACACCCCTTACGCTTATTAAAAGTCCGCTCGAAAAACTTTTAAAAAACACCTATAAATCTCCTGAAATCCCCAAAAATCTTGGGATTATGGAGAAAAACACCTCCCGCCTGCTCAATCTGATAAACGAGTTACTCGATTTTAGAAAAACCGAAATGCAGCACGTAAAGCTCAATTTTTTAACGGTAAACATCAGCGAGCTTTTAGAAGAGACTTATCTGCGCTTTAGTCCTGTGATTCAGGAACGCGGTTTAAATTTTACGATCATAAAGCCGGCTGAAGCCCTCATAGCTCAGGTAGATGAGGAGGCTATCAAGAAAATTTTAAGCAATCTCTACAGTAACGCAGTAAAATATTCCAATCACGAGGTAAGTCTGAAACTTGAGCGGGATGACACTCATTTTCGTATAACAATTACCAATGACGGAAGGTTGATACCTTCACACTTACAGCAACGCATTTTTGAACCTTTTTATAGAGTTCCAGGCGAAGCTAAAAATCTTGGGACCGGTATAGGTTTGTCATTGGCTTACTCCTTGACTCAATTGCACCAGGGAAAACTACATTTTGAAACTCAAAATAACCTGAATACTTTTGTTTTAAGACTCCCTTTAGATCAACCGGAAGCCTTAAAAACAAAACTCAAACCTGCTTCCTCAGAAAACCACGGAGATCTCCCCTTCAAGGAAAACTTTAGAAAGAATACCCCCTGCCTGCTTATTGCTGAAGACAACCCGGAGCTTTCAGATTTCATTTATTCTGAACTGGCACAAAGCTATAATGTTATTTCGGCTGCGAATGGTGCACAGGCCCTGGAATATCTGGAAAAAAATAACGTTCAACTGATTCTTAGTGATATCATGATGCCGGTTATGGATGGCATCGAGCTATGTAAACAGGTTAAAGAAAATCCCAAAACCAAACATATTCCGGTAATTCTTCTAACTGCAAAAAGTGCCTTAAACGCAAAGATTGAAGGACTCGAGTCCGGGGCAGATGCCTATATTACCAAGCCGTTTTCTATGGATCATCTTTTGGTACAAATTTCAAACCTCCTGGAAAACCGAAAGACCATTTTAGACCATTACAGCAACAGTCCCCTCGCCCATTTAAAGTCTCTGTCCCTATCTGCATCAGATCAGGATTTTATCGCTAAACTTGACCAAATCATAGAGTCTCGTATGAAAGATCCTGATCTTAATGTGGAGTCCCTTGCTCAGTTTATGAATATGAGCAGATCTACTTTATATCGAAAAATCAAAGAGCTTTCCGCTGTAAGTCCCAATGAACTGATCAATACCAGCAGACTCAAAAAAGCAGCATTCCTTTTAAAAACAACAGACAAAAAAATCTTTGAAATAGCAGAAGAGGTTGGCTATCGCTCCCAGACCAGTTTTGGACGTAACTTTCAAAAGCAGTTTAAAAAAAGTCCTTCGGAGTTTATGAATGATGGTGAGTGAGCACAGTTTGAACTTTGTAGCTTGATAAAACTACTTGAATTCGATTATTACGCATAGATCCAGAACTTATTTAAGAAGTATGTAAGTATTGATTGTTTGAAAAAGCAAAAACAGAACTTTCCATCTGTTTATTTTTAAGAGTTTTTCGTTGACCTAGCGTTTGATCGAATCATATATACCAACAAAAGTTCTGAATATAGTAATAGCCTAAAACAAAAAAACCTTCAAGTCTAAAACTTGAAGGTTTTCGTTTTTACAAGTGATCGCGAAGGGATTCGAACCCCTGACCGTCTGCTTAGAAGGCAGATGCTCTATCCAACTGAGCTACGCGACCTGTTTTGCGGGTGCAAATATAACGCTTTAGCCAAAAAGTGAAAGCTATACACCTTAAAAAATGCGCTTTTCATACAAATTAATTGTAATTCTCTGAAATCTAATAATTTACCAAAAATGAAAAACCCGCGCTTGCGCAACGGGCCTTTCTCCCAACTTAAACTTTTAACCAACTACGATTTGGGGAAATCGGGTTTTTAATTAGTAGTCAGACTATGATTTGGGGCTTAAATCTGCTAATTAAAAAGGTTTAGGGGTATTTTGTTGTAAAGGTATAATCAATATGATTTGGGGTTTTAAAGTTTAAAGTTTGGGCTTTATTAATGGGGTTAGAGGCACTAAACGGTCTTAACAGGACTCTTAATTTTAGCTAATTCAAGAGGGATATGTTTATAGATGGTTTCTCCCTTGTACTCGCTCTTTTCTAAATCGTGAAGACGAAGTACAGCTTCCGGTAATTCAACGACAACCTGAGGGGTTTCAATTGGTTTTAGGGTAGAAATTGTTTTGGGAGCAGGTTTCTTCTGGTTTTCAGAAACCGGATTGGTTTCGGCCTGCATTAAGCACGTCACGAAGAGAGCGCCTAAAAGTGTAATTGATTTTTTCATGAACTTGGGGTTGATTTTGTATTACGACGTAAATATAGATACTTTCATCTATTAAAAACAAAAATAATCGTTGAAAAACATATAATTTTTAAATTTTAACATTTACAACTTCTATCACAAGATAAAAAGTACTTTTTTTCCTACAAATCAAGGTTTTCGAAGCTTATCTTCAACACCATCTTCATAGAGATCCGCCAATCAAAACGATTTAAATTGTAGGTTTTATATTACAATATGCTAAAATTAGCAACTCCAAATTGCGCAATGCTTCATCTCCACTTCCGTCTGCAATTCTTTCTAACTTTTCTCACAATTCTTAATCATATACTTACTTTTACAACACCAATCCAAAACAGTAATGAATCTGGACATTGACCGCTATCTAAGACACTTTACAAGGTATTTAAAAGAATTAGGCGTTTCCGGGATTTATGCCGAAATGCTATCGGTTTTTTTAAATGGTTTTATTTTTCTGGTTCTGCTGGCCATTCTTGACCGTTTGCTGAAACGCATTATTATTGAAGCGTTCAAGATTTTTAGCAATAAAACCAAAACCTCATTTGACGATTTTCTGGTACTTACCAATTTTCCGCGCTACATCGCGCACATAATTCCACTTGTTTTATTCAACTGGTTTTTCACCCAATTGCTTGACGATTATGAAACCACGCTCTACTGGTTAAACAAACTCCTCAAGATCTATGTCATTCTGCTGGTGGTAAAAATCATACGCAGTATTCTGCGCACCACGCGCGATTACTTTCAGACCAAAGAGCAATACCACGATAAGCCTCTGCAAAGCTACCTTCAGGTTACTATGCTTTTTTTATGGGCCCTGGGTATTTTCTTCTTCATTCTGGAGCTTTTTGATCAAAAAGCCGATGATTTTATTGTACAGTTGGGAGCCGCTTCGGCAATCATTCTGCTCATTTTTAAAGACACCATTTTGGGGTTTGTAGCTTCGATACAGGTTTCTATAAACGATATTGTACGCATTGGCGACTGGATTACCTTCAGTAAATATGGTGCAGACGGTAACGTGACCGAAATAAACCTGGCTACGGTTAAGGTTCAAAACTGGGACAACACCTACACCACTATCCCTACTTACAGCCTTATTTCAGACTCTTTTCAAAACTGGAGGGGAATGCAGGAAAGTGATGGCCGACGCATCAAACGTGCCGTTTACATCAAGCAAAATACGGTGCGCTTCCTTACCGATGATGATCTGAAACGTCTGAAGCGCATTCAACTGGTCGCTCCCTATATAGATCATATGCAAAAAGAAGTCCTGCGCACAAACCGCAAACTCGAGGTTGATGACAGCCTGCCCATTAATGGTCTTAATCAAACCAATCTGGGTGTTTTTAGAAAGTATATTGACGCGTATTTGTATGAAAATCCTGCGATTAACAAAGACCTCTTCCTCATGGTTCGTCATTTACCGCCTACGGCTCAGGGGATTCCTCTGGAGATATTTTGTTTTAGTAAAGACAAGCGTTGGGAGCATTATGAGCACATTCAGGCTGATATTTTTGATCATGTAATCGCCGCAGTATCGTATTTTGATCTCGAGATTTTTGAAGAACCCTCTTCTAAAGATATTACCAACTTCTTAACGCAAAGGCAAATAAAAAACGATTAGGTTGCCGTTAAAATCATTTTTAGATTTTCTAAAAGTGATTAACATCCTTGACGAAAGGATCAAACAACCAACCTATGACCTTTAAAACATTCCTCCAAATCCTTGGCGGTACTGCTATAGTACTTACGCTTTTACCGTTTATAGCTGCCGATTACTGGTGGATTCGTGTTTTTGATTTCCCACATCTTCAGCTTACGGTATTTACCGCTATAGCCACTCTGGCGTATTTTATGCGCTTTGACATCAAATGGTTCAAAGATTATGTATTTATGACCGTGATGATCGCCTGTCTGGTTTTTCAGGTTCTAAAAATTTATCCGTACACCGGTGTTGCTCCTTACGAGGTTCTTGATGCTGAAATTGAAAAACCCGAAGCCCAGTTGTCTATTTTGGTTGCCAATGTGCTCCAGAAAAATAAAAAATACGACAGCCTGTTACAGGAAGTCAAAGCTAAAAATCCCGATATCCTGGTACTCCTGGAAGCAGATACTAAATGGCTTAATGCAGTTAACGCTTCTTTAAAAAGCGAATATCCTTATTATGAAGGTGCACCGCTTAGCAATACCTACGGAATGCTCCTGTATTCTAAACTGCCTCTGCAAAATGCACACGTACATTATCTGGTAGACGATAGTATTCCTTCTATTGATACGCGTGTCACGCTAAAATCGGGTGATACGGTACAGATATTTGCCATACACCCCACGCCGCCCATGCCACAGCATAACCCACGGTCTACAGACCGGGATGCAGAGATGATGAAAACCGCTTTTAAAAGCAGGGAGTCTTCCCTACCCGTTTTGGTACTTGGGGATTTTAATGATGTTGCCTGGTCTGAGTCTACTCAATTGTTCAAAGAGGTAAGCGAGTTGCTCGACCCGAGATTAGGCCGCGGTCTCTACAATACATTTAACGCTAAAAATTGGTTTATGCGCTGGCCACTCGATCATATTTTTGTCTCAGAACACTTTAGAGTTGTTGAATTAGATCGCGGAGCCAAAATAGGTTCAGATCACTTCCCGGCTTACGTAAAATTGAGTCTGGAGCCCGGGAACAAGGCCGAACAAACTCCGCCTCTACCTAATGAAAACCAGCTAAACCGGGCCTACGATATTATTAAAAAAGAAGCCACTCAAAAAGATACCCGTAAAGAAACCAACTAAAATCCCTCAGTTATGGAAAAAACCGCTACGCTATCAGAATCCTTTCAAAATTTTTACAATAGCTTTATCGATCAGTTACCGGGAATAGGTCTGGGTGTGCTCATCATTATTCTGGGAACCCTTATCGGCGCCTGGGTGGGTAATTTTGCCCGTCAACGCATCTCTCAGCGCACGCAAGACCCACTTATGAGCCGGTTTTTGGGTAAAGCCATTCGCATTACTTTCTTTATAATTGCAGTAATGCTGGCACTTAGAGCTGCCGGCCTGGGGGCAATTGCTACCGGTATTCTTACTGCTGCGGGTGCCAGTGCAGTGGTTTTGGGCTTTGCTTTTAAAGATATAGGCGAAAACTTTATCGCCGGAATTATATTAGCCTTCAACAGACCCTTTAACGTAAACGATACGGTTGAGATTGGGGATAACTTCGGAAAGGTAAAAGCCTTAGAATTTCGCTATACCAAGCTTAAAACCTTTGACGGAAAAGATGTGTATATCCCAAATAGCGATGTGCTCACGACTCCTGTTACCAACTATACCGAAGACGGATTCTTCCGTTGGAATTTTACCATTGGTATTGCCTATGAAGACAATATTGACGGGGCTAAAAAGGTTGTAATGGAAGCCTTGCGCCAAGAACCAAATGTTATTGAGGATGAAGAGCACGAGAATTTTGTGATTGAAGATGAGCTCGCAACCAGCACCGTAAACCTGAAAGTATTCTTTTGGGTTGATACCAAAGACTTCCGCAGAATGGCGCTTATCACCAAAGGTAGCGTCGTACGCAAGGTCAAAGAAGCCTTAGAAGATAACGGTTTCTATATGCCTGCAGATATTCAGGAAATCAAGTTGTATGGTGCTGCCAAAGACAGCCCGCTGCGTTTTGAGCAAACAACACAAAGCATCGATAACACTTCAAATGCTGATTCTAAAAAATCTTAAACCAAAAACCACAAAATAACCGAAACCACAAGACCTACCACCGCAATGAGTGTGGTAAGAACAGACCAGGTTTTAAAGGTTTGCTTTTCGCTTAAACCCAGGTATTGTTTTACCAGCCAGAAGCCGCTGTCATTTACGTGGGAGAAAATAGAAGCTCCTGCTGCAATAGCTACGACCAGAATGGCCAGCTGCATCTCGCTGTAACTACCGGTTTCTAAAAGTGGAGCGGTGATTCCGGCAGCGGTGATCATCGCTACTGTAGATGAACCCTGCATAATCCGAACGACCGCAGCGACCAGAAACCCAAACACCACAGGCGGAAAATAGGCGCTGGTCAACGACTCGGCGATCATCGTTCCGGCACCGGTATCGATCAATATTTGTTTAAATGCCCCTCCTGCTCCGGTAAGCAAAATGATCACTCCGGCAGGATACAGGGCTTTTGTAGAAACCTGAAGCAATTTTTCACCGGAAACTTTTCGGCGAATGCCTAAAAAATACCACGCGATCAGATTGGCCAGAATCAATGCCGTAAACGGGTGCCCAAGCAACTGGGCTGTATAGATCACTCCATCAGGAATTGACCAGTCTGCGGCCAGTGGACTCGTAAGCACCGTATTGAAAACGATAAGCGCAATTGGTAAAAAGATAATGGCCAGAATGCCCGAAGCAGAAGGCAGATTTTCGGGCAGATTTGTACTTTCCTGAGATTCGAAGGGCGCATCGATGTGAATTCGTGCCGAAATAAAACGGGCAAAAAACGGTCCGGCAACAGCCGCTGCGGGAATGCCCGTTATAAAACCAAAAACGATCACCCAGCCCAGATTAGCCTGCAAAATATCTGCAACAGCAATAGGTCCCGGTGTGGGCGGAATAAAAGCGTGAGTCACAGCCAGACCGGCCAGTAAAGGCAAAGCGTAAAGCAATAAGGATTTTTTAGTATCGCGCTGTAACGCATAAATCAGCGGAATTAAAATGATGAACGCCACGTCAAAAAATACCGGGATCGCGATAAAAAAACCGGCGAGCATAATAGACCAGGGCGCTCTTTTAATTCCAAATTTTGATAAGAGAAAATTAGCCAGTTGCTGAGCCCCTCCTGAATGTTCCAGTACCGCGCCAAATAAGGAGCCCAAACCTACAACAGTGGCAACAAAACCCAGCGTACCTCCTACACCGGTGGTGATTGCATTTAAAATCGCCTGTGGCTGCATTCCGCTTAAAACGCCCACTGCAATGCAGACAATCAAAAGAGCTAAAAATGCCTGAAGTTTTAATCGTAAAATGAGAAAAAGCAGCAGACCAATACCCGCAAAAACGGCAAACAGCAACTGATAATCCATAAACTGCCCTTAAAGTTTTTTTACAATCTCATCAACGATAGCTTCCGGGCTGGGCTCAATAGACACGTGAATGCCGTAGTCAGGTTCTTCAAGCGTGTCCAGTTGTGATTGCAGCAATTCCGAATTGAAAAAATGCCCTTTACGATTGTCTAAACGGGATTTTAATAATTCAAAGGAACCTTCTAAAAAAACCCATTGTGGCGTCACCTTTTGAGAAAGTAACTTGCGATAAGACTCCTTAAGCGCCGAACAGGCCAGTACTGCACCAGAGTTTTTACTCCACGCTTCCATCTCCTGAGCCAGGGTTTCAAGCCATGGTTTTCGGTCGGCATCGTTGAGGGGATTGCCTCCAGCCATCTTATCTACATTAGCCTGCGGATGGTAATCATCGGCATCTTTAAAGGGAATATCAAGCCGTTCTGCTAATAATTTACCTATAGTGCTTTTTCCGCTTCCGGATACACCGAAAACTACTATTACTTTTTCTTTCATTTATTTTTTATTTCAGAGGTCCAGAGTAGGCGCATCCGTATCTTTTCCGGGTATTTTTAAATCAAAGCCAAAACGGCTGTTCATCTGTTTTATAAAATGGGTCGCTAACAGGGGTGATTCTTTCTCCACATTTTGATGAATGAAAAAATCGATCTGGCGCAGTCCCTGTTCCATCCAGATATCCAGACGCTCTACCCAGGCATCCAGACGCTCATAATCACTGGGATGATTAGCACCTACAAAACGGATAAAGGCTTCGTCACTGGTCATACGCATATGCATGATGTCCCTTCTTCCGGCCGTATCTACCAGCACATTACTGATGTTGTGCTCTTCCAGCAAATAATACAGTTTATTGGAAACTTCAGGAGTATTGAACCAATCGGTATGTCTAAACTCAATTCCGAGTGGGACTTCACGAGGCCATGCATTGACAAAATTGACCACGCGATCCCAGTCTTTGGGAGCAAAGTTGTTATGCATCTGTAAAAATACAGTACCCAGATTCTCTTTAAGCAAGAGGGTATGATCCAGATATTCAGGAAGTAACTTTTCGGCATCAATCAGGCGTTTCAGGTGACTGATGGTCTGCGTGATTTTCGGAAAAAACTTAAACCCATCCGGCACTTTTTCCTGCCATTTCTCAAACTGATCTTTCGGGAACAGCCGGTAAAAGGTAGCATTCAATTCTATGGAATTAAACTGGCGGGAATAGTAGCCCAATTCATCTTTAGTCCCTCGCGGATAAAAATTCTTTAAATCCTGCTTATTCCATTTGGCACAACCCACATACAGTTGCGGTTTTTGACTATTCGCCTTGCTGTTTAAAATCACCTGCGTATCTGGGTGATCTGGAGGAAGTGTAAAATCTATCGCTTCCGGGTTATCTACTTTACCAAATTTCATTTATTCGTTTTTAAAAATCCACCTATTTAGCTTGCTTTTATCCTAATGCCGGGTCTTGTCTATTAAATGCCCATTTTGGAATCTCCTTAATAGTTGGGTCTTTAAAGATATAAATCCCAAACAGAAACAAAGGGTTCACATCAGTAGGTTTTTGGAAAATCCTTTACTTTTAATTTTTATGACTAGATTGTGTAACACATTGGCACAATTGATGTCTTACTCGCAAAGAATCTAAAACAGAAATTTATGAAACTCGTTAAAACCTTATTTATTCTTGCTTTTGTGGCGATAGCCATGCCCCTTTCTGCACAAACGGCAGATGAAATCATCAGCACCTACATCGAAAATACCGGCGGTGATGCCTGGAATGATGTACAGGCTACTAAAATGAGTGCTACGGTTAATCAGGGCGGAATGTCGATCCCGGTGACTGTTTACAATACTAAAGACGGAAAACAAGCGGTGGTCATTGAGTTTAACGGTCAAAAAATCACCCAAATGGCTTTTGACGGAGAGACGTTATGGACTACCAATTTTATGTCTATGAAGCCCGAAAAAGCTTCGGAAGAAATGAGCAACAATATGAAGCTCAACAACAACGACTTCCCTTCTCCTCTATTACATTATAAGGAAAACGGATATGAGGTTGAATATATAGGTACCGAAACCAAAGACGGTGCAGAAACCTATAAAGTTAAAGTTGTTCAGGAGCCGGTAATGATGAATGGTGTTGAAACGCCAAGCATCAGCTACTACTATTTTGATATGGACTCGTATGTGCCTATCGCGATCGAAACAACCCAAATGGGACAGCCTATCAACATCACAATGAGTGATTATCAGGAAGTGGAAGGTCTATACTTTCCATTTGCGATGAGCCAGGCCGGTCAGCCTTTTCAAATGAGCGAGATCGTGGTGAATCCTGAGATCGACGAAACCATTTTTGACTTCCCTGTAGAGTAAACTCCAGAACTTAAAATCCTTAAAAAGGAATCTAAGAGCTTAATTAAAATCCCAAAAGGTGCCTTTACAATGTTTTGGCACCTTTTTTAGTTAAAAATCTTACTTCCTATATCGAATTAAACCGTGCTTACCGGATGCAAGTCCGCCAGTGCATAATACAAACGAAGATGAAAAAAATACTACTCAGTCTTACCGGTGCCCTGATGACGCTTGCGTCTGTAGAGGCTCAGGAAGAAATCACACTCACGGGTAAGCAACTCTTTGGCGATCTCAAAGCCCGTCAGATTGGTCCGGCTCTGATGAGCGGCCGCTTTATAGACCTGGAAGCCCATCCTACCAACAATCGTATTTTATACGCCGGTGCTGCCGGTGGCGGCGTCTGGAAAACCGAAAACGGCGGAGCCAGCTTTGAACCGGTTTTTGACGAACACGCGCAATCTATTGGTGCCATTGAAATTGATCCCACAGATCCCGATAAAACCGTTTGGGTGGGCACCGGAGAAATCTGGACCCGCAACTCGGTAAGCCTTGGCGACGGACTCTATAAATCTACCGATGGTGGCGCTACCTGGAAGAATGTAGGTTTTGAAAACTCAGAGCGCATCAGCGCTATCGTGATCAACCCCGAAAATAATCAGGAAATGTACGTCGCTGTTTTAGGCGCGCTGTGGAGCGACAGTGAAGAACGCGGCATTTATAAAAGTACCGATGGCGGGTCTTCCTGGGAAAAAGTGCTGTACACCGATACTGCAACCGGAGCGGCAGATTTGATTATGGATCCTGAAAACTCAAATGTGCTCTATGCTTCGATGTGGAAATTCCGCAGAACGCCCTGGGGTTTTGATTCGGGTGGAGCAACAAGCGGAATTTTCAAAAGCACCGATGCCGGAAAAACCTGGAATAAAATTCAAAACGGCATTCCTGAAGGAGATCTGGGCCGTATAGCGATTGCTCTTGCACCTTCAGAACCTACTATTTTATACGCTGCTGTAGAAACGGCCAGCGAAAAAACAAACGGACTCTACAAGTCTACCGATGCCGGTGCAAGCTGGGAACATTTAAACAACGACTTCGGTCTTACGGTGCGTCCTTTCTACTTCGCACGTCTGGTGGTTGATCCTAAAAATCCCGATATCGTGGTCAAAGGTGGTTTAAGCGGTTCGTTATCACGCGACGGCGGAAAGACCTTTACCGATTTGGGCTACCAGCACTCAGACATTCACGATATTGTTTTTGACCTGAAAGACAGTGACCGTATGTTTACCGCAACAGACGGCGGCGTTTACCGCAGCTGGGATGGCGGGGCAACCTTTGAAATGGTTGAAGATTTACCGGTTTCGCAGTTTTATCAGGTTTCAGTTGACGACGCAACGCCTTATAATATCTATGGTGGTTTGCAGGATAACGGTTCGTGGTACGGCCCTTCAGCCTCTCCCGGAGGCATTGAAGCCCGCGACTGGGATCGTATTGGTGAAGGAGATGGTTTCCGTGTATTGAAACACCCTACCAAGCCCTATATCTATTCGGAAATGCAGGGCGCACAAGTGGTATGGCGTTACAATCCCGAGCGTAACCAAACAAAAAATGTAGCTCCACAGCCTGAAGGCGATGAAAAATTGCGTTTTAACTGGAATGCGCCAATGGCCCTGTCAGCACACGCTCCGGATCGCTTTTATATGGGAAGTCAGTATCTGCACAAAAGTGAGGATATGGGTGATACCTGGGTTAAAATCTCGCCGGACCTGACCACAAACGATCCTAAAAAGCAGGAACTGGAATCAGGCGGATTGTCACTTGACAAATCGGGTGCTGAGACGCACACGACCATTTTTACCATTGCTGAATCTCCTTTGGATGAAAACATCATCTGGGTAGGGACCGATGATGGTAACGTACAACTCACTCAAAACGGCGGTAAAACCTGGACTAATCTGGTCGAAAACATTCCAAATTTACCGGCAAATACCTGGGTGTATCATATTGAAGCCAGCGTTCACAACAAGGGCACGGCGTATGCGGTTTTTGACGGTCACGCTACCGGCGATATGAATACCTATGTGTATAAAACCACCGATTTCGGTAAAACCTGGAATTCTTTGGTAACGGATGAAATAAAAGGTTTCGCCCGAAACATTCAGGAAGATTACGAAAGTGAAGATCTGTTGTTTTTGGGAACCGAATTTGGTCTGTTTATCACCGTTGATGGCGGTAAACACTGGTCGCATTTCACCAACAACCTTCCGCCGGTTGCGGTGCATTATATTGAATTGCAAAAGCAAACTTCCGATTTAGTCTTGGGAACTCACGGTCGGGGTGTGATCATCATCGATGACATTTCGCCTTTACGACAAATCAATCAGGATGTTTTAGCGGAAGAACTGCACTTTTTTGAAACTCCTGCCGGAATTATTGATGAAAGCTCGGGCTTTGGCAGCACCAGTACCGAAACGCAGTTTGTGGGTCCAAACCCGAGCAAACAGGCTAAGATTATGTATTACCTTAAAAAGCGTCACACTTTTGGTAAAATGACGATGGAAATCAGAGATATGGAAGGCAATCTTATAGCAGAGCCTGCTCCCGGAAAATCTAAAGGTCTGAATATTGTGCTTTGGGATCAGCTGAAAAAGGCACCTAAAGTTGCGGTGGGTAAAATACCTTCATTTGTAGCGGCTCCTAAAGCCGAAGCCGGCACTTACAAAGTCATTATCACAAAAGGTAAAGATACCTACGAGCACAGCATTAGGGTTGAAAATGATCCCAATACCACACTGAGTGAAGCAGACCGCAAGGCACAGCGTGAGTTAACCCAGCGTCTGTTTAATGATGTGGAGGATCTCGCCTATTTGGGATACCGCATCGATCATTGGGTTGAACAACTAGAGGGCGTGGAATCCAAGAAAGCGACTAAGGCCCTTGAGGAACTCACTGCTTTGAAGAAAACTCTGGTGATCACCACCGGTGACCGCTATGTACAGGAAGCCGAATCCGAACTGCGTGAAAAGTTGAGCGAACTCTACAACAACGTGGCCGGTGCTTTTGAAAAACCCGCTCCGGTATTTTACCGCAATGCAGAAACCTACGAGGCGCAAATTAAAAATGCGTGGGAAACCTATTCTAAAATTGAAAAGAAATACCTCGAGACTATCAACGAGGAAATTCAAAAAGCAGAAAAAGAACCGGTGACTTTTAAAACGAAAGAAGATTTTCTAGCAGAATAGTTTTTTCCGGAATTAAAGTAAGCCCCGTAAAACCTCGTTTTTACGGGGCTTTTTTGTAGTACAGCCAATCGTTTACTAAACGCTTTTTGTTAGATAGGCAAAAACCAGTAAATCCTACTGTTTTCAATCAAATTTGAATGAAAGGACTATTTTATTCTTTAATCTTCTTTTTCTTCAGCGTAGCAAGAAGTCTCCGTTAAAAATTTTCGAAGCCTTGCAGAAAATTTAGGGGGCTTCTTGTGGTTTTGACTGATAAGTCAAAAACGCCTAAGAAAAAGTGTCCTTTCTTTTGGTTCGTTTTCTTTGGACAAGCAAAGAAAATGAACAAACATCATATTAAACCTATGCCTATACTACCAATAAGGCTTGAAACTGAAAACTCAAAATTATATTCTAAGAAAAACTGTTCTTTATGAAACAGATCTAATTTGGTACGATATTGACTTCCAACTATTGGTTTTTTGGCGTTTTGCGTTTCGTTTTGTAAATTTTAAAAGTTAAGAAAATATGATTATGAATGAGCAACGCAAAAGAAACATCCGCAAACGAATAGCAAAACAACTATTAGGCGTCAGTATCGCCTGGATCACCGGTATGGCATTGGTAGGATTTGCACTTACTCAGGTAAAGCCGGTAGAACTGATTGAATTGAAATTTATACCGGTATATGCGGTGGCCTTACTTTCAGCTGTTGGCCTTGGCTGGTATTACTACACCTACCAGCAATTACGGGGATAGATTTTTCGCATTCGCGAAAGCATAACAACCTAATTTTACTCACTACCCCGCTATTTAAGTCTATTGGCTCAAATCCGAACAATGTCAGCTAGTATGTAAAATCGGTTAAAAGCAATAACTCAATAATCAATAACTACATTGATCATGCTGAAAACCTCGCCTTAAAGTCATCGATTTTAAACCGATTGAAAAAATCAAGTTTTAGAAAATTTAGTTTTTATCCTCCAACAAGGGTACAAATCGAAACTCTCCGTATTCCCTTTTCTCAAATTCCGTTTCTGATTTTCGGATGATGCGTATCATGGTCTGCACCTCGTCTCCTACCGGAATGACCAGCTTCCCTCCTATTTTCAATTGTGCTAAAAGCGGTTTTGGAATATAGGGAGCTCCTGCGGTTACAATGATTCCGTCAAACGGAGCAAACTCGGGCATTCCCAAATACCCGTCACCAAAACTCAGGCGTTTGGGTCGATATCCCAATTTGGTCAGGAAATTTTTGGTCTTCTTAAACAATTCCTGCTGGCGTTCTATACTGTACACCTTAGCTCCCACTTCACAAAGCACGGCGGTTTGATACCCGCTTCCGGTGCCTATTTCCAGAATTTTATCTCCTTTTTTGATTTCAAGCAATTCGGTTTGAAATCCTACGGTATACGGCTGCGAAATGGTCTGATCTGCGGCAATAGGAAATGCCTTGTCCTGATAGGCGTGATCTTCAAAACTGCTGTCCATAAAAAAGTGACGCGGAATTTTGCGTATAGCCTCAAGTACCCGCGGATCTTTGACTCCTTTTTTTTCTACAATCTGAGCCAGTAAACGGCGCTTTCCCTGGTGACGTGTAGTATCATTCATACCGCTAAAATAAGCAAAGCAGCCCCACTCCTGCCAGTCTTTAAACTATAATTTTTCAACAGTAAGAGCTGTTTCAGATAAATTCGATGTTCCAAATGAATCACTTTAAACTTAATGCCACTGCTGCTTAGCAGTTTCCTCTATATTGTCGGTCAGAAAACCTATTTTTGTATGCATCATCAGCTTTTGATGAAATTAAAGAAACACCGTTTCCTTTGCGGAAACTTCACGCTCACCAGTTGAGTTAAATAAAGAATTTATGCTTAAAGCCGGCGTTCTGGGTGCAGGTCACCTGGGTAAAATACACCTGAAATTATTACAACAATCTGAATATTATGAACTCGTAGGATTTTACGACGAGTCTGAATCTGTAGCCGCAGCTGTGGCAGAAGAATTTGGTTACAAGCGTTTTCCCACGATGCAGTCACTCATAGAAGCCTGTGATATGATTGATGTGGTGACGCCAACCACCCATCACTTTGATTGCGCAGAGCAGGTAATCAAAGCCGGTAAACATTTGTTTATTGAAAAACCCATTACCCAAACCGTTGAGCAGGCTGTTGCGATACGCGAACTCGCCAAAAAACACGGTGTACGCGGGCAGGTAGGTCATGTAGAACGTTTCAATCCGGCGTTTACTGCCGTTAACGACCTTATTGACAATCCTATGTTTATCGAAGCGCATCGCCTGGCAGAATTCAACCCGCGTGGGACCGATGTGCCTGTGGTGCTCGATTTGATGATACACGATATTGACGCGATTCTTAGCGTTGTGCAAAGCGAGGTTAAAAGCATCTCGGCTTCGGGCGTTGCGGTTATTAGTGACACCCCAGACATCGCCAACGCGCGTATTGAGTTTGCAAACGGCTGTGTGGCTAACCTGACGGCCAGCAGAATCTCGATGAAAAAAATGCGTAAAGCCCGGTTCTTTCAGCGTGATGCATACATTTCAGTAGATTTTCTGGAGAAAAAATGTGAGGTGGTGCGTATGAAGGACGCTCCTGAAAATCCGGATGATTTTGCGATGATTCTTCAAAATGCAGAAGGAGTTAAAAAACAAATTTATTTTGATAACCCTGAGGTAGAGCCGAATAACGCGATTCTCGATGAACTTAACGCTTTCGCGAAAGCGATACAACAAGATGAGACGCCTGTCGTTAGTCTGGCACAGGGAACCGAAGCCTTGCGGGTCGCGATGAAAATCATTGCAGATCTCGAAAAATAATCTGGTACAGCGTTTATGTTTAGCATTTTAAAAAAAGAATTTCATTCCTTTTTTGCTTCGCCGGTAGGCTATCTTGTGATCGGGCTGTTTTTAGTGCTCAACGGCTTGTTTTTATGGGTGTTCGACTCCGGTTTCAACATCTTTGATTACGGTTTTGCAGACCTAACGCCCTTTTTTCAACTCACACCGTGGATTTTTATTTTCCTGATTCCGGCGGTGACCATGCGCAGTTTTAGTGACGAACTCAGACTGGGAACTCTTGAGCTTTTACTGGCTCGGCCCATCAGTCCGCTACAGCTTATTTTAGGTAAATTTCTGGGCGCGCTAACGCTGATTATTTTAGCACTGATCCCTACTCTGGTCTATGTGTACGCTATCGACCAACTGGGTAATCCGCCTGGAAATTTTGACTCGGGGATTTTAATAGGTTCGTATCTGGGCCTTTTGTTTCTGGCGGCGTCCTATACCGCGATAGGCATTTTCGCATCTATGCTTTCTGAAAATCAAATAGTGGCCTTTTTGATCGCAGTTTTTCTGTGCTTCCTGTTTTACTTTGGTTTTGATGCGCTTTCCGGCTTTTTAAATGCTGAAGCTATGAGCAACATCAGTCTTAAAACCCATTTTGAAAGTATAAGCCGGGGCGTCATAGACAGTCGTGACCTTGTTTATTTTCTGGTGCTTAGCGCTGTTTTTATAGGTTTAACCTATTTGAAACTTCAATCTAAAAACAACTAAATGAAAATCAAATTCCAGATTCTGATTTTTAGCGGAGCTCTTGCAGCCCTCTGGTTTTTAGCTCAGCAGTTTTACTTTAGGCTAGATCTTACCGCTGATGGCCGGTATACCCTTTCGGAAACCTCAGAGACCATTATCTCTAAAGCCAACGAACCTTTGATTGTTGATGTTTTTCTGGAAGGTAATGTCCCCGATGCCTTTAAAAAGCTACAACTCGAAACCCGTCAATTGCTTGAGGAATATGCATCAGAAAACCCCAACATCAAGTTTGCCTTCATAAACCCGATACCAGAGGGAGCACCTGTAGAACAGATCGCTCAGGATTTCAATAACCGCGGAATGCGGCCTCAACAGGTTCAACTTCGCGATAATGGCAAAACGAGCCAGGAATTTGTTTTCCCCTGGGCAATGGCTTCATACAAAGGTAAAACGGTTCCTGTTCCACTTTTAAAGAAAACTCTGGATGCAGATCCCGAAACATTCATAAGCAGGTCTGTACAAAATTTAGAATATGCCTTTAGTGATGCTTTTTTTAAACTTTTAAATCCTAAAAGCAAGCGCATAGCGGTGCTGAAAGGTAATGGCGAATTGCAGGACCGGTATATTGCCGATTTGTTTAGAACGCTGCGCGAAAGTTATTTTATCGCGCCTTTTCCGCTTGACTCCGTAAATCTAAAGGCCGATACGGTAATGACTGCCCTTCAGAAATTTGATTTGGTTGTCGCTGCTAAACCTACCCGTGCCTTTACCGATGTCGAAAAATATGCCCTGGATCAGTACATCATAAACGGTGGAAAGTCCTTGTTTTTAATCGATCAGGTGGCGATGGAGACCGATAGTCTTTACAAACGCAACGGAATGGCCCTCGCAACCGCCCGGGATTTAAATCTAAACGACTTCTTTTTCAATTATGGCTTGCGTATAAATCCGGTTCTGGTAGAAGATCTGTATGCAGCTCCTTTGGTCCTGGCCAGCGGAGAAGGCAGCGAGTCGCAGTACACGCAATTGCCCTGGTTTTATTATCCTCTGGTTACGCCGGAAGAAAATCACCCAATCAATACCAATATTGACAATCCGGTGGTTTTTGAATACGTCAATCAAATTGATTTACTGAATAACGGACTAAAGCAGACCGTTTTGCTGCAAAGCTCTCAACTTTCAAAAATTGACGGAGTACCCTTTCCTATAACTCTGGAATCAATCACAACAGAACCATCTCCTGAACGCTATGCCGCCGGGCCTCAAAATCTTGCTGTTTTGGTAGAAGGACAGTTTACCTCTGCCTTTAAAAACCGAATTCTTCCGGTTGAAAACAGCAGCATTCCTTTTCGCGAGAGCGCAACAAAACCAAATGCGATGCTGGTCATAGCAGACGGTGATGTCATTAAAAATGATCTGGATCAAAACGGAAGACCTCTTGAACTGGGCTTCGATAAATTTACCTTTAAAGAGTACGGCAATAAAGAATTTTTACTGAATGCCGTGAATTATCTTTTGGACGATTCAGGTCTTATTAACATACGCAGCAAGACAATCGTCCTGCCCGCGCTTGATTCTTTAAAAACTTCAAATGAACGCTTCACGTGGCAAGCCTTGACATTAGGGCTTCCGCTGGGTATTCTCATGATTTTTGGTCTCCTCTACACCTACCTGCGCCGTCGTAAATACAAGGGCTAAGTGTTAATAAGTTTGTTTCGGCAAAAAATACGATTAAGATATCTTTGTTTAGCTGAAAAATCAGCCATAAAACCTAAACAAACAGCCTTAAATGCTCGTGTTGACACCAATGTAACATCAGCTGAGGCTAAGTTTACAAAACGCCAGAAAAGGCATTTAAAGCATAATAACCAATACCGGCTTTTACAGTTAATTACTGATTTTGTAGAGTTGGTAAAATTCTAAATAAATGAAATTTATTGTATCAAGTTCTTACCTGCTTAAACAGCTACAGGTTTTAGGAGGGGTCATCAATAACAGTAACACACTACCCATTCTTGACAATTTTTTATTTGAGCTCGACGAAAACGTTCTCAAAGTTTCTGCTTCTGATCTGGAGACTACCATGATTGCAAATCTTGAAGTAGAGTCTGAAGATAGCGGCAGTATTGCCGTACCTGCACGTCTGCTTCTTGATACCTTAAAAACATTTCCTGAGCAACCGCTTACGTTTGTTGCCGGAGATACCAATACGATTGAGATCAGCTCAAATCACGGTAAATATGCTCTGGCTTATGCCAGCGGTGAAGAATTCCCCAATGCTGTAGAACTGGATGATCCCAGTAAAGTAACGATTCCTGCTGCGGTTTTAGCTACTGCGGTGAGCAATACGATTTTCGCAACCGGTAATGACGATTTAAGACCGGTAATGAGTGGGGTTTTCTTTCAGTTTAGTACCGAAGGATTGACCTTTGTGGCGACTGATGCCCACAAATTGGTTAAATACCAAAGATCTGACGTACAGGCGTCACAAACCGCAGAGTTTATTATGCCTAAAAAGCCTCTTAATCTCCTAAAAGGAATTCTGGCTGCCAGTGATGATGATATTACGGTTGAATACAACGATTCTAACGCAAAGTTCAGCTTTGACAACGTAGAATTGCTTTGTCGTCTTATCGACGGAAAATACCCCAATTACGAAGCGGTAATCCCGAAAGAGAATCCAAATAAACTGACTATAGATCGCAACCAGTTTTTGAACTCGGTGCGCAGGGTTTCTATTTTCTCAAACAAAACAACGCATCAGATCCGCCTGAAAATCGCAGGTGCTGAGCTTAATATTTCTGCTGAAGATATCGACTACAGCAATAAAGCCGAAGAACGTCTTACCTGTGATTATCAGGGAGACGACATGCAAATAGGCTTTAACAGTCGCTTTTTGGTAGAAATGCTGAATAATCTAAACGCCAACGATGTTTCCCTCGAAATGTCACTTCCTAACCGTGCCGGAATTCTTACTCCGGTTGATGGTCTTGATGAAGGCGAAGCAGTTACCATGCTGGTTATGCCGGTAATGCTTAATAATTAAAATAAGAGTAAGTAAGTACCTTTTATTATTTTCCGAAAACGTCTTTTTGAGCCTTCAGAAAGGCGTTTTTATTTATAAAAAAAAGGATTCCGTCGTATGGCGGAATCCTTTTTAACTGTTTCGATTTTTGATTTTAGTTGAAAGCGTATTCTAAACCGGGACCGTCACAGGCGCTCCAGCTTCCGGTTAATTCGTTAGAACTGGTGTATCTCAGAAGCTCGATGTTATCACCGGTACAATTGCCGTAAGCTTCGTTTTTAGTATCGTGTGTAAACCGCAGATGCTTATCACTGTTGATCATCACGATTTCAAAAGTTCCGGTAGAGCGATACTCTTTATCATCGCGCTGTTGAACCTTTTCAAATTTCATGTCGTTTTTCAACAGAAAATATTCCTGCCATTCCATCTCCTCGCCGGTAGTTTGAGAACCTCGCATCTGGCCGCTCATCGCTACGAGCTCCAATTTTACAGGTTCTGATTGGGCTTGTAAATCTGAAGATTTTTCTTCTTCATCACTACAGGAGAACAACGTGATGAATACAAATAAAATAATGGGACTTAGTCTTTTCATAGGTTTAATCGATTCTTTTGTCTTTATAGATTCAATAACCGTGCGAAGGTTGCGTTAGAAACAAAAAAAAGACCGAAATAGATTCGGTCTTTTTATCTGAATTTGTTTAAGTATTTAAACGCGAGGCAAATCGCCATCTCCTTTAAGCGGAAGATCTGATTTCCCCATCAGGTATTTATCTACGTAATGAGCTGCCTGGCGGCCTTCGGAAATGGCCCATACGATTAAGGATTGTCCTCTGCGGGTATCTCCTGCGGCAAAAACGCCGGGTACATTAGTCATATAATCTTCAGGAGACGCTTCAATATTTGTACGCGCATCCATCTTAATACCCAACTGTTCGGCGATAGTAGGCTCGCTTCCGGTAAAACCAAGAGCTAAGAGAACCATATCTGCCTTCCATTCTTTTTCTGTTCCGGGAACTTCAGAAAGATTAGGGCGTTCTCCGGGCTTGTGTGTCCATTCTACTTCGGTAGTGACCAGACCGGTAAGGTTACCGTTTTCGTCCCCAACAAATTTTTTGGTAGAAATAGAGAAAAAGCGCTCTGCACCTTCCTTGTGCGACGAACTGGTACGCAGACGCATAGGCCAATACGGCCAGGGCTGATTTTCAGGTCGATCTGGCGTTCCTTTACTCATAATCTCAAAGTTCTTAACGCTGGTCGCCCCGTGTCTGATAGAAGTACCTATACAGTCGCTTCCGGTGTCTCCACCACCAATAACAATAACATCTTTTCCGGTGGCTTTGATTTCTTCACCTTCCCATTGCAAACCATCAACACGACGGTTGTTTTGAGGAAGAAAATCCATCGCCTGGTAAATTCCTTTTAGATCAGAACCCGGAATAGGCAAATTACGTCTTACGGTTGCTCCTGTTGAAAGCACAACGGCATCGTACTCTGACTTTAACTGGTCTGCAGTTACGTCTTTACCAACGTGCACACCGCATTTAAAGCTTATGCCTTCTTCTTCTAAAACAGCAAGGCGACGATCGATGACATGCTTTTCCATTTTAAAATCAGGAATTCCATAGCGTAATAATCCACCTGCTTTCTCATCGCGCTCATAGACGGTTACCAGATGACCGGCACGGTTAAGCTGCTGAGCCGCAGCAAGACCTGCAGGTCCCGAACCGATAACAGCGACTTTTTTACCGGTGCGCTTTTGTGGAGGATTTGCTTTAATCCAGCCGTTTTTAAAAGCCTCTTCAGCAATATTTTTTTCAATATTCTCAATACTTACGGGGTCTTCATTAATACCCAGTACGCAGGCTTCTTCACAAGGTGCAGGACACAATCTTCCCGTAAATTCAGGAAAGTTGTTGGTACCGTGTAAAATTTGTGAAGCTTCTTCCCAACGCTCGCGATAAACCGCGTCATTAAAGTCTGGAATGAGGTTACCCAGCGGGCAACCACTGTGGCAAAATGGAATTCCACAGTCCATACAACGTGCTCCCTGTTTTTTTAATTCCGATTTATCGAGCGGGATGGTAAATTCTTCGTATTTCTGAATCCGTTCCTCAACAGGTTTGTACGGTTCATTTTTTCTTTCGTATTCTAAAAATCCGGTTGTCTTTCCCATGATTCTATTATTCCGTTAAATCTGTTAATTTTTCTTCTTCTTCCAGTCTTATTAAAGCTCTGCGGTATTCTTCAGGCAGTACCTTAACAAACTTGGGCAGGTAGGTATTCCAATCTTCAAGAATACGCTGCGCCAGCGAACTTTGGGTGTAGTTGTAATGGTTTGTGATGAGTTCACGAAGCTGATTGATATCGTCTTCTTCGGTCACCGGATCCAGATTTAAATCTTCGGCATTACACTTCGATTTAAAGGTTCCGTCCATATCCAGAACATAACCAATACCGCCACTCATACCGGCACCAAAGTTACGTCCGGTTTTACCCAGAATTACGGCAACACCTCCGGTCATATACTCACAACCGTGATCACCTATACCTTCTACAACGGCAACAGCACCACTGTTACGTACGCAGAAACGCTCACCGGCTACACCGTTAAAATAGGCTTCCCCACTGGTCGCACCATAAAGTGCCACGTTACCAATAATGATGTTTTCATTAGCCACAAAGGTTGCTTCTTCAGGAACCTTAACAATCAGGCGGGCTCCGGAAAGACCTTTACCTACATAATCATTAGCGTTACCATCTACTTTAAGAGTTAAACCACGTGTGGCAAATGCTCCAAAACTCTGACCGGCAGAACCTCTAAAGTTTACCTTGAGGGTGTTATCGGGTAATCCCTGTTCACCGTAGATTTTTGAGATTTCGTTACTCAAAATAGCTCCTACAGCACGATCCAGGTTTGTGATATCTAAATCTAAAGTGGTTTTTTCCTTACGGAATAAAGCCGTGTGCGCCAGTTCTATAATTTCAAAATCGATGGATTTCTCCAGATGATGATTTTGGGTTTCGGTATTGTAAATTTTAACTCCTTCCGGCACCTGAATGTGATGCAGAATAGGTGATAAATCAACACCTGCTGCCTTAAAGTGCTCGATTGCTTTATTTCGATCTAACTTATGCGCCTGACCTACCATTTCATCAACGGTACGGAAACCAAGCTGAGCCATAATTTCACGCAATTCTTCAGCGATGAAATACATAAAGTTTACCACATGTTCCGGCTGACCCTTGAATTTCTTACGCAATTCAGGATTTTGAGTAGCAATACCTACCGGGCAGGTGTTTAGGTGACATACACGCATCATGATACAGCCCGAAGCTACCAATGGTGCGGTTGCAAAACCAAACTCTTCGGCTCCCAATAAACAAGCTACTGCCACGTCACGACCTGTTTTAAGCTGGCCGTCGCACTCCAGACGAATGCGGCTACGCAGATCATTAAGTACCAAAGTCTGTTGCGCCTCGGCAATACCCAATTCCCAGGGTAGACCGGCGTGACGCAATGAAGTTAGCGGTGAAGCTCCCGTACCACCGTCGTATCCCGAAATCAGGATTACATCGGCCATTGCTTTAGCAACACCGGCAGCAACTGTACCTACACCAACTTCTGAAACCAGTTTCACGTTAATACGTGCTTCGCGGTTTGCAGACTTCAGGTCATAGATTAGCTGAGCTAAATCTTCAATTGAATAAATATCGTGGTGTGGTGGTGGTGAGATCAAACCTACGTATGGTGTACTCTTACGGGTCTTGGCAATAAATTTATTAACCTTTTCACCCGGTAACTGACCACCTTCTCCAGGTTTTGCACCCTGAGCCATTTTAATCTGAATCTCAGAAGCACTGGTCAAATAGTTACTGGTTACTCCAAATCGACCGGAAGCTACCTGCTTGATGGCCGAGTTTTTCCAGTCACCGTTTGGACTCTTATAAAAACGCTCTGCATCTTCACCTCCTTCTCCACTGTTACTCTTACCGCCAATACGGTTCATCGCAACAGCGAGGTTTTCGTGTGCTTCCTTACTGATAGAACCGTAAGACATAGCTCCGGTTTTGAAACGTTTTACGATTTCAGTCCAGGGCTCTACTTCTTCAATTGGAATAGGATCGTAATTTGAAAATTCAAAGAGTCCACGAATAGTCATCAATTGCTTAGACTGCTCATTTACGAGTTTTGAATATTCCTTATAGGTTTTTGGATCGTTTTGACGTACAGCCTCCTGTAGTTTTGCTATGGTTAACGGATTAAACATATGTTTTTCTCCGTTACGACGCCAGCGGTAGTCACCCCCAATTTCCATTTCCAGATTTCCGGAAATATCCTGTCTTTTAAACGTGCGGTTGTGGCGCTTGGCTATCTCCTGCTCTACTTCATAAAGGCCTATACCTTCAATACGGCTGGGCGTATTTGGGAAGTATTTGTTAATCAACGAAGAATTTAAACCAAGAGCTTCAAATAAACGTGATCCACGATACGAGTTAAGGGTAGAAATACCAATCTTGTTCATAACCTTGATCACTCCTTTACCTACGGCCTTGTTGTAGTTTTCAACAGCCTGCTGGAATTCGATATTTTCAAGGTTTCCGTCTGCGATTTCCTCTCTGATGATTTCATTTACCATATACGGGTTGATCGCACTGGCTCCGTAACCAAACAGCAAAGCGAAATGGTGAACTTCACGAGGCTCAGCAGACTCGATGATTATACTCATCTTAGAACGCTGCCCACTGCGGAAAAGTCCGCTGTTCATATACGAGGTTCCCAGTAGTGCGGGTATAGGTGCCATCTTCTCATCAACACCACGGTCTGAAAGAATCAGGATCGTATGTCCTTCATCAATAGCCTGTGAAGCCTGAGCAACCATATCGTTTAAGGCATCTTCAAGTCCGTTTAAACCGCGATTTGCTTCATAAAGCATCGGGATTGTACGCACTTTAAAGTGCGGATGATCAAAATTTTTGATCTTATCTAAATCTTCTTTAGAAATTACCGGATTTTGGATTCGGATTTTTTTACAATACTCAGGAACAATCTCCATAAGGTTTGTATCAGGACCCAAAGTGAGGCTCAAATCGGTAATTAATTCTTCGCGAATACCATCTAGAGGTGGGTTTGTTACCTGAGCAAACAACTGTTTGAAATAGTTGTACAGCAACTGAGGCCGGTCTGAAAGTACAGCCAATGGCGTGTCTGACCCCATCGAGCCAATAGGCTCTTTACCTTTGTTTGCCATAGGCAAGATAATGGTACGTATATCTTCCTGAGTATAACCAAAAGCATTCTTGCGTAAGTCGAATATAGTGTCCTCTTTTTCGATTTCCACATCACGGTATGGAATGTCTCTAAGATGTACTCTGTGTTCATCAAGCCATTTACCGTAGGTATTTTGAGTTACGATGCGCTCCTTGATCTCTTCATCGTTTACAATACGTCCCGCTTTCATGTCTACTAAAAACATCTTACCGGGCTCCAGTCTTCCGTGAAACTCTACATTTTCGGGCTCTATTTCGAGAACTCCGGTTTCTGAAGACATAATCACGTAACCGGTTTTGGTAACCGTATAGCGTGAAGGACGCAATCCGTTTCGGTCTAAAACCGCACCGATATAATCACCATCTGTAAAAGGAATAGACGCCGGACCATCCCAGGGTTCCATAATACAGCTGTTAAATTCATAGAAAGCTTTTTTAGCCTCGCTCATCTCTTTATGCTTTTCCCAGGCTTCCGGAACCAGCATCATCATAATCTCGGGTAATGAACGGCCAGACATCAGCAACAGCTCTACCACCATATCCATAGAAGCAGAATCTGATTTGCCCGGAAGAATTATTGGGAATAAATCCTGAATCTCTTCACCAAACCATTTGGATTGAAGCAATTCTTCACGGCTGCGCATACGCGAAACATTACCGCGCAGGGTGTTGATCTCCCCGTTATGACACATATATCTAAACGGCTGAGCCAAGTCCCAGGTTGGGAAGGTATTGGTCGAAAAACGCTGGTGAACCAATGCCAGGCGTGTCGTAAGCTTAGGATCTAAAAGATCGGTATAGTAATACTTAATATCTTCAGGCATCAGAAGCCCTTTAAATATTAAGGTCTTATTAGACAAACTTGGAAGGTAAAAATAGGAACGCTCCGATAGTTTACTCTTTAATATGGTATGCTCGGTAATTTTACGGGCGGTATAGAGTTTAATCATAAACTCCTGCTCTTCCATTTTGGCATCTGGCTTACCTATAAAGATTTGCTCTATGTGCGGTTCTACGCTCGCAGCAATACTGCCCAGGTAACCGGCATCAACCGGAACTTTCCTCCAGCCTAGCAAAACAAGACCTTTAGCCTTAAGCTGCTCTTCAAATATTTTTTTACAATAGGCTCTTTGATTTTCTTTTTTAGGCAAAAACACATTACCTACAGCATACTCCCGTGCCTCAGGGAGTTCAAAATCACATTTGTCTTTAAAAAAATCGTAAGGTATATCTATAAGAATACCCGCACCATCTCCTGTTTTCCCATCACTACTTACTGCACCACGGTGTTCCAGTTTTTCGAGAATTTCAAGAGCCTTATGAATGATATCATTAGACTGCTTTCCTTCAAGACTACAAATGAACCCGGCACCGCAATTTTCGTGCTCCCATTCTGGTGAATATAAACCCTGTTTTTCCATAAAATTTAAGCTCTTTTTTAACGTAAGAATGATAAAGCTATTCAATAAACTCAAATGCCAATAATTTTCAAGAATAAGATTTTTATTATTTCATTTTTAGCAAAATATTGACTTTAAATTATAAAGAACTCAAAATAAATGGGTCCTTTTTATTGAATATGAAACGCATTTTTGGCAAAAAATGGCGTTTTCAGTAAAAAGCAGAAATTATCTTTTTCTTAAGCCAATGTTAAGATTCGACGTTTTTGGTGCTTTTTTATCCTAAAAATTACTAAAAATCAATCAAAATGGCACATTATCCATAATGGAAATGGCAATTTTGAGTTTTCGCAATCGCTTTCGTATAACATACCCTAAAAAAATAGGGGGTATATTTACATAAATAGCAAAAATTAAAGGGTGACCCCCAAAATATTTGGGGGTAACTTCAAATAATGTCTAGTTTAGCAACTCACCAATTAATCAATTTTAAAATGAGAAAATTACTAGTACCCTTTATGCTATGTTTAAGCTTAACTGCTTTTGCTCAAGAAGAAGAAACTTCATGGACTGATGGTTTTACTTTATCGGGATCTGTTGATGCCTATTTTAGACAAAACATTACTGCTCCCAATAAATTATTGCCAATAGATCTAGATGGAGATGGAGAAGACAATGATTATGTAAAGCCCGGTACTTCATTTGCGAACCGCCCTGGTTTTGCCCTTGGTATGGCTAACCTGGTTCTTTCTTATGAAAAAGGAAGCGTAGGTGCTGTAGCTGATCTTGTTTACGGTCCTCGCGGAGAAGAGGCTGTTTTCAACTCTATGGGAAATTCAAGTATTGTAAATCAACTTTATGTTTATTGGAATGTGAGCGAAAGTGTTAAATTAACTTTTGGTAACTGGAATACTTTTTTAGGATACGAGGTTATCTCTCCTGCTTCAAATTTCAACTACTCTACATCGTATATGTTCTCTTACGGACCGTTCTCTCACAGTGGTCTTAAAGCAGACTTTGCTATTGATGACAACTGGAGCGCTATGCTTGCTGTAATGAACCCAACAGATTTTACAGAATTCAATCCTGTAGGTAGCTATACCTTTGGGGGGCAGTTAGGCTATTCTACAGATTCGGGCAGCACCTTCCTAAATGTACTTTATGGAGATCAGAATGGAAATTATACCGACGAAGGTGGTGCTGACGGTCAAGGGTCAACATTTCAGGTTGATCTTACTACCGGCTACGACGTTTCTGATGCATTCTACTTAGGTCTTAATGCAACTTACAATACTACTGATGCCGGTGATCTTGGCGGTGACAGTTTTGGTTTTTACGGAGTTGCTTTATATGCACAGGCTGCACTTAGCGATTCATTTTCTATAGGATTACGTCCTGAATATTTCAGCGAATTTGCTGGCGGTGCAGGTGCTATAGGTGGATATGACGCTGAAGGCGATGCAAATGTATTTGCTGTGACATTATCAGGTAACGCAAAAGTTGGTCCTTTAACATTTATTCCCGAATTTAGATTAGATTCTGCTAGCGAGGATGTATTCCTGGATGATTTTGATGGGACACCATCATACTCAGGAAGTCTGGGATCATTCCTTCTTGCGGCCGTATATTCATTTTAATCTAAAATCACATTTACAATGAAAAAAATTGAAGCAATTATTAGAAAATCTAAGTTCTCAGCCGTTAAAAAAGCTTTGCACGAAAAAGGAGTAAACTTCTTTTCTTACTGGGATGTTACCGGTTTAGGAAACGAAAAACACGGTCACGTTTACCGCGGGGTTTCTTACAGCACCAGCGACATTCAGCGCAGATACCTTTCTATAGTAGTTAACGACGACTTTGAGCAGGCGACCATAAGCGCAATACTTGAAGCAGGAGCTACCGGTGAAGTGGGTGATGGTAAAATCTTTGTCTCTAACGTAGAGGAAGCTTACCGAATCAGAACCGGAAAGAAAGGTGGAGACACTTTAAACTAAAAATTAACCTAATCAAAATTTTATAATATATGGAAGCAGGATTATTTACAGCAAACAACGTATGGATGATGATCTGTACCGGGCTGGTGTTTTTTATGCACCTGGGTTTCTCCTTTCTTGAGATCGGACTTACCCGTGAGAAAAACACAATCAATATTTTATTTAAAAACGTTTTTATCATTTGTGTAGGCCTTTTGGTTTACTATATAGGTGGATTTAACCTTATGTACCCTGGCTTTGCCGAAGATTCTTCAGGTATTTTCAGCTTTGCAGGTTTTGGTATCGCTCCTCCTGAAAACGGAATGACTCCCGAATATGCTGACGGTGGTTATACCTGGTGGACCGATTTCCTTTTCCAGGGAATGTTTGCCGCTACAGCAGCTACTATTGTATCTGGAGCAGTTGCCGAGCGTATTAAACTGGGAAGCTTTATGATTTTTACCGTGATCTATGTAGGTCTGGTTTATCCAATCGTAGGTTCCTGGAAATGGGGTGGCGGGTTCTTAGATGCTATGGGCTTCTATGACTTTGCAGGTTCTACCCTGGTTCACTCTGTAGGCGGATGGGCCGCACTTATCGCGATTTACCTTCTTGGAGCACGTATTGGTAAATTTGATGAAAACGGAAAGCCCAAAGCAATCCCGGGTCACAACATCCCGTTTGCTGCTGCTGGTGTACTTATCCTTTGGTTAGGCTGGTTTGGCTTTAACGGAGGTTCTGTACTTTCAGCTGATCCTGAATTGACTTCTTTAACCCTGGTTACAACATCTTTAGCTGCAGCTGCAGGTGGTGTTAGTGCGTTTATCGTTTCTACACTTATGTATAAAAACTACGATCTTACCATGTTCTTAAACGGAATTTTGGGTGGACTTGTAGGTATTACTGCAGGTGCAGATCAAATGTCACCTAATGATGCCGTTCTTATTGGTGTTATCGCCGGTGCGATCATCGTATTTGGTGTTGCTTTAGTTGATAAACTTAAACTGGATGATCCTGTAGGTGCTGTTGCAGTACACTTAATCTGTGGTATTTGGGGTACACTTGCCGTAGGTATTTTTGGTGCAATGGCTGGTATGGAGCAATTCCTTACGCAGTTAACCGGTGTTGGTATCGTTGGCGCTTTTTGCTGTGTAACTGCCTTTATTATCTTGTTTACCCTTAAAGCAACAATAGGTCTTCGTGTTTCTGAAAAAGAAGAACTTGAAGGTCTTGATGAGCACGAGCATGGTATGAGTGCATACCCGGACTTTGGTCTAAACGAGCACTAATTTGTCGATTTAATTATATATTGTTAAAACCGCGCTTCTGGCGCGGTTTTTTCATTTCTGGCAATAGCTATTTTAAAAACTGAATGGTTCCCGGATAATAAGTAGGTTCTCCATTAGCCGCTTTAATCGCATTTATGATAGGAAGTACCAGTGCGATAATAGCGATTACTATTATTCCGAAAACTCCCAGACCACATAATAAAATCGCAGGAATACATATTATAGAGTATAGAAATAAACTGATTTGAAAATTCAGGATTTGTTTTCCCGACTCGTCCATTCCTAAAACTTTGTCTTTTTGGGTTAACCAAATAACTAAAGGCACTATTAGCCCACCAAAACCCGTTATTAAGTCTAAAAGTTGACTTAGGTGAGTTATAACAATTAAATTTCGGTCTTCTCTCATCATCATAATTGGTTGATTTTTTTGATTGATTACGCTTATTGGTAGCTTTTTTTGATCAATTGTTACAAACGGGTAAAGGCCCATTTAAAATTTATGGCACGCTCCTTGTAATATACTAACTGTACCATCCAAAAAGTTAAAAAGAGTACAAACAATCTAAATCCTTTAATTATGAAAAATCTTATCTTTTTATTCGTTGGTCTGCTTACAGGCCTTGCTCCGATGAAAGCGGAGACTCTGGATGGCGTATATAGAAACTATTACGACGGCAGCCGCTATATCTTTGTTGAGGGTGGTGTAGAATTTTCGGTATACCCAGACGGTGAGTTTGATTTTGTATTACCACAGGTCGCTCAAAATTATGTAAACGTCAATGTAAACGCCGGCCCTGTCAATATAAGTTACAACTCAGGATACAACTACGATCCCTTTGTGCAGTATGATGATTTTGGAGCCGTAATTCAGGTAGAAAATGTTCCCGTTTATTATGATAACTGGGGTCGTATAATTCAGGCCGGTAGTGTTTATATAAATTATAATAACAACCGAATCGTTAATGTTGGTGGGTTACATGTTTTTTATAATGGTCCGCGATTCTCTCACGTGACCGGTTTTATCAACATCTATAATAGAAATTATGTGTACCATCCCTATCATAATTTCTTTTACAGACCTTATTTCGACAGATGTTTGGTGTATAACAGACCGTACAGAAGATACTATTCACCCGTACGTTATGATTATGCTTACCACCGTAGTCATTATGAATTAGGCTATCGCAACGGATACCGCAATGCATACCATGATTTTAAACGTCCCAGTGGTCGTGTGGCGCACAATAATGCGCGAAGAGGTAGTTATTATGATGCACGTCAGCGCGTAAGTGCAGACCGCGATTACAGCAGATCTTCTTCATCTAGAAATTCAGCATACAGCAGAAGTTCTAATGATCGAAATGTAAGAAGCGTTTCAAACGGAAGATCTTCAAATGATCGAAATGTTATTAATTCGAGATCAAGCTCTGGTCGTTCAGACAATGCAATTATTAACTCGCGATCATCTGACCGTAATGTTGTAAGCCGAAGCAGCCAGGCCCGAAGCTATGAGAATAATGCCCGTAACGTGCAAAGCAGGTCTCAAAATACAGATGCCAGACAGCGTAACGCAACACCACAGCGCCAGATGACTCAAAGTCGTAGTGCTAATCGTGAAATACAGACTAGAAGCTCTGCTCCTAACCGCAACACACAGGTACGAAACACTGCACCGCAACGTTCAGTTGCTCAGCGCAGCAGTTCAAACCAAAATGTACAAACCAGGAGTGCAGCTCCGCAGCGTCAGGTGAGTCAAAGAAACACCACACCGCAGCGCAGTGTACAACAACGTTCACAAAGCTCACGCAGCAGCAACGCTGCACGAAGCTCAAACTCTGGCAGAACCCGCAGTTCTGATGCAGGCCGATCTGGAGGAAACTCCGAAAGAGGCAGAGGATAAAATAAGATCCACAAGTTGGATTAAGATTGATTTTTTGGTTGGTTAGTTTGGAAGGTCCCGTTTCTGATTTATTCAGAGCGGGATTTTCTTTTGAATACTACCCGATCAACCCAGCCCGTTACTTCCGGAGACATTTTAAACAGGTAAATCGCGGCGCCATAAATAAGCGCTAAAAGTGTAGATTTTAAAGCAATCGCGAGAATGGGATTGATCGAAAAATCCCAGAAGTAAAAACCACAGCCCAAAACCAAAAGTAAAATCCCTACTCCTAATGACTCCCGGGTAAAAGGCTGCATCTTGAATTTGGAATAAACGACAACAATCTTTGCAATCACATATCCTACCGAAGCTATAAAGGTCGCAATTGCAGCTCCATTAACGCCTAAAGTGGGTATGAAAATCAAATTAAGAATTACTGCTACAACAACCAGAATTATCCCCAAAACCAACACCAGCCTATAGTAATCTGAATTGTAAAGAATCGCATTGTTGTTACCCAGTATATTATCGGCCAGTTTTGCAAGAGAAATGAGCAAAACCACATACAATCCCTTACTGTAAGAAGGATCCAGAACTAAATACAGACTTTTGATATTGCAGATGATTAATAAAAATATAAGACCTGAAATCACAAAAAGAGTGAGTGAACTTTTCTTGTATAGATCTTTAAGTTCTAAGAACCGCCGGTCATTTAAATAGGTCGCTGTAAGTGGATAAAGAATTTGATGCATCGCCCGCGCAGGGACAGCAATCACCGCAGCGATGTAAATCGCAACCGCGTAATAGGCTACATTTTCTATTGGAATCAGAATATTCAACATAAACATATCGATGTCCAGAATCATCACCGCTACAGATCCTGCAAGAATAATGAGTACAGCATACTTGAGAATTACAGTAAACTCTTCAGGAATAGCAATCTTAAATCGGGGCATTCTTAAATGAAAGGCATAGCTGAGCATGATAATCATTCGTAATAGATAAACCAGTGTAACCCCATATAAAAACTGCGGAATGGTCAATAAATCAACAGCAAAAAGAATTAATAGGACCATCACCCCAAAGCGGTGAAATACTTCGTTCATCACGGTTCCAAAAACACTTTGCAACTGGGTTTTGGCCCACGCATAACCAATCTCAAAATAAGCCATTGCGATTGCAATAATTGCTATTAAATATACATAGGGCCGTACGATCTCGTTTTCAGAAGCTAAAAAATCACTTATCGTTTCGTAGAATAAACTAAAGGCAAATAGTAGAGGAAGAATTACCAGCAAGGGCAAAATCAGCATAAAACTCAAAAAAACATCCTGTTGCCTGCCCGAATATTTAGAGTAAAATTTGATGAGCGTGTTTTGAACTCCTACCGAAGCAAAAGGCATTACCAGTGTGGCAGTACTCAATAAAAACCCAACAAGACCGTAATACTCATCTTCAAAATATTTTACGTACAGCACCAGAGTATTGATCGCTCCAATACCAAAACCCAGGTAAGTTGTAATGAGGTTCTTAACCGATTGTGACGCAACAATTCCCATACTTATAAACGGTGTAAAATAGCTGCAAGTTCTGCCGTTAATTGCTTGCGTGTAAATGCTTTTAAATCTGCATTAGGAGTTGATAAACCCCCTTCTTTGTATGCCCTGTACCACGCCATTAAAGTCTGCTTAAGTTGTGCTTTTTGAGCATATTCAAAATACGAGCCGGCATCGGTGTCCTTCAGTAGCTTTCTAACGTCTGATTCCGCCGGCCCAATGGCCAAAACCGGTCTTCGGGCCGCAAGATACTCAAATAATTTCCCGGGAATAATCAATTGGGTCTCTGCGGAATCTATTTCGATCAAAACCAAAATCTGGCTGCCGCGTTGCATCTGCAAAGCCTCCTGATGCGAAATATAGCCGTGTAACTTCAGGTTTTCTTCTAAGCCTTCCGCCTTAATTGATTCTACAACCGAAGCACTGATTCTCCCGGCCAGATTGATTCTCAAATCGGTTCCAAATTCCGGTAATGCTGTTTTAAGTTCCCGCAGGACTTCCCACAAAACCTTTGGATTTCGGTCTTCAAGCAGCGATCCTATATGCGAAAGGCTAAATGATTTATCGAGATGGACTTGAGGCATTTGCTCCTCATCAAAGCCGTTTGTAATGCAGCTCACCGGTTTTGAAGTTTGGGCTTCAAATAATTTTTGGGTGGCATAACTGGTGACCAAAAGATGATCTGCACCGGTAAGTACTTTTGATTCAAGCTCGCTGTGTTTCTTTTGAGAAGCACGGGTAAGCTTCAGTTTTTTCTGATAGCCGATCTGCGTCCAGGGATCTCTAAAATCGGCCAGCCAGGGCAAACCTGTTTTTGACTTCAGCCGAAGGCCTACAAGATGTAAACTGTGCGGAGGTCCGGTAGTTATAAGGCAATCAACCGGATTATTTTTAAGATACTGCTCCAGAAAACGTACGGAAGGCTGAATCCAAAACTTACGCGCATCCGGGATAAACAGGTTGCCCCGTACAAAAAGCATCAGCTTCTGAAGTGCAGACTGTTTTTCTTCAGCCCTGATAATCCCGGAACTCAATTGCTCTGTGCTTTTCTTAGAAAATGCCGAAGCTAAAGCATAGGGTTCAAAAATAGGCTGTTTAATGACTTCGATTCCTTCCGGTATTTCCGCCAGCAGGCTTTCATCCTGTATTGGATAATGCGGATTTTGAGGCACATAAACTACAGGCTCGATCTCAAAATCCCGCAGGTATTTTACAAATTTTAGCCAGCGCTGCACCCCCGGTCCACCTGCGGGAGGCCAATAATAACAGATGATCAGCGCCTTTTTCAATGCAATGCGTGTGTCGTTTAATTCGCTTTTATGCTTCGGTCTCCCGGGACCTTTTAATGCTGAAAGCCAGAGCTCCTAACAGTAAGACTACCAAAATAACGTTGCTGGCCAGACTTATGGTACTACCGGTCCTGACTACCTGGGGTTCAAACTTAAACTCAATCACGTGCTTGCCTTCTGGTACTTTCATACCGCGCAGGATGTAATCTACTTTAAAATGTTCCGTAGGCTTTCCATCCAGATAGGCTTGCCAGCCATTCGGATAATACACCTCGCTAAATACAGCCAGCTTATCACCCGAAGCCTGTGATTGATATTTCAAATAATCGCCGCGATGTTCTACCAATTTTATAGACTCAGTAGAATCTTGTGGAAAAACATTGCGCTCTAATAAACCGGCAAACTCCTGCTGTATCACTGCAGTCTGGCGTACATTAATGCTGTCTAAAGCCAATATTTCGGCATCTGCATCAGGTACAACCTTTACATTTTGCACAAACCAGGCATTACCGGCTGCCTGTGGATTGATCTGCACCTGCTCCTGCCCTTCTTCGTTTTGCGTAATGATGTATTTGGTATTCAATAAATTAAGCGGAACCAGATTGCCCTCGTACAAATAAAATTCGATCAGATCCTGTAAACGAGCAGGTTTAGCCCCGTGATAACCGCCAATCGAATTGTGAAAATAACTGGTACGCGCCCCATTGAGTCCTACACTTTGCTCATACACGCGATAGCGCGTAGTATCTTTTAAAATTTCTTTGTCGGCCTGCGTTGGCTGAAACGGCTGCTCCACCAGACGGGCACTCATAAAGTTTTCGGTATTTACATAACGACGATCTACGTTTACCAGATCGAAAACAATCAATACCGCAATGGCAACAATCACCTGAGTTTCCTTCAGTTTATCCTTCAGGTAAAACCAAATCAAACCGGCGGCAATCAAGACCAAAACCAGCGTCTTAATGGTATCACTTACCAATAAAGCCTTTCGGTCTTCTTTAACTGCGGTAATGAATTCCATTCCAAAATTCTGAATGTAATACGCATCATTTCCACCGGCAAACGAGAACAGGCTGCCATTAAATAGCAGAATGATGAGTGCGAGTCCGCCCGTAATACCGGTTGTCCATTTTAAAGCATTCAGCTTCCGGTCAAGAGGTTCGGTCTTTTGCAGAACTTTATAAAGTCCGAAAATAGCCAAAACAGGCACGCACAATTCGGCAATCACCTGAATCGAAGTTACCGCCCTGAATTTGTTGTAAAGCGGGAAATAATCAATCCACAAATCGGTGAACCACGCCAGATTTCCGCCATAGCTCAACAATAAAGCCAATACCGTACCCCCGGTAAGCCACCATTTGATACGGCCACGAACCAGAAATAAACCTAAAACGAATAGAAAAACCACGACAGCACCCAGATAGGCAGGTCCTGAAACCCCGGGCTGACTGCCCCAGTAATACAGACCAAACTGCCCAAAAATAGATTCTACCTGAGCGGGAGGCACTCCCTGGCGCATTAAAAATTCGGTAAAGGCGCTGTCTTTATCGTAAGGCTCAGAATTTGAACCCCCATACAAACCGGCAATAAAAAGGTTTAAGGTTTCAGATATGCCATAGCTGTATTGGTTGATGTAGGCTTTATCGAGACCCGCCACGGCTTCTTTTGGAGTCCCGTCGGGATTAATTGTGAGTTCACTGGTTCCGCGGGTACTAAAACTGCTATACTCAGAAGTAGCCATCAGACTCGCAGCATTAGATCCTATCGCCAGACCTACGGCTAAAACCAAAATGCCCACACTTTTAAAAAAGTGGGGCAGTTCTTTTTTAAGAATAGCATCTATAAAATACGCGATACCTAATACAATCACGAGCAGCATCAGATAATAGGTCATCTGCACGTGGTTTGCCACAATCTCGAGCGCCATAGCCACTGCGGTGAGCAAGAACCCCCAGATGTATTTTTTTCGGAAGGTGAGTAGAATTCCGCTTAAAACCAGCGGCATATAGGCAATGGCGTGCGCCTTGGCATTATGCCCCACGCCCAAAATAATGATGAGATAACTGCTAAACCCAAAAGCTAACGCACCGAGGCCGGCATAACGCCAGTCGAGTTTTAAAACGAGTAAAAGAATATAGAAACCTAAAAAATAGAGAAAGAGATAATCTGCAGGTCGGGGTAGAAAGCGTATTCCCAGATCGAGACTTTTAATCCAGTTGTGTGGATATTTAGCTCCCAGTTGATAGGTGGGCATTCCCCCGAAAGCAGCATCGGTCCAGTACAACTCCTCCCCGGTTTGCTCCCGGTGATCCATCAATTCTTTAGCCATACCGCGGTATTGCTGTATATCGCTCTGATACATTTTCTTCCCGGAAAGAACCGGACTGAAATACAAAAGTGCAGTAACTATAAAAACCAAAACCACAGCGAGGTGTGGTAGTATTTTTTTAAACGAAAAAGTCATATTGAAGTGCTAAAACTAAAGGGTGGAAATTAGTCAATTTCTTCGTAATCGATATATTCCCCCACGTTTTTATTTGTGTGGGTGTCTTGTCTGGGCACCTTATCGATCACGGTTTCTCCTTCACGCTGAGGCGGATTTTGACGTCCCTGAAAACCTCCTGCCATATTTTGAAAACGCTCCCCGGCTTTTTTAGCTATGTACCGCATTATATAGGGCGCTGCAAGGCGCATTATAATGCGAAGAGCAAAAAAGATAAGCAGTATGATGAGAATGGTTTGTAAAAATTTCATCCTTAGGAATTTTAAAATAGCTAACCAAAACTGTGCAAAAGTTATTGCCTAATCAGGCTTTAAGTTTCATTACACGAGGTGTAAAAGTAACTATTAGGCTTTTGTTTAGGCTTAAAAAAAGACTAAAAATGGATGGCAAACAGAGACTGCAGGCTTTAGGCTATCTGTAATTTTTACAGTATGTTTGTGAGATTAGCACCTATTTTTGTCAAATTCTTAAATATACCTCTCTAATGAAGGTGAAATATAGTTATGTGACGGGTGTGCTGTTGTTTTTTGCGGCCTTAACGGCGCAGGCGCAGTATACCGAAACCCTTAACTCCAACCGTCCCGGCCAGTCACAAGGGGCATTTGCTGTGGGTACAGGAGTTTTTCAGGCTGAAGTGGGTGCAACTTTAGGCCGGGAAGCCCACAACCTGCTTTTTACCGAAACCGAAAACTGGGGAACCGAATTTCAACTGCGTTACGGGGCCATACGCGAGCAGCTTGAATTTAATTTTTCGGGCAGTTTTTTGTATGAAAACATCACGCCCACTGCCGGAAATGCAGAACCGTATAGCCACAGCGGTTTTCCCATTATCAATGCGGGCGTTAAATACCTGCTTTACGACCCCTATAAAAACTACACCGAAAAAATAAACGTATACAGCTACCACGCCAATCGCGCTTTTAAATGGCGTACGCTTATTCCGGCAGTATCAATTTTCTCTGGAGCCAATTACGTTTATCGAAACAACAACCCCTTTTTGCCCGAAAGTCAGGCCGGTTTTTCACCTAAAGTTATGGCAATTACCCAGCACAACTGGGGCCGTTGGGTATGGGTGAATAACTTCATCTACGATCAGTTTTTAACGGACTACCCCACCAAAGCCTGGATCACCACTATGACGCATTCATTTAACCCTAAAATCGCAGCTTTTGCTGAAGTACAGGTTATTATAAGTGACATTTATGCTGATGACCTGTTTCGTTTTGGCGGTGCTTATCTAATCACTAAAGATTTACAGGTTGATGTAAATGCCCTTATAAACTTTAAGGAAACCCCGCGACGCAGGCAATTGGGTCTGGGCCTGTCGTATCGCCTGGATTTTCATCGAAATGATGAACTGCTTCCCAAAAACTAAAATTACCCATACTTTTACACCCTAGAGTATACAAGATGATTACAATTAAAGAAATGAAAACGAAAAAGGAATTGCGAGAATTCGTCAAATTCCCGTTTTCTATTTATAAAAAAGAAAGCAACTGGGTTCCGCCGTTAATCAACGATGAGCTGGAAAGTATGGACCCCGATAAAAACCCCGTGTTTAAAAATGCGGAAGCCCGATTTTTTCTGGCTTTAAAGAATGGAAAACCGGTAGGGCGCATTGCGGCTATCATCAATCATATTGAAATTAACGAGCAGGGAAAACCCAAAATGCGTTTTGGCTGGTATGATGCCATTGACGATCTTGAGGTAACCAAAGCGCTGATTTCCAGGATTGAAGAAATAGGTCGTGCAAATAACCTCAAGTGGATCGAAGGTCCTGTAGGTTTTAGCAATATGGAAAAAGCCGGGATGCTCATTGAAGGTTTTGACTACCTCAATACGATGATTACCTGGTACAATTACCCGTATTATAAGGACCATTTTGAAAAACTCAACTTTGAGAAAGCTTCAGAATGGGTAGAATATGAAATTCAGATTCCCGAAAAGTCTCCTGAAAAAGTAGAGAAATTTGCACGTATAATCGTAGAGCGCTACAAGCTGAAACTCATACATTTCAACAACAGCAAAGAGATTTTACCTTATGTAGATGATATGTTTGGGCTGCTTAATAAAACCTATAATGAGCTCAGCACCTTTGTTCCTATTCAGCAATACCAGATTGACCATTATAAGGATAAGTACATTAAATACATCAATCCGCATTACATTAAATGTATTGAAGATGCCGAAGGAAAACTGATCGCTTTTGCTATTACTATGCCTTCCTTTAGCAAAGCCCTTAAAAAGGCAAACGGCAGCCTGTGGCCTTTTGGATTTATTCATCTTTTAAAAGCCCGCAACAAGAACGATACTGCTGCTTTTTACCTTATTGGCATAGATCCCGAATATCAGGGAAAAGGAGTTACAGCCGCAATATTTCAGGCGATGCAGGATTTATTTTCAGCCAACGGAATCACGCAGGTAGAAACCAATCCCGAACTGGAAGAAAACAAAGCCATTCAACAGCTTTGGAAAAAATACGACCACAAACTGCATAAACGAAGAAGGACCTATAAACGTGATTTATAGGTCCCTCGGGATATTTTTTGGCTTATGCCAAATGCAATGTATTTAGTCTAAAAGTTCAAAACTTACCTGGATTGAAGAGGTTACAGTAATCTCACCCGGAGCGATGGTAGTGCGACCACCATCCATATCCATAGACTCAGCAACAGCCATTTTAAACATAGGCTGTGGTTGTGGACTGCTGGATCCCTGTTCTGCGATTAGTAAGGCTTTACCAATATTCTGCCCTAAAACTGCCGCATAAGCTTCAGCCTTTTCCTTAGCATCCAAAACCGCTTTTTTACGAGCTTCAGCTTCGTATTCTTCCATTTTTGAAGACGAAAAACTCACCCCATTAATCGAGTTGATTCCTGAGCTTACCAGGCCTGACATTAATTTATCGTATTTAGTTAAGTCTTTCAGTTCTACCGAAATAGTCTGACTTGCATTGTAGCTATAGGTTTTGGTATTGTAATCGTAATTTTTATTCAGATTTACATATTCTGTCTGAACCTGATTTTGAGGGATACCCATTTTTAATAGGTAATCGAGCACTTTATCAACGGCCGCATCGTTTTCCGTCTTAACCGCTTTAGGGTCTTTCCCTTCGTTTTGAACTCCCATGCGAATGGTTACTTCATCAGGTACGGCAATTACTTTGCCCTCACCCGTAACACTAACGGTAGGTTGAATATGCTGAGCGCTTACTGCGGTGGTCATAGCTGTTAATGCTAAAATTAGAATCGTTTTCATGCTTTTAAATTTTTGTTTTTAGTTTTAAGCAATTCCAAATTCCTTTTTAGAATTTTAAAATTGCCGGTTGTTTGACAACAAAGGTAAAAGCAAGAGCTATGCCACTAAATCTTTCCGGTCTTGTTTAACACAAATAAAACAATGATGGGAATCGCTAACAATCCCACCATCAACGTGTTAATCTGTAGCAGTATGGGCGCCATTAACAAAGTAATAACATATCCGCCTACTGCACCGCCAAAATGGGCGTCGTGGCCAATATTGTCATTATTGGCGCGCATTCCGTAAATGGAATACAGTAAATAGCCAATACCAAATATATAGGCCGGTATGGGGATGGGAATAAAGAACATATAAAGACTCATATCGGGCTGCAGTAAAATCGCCGAATATAAGATCCCTGAGACCGCCCCACTCGCTCCTACTGCCGAATAATGGTATTCATCTTTATGGAAATAATAGGATAGTAAATTACCCAGGATCAGGCTGCCAAGGTAGATTATCGCAAATTCCCAATTGCCCAGTAAATTCACCACAAGAGGCGCAAAAAAATACAGGGTTAGCATATTGAAAAACAAATGCGCCGTACTTACGTGCAAAAATCCGGAAGAAAGAATGCGTATCTGCTCTCCACGACGCACTGCGCCGGTATTGAATTTGTATTTTTCAAAAAATGAATAATCGTTAAAGCCTTTCATTGAGATAAGTACATTAATACCAATCACGATTAAGGTTACCAGGTTTAAATCCCCCATAAATGCTCGAGTTTAAGCTTCAAATATACCTATATTTGCGCACTAAAAGTGAGCAGAACAGCAGCGATTTCCTGCGGGTTTATAGAACTTTTAAATACGCTTCTGCTGTCTTTATCTTTAAAATGATCTGCTGATGCAAGGACTTGTGTTTTGGTTGGTTTATCCGCTCTTATGGTGCATCTCTAAGCTCCCATGGAGGCTGTTTTATCTGGTCTCAGACGGAGTATTTGCGTTGGTGTATTATATAGTGGGCTATCGCCGAAAAACAGTAAGTTTCAATCTCAAAACAGCTTTTCCTGAAAAATCGGAAGCCGAATTAAAACAGATTGAAAAAGAATTTTACAAGCATATGTGTGATATGTTTCTGGAGATGATCAAGTCAATCTCCATTTCTGCGGAAGAATTAAAGAAACGCTTTGTTATTGAAGATCTCGACATCATCTACAAGCTGGAAGCCGAAAAGCGCAGTTCGCTTATTATGATGGGACATTATGCCAGTTATGAATGGCTTACGGCCCTGCAGTTCTACTTTGACTACACCGGTTACGGTATTTATAAACGCATCAAGAACAAGCGATTTGATAATCTGATACGGGAGATCCGTCAAAAATGGAACTCCGAACTCATCAATAACAAGGAAGCTACTTTTATCATTCGTAAAAAGCAACGTAAAGGCGAGATGGCGACCTATGCGTTTATTGCAGACCAGTCTCCAAAATCCCGTAAAAACCAATATTGCACCGATTTTCTGGGGCAGAATGTACCCTTTTTTACGGGTGTTGAGCGTTTAGCCAAATCTGAAAATATGCCTGTGTTGTATCTGGCTGTAGACAAAGTAAAGCGTGGTTATTACAAAGCCAGCTTTAAAGTCATCACCGAAGACCCCACTTCCCTGCCCGATTATCAGATTACTGATGTTTTTATCAAAAACCTGGAAACACAAATCCGCCAGGCCCCGCAATACTATCTTTGGACGCACAAGCGGTTTAAGCACAAGCTTTAAGAATTCAAAATTCAAGGTTAAAAATTCAAGGTTAAAAATTCAAGGTTAAAAATTCAAAATTTTTGATTTGGAGATACTGATGCGATTTCTCCCTAAAGGTCGAAATGGCAAACCAATTGCAAATTCCCGATTTCGTATTTAGTATTTCTAATTTCGTATTAAAAAAACACTCTGGCTTCGATACAAATTTTGCTCCGCAAGGCTTCGCAAAATCCACTCAGCCGCCGCTAGAAGAATTCAATATTTAAGGTTGAAAATTCAAAGTTTTGGATTTTAAAAAAACGTAATGACCGCAAATGTCACCTCGACGATAGGAGAGGTCACATCCTACTTAGTTTTCTATTATTTAATAAACAATCTCTCGTTAATGACTGATGTGATTTCTCCCTAAAGGTCGAAATGACAAACCAATTCCAAATCATACCAAAATCAAAAAACTCCCTTTGAAGGGAGATTTAGAGGGATGTTTTTTCGTATTTAAAAACGCTCTGGCTTCGATACAAATTTTGCTCCGCAAGGCTTCGCAAAATCCACTCAGCCGCCGCTGAAAAATTCAAGATTCAAGATTTGAAATTCAAGATTTGGGATTTAATTTTTCAAAAGATCGAATTGAACGCAAATGTCACCTCGACGATAGGAGAGGTCACATCCTACTTAGTTTTCTATTATTTAATAAACAATCTCTCGTTAATGACTGATGTGATTTCTCCCTAAAGGTCGAAATGACAAACCAATTCCAAATCATACCAAAATCAAAAAACTCCCTTTGAAGGGAGATTTAGAGGGATGTTTTTTCGTATTTAAAAACGCTCTGGCTTCGATACAAATTTTGCTCCGCAAGGCTTCGCAAAATCCACTCAGCCGCCGCTGAAAAATTCAAGATTCAAGGTTTGAAATTCAAGATTTTGGATTTTATTTTTCAAAAGATCGAATTGAACGCAAATGTCACCTCGACGATAGGAGAGGTCTCATCCTACTTAGCTTTCTATTATTTAATAAACAATCTCTCGTTAATGGCTGATGTGATTTCTCCCTAAAGGTCGAAATGACAAACCAATTGTAAATTCCCGATTTTGTATTTCGTATTTCTAATTTAAAAAACACTCTGGCTTCGATACAAATTTTGCTCCGCCAGGCTTCGCAAAATCCACTCAGCCGCCGCTGAAAAATTCAAGATTCAAGGTTTGAAATTCAAGATTTTGGATTTTATTTTTCAAAAGATCGAATTGACCGCAAATGTCACCTCGACGATAGGAGAGGTCTCATCCTACTTAGTTTTCTATTATTTAATAAACAATCTCTCGTTAATGGCTGATGTGATTTCTCCCTAAAGGTCGAAAGGACAAACCAATTCCAAATCATACTAAAATCAAAAGTCTCCCTTTGAAGGGAGATTTAGAGGGATGTTTTTTCGTATTTCTAATTTCTAATTTTCAGAAGGGATGATGTGATTTCTCCCTAAAGGTCGAAATGACAAACCAATTGTAAATTCCCGATTTTGTATTTCGTATTTCTAATTTAAAAAACACTCTGGCTTCGATACAAATTTTGCTCCGCCAGGCTTCGCAAAATCCACTCAGCCGCCGCTAGAAGAATTCAAGATTTAAGGTTGAAAATTCAAAGTTTTGAATTTTAAAAAAACGTAATGACCGCAAATGTCACCTCGACGATAGGAGAGGTCACATCCTACTTAGTTTTCTATTATTTAATAAACAATCTCTCGTTAATGCCTGATGCGATTTCTCCCTAAAGGTCGAAAGGACAAACCAATTCCAAATCATACCAAAATCAAAAGTCTCTCTTTGAAGGGAGATTTAGAGGGATGTTTTTTCGTATTTCGTATTTAAAAAGGCTTTGGCTTCGATACAAATTTTGCTCCGCCAGGCTTCGCAAAATCCACTCAGCCGCCGCTGAAAAATTCAAGATTCAAGGTTTGAAATTCAAGATTTTGGATTTTATTTTTCAAAAGATCGAATTGAACGCAAATGTCACCTCGACGATAGGAGAGGTCAAATCCTACTTAGTTTTCTATTATTTAATAAACAATCTCTCGTTAATGGCTGATGTGATTTCTCCCTAAAGGTCGAAAGGACAAACCAATTCCAAATCATACCAAAATCAAAAGTCTCCCTTTGAAGGGAGATTTAGAGGGATGTTTTTTCGTATTTAAAAAGGCTTTGGCTTCGATACAAATTTTGCTCCGCAAGGCTTCGCAAAATCCACTCAGCCGCCGCTGAAAAATTCAAGATTCAAGGTTTGATATTCAAGATTTGGGATTTAATTTTTCAAAAGATCGAATTGAACGCAAATGTCACCTCGACGATAGGAGAGGTCACATCCTACTTAGTTTTCTATTATTTAATAAACAATCTCTCGTTAATGGCTGATGTGATTTCTCCCAAAGGTCGAAATGAAAAACCAATTGCAAATTCCCGATTTTGTATTTCGTATTTCAAAAAACTGCCTACTGCAACTGAAAGCTGTCAACTAAATCCCCGCTATCTGCTTAATTTCAGCGATCATATCATCGGCGATTTGATCTGCTTCGGTTTGTGACGGAGCTTCGGTATAAATGCGAATGATGGGTTCGGTGTTTGATTTTCTGAGGTGTACCCAGTGCTTTTCAAAATCGATTTTAACGCCGTCAATAGTATTGATTTCTTCGGTTTTGTGATTTTCGGCAACTGCTTTTAAAATGCCGTCTACATCCAAACCGGGCGTAAGTTCAATTTTCTTTTTACTCATAAAATATGCGGGATAGCTCGCGCGTAACTCGCTTACTTTAACTTTTTGCTTTGCGAGATGCGTCAGAAATAAAGCTACACCCACGAGGGCATCCCGACCGTAATGCGACTCGGGATAAATGATACCACCATTGCCCTCACCACCGATTACGGCACCCACTTCTTTCATTTTGGCAACCACATTCACCTCACCAACAGCAGCCGCGTGATACGTGCCGCCGTGCTTTAAAGTGACATCACGCAGAGCCCGCGACGAACTCAAGTTAGAAACGGTTGCACCGGGGTTTTCACCCAAAACGTAATCGGCACAGGCTACAAGCGTGTATTCTTCTCCAAACATTTCACCGGTCTCGTCAATAAATGCCAGCCGGTCTACGTCAGGATCAACCACGATTCCCAAATCGGCGTTTTCTTCTTTTACCAAAGCGCAGATATCGCCCAAATGCTCTTTCAAAGGTTCGGGATTGTGCGGAAATCTTCCGTTAGGCTCGCAATACAATTTTACGGTATGCACCCCCAGACGGTTGAGCAACATCGGGATCGCGATCCCTCCCGTTGAATTAACACCGTCTACCACAATCTTAAATCCGGCCGCTTTGATCGCGTCTTCATCCACGAGTTCAAGATCTAAAACCTCATCGATGTGAATATCGATATAGGCGTCGTTTTTATGTATTTCGCCCAAATCATCTACATCTGCAAAATTCAGTTCTGCTGATTCTGCCAGTTCGAGGATTTTCGCTCCGGCTTCGGCATTGAGGAATTCTCCATTTTTATCCAGCAATTTCAGGGCATTCCATTGTTTAGGATTGTGTGATGCGGTAAGAATTATTCCGCCATCGGCGTGCTCCAGTTTTACTGCAAGCTCAACCGTAGGCGTGGTCGATAAATCCAGATCAATCACGTGAATTCCCATTCCCACCAGGGTTTGCATTACGAGTTGCTGCAGCATTTCGCCGCTAAGGCGGGCATCACGACCTACCACGACGCGGTATTCGTCTTTAGTTCGCTGCTGTTTGATAAAACTTCCGTAAGCCGAAGTAAATTTTACAGCATCAATTGGGGTCAGGTTATCACCGGGATTACCGCCTATGGTTCCGCGTATTCCGGATATGGATTTTATTAATGTCATGAATGTACTTGAAAAGCTGCAAGATAACCAGAATACTCCTTAAGCCATGCCCTGAAAATAAATAACCTGAAAAATATTTATCCAAAGAGTTCTATCTTTGGCAACTTTAATAAGAACAGTCAAGTGATTTTAGACACTTTAAAACCGGTTTTTATGAGTAAATTACTCTTTATTACTTTAGGCCTTTTTCTTTTAGTTCCCGCTACCTTACCCGCACAAAAAGATTCCCTTCAGGGGCGATTTTATCAAATCGGGTATAACACCGGTTATGCATCGGTAGATAATTTTATTTTTAAAGACGATGACTACTACTATGAGGTTTATTTTAATAAAATTCAGGTACTCTATCGTATTAAATCTGGCAAAATAAACTATGATTTTATATTTCAACCCGAAGTAAATCGCGCGCAACATAAATTATTCAATCCCTGGTTTGCCGGAAATCCCGATGTTTATAGTGAACAAAGAGAGATTTGGAAACGGTTTAAGTACATCAACGAATATATTTTCAATTGCGGGGTTTTACTAAAAACCCATTTAAATACGTCTTTAGAATTATATGCTTTAGCGAGTTTAGGCCCCGGGTATTTTGATGAAGGAACCGAGCGCATGGCAAAAGGCATAGGTTTTTCAGATAATTTAGCAACAGGTTTGCATTATAATTTTTATGAAAAATGGGTTTTGGATGTACGATTGGGCTATCGCCATGTGTCAAATGCAGAAATTAAACAACCCAATGCGGGTTATGATGCCCTTGAATACAACCTAGGTCTGGCCTATCGCCTTTAAATCTTAAGGTAATCGGCCAGCAAATTCAGCCGGGATTTAAAAGGTAATTTGTATTTTAAACCGATGAATTTTTTGGCACACATTTATCTTTCGGGTGATGACGAACTGGTCACGCTGGGCAATTTTATGGCAGACGGCATAAAAGGTAAGCAGTATAAAAAGTTTAGTCCACGGCTTAAAAAGGGCATTTTGCTGCATCGCAGTATAGATACCTTCACAGACGCCCATCCCACGGTGCGCCAAAGCACCCGCCGCCTGCACGCTAAGTACAGCCACTACAGCGGGGTGATTGTAGATATTCTCTACGATCATTTTTTGGCCAAAAACTGGCAGCAATATTCAAAAGTTCCTTTAGAGCAATTTGTAAGCGATTTCTACGACAGTCTTGACCGGCATTACGATGTGTTGACCAACCCGATACAGCATATGATTCCGCATATGATTGCAGACAACTGGTTGCTGAGTTATGCCAAAATAATCGGTATCGCCACGGTTTTGCACAATATGAACCGCCGTACCCGCAACCGAAGCGGCATGGATCGTGCCGTTGAAGATTTACAGGAGCATTATACCGATTTTGAACACGAATTCACCAGCTTTTTTGAAGAGCTCCGCGCCTTTTCTGCGGAACGCTTAGAAGAACTTAATACTGAATTTCCCGATACCAATACTACCGAACTATGAATTTTAAACTACTGAAACCTTTAGGATTTATACTGACTTTTATTCTGGTTTTAAATTCCTGCAAAACCGAACAAAAACAGCCACGCAGCATTCAACGCGGAAAACTTGCAGACAGCATTATGGTGGTTTCGGCCCGTGAAGAAGCTTCGCGTATAGGCGCCGAAATCCTGAAAAAAGGTGGTAACGCCTTTGATGCGCTCATAGGCGTAGATATGGCGCTTAACGTCGCCTATCCCTTTGCCGGAAGCCTGGGCGGCGGTGGCTTTATGGTGTACCGCAAAGCCGACGGCGAGATTGGCAGCATCGACTACCGCGAAAAAGCCCCTATGGCTGCCACGCACGATATGTATCTGGATGAAAACGGCGATGCCATTGCCTCTTTGAGCCGTGAAGGAGCGCTGGCTGTGGGCGTTCCGGGAACCATTGCCGGGATGTTTGCCATTCACGAAAAGCTGGGTTCTATGCCGATGGCCGAGATCCTTGAACCGGTTATTGCTCTGGCCGAAAAAGGCTATGTAATAACCGAAAATCAATGGAACCGCTATCGCAATTACGCAGCGGTTTTTGACAGTATTAACGGGAGGGAAACCCTCTATTCGGTAGGTTTTCGCGAAAGCGACAGCCTTAAAATCAAAGCGGGTGACACCATTAAAAACCCCGTACTGGCCGCTACGCTGAGACGCATTGCGCAAAACGGCAAAAGCGAATTCTACGAAGGAGAGACCGCTCAGAAGTTGGTCAACTTTATGCAAAAACATGGCGGAATCATCACGCTCGAGGATCTTAAAAACTACGAAGCAGTCTGGCGGAAACCCATCGTTTCCAGCTATAAAAATTTGAAAATCATCGGGATGCCGCCACCTTCAAGCGGAGGCGTTTGTCTGGCACAGATCTTTAAAATGATTGAACCCTACGAACTGAGCACCTATGGTCACAATTCGCTTAAAAGCATTCAGGTGATTACGGAAGCCGAACGTCGCGCCTATGCCGACCGCAGCTTTTTTCTGGGCGATCCCGACTTTAACGATATTCCTATCGAAACGCTTATCAGCACCGAATATGCAACAGAACGTATGGAGAATTTCAGCTTTGAGCAGGCAACGCCTTCTTCTGAGGTGGAACATGGTTTGATCCCCGGCTATGAGTCTATGGAAACCACCCATTTCTCGATTGTTGATCAATATGGTAATGCGGTTGCCCTCACCACTACCCTGAACGGGGCCTACGGTTCTAAGCTGTATGCAGACGAACTCGGCTTTTTCCTGAACAACGAGATGGATGATTTTAGCGTAAAACCCGGAGTTCCTAATATGTTTGGCCTTATTGGCGCGGCGGCAAATAAAATCGAACCTCAAAAACGCATGCTGAGCTCGATGACGCCTACCATTGTAGAAAAAGACGGTAAACTTTGGATGACGGTGGGTACCCCGGGCGGTTCAACTATAATAACTTCGGTGTTGCAAACGATTCTGAATGTAGCCGATTTTGAAATGGGTATGCAGGAAGCGGTAGATGCACCCCGATTCCATCATCAGTGGTTGCCCGATGTGGTTACCTTTGAACCCGATGCCTTTGGTAAACCTCTTTTAGATAGCCTGGCGGCGAAAGGATACCAAATTCGCCAGGAAAACAGCGTTATTCTAGGAAAGGTAGACGGTGTACTCGTATTACCTGACGGAACTCTGGAAGGCGGCGCAGACCGTCGCGGTGACGATACCGCCGTGGGATATTGATTTTTATCGCTTCTTAATACGATAATTTAATTTATTGTCTTTTAATACGATAATGTGATTGTGTTATTTGTTAATGGTTAAGCGTTAATGGGTTTTTTAAAAAATTCTGCCTTCTGAATTGGTTTTTGAGTTATTGAGTTATTGAGTAGTTTCTTATTTATTATTTCTTGTTTCTTGTTTCTTGTTTCTTGTTTCTTGTTTAGAATAACTCAGCATTCTGCATTCTTAATTCTGAATTGGTTATTGAGATATTGAGTAGTTTCTTGTTTCTTGTTTTAAATAATTCTGCATTCTTAATTCTGAATTGATTATTGATTTATTCAGTTATTTAAAAAAAGGTAAACAGAAAACAGAAAACCGAGAACTACGGCTGAAAACCTAAAACTGCCAACTGTGACTGGCCACTGAGACTGAAAACTGAGAACTAGAAAAAATTGCAATTATCGCATTATAATACGATATTTACCATTATCGTCTCTAAATACGATACCGAACATTTATGACCGCTATATTAACCGCAGATATCATCAATTCGCGAACGCAGCAAAACTGGCTTCCGGTATTGAAAGCCGTGCTTAACCGCCTGGGTGACGAACCGAAAGACTGGGAGATTTACCGCGGCGACAGCTTTCAGCTTGAGGTAAAACCTACAGAAGCTTTGTATTCCGCCTTACTAATCAAAAGTGCTGTTAAAAGTCTGGATGGTGTAGATGTGCGCATCGCCATAGGTCTGGGAGAGAAGACTCACGACGCGGCTAAAATCACAGAAGCTAACGGAAGCGCTTTTGTAAACAGCGGCACCTGTTTTGACCGACTCAAAAAACAAACCCTCGCCCTGCAAAGCGAGCATACTGATCTTGACACGCAATTCAATCTCATTCTTGAGTTGGCCTGCCTGACGATGGACAACTGGACGCCGGTGAGCGCGCAGGTGTTTCACCAAAAGCTGCTGCACCCGCAGCTCAATCAAACCGAACTGAGCGAGATGCTGGGCAAATCGCAAAGCACCATTAGCGCTACCCTGCACCGCGCGGGATATGACGAACTCACCAAAATGCTTCAGTACTACAGCCAAACCTTAAACAATCACTAAATGCTCGCACTCGCTCTAAAATTGCTGCTCGCTCACATTCTGGGAGACTTTGTACTGCAGCCCACCCGTTGGGTAAAAGACAAGCGCAAAAAGGGATTTCGCTCGCCGTATCTGTTGGCGCACATCGGCGTACATCTGCTGGCTTTGCTGGTGCTTTTGCAGTTTGACAGCCGCTATTTTTTAGGCATCGCCTTTATAGGTATAACCCACTACGCTATAGACCTGCTTAAGATCAGATACACGACCAAAAAGAACAGTACCTCATTGTTCATTGCAGATCAGGTTGCGCATCTGCTGGTGCTTAATCTGGTGGTGTATTACTACACGCCTTATACGATAGACTTTGATGCGCTGTACCAGCCTCTAGTTTTACTGGTGCTCACCCTGTTGTTTTTTGTAACCTATGTCGCCGGGATTTTAATGCGCCTTATTTTACAACCCTGGCAGGAAGCCATCGAACCTTCTAAAAAAGAGAAACTCAAAGTCAAAAACACCTCTCTGGCCGGTGCCGGAAAAATCATCGGGATGCTTGAGCGCCTGTTTGTTTTCGCTTTTATCCTGCTCAACGCCTGGTCTGCAATAGGCTTTTTGATCACGGCTAAGTCGGTTTTTCGTTTTGGAGATCTTACCGAAGGTAAAAACCGCCAGCTTACCGAATATGTATTGATAGGAACCCTCCTCAGCTTTGGCCTGGCCATTGGCGCCGGATTGCTCTTTAACTACCTGCTCCCGTATTTATAGAAAATCTGGTATTCCGGAAAAAACTTATAAAATGAACAGGTATATTTACGGAAATGAAGGTTAATATCGTTTGCTTGCTGTCTACCAAGAACTAAAGTAAAGCTAACACGCAGAAATTTTAGAGATGATAAAATTTACCAGAAGAAAATTTATTAAAACAGGAGTTTTTGCGGCAATTGGATTAGTTCTTTTGGATTCACTTTGGTTTGAGAAATATGTGATTGACTGGAATTACTTCGACATCTCAAAATCGGAAAAAGACAAACTAAAAATAATCCAGATTTCAGATTTGCACCTGGATCAATTAAGGTCTGTTCACAAATCGATTGCCAGAAAGATAAACGCTTTACAACCTGATTTAATCTTTATCACCGGGGATTCTGTTGACAAAACAGAAAAGATAAAACCGCTTAATGCATTCCTTGAACTCATTGATAATTCTATTAAAAAATATGCAATAACCGGAAATTGGGAATATTGGGGAAATGTTGATCTGGTAGAATTAGAAAAAGTTTATTACAAGAATAATTGCGAACTGCTAATTAACGATAATAGGACTTTTTCAATTAGAAACAGGGAAATAGCGATAATCGGAATTGACGATTTTGTTGGAGGTAATGCAGATTTTGAGGAGGCAATTGAAGGTCTTAAAGAAGCAGATACTACCATTGTTTTATCTCATTGTCCGGAACACAGGGATATCATCGCAAAACAAAAGGGAAACATCCTGATTGATTTAGTACTTTCCGGTCACACACACGGAGGTCAAATCACCTTTCTAGGATTCGTTCCATTCAAACCTCAGGGAAGTGGAAATTACTTAAAAGGTTGGTATACAGAATCAGACCCGAAAATGTATGTATCTAAAGGGATAGGAACAAGTATGTTGCCCATTCGATTTGGATCAAGAGCAGAAATAGTCCAGATGGACATTTAAAAAAATCTCTAAGCTAGAGTTGCAATTCACATCTTTGCGAACAATACGGTTTCTTGACTTTTTGAAAGATACAGGTATACAATAACAGGTATTAAGCTTATTAATGTAATAAAGAAGAAAAATGGAAAAAGCCTATTCGATATATCTGGACGCAACCAAAATCGGTACAACCCGATTTGAATATGCTGACGTGCCAATGGGGGTTCTCCATGGAAAAATCAATTTTTTAAATATAGAATCCCCCTATGCCCTTTTCAGAAATCATTGTAAAAGGCATAAAGTTCAAATAAATGAGGACGAACCAATGTACAAATTCATAGATACCATTGTTATTCACCAACTTAAAGTTTATTTCGAAAACGGAATTGAATTGACCGGTTGGGGCGCGGCAATAACGGGAATGGATAGTGAAGAATACGAAATCCAATTTGGTGGAATCTCACCTGAATTAATGCAAAGGGAATTCAAACACTATTATGATGAATATTTTGAAAATGAGACCCATTAAACAAAAAGAAATAGAAATAATTAAGAAGTTATGCAATAATCAGTTCAAGATACCCGAGCTGATTAGGAATCTGAATGATAATCATATGGGATCAATCTCTTTTGACATCGAAAATAAGCAAGCCAGACAAAAATCTATAGCTGCTGCAGAGTACATAGATATTGATGGGGTTTTGGTTGATATAGAGCTAAGCATTGATGAAGAAGGTAATTTATTTGAGCTTGATTTTTGGAAAGTTGATTTTAGCGAGTTAAAAGAATACCCCACTTTTGATAAGCTTAAAGTTAGAATTCCTGATGAAGGCTAATTTCCTTTTCAAAACCATCACTTTAAATGCTTCCACTTCCCTTCCCCATATTAAAAACCCAAAGACTACTTCTGCGTCAGATTATACAGGAAGATCTTGAAAATATCTACAAAGGCCTTTCAAACCCGCAAGTGATCAAACAGTATGGGGTTAGTTACGACAGTTTAGAGGCAACTCAGGAGCAAATGCTTTGGTTTAAAAATCAGGAAGAAACGCAATCGGGGATTTGGTGGGCAATCTGTGACCTCAAAGACCAGACCTTTTACGGTGCCTGCGGCTTTAACGACAAAAACGCCCCACAACAAAAAGCCGAAATAGGTTTTTGGCTCCTGCCTCAATTTTGGGGAAAAGGCTTTATAACCGAAGCTCTTCCGGCAATCTCTACCTACGCATTTGAAAAGCTGCACTTAAACCGGATTGAAGCTTTTGTGGAAACTGAAAATACCTCTAGCAAAAAAGTCCTTGAAAAAATGAATTTTATAAAGGAAGGAACGATGCACGAATATGAAGTAAAAAACGGCAGATCTATCGATCTCGACGTATATGCCCTGCTTAAGAAGGATTAAAACTGTTTCCTGGGAATTCCAGATTCCGGCTGATCAAATTATTAAGACCATTCAAAACACACTCCTACTTCCCTATCTTAGCGCCCATAAATTCCGCTTTTTATGATTCGATTTTTGGCTTTGCTCCTCGTTTTAATTAGCATTACTTCCTGCAGTTCAACTCCTGAAAATCCCGCGCCGGAGACCATGCCACAGACAGAGTCTGCAACTGCTAAAATTCAGGTGCTTAATGTGGGTACGTTTCACTTTGGCACAACTTCAGACGCGCACGCGACCGATTTTGATGAAAATGCGGCTCAAAACCAGCAGCAGGTACGCGAACTGGCTCAAAAACTCGCGGCTTTTAAACCCACAGTGATTTGCGTGGAAAAAATTCCGTCTAAAAACGACACGCTCAATACCGCCTACCAAAACTTTTTAAAGAACCCGGAACACCTGCCCACCTACGATGGCGAGATCAGTATGCTGGCCTTTGAAATAGGCCGCCTGGCTCAGGTAGACTGCCTTTACGGCATCGACAATCATATGGGCTACAACTATTCGGTGGGTGATTTTATAGAATCGAGTCCCGAGCTTGAGAATTCCATCGACCCGGAGACCTACCTGCAACTCACTAACGCGCCTTTTAAAGACCATCCCGGGCTTGCTGCGCGTGTGAACCGTTACGAGCAAAGTGATTTACCGGAGAAATTCAGGCTCATCAACGAACCGGCCTACCTCGATTTTCTCATCAATGCCAATGCAGATAAACTCCTTTATGTAGGTCTCGAAGACGGCTTTGAAGGCGCAGATAACGCGGCAATTTTCTACCAGCGCAATATGCGCATCTTTTCAAACCTCAATCGCGTCAGACTCAAAAAAGACGACCGGGTACTCATTCTGATGGGAGGCGCACACACCGCTTTTTTAAGGGAATTCTTTAAACGCAGCCCTAAGTTTGAGATGGTCAACACCCTCGATTATCTGTAGGCCAAATCAAAGCTGAATCGTTCTTACGCTGCGTTTTGCAACAACTGGCGTTTTCCGGCAAGGCCAAAGGTGCTGCGTACCGAAGCATTTTCGAGCCCCAAAAAGACCACGTTTTTCCCGCAGGTTGCATAATTCGCCTGAAGCTGGGCCAGTTTCATCACGGTACTAAGGTTTAATTCCTGCAATTTGCTCAGATCGAGAACGATCTCATTTTGCGATTTAAACGCATCGTTTAAGGTAGCGGCAAGTTCGCCAACGGCATTTAAAGTCAATTCGCCTCGTACTACTAAAGAGTTCTGATTTTTGATAAAAGTATACATAGCTTTTGGGGTTTTGGTGTTAATCCTGAAACAAAGATGTACCAAAAAAACAGGGTGCTATTCCCGCAATCGTCTAACTGAAACGAGCCTTAGATGAAAGGGAGTTTCGTGTCGGTGAGTTGGTTTGATTAAATCCATTTCAGAAATACCATTCAAAAAAATGAGACTGTCTGAAAAGTAATCTTAAGCTGTGAAAAATATCCCAAGTCTTTCGAGAGTCGAACTTCTTAAGCTATTTATAGATAATATGGTCTTCGACAGGCTCAGACTGACAGCTCAATATAGAACAACTTTTTGGACAGCCTCGCTTGTAGATCTTCCAACCGATCCGCTTTACTCCACCACATTGACATTGATCATCTCATCGGCTCTCAACAGCAGTTTATGACTGCTGCTGCTTAGGTTTGTGAGGTACACTTTCTTATTCACCTTGTGATAGCGTTCGGTGATTTTGTTTACCGCTTCAACGGCAGACATATCCGCGATGCGGCTTTCCTTGAAGTCAATGGTGATCTCTTCGGGATCATTAAGCACGTCAAACTTTTCATTAAACATCTTAACCGAAGCGAAAAACAAAGGTCCGTAGATCTCGTAGTGTTTCATTCCGGTTTCATCTATATGTTTACGGGCGCGTATGCGTTTGGCACTATCCCACGCAAATACCAGTGCGGCAATAATCACCCCTACCAATACGGCAAGTGCCAGATTGTGCAGGAACACGGTCACCACAGCAACCAAAATCCCCACCAGAATGTCTGATTTCGGGTATTTATTGATGATTCTAAAACTCACCCATTCAAAAGTACCTATCGAAACCATAATCATCAGACCGGTAAGCGCTGCCATCGGCAGGCGTTCAATAAGCGGAGCGCCAAACATCACAAAAAGCAGCAATACAATAGCCGCAATAATCCCTGAAAGCCGGGCACGGGCACCGTTTGAAATGTTGATCATACTTTGGCCGATCATCGCGCAGCCTCCCATCCCCGAGAAAAATCCGGAAAGCACATTGGCAAGTCCCTGAGCAGCCGCTTCCTTATTGGTACGACCACGGGTTTCGGTGATCTCGTCTATCAATTCCAGCGTCAGTAAACTTTCAATAAGCCCAACAGCAGCTACAATTGCTGAATACGGAGCGATAATTTTCAAAGTTTCCCAGCTAAAGGGAACATCAGGAATATGAAAGGGCGGAAAACCACCTTCTATCGATGCGATATCACCAACAGTGTTGGTGTCAATTCCGAAGAAAACCACAATCCCGAAAATCACCAGAATCGCCGCCAGCGAGGCCGGAAAAGCTTTGGTTACCTTTGGCAAAGCGTAAATAATCAGCATGGTTAACACGACCAGACCCAGCATTTTGTAAAGCGCCTCACCTGTAAGCCAGTTGCCCGAAGCATCCTGAAACTGCACCAGTTGTGAGGTAAAAATGATAATCGCAAGACCGTTTACAAAGCCGTAAACCACCGGTAAGGGCACCAGGCGCATCAGTTTCCCCAGTTTTAAAATTCCGGCAGCTGCCTGAATAAGACCGGCAAGAACTACACAGGCAAAGACGTACTCCACGCCATAATCTGCCGCAAGATCCACAATCACCACGGCCACAGCTCCGGTTGCCCCGGAAATCATACCCGGTCTTCCGCCAAAAATCGACGTGATTAAGCCCATCATAAAAGCAGCATACAAACCGGTTAACGGCGATAAACCGGCGATCAGGGCAAACGCCACCGCCTCCGGAACCAAAGCAATCGCCACGGTAAGACCGGAAAGAATTTCGGTGCGGTAGTTTACTTTTTGGGTAAAATCAAACAATTTTAAATACTGTTGCATAACAAAATTAGGGTTGTACAGCAGCCAAAACTGCCATCAAAATTCGGTTGCCGAACCCGATTGGGGCGACATTTTTTAATCAAGCCGCAAAACTAGTTATAAAAAGCCGTTAGACAAAGGTTTAAAGCTTTGGAGTACGAAAACGTTATAAAGAAATGATTTTCTGCATGTTATCTAAAAACGGGATTCCGGAAATACAGGGTATTGTATTCCGCCTCCCCGCTTACTTCAGTTTTAATCACTAAATTGGTTTTACATACTCAACTTCAATCAGCAGACCTAAGCTGCCGTGCCGGTTGGGTCCGTTTCCTTAAAAAATACCTAGACTATGAACAAACCCGTTGCATTCCTTCTCCTACTGTTATTAACTACCGTTTCCGCAAGCGCACAACAGACCGAAACCTATGATTATGCGCTTTCAAGCCGAAAACTCATTCAGCATGGCGTGCAGGCGATTCTTACCTGCAACGGGCTTTTTACTTCAAACCGCACACTTGAGCAGGTTTATGATCAGGAACTTGCTTATTTAAAAGAGCCTGTGGGCACAGCCGCGGGTGGGGATTATGTCATTGATTATGAAAACAAAACCGTTACCATCGCGGCCAGCGACAGTACTTCGATTATGCGGGCGGCGTATCGGGCAGGCATTGGTTGTGTGATTCTTGCGCCCAATCAAACTTTTGAAATCATCGAAGAACTCCCCGAGCAACAGCTTGCGCCCCTTTCGGGAGATGCGGCCGGCATTCCCTGGCCTGATGGGGATCTCGTCAAAAAACAAAAACTCCCTAAATACATCGATAAAAAGCTCCTGCAAGAGGCTTCAGACTGGTGTTTTAACAGGGAAAGCGAAGAGCAGGTCACCCTCAGCCTGCTTGTGCTGCATAAAGGTCAAATCATTCACGAGCGCTATGCTGAAGGGGTTGATCCGCATACCAAAACACGCACCTGGTCTGTTGCCAAAAGTATTGCCGTGACCCTGATCGGTATGCTGGTTGATGCCGGTAAAATGGAGCTCGACGCGCCTTTGGGTATCGAATGGCTGCCGAAAGAACGCAGTTCAGCAAATGACCCCAGGGGTGCGATCACCTTACGGAATGTGCTTAATATGTCTAGCGGACTCTACACGGTGGATAGTCGCGGGATGGAATATGCCACCGGCTCGGGGCTTTCCTATTGGGCGGGCGCGAGTTCGGCAAACGGCGCACGCGACCGCGGACTCATCCGCAATCCCGGGACCTATTGGGATTATGAAAACTACGACACCCTATTGGCTGTTTTGGCGATGAAAAACGCGCTGGGTGATGCCACTGCCTATCTCGAATTTCCCCGGAAAGCGCTGTTTGACCAAATCGGAATGCGGAATACCCTGGTAGGTACAGACCGGTTTGGCGATTTTATCTTTAGCAGTCAGGTGTATGCCTCCGCGCGCGATCTGGCGCGTTTTGGTCTGCTTTACGAGCAAAACGGAATGTGGAACGGCAAACGCCTGCTCTCTCAAGAGTGGATTGATTTTGTACGTACACCCACCACGGCTGCGGGGCAGGTCAATTCGCTATACGGTGGTCAATGGTGGCTGGTAGACGACTCCCGCGATGATGTGCCTAAAGATGCCTATGCCGCACGGGGCAACCGCGGGCAGTATGTGGTTGTGGTGCCTTCCCGGGATCTGGTGATCGTAAGACGCGGCCTTGATTATGGCCGTCAGGGATTTGACGTTTGGGATCTTACACGGGAGGTAGTTAAGGCGCTTCCGGAGGATTATGTTTCGGAGGGGGAATAGGACGAATAATGTTGTGGAATTCTAAAACTGAATATTTTATCGATGGGTCATCTAATATTCTAATGGTTCTTTTCTGGCATACCTCACACGAAGAATATAAACAGCTTCCTTTTCAACCAAATAAGATATTCGGTAGGTGTGTTTTTCATAGGCCCTTACAGTACCCGGATTATTTGCTTTTAAGGAATCCAGCTTATAGATCTCAGGGTCTGTAGCCAATATTGAAGTGGAATCGTATATTTCTGAAATGATTTTCTCAGTGATTTCAAGAGATTTGGATTGTTCTAAAAGCATCAAAAAGGCTTCGTTCAGTTCAGCAGCTGCCTGATGCGTCCAAATTATTGCTCTCCCCATTTCTTGATGCGTTCTCGCATTTGTTCATGCGTGTAGGTTTCGCCGCTTTTTATCTGAGCAATAGATGTATCTAGTTCATTATTGTATTCTTCAATACTAATACGCTGGGACGATACTTTCTTATTGTATTTCAGCATATTCTTGATGGCTTCGATAAACAAAGGATCGTTTACCTTATCAAGCTCCTCGTGAATCCATTTTAAATCTGCCTGTACACTCATAATATTCTTTTATTACTCTAAAGATATAATTATTCTTCCAAAACTTCATTCCATCAGTTACTCTAAGGCTAAGCTGAATTGAATCCCTTCCCCCGGCCGTTTTTGCGCTAAAGTACAAATCCCGAGTTCGCTTAATTGCAATACCCGTGGGTAACCGCCGGTTACCTGGCAATCGCGCATCAGGGCGATCAGGTTTCCGCCGGGTGTAAGCTGTACGGTTCCGGGAATTACGGGGCCGGTGGTGATGCCTTTTAACTTATTGTCTACTTCTTCTTTAAAACCAATAGCCATACGGTTTGACGTGGGCAGAAGCGTAAAACTCCCGTTTGTCAACTGCTCCCATATCGAAACGTCCAGCAAGTCCCACTCCGGTCCCGGAAAGGCCTCGATGTTGTTTTTATAAATACCGGTTTCGGGAAACTGTACCCGTGCGCCGGAGTTTTTCTCTTTGGTTGCAGCAACAAACGGCAAACGATCGCCTTTTTCGATTCGGGATTTTGGGGTAATCCCGGGATACTGACTGCGGCTGTGCAGGATTTCAGGCGACCGAAAGCCTCCGTTTATAGCCAGATACGCTCTAAAACCCCGTTTTAAGCCGCCAAATGTCAAAACATCGCCCGTTACACAACTATAGACTTTTGAGCCTTCCAAAGCCTTGTCATTGAGTTTAAGTTCAAATGTTGCCCCGCATACCGCGATCTGCGCATCAGCATGAAAACGCAGTTGTGGACCGGTCATGGTGATTTCGAGTACCGCCGCATCGGGTGGATTGTTGAGCAGTAAATTGGCCTTTCGGGCGGCAAGGCTGTCCATCACCCCGCTGCGTGGCACCCCATACACGGTGCTTTGCATTCTTCCCAAATCCTGAATGCTGGTGTACAAACCGGGTTTTAGAACTTCGACTTCACTCATCGTTTTTCCGTTTTCAATTGAAAGCTTCCGGATTTCATTTGCTCTTGGACTTCCTGATGTTCGGCTTTGGAAACCGCATAAAACTGAATACGATCCCCGGCCTGAAACGGACACGGAATTTCCAGTTGCGAATTGAACAATTCCACCGGACAATTCCCAATAATTTGCCAGCCAGCAGGACTCGAATTTGGGTAGATTCCGGTTTGATTTTCGGCTATGCCAACAGCGCCTTTTGCAACCGATTGACGCGGTGTTTTTTTACGCGAAATGCGGAGCCGTTCATCCATTCCTCCCAGGTATAAAAAGCCGGGCAAAAAACCTATAAAATACACGGTATAAATTGGCCGGGTATGCAACTCGATTATGTCAGGAATATTAAGTTTATTTGTAGTCGAAAGTTCTTCCAGATCGAGACCGAATTCCGCATCATAGCACACCGGCAATTGGTAGGTTTTACGCTGCAGATCGCTAGCGGGTATAGACGAAAAATCCACCGCCTGGAGACGCTCCAAATCACCATAAACAGAATCTATACCGGATATATAAGTAATTAACAATGAATTGTATGTGTTGATTACTTCAACTTTTGATTCAATTGCATTTTGAAGTAAAACATCCTTTACCGAAAGCAGCCAGTTCAGGTTTTCGGGGTTGATGGCGAAGTCCCATTGCAACAAAACAGCCCGCTCTCCCAGTCTGGATATCTTCGGTTTTTGGGGAATCATAAAGACTTGATTTGAATGGATGCTTCGGTTAATTTTTGGCGCAAAAAGTTCAGTAATTCCACCGCATTTTCGGTATCACCGTGTACACAAATCGTGTCTGCTTTCTGTTTAAAAACAGCACCCGAAACCGCTTTGATTTCGCCCGCTTTTACCATACGAATTACGTGTGCTGCGAGTTGGTTTTTATCGGTGATCAGGGCATTGTTTTGAACCCGTGAAACCAGGCTGCCGTCTTCCTCATAATTGCGGTCTGCAAAGGCCTCATAAAACAGCTTTAAACGTCCCGAAGCTGCACGCGCCATCTCCGAATTATAAGGCACATAAACCGGGGTTTTGGGATAGTGGGTTTCTAAAAACGCGGTGATGGCTTCGGCATAAACCGCATTACTTGCACACAGGTTGTACAAGGCTCCGTGCATCTTGATGTGGTGCAAGGGCAGGGCTGCAATGCGGCAGGCTTCGGCAACCATTTCTAGTTGTTCCTGAAGCGATGCGCTGAGGCTTGCAAAGGGCATTTCAAGTTTCTTACGCCCAAAATGTTCTTTATCGGGAAAAGAAGGATGCGCCCCTACTCCAACCCCGTGTTCTTTCGCCAGCTCCACCACCTGCCTGATGGTCTGTGCATCACCGGCGTGACCGCCACAGGCGAGGTTGCACGAACTGATGAGCGGCATCAGGGCTGCTTCATTGCCCAAGCCCTCGCCCAGATCGCAATTGATGTCTATGGAGAATGCATTCATAAGCTACCGATCACCGTTAGGATTACCTTTCCGCCCAAAATAAGGGTTATGATTAAAATAACCAGACTGATCGCATTTTTTAAGGTGGAATTTTTATGCGACCCGAGAAAATTCGACCGGTTGGCCAGCCAGATCAGGATGCCCGCGATGACGGGAAGCAAAATCCCGTTTGCGATTTGTGCAAACTGAATGATCGCAATGGGTTTGATGCCAAACGTTGCCAAAAGCACTCCCGTAAACAAAATGAGCATCCAGGTGGCCTGGAAGGGTTTGGACTGCTGGTTCCCACCCAGATTTAAACAACCCTGCGCCACGTATGCCCCGGCCAGCGGTGCGGTAATCGCCGAAGTAATCCCCGCGGCAAACAAGCCCAAACCGATGCAATAACGGGCTGCCTCACCGTAAAGCGGCTCTAGGCTTTGTGCCAGACCTACCGCGCCATCAACGGTGCTTCCATTGATCGCCGCAGCGGCAATGATGATGCACATGGAGACGATTCCGCCTAAAACCACAGCGATAATCGTGTCCTTTCGGGCTGCGGGTAACTCACGCTTGTCCTTCCATTTCTGATTGACGAGAGAAGCGTGTAAAAACAGGTTATACGGCACTACAGTGGTACCTACCAAAGCGATGATCATCAGGAGGCTGCCTTCCGGAACCCCCGGGATAAAAGCATTTTTCAGGAGATCGAAGAGATCGGGCCCGGTCAGGATTGCTGTGATCACAAACGAAAGGCTCATCAAAATCACCAGCACCAGAAATACTTTTTCGAGCACTTTATAATTGCCGATGTACAGCAATACAAAGGCTACTGCTCCGATGAGCAGGCTGTAACCGTTGAGCTGAAAGCCCTTTAAATCGATTATCCCGTCGTTTCCCAGTGCCTGTAAACCCAGAACACCACCGCTGATGTTTCCGCCCTCATACGCCGCATTTCCCACCACAATCGCAGCGAGCACGAGGCCGAGAATCAATTTTCGAAGTATTCCGTCCGGCAATTGTTCGCGTAAGACCTGTGAAAGGCCTTTTCCCGAAACCAGACCAATGCGCGCTGCGGTTTCCTGCAAAATCACCGTTGCCACGATAGACAGGGTCATTGCCCAGAGCAGGCCATAGCCAAATTGCACGCCCGCCAGCGTACACACGGTTACCGTCCCGGGACCGATAAATGCCGCGGCGATAAGGGCGCCCGGACCTATATTTTTAAACGGATTGCGCATTAGCGATGCGCGGTTTTTAAAGCGTAAAGCGCAAAACTGCCCAGCCAGTGTCCGCCCTCATAATCGTCACCCACTACATTGGGTAGCGAATAATTCAGATGTTTGTCCGCAGTTTGTTTCAGGTGTGCGTATTGCGGATATTGTTTGGCCAGCGCATACAGATTCCACGCCCGGCTGAAGTTGACGCCATCCAGATGCACCAGCTTACCGTCGGTACGGTCTGACACCTCACCCACGGCCAACTCATAATCGGTATTTTTCAACTGGGGTAGAAATGCATCGGCCCAGTCCAGAAACTCCGCTTCGGGTAATACCAGGCGCATAATGTTGAGTTCTTCGAGGCAGGGCGAAAGAAAATCAGTCCCACCCGGTTCCCAGCTCATCGGGCAGTTTTCGTCTGTATTGTAAAAATCTTTCGCACGCGCTGCGATCAGGTTCTGAAACGTAGTATCCTGCACGGTTTCGGCATATTCATAGGCAAACGAAAGTCCGAATGCCGTGTTGGGATGCTCCCCCACACGAATGGGATAATTCAGTTTTGGTAAAAATTCCTCATAACGCTCCACCAGCAAATCGGTAAGCGGTTGCAGGTTTTGCTCGAGTTCACGTGCTAACGGATCGTCCCAGGTATGGAGTTCTTCCGCCAGTTTCAGGAGCCACGCCCAGCCGTAGGTGCGCTCGTAGGATTTGTTGTGTTCGCCATTAAAATAGGCCACTTCCGTCTCTATGTTTTCTTGTGTAAGATGTTCTTTCAAATAGGTTTTTAAGGTTTCGGCTTCTGCCAAATCGGGAAAGGTCTTTAAAATATACACCATACTCCAATGCCCGTGAACGGCACTGTGCCAGTCAAAACAGCCGTAAAACGCGGGATGCAAAACCGAAGGCTCCTTTAAATCCCCGGCTTCACCCAGCGTCTGACTCAGTTTATTGGGATACTCCTGATTGACGCATGCCAGCGGCAACTGGGCCAGATTATTGGCCTGATCGAGATTGAGTTGCGGGGTGGTATAGGTTTGCTGCACGGTTTTCGTTTCGGGTTCCGGAGTTTTTTGATTTTGATCGGGTTGGGTATTGCAGGCAGCACAGGCTGCGAAAATCAGTAGATAGAATTTTTTCATTCAGGCGGTTTTAGACAGTTCTGTGGAACGCTTATCGAGTTAAAGATAAAGAAAGCCACTGAAAACCGGCTTTGAAAAGTGATGCAGCTCTCACTTTTAAAGGCGAGGCAAAGTTATAATACTCCAAAACACGCCTCAGCATTAAATTTTCTTTACAACGAATACCTCCTGCGCTTGCTCCGCGAAGGTTTACAGGTTAATTTTAAAACAAATGAAACCTGCTCGCTATGTCAAAAATTGAGAAAACCAACCTCAACAATCCCGAAGACCATGGAATCTGGCTGCAAAAGGCCAAAACCCTCCGCAAAATTGTAGGTACGCTGGGAATGCTTTTGCCGGTGCTGCTGCTGGCTATTTCACTCACGTTTTTTGACCTCAACGCACCGCTGGAGTCCATCAGTCATTATTATTTCACGAGGGCTTCTACCCTGTTTACGGGCAGTATGGGGCTTATTGGCACCTTTCTGATTGTTTACAGCGGCGAAGAGCGGGTAGATTTTTGGGTTTCGAACATCGCGGGGGTTGCGGCGCTTTGTGTGGCGTTTTTCCCTACCAGCAATCTGGCTACCATGTGCTGCGATCTCGATATGCCGTATGCAGTCACCTATTTTGAGGAGTCGAAAGAAGGCTGGCGCTCGCTGTTTCACTATATCGCTGCGGCCGTATTTCTACTGGCTCTTGCCTATATGTCGCTGTTTTTGTTTGTGAAATCAGACAAACCGAAAGCACAGCGCAGTCCGAAAAAGATTATGCGCAATCGCATGTATCGTATTTGTGGTTCCCTGATGCTGGCTGCTCTGCTGGTTGTTGTTCTGGGGCTGACGGGTGTGATTCCTGAAACTAGCTATGACGAACTCAGACTGACCTTTTGGATGGAAGCGGTTGCCGTGGAGGCTTTTGGTTTTAGCTGGCTGGTTAAGGGGGAAGCCCTGATGGGGGATAGAAGTTAGAGGGTTTGTAATTTATTATTTCTTGTTCCTGGTTGCTGATTCCTGAAAACGTAGACTGCTAGCTAAATTTAGTTGCAGGTTGTAGGTTGCAGGTTGCAAGTTGCAAATTGCAGGTTGCAGGTTGCAGAAAAAAATTATCAAGTTTGGCGCAACCTGTTTGATGGAGAGGTATCTATTTAGCAAACAATCTAATTATGAAAACCAAACTAAGCTTGCTATTCTGCCTTATCGTGTTAATCGGTTGTGAGGATACCTCAGTTGAGGAACCACGGGATGCTACGGCTCTTTTAATTTCCGGAAAATGGAAAAAAACAGAAGCCTACATCAGTTCCGGAGGACCGCAATATTGGGTTGATGCGGAAAAGGGCGAAACCATTACCTTTCAAAACAACGGAAGCTTTTCTTCAGACCGCTATGCCGAATGCGCAACGGGTAATTTCACCGTAAAAGAAAATGTCCTCAGCCTGAACTACGATTGTCCCGATTTTAATCCCAATACCGAAAACGAGGAGGGTTTAATCACCTACTCCATTGAACAGTTTACAACCTATTTTATACTCACACCTACCAGCGGACCTATCTGCGTCGAAGGCTGCAGTTATAAATATGTACGGGTGGAATGATATTCGGAGGTTTTGGTTTCTGGTTTCTGGTTTCTGGCTCCTGAAAACGTAGACTGCTAGTTAAATGGAGTTGCAATTTGCAAGTTACAGGTTACAGGTTGCAGGTTGCAGGTTGCAGGTAAAAAGTTCTTGTTTCTGGTTTCTTGTTTCTTGTTTCTTGTTTCTTGTTTCTTGTTTTAAAGAATTCAATTCAACTGAAAACCGCAAACTGTAAACCGCAACATCTTCTCGATACATTTTTTTCGGGCTCAGGCTCTCAAAAAATACTCGAAGTGACAAAAACCGTAAACAGAAAACGGTAAACCGAAACATCTTCTCGATACACTTTTTTCGAGCTCGGGCTCTCAAAAACCACTCGAAGTGACAAAAACCGTAAACAGAAAACGGTAAACCGAAACATCTTCCCGATACAACTGAAACCATTCTCGGCCCCCGTTTGCATTCATTCGAAGTGACAAAACAGCAAACGGTAAACCACAACATCTTCTCGATACAATTTTTTCGAGCTCAGGCTCTCAAAAACCACTCGAAGTGACAAAAAAGAAACCCCAAAGCTCCGCAGAACTTTGGGGTTTTTTCGGTTTAACCTTTCAAAAAAAACCTACTTTTTAACTTCCTCGAGTGTTACCTCGTTTCCGTCTTTATCTAATAATTTCACTTCGTCAAAGCCCATCTTTTTAAACTGCTGGTACTGCGTTGCCGCATCACCTACAACCAGATAGGCCATTTTTGATTCGTCCAGATATTTATTAGCCAGCTCTTTGTGCTGCTCCAAGGTCATATTGTTGATCGTGGCTTCCTCTTTCTCGATGTAATTAGGATCTAAATCATACGAACTGCGCTCCTGAAGCATTCCTAACAAGGAACCCTGAGTTTCAAAACGACGTGCGTTTGATTTGATCAACGCATTCTTGGTGAACTCCAGATCTTCAGGTGTGATACCTTCTTTGTACTTGGCGATTTCATCTCTAAAGATTTCAACCGACTCGCCCGTGGTGTTGGTACGTACGCTTGAAGATGCAGTAAAGGTTCCCGGAATTTTGGTTCCGCTAAAGCCTGAACGCGCACCGTAGGTATAACCTTTTTCTTCACGTAAAACCAGGTTCACGTTTCCGCTAAATGAACCTCCTAACTTGTAGTTCATCACTTCTGCAGGATAGAAATCGGTGTCGGTACGTGGCATTGCGATATACCCGATATTGATCACCGACTGTTTCGCATTTGGGATATCTACAAAATACAACGAAGCTTTATCACGGTTGTTTGCAACCGGGAATTCAGGAATCGTCACTTCTTTAGCTTCCCATTTGGTTTTTAAACCTTCAAGTGCAGCAAGCGCCTTGTCTTTAGACACGTCACCCACCACATGGAAACGGCTTACAGAAGGTGAAAAATAATTGTTGTAATAGTCTTTTAAATCCTGAATGGTGATCGCCTCTACAGACTCAACCGTACCGCTGGTAGGATGCGCCAAAGGATGGTTTTCACCATACAATACCTTGTTATACACCCGGTTTGCAATCACATTAGGGTTTGCGTCAGAGCGCTTAATAGAGTTGATGGTGCTCGTTTTGATACGGGCAAATTCCTTCTCATCCCAACGCGGTTGCAATAAGATTTCTTCTACCAAAGCCATAGTCGCATCAAAATTACGAGCCAGCGTATTCCCTCGTATCACAATAGACTCATCTGTCGTGTACATATTGATGCTGGCACCCAGACGGTCTATAGCTTCTTCCAGCTCCAGCGGAGTCTTGGTCGCAGTACCTTCCATCATAATATCGGTCATCAGGTTTGCCACACCGTTTTTGCTTAAATCATCAAGCAGGTGGCCGCCGTCTAGTACGAGGCTGAAGTTTACCAAAGGCAACTCATCCTGAACGATACCGTATACTTCCATTTCGTTAGGCAATTCAGCCGTCCACGATTCCGGGATATTGAGTTTAGGACTCTCTCCCATCGCAGGAGGAACCGAACGGTCAAAACTGGAAGGGGTTTTTTCGATTTCCTTCTCCGCATCTACAACCTCGGTTTTTACATTTTCGGTGATTTCTTCTTCGACAACTTCGGCTTTTTCGGAATTCTCTGCGATAAGTTGCATTTCTCCTTTAGGCACAAAACTGGTTAAGACGAAAGGCTTGCCTTTGATGTACTTTTCGTACACCCGCATCACATCATCGGTAGTAACGGCTTTGATGTTTTCGATATCCTTTTCAATAAAACCGGGATCTCCGGCAAACACATCGTATTGTGCCAATTGGAACGATTTGCCCAAAACACTGCTGATTCCGTTATAAAAATCGGTTTCCAGACCGGCTTTGATACGCTCAATATCTTCGGCCTTGATGCCTTCTTTTTCAAAAAGCGCAAAAGCTTTATTGATACCGGTTTCTACGCTATCGAGGTCTACCCCGGCATTTGCAGTTACCGAAATACTGAATTTACCTGCAATCTGATCGCTGCTGTTGTAGGCATACGGCTGCGAAGTCACTTCCATATCTTCCACCAAAACGCGGTATAAAGGCGCTTTTTTTCCGTCTGAAAGGATTTGGCCTAAAAAGTCAAGGGCATAGGCATCATCGGTGTACATTTCAACCGTTGGCCATACCATATTCAATTGAGGCGCCGTGGCAAAATTATCTTCGTGATACAATCTCTTGGTCTCATCAAGAGTCACATTCTGTACTTCTAAAGGCTCCACTTCCTGACGCTTTTTGATTTCGCCGAAATACTTTTCAACCAGTTCTTTGGTTTTGGCCTCATCAAAATCCCCGGCAATTACCAGCGTGGCGTTGTTAGGGCCGTAGAACTTGTCGTAAAACTCCTTCACATCTGCTACCGTCGCATTCTGAAGATCTTCCAGTTCGCCAATTACCTGCCAGCTGTACGGATGTCCGTCAGGAAACAGGTTTTTGTCAATCACCCAGCTGGTGTGCCCATACGGATTGTTATCTACACGCTGGCGCTTTTCGTTTTGAACCACTTCCTGCTGATTGGCAAATGCAGATTCGGTTACCGTGTTGATGAGAAAGCCCATACGATCAGACTCCAGCCACAACACGGTTTCTAAAGCATTGTTGGGCACTACCTCATAATAAATGGTTCCATCCTGCCAGGTACCCCCGTTAAGCGTACCACCGGCATCCTGAATGGTTTTGAAGAATTGATCCTGCGGCACGTTTTCAGATTCCTGAAACAACATATGCTCAAAAAGGTGGGCAAAACCGGTACGTCCCTTTTTCTCGCGGTTAGATCCTACGCCATATTGTATCGCAACAGACACAATGGGGTCACTTTTGTCCTGATGAAGAACAACGTTTAAGCCGTTTTCCAGCTCATACTTTTCGTAATCGATTGATAGTTTGGCTTCTGCAACATCACCGTCTGAATCTGCCTTTTTATCGCAGGAAACAAAGGTGGCCACAAAAAACGACAGCATAACCGCCATCGGTGTCCATTTAGTTCTGATCATAGAATTGTTAATTTTAATTAGTAAAGTTTAAATATACAGAAATGTTTTCAGCCTAAATGACGCAAAAAACACCCCCATGTTACAGATTTCAGTTAGTTCTTTTAAGTGTTTTTGTAAAATCGTTGAATAAATCGCAAAAAGCACCTGAAAACGGAATTGTTAAAATTTATCTTTTCAATAGGCTAAAAAGCTTCAAAGGCTATTAAAAAAAGGGTTTGTTTGAAGCGGGTTGGGTAAACTTTACAGGCTTAAATTTAAAATACTGATTATAAGCAAGTTTTAAATTTTATGGAATGCGATCGGTTTTTAGTCTCAAAACGAAAGATTTATATTGTTATTCCGAAAAGAAATTAGAACAGGTTTTGTTTTTGTTAGAAATCTTGCATCTAAATCTTGATCCCTCCGTGCTTGACCTATAAACAAAATTTACCCCGGTCAACAAGATGTTTGCTAACCGGGGTAATTGTAAATTGTAAGATTGCGTTTCAGTTTTCTATCGACTGAAATTCGAAAAAGGAATCAGGCCTTAGTATGAATGCGGTCTAAATCTTCCTGCGAAACAACTCTAAAGGAAAACTTGTAGCCTTCAAAAATCGCCAGACCGTAAAACAGCAAATCCATAACACTAAAGGTTTCGCCCATAAGCTGCGGCAAATAACTGTAGTCGAAATACAAAATGGCATTCACAAGGCTTACATCCATTTCATTGGCAACAAATCCCAAAATACTCAGAATATTTCCCAGCAAAACCGATAAGAACGCGAGCGCTCCGCCCCAATACCCAAAAATCTGACTGATCCCTTTGCCTACCAGACGTATGGTATAACCTACTCCGGCTCCGATGGCCACAGCCATATAACCTATCTGAAAACCGGTCATCACACTGATGGTTCCCCAAAGAATAGCGCCAACCAGACCAACCGTGGCACCCATAACAATCGCCGGAATCAGATTTTCTTCTTCTTTGAGTTCTTTTAAATCCTCTTCTGAAAGTTTCTGGTGTATTTGATCTATGGTTAAGGCTTCAGATTGAATGGCCAGAGCCTGAACCTCCGGATCTTCCTGAAAATCCCCACAGGTTCCTTCAAAATCTGCTTTTCGGTCGGTAAGACTGCATAAAATTCCGGTTTGTAAATCCATTTTTCGGTTGGTGCATTTCTTGCAAAACGCCAATTGTGCATCACGTGTCATTGATATAGTATAAATAATTAATAATTCTTCATTTGCTTATTAGCCCAAAAATCGATTTCCTTCAAAAAATTAAAGAATGAATCCATTGAAACAGAAATAAATCGAATAAGATCAGAGTAACTGTTACAACGCCAAAAATTAGCGGAAACAACTCATCTAAAATGTTTGTATATTTTTTGTATGAATAAGATTCAATCTTTGACCTAAGTATTTCTCTTTCTTTTAGAATTTTTTTTACTTTCTTCTGATGAATTCGGTGTTTCTTTTTTTCAGCTTCTGACAATAAATCTTTTTTCTCTAAATACATTTTATTTAGAACCCCAGCTTCAGAAATGAAATCTCGATAAAATTGAGAGTCGGAACCAAAATAAGGGTCATCCAGTTTTCTTTTTATATCTTGATATCTTTCGTCATTAAGTCTTATCCAAAAGGCTATCAAATAGAATACTATTAATAAAACAAGGAATACTTGGATTACATCAACATCTGAAATCGGAATTTCAAAACCTAAAAGTTTTATCATTCCTGTATAATACTGTTTCATAGAAGTCAAAAAGAGTAACGATATACACGATACTAGAAGAGATTTCCTGACAGACTTTAGATCATTAAATTCAAAATTTTCTTTCATAGATTAAATTTTACTAGCCCAACCACCCATCCCGATCCAGACTTCGGTATTGTATGGCTTCGCTGATATGATGCCCGGCGATATTTTCGGCGGCTTCCAGATCGGCAATGGTGCGGGCCACTTTTAAAATACGGTCGTAGGCCCGGGCAGATAGGTTGAGTTTTTCCATCGCGTTTTTAAGCAGGCTTTTGGAGTGCTCATCGAGTGCGCAGTATTTGCGAATCTGTTTGACGCTCATCTGTGCGTTGTAGTGTATGCTTTCGCTTTCACGAAAACGTTCCGTTTGCAGTTTACGGGCTTCGGTCACCCGCTTGCGTATGTCGATGCTGCTTTCGGCCTTACGCTCGTCTGAAAGTTTATCAAAAGGTACCGGCGTCACTTCAATATGAATATCAATCCGGTCTAAAAGCGGTCCGCTCACCTTGCTCAGATAGCGCTGCATCTCTGCCGGAGTGCTGGTCACCGGCGCGCCGGGATCGTTAAAATAGCCGCCCGGACTGGGGTTCATACTGGCTACTAACATAAAACTACTGGGATAGGTCACGGTAAATTTGGCTCTGGATATGGTCACTTCGCGGTCTTCCAGCGGCTGCCGCATCACCTCCAGCACGGTACGCTTAAACTCAGGCAACTCGTCCAGAAACAACACACCATTATGCGCCAGCGAAATTTCCCCCGGCTGCGGATACGCCCCACCGCCTACGAGGGCGACGTCGCTAATGGTGTGATGCGGACTCCTAAACGGGCGGTGTGCCATCAGGCCTACGTTTTCGCGCATACGCCCCGAAACACTATGAATCTTGGTCGTTTCAAGCGCCTCGCGCAAAGTCATTGGCGGCAAAATGGAAGGCAGGCGTTTGGCCAGCATCGTCTTACCGGCTCCCGGCGGACCTATTAAGATGATGTTATGTCCGCCCGCAGCAGCGATTTCCATACAGCGTTTGATGGACTCCTGCCCTTTTACATCGGCGAAATCAAAATCGGGATGCTCCAGGGCGTTGAAGAATTCGCTTCGGGTATCTACGATGGTGCGCTCCAGCGGTGCACCGGTATCAAAATGATCAATGACCTGCGCGATGGAGTCGATTCCATACACTTCAAGGTCTTTTACGATCGCTGCTTCTTTGGCGTTTTGGCTGGGCAGTAGGAACTTTTTAAAACCTTCTTCCTGAGCCTTAATCGCAATGGGCAAAGCGCCGCGTATGGGTTGCAGGCTTCCGTCGAGCGAAAGCTCGCCCATAATGATGTATTCGTCTAAATGTTCGGCTTTGATTTGATCACTGGCAACCAGAATCCCGACGGCGAGGGTAAGATCGTAGGCACTGCCTTCCTTACGCATATCGGCCGGAGCCATATTGAGCGTGATTTTTTTACCCGGAATTTTATAACCGTTGTTTTGAAGGGCCGCCGCGATGCGGTAATTGCTTTCCTTAATAGCATTATCGGGCAAACCCACCAGGTGATAGCCTATTCCCTTATCGATATTGACCTCGACGGTAATCGTGGTTGCCTCTACCCCAAAAACAGCCGAGCCATACACTTTTGTAAGCATAGTGATCCGTTAGTTCGCCATCCGGGTAGGGCCTTCGGCTTTTTATTTGGGTTGGAAATTAACTGAAAAACAGCATATATAAAAGGGAATCGCCGGTATTATTTAACATTTTATTTAGATTAAACCTGCATAGTGTATTTTTGACAAAAATTTAGTTATGGCTGACTCCTACTCCATTCCGACATCGACCCGCATTGGTCACGTGCATTTAAAAGTTTCTGATCTGGAACGCGCGCTTCAGTTTTATCACGGGATTTTGGGTTTTGAAATCATACAGCGTTTAGGCGATGCCGCTGCCTTTATTTCGGCCGGGGGCTATCATCATCATATAGGTCTCAATACCTGGCAAAGTAAAGGCGGAAGTGCTCCGCCGCAGCATAGCACCGGGCTTTTCCATACCGCAATCGTCTATCCCACCCGTAAGGATTTGGCACAAATACTCAAACGCCTTTTGGAAAATGGAATACAATTAACGGGCGCGGCAGATCACGGTGTTTCTGAAGCGCTCTACCTGAATGATCCCGATGAAAATGGCGTGGAATTGTATTGGGATCGTCCCCGGGAAGACTGGCCTCGTGATGAAGCCGGAGAGATCGAGATGTACACCCACAGACTTGACCTGAACAATCTACTGCAGGAACTGTCTTAATCCCGCATTCGCGAAAGTACGCCTGCGGCCCATTTGTTTGCGGGTTTACCGAAACACTCAATCAGATCGTCTACGCCAATTACACTGCCTTTTGCCAAACGGCCCAATAAAGCTATGGGCTGATGCGTGTTGCCAGCTTTACTGATGATACGACCATCTTCAAGCGTATGCAAACCCAGTTTGTAATTTACCGGACTCACTTTCTTATCGGCGATCAGGTTTTGAATCAGGGGACTGCTTACCTTCAGCAGTTGTGGCGGGTCTACAACCGAATTAACCATGACATCAGCAGTAACCGATTTTCCATTTTTATACACTTTCCAGCCTGATGGGACCTCTTCAATCTGCGGATTATCCACAAAATCGAGTTGTAGCACTCCGGCTTCCACCAAAGCGATCAATTGTTGCACACTGGCGATGGGCGGCCCGTAGGAATAGCGTTTACTGGCTTCAATGTACTTTACCATATCTACCATGGCCGCATCCCCAAAATCAAAATGCGTAAACTCGTGGTATAAAATACCGAGTGCATAGCGCCATACCTGACCCAGGCAATAATCAAGACTGATTTTCTCGCGGCCGCAAGCCATATCGAGGAGGGCATTTAAAGCTTCAATCGCCGGTATGTCGTGACTTAAAAGCAATTCGTGCTGAAGCTTTTTCGGTTGCCGAATAAGACTCTCGGTGAGTTTAGCAAGCTCGTGTTTGTCTAAAGTTGTAGGTCTGGCTTTGGTTTTTAAATTCAGATAAACCGAAGCGGTCATTTCGCCCAAAGCTTCGATTAAAAAGGAGGCGTCATTGATTTGATCCGGATGCTGGTTTGCCTCCTCAATTTGGGTTTTAAACCGCAGCATACTTTCCGCTGAAGGTTCAAACCAGCCATCAATCTTGGCGTTTTTAGGCTTTGGTGCCGGCGGCAAGCCATCCAGAGAAAATGCAATCAAAGTTTTCGGCGCCTGCTCTGAAGCAGCATACTGAAAACGGTCCGCATCGGGTATTTCGGTAAAGCTTCCGCCAAAACCCAGCGTCAGGGCGCGCATCTGGTCTACCATAGACAGACCAAAACCCCGCATCGCAACAAGGGTTTCGGGTGTGATGGCTTCGGTTTCCAAAGCACCTACAGGATAGGGATCCTTATACAAGAGAAGCTCGTGCTCACGGGCGTGCGCTTCCCAACTTTGCAATTGGTCTGAATCGTAAACCGGCTGATGCCCTATAGTCAGGACGGTTTCGGCTACCTCATATTGCGTACCCTCCGCGTCCGTAAGCAAACAACCTGTTGCCGTCGTTTCGACCGAAGCGATTGCCTTTTGCAGGCATTCCGCAAGACCGGCATCTGCCAAAACACGGGCAATGCTTTCCAAACGTGCATTTAAATAAGCTCCTATTTTTGACCGGGACGGAAAGTGATCTTTTTCCTGCGGATTGTGATTTTCGGGATAGTTGATCCATTCGCGGTAGGATTGAAAAGCAGGAATGTACAAGCCATCCAAGCGGATTTCAGGTCTGCCTGCAAGTCCGTTTGCCAGATGCCGCTCGTGAATATTCGAAAGATTTGTGGCCACCTGCTCCGGTGACCAGATCTGACCCGCCCCAAAATGCGCGGAAGCCTCAAAAAGCAGGAGCTTTGGGATTTTTGGTACAGCAGCATCCTGCAATGCCAGAAATAGGGCTTCAAGTGCGGCAAGACCGCGAGGTCCAATCCCAACAATTGCAATACTTTGATTTTTTTTGGTCATAACTAGTGGTTCAGGTCAGCGGCAATAGCGACTTACGGGACATTGCAAAGTTACGACTCAGGCTGCAAGCCCTACATTTCTAGTCATAAGCTTGTCTTAAATCTAAATCTTTTGCCAGAAACTGTATCTTTAAATGCGTAAAACAGCGATCGCCGAGATCGTTTCTAAAGTATGCTTTCTTATGATTACCAGCCGCGAATTAATTGGTGAAATACTGGGAACTTTTGTCCTGATTATTTTTGGTCTGAGTGCCGGCGCTGTCGCCGTTTTATTCGGCGGATACCAAAGTATTATGCAAATAGGCATTGCCTGGGGAATTTCGGTGATGCTGGCCGTTTACCTTACCCGCCATCTTTCTAATGCGCACATCAACCCGGCCGTAACCCTGGCTATGGTAATCAGCGGACGCATGCCTGCAAAAAAGCTGCTTCCCTACTGGTTTGCACAGGTTTTGGGTGCTTTTTTGGGCGGCCTGATGCTGTATTTCTTATTTAACCCGTCTATACAGGCTTTTGAGGAAAGTGAAGGCATTGTGCGGGGTACCTACGAAAGCGTCACTACTGCAAAAATGTTTGGAGAATTCTATATGATGCCGGGAAACACGGCAGTGGTAAACCTGCCGCTGGCGATAATCGCGGAAGCATTCGGTACTTTTTTACTGTTATTGTTTGTACTGGGCTTTACCGAAGATGCAAACGTAGGCCGTCCCCACGATACGATGGCGCCGGTTTTTATAGGCATTTCGGTAACCATAATCATTTGCCTGATCGCTCCCTTAACGCAATGCGGAATCAATCCCGCACGGGATTTTGGTCCGCGTATGGTTGCCTGGATAATGGGTTGGGGTGATGCCGCGTTCCCTGATAATTCGGGCGGATTTTTCTGGGTGTATATCTGCGGACCCTTTCTGGGCGCGGTAACCGCAGCCCTCTTTTTTGACCGTATCATGGCGCCCGCCTTACGTAAAGACGGGTCAGATACCATTTAGGCTGAAGGTTTTCAGTCTAATTTAAAAACGAAAGACTCTAACGGTTTTAGATCTACACGCATTTGGCCCTGGCCATTTTCTACTTTCAAAGTCGTTTTGGTCTCCTTGTAAAGTTGGTCGACCATCTTATAATCGCCATTCTTCAAATTCCAGGTTTCAATAATTTCCTGCGGAATCTGAAGCTCAAAACCATAGGTATCAAACGGACTAAAATTAGTTACCACAACCAGCTTATCGGTGTCAGACCAGCGTACAAAAGAATGTACCCGGTCGTTGTACCACTCGGTATTCTGGCGGTTGTGCCAGTGAATATCTGCATACTCCCCCATTATTGCAGAGTTTTGAGTACTGAAAGTCAATAAACGCCTGTAAAAGTCCCGGAGATCTTTTTCGGCGCCGGTAGATTTACCCCCGTCAAATTTTTTATCATTCACCCAGCGCACTACCGATGGCACACTGCCGTAATCAAAAATGGATGTGCGCGTAGGATCGCCAAAACCCAAGTCTTCTTTTGCAGGCTCTCCCAGTTCCTGACCAAAATAAATCATCGTGGGCGACGTGCTAATCAGTGTAGAAACCACCATCGCCGGCTTACCCTTCAGGGCATCACCTGCAAAGTCCGGACTGGCAATACGCTGCTCGTCGTGATTTTCCAGGAAATGCAGCAAATTGCGGTCTATATCCTTGTGGTAATAGATGATGGGTGCAATCTGATCTGTACTGCAATGGCCCTGCATAACCCGCTTGATGGTGTCATAAAGTTCTACCTTGTCGTAGAGGTAGTCCATCTTTCCTTTAAAAATATAATCTCTGTAAAGCGACGGATTATAGACTTCTGCCAGAAGAAACGCATCCGGATTTTTCATCTTTACAGACGAATTCAAATAACTCCAAAATTCTACAGGAACCATTTCGGCCATATCGTATCTAAAGCCGTCAACCCCTTTGGCTAACCAAAAATGAGCTATGTCTTCAAACTGTTTCCATGAAGCAGGGATTTCCTTATCCTTCCAGAAATCAGCGTGCTTCTGAGCATCCCAATCTCCAGAATCCATAGGCAATAGGTTAAAATCCTTATGCCCGTCAGGACTAATCCCGTAATTTATTTTTACCGTTTCGTACCAGTCGTTTTGATTGGGTTGTGCAGCCCGACTACCATTTCCCGTCCATTTCGCAGGAGATTCATCAAATTTCCCGTCAGCGAGTGGATGTTGATCGCCACCTAAGGGCACATATCCGTTTTGCCAGTTGGGAACTTCAAAAGCTGCACCCGGGATGTAGTAAAAATTATTGTTCTTAGCATACGCAACCGATGTATCGTCGTTTTTACCAAAAGGAACAGAACCTTTGGGCGTATTGAGGCTTTCGTATTTGCGCGCCACATGATTGGGTACTATGTCAATGATGACTTTCATTCCGGCCTCGTGGGTGCGTTTGATAAGCGCCTCAAATTCCTCCATACGCTTTGCGGGATCAACCGCCATATCGGGATCAACCTGATAGTAATCTTTCACGGCATAGGGCGAACCGGCGCGGCCTTTAACCACATCGGGATCGTCATTCGAAATTCCGTATTGGGTATAATCGGTTATTACCGCGTGATGCGGAACGCCGGTGTACCAGATGTAAGTTGTCCCCAGGTCTTTAATCGCCTGTAAAGCTTCGGGTGTAAAATCGTTAAACTTCCCTACCCCGTTTTCTTCAAGGGTTCCCCAGGGTTTATTGGTCGTGTTGGTATTTCCGAAAAGACGGGTAAACACATGATAAACGACTTCCTTTTTGGGTGCATTTTCAGTTTTCATAGTAGGTTTAGGTTCTGTAGTGTCGGTTTGATTTTGGTTTTTGCAGCTGAAAAATACAGCAAAAGCAAGCAGTAGCAGTTGTTTTTTCATAGAACTAGCGCGTTAAATTGATGATCATTGGCGTTCGCGGCATCACCGAAAGCGTATCAGTCAGCTGAAGCGCTTTTCCCGTAAGCAGTTCGAGACCCTGCTTATGCCCCGCCAGTCCTTCGGCAAAACGCTTTAAATCGAGCGTTTGCTTTTTTCTGCTCAGGTTTAAGATCACCATCACCCGGTCTCCTTCCGCATTGTAGCGGAAATAAACATATAGATTTTTATCGGGAACATACTGCAGCAGTTTACCGGTATGTACTACAGGATTGGCTTTTCGCCAGTTAAACAACTTCTTCGAAAAGTTGAAGTACTGCTCCTGATAGGCATTACGGCCGTTTTTTTCGCTTTGCGGAAGAAAGGCGTTTTGCTTGTCTGCCGGCCACCCTCCCGGAAAATCGTGCCGTATATCACCATCGCCTTTATTTTTATCGCCCTGCATGCCAATCTCACTGCCGTAGTACACCTGCGGGATCCCACGGGTGGTGCAGATAAGGCTCATCGCCAGTTTATAATCTTCAAAAGCGCCCTTTACGCGGGTGTTGAAACGCTGGGTGTCGTGATTTTCGGCAAAGACCAGAATGTTGTTGGGATTTGGATAGAATAAATCGTTTACAAAATTCTCATAGACGCGGGTGACGCCCTGATCCCATTGTTCCTCTTCCACAAATATCTTGTCTAGCGCGTCATGCAGGGTAAAATCCATCACGGTAGGTAAATGGGTGTTGTAATCCTGTAAGGCCCCTATTTTACTGTCTTTTTGCCAATAGGCGATTTGAGCGGAATCGTGTAGCCAGACCTCTCCTACGATATTAAAATTGGGGTACTCATCCATCAAAGCTTTGGTCCATTTGGCGATGCCCTGCTTGTGATTGTAACTGTAGGTATCTACCCGCAAGCCGTCTAAATCTGCATATTCAACCCACCAAATGGCGTTCTGAATGAGGTAGTTGAGCACCAGCGGATTGTTTTGATTCAAATCGGGCATTGTGGGTACAAACCAGCCTTCCTCATAGATTTTTTGATCAATTTGCGCCGCGTAGGGGTCAAATTGCGTGGTCATACGATGGTTGGTATTGGTAAACGCATCAAACTGGTGAATCCAGTCTCGCGTTGGCAAATCCTGAATAATCCAGTGTTGCAGGCCCCAATGATTGGTCACATAATCGTGAATGAGCTTCATTCCGCGTTTGTGCAATTCGGCAGAAAGCTGCACATAGTCTTCGTTGCTGCCGTAACGCGGGTCTATAGCGTAAACATCGCTCTGGGCATAGCCGTGATAGGAATAAGCCTCGTCATCATCTTCACAAAGCGGCGTACTCCAGATCGCAGTCGCGCCCAGATCTTTTAAATAATCGAGATGGTCTATGATTCCTTTGATATCGCCACCGTGACGGCCGCCGGGTTTGGTGCGATCTGCCTTTTCGACCATTCTAGGATGCGAGTCGCCTGCCGGGTTACCGTTTGCAAACCGATCGGGCATCAGTAAATAGATCAGGTCTGCATTGTCAAAACCTTTTCGCAAAGCGGAATGTTCCCGCCGTTTTTTAAAGGAATAAGGCTGTTTAATTTGTGGGCTTCCCTCCTTTTGAAAGCGGAGCTCGTAATCGCCTGCTCCGACCGAAGCACTGTTGATGGTTACAAAAAGGTAGTTGGGATTTTCGGTTTTGGTTACTTCAAGAATGGGCATTTCTGCCGAAGCTTCCACCTCGTACGAAGCGATATCCTTACCGTACACCAGAAGCTGCAAACTGTCGCGTTGCATACCTTCCCACCAGAAGGGCGGTTCAACACGTGCTATCTGAGCCTGAGCCATTACCGAAAATACTAAGAGAATACCTAAAGAAAAGTTTTTCATATACACCGTTTTACCCCAGTAGGGTTTAGACTAAAATTCGTGTGTGAAATGAAAAGTGAGCGTAAATATAAACAATTATACGTATTGCTCAGGATTTCAATTGAGGTTGGTTGAATCCCGCTCTACCAGTGAAGTGGTGATTACGGTGGTTCTGAAATTTTCCTCGGTAACGTCAGATTCTAAACGTTCTATAAGCATACCGGCAGCGGCTTTACCAATCTCAACCCCGTGCTGGTCTACCGCTGTTATACTGGGGGTTGCATACTTTAGCAATTTTCCGTCTGAGAACCCAATAATGGCAACCTCATCAGGTATAGTCTTACCGGCTTCCTGAAGCAGTTTCATCGCAATAACCGCAAAGATTTCATTTACTCCCAAAACCGCATCAAAGATTTCGTTAGTAACGAGTTGACGTATCTTATCTTCTGCTTCATCAACGTGATCTACCGTAACGATGAGCGCGTCTGCCACTGCAAGATCGTGATCGGCCAGCGCTTTTTTATAGCCCTCTTTTCGCAGATACCCTACGCTGATGTGGTCTTGTGTTGTGATCAGCGCGATGCGGCGGCATCCCTTTTCGACCAGGTGACTCACGGCAGTATAGGCTCCGCGCATATCGTCTACAATCACTTTATCGCTTATGACCTTATCGGTAACGCGATCTATCATTACCAGAGGCATTCCCTGATTTTCGACCTCAACCAGATGCTTATAGTCGTCTTTTAGCTGCGTTTCTTTAGAAAGTGAAATGATAAAACCGTCTACAATTCCGCCCTGCGCAAACATTTCCATACTGAGTACCTCTTTCTCAAAAGATTCGTTGGAAACACACACCAAAACATTATAGCCGCGTTGATGCGCCACTTCCTCAACACCTTTAAGCACTGTGGTAAAGAAGTCGTGGGTAATTTCGGGGATGATGAGAGCGATGTGTTTGGTGCGCTGATTGAGCAGGCTAACCGCAATATTATTGGGTTTATAATTGTAAAGCTTGGCAAAAGCCTGAACTTTCTGCCGGGTGTCCTCGCCTATTTCCGGGTTGTTTTTGAGCGATTTAGAGACCGTAGAGATCGAGACATCCAGTTCTTTAGCAATATCCTTTAAGGTAATTTTTCGTTTCATAGCTGCATTCGGGTTAACATAAACCTTTCCCAATTTTTAGAAAAAAGCCAGAATTTTTCAGGTTATCTGAATTTTAAAACTTTTCAACACTCTAACGTTAGAGTTAGTTGTAGAACTGCAATCTATACAATATTAACAACCTCATTTGCTAAATTCGCAATGTGAAGTGAAAAAATAGAGTAAACTAACACAAAAACGCAGTTCAATTCAAACAATTTTATGAAAATTTTATTAAAAGGAGTATTGTTTCTCTTGCTGTTTTTGCCAATTACATCGATTGCGCAATCAACAGTGAAGGGAACAGTAGTTGATGCTACCGGGCAAATGCCAATTCCCGGAGTGAATGTTCTTGTTGAAGGAACAACAAATGGTACAACAACAGACTTTGATGGTAACTACACGCTAACCGGTGTAGGTGATGGAGCAACGATTAGTTTTTCGTATTTGGGTTTTAGAACTCAAACGATTCCGTTTACGGGCCAGTCAAACATTGATGTAACCCTGACCGAAGATGCCGCAGAACTTGATGCCGTCGTAGTGGTTGGTTATGGTACTACAACCAAGAAAGATTTGACCGGGTCTGTTTCTCTTGTTGGTGAAAAAGACTTCAACAAAGGGAATAACGTAACCGCAGAAAATCTTTTAAATGGTCGCGTTGCCGGTCTTACCATCAATACCGGGGGTTCACCGGGTGCAGGTTCTGAAATACGAATCCGCGGGGGTGCCTCTCTTAATGCGTCAAACAACCCGTTGATCGTTATCGACGGCCTTCCTATTAATAATGTGGCCAGTGGCGGACGTTCGGTGCTGTCTTCAATAAACCCTGCCGATATCGAATCCTTTTCGGTTTTAAAGGATGCTTCCGCAGCTGCGATTTATGGGAACCGGGGTGCTAACGGGGTAATTATTATTACCACCAAAAAAGGAAAACAGGGCTTAAAAGTAAATTTTGACAGCCAGGCCAGTGTTGCCCGTCTTACCGATAAAATTGACATTTTTAATGCGAACGAGTACCGAAGCCTTATCAATGAGCGTTTCCCCAATCAAACCGGATTCCTGGGTAATGCCAATACAGACTGGCAGGATGCAATCTATCAGGATGCGTTTTCCTCTCAGCATAACCTTTCGGTAAGTGGTAATCTTGCAGGTAATCTGCCTGCACGACTTTCAATAGGCCGTGCCGATCAGGAAGGTTTACGTAAAACCTCTTCTTTTGAGCGTACCACTACATCGCTTTCGCTTAACCCACGTTTTTTTGACGGGTCTTTAAAAATTGATTTCAATGCCAACTTAAGCTGGGAGCGCAACCGCTTTGCTCCGGGTGTGGAAGGAAATGCTTTTCAGTTTAACCCTACTCAGCCTATTTATGATCCAACTTCGCGTTATGGAGGCTTCTATGAATACCGTGATGAAAATGGTATCGTTTTAGGAAACGTACCGCGCAACCCGGTTGCCCAATTGATGCAAACACAGGATATTGCCAGCGTACGCCGCTACTACGGAAACTTTAAAGTAGACTATAAGCTTCCGTTTTATGAGCCCTTACGCGCCGTGGTAAACCTGGGGATCGACAACAGTGAGTCTGACCGCTTTTTTGAAATAGACCGAAACAGTGCTTTAGGAACAAACGCTCAGGAAGGTGAAGAATTGGGAAATCGCTCAGATACCGACTTTAAATCGTCTAACCGCTTGTTAGATGCCTATCTGGTGCATACCAAAGCTTTTGGAGATTTCAATACCGAAATAACTGCCGGTTATTCCTATCAGATTTTTGAGAATGAAAACTTTACAACAGGAAACGTAAGAGACCCAAATGCCGCTCCACCGGAGCTTACTTTAGATCCGGATGTGGTTTTACTGGCTTATTTCGCCCGTGGTAACTTTAACTACAAACAGAAGTATTTCTTAAGCGCTTCGATACGCCGCGATGGTACTTCAAGATTTGGTGAGGATGAGCGCTTTGGGTATTTCCCTGCGATCTCCGGTGCGTGGCAACTATCTGATGAAGATTTCTTAAAAGAATCAAATACAGTCAGTCTATTGAAATTAAGAGCGGGCTATGGTATTACCGGGCAGCAGGACATTGGCTCTGCATATGACTATCTTGCCCGATACGGTCTGGGTAACGCCATTTCGCAATACCAGTTTGGTGATCAGTATTACACCATTGGTCAGCCCTTCTACCGTAATGCAGGTATTAAATGGGAAGAAATAACCGAATACAACCTGGGTCTGGATTATGGCTTCTTAAACGGAAAACTAAGCGGTTCGCTTGATTTCTTCCGTAAAGAATCTGATGATTTGCTTTCTCAGGCACCTGTACCTGATGGAGTGAACTTCTCTAATCAGGGCTTCCAGAACATCGGTAAATTTACCACTCAGGGTATTGAATTTGTTGTGGATTATAATCTGGCTTCCAATGAAGACTTTAACTGGAATGTCAATTACAACGTAACCTATATAGACCGTGAGATAGATCGTCTTGCTTTTGGTCAGGACATTCTGGTACAGGGTATTGCCGGAGGTACCGGTAACACCATACAGGTTCAGCGTCAGGGTTTTGCTCCTAACTCGTTCTTTGTTTACCGTCAGCTTTACGATACAGCAGGTCAACCTATAGAAGGTGCTTATGTTGACGTAAACGGCGATGGCATCCTAAACGATGATGATAAATACATCGCCGGCAATGGCCGTGCAGATGTTACCATGGGCTTTCAATCTTCTATGAATTACAAGAACTGGGATTTCAGTTTTAATATGCGTGCCAGCTTTGGAAATGATATTTACAACAACGTGAATTCAGGTAATGCGCAGTATGGCAACGTGTTTAGAACGGTATTAAACAACGTTCCTACTCAGGTTTTAGAATCTGATTTTGTGAATACTCCGGATGTGATTCTTTCTGATTATTATTTAGAAGATGCAGATTTCCTTAGAATGGATAACATCACTCTGGGTTACACTTTTGACGAGGATAAAATGGGTAAAGGAACTTTACGCTTATGGACCGGGGTTCAAAATGTATTTGTAATAACAGACTATTCAGGTCTTGACCCTGAAATAACTAACAACGGTGTAGACAATACCATCTTCCCACGTGGTCGCACCTTCTTATTTGGATTGAATTATGGATTTTAAACTAAAAAATATGCTCAAATTAAAAACATTCGCCTGTTTGCTTCTCCTGGGAGGTGCATTCCTTTCGTGCGAATCGGACTTAGACGTTACTCCTCAGGATGACGATGAGCTGCTTGCTGATGGTTTCTTTGAGACCGAAGGAGCCTATAAACAAGCGCTTGCCGGGGTTTACGCTAACCTGAGTTTAACAAGTACCACCGATCCGGGAGGTTCTAACATCGCCGGTCTTGACGCCGGTACCGGGCAGTACATACGCGGTTTGTTTAACCTGCAAAACCTGTCTACCGATGAAGTGATCTGGACCTATGAAAACGACCCGGGATTACGCGGTATGCAGCGCAACACCTGGAGTTCAGACAATCCGTTGATTCTTGGGGTATTTGCCCGGGCCTCCTATGAGATCGCTTTGGCAAACGAATTTCTTAGACAAACTACTTCTGAAAAGCTAAGCAGCAGAGGGGTTAGTGGAACCCTGGCCGAAGACATTCAGGTTTACCGTGCAGAAGCCCGTGTTTTGAGAGCTTTGGCTAACTATCACCTGCTTGATATGTTTGGAAAAGCTCCTTTTGTAACCGAAAATGACGCCGTAGGGTTTGATCAGGTTCCTGAAATCACCGGCAGCGAACTTTTCACTTATATCGAAACCGAATTGACCGAAGCGCTGCCTAATCTGGTAGCTGCACGTCAAAACGAATATGCACGCGTTGATCAGGGTGTTGCTAATATGCTTTTGGCCAAGCTTTACCTAAACGCCGAGGTGTACACAGGTACTGCGCGTTATGCAGATTGTGTTGAAGTATGTGAGACCCTTATTGGAAGTGGCTACAGCCTTACCCCTAATTATCTGTTTAACTTTATGGCAGATAACAATTCTAACGGCGCTCAAAATGAAATCATTTTCCCTGTAGTTAATGATGGTGCACGAACGCAGAATTATGGTGGTACCACGATCATCATTCAGGGTGAGGTGGGAATTCCTGAAAACAACGGGGAAAGCCTGGGCGTAAACCCAACCGGTTTTGGTGGTTTATTCCGCGTAAGACCCGAGTTTGCACGTCTGTTTACTGCAAACCCCTTGTATCAAAATGATGCCCGTAATACCCTTATTACTCAGGATCGTCCTATAGAAATTGATAATATTGGCAATACAGCACAGGGATATTTGATCACCAAGTTTTCAAACCGTACCTCAACCGGTGGTTCTGGTAGCGACCGTACTTTTACCGATACTGATTATCCGTTGTTTCGTTATGCAGACGTACTCTTAATGTATGCGGAAGCCGTACTGCGCGGAGGTGGTGGTTCAGAAAGCCTGGCGCTGCAATACGTAAACGACCTGCGCGAGCGTGCGTTTGGGGATACTTCGGGCAATATCACCCAGGCACAACTTACGCTAGACTTTTTACTGGATGAACGCTCGCGTGAATTATACTGGGAGAGTCACCGCAGACAGGATTTAATACGCTTTGGAGTCTATACCGGCAGCAGCTATTTATGGTCCTACAAAGGCGGACCCCAATCAGGTACTTCTATTCCTGAATTCAGAAATCGCTTTCCGGTACCCAACCAGAGTTTGTCTTCCAATGCAAACCTTTCGCAAAACACCGGCTATTAGAATTAGAAAATTGTAAACTATGATAACAACATTAAAACGAAGTTTGTTTTTACTCACCGGGCTGCTCATAGCCTCGTGCAGTGAGGAAGATGAAAAATTAAGTGTAGCTTCAGAAGAAGCTCCACTGGTTGCCAATCTGGATATCAACCGGGTGGCGTTAGACCAGACAAATCCAGGTAACCCTGCCGTTACCGTCAGCTGGTCTGAAGCTGTTTATTCTATGCCCACTCCCATAAAATATGTGGTTCAGTTTGCGGCAAATCAGAATTTTGAAACTTCTGTAAACGCTACAACCACATCTTTAGAGGAGGCTACACTATCTATGAGCGCGGTAAATAATGCCGTAAATGACCTGGGCTTTGTACCTTTTGAATGGCAACAGGCCTATATACGCGTACAGTCGTCAATAGGAACCCGTGATTCTGAAATTCAATATTCAGAGCCTATAGGAATTATGGTGTATCCCTACTTCTCGTATCCTTATGATGATTACTATCTGGTAGGTGCTGCCACTGCGCCGGGATGGAGTAATGACAACAACAATCCGGTGCTTTTCAGAGATGCCTTTAATGAAAACCTATACCGGTACACGGGTAGATTCAATCAGGATTTCTTTAAAATTCTCGATCAGCGTGGATCCTGGGCGCCACAGTATGGTGTTGAAGGCGGTAACCTTAAATTAAGACCTACCGAAGATCAGCCCGATCCTCCGTCAATAGAATCTACCAGAGCAGGATATCGTACGCTAACGGTAAATCTTGCAAACAATACCTTTTCCTTTAAAGAGGTTGAAAACGTTCCTGATGCCTTCAGTTCTGTTACCGTTACCGGAAACACAGGCGGTAATGTTGTCTTAACGGCATTGGCCTTTGACCCACATATCTGGTACGTGCGCTCTACTCCATTAGAAACCGGTTCGATTACCTTTTCAGCAAATGGAATGAGCTATGGTGGTGCGACTGAATTTTCGGGTGTTGCTGAAGTTGATGGCGGAAGCATTCCGGTGCCGGTAAAAGATGATTATGAAATCTGGTTTAATGATATCACCGGAGAATATGTGATGATTCCTCTTAACTTTTCTAAATAAAAAGTATGAAAACAGTTTTAAAATACAGCTTCCTTATAGCTTTCGCAGCAACCACATTTATGGCCTGTGATAATACGGAAGATCTGGTGCTTACGGAACCTGAAAGTACCTTTGAGATCAATGCCACAAACTTTGCAAATCTGGTTTTGAATCCTTCTTTCCCGGAAAACCCTGCTGTAACCATCAGCTGGAATACTGCCGAAAATGCTGGTGCTACCTATGAGGTGGTTATGGCTACTGATGCCGAATTCACTAACGAAGTAAGTCTGGGCTCAACAGACAAGACCAATTTCACAATAAGCGTTTCGGAGTTAAACCAAATGCTACTTGATGCAGGTTTAGAGCCTTACAAGCCAAGTCCGGTTTATGTACGTATCAGTAATGGTGGCGAAACGACTTCGTCCCTTACCTACAACATCACTCCTTATGCGGTAGAGGCTCCTGTAGTCACAAGCCCTGAGGCTGATGCTGTTGTTGTTTTAGATGGTGAAAATCCGGATGCGCAGGCTTTAAGTGTTGCCTGGACCGATTTTTCACGGGAAGGAACTGAAGTTTCTGTAGTTTATGAATTGCAAATGGTTGCGGCCGGAAGCAATTTTGAAACTCCTGTTTCTGTAGGCCGTGTCACTAATGGCGGTGAGTATAATCTGTCTAATGTGCAATTGAATAATCTGGCTTTAAGCTTAGGTGCTGAAGAAGCTGCAGATTTTGATTTGGAAATGCGTATTGTGGGTACAATCACTACAGATACGGGCGAAAATGTGCGTACATCAGAAGTTGTGCCTTTTACGGTGACAACTTATGAATCCTTTACAGACTTATTTTTAGTAGGTGCTGCCACCGCTCCGGGCTGGGATAACAACAACAACAACCCTGCAATTGTAAGACTTCCCGATAATAAAGACGCGTATCGCTTTACCGGTAAATTTAATGGCGATGCCTTTAAATTACTTGAAGTACGTGGCCAATGGCAACCGCAATGGGGGTTGAATAATGGCAACTTTGCCAGTAGCGAGGCACTTGGGTTTGACCCTGATGTACTTAGTGTTTCTACTACAGGCTATTACACCTTGGATGTAAACACCAAGACCGGAACATACAGCATCACTCCATATGATGCCGGCGGAGCAACCACCTATGGCGCTATGGGTCTTATAGGTTCTGGCCGTACAGGTGATGATACCGGCTGGGGAGGTGATGACACCGATTTTACACAGTCTACTTTTGATCCGCACCTGTGGTATTTAAATAATATCACCCTGTTTGACGGTCAGGTTAAAATACGTGCTAACAATGCATGGGATGTAAGTTGGGGAGCTAACACCGCGGTAAGCGGCTTCGCGACTTCAAACAACGGTCCTAATATTCCGGTTTCTGCCGGCACCTATGATATTTGGTTTAGTGACCTTACAGGCGGCTATATTTTTATACCCAGAAACTAATAACCACTTCATATTAAAGGCCGTCTCGTACGGCCTTTTTTTAGCTTAAAACCACACTATGAAAACAAAACTACTCCTCTTCCTTTTAGGTTGTTTACCGCTGGGGTTACTCGCTCAGACGGTAAGTATAAGCCCTGATCCTTTTGCAGAAAATGAGCAGATTACGCTAACCGCTTCAAATATTCCGTGGACAGGAGGTGTCTATCTCTGGGCCTGGCATTTTGATTCTACCGGTAAACAAATCAACAATCCCGATGCCACGGGTACTAACTTCAACAATTCATCTGAAACGGCCCGGTTTACTGATAATGGGGACGGCACGTATTCTTATACACTTACCCCTACCGAATTCTACGATGCTACCGGAATAACCCGAATTGGATACTTGATAAAAAATCAGAATGGTTCCCAACAGGGAACAGATATCATTAAAAATGTAGGTGCATTTAATGTCAATCTTACCGCTCCTGCAAACACCACAACCAGTATTGAAGGAGGCGCTTCGTTTAGTATCACAGCGACTGCAGGAGTGACTGCAGATTTCAGGCTTCTGGCAAACGGCACAGTGATTAATACCCAAAATGCGACGACCTCCTACTCGTTTACCACAACGCCCAATATCAATACCGATTACCGACTTGAAGTAACCCAAACCGGCACTTCAAATCTTGTGATACGCAGCTTCAGAACACTGGTAAAGCCTACACCCGCATCTGCAGCAGTACCTGCCGGATTGAAAGATGGTTTTAACTTTGATCCTTCAAAACCAAATGAGGCCACGCTGGTCTTTTATGCACCGGGCAAGGAATTTATACACGTCAAAGGTAATTTTAATGGGAATGACTGGTCATTAGACAACACGTATCTGATGAACTATGATGCCGCAGCAGATCGACATTGGATCAAACTGAATTTTGACTCGGCTACACCGCAGGATGTACTGTATCAGTATGTGGTTGAATATGCAATTAGCGTAGCCGACCCCTACTCTACACTGATTCTTGATGAATTTGATGATCAATACATTGAGGCTTCGCTATTTCCCGATCTTCCGGCTTATCCGGTGGGAAAAACTTCTAATTCTGTTTCTTATATTGAACGTGATGAAGCCGTTTACAACTGGAAGATCGCAGATTTCACGCCGGCCAAACGCGAAGACCTGGTAATCTATGAGGTTCTTTTACGGGATTTTGATGATGCTCACAGCTTTCAAAGCCTGATCGATCGTCTTGATTATCTCGAAAATCTGGGAATCAACGCTATTGAACTGATGCCTGTTCAGGAATTTGACGGTAACAACAGCTGGGGTTACAATCCCGCGTTTCATATGGCCCTTGACAAGTATTACGGTACACGAAATGCATTAAAAACTCTGGTAGATGCCGCCCACGAAAAGGGAATGGCTGTGATCATTGACGTGGTCTACAATCACGCCACAGGTCAGAACCCCTATTTTAGAATGTATAACACCAGTAATGGAGGTACAGGTGGCCAACCCAGTGCCGACAGTCCGTTTTTTAATCAAACGGCCACGCATTCCTACAGTGTATTTAATGATTTTAACCACAGTAAAGAAGCTACTCGCAGTTATGTAAAGCGCACTGCTCAGTATTGGATTGAGGAATTTAAAATAGACGGCTATCGCTGGGATTTGACTAAAGGATTTACCCAAAACTGTTCAGCTCCAGATGAAAGCTGTACCAATGCATTTCAGCAGGACCGCGTAGACGTATTGAAAACCTATGCCGATATGCAATGGGAAAAAGATGAAGATTTTATCATCATTTTTGAGCATTTAGGCGGTACAACCGAAGAAAAACAATGGGCAGATTACCGCTTGTCTGAAGGAAAAGGCATTATGCTTTGGAATAAACAAACTGACCCCTACAATCAATCTACAATGGGTTATTCTGAAAATTCAGGCGTAAGCGGTTCTTCCTATAAAAGTAAGGGCTTTAGCAATCCTGCTGCAGTTACCTATATGGAAAGCCATGATGAAGAGCGACTGATGTATAAGAATTTAGCATTCGGCAACAGCTCCGGAAGCTATACCGTTAGAGACGTAAATACTGCGCTTAAACGAATGGAAGCCGCAGGAGCAGTATTCTTTACTGTTCCGGGACCCAAGATGATCTGGCAATTTGGAGAGCTGGGTTATGACATCAGCATTTTCACCTGTGAAGACGGCAGTGTCCCCGGCAACGACAGTTGCAAACTGAGCCCTAAACCAGACGGATGGGATTATCTGGACAACGCACAACGCGTGACACTGCACGATAACTGGCAGCGTATGATTTTGCTTAAAAAGCGCCTTGCCATTTTTGAAACCTCAACCTTTAGTATTGAAGAACAGGCTTCAAACCTTACCAAAAAAGTGTATTTAAGTACTACTGCAGCAGGAGAAGGAGAGCCTAATTTTATTACCATACTGGCAAATCTGAATGTTACAGCACAGTCTGTCGTCCCTAACTTTCAGGAAACAGGAACCTGGTACAATTTAATGACCAATGCAGAATATGAGGTCACAAACACCACAAGCCCGATTAGCCTGCAACCCGGGGAATATCGTATTTATGGCAATAAAACGGCAAACCTAAGTATTGCCGAACCTAAAGAGACTAACAAGCTCATGATTTACCCCAACCCTACCCACGGTAGTTTTTCACTTTCTCAGGGAGTAGATCGTGTACGCGTATTCAGTATTCAGGGAGTTCTTCTTAAAGAAGTGTCTTTCGAAAACCCAGCAGAGCAGCGAGTAGATGTTTCTAATCTACAAAGCGGTCTCTATCTTGTTGAAATGGAGCGCGATGGGGCAAAAATGACATCGAAATTAATCGTAAATTAAAAATTAAACGATTTAGTAGCCTATTTAGATCAAAAAAGGGGGGATTTCCCCCTTTCCTCATGCAGACCTATTAGCTACTTTTACTTTGTATTAATGAAATAATTAATGCCATTTCTAATCTGACTAATAGGGGAGTTAGATTTTAAATGATTAATGATTTAGGGGTGAAAGGCACTTTGCGAAAGCAAGGTGTTTTTCTTTTTTACACAAATCGCAAATTCAAACACCCACAATCTTAAAATTTTTATAGTTTTCTAGTATTGCGGGATTTACATATAAATACCATAAAATTAATCGATTTAGTAGGAAATAGACCAAAATGATGTGAAGTTTATTTAATATATTTACAGCGTCATTGACAATTTAGGGGTGAAAGGCACTTTGCGAAAGCAAGGTGTTTTTCTTTTTTAGGGCAAATCGGTTTTAAAGCTTTAAAACCCTTCTTCCCGGAAATAAAAATTACCCGGCAAATTCTTAACCTCTATTCGATCTGATCCTTTCCCGGTTTTGGAAATTCTAAATTGAACCGATCGCGTCTTACGAGAATGCGTTTTCTGAATATCAGAAAAATGAAATACCCAAACCAGCTAAAAATAGCCACAAGGGCAATCCAAAAAATCAAATCGCGTATGGATTTAAATTTTTTGTACCGTAATTCAAAGAGTAGCAGTACTACAAATAAGATTCTAATATAAATCAAACCAGATTCAGGAGTTTGGGATGTTAATCCTCAAAACTACAGATTTTAGGCGGGACTAAGACCGCGGAGGTTTTGTAAATCAATCCCCTTTTTTGGAAGAAGATGCTTCAGCAGGTTGCAGGGTGTTGAGCTTATTGATTTCCAAATTGTTTCTTTTCAAAGCTTCATCACCCAGGTTAAAGGCTATGTATTGCGGGGTGACTATCGTTTCTTCTGCATACATCTGCGTTTTGATGGTCGCAATAGATTGCAGCGCCACCGAAATTGAGGCCGGCGATAAATCGGTCGTTGTAGGGATCAAATCATTGATTTTTGAAGAAGCAAGACCTATCACGCGCACTTCAAGCGAGCCGCTTATGTTTTTTGAATTGGCCACCAGACTAAACGGGTTGGTAAGATTAATGCCTGCTTTTCGGGTTTTGACCTTGGCAACCATACGCACCCCTACTCCTATCAATACCGATTTGGGTTTCCCCTCCTCTTCGGATACCAAAGTCTGGGTTTGCGAAAAATCATAAATCACCTGATAAATTTCGTTTTTCGCAGAAATCCCAATTCCGCCAATGGTAAGACCGCCGTCCTTTTCAACCTGATACACGGTCACGTTTGAGACCAAATTGGGAAACGACGATAACAACTCACTGTTATTGGGTATGGTAGAAATAGGCCTTACTTCCTGAGTCAGGGTCTCTAAATTCATAAAATAAATATCCCCGTCGTAATGCTGCGGTACGGCCAAAGCGATATAATCTGTAGTAAAAAAGGTTTGTCCATAAATCTGACTCCAAAATGCCAGAAAAATTAAAGTATAAAAGCATTTCATAAGTCAGGTGGTTTTAAGGTTTAGGACTGCAAATCAATTCTTTACAAGTAACTGCCTTTTAATGAGTTACGCAAGGGGGTTTGAACTCTTTTTAAAGCATAAAAAAAGCAGGTCAAAATGACCTGCTCCTAAACGTTTTAAAACGTATGGTTTTTTATTCCTTTTTTTTCGTTCCGATATATTCGATCACCAGATCTTCTAAAACCGAAAGCGGTACTGCCCCATTGGCCAACACTACTTCGTGAAATTCCCGAATATCAAACTCCTCTCCCAATTCAGCTTCAGCTTTGGTACGAAGTTCGAGTATTTTATTCATCCCTACTTTGTACGCCGTGGCCTGACCCGGCATTACGATATGCCGCTCTACCATTTTAATGCAATCGCTTTCTGCATTTGGCGTGTTTTCTTTGTAATAGGCAATTCCTTCTTCACGGGTCCATTTTTTAGCATGAATGCCGGTATCGACTACCAGACGACAGGCCCGCCACAATTCCATCGCAAGACGTCCAAAATCGGAATATGGGTCATCATACATCCCCATTTCTTTGGGTACATACTCACAATACAAGCCCCATCCTTCTATATAAGCCGTATAACCGCCAAATTTTCGAAACTTGGGCAGACTGTCCAGCTCCTGCGCGATGGCGAGCTGCATATGATGCCCGGGGATTCCCTCGTGATAGGCCAATGCCTGCATTTGATATTTCGGCATTGCCTTGATATCATAAAGATTGGCATAGTAAATTCCGGGACGTGAACCGTCTGGTGCAGGCGAATTGTAAAAAGCCTTACCGGCGCTCTTTTCTCTAAAAGGCTCAACCCGTTTTACGACAATATCTGCCTCAGGTTTGGTGATGAAAAGTTCATCAAGTCTTCCCCGCATCTGGTCTATGATGGCTGTTGCCTTTTGCATATAGGCTTCGCGACCGGCATCTGAATCTTCGTAGTAAAATCGGTCGTCGTTACGCATAAACTCAAAAAACTCCTGCAGCGTACCCTCAAAACCGGTTTGCTCCATAATCGCCTTCATCTCGCCGTGAATACGCGCAACCTCATTAAGTCCCAGTTCGTGAATTTCTTCAGCAGTCATACTGGTCGTGGTAGCCCGGTTTAAAGCTATCTGGTAAAACTTGTCGCCTCGCGGAAATTTCCAAGCTCCGTCATCTGTGGTCGCTCGTTGCTTTTGATTTTCTACGAAAGCAATCAGCTCGGTATATGCGGGCTGCAGGCTGTCTACCAATGCTGCAGTCACCTCCTGCATCAAACGTGCTTTTTCAGCTTCTGCTATATCCAGTTTGTTGATTTTTGATTCAAAATCTGCCAAAAGCGGCATCTGATCTGAAGATTTTTCAAAAGGTCTTCCCTTCAACAGGTTGTTGCTGGCTTCAAGCACGTGATCCAGCACAAATTTGGGCGGTACAATGAGATTGCTCTCCCGTATGCCCAATTGATTGCGCAATTCGTTAAACAGGGGTTTTACATTTTTAATCCGGCTAATGTAGGCTTCGGCATCTGGGATGCTATCAATACGGTGTTTGTTGATCAGAAAAGCAGGAACCTCAGCATGCAGACCGTACATCTGGTTTACCGGGTAATTGTAAAAACGATACTCATACTCATCAACAATCTGCTGCATATTGCGCTTGTAGAGTTTATAACTCAAAGTGGTTGCCGAGTCTAAAGCTTCAGGATCTACCTCATTTTCCAGGTATTTCAGACGCTCTTTGGCGCGATCGAGTTCTTCACTGGTTTGTTTTGACGAAATATCATCCCACTGCCCGTAGTTGGTTTTCATTCCCAGATCTGTCTGCCATTGTGGGGATTGTGCAACATCGGCATCAAACTGGGCATCAAACCAGGCATTAAGCTCCCGGCTGTTTTGCGCGATGGTTTCCGGTGTGAGATTATTAGTCTGCTCGTTTTTGCAGGACGAAAAAATCAGGATAAAACTGAATAGTAAATAGAAAAAAGTAGATTTCATTTTAAGATTTTAATACGCTAAACTCAATTTCTGAATCACCAAAAACGGTATGGGTCTCTTTGCTGAAATCTTTAGCTTCAGCCTTATAAATATTGGGCACATACTGTTGCGGATTGCGGTCTATAAGCGGAAACCAGGTACTTTGTATCTGTATTTGCAGCTTATGCCCTTTTAAGAACGTGTGGTTAATACCTTGTAGTGTTAGGTTAACCGGAGTTTTTTGATTCGGCTCAAAAGCTTTGGGGTCGCTGAAGCTTTCGCGAAAACGCCCGCGCATCACCTCACTGCGCACCATCATATGATAGTTGGCCATCTTGAGGTATTTCTGAGTTTCGGGATAATCTGGCGCGTCTGACGGGTACACGTCAATTACCTTAACAATCCAGTCTGCCGAAGAACCGGTAGTGGCTACCTGTAGTTTTGCCAGAATCTCGCCGCTTAAAGTCATATCTTCAGTTAAAACCGGAGTTTCAAATACCAAAACATCAGGTCTGCGGGCAGCAAAGCGCTGATCATCGGTCATATATTTTCTGGGAGTGAATACCATTTTGATATCTTCGGAATACGGAACCGGTTTTGACGGATCGCTTACAAACGAATTGGCAAAAGCGGGATTGGCGGTTTGCGTCAGCGTTTGATTTTCGCCCAAAAAGTAACGCACTTTTTCAGTAGTTGCTGCAGGCCATTCGGTATAACTATCCCATTCGCGGGCACCGGTATCATACATCGAAGCTTCGGGCAGATCTAAATTGCCTTTACCGTCATTCTTTAGAAAATGATTGAAAAAGCGGGTCTCGTAATTCTTCTGAAAATCGTCTGAAATTCCATCTCCAAAATAGACGTTACCAATAGCCTGACGCTCACTGGTCCGGCTCCAATCGCCGTGACTCCACGGACCAAAAACCATTATGTTGTAATTGTCGCCGGTTTCTTCAATCATTCGGTAGGTGTTGAAGGGGCCGTATAAATCTTCGGCATCAAACAAACCACCCACTACCATTACCGCAGGTTTGATGTCCTTTAGATGCTGAATGATTCCGCGACTGCGCCAAAACTCATCATAATTAGGGTGGTCTTTAATCTGTTGCCAGAATACGTTGTCTTCCTTGTAATATTCATCAAGGTTGGTAAGCGGACCTGCATCCAGAAAAAATTGATACTGATCTTCGGAAGGCAATTCGGGAAATTGATACCAGGCCTCGGTTGTAGGTTCGGTTTTCATATAACCAAACACTGAAATCGCACGCCAGTAGCTTTCTAAAAAGGCTCCGTTGTGGTGAAAATCATCAAAAAAGAAATCGCCAATACAGGCCTGTGGAGAAGCCGCTTTTAGCGCCGGATGGCCACTCAATAGCGAATAGGTCGCATAAAAACCGGGATACGAAATTCCCCAGGTTCCCACATTACCGTTATTGTTTGCCACATTATTCACCAGCCATTCAATCGTATCGTAGGTGTCGCTGGCCTCATCTATCTGATCGCCGGTTTTATTGGGGATAAAAGCGCGCATATTGTCGTAAACGCCCTCACTGTTCCAGCGGCCGCGCACATCCTGATGCACAAAAATATTTCCTTCCTCAACCAAATATTTATTGGGACCTATTCGGCCTTTAAAAACATCTGCTCCGTAGGGTGCGCAGCTGTATGGCGTACGCATCATCAGGATGGGATATTCCTGAGATTTATCTTTTGGCGAATATATGGTGGTATGCAGTGCTATACCATCGCGCATTTTTATCCTGACTTCCTGCTTGTCGTAATGTTCCTTTACATATTCGGGAGTTTGGGCAAACAGGGATCCTGTTACTAAAAGCAGGCCTAAAGCCAGTAAACATCGCAAATGATTCATAAATTTTCTTTTTAAATTAATTCGTGTAAGCACCTATGCCCTCTTCAAGCCAGGCTTCAAATTCGTCAACATCGGGAGTGTAACCCACCGGTTTATTCAGTTCTGTTTCCGTTTTGGGATCAAGCAACACATAATACGGCTGCGCGTTGATCTGGTATTTTCTAATTTGAAAATCACTCCATTTATTGCCCACCGTCTGAATGCGTTTTCCGGTGGTTTCACTAACGTACTGTTCGTCTTCCGGTAATTTTTCCTTAAGATCTACAAACAGTGAAATCAGCACCACATCCTGTTGCAATTTCCCTAAAATCTGAGGTTCACCCCAAACGCGTTCTTCCATCTTGCGGCAGTTTACGCAGGCCTTTCCTGTAAAATCGAGTAGTACGGGTTTGTTTTCCGCTTTCGCGAAAGCCAAACCGGCTTCATAATTGGTAAAGGTTACAAGCTGATAGGGTCCTAACTCGGCCTCTTCGGGCAACTCGCCGTCCGGAAGGGCAGATCCTCCTTTGGTATACCCCACGCCGTAAGGCGACTCGCTGTAATTCATAGGAGGCGGAAAGCCGCTGATGAGTTTTAAAGGAGCTCCCCAAAGACCCGGAACCAGGTAAATCGTAAACGTCAGCGTAAAAAGTCCCAGAAGTAGTCTTCCCGTGGAAATATGAGGTAATGGTGAATCGTGAGCTGTGGTAAGTTTTCCAAACAAATACAGGCTCAATCCTATTCCCAGGGCAATCCAAATCGCCAGAAATACTTCACGTTCCAAAATATGCGCCTGTAAAACCAAATCGGCATTCGACAGAAATTTAAAAGCCAGCGCCAGTTCTAAAAAGCCTAAAACCACTTTAACCGAGTTGAGCCATCCGCCGGACTTCGGTAGCGAATTCAGCAAACCGGGAAACAGGGCAAATAACGCAAACGGAATCGCAATGGCCAGCGAAAAGCCCAGCATACCAATAATTGGCGCCAAACCTCCTTCTGCAGCAGCCTGAACCAGCAGCGTACCCACGATAGGGCCCGTACAACTGAAGGAAACAATCGCCAGGGCCAGTGCCATAAAAAATATACCGATGATTCCGCCGCGATCTGCCTTACGGTCAACGGCATTGGCCCAGGAGTTGGGCAACATAATCTCAAAAGCACCGAAAAAAGAAATGGCAAAAACCACCAGCAATGCAAAAAAGATCAGGTTAAACCAGACGTTTGTAGAAAGTGCATTCAGGGCATCTGCGCCAAAAATCGCAGTAACGATGGTGCCCAGTAAAACATAGATTACCACGATAAAGATTCCGTATAAAATCGCATTGCGGCGACCCACGGCCAGATTTTTACTTTGCTTGGTAAAAAAGCTTACCGTCATTGGTATCATCGGGAAGACGCAGGGCGTTAGTAACGCCAGAAAACCCGAGGCAAAGGCTACAAAAAAAAGCGTCCACAGGTCTTTTTGCTCTTCCTGCTTCACGACTTTTTCAACCGGCTCAATCTTGTCTACTTCCTTTTCGACTTCGCTGGCGGTGCCAAAAGATTCAAAAGCATTAAAATCGGCTACCACCGTGCCTTTCTTGTTTTCGAGATCAAAAACAATGTATTTCTCCTCGTTGATGCATACTTCCTTACACACCTGATAGGTCAGAATGAGTTTGACCAATTTGGTATTTTCATTCTTTAGCGTGATGTCCTGAGTTATTGTGGCCGTATCAGACCAAAAAGTTTCATCCACCTCAAAAATATCGCTGTACACCACTTCGGTTTCGCTTTCTTTAGCCGGACCGTCTAATGTGAAATCTTCACCGGCCTTTAGAAACTCGAGGGCTAAGGGAATTGGCCCGGCAGGATCGGTAAACTGGGAGTAGATGTGCCATTCGGGTTCTATCTGCGCCTCCAGAATCAATTGGTAATGCGTGGCATCCTGTTGTTTTACTTTGGCCTCCCAGGTAGCGGGATTCTGTGTTCCTGATCCGGGTACAAAACCCTGAGCCTGTATGGCTAAAACAGAAAAAAAGGCAATAAGATACGTAATGTGCTTAATCATAATGAGCAGTTATTTTTACAAAACGGGTGGTAGCTTGTGTCACTTTAAAACGATCGTCGCTGCGTACATTAACAACCCAGATGATTTCATCGCCGGAACACACCACCCAAACGGCTTCTTTCTGAACCGCAGAGTATTTTAAATCTTTAAATAGTTTACTAAGCTTCTTCTTTTTGCCCTGCATCCCAAAGGGATAAAACGCATCGCCTTCCTGCCATTTACGCACGCGAAGCGGATAGTGAAGCAAGCTAGCGTCAAAAATAGCCTCGTTTGGACTACAATCCTCAAAATTTTCAGGCTTTTGCAGCACGAGCGTCAAACCGGGCAGGGCCAAAAGGCTGTCTTCAGAATCTAATTCATAAACCTGCTGCGTATCGGCTTTCAATTCGGTAAGAATTAAAACATCGCGGTCTTTGATCAGCCGGTAATCACCCGAACTCACATATTTACCGGACTGCGCGTCTAGCAGGGCATAAATGTCGTCCCAGGCGGTAAAGCCAAAACCCTTCAGCAATTGATACAAAACCGCTTTGGTATGCGGTACTTTCTTCAATTCGGTTATGCTCAGGTCATAACCTTTAAAAGACTGATTTACAATTTTCGAATATAAAAAGGCCGTGTAATCCTCAAGTAAATCCTGAGATTCCCGAAGATGCGCCAGTGTATTTTGAAATCCGTTTAAAAAATTGGCATTCGCTTCCGTCAATGCCGGAATGGCGTGATGCCGCAGGTGATTGCGCAGGTACTTGTCTGAAGCATTGCTGCTGTCTTCGCGCCAACTTATGCTTTGCTCTTCTGCATAGGTTTTAATTTGCTCACGCGAAAAGTTTAAAAGTGGCCGCACTACCCGCCTGTTGGTTTCCGGAATTCCGGTTAGGCCGTCGATGCCCGTTCCCCTGCCCAGATTGATGAGGAAGGTTTCCAGATCGTCCTGCGCATGGTGCGCCGTCAGGATGTATTCAAAACCGTGCCGGTTGCAGAGCTCTTCAAACCAGGAATAACGCAGTTCGCGCGCAGCCATTTGAATGGAAATCTTTTCCGCTGCTGCGAAGGCTTCGGTATCAAACGCCTGAATAAAAACAGGTTTGGAGAAGCCGGAAGCCAATTCCGATACAAAAACGGCATCGGCATCGCTTTCGCTTCCGCGTAGCTTAAAATTGCAATGCGCAATGGTAAAATCAAGCCCGGTTTCCTGACACAGATGCGCAAGCACCGTGCTGTCGAGACCACCACTAACCGCCACCAAAACGGGTTTGTCTTTCAAAAACGAAAACGTGGAATCAATAAGCGTGGCAAAAGCTTTTTTCATGGACCCCAAATATACAATTTTAGCCGGGTGCACTTTTATTTAGCAATTGGGATTTATGCGCTCTAAGTCTAAAGTGCTATTTTTAGCTTTGTAACTCAGGTTACCGGTCAACAGCCCGGCGTCAGTTAATTTTACAGTCTTAAAAAACGAAATTTGAAAGCTTACTTCCCCATACTCACCTGGCTGCCGCGCTACAAACGCACCTATCTTTCCGGCGATATCTCTGCCGGGCTTACGGTAGGCATAATGCTTATTCCGCAAGGTATGGCTTATGCGATGATCGCCGGCCTTCCTCCTGTTTACGGACTTTACGCTGCCCTGATTCCCCAAATCATCTATGCGATTATGGGAACTTCGCGGCAAATCGCGATTGGTCCGGTGGCGATGGACTCGCTTTTGATCGCTTCCGGTCTGGGAGCGCTTTCGATTTCGGGGATTGAGAATTACATCGCGATGGCAATTTTCCTATCCTTATTTATTGGAACGATTCAGGTTTTACTGGGTTTCCTGAAAATGGGGTTTCTGGTCAATTTTCTGTCTCGCCCCGTAATCAGTGGCTTTACCTCGGCCGCAGCACTTATAATCGGGATCAGCCAGCTGAAGCATTTGCTGGGCATTTCCATAAGCAGTAACAAAACCCTGCCCATTCTTAAACAAACTTTTTCGCAGCTAGACCAGATCAATCCACTGGCAGTGGTAGTAGGTCTCAGCGGAATTGGAATTATGCTCCTGCTCAAACGCATACACAGTCAGATTCCCACAGCGATTGTGGTGGTTATTCTGGGGATTGCTTTGGCTTATTTTACGCCTATCACCGATTATGGTCTGCAATTGGTAGGTAAAATCCCTGAAGGGCTTCCCGGGTTTCAGGTGCCTGAAATTCCCTGGTCTGAGCTGGGCCAACTCTTCACTCTGGCGCTGGCTATGGCGCTCATCGCCTTTATGGAAGTGGTTTCTATAGGCAAAGCCCTTGAAGAAAAAGTGAAAACCAGCAGGCTTGTTCCAAATCAGGAGCTTATTGCGCTGGGTACCGGCAATATCGTAGGCTCGTTTTTTCAGTGTTATCCTACCACGGCGGGGTTTAGCCGTACCGCGGTTAATTTTCAGGCAGGGGCTAAAACAGGCGTGGCAGCATTAATTAGTGCGGCTTTGGTAGGGCTTACCCTACTCTTTCTAACTCCGGTTTTTTACTATTTGCCTAATGCCATTCTCGCTTCAATCATTATGCTGGCAATCACCAGTCTGATCGATTTAAAATACCCGAAAGAACTCTACAAAAATCAAAAAGACGAGTTTGCCCTGCTCATCGTAACCTTCTTGATTACTCTGTTCGTGGGCATTCAGGAAGGAATTATTCTGGGCGTGCTGTTCTCCCTGCTGCTTATGGTGTACCGAACTTCAAAGCCACATATGGCGGTTTTGGGGCAGATTAAAGGCACCACCTATTTTAAAAACGTTAACCGTTTTGCAACAGACATCATTGAACGTAAGGATATTCTGGTGGTACGCTTTGACGCCCAGTTATTTTTCGGCAATAAAGATTATTTCTACAGCGAGCTCAATAAACACATTATGAGCAAGGGACCTCAGCTAAAAACCGTAATCATCAATGCCGAAGCCATCAATTATATCGACAGCAGTGCGATTTATATTCTTAAGCATTTGATTTTAGAGCTTCGCGAAAAAGATATCCAATTGATGATTGCAGCCGCAACAGGCCCTACACGGGATATTCTCTTTAAAACCGGAGTGACCGAAATGCTGGGTCCTGAAAATCTGTTTGTTCGTGTTGTTGAGGCGGTAGAGTTTATTGATGGCATACACCCCCGCACCGAAATTGAAGACCGGGTATCCCGGCAGTCGTTTTGAGTTTGGAATTTCCGTTTTCCGTTTTCCGTTTTCGGTTTTCGGTTTTCGGTTTTCGGTTTTCGGTTTTCTAATATCTTAAACAAAAGTTGAATCGTGTAAAGGTTTAACCGTTGAATCGTATTGTTCAAACACTTCTCACCTCTTACCACTCACCTCTTACTTTTTACTTCCCGGTTTTCCGTTTTCCGTTTTCGGTTTTCTTAAGCTGTTAAAAATAGTTGAATCGTGTAAAGGTTTAACCGTTGAATCGCATTATTTAAACACTTGCTCAACATTTACCACTCACCTCTTACTTTTAATACAAGTTTTCTGTTTTCTAAAGTTGTAAACAAAAGTTTAATCGTGAAAAAGTTTAATCGTTGAATCGTATTATTCAAACACTTCTCACCTCTTACTTTTTACTTCCCGATTTTCGGTTTTCGGTTTTCGGTTTTCGGTTTTCGGTTTTCGGTTTTCGGTTTTCTTAAGCTGTTAAAAATAGTTGAATCGTGTAAAGGTTTAACCGTTGAATCGCATTATTTAAACACTTGCTCAACATTTACCACTCACCTCTTACTTTTAATACAAGTTTTCTGTTTTCTAAAGTTGTAAACAAAAGTTTAATCGTGAAAAAGTTTAATCGTTGAATCGTATTATTCAAACACTTCTCACCTCTTACTTTTTACTTCCCGATTTTCGGTTTTCGGTTTTCGGTTTTCGGTTTTCGGTTTTCGGTTTTCGGTTTTCTTAAGCTGTTAAAAATAGTTGAATCGCATTATTCAAAAACTTCTCAACTCTTACCACTCACCTCTTACGTTCTATTAAAAGTTTTCCGTTTTCTGATTTTGAAAAAGCTGCCGACTGAGACTGAAAACTGTAAACGGAACTCCGGAACCCTTAATTAAACTTATACGTACCGGCGACGATGATGAAGCGATGCGGTTTGTTGCCTTCGATTTCGCCTTCAGTGTAATTCCATTTCATCCCCAGCGTATAGCGTTTACTGGCAAAAAAGAGTCCGATATTCCCGTTAAAAATACTGTGATTCACGAGGTCTTGAGGTACTACTTTCACCCCGTTTGCATCGGCCTTTTCTATGGTGGCATTATAGGCCGAAAAGTGCATATTCACCCCGGCTTCGAGGAAAAATTCGGTTTCTCCCCTGCCGAACAAACTTTGCTGCCGGGCTACAGATTGGGAAATGGGCAAAAATTTACCGATACGAAAATTAAGTCCGGCTTCGGCAAAATTAAAGATCGTACCTGCCGAAGCGCGCCCGAGTGCATAGAGACTAAACCAATCCTGAGTAATTAAGTCCTGAGCATATTCTGCCCGGATATTAATCCCAAAGGTATTGGGAATCTGATTCTCCCAGTTGTCTACAAAAATGTCTTTCGAAAAATACTCGTGTATAAAATTCTGAATTTCCCCGGCCTGAACCGCCGGTCCCAAAATACCCAGATCGAGCTTAAACTGCACATAAGACTTTTCAAACGCATAATTGGTCGCAAAATCAAAATAACCCCAGCCGGCATAGGGCTGCCGGGTTCGTACAATTTGAAACGTCCTGGCATAGTCGGGCGTATAAGCCTGTACGTGAGCCCCTATCCCGTGACTGAAGGCTGTTTTCTGCGGAAAAATTTTGGAAAGGAAATTTTCATTTAAAGGCTTCCAATTGAACGCAGCGTGAATGCCGTAGGTATAATGCCAGTCTGTACGTGCCCCAAAAACGGTAAAATCATTATCGTGACCCAGCAGGATTTCGTAACGATAACCCGGGGTTTCCTGAGCTTTTACTACAAAATTCAAAAGCAGGACCGCAATGAAAAATATCCTTTGGCTAAGGTTCATTAGGGGAATCTAAAATAGGGACACAATAACACATTTCACAAATGCTTCAAAAGCAACATTCAATTTGTAACGCTAGTTACGTAATTCTTTTGAAATGCTTACGACCTTTGTTTTATGAATGACTACTTAAAAATCATCAGCGATTCGTTTACCGGTTACTTCAAGTATCTGGTTGATGAAATCACCAATCCGGGCTGGACCAATTATTTCTACTGGTTGCTGGGGCTTTCGCTATTGGTTTTTACTTTAGAAGTGGTCATTCCCTGGCGGAAGAAGCAGTCCGTTTTCAGGAAAGGATTTTGGCTTGACGCTTTTTATGTGGTGTTCAATTTCTTCCTGTTCTCGCTTATAGGTTACAATGCCCTTTCAAACGTGGGCGTGGCTTTGTTTAATGATTTTCTGGGTCTTTTTGGCGTCATCAATATCGTAGCTTTTGAGGTAAACACGCTTCCGGTATGGGCGCAATTGCTGCTGATGTTTGTGATCGCCGATTTTATACAATGGAATGTGCACCGACTCTTACACCGGGTGCCCTGGCTGTGGAAATTTCACCAGATACATCACTGCGTGAAGGAAATGGGTTTTGCTGCGCAGTTTCGCTTCCACTTTGTGGAAACTTTAGTCTATAAAAGCATACAGTACATTCCGCTGGCGATGATAGGCTTTGGGATCGAACAGTTTTTTGTGGTGCATATGTTTGCCGTATTTGTAGGGCATCTCAATCACGCCAATCTGGACTGGAGTTACGGGAAGCTGGGCTATATTTTCAACAATCCGCGGATGCATATTTGGCATCACGCCAAAGAATTGCCACCGCAGCATCGTTACGGGATGAATTTTGGTCTTACGCTCAGCATCTGGGATTACCTGTTTAAAACCGCTTATGTTCCGCATAGCGGAAAAGACATCGAAATCGGTTTTCACGGAGATGAGCAGTTTCCGGAAGATTTTGCCGGGCAGGTTAAATATCCGTTTTCTTCATCCCAACGGGATTCATAACCCTAGGAGTCTGGCATAGAATATTTACTATTTTAACAACTAAAGGTTTTATTTTATCCAGTTTAGCGACAAACTACATCAAAACACGCGCGTATTAGTATTTTTTTAAGAACTTTAGTATAACTAAACAAAATATCTTATGAAACAACTAATACTGGGAATAGTGTTCCTATTCTCCATTGTAATGGTCCAGGCACAGGCTATTACGGGAACCGTGACTGATGGTTACGGCAATCCCTTTCCGGGTGTTTCGGTCGTAATTGCCAACACCAACAAAGGAACGACAACCGACTTTGACGGAAAGTACAGTATAAATGCCTCAGAAGGCGCTGTACTTCAATTTTCGTATTTGGGTATGCAAACCCAAAACATCACCGTAGGCAGTGATACGGTTATTGATGTTCAACTACAGGAAGATACCGAGCAGCTTAATGAGGTCATTGTTAACGCTTTGGGAATTAAAAAAGAAAAGCGCGCCATAGGCTACGCTGCGCAGGAAATAAACAGCGAAGAGCTCAACCGTAACAGCGACAATGATGTATTGGGCGGTCTCCAGGGTAAAGTTGCGGGGGTAAACATCACCAATACCAGCGGTGCTGCCGGAGGGGGTTCAAACATCATCATCAGGGGGATTACTTCCCTCAATCCCAATGCAAACAACCAGCCTCTTTTTGTAGTAGACGGAATTCCTATAAGTAACGACGCACCTACCGGCAGCATTTTACCCAGTACAGGCTCTAATGCTCCTTCAAGTTCTGAACAGTTTTCATTTACTAATCGCGGTGCCGACTTAAATCCGCAAAACATCGAAAGCGTAAGTATTCTAAAAGGTCCGGCTGCAACTGCGCTTTATGGTTTACGCGGAGCTAACGGAGTGGTCGTGATCACTACAAAAAGAGGTTCGCAAAACGGTTTGCGTTTTGACGTAAAATCTACGGTAGGATTTAACGAAGTAGGTAAAACACCCGAATCACAGGATAAATACCGCGAAGGATATTTTCAGGAAGTTGTTTCTACCGAAAATCTAAATGCTCCCACAGGCTATACGTATGCCGATGGATATACTTTCGGTTTTTGGAGTTATGGCCCCGAATATGGACCAGGTGACCGTAACTACGACAACTTCAGAAATATGTTCCGAAAAGGTTTTGTTTCTCAAAATACCATAGGAATTAACGCCGGAGGCGAAAACGCTTCGCTTTACGGTTCTGTAGGCTATTCCAAGGAAGAAGGAATCGTTCCCAATACCGACTATGAGCGTAAAAACATCAAATTAAACGGAACTATCAACATTACCGATAAATTCAATATACAGCCGTCTATCACCTATATCAATGCCGGTGGAAATCTGGCGAATGGCGGTGACAAATCGGTTATGAGCGCACTATCCTACTGGACGCCCACGATAGATGTAAACGACTATTTATTGCCTAACGGTGAAGAAAAAAACTATACCGTAGGCACCACCGATAACCCCCGCTATTTTGCTGAAAAGAGTTACCTCAACAGCGAATTGAACCGTATTCTGGCCAACGCTAAGCTGGCCTACGAGTTTACAGACTGGTTTAATGTTTCGTATCAGCTTGGGATTGACAATTACTACGACAAGCGCTATCGTTATGTACCCGGAGACGTAGACGTAGGTAGTGCAACAAATGGTTTTATAGTGCGCGAAGGCATCAATTACAACGAGATTACTTCAAACCTCTATGCGAATTTTCAAAAATCATTTAGCGAAGATTTTAATGCCAGCTTATTGCTAGGGAATCAGATTTCGATCATTGATCTGGACCGAAACACCAAACGCGGCGAAGGCCTTGCCGAGGGCGGAAGACTAAACAATTATTTTGCGGCTACTAACTTTTTTGAAGATATAACGGGTATTGAGCGCCGTATTGTAGGTCTTTTTGGAGATCTCCGCCTGGATTACAAAAACAGCCTGTTTCTGAATATTACCGGACGTAATGACTGGTCCTCTACACTTCCTAAAGCAAACCGAAGCTTTTTTTATCCATCGGTAAGCTTGAGTTACGTGCTATCACAAACACTTAAAGATACCGGTAGTTTGCCCGGTTTTATCAGCTACGCAAAATTCAGAGCTTCTTATGCCGAAGTAGGTAAAGATGCCCCTGCGTATACCGGAGTGTATTATGATCAACCTACAAATTTCCCGTTCGGAACTGTTGATGGCGTATCGCGTGAGAGCGGCGGTGCATCAGATAATCTGGTACCCGAACGTACAAAGGGTCTTGAGGTAGGAACTGAGCTTCGCTTTTTCCAGAATCGCCTGGGCCTTGATTTAACACTGTACAAACAAAACAGCTTTGATCAGATTTTACCCGTACCTGTAGCTCAATCTTCAGGCTTTAACACCTTTGTACTTAATGCAGGAGAAATAGAAAGTAAAGGCCTTGAAGCCCTTATAACCATTACTCCGGTTAAAACTAAAAATTTCAACTGGGATCTTACGGTCAACTTTTCTAAAGTAGATACTGAGGTTCTATCGCTTCCTGATGGAATTGATGAAATCATCTTTGCCGACTCCGGTTTTGCAGGAGTTATTTCTAAACTGGAAAAAGGAGGGTCTATTGGTGATCTTTATGGCTACGACTGGACTCGTAATGAAAACGGGGAGCGTCTTATCGGTTCTAACGGACTACCCAGCATAAATACCGGCGAACGGGTAATTCTGGGCAATGCCATGCCAGATTGGCTCGGTAGCATTCAGCATACATTCAGTTATAAAGGGCTTTCACTGTCGTTATTGCTTGAACGCAAGCAAGGAGGTGATCTATATGACAGCAGCCTGCGCAACAGTATTCGCAACGGAAATATCGCTATTACTGAAACCCGATACCAGGATATTATAATCGATGGTGTTTTGGCCGATGGAACACCAAATAACATCCCTGTGCTTGCAGATCAGGACTACTACCGAAACTCGACCGCTTTTAACCGGGCACCCGAACTTATGGTACAGGATGCGTCCTGGTGGCGTTTGCGCAACATCACGCTCAGTTATGAATTAGGTTCTAAAATTACAGATCAGTTACCTTTTGACCGGGTGAGTTTTAGCGCTACGGCAAACAATCTTATTCTGACTACTGACTATAAAGGCTATGATCCCGAGGGCTCCCAATTTAGTGCCGGAACCAATGCCTATGGCTTTGCCGGGCTCAACATCCCGAACACGAGATCCTATCTCTTTTCTGTAAATCTTAATTTCTAAACGATGAAAACACTAACACGATATACCCTGGTATGTGCAACGGCGCTTTCGCTAACCGGTTGCGATGAGTTCCTGGGAGACAATATTGACCCCAATAAATCCGGATTAGAGGAGCTGGCACCACAGGATTTAATGCCTACGTCTATTTATTATACCAGTTCTGCGCATTACAATATTGCTTTAGGAATGTGCCAGTATTCACAGCAACTGGCAACGTATTTTCAGCAAAATACCGATGCTCAGGAAGAAACCCAGCTCGCAGGCGGCTGGTCGAATATTTACTTACAAGCCCTTCCCGATATTCAGACTATGCTTGAGCTTGCCGAAAGCCAAAACCTCACCGGCTATCAGGGTATTGCAAAAGTACTCCAGGCTACAAATCTGGGGCTGGCAACAGATAACTGGGGCGATGTACCCGCCTCTCAGGCAACACTAGGCGAGGGCGATTTTTCTCCGGCTCTTGATGCTCAGGAAGCTGTTTACGAGCAGATCAATACCCTACTTGATGAAGCAATCGTATTGCTGGGACAGAACGACAGCTCAGTTGGCAGTGATGATTTGATTTATGGCGGTGATCTTAGTAAATGGCTAAAAACGGCTTATTTTCTTAAAGCCAAATACAGCCTGCACCTTACTGAAGTAGATCAGGATTCAGCAGTAAGCGGTGCACTCAGTGCCCTCTCTTCTTCTTTTACCTCAAATGAAGATGATTACGAACTTGAATACAATACCCGAAACTTCAATCCCTGGTATGCAGGAGTAGTCTTGCCAAACAACACCGGTAACTTTTCGGTTTTACTTAATGATCAGCTTATCAGCGCTATGGATGGTACCCAATTCCCATTTGCGACAATTGATGAAGATCCGCGTATTCCGTTGATTTCAAGTATTGGAAGTAGTGATACTGATTATTTGGGAGCCATCAGCGGCACCGGTGGGGCTTATCAGGTTGATCCGCGTATCGCAGCAACAGCCGATCTGGGAGCCGAAGATTTTTATTCGGCGCAAACAGCTCCGATTATTTTAGGAAGTTACAGCGAACTTAAGTTTATAGAGGCCGAAGCGCGCTTTTTACAGAATGGCGGAACACCTACCTCAACCGGAAGTACTACAGCAGCCTATAACGCTTATTTAGCAGGTATCGCTGCTAATATGGATAAAGTAGGCGTTTCAGCTGCTGACAAGACTGCTTACCTCGCTGATGCTTCAGTAGCTGTGGGAGCTTCGAATTTAACTTTAGCCCTGATTATGCGCGAAAAGTTTATCGCAACCTTCCTCAATCCCGAATCTTTTGTGGATTTGCGTCGCTATGATTTTAGTACGGCTGTTTTTCCCGGGCTAAGCCTTCCGGTAGATCAAAACCCTGATATTGCAGGACGCTGGGTGCGTAGAGCTCAGTATCCCTCATCAGAGCAGACCCGCAACGGTGATGAAGTCGCTAAGGTTATGCAGACGATTGATACCGGTGTTTGGTGGGACAGGGACTAAGTGCTGAAATACCGCTTCAACACTCCTAGCAGATGATCCAGATCTTCACGGGTATGAAGCGCAGTAATCACAATGCGGGTGAGCCGGTTAGCACCTCCTCCCGCATATTCAAAATCAGTTACAATTATCTGATGATCTTTTAAATAAGTAACCAGACGCCTGTCACTGAAATTGAAACCGGCGTGCCCCGGATTGAATTGAAAAAACTCCGGGTTTTTCAGATCTTTTAGAAAATAAGATACGTTAGCCTTTAGCTTTTGATGCTGAAGGCTAATGTGTTTTACAGCACTTCCTAAAGTTGCAACCGCCGCAGGACTGGCCGGACTCGCCCCGGCAAAAACCGGGCGTTGTCTGATTGCTTCCATACGATCTGAACTGCCCAGAATAAACCCTGCGGGAGTGGCTAGTGCCTTAGCCAGCGAACCGCAAACCAGCACGTCTTTGGCTCCTAAAGCCTTTAAACTTGCATAGCAGCCGCTTCCCTCCTCGCTCACCACACCTATGCCGTGGGAATCATCTGCAACCAAAATGAGTTGATCTAAAGGCAGACTTTTTAAAAAGGCATAATCGGGAAAATGATCTGATGAAAAAGAGATGCTGTCAAATAACAAAACCGGCGGTTTCGATGTTTTCTTTTTGAGGTAATTGAGAATGGAAAACCGTAAGTCTTCAAGTGCTTCAAACTGAAAATCGGAAGCCACTCGCAGCGCCGCGTGACTTCCGGGAAAGTGAAATAAATCATAACCCGCACTCCCCAGATAATCCCTTAAAATCTGGCCTGCCATAAACCCCGACGATGTGGTCAAACAGGCTTCGGCACCCGTAAATTGGGCAAGGACCTTTTCGGTTTTTTCGTAAAGACCGATCTGTACATTACTGTTGCGGGAAGCGCCGTGACTGCTTCCGTAATGCAGAATGTTTTCAGCAAATGTCTTCAGAAAATCGGGATGTGTTTGCAAACCCAGATAGGAAGTTCCGCCAAAATAGCGGTACTCCACACCATCGTGAGTAAACACGCGACCGGGATTGTGATTCAGCAGAAAACTCATAACAATTCAACTCCGCTGCCGCCGGTTGTCGGAAAAATTACCTTTCCGCCTTCCAGAATTTGAACCCCCGTGGCGATATCTTCTTTCAACAGCATCGCGCCATCCATATCCACATAATCCAGTTGGGGCAATAATTGGGCAATTGCCGAAATACCCACGGTAGATTCGGTCATGCAACCCACCATCACTTTAAGGCCCAGACTTTTGGCCTCTTTGATCATTCGAAGTGCCGGGGTAAGACCGCCGCACTTGGTGAGTTTGATGTTGATGCCATCAAAATAACCGGCGCAGCGCTTTACATCTTCCTCAACGATACAGCTTTCGTCAGCGATTATGGGCAAAACGCTTTCAGCCTTAAGCGCTTGGAGTCCGTCCCAATCGTCTGCTTTTAAGGGTTGTTCCAAAAATTCAACCCCAAGTTCTTTGAGGGCTTTGGCGTTTTTGATTGCTGTAGCCGCATCCCAGGCGCAGTTGGCATCTACCCGAAAAACCGCATCGGTATGTTTACGGAGTTCGCTTACGATTTGCACATCATCGGGCGTTCCCAGTTTGATTTTATAAATAGGCCAGGGCATTTCCTGCATTTTCTCGAGCATCTTTTCTATGGAAGCCAGGCCAATGGTATAGTTGGTTATGGGATAGTTTTGGTTAGTGGTTCCCCACAATTCAAAAAGCGGTTTGTGCTGAAGCTTTCCGTAGAGGTCGTGAGCCGCAAGGTCCAGGGCGCAAATGGCAAAATTGCTCAGTTTACGTTCCACCAAAAAACTGTGGAAGGCTTCCGGCGTTTCCAAAACAAAGCCTTCAAGTTCCGTGCGAATCGCCTCTATTTCGGCCTGCATACTTTCAAAAGTGATCTGGTAATAAGGGTTGGAGGTAGATTCCCCATAACCGGTCTTCCCATCCTGCGAAAGACAAACCACCAGACTGTCCTGAAAATCATGAGATTCACGGGAAATGGTAAACGTATGCTTTAAAGGGAGTTGGTATTTTTTTAAAGTAAGTTGCATAAAGGTTTGCTGTTTGAGCTAAAATTAAGCATATATAGCATTTTACATCGTCCAATACGTGTAAATTCCCTTTGTATCAAAAGTTACAGCCATCCTAACCTAAAGCTTTTAATTTCGTATAAAATTTCAGCTATGCTTATTAAACAATTTGAATATAAACCACTGGCCCATTTCTCCTATGCCATTTTAAGCGAAGGAAAAGTAGCTTTGGTTGACCCTGAGCGTGATCCTGCGCAATACTATGCTTTTGCCGAAGAACGCCATGCGCAGATCGTAGCCGTATTTGAGACCCATCCTCATGCCGATTTCATCAGCAGTCATCTGCAGATACATAAAGAAACCGGTGCAACGATTTATAACAGTGAAAAGACCGGTGCGGGCTATACGCATCAGCATTTTGATGAAGGTAATCACTTTAAAATGGGAAGCATCGCTTTTACCGCTTTAAATACACCGGGACACAGCCCGGACAGCATTACGATTGTAGCAAAAACGGAAGACGAAACCGCATTATTTACCGGTGACACCCTATTCATTGGGGATGTAGGCCGTCCTGACCTGCGTGAAAAAGCCGGAAACCAGACCGCGAAACGCAGGGATCTGGCCAAAGCGATGTTTCAGACCATAAGCACAAAATTTAAGAATCTGCCCGATGGGGCGATGGTTTATCCTGCCCACGGTGCCGGCTCGCTCTGCGGTAAAGGTATGAGTGCCGATCAAACCAGCAGTACTTTAAGGGAACAGCGGGAAACCAACTGGGCGTTCAAAATGAACGAAGAAGAAGCATTTATCAATCAGTTGCTTGATTCACAACCTTTCATCCCGCATTACTTCGGCTATAACGTAGATCTCAACAAAACAGGGGCCCCTTCCCTGAGAAGCGCTGTAGCCGATATTCCCTTTAATCTGTTTGAAACCGAAGTTAATGGCGATGCTTTGGTTGTTGATACCCGCGATGAAGCCGTTTACAAAAAAGCACACAAGCGCAACAGCATTAACATTATGGCCGGTAAGGAGGCTCATAAATTTGAAACCTGGCTGGGTGCCATTGTGAAGCCTGAAGAAGAATTTAGTGTGGTGGTCGCTAATGCTGCAGCAGCTCACGAGGTTTTAAACCGAATTGCTAAAATAGGTTATGAAAGTCAGGTAAAGCGGGTCATTACTTTGCAGGAACCTACCGGAGTACGCTCTTCCAAACTGGATTTGGAGGCCTTTAAAGCCAATCCGGAAGCCTACACCGTAGTTGACATCAGAAACCGCAGCGAGACCGAAGCCGGAACATTCTTTGATCACGCGCTTACCATCCCCCTTCACGAATTGCGGGAACGCAGCGGCGAAATCCCTACTGATAAACCCATTGTGGTGCATTGCGCAGGTGGATACCGCAGTGCGGCCGGTAGCAGCGTGCTCGAGACTGCTTTAACTCAGGCTAGGGTCTATGATCTGGGCGACGCGGTAAAAGACTTTCAGTAGGGTTACTATTCCACTTTTTCAACCCAAACCTGCTGGTCAATCGGGAAAACTGAAGGCCCAAATTGGTTAAAAACGGCAACATCTGCAGCATCTTTACCCAGACCGAGAATGACATAACCACCGGTGGTAGCCATTTGCGTGGCATCAAAAGTGTACCAACGGTTTCCGACGTAGGCTTCAAACCAGGCGTGCATATCCATAGGCTGTAAATTGTATAGGTAGCCAACCACAATCCGGGCCGGAATACTGAGACTTCGGCATAGGGCTATGCCCAAATGAGCGAGGTCTCTGCACACCCCGTATCCATTAGTGTTGACCTGAATTGCTGATAAAGGCTCATTATTGCTGCCGGGTATGTATTTGATATTAGACCGCAACCAGTTTGTAATCGCGGCTACCTGATTGTATCCCAAGATCTCACCCTGGGTGATAGACACCGCCAGTTCGTTAAAACAATCAGACTCGCAATACCTGCTGGGCAATAAGTAACTGAGCACCGAATCGGGTAAATTCTGAATTTCTACAAACTCGGCTCCATAAGCCTCATCCGTATAATCTGAGGTTACGACAACGGAAGAAGTCGTGATTGAGAACATACCGCAGGGAGCCGTTAAACGCTGACAAAGATTGCCGTAATCATCTGTAAATTCATAAACCGGCGTGCCCGGGTCGATCTCATATTCCTGTTGTTCAACCCACTGCTGGCTTCCGCTACGCGGTCTCAACATTAAAATAAACGGTGTGGGCGTGGCAATCTCAAATTTTAAATTACAACCTGTTCTTAGACGCATAGGTAAAAATTAAAGCCGGATTAGTAAGCGTTGGTTCGGTTTTTAAATCGATATAAATCAGTACTAATTTCGAATAAAAGCGGTGCTTTAGGAAGGTAAATCCAACTAATTTTAAATAATTAGCACATTCCTTAAAAGCTGACTTTTAATTGAATAAAAGACAGAAAATAGCCTTCACGCTACAACATATTCATGTTTTGTTTGGTTGATCTTCCAATCCCAACTTCTACATCCGTTAGGGAAATTCAACCCCACATATTTTTCAGTTCAAAAAATCTCCTTATCCTGACAAGGTGTTCTTATTTATTTACGAGGTAACAGGACTTTTGCAGGCTTATAGTAAACTACCGGAAAAGGTAGCGCCAGGGATTCATCTTTTACGATTCGGAGCGTATCAAACAGCCGAAAACAAACGTTTTTATTCCGGTTTTATTTTCATTTTAAAATGAAAGACATTTAACACTAAAAGCCTTGTGCTTGCTGGGCTTATAAAGCTTTTGGGTCGTAAATTTACTCGTGAATTAAGGCGGAATAAATCTGGCTTTGATTCGAAAAACTAAAAATGCCTTCGGGCCTGCCCAAAGGTAGTTTTGCATATTAAACTGGCTGCGTTTTTAATCCTTTCGCGGCTGCGAAAACTGTAAAAGATGGATACCGAATTACTTGCCCGAATCCAGTTTGCCTTTACCATTGCCTTTCATTACATCTATCCGCCTCTAAGCATCGGGATTGGCCTGCTGATGGTCTTTTTTGAAAGTATGTTTATCAAAACCAAAAAAGAGCAGTATCACATTCTGGCCAAATTCTGGACAAAAATCTTTGCGCTTACTTTTGGTATTGGGGTGGTTACCGGAATTGTGATGGAGTTTGAATTTGGTACCAACTGGGCGACCTACTCGCGCTATGTGGGTGATGTTTTTGGCAGCGCACTGGCAGCTGAAGGCATTTTTGCTTTTGCCCTCGAAAGCGGTTTTCTGGGCGTGTTGCTTTTTGGCTGGAACCGCGTTAAGCCCTGGGTGCATCTGGTATCAACCATTGGGGTATTTCTGGGATCTATGTTTAGCGCCATCTGGATCGTGGTGGCAAACAGCTGGCAGCAAACCCCGGCGGGCTATCACATTGTGGGTGAAGGCCTGAATGCCCATGCTGAGATCACCGATTTCTGGGCGATGGTTTTCAATCCGTCTAGTGTAGAGCGCATCATGCACGTTTGGCTCGGTGCCTTTTTAGCAGGCGCTTTTTTGATACTGAGTGTTCACGCCTATTATATTTTAAAGGGGCGTTATGTGGCGATCTCCAAAAAAGCCTTTAAAATCACCTTGATTGTGGCCACGATAACTTCCCTTGGGCAGCTGGTTGCCGGTCACGCAAGTGCAGACGGGGTTGCCAAAAATCAGCCCGCAAAGCTTGCTGCGCTGGAGGGACATTTTGAAACGAAAGCTCCGGCAGATCTATATCTTTTCGGCTGGGTAGATAAGGAAAAACAGGAAGTTACCGGCCTGGCGATACCCGGCGGACTTTCCTTTTTGATAGATCAGAACTTTGAAACGCCGGTAACCGGGCTTAATGCCTTCCCTGAAGAAGATCGCCCTTCGCAAATTAACGCGGTGTTTCAGTTTTACCATCTTATGATTGCCATTGGTATGTTTTTAATAGCCCTGAGTCTTTATGGCTGTTATTTATTGTGGCGCAAAAAACTATTTGAAAAGCGCTGGTTGTTGTGGGTATTTGTGTTTACGGCTTTGCTTCCGCAGATCGCCAATCAGGTAGGCTGGTTTGCCGCCGAAATGGGCAGACAGCCCTGGGTGGTTTATGGCCTGCTGCGCACAGATCAGGCTTTTTCGCAGGCGGTGTCAGCCAACCAGATTTTGTTTTCGCTGATCCTGTTTATGCTGGTGTACAGCCTGTTGTTTGTGCTGTTTGTGTACCTGCTGAACAAAAAAATAAAGCACGGCCCTTATGAGGAGTCTGAGGAAGATGACGACAACCGCCCGCTTACTAAAGAAATTTCAAAAGCAGTAACCGGTTAAAAAACAGATTATGGAAACATTTTTAGGATTAGACTACCCCACCTGTTGGTTTTTGGTTGTAGGCGGACTTTTTTCGGGCTATGCCATTTTAGACGGTTTCGATTTTGGCGCGGGTGCCTGGCATCTGTTTTTTAAAAAGGAACAAAGCCGGCGTATCGCGCTCAATGCCGTGGGGCCGGTTTGGGATGGTAATGAAGTTTGGCTGGTGATTGGCGGCGGGGCGCTCTTTGCGGGTTTTCCGGTGATGTATGCCACCCTGTTTTCGTCGCTTTATGTACCCTTTATGCTATTTTTGGTTTTTATCATATTTAGAGCGATTGCTATTGAATTTCGTGGCAAAGAACCGATGTTATGGTGGCGCAGGCTTTGGGATGTGTGCTACAGCATTTCGAGCATTATGCTGGCGTTTTTATTGGGAGTCGTTTTAGGCAATGTGCTTCAGGGAATCGCTATAGGCCCCAATTTTGAGTACGCGGGATCGGGCTTTTTTGAATTTTTAAATCCGTATGCGCTGATGACCGGTGTTACGACTTTGACACTATTTATGGCGCATGGTGCCATTTATTTACTGCTAAAGACCGAAGGCCGACTTTTTGCCAAGCTTACCTATCTGCTCAAGAAAGGCATGATCTTCTTTATGGTAAGTTTTGCCATTACCAGCCTGTATACACTATTGTACATTCCGCATCTGTCTGATGATTTTAAGAGCAATCCCGCGCTGTTTATCGTGCCCCTGCTCACCTTTATGAGTATCGCCAATGTACCGCGCCTCGCCAGCAAGCGCAATTATAAAATGGCGTTTTTCTTCTCCTCACTTACGGTAAGCCTGCTTATGGTTCTGGTGGCCATAGAATTGTATCCCAATCTGCTGTTTTCAACTCTGGACCCTAAATACAGTCTGGATATTTACGAGGCGGCTTCGTCCGATAAATCGCTGGGCATTATGTTGCTGTTTGTAGCTATTGGCGGTCCGCTTGTGCTGGGCTATACTTTTTTTGTCTACCGAACCTTTAGAGGCAAGGTGCAACTGGATGATCACAGCTATTAACGCATATACTCCTGCCACGCTACGATAAGGTATTTTTCCTTTCCGTTTTTCTTAAGGTCTAGAAAGCCGTAGTCGTAAACAAAGAGATAGACATCGCCCTGCGTGTTTTTCCAGTAGTGGGTAAAAAACCTGGGATTGAAGCCTTCGCTTTGTAATTCTATTTTGGCAAGCGTAGTATAGCCGCTGCGGTTATGCGCCTTAAGAATCTTTCGGTTTAGTTTGAGCTGGCGGTCAACTTCCAAAAAGAAAACGTCTTTTTCCCGGCGCTTTTCGTATTGCTGAATAGACTTGCATTTCACCGAACAGAATTTTTTATCAGTACGCCCTTTTAGAGGTTCATCACATACCGGACATAGTCGTATAGTATTCATTTACAAACGCATATTATGCGACTAATATACTGCTAATTGTAATGACAACATGTAAAATTGCACTATGAGCAGCTGCAAGACCATCACCTTATATCACCTGATGATCAACAATCAAAAAATGATTGGGATCAAGTTTGTTCCCGACAAGGTCATACAGGCTCTTATTAAAACGCTCAACTCCCCAAAATGGAGTGAAGTGCATAATCTGGTCTATGTTGCAAATACCCCGGCTAATCTGGCACAGATTTATAACACGTTTAAAGGAGTTGCATTTATCAATTATAATCGTTTTCTACCCAACAGACCACTTAATAAGGGCGGGGATCTACCCGAAGTTGACTGGTACCGTAAGCGTACGTTGCCCAAAAATTATCAACGCTGTCCCGAGGAGTATTTACTAAAACTCGAACTTAAACGCTATGCCGGTAATACGGTGCGCACCTACGTAAACCTGTTTGAAAAGTTTATTAATCATTACCCGAATTACGAATTGCAAACCCTTAATGAAAGTCATATAAGGGCGTATTTGCAGCGTCTTATTTCTCGTAAAAAATCAAACTCTTACGTAAACCAAAGCATTAATGCGATCAAGTTTTATTATGAGGTGGTTTTGGGAATGCCCAATCGCTTTTATGAACTGGAACGCCCCAGAAAGGAATACAAACTTCCTGAGGTCGTATCGAAACAGGAAATTCTTTCCCTAATCGCACACACTAACAATATTAAACATAAGTGTATAATAGCGCTTTTATATGGTTCCGGGTTAAGACGTAGTGAATTGCTAAATCTAAAAATTGAAGATATAGACAGTAAGCGGATGCTCGTTAAAATTAGGCAAGCCAAAGGCAATAAAGACCGATTGAGTATTTTATCTCAAAATGCGTTACTGGATTTACGCACGTATTACAAACAATTTAAGCCGAAAGAATATCTTTTTGAAGGTCAAAACGGCGGGCAATACAGCGGTCAGGCAGTAGTAAAGATTATTAAAAATGCCGCCAAAAAAGCAAAAATCACTACCAAAGTTACCCCTCATACATTAAGGCATAGCTTTGCTACGCACCTGCTGGAAGCCGGTGTAGATTTAAGACAAATACAGGTTTTATTGGGGCATCAATCAACTAAAACTACTGAAATCTACACGCACGTAGCAACAAATACTTTTAAAACAATTAAAAATCCATTAGATTAGTGCTTGATAAAACAGATATAACACAACCAGTTGTGTTATACGTACGTTACCACACATTTGAAATGAACATTCGTCTAAGCATTATAATTTTGATTTTTACTGTTTTTTCGTGCGCAGAAACAACTACATCTGAAAATGTTGCCGTTTTACTAAATCAATCTGGAAGCGAATGGTTTCGATATGGAGAAATGGAAATGTGGAAACCAAATCAAGCGGATATAGACATAGTGGAAAATATTATTCCTAAAATTATTGAGGACAATAAGACGGAATATGACGTGAAAGAAATTTATCAAAATATTGATGATTATTATTTCCAACTTGTACCCTATTTAGACAAAAAAAATCGAAAAATTATTTACGTAAATTCGTTATGTAAATCTTTCGTTGAAAATCCTATTCCGAATTTAGATACGAAAGAACAAAAAACAGAAATTGAATGGAAATCTCATCTGTTTGATGTTGATGACGGATATAACTGCTTTTGGCAAGTTCAAATTGATATTGAAAAAGAAACTTATTTTGATTTTTCAGTAAACGGAATTTAATCATAATCTTATCAAGATTGCGAAAAAAACGTGTGGTAACAATGTATATAAAAAATAGCGCAAGCCATTTCTAACACTAAGGTTTGGGCATTTTTGGAAAGTCGCCAAATTTTTAAATTTGACGATTTCCAATAAAAAAGATAAATAGTAAAGTTTAAAAATTCGGCTTGTGTTTCATACGAAAAGTAACAGCTTATTTTCAGCGCTACTTTTTATATACGGAGCCGTTGTAAACCATTACTCCGGTCCAATTCTCAAATCTCTTGCCACTACTCTAACTGATTGTTAAACCCAATTTCCTTGTTTAAAACGGACAGAATAAAGTCGGTTTTAATTTCAATCCTGGTTACCCTTCCCGCTTTTAAAGCCTCTTAAAATCACCTGTTGACGGACTAATCAACGCCACCTTTCCTGATGGTCATTTGGGGTTTCTTGCCTGCCGGATGCAAAAAAAGCGTACACCCGTTGACAGGCGCACCGCAAGCGCGCGTATGAAACTCGTTTTTTTTATTTTTGGTGTATTTGGAAGTTCTGGACAGCGCTTTAATAAACGGTTCACAACAAGGGCTATAAACGCATTGCTGCCGATTTTTATCACGCAAAATCAACACCTTTTACTATCTTCACCTTAGCCAAAAATCCTGCGGATTTTTTCCGCAACGATTTATAGCCTAAACGTTGTAAACCATTACTCCGGTCCAATTCTCAAATCTCTTGCCACTACTCTAACTGATTGTTAAACCCAATTTCCTTGTTTAAAACGGACAGAATAAAGTCGGTTTTAATTTCAATCCTGGTTACCCTTCCCGCTTTTAAAGCCTCTTAAAATCACCTGTTGACGGACTAATCAACGCCACCTTTCCTGATGGTCATTTGGGGTTTCTTGCCTGCCGGATGCAAAAAAAGCGTACACCCGTTGACAGGCGCACCGCAAGCGCGCGTATGAAACTCGTTTTTTTTATTTTTGGTGTATTTGGAAGTTCTGGACAGCGCTTTAATAAACGGTTCACAACAAGGGCTATAAACGCATTGCTGCCGATTTTTATCACGCAAAATCAACACCTTTTACTATCTTCACCTTAGCCAAAAATCCTGCGGATTTTTTCCGCAACGATTTATAGCCTAAACGTTGTGCGTCATTTGAGAAAATTATCGTGAAAACAAAATTTATATATATAATTCTCTTTTTAATTCTGTTGATTAGTTGTAATCAAAAACAGAAACAAATTGACACGTGGAATAACCGAATTGCGGAATATCAAACAGAAACGGAAAAAATTGAATCTGATTTAATTTTAGATACTTTAGTCTTTAATGAAAATATGAATGGAAAAGAACTGAATGAAAAATATGATTTTGGTCAAACCGAATTAGACTTTTACAAACAATTCATTTCTGACAAACAAATCTTGGAAAAGCAAATATTGACTGACGAACATTCTAAAACTGAAATTACATACTTGGGTAAATTAATGGATTTGGATAATCAGAATTTCTATCACGTACTTGCGAATTTTAAAATTATTGGAATTGGAGAAATGGAATCGCCGCGTGGAATAAGCAATATTGCATTCATTAATGAAAATATGGACAAAGCAATAATTTACAGAATGGGAATGCCTGATGAATTACCGACACGAATTGAAAACGAGATATTATATTTTAATTACGAATCTGAAAAAATTGGAATTTCAATACTTGGTGGTTTGCCGCCAATGTTATGTGTTCCAAAAATTGGATGTAACTAATAAAAAACGAACGCACAACAATGGCTATTAGTAATTGCTCGTTCTCGCCTACTTCTGAAAATCCTTGCGGATTTTCAGTTTGGTGCGTACTTGCAAAGTAAAGTGCTAAACCACGCAACTACTCATAGCCGAGACCGTTGTAAACCATTACTCCGGTCCAATTCTCAAATCTCTTGCCACTACTCTAACTGATTGTTAAACCCAATTTCCTTGTTTAAAACGGACAGAATAAAGTCGGTTTTAATTTCAATCCTGGTTACCCTTCCCGCTTTTAAAGCCTCTTAAAATCACCTGTTGACGGACTAATCAACGCCACCTTTCCTGATGGTCATTTGGGGTTTCTTGCCTGCCGGATGCAAAAAAAGCGTACACCCGTTGACAGGCGCACCGCAAGCGCGCGTATGAAACTCGTTTTTTTTATTTTTGGTGTATTTGGAAGTTCTGGACAGCGCTTTAATAAACGGTTCACAACAAGGGCTATAAACGCATTGCTGCCGATTTTTATCACGCAAAATCAACACCTTTTACTATCTTCACCTTAGCCAAAAATCCTGCGGATTTTTTCCGCAACGATTTATAGCCTAAACGTTGTAAACCATTACTCCGGTCCAATTCTCAAATCTCTTGCCACTACTCTAACTGATTGTTAAACCCAATTTCCTTGTTTAAAACGGACAGAATAAAGTCGGTTTTAATTTCAATCCTGGTTACCCTTCCCGCTTTTAAAGCCTCTTAAAATCACCTGTTGACGGACTAATCAACGCCACCTTTCCTGATGGTCATTTGGGGTTTCTTGCCTGCCGGATGCAAAAAAAGCGTACACCCGTTGACAGGCGCACCGCAAGCGCGCGTATGAAACTCGTTTTTTTTATTTTTGGTGTATTTGGAAGTTCCGGTTAGCGCTTTAATAAACGGTTCACAACAAGGGCTATAAACGCATTGCTGCCGATTTTTCTCACGCAAAATCAACACCTTTTACTATCTTCACCTTAGCCAAAAATCCTGCGGATTTTTTCCGCAACGATTTATAGCCTAAACGTTGTAAAACATTTAAGAAGAACATTGAGAATTCTAATTATCATACTGATTTTAATTACAAAATTTGCTTTCGGACAAGAAAAGGTTACGATTGACCAAAACGTTGTGAAGTATGAGATGAAAGACGAATTCAACCGATTTGACAACATAGCGAATGAATTAAAAAAATACAAAAGCTTCAATTTAGAATTCAAAGAAAATTCAAATATTAAGATTCTAAATCAATACAGTACTGGATTTACTGGACACACTATATCCTTTGAAATTGACAATAATCTCAACATCATAGAATCAAACTATGATTATTGGACAGACGTTCCCGAAATCGGAACTAAATACAAAGTACTTGACGTTGACTTGAAATTAAATCAAAATCCATTTAAAAAAACAGATGGATTACGAGGACAATATGAAATGAAAGTTGAAAAGGTTAATGAAAATGGAGAATCATTAAAGAAGATAACATTTAAAGGAAAATTCAAATCATTCAAAGGAATTGAAAAATCATCTGCTGAATATCTATGGGCATTAGAGCAGAATAAAATCTTTTATGGAATAACTAATGAAAATGGAGTTTACTTGCGACCTGATAAAATGCCTTCACTAAAATCTGACCATAAAGTTTTGACTGAAAAAATAAAAAAGATTAACGGTTATAAGCCTAATAAAATAAGAGCTTTCGTAATCATAAATGAAAAAGGAAAAATCGAAAATAAACCATTTAGATTTTTTGGAGATTACGGAAACTTGAATGATGAAACACAAAAACAAGTTAAGGAATTGCTAATTGAATTTACTGATTGGTATCCAGCTTGTGTAAATGAAAAAGAAGTTAAATCACAAATTCCGATAGTAATTGGAATTGAATAAAAAACGTTTTACAACAATGGCTATAAGTAATTGCTTGTTCTCACCTACCTCTGAAAATCCTCGCGAATTTTCAGTTTGGTGTGTACTTGCAAAGTTAAGTGCTAGTTCACGCAACTACTCATAGCCGAAACCGTTGTAAACCATTAATCCGGTCGAATTCTCAGATCTCTTGCCACTACTCTAACTGATTGTTAAACCCAATTTCCTTGTTTAAAACGGACAGATTAAAGTCGGTTTCAATTTAAATCCTAGTTACCCTTCCCGCTTTAAGTTTTGATTTACCTAAGCCTGTAGACGGACTGATTAACGCCACCTTTCCTGATGGTCATTTGGGGTTTCTTGCCTGCCCGAGACAAAAAAAGCGTACACCCGTTGACAGGCGCACCGCAAGCGCTCGTATGAACCTCGCTTTTTTTCTTTTTGGTGTATTTGGAAGTTCTGAACAGCGCTTTAATAAACGGTTCACAACAAGGGCTATAAACGCATTGCTGTCGATTTTTCTCACGCAAAATCAACACCTTTTATTATCTTCACCTGAGCCAAAAATCCTGCGGATTTTTTCCGCAACGATTTATAGCCTAAACGTTGTAAACCATTGATCCGGTCGAATTCTCAGATCTCTTGCCACTACTCTATCTTATTGTTAAACGCAAGATCCCTACTTAAAACGGACAGACTAAAGTCGGTTTTAATTTCAATCCTGGTTGCCCTTCCTGCTTTAAGTTTTGATTTACTTAAGCCTGTAGACGGACTGATCAACGCCAACTTTCCTGATGGTCATTTAGGGTTTTGGCCCGCCAGATGTAAAAAAAGCGTACACCCGTTGACAGGCATACCGCAAGCGCACGTATGAACCTCGCTTTTTTTTCTTTTGGCATATTTGGAAGTTCCGGTTAGCGCTTTAATAAACGGTTCACAACAAGGGCTATAAACGCATTGCTGCCAATTTTTTATCACGCAAAATCAACGCCTTTTACTATCTTCACCTGAACCAAAAATCCTGCGGATTTTTTCCGCAACGATTTATAGCCTAAACGTTGCCAACAATATGATAAAACGCAGAAATAATAACAAACGAAGTCGATTTTCGATATTATTTCCAATCCTGACAATACTCGGAATTGGAATTATTGCTGTGTTAACTTCTGGTTACGAAAAAAGCTGGACGTTTAATTGGAACGGAATTGAAAGTAATATCAAAGATTCAATTAGTCTGTATAAATATAAATCAATTTCGAGCGGAATTGGAGGAAACGGAAGAGCAATGCCTGAAGAAATTGAAAGCCGTAAATGGATTATGGAAAACGCAACTGAATCTGAACTTCTAAAACTGACGGAATTTCCAAACGGAAATATAAAGGCAATTGCTTACGAAGGATTATTAAGAAAAAAGAATTTCAAAAACAAAGCTGAACTGATTTCAAATGCGATTAATGACACGATTTATTCTGTTTATTATCAATCTGGTTGTTTAGGAGATGAATTGAAAGTTGGAGAATATTTGGTTCAAAATGTTTTAATGATTGACGACCGAATTCCACCTTTTCGACCTGAATTGATACCTGATTTTGGACTTTCGGAATTGGAAAAACAAAAAATTCTGACTGAATTTCATAATCGGAAAAAATAAATACTGTTGGCAACACCGTGTATAGCTCATTGCGGCTGAATTCCTAATCGGAATTCATTGCAATTTGCTATCTTTCGGTTACGGCGGAAAATCATAGCTGATTTTCCGCAACGAGCCATACACAAAACCGTTGTAAACCATTGATCCGGTCGAATTCTCAGATCTCTTGCCACTACTCTAACTGATTGTTAAACCCAATTTCCTTGTTTAAAACGGACAGATTAAAGTCGGTTTTAATTTCAAACTTGATTACCCTTCCCGCTTTGAGTTTTGATTTCCTCAAGCCAGTAGACGGACTGATCAACGCCAACTTTCCTGATGGTCATTTGTGGTCTCTTTCCTACCGATGCAAAAAAAAAGCGTACACCCGTTGACAGGCGCACTGCAAGCGCGCGTATGAACCTCGCTTTTTTTTCTTTTGGTGTATTTGGAAGTTCCGGTTGGCGCTTTAATAAACGGTTCACAACAAGGGCTATAAACGCATTGCTGCCGATTTTTCTCACGCAAAATCAACACCTTTTATTATCTTCACCTGAGCCAAAAATCCTGCGGATTTTTTCCGCAACGATTTATAGCCTAAACGTTGTAAACCATTACTCCGGTCCAATTCTCAAATCTCTTGCCACTACTCTAACTGATTGTTAAACCCAATTTCCTTGTTTAAAACGGACAGAATAAAGTCGGTTTTAATTTCAATCCTGGTTACCCTTCCCGCTTTTAAAGCCTCTTAAAATCACCTGTTGACGGACTAATCAACGCCACCTTTCCTGATGGTCATTTGGGGTTTCTTGCCTGCCGGATGCAAAAAAAGCGTACACCCGTTGACAGGCGCACCGCAAGCGCGCGTATGAAACTCGTTTTTTTTATTTTTGGTGTATTTGGAAGTTCTGGACAGCGCTTTAATAAACGGTTCACAACAAGGGCTATAAACGCATTGCTGCCGATTTTTATCACGCAAAATCAACACCTTTTACTATCTTCACCTTAGCCAAAAATCCTGCGGATTTTTTCCGCAACGATTTATAGCCTAAACGTTACCACACATTTGAAATGAACATTCGTCTAAGCATTATAATTTTGATTTTTACTGTTTTTTCGTGCGCAGAAACAACTACATCTGAAAATGTTGCCGTTTTACTAAATCAATCTGGAAGCGAATGGTTTCGATATGGAGAAATGGAAATGTGGAAACCAAATCAAGCGGATATAGACATAGTGGAAAATATTATTCCTAAAATTATTGAGGACAATAAGACGGAATATGACGTGAAAGAAATTTATCAAAATATTGATGATTATTATTTCCAACTTGTACCCTATTTAGACAAAAAAAATCGAAAAATTATTTACGTAAATTCGTTATGTAAATCTTTCGTTGAAAATCCTATTCCGAATTTAGATACGAAAGAACAAAAAACAGAAATTGAATGGAAATCTCATCTGTTTGATGTTGATGACGGATATAACTGCTTTTGGCAAGTTCAAATTGATATTGAAAAAGAAACTTATTTTGATTTTTCAGTAAACGGAATTTAATCATAATCTTATCAAGATTGCGAAAAAAACGTGTGGTAACAATGTATATAAAAAATAGCGCAAGCCATTTCTAACACTAAGGTTTGGGCATTTTTGGAAAGTCGCCAAATTTTTAAATTTGACGATTTCCAATAAAAAAGATAAATAGTAAAGTTTAAAAATTCGGCTTGTGTTTCATACGAAAAGTAACAGCTTATTTTCAGCGCTACTTTTTATATACGGAGCCGTTGTGCAAAATTTAAAACCGAAATCTATAATGAAACTTATTACAAAATTTATCCTGTTCTTAACAATTGTATTTTTCTTCAATTGTTCGTCTGAAAAAGACCAATTCCTTGAAATTAACGGAAAAACAGTTGGAATCGACACAAAATCAATTCTTTTAATTAAAGCAGATCAATACCTTGATTCTGATTCAATAATTGAAATACCTGTTACAGATGGAAAATTTCATTATAAAACAAAGTTAGATTTCCCAGAATCTGTTGAATTGTTCTTGGGAGAAGCAAAAAATCAAGGAGGCAGATATATGCCATTATTTTTGAACAATGAAAAAATTGATTTAACTATTTACTCTGAAGAAGAGTTTGACAAAAATCAAGTTATTGGTGGCGAGTTAAATTCTGAATATAAAAAATATAAAGAAAATTATGACAATAAATTCAACTCAAGAATAAAACCATTTCAAGATAGTATAAGTTTATTATTTGAAAATGACCAATATCATAGTGATAAGGCAAAATTACTTTATGCAGAATTAAGAAAAACCAAAAGCCACGATGAAAAAATTATTATTTATGAAAAACTTGATGATTTAAAGGAAGCCAATCAACATTTAAGTCCAAAAGCAGAAATATTAGAAAACAAATTAAAACCAATCTACGAAGAGCAAAAAAAGTTTCAGCAAGAATACATAGAAAATAATCCCTCTATTGTATCATATTCATTTTTTATAAAAAACCTTATGTACGATAAAGAGAATATGGATATTAATTTGGCTAAAAATAATCTTCGAATACTTTCAAAAGCAAACCCTGATCATCCTTACAATAAATTGGCTTCAAACTTAACAAATGCAATAGATAACATTAAAGTCGGAAAAAAATATACGGATTTTTCTGCACCTGACTTAAATGGAAATGAAATCAAATTTTCCGATAAGATTGATGGAAAAATTGCATTATTAGATTTATGGGCAACTTGGTGTGGACCTTGTATAGCTAAAAGCAGAACGATGATTCCTCTATATGATGAGTTTAAAGACAAAGGCTTTATAATAATAGGAGTTGCAGGCGAAAGAAAAAATACTGACAGATTGGTCAGATTTCTTGAAAAAGAAAAATGGCCTTGGCAAAACTTGGTGGATCTGGATAAACAAAATAATATATGGCAAAAATATAATGTAGATGGCGGAGGAGGTGGAATATTTCTAATTGACGAAAAGGGAATTATTTTAGCTAAAGACCCAACAGCAGAGGAAGTGAGAATTGAATTAGAATCTCGATTGAATTAAAAAAACTTTGCACAACAATGGCTATCAGTAATTGCTTGTTCTCGCCTACTTCTGAAAATCCTCGCGGATTTTCAGTTTGGTGTGTACTTGCAAAGTTTCGTGCTAACCCACGCAACTACTCATAGCCGAGACGTTGTAGCCAATTTTAAAACGAGAAAATTTGAGGAAAATAATCATATTTATATTTTTAATAACTCAATTTTGCTTTTCACAAAATGCTCCTGAAATCAGTATTTTGACTTGTTCTCCTGGCGAAGAAGTTTATTCAGTTTTCGGACATTCAGCAATTAGAATTGTAGATAACGATAAAGATATTATATACAATTTTGGAATGTTTGACTTTGATACACCAAACTTTACTTTAAAATTTGTTACTGGTCGGTTAAAATATCAATTAGGCATTCAAGAAACCGACAATTTCATCAAAATTTATTCAAATGAGAATAGAAAAGTATCAGAACAAAGATTAAAGCTTCAAAAGCAACAAAAAAATGAATTAATAGAAAAACTAAACTTCCTTTACAAACCTGAAAACAGATATTACACATACTCTTTTATAGAAAAAAATTGTTCTACTGAAATTCGTGATCTATTGATAGAAAATGGAGTGAAATTTCCCAAAGTGAACTTAGAAAAAAGCAACAGAGATTTAATAAATTCTCATCTCATAACAAAACCGTGGCTTCGGTTCGGAACCAATTTGATGTTAGGAAAATCATTAGATGAAAAAAGCAATAAATTTCAAAGTATGTTTCTTCCCAAGTATTTAGAACAAGAAATTAATAATTCTACAATAAATGGTCATAAGCTAGTAAAGTCAGGAAAATCTTTGAACAATGTGAAATCTAAAGAAGAAAGTGAATTGTATAAATGGACTTCGCCGATTGTAATATTTTCAATTTTACTAATAATTTATCTTTTCACATTCTATAAACCATTAGAAACAATTTTTAGTTTATGTATAGGTACTATTGGATTAATATTACTACTAATGTGGATATTTTCAGAACATCCAGAAGTAAATGTAAGCTTCCCTAGATTAGAACTGCTTAATTTTCCAAAACTTGTTTAAAATTATTGTTTTTCATTCTATTGGGGCTAGCCCCAATAGAATGAAGCTTTGCGTATTGCACCGGTGATATTTTACCCAGTGAATCATGAGGGCGATAGTTATTGTAATCGTCCATCCATATTTGAGTTTGGGCCCTTACCTGATCAATATTTTCAAAAATATATTTATTAAGGACTCCTCTGCGGTAGGAACCATTAAAACGTTCTACAAAAGCATTTTGTGTAGGTTTGCCCGGTTGTATGTATTTAAAATCAATACTATGCATTTTACTCCATTCAGCCGTAAGGTGTGCTATGAACTCTGGACCGTTATCCATTCTGATTCTGCTAGGTTTTCCCCGGCGGTTGATCAGGTGATTGAGTACCCAGACTACCCGATTACTGGTTAAAGAAAAGTCTACTTCAATATGCAGTGCCTCCCGGTTAAAATCATCAATCACATTAAAAGATCTAAAACGCCTCTTATTTTCAAGGACATCACTTACAAAATCAATACTCCAGGTATCGTTTAATTCTTCAGGAACCTCCAAAGGCTCCTCTATACGCGGCGGCAGACGTTTTTTAGATTTTCTCCTTAAAGGAAGACCTAAAGATACATATACGCGATGTACCCGCTTGTGGTTCCAAGGCTTTCCCTCATTACGGATTCGCCAATAGGCTTTCCAAAACCCTTCCTCTGAATGCTGTTGCGCCTTTTTCCTGAGAGCTTTCTCTATAGGGGTGTCATCCTTAGGTAAGGGTTTATAATAGTAAACGCTCTTGCTCATATCAAGCACACGGCACGCCCTGCTAATGCCATAGTGAATGAGATCCTTGGCGATCATACGTTTTTGACAGGGCTTTAAAGCTTTTTTTCAATGACCTCTTTAGCCATTTGATGGTCTAGTGCCAAAGAAGCATACATCTGCTTGAGGCGGGCATTTTCAGCCTCAAGCTCCTTGATACGCTTGAGCTCTTTACTGCTCATGCCAGCATATTTAGTACGCCATTTGTAAAAGGCAGAGGTGCTGACACCGTATTCCCGGCTTATTTCTTCAACACTCTTACCGTTGTCGAACTCCTTTAAAATTTTTGCAATCTGTGTAGGTGTGAATTTACTGCGTCTCATACTGTTTAAAATTAAGAATTATTATACTTCTAAACAGTTCGGTTTTAGGGGAAGCTTACACTTACATGCCCCTTACACTACTTCCCGATTCCCGTATTGTTGGAGTGATCCCTATATAACTACAAAGCTGTGAAGCCCTTTCAAACTTAGAGAACCCATCTGTGATCACAACTAAAAATAAGGCCGTTTTGATCCCTATCCCAGGGATACTGGTCAATAAGGTTAGTTGCTGCTGCTGATCCTGTTTTACAAGATCTAGTAGACGGTCTTCAATCCCTTTTACCTCTTTGTCTAAATGTTTGAGATCACGCTTTAAAGATCTGTAAACATACTTCGAAGGAATACCTAACACTTCCTCTCCGTGAAGTTTATTCTTGGTGGCTGTCCGCTTCTTTAGATAACTATCCATAAGTCTGAACAGCTGCAGGCATTCTGCCTGTACATCGCTGAGGGCATTATACAACGGTACTTCGTTAGACAACCCATAATTACAAATAGCTTTAGCATCGCTCTTATCAGTCTTTACCTTGGCCAGCTTCATTTGTATAAAACGTTTGACTGACAAAGGTTTTACTACTGATACGGTAACACCGTTTTTGTAAAGAAACTGTGCAAGCCGATAGTGGTAATAGCCGGTGGCTTCCATAACTACCAGAGAATCTGAAGTTAGTGTCTTGACAAATAATTTAAATCCCTGCTCATCATTCTTAAATTGAGAATGACCACAAACACTACCATAAACATCAAAGACATCCTTACTAATATCAACTCCAAAAGTTTCTTTATATTTATTCATAAGAACTGATTTTACGAAAGAGCATACTACCTAAATCACAACAACTTGAAAACGAGGTCTAACCTCACAGAACTGAACGTGTTTGAAGTAGTAAAGAGAGGGGATTATCAATGTTGACGAAGTCGTAAGCTTCACCGTATAACTTAACCTTAATCCTCTCTTTGTTCTTTCTGATTATACTATTAATTTAAAGAGAATCAAACTTAAGATGTATAACCGCAATTATGGCGTCCCGAAGCTTCGGGAGACTACGTCCGAATCCACTCGGAATTGCTAACGTAAGTTCTCAACCGAAAAGTTAGGACATAAAATCCTCAGCTGTCCATAGCGGCCCCCGTTCTAGGTAATGGCTCTAAAAACCTAATAAAAAGTAAAGAAAAACAACTTGCCCTATTTCTACTTTTTGGCTTCAATTTTTGGATTTACTCAAAAAAAATACTGACCAGTTACAGTCAGTATTTCTAATTAAATCAAAGGTCAATTGCTCCTCTATTTTAAGAGCAAATACGTTTAGAGATAATTACTCTTTTCTGATTTTCTTTAGTCTTAATTAAGCAAAATGCACTTTTAGATCTTTTTCCATTAAAATATCAGCAAGTTTACTATATCATAACTTCGGTAGAAGCTTATTTATCTCTTGGATCTCTTTCGTTTAATGCATCGTATTTTTTGACCTCATTTCTCATTTTTGGTCCCCATTTTGTAAAAAGAGCAACTACTTCTGGTTGAGCCAGGTGTTTATCTAATGATGCCTGGTCTTTCCAGCGTTCTAATACGAGCATACTTCCTGCATCTTTATCATCTAAAGTAAAAGAAATTGAGATACACCCTTTGTTTTTTAACCCAAGAGGAATGGTTGTACGAGCTTCTGAAACAAAAGCTTCAACTTCAAACGGATTTACATATACATTTCCTGCTATAATAATCATGTTTAATTTGTTTTTGTTAAAAATTCATCTAACGGTAATCGTACTTTTTTGAGGCCAGCCAAATAATCATTTTCTGCATCTCTGTAGCCTAAAGCGAGAATTACCACACTTTTGAGGTTTCTTTCTTTCAGACCTAATAGTTCATCAAATTTTGCTGAATCAAAACCTTCCATTGGGGTAGAATCTATTTTTAACTGGGCTGCAGCAATGAGTGCAGTTCCTAAACCAATGTATGCCTGTTTAGCAGACCAAATAAAGTTATCAGTATCAGTTTGGGGTAAAAGAACGCTACTGATGGCATTTTCAAAATTTGCTAATGCTTCAATAGGTGTAGCTCTTACTTTGGAAATTAACTCCATATAATCACTGATATCTTCCTTTCTGATGGACGCAAAGGCAGCAAATACCAAAAGATGGGATGCTTCGGCAATTTGAGAATTAAATGAACCTTCGGCCAAATCTTTTTTCAAGCTTGGATTATCTACAACTATCAGCCGATAGGGTTGTATACCTGTCGAAGAAGCAGAAAGATTAATTGCTTCAATTATTTGTTCTAAATCATCATCTGTAACTCTTTTGGGACTGAATTTTTTTGTGGCATACCGCCAATTCAAATCATCTATTAATTTCATTACTATTTTCTTTAAAATGATGAGCCAAAAGTAAGTCTATATGGTTACCTTTTGTAACTTACTGCCAAAAAGTAATAGTAACATTCGAGTAACCAAGTAACTTATTATGGAAACAGAAAAAGAACTCATAAAAGAATGCAGTCAAACCATTTTAGCAATTCACGATGTAATGGATATACTTAATGGCAAATGGAAAGTATCTATTATCGCATGTCTTTGCTATAAAAAAATGCGCTATTCTGAATTATTACGAGAGGTAAAAGGAATATCGGGCAGAATGTTGAGTCGAGAATTAAAGGAACTGGAGATGAATCAACTCATTATAAGAAACGTATTAGACACTCAACCTGTAACTGTGGAATACGAAATAACGGAATACGGCTCAACCCTTAAAAGTTTGACTCATACTATTGCCGAATGGGGTATAAAACATAGAAAAAGGATAATTGATAAATAGAACTAATGAAAATACACACTTCAGCCAACACCGCTAGACATTGCAAAAGACTCTAATTCTTATAGAATTTTAGCTGCTTTTAAGCGGTTTTCTAGTTTTAGACCGTTGGTAAACATTGGAGGTTAATGTGCGTTAGAATTGATTTAAACCCTTCTTTAATAAAAAAAACAGAATGCAAAACTGCACGAGGAACTCTCAAAAAACGATGAAGCTTTAGAATTTTTCAATTCGATCAACCCTTCGAGTAAAAGATTTGTATTAAGGTGGATTAAACTTGCTAAAACTGAAAAAACAAGAACTAATCGAATCTTGGAACTTGTTGAACTTTCGGCAAAAGGAGAAAAGTTGCCGGGAAGTTAATAAACAAAACCTCAGCCGGCAGTACTGAGCTTTTTACAAACCCTTACTTCTTAGAAATCAGGCTTATTTAAACCTCCGAAAGCGCAGAATTGAGCAGCCTTTTCGTTTATGAGCTGTAAATCAACTCTTCACTAACTGCTCTTATGCCTTTTTCTAATCTTGCTTTGAGTTCCCAAAACATGCCCCGCATCCTTTACCCATTTTGGCTGGAACGCCCTAATTTTCAAATAAAAATTTTAGCCCTATTTTAGTGCGATTAAAAGCCAAGGTATGTCTGCAATGCAACCCCCGGAAACGTATAAAAAACAGGAATACAACGACTTTGGTCTGGGCGAAAAAGCCACTTCCGGCCATTACCGCGTGCTTAAAAAGGATGGTTCTTTCAATATTCACAAAGACAATGTCCCTTTTTTAGAAAGACTGAATTTTTTCCACGCTCTGGTTACCATGTCCTGGCCGCGCTTTTTGCTGCTTGTGGGCCTCACCTATTTCTGTACCAACCTCCTCTTTGCCTCGATTTATGTTGGCATCGGTACCGAAAATTTAACCGGAATAAATGGCATCACCCCATTTGAACGTTTTACCGAAGCTTTCTTTTTCAGTGCACAAACCATAACAACTTTAGGCTATGGGCAGGTGGCGCCATTGGGTATTCTGGCCAATGTAGTCGCCGCTATAGAGTCTATGTTGGGGCTATTGGGTTTTGCTCTGGCTACCGGTCTGGTTTACGGTCGCTTCTCAAAACCGGCTGCAAAACTTAAATACAGCGAGCACGCCGTAGTTGCGCCTTACAAAGACATCAACGGCTTTATGTTTCGGGTGGCAAATCCGCACGGGAATCAATTGCTTGAGATTGAAGCCCAAGTTTCCCTCTCTATTTTGCGTGAGAATTCAAGCCTGCGCGATTTCTATGAACTCGAACTGGAGCGCTCTAAGGTGGTATTTTTACCTGCCGTCTGGACTATTGTTCACCCTATTTCCGGAGACAGCCCCTTCATAAAATTTAAAAAGCAGGAACTCGCGATGGGTGACATCGAGATCATTGTAGTCATTAAAGCTTTTGACGAAAGCTTCTCGCAATCAGTCTATTCCCGCTCTTCGTATAAGTTTGATGAAATCAAATGGGGAGAGAAATTCGTGTATTTAATGGCTCACAAAAACGGAAGGATTTCAGTAGATCTGAGTGGCCTTAGCAGGTCTGAAACCGCAGAACTCAATACCACTTCGTAACCTGATCAAATTTCAAAATCGAAAAACTTAAGATAAAATTAAACCTATAGCATTCTAAAATTGGTATTTTCATCCGCTTAATGCTTCCGGCTGTTTAGATTGTGTCTATGAGAAATTCGTTACTTCAGTTTATTTACAAATTAGGCCGGCTGCTGCGCGATAAATTTCATCAGTACAACCCCGGTCTTCCCTACCTCATCACGATTCTTGTGGCTTTAGTCATTGTTGTTTTGGGCATCAACCTGTTTATTGAGCTTACCGATACGCTGGAGTCTGACACCCTAAACGCCTGGGATTCGCGCGTTACCGAGTTTGTTCTCTCGTATCGCAACCCTGCACTTACCAATTATTTCATTATCGTCACAGATATTGGCGACCTGTACGGTTACCTGTCTATTCTGGTAATCGCCACAATCTTATCGTATTTTGTTTTTAAGCAATGGAAGTATGTTTTGCAAATTGTTCTGGTACTTGCCCTGGCTTCGATCTCAAACGTGATTTTAAAACGCTTTATAGACCGCGCACGCCCCGGTATAGAACATCTGGTTACAGTAGAAACGCTTAGCTATCCCAGCGGACACGCAATGAGCGCAATGGCTTTTTACGGCTTTCTCATCTATTTGGTTACCCGTTTTAGGATGAACACGTTTTTAAAAGCGCTCTGCATTACTGCCCTGGTGCTTTTTATTCTCAGCATCGGTATAAGCCGTATTTATCTGGGTGTGCATTTTCCTTCAGACATCGCCGGTGGCTTTATCGCCGGTTTTATCTGGGTAATTTTCTGTATTCTGCTTTTTAATGTAATCGAATTATTCCGCAGGGATCCTAAAACATAAGCTTTTAAAAAGGCTCTTAGTTTACTTGATAAGTTGAAAGGCTTTAATGCCTGATGTTTAGCTTTCGCGAAAGCTTAAAACGGATAACCAATAGCAAAATTCAAAATCGGATTACTCACGTCCCACGACCAGCGCTCGCCTTGTTGCAAACTGGGATCGTGAAAAGGAGCTGCAAGATCCAGACGTATTACAAAACTCTGAATGTCTACACGCAACCCAAAACCGCCTCCAATACCCAGCTCACTCATAAAATCACTGCCAAAGGTATCACCATCTAAAGCCTCGTTATCTGTGGTGTTCCAAACGTTTCCGGCATCGACAAACAAGGCTCCCTTCAGCACATTGATCAGCGGAAAGCGGTATTCGAGATTGGCCTCTAAACGTAAATTACCGGTCTGATCATAGTAACTGTTGTCATTATCGGGCTCGTAAGTTCCGGGACCCAGCGAGCGCGTTCTAAAGGCCCGTACACTATAGGGTCCGCCCGAAAAGTACTGCTTGGTGTACGGCACCACTTCAGAATTGCCATAAGGAACACCCAGACCGGCAAAAAGCCGTGTTGCAAGGGTTTGATTGCTGAAGTTGAAATGATACCGCACATCGGCATCCAGACGCGCGTATTGCGCATAATCAAGGCCAAAAATACTTTGTGGTTTGTCTCCGCTTGCAATAAGGCTCAGGCTGTTACCGGCGGTGTCAAAATTGGCGTTAAAATAAATCTGATGCGCTTTCCCCGCGTCTACCATCCCGTTATAAATAAACGAGTAGGTAAGACCCGAAATAAACTGCTGCTCAAAACTGGTTTGTAAAAAAGGATTAGCCTCCAGAATGGCATCAAATTCTGGAGTGGTATTGGCCAAAGAAACGTAGTTTATCGCTACCGGATTGATCTCGTGAGTCACGTATTTATTGGCCTGCCATACGTAGCCAAACTTCCCTTCCACCGAACCCAGCGTAAACAATTGGGTGCGATTGAGATAAGCCACGCCCAATTCCATCTTGGTTTTGGGAATGTCGTATTTGAAATAGTCTTTTGAGATGGTAACGGGAAATAACATTCTGGGGAAAATCAGCGTTCCGTTTAAACCCAATTGAATGCTCGAACTCCCGGCATTATTGCCTGCGCCACCTGCCTGTACTTCATAACTTCCGTCCAGGGAAATATTGAGCGTCTCCCCGCCTTTAAACAGATTGCGGTTTACAAACGTGAGTCCCAGTCCCGGACCGGTAAATCCGTTGGATTTGGTGACCCCTTTTACCTCAGCACGCACGGCACGTTTGTTTAAGGGCGAAAGAAAAATATTGGCTTCCAGCAATCCCAGACTGTCATCTGCCGCATCGGTTTCCAGCTCATTGTAGCGAATGTTCACAAACTTATAGGCACCAATAGAACCCAGTCTACGGCTGGTGGATTTTGAGGTTGACGGACTGTACAAATCGCCTTCTTCGAGCAGGATAAAAGGATCGAGACGCTTCGGTTTAAAAAAGGTTTCGCCCTGAATAAAACTCTTCTGAGCAAAGCGGGTTGTATCTAAAGCACTACTGTCTAATTCTACCGTATTATTGGGATAGACATTGACTTTAGCAATCTTGTAGGGTATCACCGATTTTGGAGGTACGTCCTTTTTCAGCCTTAAATACAGATCAAAGCGCCGGTTTTTATATTGATTGGTATCGGTCTCAAAAATCAAAAATGCCGGGTTGAAGTTATAATAGCCCTGTTCTTTGAGATAGCCGTCTATACGCTGACGTTCGGCTTTCATAGCACTGAGATCAAAACGCATATCCTTTTTGATGAGGCTTTCAGTTAAAGAATTTTTAATGGAATTGTAAACCGGAAGCGTATCGGTATCCAGCTGATAGGTTTTAAGCCGATAGGGTTTTGACATGCGCAAGCGGTAAATGGCTTCGGCTTCCTTATGGGTTGTGTCGCGCACAATCTCTGAAGTCGCCACGCTGTAGAAAAAACCTTTATTTTCAAGTCGGTTCAACAGAATTTGTTCCATCTCATAGGTCTGTACATCGGTATCGTAAACCGGCTCCTGACCGAATTTTTTATTGAGAAAGCGATTGATAAAACCCGGCTTTTCACGGCTGGCCTTGTAATGAAAATACAAACCGGGATAACCGCCCAAAAGACCACTCACAGGATCTGGTCGCAGCGCTGCCTCCAGGTCAAGCTGTATATTATCAATATCGTTTACTACCGAATCTGGGGTTAGCTCCACCCGGTGATCCACGTATAAAAATTTATCTTCCGGAATAAAGCGCTCAACCGAGCAGCTGTAAAGCAGCAAACCCAGCAACAGAAGAGCGGATACCCGTGTCAATAAGTGTAGTGTATGATTAGTTCTTCTCGTCATCCTCTTCTTTTTTTGCCGGAAACATCGACTTCCAGAGCTCTGTAAACTTGTTAAACTCCTGCGTAAACAAAAGCGAAATACCATTAACGATGATTTGGCCGTCAACCACATTCTCAAACTGACTGCGGCGATAGCCTCTTAGGCGGTAACGGCCGTCTTCGGTCAATAAATACTCAATGCTTACGTTGCCCACCACCGGAGCCGTGCCGCCATCTGCATTGGTATTACTGCCCTGCAGGTCAACATTGCTGCCTACACTTACCACCACCCTGTCGTCAAATAGTTTTTTCTGTGCGGCGATATCCAATGTCGTTCGCTCGCTGGGAGAACTTCCCTGATAGTCGGTGTAGCTGTCCAGACCAAAATTTAAATCGAAACCGGTGTCTCCCAAAAGTTTATCTGAAAACAGATTGAGCTGGTCTGAAATCGCATCGTTCAGGTTATCCCGTGCGATAGTTGCAGTACCTCCCGCACTACCATCGCTGGATGCAGAGGGGAAAAATCGGTTCAGTACAAGTAATGAGAAAACCTGTTTATTGAGTTCGTTCTCCTGCTGATTAAGCTGTTGCACCCTGCTGTACACCTGTCCTCCTATCGCACCACGGCTGGCTTCCGGAATATCGAGATTAAACGAAATAACCGGCTGCATAAGTTCGCCGTTGATATTAATATACACCCTAAATGGTACTTCCTGACGGTATTGCCCCTGAGTGCTGATGTCTGCCCCACTCGTTTGTGAGGCCATAAGTCCGCTCGCTGAAGCTTCCACGCTGTAATAAGCCTTGATATCCAGATCTGCATCAAAAGGATCACCGGACCAGGTTATGCGGCTATCGGGAGCCAAATCAAACCGCCGCTTGACCAAACCATACAAACTCATCTCATAATGCCCGTCTGTGACATCGTAACGCCCGCTCAGAGTCATCCTTCCGTTAGGATACATATCAAACTGAAAATCACCCGTACCGGAAACCTGAAAATTATCACCGGTTTGCTCATCAATAACCAGATTAAAAGTTGCTCCTTCTGCTATACTCAGGTTGGCATCTACCCCAAAGCCCGAAACGGTATAGGATTCCTCTTCAGAATTGGTAAGAATAGCATCTGGGTTTTCTTTATTTACAAAGATTACTACCCCGTCCTTAGATTCGATCTGCACTTCAGAAGGTGGTAAGACATAGGTGAGATTCGTCTCGGGATTTACGGTAAGATCCAGTTTAATTTCAGGTAAATTGAGGTCTCCGGTTACGCGGGCATCTGCATCAAAAACCGCTCTTCCGTAAACCAGATCAAAATCTTCTTTGGTTGAGTTTAACGCTTCAAAATTGGTCGCTTTGATATTTAAATCAAAAGTAGGATTGATAAAACTTTCCGTGCCCACTTCCCCATTTACAACCAGGGTATTGGAGCTGGCATCCTGTATTTTGAAATCTGAAAAATACAAAGCGGTATTATCAAGCTTAATGCTTTCGTCAGCTAACAGAAACGGCGCATTGAGTTTGGTAACTTCAAACTTGGCCTGATCAAAATTTAAGGTTCCTTCATAATTGGGTTCTGCAGTGGTACCGGTAAGACTTAATTTACCATTCACCGTACCCGAAGCATTACTGATTTCTCCTAAAGAAAAGTTCTCCAAAGCTTTCACCTGCAAGGAATTTATATCCAGATCCAGGTCTATTTCCGCAGCGGTAGCATTGGTGCGATAGGTTCCCGTAAGGTCCAGATCGGCAACTCCTTCCTTTACACTCAGATCAAAATCGTAGGCTGTTGCGCTAATCGATTTTCCGTTTGCGGTAAGTACGCCCATATCGGTCCCCAATACCTCAAAATCTACAATCTTAAGATCGGTTACCATTCCCGGGGAAGTTGTGGGTTCTTCTACGGCAAAGGTTCCGCTTAATTTACCATCTGCGAGACTTTCATCAGGATTAAGGAAACTGGTTAGGGTCGAAAGTTTAAAATTATCAAATTGTACCCCCAGATGCTCTTTAGACAAACTGGGCAGATTATTGCCGGCTTCTACCCGCTGGTTGTTGTAACTCAATACAAAATCGGTAAAAACGGTATTGTTTTCCTTAAATGCAATCCGGTTGTTTGGGTTGACATCCCAGGAATTTTTATTCAGAATCAGTTCATCGGGTAAGATGTGCAGGGTTACCACGTCATCCTGTAATTCGATTTCTGAAGCGATATGCATCAGACGCTCCTCTTTATGCATAGAACTGAAATCAAGCGCGAGCTTGCTGTTTTGTAAGGCTCCTTCGAGTCGGGTATTTTGAAGATCAACGGGGCCTGCTATTAATTCCCGTAACCCAAAGTCAAAGTTTAGATGTTCAGCATCAGAATCCATCGTAAATGCCAGACTGTCTATGGTGTACCCGTTATAATTGATGTAGGGTAAATTGATGTCTGCATTGAGATCGCGCTTGAGTTCGTCAAAATTGATTGCAATTTGCACGGTATCGAGCTCGCGCAGATTGGGAACAAAAACTTCATTCAGTATAGGCGCTTCGTGAACTGTTCCCCTTACACGTATCAGAACAGGATCTGCAATGGTATCCATAGTGGGGTTGGTATCCAGATAACGTCTAAAATGATTCTGAACTGCCGAAAGAAAATGTCCGGGGCTGGTATTAGACTCCAGATCTAACTGAAGAATTCGGTTTTGTATATCTACCGAAGTCGTATCTGGCTTTACAAAGGCGTTTACCGAAAGATCGCCCAGTTGATAAGCCTCATCATCATACACCGCCACACCACGGGTTATTTTTGACTGAACCTCATAATCGGTTGCAGTTCCTTTAAAATTAGCCTGAAGATTAAAAGCAGCTTTTATGTTTTGCTTTACCAAACCCAAATCTTTTAAATCTGCTCCAATTAAATCAAGGTTAACGCGCGCACTGCTTGCAACCGAATCCAGATCTACATCGGCATTAAGCTTCATATTCAGATTGGGGTCTTTATAGGATGAAGTAAGCGCACCGCTTCCGTTTTTAAACTCACCCTCGAGCTTCAAGTCTTTAAACGTATAGTTATTGTAATCCAGACTGTCTATTTGCGCGGTAAGACTCGCATCAAGATCGTTAAGTGTAGCTCCCGAACCACGGGCATCCAGATTAAAGCTCACCTGCCCCAGGCTCTCGTTTTGAAGCAGATTACCCAGTCTTATTTGAGAACCCCTCACCTGTCCCTCAAATTCAATCGCGTTCTCAAAATTAAGCTTACCATCTAAAGTCACAGCACCCTCACTGGTTTGGAGGACACTTTTGGTAAGAAGTCTGCTGTCTGTTCCTTTAAGCGAACCCGTAAGTTTTACTTCCTGAGGCAGGTTCACACCCAGTTCGGCCTCATTTAAGAATTTGGTCAAATCGCTTCTCGAACTGTTAACGCGGTAATCCGGGAAGTTATACGCTAATTCTTCAGGATTTGTGAGGTTATAAACTGTACCCCGCAAGCGTATTTTAGTAGCATTACCCCAGTTAACCTGAGCACTGGTAATATCAAGAGCGCTTAGGTTTCCGCTTGCGGAAAGATTACCGGTAACCGGGCGTCTGCTCAGTTTAGCAAGATATTCATTAGACCGAAGCCCCGGTTGAAACTTAAAAATCGTGTTTAAATCTGCGACGATTCGGTCCAAATTGAGATTGAGGCGCGCATTTCCGGGATTTTCAATAAAATCTGCCAGTGAAGGATAACTAAGTTTTGAAGATCCCGAAAGCTTGTTTCCATTCAGCTGAAGATTTAAGCCCTTGAGATTTAAATTTTCATCAGTTGCTTCGACTTCAAAATTAAGGGTCTTCAAATCAAGACCCGAAGCTTCTTCAAAATTGGCCTCTGCAACAATGGCGGTCAGGTTTTGGTCTTTAAAATCCAGATTGGGAACCTTAAAATTAAGCTTTGATAGTGCAACCGCATTAGGATTAAATTGACCCGAGGTAACCTGCGCTCCATCGAGCGTGTAGGTGAAATCGGTATTGTGTAATTCTAAATTTTCAGCATTCACCACCAGTTCGGGCCAGGTAAAGGGAACAGGTTCTGCTGGCGTTTCAGAAGAAGGCTGCTGCGTTTTTAAGTCGAGATTTACGATACTGTTTTCCAGTAAAAAACCGTCTATACGGTAATTTTGATCTTTTAGGTTTAAACGGGGAACCGAAGTAATGAGATTACCCACATCTGCCTTGAGGCTAATACCATCTGGCAGTGAAGCATAGTCTACTTTTACATCAGTTAGGGTCAGACTGCTTATGCTAATCTGAGGCATAGGTGCCGCGGTAGTGTCCTCAGGCTCCGGGAAGGGTTTGGTTTGCTTATAATACAGGCTGGTATTATTTAGGCGAACATCTCCCACATCAAAAACAAACTGATCCAAATCGGTTTGATCGACATCGAGTTCCAATTGGTCTAGTCGTAATCGGGCATCAATACCGGCAACATCATCCTGAAATTTTAAATCGAAATTTTCAAAATCGAAAGAACCCAGATTCAGCTTAAAAGCTGTGGTATCCTGTGGTGTTTGTTGAACCGTTGTGGTGTCTGAAGCAAAGGCATCAACCAGAAACTCATAGTTAAATCCCGCAACAGAATCCTTACGAATGATATTTGCCTTGAGTCCCTCCCAGCTTACATCATCGATACTCAGAGGACCGCCTTTTATAAGAGACCACAGCGGAATATCGGCTTCCAGGTGTTTGCTGTAAACCAGGGTATCGCCCTGCTTATCTTCAAGGTACAAACCGTCCAGGGAAAGATTTCCGTTAAACGTTATAAACAGCTTGTCAATCTGAACTTCGGTATTGGTTTTTGATTTGATGTAGTTTACAGCCTTGTCTACCAAAATCCCCTGCCCCCACGGACTGCGTACAAACAGGATGAGCAAAAGGATTAAAAGCACTAAAACCCCAAGTAGTTTAGCTATAATCTTCAGGGTTTTCTTTAAAATCTTTTTGGCTTTTGAGGTCATACAATCCCGGTCTGGCCGCAGTTAAATCTGCTGCATTTTTGGAGTGTTAAAAGTAGTCTTTCTGCCTGTTGCACTAATAAGCCTTACTATTAAAACCTTGTTATAGTTTTCTTTAAAGGCAGTTAAAATGGTTTATATAACGATACCAGACCGTTACCTTTAATAAAAATCAAATTATGAAAACCAAGAATAAAGAAGAAAACACGTATAATTCAGACCTTACAAAACACGATAAGGATATTCTCAACCAAAAGAACATTCACAACGATGGCGGTGCAGATGAGCAATTGCGCAACCGCACCAAAGATGTTGATTTCACCGGGAATGAACTGGATATCCCTACCGGAGAAAAAACCACAGCTCAAACCACCGGTCTCAAGGATGAAGAAAATAAATTGTACAGCCAGGGAGGTAGCCGTAATAACAATCTGGAAGAACAAAAAGGCGAGTTATAAACTACGGCCGCTTTAAATACTAAAAAAGGGTCTGCAGTTGCAGATCCTTTTTTAGTATACTGTTTTTTCAGCTTAATTGCTGCTCTCTTTAACGTAGACAAATTGTGCTTCAAAACCGGTGGCTAGTAACCATTGATTGGAATAAACCAGATTACCCAGTTCGTCATAGATATAAAATTCTGCGGTATTTGCCCCCAGCGAACCCTGATTGAGTGCTTTAATGGCTATTTTATTGAATCCTTCCTCGAGTTGCATAGTGATCTGAGTAAAGGTGCCTGCTAAAAATATACCGGGTACCACTGTGCGATTATTGTTCAAAATAGCCACACGGTCGTTATCAATGGCTCCAAAATCGCGGCATTTTATAATGAGTTGCTTGGAATTTCCTTTAAAAACCCCAAAATCAATATTCTCGCGGGGTACATTGCCCCTGCGCTCCCGGTCCAGACGTGCCTGGTATTCATTCATAGCGTCGGTATAGCGTTTACCCGAATCTGCAAAGTCCTCACGGTCTAACATATAAAAATCGGAAGACTCGGGTGCCCGTAGTACCGGCCTTTCGACCAGCTTACCACTTGCATCGAGTTTTAAAGCCCCCTGAGATCTCGGAACTTCGAGATCTGGTGTCGATTTTTCGGGTTGAATTGCAGGAGTATTTGTGGTGTCTTTTGCTGCGGGAATTTTAAAAGAACCCGACCGGTTATCGATCTGGCTAAAAGCGCTAAAACCTACCAAAATCATGGCAACGAGCAGCAAGCCCTTTTTGGGAAATGCATACCGATTCAATTTAAGTGGCTTTATAATCACTGTATTTTTCTTTAAATACCCATTTAGGGCCGCAATGTTGCACAAATTTACGCAATTATAATTTTCATAAATCGTGCCAAATAGATTAACTCTAAAAATCTATTCATTAAGGTATTATGAAAAAATCGTATCTTCAAAATAAAAAACTTTAATGAAAACGATTAATTATTGCACGTCCCGAAATTATCTCTTCAAATCACCTATGAGATACTTTTCCCTAATACTTTTTGTCCTGCTTTCGTTTAAAGCCACAGCTCAGGAGTCTGAAGCCTTTATCGAATATCAGGGAACTGTTATCGACAGCGAAACTCAGGATCCTCTTCCTTTTGTCAACATTCTCATAGAAGGTTCTAACATTGCAACGGTAACCAATTCAGAAGGAGATTTTGTGCTTAAAATACCCGAAGCTATGCCTCAGGCAAAGGTATCCTTTGGCTATCCCGGCTATGAAAAATTGCTCATCATTTTAAGCGATTTAAGCCGAAATGCCAATACCATAAGTTTAAATCCTCAGACCACACAACTCGATGCGGTAAATGTGAGTATACCCAAAAACGCAGAAGCTTTGGTACGCCTTGTTTTTGAAAACAGAACTCAAAACTATTTGGAGGACGAGACCTACATGACCGCGTTTTACAGAGAATCTATAAATCGCAGAAACCGAAGCGCCTCCCTGGCCGAAGCGGTGGTGGCCATAGAAAAAAAACCATATACCTCAAACGGAAAAGACCTGGTAGCCATTTACAAAGCCCGTAAAAGCACCAATTACGACCGCCTTGACACGGTAGCCCTCAAGCTTCAGGGTGGGCCGCTTAATGCGCTCTATGCAGACCTGATGAAATACCCCGAGTTTTTTATGACGCCACAAACTATTTCCGATTATGATTTCAGTTTTGGGGAGCCGGTTACAGACGATGGGCGTCTGGTTTACACCGTTAATTTCAGGCAAAAGCAATCTATTCTGGATCCGCTTTATTACGGTAAACTTTTTATTGACGCAAAATCCTACGCCCTTACCAATGCGGTGTACAATATGAATGTCGAAAACCGAAAACTGGCGTCAGAATTATTTGTGCGAAAAAAACCAAATCAGGTAAAAGTATGGCCTACCGAAATTACCTATCGCGTAGACTACCGCAACCGCGACGGTAAATGGTATTATGGGTACAGCAATGTAAAGCTCGAATTTGTAGTCAACTGGAAACGTAAACTCTTTAACAATAAATACCGAATAAGCAGCGAGATGCTGGTGACAGACTGGGAGAAAGCCATCAATGTCGCAGACCTTTCGAAAAAATCAAATTTTAAAAGCAATACGATTCTAGCCGATGAAGTTTCGGGTTTTGCAGATCCTCAATTCTGGGGTTCGTACAACTTAATAGAGCCCGAAAAATCTATCGAAGAAGCCATTGAAAAAATTCAAAGACAAATAGAGCGCTCCGAATAAGATCAAAAGGATATAAAGGAGCATTCTCAAATACAGACATTTAAGGCATATTAGTTGATACGTGTTTTTATAAGTCTAATTAAAAACACGTATTATGAGAACAACTACTTCTGTAAATGCCGGGTCTATGGCAGACATTGCATTTTTAATGCTCATCTTCTTTTTGACCACCACAACAATTGAGACCGATAAAGGTTTGAGTCAAACCCTGCCCGATCCCTGTTTAACCAAAGATTGCACAGCCGAAATTGCTGAGCGCAATCTGTTGCGAATTTCAATAAACGGGAACGGGGAATATCTTATCAATGAGCGCGTGATTAAACTTGAAGAGCTTTCCACGCAGGTTGTCAATTTTGTAATGAATACCGAAAAATCAGCTCTAAAACCGTCGAAGCCTGAAAATGCCGTGGTAAATCTGGAGCTTTCGCGGGAGCTGGACTACGGGACCTATATTCAGGTTTTAGATGGTGTAAAACAGGCTTATCAACAGATGCGCAGTGACTACAGCTTTGAGCGATTTTCTAAGGCATTAGATCAGCTAAACGAGCGCGAGTTAGAACAGGTATTGCAAGCCTACCCGCTTAATCTGGGAGAATCTGCGCCAGCCAGGCTTTAATGCATCGCGCGGCTGCGACGGGCCATTTGCTCGTGAATGGTTTTAAAAAATTTCTCTGTGTTAAAGGGTTTGCTTATAACATCATTCATCCCACTCTCGAGAGCTCTCCGGGTTACGTAGTTTTCTACGGAAGCAGTAAGCGCAATTATGGGTACATCCAGCTCAAAATCCCGAATGATTTGTGTGGTTTGATATCCATTTAGACCCGGCATATTGATATCCATTAAAATGAGGTCATAGTCCTGGTTTTTCACCAGCTCTATGGCCTCTTTTCCGTTAGATGCTTCCTGTACTTCGGCTTTGAAATTACTCAAAATACGATTGGTCACCATCCGGTTTATTTTATTATCATCTACGACCAAAAATCGCAGCCCTTTAAAATCAGCCGGTAGTTCTTTAGGAGGAATAGGTGCTTTCTTAGAATTAGTGTTAGTAACCTGAAGCAAGGTTGCCTCTTCCAAAAGCAACTCAAAACTGAAGGTACTACCCTTCCCGGGTTCACTCTCCACCTCAATATCGGCGCCCATTTTCTCCAGCAGTTTCCGCACAATAGGCAAACCAAGACCTGTACCTTTAGCTTCCCTGAGTTGTAACTCTTCGAGCTGGCTAAATTCATCAAAAATGGCTTCCTGCTTTTCTTTAGGAATCCCAATACCGTTGTCCTGTACTTCAAAACGTACCTGATGTTTTCCCGATTCCAGATGCTTAACGGTAAGCCGCAGGCATACTTCGCCCTTTGGGGTAAACTTAATGGCGTTACCTATAATATTGAGTAAAACCTGTTTAATCCTTCGCGCATCGCCCACCACATAATTAGGCACATTGCGATCGATGTCGCAGGTTAGCGTACACTGTGCGTTTCGTAATCGATTACGGTCAAAACTGTTAATCACATCTTCCACCAATAATTTAATATTGAACGATTTTTTAACCAGTTTAAACGAATCGTCCTCCAGTTTTGAAATATCAAGCAGATCGTTAATGATTTCTAGAAGATGGTCTGCACTGAAACGCAAGGAACTGATCTCGTCTTTGTATTTCTTCAATTCCGGGTTGTTTTCAAAAATTGTAATCATCCCGGTAACCCCGTAAAGCGGGGTACGCATTTCGTGACTTAAAGTAGAAAAAAAGCGGGTTTTGGCCCGTTCACTTTTTTCGGCACGTATTTTAGCCTTTTCCAGATTGGCATTTTGAAACTTTAAATTTTTGATCAGCCCCAGACGTAAACGTTCACTATAAAACAAATAAACAAGAAACAAAACCATCAATACAATAATGGAAGCCAGTAAAATAGACTGAGTCTTCTTGCGTTGCAGATCGTTATCCAGTATTTCCTGTTGCAGTTTTGCCTGATTGCGTTCGCGTTTGGCTTCGGCTGCCTCAAATTTAGCCTGAGCCAGTTGATAAGTCTCCTGAGCTTTTAAATTCTCCTGATTCTTATAATATTCCATAAACCGTTTTTGCACTTCATAAGCACGGTCAGGATAATTTTGCTCTCTTAAAAACTGGGCATAACGCTCATAAAAGTCAAGCGCCAGATAATCTATTTTCTTTTCTTCTATAAGCTCATAAGCCTTATTATAGCTTTCTAAGGCACGATATTTCACGTTTTGGGAAACATAATAATCACCCCATAAAATCTCCAGATGAATCAGGGGATTATCAAAGTAGATATAAGCCGGATCATAACTTTTCTGCGCCTCTTCAAGGTACTCACGCATAAGCTTATAATCACCCATTTTGTGATACAACTCGGCAAGATTGAGCGCAGCATCGTTAAACTCGCCGTCATTTAACCTGCGCTGAATGTGCAACGATTTCTTATAGTATTCCAGAGCCTGAGCCTGGCTTTCTTTATGAGCCGATAAATCTGCCGCGAGATTGTTATAGGCCCAGGAAATCAGCGTGTCGTTTTTAGACATCTGCGCATAGTGCAAGGCTTTCTTCGAATAGTTAAGGGACTGAACTGTATCGCGCAAATTTGCGTGACTCACACTCAGCAAATTGTATCCGTGAAAAAGATAGGTGAAGTTTTGCTGCTGCTCAGAATCTTTGATCAACTGACCAATGAGATCTATAGCCGCTACGTAATTGTTCGCGTCGGTTACCTTAAAAATACTGTCAAGCTGAGCTTTTAAAGTGGGTTTTGGCTGTTGCTGAACATTTTTACTAAATGAATAAGCTGCCATGTGGCTTAATAGGAAAGCCGAAAAGAGCAGCAGAAGTAAGGGGCGACAGTTCTTTCTCAAGTTGGGGCATTAAAAGCTGCCATAAAGATACATTTTACCGACGATATGCACGTAATAAATTGATTAGTTTTATTTTAACACTAAATACAGCTCAAATAACAACTGAATCATTTAGCCCAAAACAGTTCAATCTACAATTCAAAAGCGCACAGGTTGAGCACGTGTTTTTATGGTATTATCTGCATCTGCTCTCTGTTTTAAAAGATTTATCTTTGCCGCCTGAAACAATAGCCATGAAATCTGTTTTACACCCCACTTATTTTCCTGACATTCTCACAACAGCCGCTATGGTACAAAGCGAGCAAATCCTGTTTGAGGTTTGTGATAATTATCAAAAACAAAGCTACCGCAACCGTATGTATATAGGCACCGCAAATGGCCGGCTATTGCTTAACATACCTGTAAAACATACCGGCACGGGAGGTCATAAAAAAACTGCCGATGCTCAAATTGAATCGAGTTTTTTGTGGCAACGTCAACATTGGCGCTCACTGGTTATAGCATACAGAACCTCACCTTTTTTTGAGTTCTATGAAGATGAACTCCACCCATTATTTCATACAGACTACGAGAGCCTGCTTGAATTTAACAAAGCAACTCTGGATTGTATTTTTGAACTGCTTGATAGCACCCCAAATACCCATTATACAACAACCTATAAAATGAATTACGACGATTCAGAAATAGAGGACTTGCGGATGCTGGCAGATGCTAAACGCAAACCGGAAATCACGCTCCCCCGCTATCGTCAGGTTTTTGAAGAAAAAACAGGTTTTATTCCGCATCTTTCGGTACTTGATCTCATTTTCAATCTGGGTCCCGAAAGCTTAAGTTACTTAACAGACCTGGACCTTCAACCTCTAATGCGCTCAAAGGCTTAATACCGCCTCGATGGGATAATGATCGGAATAATCAACATCAAAATTTTTAAATGCTTCAACTTTAAATTCCCGATCCGGTAAGATAAAGTCAATACGCATTGGGATGATGTCAAAAATAAAGGTGCGCCCAAAACCCCTTCCCTGCTCCTCAAAAGCATCTTTTTTAGTTCCTCTGATCTTGTTATAGGTGTAAGAATAAACGGTATTATTAAAATCTCCGGTAACAATTTTTTTATACCCGCAAGCTGCCTGATGCTTTAAAAATAAACCGGTTTGCTCCTGCTGTTTTTTAAACGCAGTGCCCAGCCTTCCCAGGAGGTATTTGGTATTCTCCTCTTCCAAAGCATCAAACCTTGGAGTCAGTGCGAGCGATTGCATATGCAGGTTATAAATTCGGAGGGTATCTTTATTTTTTACGATATCAACAAAAATCCCGTTGTTGAATGTGCTTTCAAAGTCTAACGAACCGCTGTTTATGATCTTGTATTTTGAAAAAACAGCCGGGCCATAATTTACCGCCTTTGCTGTGCTGCCCAGATATACGTGGGGATAATCTGCCAGGCGGGGCGCTCCGTATTTAGAATACTCCTGAAAACAAATGATATCGGGCTGAGCACTTTCAATAAGCTTCGCAATTCCTGATGTAACCTCGTCATTTTGGTAATCCTCATTGCGAAAAACATGAACATTGTAACTGAGCACTCGAATCTGATTTTCAGATTTTGATACATCCTGCGGAAGAATTCCATCGCCAAAACGATACAGGGTTTTACCATTAAAAAAGCTGATACCTATAAGTATCGCCGAAAGTAAGAACTGCCGTTTAAACTGAATAAGCCAGTAGATCACAAAGCCCAGATTTATAGCTAATAAAACCGGTATAATAAGCGTAAGCACCGAAGCCGGAGGAAAAATACGGGGAGGAAAATAAGGCAGGACATAGCCTACCAGTAAAAAGAAGGCAAAGAGACTGTTGAGAAAAAAAACAAGTTTATTAAGCAAACCCAGATTGCGCATCAGTTCTCTTTTCCGGCTTTAAACAAAAAGTCTTTATCCTCTTTAGAAAGGCTCTCATAGCCACTTTTGCTAATCTTATCAAGAATTGTATCTATGCGTTTTTGCTGTTCGCTTTTTGACATTCTGGACGATGCGTAGCCTGCATTGGTGCGGGATTCATTTTTGTAAACGGTTTTCATTTTAGCCTTTTTGGGCTGTTTTGGTTTTGCTTTAAACCATCCGACAACCGTATCAGACAAACGCTCCCACCAGGCACCAATATCATTACCTTTTGCCAGTTGCGTGGCATATAAGTAACCAAACAAAGCGCCGCCCAAATGCGCCAGCAAACCACCGGCATTACCCGATGTAGGCAGCTGAATCAAATCCATCAACACTACAAAAACGCCTATGTACCAAAGCTTAACATTAAAGAAAATAAGGCGTACTTCGGTATTGGGCGTATAGGTGGCTATAAAAATCATAATGGCACGCACCGCTGCACTGGCACCTACTAAATAAGCTGTGGAAGTAATTAAAACGGGAAACAGATTATATGCCAAAACATACAACGCGCCTCCTGCCAATGCACCCAACAAATACACCGTAAGAAAACGCTTTTCCGTAAACAAATTAAGTACAATCTGACCAAACCAATATAGAATGATCATATTCCAGAAGATGTGGAAGAAACCACCGTGTAAAAAGGCATAGGTAAGCAAAGACCAGGGCTGAATCACCAAACGGCCTAAATCTGTAGGCAGACTCAGCCAGCGTGTAAGTACAGGGCCCATATTTAATGCCCATTCAAGCAGCATCAGCGTCAGCCATACCACTACATTAATCACAATGAGCTTAATGACTATGTTAGCCGTTTTAAATTTATAGCTTAGATCATTTGTCGCCATACTAATACCAGCGTTTATCGTTAAAACTATTCTTTTTCCAGTACCACATCATAATAAAACCAAACAGGGCACCGCCGATGTGGGCAAAATTCGCAATATTTTGACCAAATAAGCTAAAACCGGTCACACCGGAGAACAAATCAAGCAGTAATAACGCGGGAATGAAAAATTTAGCCTTGATCGGAACAGGTAAAAAGATAAGCATAAGTTCTGCATTGGGGAATAACATCCCAAATGCTACCAAAACTCCATAAACAGCTCCTGAAGCTCCAACAGCTCGGGTTGAAAAAGCCTCGACCATACCCTGTACAGCCTGCACATCGGTTACCGAGTTTGGAATGCTGTACTGACCGCGGTTGGCAACAATACTCTTGTAGGCATCATTGACATAAGAAGTTATCTGATCAGGAGAAAAACCGGAATCGGAAAAAGCCTGAAAACCCTGATAATAAAAAAAGTAACCCACAGCCAGATGAATGAGTGCTGCTCCCAAACCTGCAGAAAAATAGAAAAAGATAAATTTATTTTGGCCTATTCGGGCTTCCACCGCACTCCCAAAAGCCCAAAGCGCATACATATTAAACAGTATGTGAAAAATACTGCTCTGATCGTGCATAAACATATGCGTAAGCGGCTGCCAGTATTCGAAATACGGATTCAACGGAAACCACAACGCAAAGAGCTCCTGAGCCTGAGGGAATAAAAACTTTGTTCCCAAAAAGAAAATAACATTGATAATCAGGAGGACCTTTACAGTCTCGGTAATTCTACCCATTGTTTAAGTTTACAAATTAAAGTCGCTTAAGCGACAAACCATTTAGGCGTTAAATTTACGATCCAGCTCGTCTACACTAAGCGTTATAAAGGTTTTTTTATGAAATGGAGACAAGGACGGCTCTGTACAGGCAAATAATTTGTTGACCAAATGCTCCCGGGATAACTCATCAAGCTTTTCTCCGGTTTTTACCGCCATACTCTTGGCCATGCTTTTAGCCAGAACATCGGTTTGGCTAAAGCCCGAATCGGGAACCTCGTGCTCTACATCACTTAAAAGTTGTTCTAATACAATTGAAACTTCACTTTCGGGAATTCCGGCAGGAATCCCACTTATTTCAAGCACACCTTCTTCAGACATATTGAGCATAAAACCGGTATTCTCGAGAGATTCTTTCAGTTCGCCTATAATCATCCATTCAGTAGGCGAAAAATCCAGCCTCAGCGGAAAAAGCAATTGCTGACTCACCGATTCTTTAACGGTAATATTGCGTAAAAATTCTTCATAAAGCACCCGCTGATGCGCACGCTGTTGATCGATGACCAGCATACCGCTTTTAATGGCGCTTACAATATATTTATTATGTAGTTGATAGGTATTTGCCGTCTCAGTTTCTGTCATGGGTTTATCACCAAAACCCCTGCTTTCCTGCTCCACAAAAAGCGACTCGGTTTCAGATTCTTCCTCCATCTCAAGACTGCTGAAGGAATTTGAACGGGATTGCTTCTCAAGACCCTCGTAGAGATTTTCCCAACCTGCAGCGCTCTTTTTTTCATAATTGGGCGTGCCGCCAAAACCACTTTTAGGACTTACCGTCTCAAAGGGATTGAAGTTGCGATCCACATCAATACGCGGAGCTTCAACCGCCTTGTTTTTATAAGAATACGGCGTATCCATACTAGACTCCCGGTTAAAATCAAGAACCGGAGCGATGTTAAATTGCCCCAGACTGTGTTTTACTGCCGCACGCAACAAGGTATAGATGGCGTGCTCGTCTTCAAACTTCACCTCCGTCTTGGTAGGATGAATATTGATGTCTATAGTCTTGGGATCTACCCGAAGAAACAGAAAATAACTGGCTCTCGCCCTGTCGGGTAATAAACCGTCAAAAGCTGCACTTACCGAGTGATTGAGATAGGGATGCTTGATAAAGCGGTCGTTTACAAAAAAGAACTGCTCCCCTTTGGTTTTCTTTGCAAATTCGGGCTTTACGATAAAGCCTTCGATAGTAACGATTTCGGTATCTTCAGTCACCGGGACCAGTTTTTCATTGGTCTTAGGACCAAAAACCCCAACGATACGCTGTCTTTTATTGGTTTTTGGAAGATTGAAGAGTTCGCCATCGTTATGATACATCACAAAAGAAATTCCTTCGTGTGCCAATGCAACGCGCTGAAATTCATCAATAATATGCCGGAGTTCGACTGAATCAGATTTGAGAAAATTCCGCCTTGCGGGAATATTAAAAAACAAATTTTTTACGGCGATGGAAGTTCCTTTGAGACAGGCGCAAACTTCCTGCGATTTGATTGTGCTGCCCTCAATCTCAATTTGGGTTCCTACATCTTCTCCTTCGGGCCTTGTTTTTAAATCTACGTGAGCAACTGCAGCGATTGAAGCCAAAGCCTCGCCTCTAAAACCTTTGGTATGTAAGGCAAATAAATCTTCGGCACTTGAGATTTTTGAAGTGGCGTGCCGCTCAAAAGAAAGCCGGGCATCTGTAGTGGTCATTCCCTTACCGTCATCAATTACCTGAATCAGGGTACGGCCTGCGTCTTTTATCAACAGCTTGATTTGAGTCGCTTCGGCATCAATGGCGTTTTCCAGAAGTTCTTTAACCACAGAAGCCGGGCGTTGTACCACTTCTCCTGCAGCGATTTGATTGGCCACATGATCGGGTAAAAGCTTGATAATATCAGACATGAATTCGGTTTAGCTAAAAATTAAAAAGTAGTGCAAGTTAAAAATCTGAGGGTACTTTTTTTAGCCTAAACGCAAAAAATACGTTTGATTAAGAGGTAAAGAAAATGCTCAGATCAAAATCAATAATGTATAGGAAGAGAAAGACTAAAATGGCTACAATAAGCAAAGTCGTTTTACGCGCACGCTCATCCTTATTGTATTTGTAATCTTCCCAGGCTGTAGTAAATTTTGCCTTTAAACCTTTGGTTTCAAGCGTAGCCTTTCGGTACTTATCAAATTTGGATTCTAATTTATACGGACTAGTGTCTCCCTCATAATACCGGGGACTGTAGCTGTATTTCTTGTTCTTGCGTGTTTTTAAAACTCCCATAATCGCTAAAAATTTAAAGTTACGTAAAAAAGCTGTAAAGCTTTAAAAGGGATGTTTCAAAAAGCATTCCAAAAAAAAACAGTAAGCAGTTGCAGTGGGCAGTTACAGGTTACAGGTTACAGGTTGTATGAAGAAAATAATAAATTAGAAATCAGAAATACAAAATTCGGATAGCTCAATAAAATTAACTCATAATTCTACATTCTTAATTCTGAATTAATAGACCGTCCCAGTTTCAAGTCTTCGGTTTTTAAATAACTAAAATAACCCAATAACTAGTAACTAGTAACTCCTAAAACCGGGCTTCCTTGCGCAGTTGGGCCATTTTAATCGCGGCGATTGCAGCTTCCACGCCCTTATTGCCGTGTTTGCCTCCGCTACGATCTATAGCCTGTTGCATCGTATTATCGGTGAGCACACAGAAGATTACCGGGATATCGTTTTGTACGTTAAGATCTTTAATACCCTGAGCCACACCTTCACACACAAAGTCAAAGTGTTTGGTCTCTCCCTGAATAACGCTTCCTACGGCAATTACTGCGTCTAGCATATCGTAGCTCTGCTGCATTTTTTTACAGCCGTAGATGAGCTCAAAGCTCCCGGGAACATTCCAGCGTACGATGTTATCTTTGCGCACGCCGCAGTCTATAAACGTATCAAAAGCACCTTGAAAAAGGCCTTCGGTTATGTTGTCATTCCATTCTGAAACAACAATCCCAAACCGAAAGTCTTTCGCGTTTGGGATTGTAGCTTTATCGTAAACAGACAAGTCTGTTGTTGCCATATTTTATTTTTTTAATTAAGCAAGGCTTCTTACTCTGCTCTGGCCATACCTAAATAAAGAGGTACTTCACTCGCAATTGGAGAATCTGAATACGATTCTTCAATCTGCTCAAGATAACCTACCGCTTTATCGTTTTGTCCCAGACTAATAGCTGTTTGAGCAGCTTTCATCAGAAAACGCGGAGTTGTAAAGTCATTGGTGCGCATTTTTGCAGCATCCTCGTAATATGACAACGCTTCTTCAGGTTGATCTAACTGCATAAATGCATCGCCAATAGCACCTTTAGCCAACGGAGCAAGCATCATATCATCGCTCTCAAAATCTTCAAGCTCATCAATAGCTTCCTGATATTTATTGAGGTTTAAATACGCCATACCTGCATAATAATGAGCCAGGTTAGCAGCTTTGGTGCTTCCGTAATTATCAATGATTTCAAGGAAACCAAATTTCCCTTCACCACCGTTAAGTGCCAGATTAAATAGTGAATCTTTAGCAACGCTGCCTTCAATCGCCTCGTTGAAATAGTTTTGCGCCTGATACATTTCGTTAGAGGCTTCTAATTCTTTAGGCTGCTGAACAAATTTCTCGTAACCTAAATATCCTAAAACAGCAACTACCACAACCGCGATACCTATTAATATAGGTTTCTGGTTTTGCTCTACCCAGGCTTCGGTGCGGTTTGCTCCTTCGTCAAGAGAATCAAAAACTTCTGCCGTTGTACTTTCATCGTGCAATTGCTCTTCTAGTTCTTCCTCTTTCTTCGGTTTATATCCTCTTTTTTGATATGTAGCCATATTTTAACTTTTGTTGGGCGCAAAAATAAAATTTTTATTCAATATTGATAGCGGATTGTTTTGTTATTTTTCAATAATTTGCAGACGACACCCGCACAATTCAGCTCCTTATTTTTCAAGCAATTAGCATTTTTTAAGCCGAAAAAAAACCTATGATTCTCAAAGCCCTTTCGCTTATCAATTACAAAAATTTTGAATCGGCATCCTTTGAACTGGATGCAAAGATCAACTGTTTTGTGGGCAATAACGGGGTAGGAAAAACCAATGTGCTTGATGCTATATACCACCTTTCATTCGGTAAAAGTTACTTCAACCCCATTACCACTCAAAACATCAATCACGATGCAGAATTTTTTGTGATTGACGGGGTTTATGAGAAAAACGAGCGTGAGGAAAAAGTAATTGTAAGTGCCAAACGCGGTCAAAAAAAGGTGATAAAACGCAACGGTAAAGTTTACGAGCGCTTTTCAGACCACATTGGTTTTTTACCATTGGTCATTATATCGCCCGCAGACCGGGATCTTATTATTGAAGGCAGCGAAACCCGCAGAAAGTTTATTGACGGGGTGATTTCGCAGAGCGACAAGTCCTATCTCGACACCCTGCTTAAATACAACAAAACCCTGTCGCAGCGCAACGCCCTGCTTAAGTATTTTAACGCAAATCACACCTTCAATCCAGACACACTTGAGATTTACAATGCCCAGATGCACGACCTGGGAAGCCTGCTGTTTAAAAAACGGGCAGCTTTTCTGGAAGCTTTTACCCCAATTTTTAAAAAACGCTATGAAGCTATAAGCGGCGGGAAAGAAAACGTCAAACTGAAATACAAAAGCCAGTTGCACGACGCGCCTTTAAGTCAGCTTTTTATTGAAAACCTGAAGAAAGACAGAGCATTGCAGTACACCAGTGTGGGAGTACACCGCGATGATCTGGGTTTTAAGATTGAAGGACATCCGATAAAGAAATTTGGCAGTCAGGGTCAGCAAAAATCCTATCTTATCGCTTTAAAACTGGCGCAGTTTGATTTTATTAAAGCGCAAAGCAGTACCACACCCCTGCTCCTGCTCGATGATATTTTTGATAAATTGGACGAAAACCGGGTTACCCAAATCATCGATCTGGTCAATGATAAAAATTTTGGGCAGTTGTTTATAAGTGACACGCATCCTGACCGTACCGAAGCCATTGTAAAAGAAATTCACCAATCGTATAAACTCTTTAAATTGTGAAAAACGCTTATTATCTGATTTTAACTCTAAGTTTTCTGGTTTTGGGCTGCGCCCAAAACAATCCGCAGGAGCAATTGCAGTACCTTAACGGCTATTGGGAAATCAAACAGGTTGAAACGGTTGGCGGTAAGGAACGTGAATACAGTTTTAGCGAACGGGTAGATTATATTGAAATTAAAGATTCTACCGGTTTCAGAACCAAAGTACTCCCACGTATAGACGGAAGCTTTGTAGGTACAGATTCGCGTGAGGCAGTGACAGCACGCATTAAAAACGACTCACTCTATCTGGAATACAGTACCAATTACGATACCTGGCAGGAAGTGGTCTTAAAAGCTGACGCAGAAGAATTGCAGGTGCGCAATGCACGGGGTATAACCTACACGTACAAAAAATTTGAACCTATAAATATTACCGATTAATGGCACAACGCGACGCAGACCCCAGATCTTTAAAAGATGTTTTGGGCGCATTTGTTGAAAAAAACAAATTGCAAAAAGGCATAGACAAGGTTGACGTGGCCGAAGCCTGGCGCGATGTAATGGGACCGGCTATTGCCAAATACACGACCCAGATCAAACTGGACGGTGACCGCCTTATGGTGCAGCTTAGCTCTTCGGTATTGCGGGAAGAACTGAGTTATGGCAAAGAAAAAATACGCACCAATCTCAACGAGCAATTGGGACGGGAAATCATAAAAAAAGTGATCTTACGTTAAGTGCAAGCCTTTAAACAGCGCATAAAAAAAGCAGCCCAGGGGCTGCTTTTAATTTTCCGAACTCCGGGGAATATTGAGATAAGCCTCATTTTTCCCTATCGTCTTTAGAGTTGAGGGGTTTAAAACATCTCTCTTCCTGAGAAATGGAAAGCACCTTCTATAGCTGCATTCTCATCGCTGTCACTACCGTGAACTGCGTTTTCACCTACAGAAGTTGCATATAATTTACGGATGGTTCCTTCAGCCGCGTCAGCAGGATTGGTAGCACCAATAAGCGTTCTAAAGTCTTCAACAGCATTTTCTTTCTCAAGAATAGCTGCAACGATTGGACCTCTGCTCATAAATTCTACAAGTTCGCCAAAGAATGGACGCTCACTGTGCACCGCGTAAAATTCCTGCGCATCAGCAACAGTCATTTGGGTAAGTTTAAGCGCTACAATGCGAAAACCTGAAGCAGTAATTTTTTCTAGTATTGCACCGATGTGTCCGTTTTCTACAGCATCGGGCTTAATCATGGTAAACGTTCTGTTTGTTGCCATTTCTTCTTGTTTTAAGCGCGCCGGTATGGTTTATAAGGCGCTACTCTGGTTTTTAAAAATCGCTGCAAAAGTAATTCTTTTAATGACAATAGCTAAAAGGCTTAACGAATATTAATAATCCTGTGTTAATGTCTGTAAAACCTCATTATTTTCGCCCATCATTTTGAAATGAACCTCATTAGTACTGAGATCAATAGCTACTAAACCGTAGTTTTTAAGGGTGACGACTTCTCCAACTCTATAGCTATTGGGTTCGCCATCAAAAGCTGTGTAGGTATGTGTAAGACCACTACTGGTAAAATCAATGAGTGGATATTCCAGTCCCGGAAGTTCTTTTTTTGAAAATTCGGCAATATGACGGTCACCGCTTAAAAGGATCACTGCCTTTGAATTGGATTCTTTGATGAGTTGCTCAAAACGGGCAACCTCGTGCGGAAAATTACCCCATGTCTCAAAACCATGTTCCTTACTTAAAAATTGAATGCTGCTCATGATCACTGTGAAATCAGCAGCTTCAGAAAGTTCTTTCTCAAGCCAGGCCCATTGTTCTTTACCTAACATCGTGGCTGTGGTATCTTTTAAGGGTGCGTAGCGCTTTTCGGGATCTGTTGCGCGTTTCAGTTTACTCCGAAAGTAACGCGTATCTAAAACAATAATTTTTATGGTTTTTCCGGAAACGCTAAAGTCTTTAGATGCATAAACCCCTTCAGTCTGGCGTGTTTCGGCATCCGAAGGCATTCCTATAAAATCTAAAAATAATTGCTGGCTCTTTTGCTTTTCGGCATACTCAGCCCCGGCATCATTTAGACCATAATCGTGATCATCCCAGGTTCCCATCACCGGAATACTTTCGGCGAAAGCCTTATACTCCGGAATGCTTTTCTGCGCACGATACATTTTTTTCATCTTACGCATATTTCGCGTATCGGCATAGATCGCATCTCCTCCCCAAATAAAAACATCAGCCTGCGCAGCGGCCATTTGATCCCAAAAAGGATTTGGCAATTCGGTACGGTTGCACGAGCCAAAAAGAATCTTAAAAGTCCCCGAATCTTCCTTTTGAGCACACAGTGTCTGAAACACGAGTACACAAAAAAGTAAAATAGAAAACCGCCTGATACCTGTATTTTTCATCGCTCACATTTTGCTTAGGTTCAAAATTAGAACTTCTCGTATTAAGTCTATATCAAGAAATCGTATCTTCGTCAACTATGAAAAACGCAGAAATAGTCCTTCTCAAATCCTTATTAGCATCACCTAAAAAGATTGTAATCATCCCGCATAAGAATCCCGATGGTGACGCGATGGGTTCTACCCTGGCCCTGGGACAATACCTTACCAAGACCGGCCATAGCGCTACGGTAATTACCCCAAATGATTATCCGAAATTTTTAAAATGGCTGCCCGGCGATAATCAGGTGGTTAATTTTGAATTTCAAAACAAAAAAGCCAAACGCCTTATCAAAGAAGCCGAGCTTATCTTTACTCTGGATTTTAACTCGCTTTCGCGTGTGGGCGATATGCAGCATGATCTGGATAAAGCTACCGCGCAATTCATCATGATAGACCATCACCAGCAACCGGATGATTATGCCGTGGTAACCTACAGTGATGTCACGGTCTGTGCCACCTGCCAGATGGTATATCACACTTTTGAGATGCTTGATGCCACCCACCTGGTAGACGCAGATATGGCGACCTGCCTCTACACAGGAATTATGACCGACACGGGATCCTTCCGCTTTAGATCTACCACAGCAACAACGCATCGTGTGATTGCAAACCTTATTGAAAAAGGTGCCGATAATGCTTACATCCACCAGCAAATTTTTGACGCCAACAGCTACGAGCGTATGCAATTGCTGGGCACGGCACTTACCAATCTTGTAAAACTTGAAGATTATAAAACTGCCTACATCACCTTATCCCAGGCAGAACTAGACAAACACAATTATCAAAAAGGCGACACCGAAGGTTTTGTAAACTACGGCCTGTCACTAGACGGAGTGGTTTTAGCCCTTATTTTTATTGAAAATGAACAGGAAGGCATCGTCAAAATCTCGTTGCGCTCTAAAGGGGATTTTTCGGTTAATTTGATGGCACGTGAACACTTTGAAGGAGGAGGCCATACCAATGCAGCCGGCGGTAAAAGCGATCGCTCGTTACAGGAAACAGTTGACTATTTTATTAGTATATTACCCCAATACAAAGAAGCCCTGAATGAACAAATTTAATTTCCTCTTAGTTGCCCTACTGGCTCTTGCCGGTTGCAAGACTCCCGAGGCGCGCCGCCCCGTAAGTCACGCCGGCGGTTCTTATATTGATGCTTCCATAGCGCGAAATAAGGAGCTCAATAAAGCCGAAGAATCTGCCATAAAAAAATTGATGGAAGCCAATCCGCAGTATGAGTATTTTACTTCAGACAAAGGTTTCTGGTATTATTATAATGTAAAAGATACCACCGCGCTTGCCACAGCAGAAACCGGTGACCTCGTTACTTTTAATTATGAAATTCAGACGCTTAAGGGAGACGTTATTGTAAGTGAAGAAGAACTGGGCACTCAAACCTATCAAATTGAGCAAAGCAATCAGGATTTGATTTCTGGGCTTAAGGACGGACTCAAATTGATGAAAGAAGGCGAGACTGTTACCTTTTTATTGCCTTCGCATAAAGCTTTTGGGTACTACGGCTACCTTGATAAAATTGGTTCGAACTGGCCTATTCAAACGCGGGTTACACTTAACCAAATCAAGTCTGGCGAGGCAAACACCCCGTAAAGCATATTATCTAAATACCTGAAGTTTTAAAAAAACCGTAAGTTTAAAATAGATGAGAAACGTGACCTACTTTGCATTTCTAATTTTGTTAACCTTTACAGGTTGTTCTGATGATCCCTATCCGGACCTTAAAGATGGCCTGTATGCGCGTATTAAAACGGAAAAAGGCAGTATGCTTTTTGAACTGTTTTACGATAAGACGCCTGCAGCAGTATCTAATTTTGTTTCTTTAGCTGAAGGTGAAAATCCATTGGCAGATACCATTTACAGCGGTAAACCTTACTACAATGACCTCACCTTTCACCGCATCATCAAAGGCTTTATGATTCAGGGAGGTGACCCTAAGGGAAGCGGAAGCGGAGGCCCGGGATATAAATTTCACGATGAGTTTCACCCGGAGTTAAAGCATGATACGATAGGAGTACTTTCTATGGCCAACTCGGGTTACGACACAAACGGAAGCCAGTTTTTTGTCACTCAGGTTCCCAGTCCGCATCTGGATGCATACACCGCGGAAGGTGAATTGAAAAACTGTTCTAATCCTCAAATTGGCTGCCATACGGTTTTTGGTCAGCTACGTGAAGGTTTTGACGTGCTTAACGCCATTTCTGAGGTTGAAATGCTTAATCCCAAAACCGGCAAGCCCCGTAAGCCTGTTAAAATCGAGGAAGTAACTATTATACGAAAAGGTAAAAAAGCACGATTTTTTGATGCGCCTCAGGTATTTACTAAAGAAATAGAGCGTAAAGAAAAAGAACGCAAACAGGCGGCCGAAGAATTACAGCAGCGCAAGTACTCCAAAAAAGAGGAGTTTGAAGACTTACGCAAGCAGACCGACAGCCTGCCAAGCGGTCTGGCTTACGTCATTACCCGGGAAGGCAGCAAGACTAAGCCCAAAAGATCGCAAAGCGTTAAGGTTCTCTATGCCGGTTACTTTAGTGATGGCGAACTCTTTGACACCAATATCAAAGAACTTGCAGAAAGCTGGAATATGCAAACCCGCCCAAAACCCGATATGTACAAACCTCTGGAAATCCCATACGGACCTGAGGCAGAGATGATCGCCGGTTTTAAAGAGGGCATTCAAGAACTTAATTATGGTGACAGGGCCACGCTCTTTATCCCATACTACTTAGGCTATGGAGAGCGTGGATACCGTATCATTCCGCCGCGTACCAATCTGGTTTTTGAGGTAGAACTACTTGAAGAGGAGACTGAATAAAGCCTTAAAAACACCTTTAGTCCCGGAAAAATGTTAATGGAAAACGCTGTTGTCTGTTAATTTTTTCTAAATAAAAACCGATTAAGCCTTATACCTCTGGCATTCCCCATCTTATTTGTTATCCTGTAGACTTAATTAATAAAAGCAATACATGATTACATTTAAGAGAAACATCATAAGCCTGGCGCTTACCGGCGCTTTACTTGGGGGATTTAGCCTTACGGCGAAAGCACAACAGGCAGAAACTCCTATCGCAGATCAGGCACAGACCGAAATCACCCCTGACGAACTCAATAATTTTGCAGATGCCTTTGTAGAGGTACAAAGCGTAAATCAAAACGTCAAGCAGAAAATGATGGCATTAATTACCGAAAACGGTCTCGAGGTAGAGCGTTTTAACGCCATTCAGAAAGCAAAAATGAACCCGGAAGTACCTGTACAGGCAACGGAAGATGAATTGAAAAAGCATGCGCAGATTGTTGCGCAATTGCAGGAAATGCAGCCGCTTCTGGTAGAACAAATGAAGGAAGTTATTGAAAACCATAACCTTTCCTTTAACCGGTATCGCGAAGTTGCAATGGCATTGCAGCAAAGCAAAGACTTACAAAAGCGCTTTCAGGACGTTATGAATCAAAAGCAAACAAATTCTGAAGGATAGAAACTAAAAAAGGCTGTCAAAAAAGCAAACCGTGTCATATTGAGCTTGTCGAAATATTTTCAACTTACTGATTATCAAAATCGGTTTCGACAGGCTCAACCTGACAACTCAGTTTATTAAGACTTTTTAGACAGCCTTTTTTTATTTAGGCCTTAGGGATATCTTTTAAGATTTCCAGCACAAACGTCCAGAATTTCTGAACCGAAGAAATACTCACCCGCTCATCAGGAGAGTGTGCTCCCCGAATGGTAGGCCCAAAGGAAACCATATCCATCTCAGGATAGTTTTGTCCTAAAATTCCACATTCGAGCCCGGCATGACAGGCGGCCACGTGAGGTTCGTGGTTATTTATTTTTTTGTATTTATCGACCAAAACCTTTAATATGGGACTGTTCATATTGGGTTTCCAACCGGGATAGGCTCCCGAAAAATGGACTTCACAGCCTGTTAATTCAAAAGCACTGCGTACGGTATTCGCGAGATCCGTTCGTGAAGATTCTACCGATGAACGCGTGAGGCATAAGACTTCAATTGCTCCCCCACCCACACGCACGCGCGCAACATTATTAGATGTTTCGACCAGATTTTCAATATCGGGGCTCATACGGTATACTCCGTTCCAAACGGCCTGCATCGCCTTGACAAAACCTTCCTGAACTCCCAGCTCCATCACAAGCTCCGGTAAATTTGTGGCTTCCAAAGAAATATTCAGATTAGGCTCCAGATTTTGATATTCTGCCTTTATAGCTTCGGCGAGTTCGGCTACATCGGCCTGAAAAGCTTCGGCATGAACCGAATCGATACAAAAAATCGCAGTTGCCTCTCTCGGGATGGCATTGCGCAAACCGCCGCCATCAATCTCGCTGATGCGTAAACCGTAGTTTTCAAAAGAATCAGTTAGGAAGCGATTCAGCAATTTATTAGCATTACCCAAACCTTTAATAATATCCATTCCCGAGTGTCCGCCCTGAAGGCCGTTTACGGTAAGCCGGTATCCAGTTTTACCGGGTTCTGTCTCTTCCTGCCTGTAATTGCGTGTGGCCGTGATATCTATTCCGCCGGCGCAGCCTACTCCTATCTCGTCATCTTCCTCAGTATCCAGATTAAGCAGGATAGCTCCTTTCAACACTCCCGGTTTTAAACCCATCGCGCCGGTCATTCCGGTTTCCTCGTCTATGGTAAAAAGTGCTTCAATCGCAGGATGTGGAATAGTTGTACTTTCAAGCAAAGCCATAATCGTGGCTACACCCATACCGTTATCGGCCCCAAGAGTTGTGCCTTCGGCCTTTACCCAATCTCCTTCAATTTTCATTTTTATACCTTCTTTGGCAAAATCAAACTGGGTGTTGTTATTTTTCTGGTGCACCATATCGAGGTGAGACTGCAACACCACCATTTTTCGGTCTTCAAGTCCCGGTGTTGCCGGTTTGCGTATAATCACATTACCTACTTCATCTACAAAAGTTTCCAGTTTTAAATTTTCGCCGAAGGCTTTCATAAAAGCAATTACCTGCTCTTCGTGCTTTGAAGCCCGGGGTACGGCATTGAGATCAGCAAAGTTTTTCCAAACCGGCTGAGGCTCGAGCCGGCGTATTTCAGCATGTGTCATAAAGTCAATTTTTGCAAAGGTAAGGTTCTCTTTTGGCTCTGCCGAAGAAACTTAAAATATGCTTAAAGTGCCCTAATGATCTGCACCAATAGTGCGAAGTCTTAACTTAAATGGCGAAATTTGATAAAACACAATTAAAAAACACACCATGAGTAAATTAGACACCCGTAGTATTGAAGAACGCCTGGAGAAGTTGGAAGGCTGGGAATATAAAGACAACGCCATTCACACCTCGCTGGAGTTTGAGAATTTTAAGGAAGCCTTCTCGATGATGACCCGCATCGCTTTTGAAGCCGAAAATCAACAACACCACCCGGAATGGACAAACGTGTACAACACCCTCAATATCTCGCTATCAACTCACGATGCCGGTGGCGTGACCGAAAAAGACTTCAAACTGGCACTTGCTATTGAAAAACTCATCGACGCTTAAACCCGATTTATAGGGCAAAAAAGAACTTTTCAAACTGGCGAATTTTACTAAATTTACCGCCTTTAAAAATGAAATTATGGGAAGAGCATTTGAGTTTAGAAAAGCACGTAAAATGAAGCGTTGGAGTGCGATGGCTAAGGCTTTTACACGTATAGGCAAAGACATCGTGATGGCTGTTAAAGAAGGCGGCCCCGACCCTGACACAAACTCACGGCTTAGAGCCGTTATACAAAACGCCAAGAGCGTTAACATGCCTAAGGACAACATTGAGCGGGCCATTAAACGGGCCAGTGATAAAAGTCTGGGCGAATATAAAGAAGTGCTTTTTGAAGGCTATGCCCCTCACGGTATCGCGATTCTTATTGAGACCGCAACCGATAATAACAACCGTACCGTAGCTAACATACGCTCCTATTTTAATAAGTGTAACGGAAACCTAGGTACCTCGGGCTCTGTTGAATTTATGTTTGACCATACCTGTAACTTCAGGATTGCGGCAAACGGTATCGACCCGGAAGAATTGGAGCTTGAACTTATAGATTATGGCGCCGAAGAGGTTTTTGAAGATGAAGACGGAATACTTATTTACGGCCCCTTTGAAAGCTTTGGAACTATTCAGTCTTATTTAGAAGAACACAATCACGAGATTTTGTCAAGTGGTTTTGAACGGATTCCGCAGGTTACCAAAAAACTAACTCCGGAACAGGCTGAAGAGGTAGAAAAACTTCTTGAAAAGATAGAAGAAGATGAAGACGTACAGAATGTTTACCATTCTATGGATGAAAGTTCTTCGGAAGACTAAATCAACATCAGGAAAAACAGGTAGTTAAATAGGGGCATTTGCCCCTATTTTTTTGCCTTTTGTTTAAGCCACGCATTAATTCATACATTTATAAGTCATTATAATTAAAGATGTTATGAGTACGTTGAGATTGGGATCTGTTGACGCCGGAAAGCTTCCGGCAGACAAAGGCGATTTTTTACGACCGTATCACCGGTGGATGGCTACACGATTAAGAGACCGTGAGCAGTTTAGGGACGAGGCCAATTTTCAATGGCAGGATTTTAAGGAGCAAAGCGGAAATCTGGTTTTTAGACTGCAGCGCTTTCTCAAAAACAAAGGCTTCTTCCCCAATGCAGAGCTCAGTGGGATTTTTGGCTACGGCACTCAGTCTGCCACACGCCTGTTTCAGGAATACGTCTATTCAATAGAAGGTAACAAATCTATAGGTCTGCCCGATGGTGTGGTTGGGCCTAAAACCTGGAGCCACATAGACCGCTGGGAATCAAACGGGATAATAAATGACTGGGCACGGCACGATTTAAACAATCCTACCGAAGAATTCAGACTATGGTTTGAAATCCTGAATAAAGCCAAATCCCATTACAGCTCTTCTGACAATAAGATAATGGCAGACGTGGCAGGCTATCCCAAAACCTCAGACACGTATGCACCACAACACTGGGATTTTGATCCTGCAAAAACACATCTTATCGGCATACGCCGCAATCCTGACCTGAGTGCTCAAAAAAGAGAAAATGATGACCTGTTTATTTTACTTATAAAGGGTCTCGCTTTTACATTTTGGGGTAGTACAGATCCCAGCGCCTCGATGGCAGATCGCAGTGATGAGGCTTTTTTGGTGGAAGGACAGCATAAATACCGGCTTAGCTGGCATAAGATTGCGAGTGCTCAAAAGATATACAAAGCCCTAAGACCGTATTCAAAAGGAGTTTTGGTTTACAGGGATAAAGTTGCAGACAACGCGCTAACCGATGCCGATATTGCAGCAGGTCTTGATGAGCCCAATACCACTATAAACATACATTGGTCCGGAGATGGGCGCACAAACTTCTCGGCAGGTTGCCAGGTTATTGCCGGGCGCAGTTATATTGATCCGTCAGGTCGCGTTATTAGCTGTAAAGATTATGCCGGCATTTCCTACGACGATCTTGCCCGTGGCAAAACCCGGGGTGCCTACAATGTATTAAGTGATCTCGTGGTATGCTATAACAAACCCGATGATGATTGCGTCTGGTATACTCTGGGGCGCGAAAAAAATCTTTCTGAAGTAAACAGCTCCTTCCCTGCCGACTATCTGAAAAAATCATTAAATGAACTCAAAAATGTTTAAAAATGGATCTTGCTAAACTTATCTCTATAGTTTTAGGAAGCAGTTTGCTTACCGGATTGATGGGTTTTCTGTTATTAAAGCAAAGCGAAAAGATTACCAATACCGTAAAATCTCAGCTTTCCTGGAAAGAGAAGGCCTGCGAAGCCATGGGAAGTATTTATTTTCAAATGCAACGATCGAGCCTGGCATTTGAACGTTATGTAAAAGCTAAAACACCTGAAGAACGTCATTACATTGAGCAGGAGGTTCTTTTAAAATCAAATTCAGCGGTAAATAATCTGATACTTACTCAGGGGTATCTCATTGCTCCTGAGCTGTTGGAAAACACCAAAAAACTGCTCAATCATTATGATGCATGGGTTGAAAAATATCAGCGTATGCGGGTGACGAGCCAGAGCGAGGAGAAATTTGTATTCGTAGGTCCTGATGGTTATCCATTTCCCAAAGAGCTCGAGCAGCAATTGGCAGATCACTATCTACGGCTTTGGAATGAGTTGTATGGTAAATCAAACTAAAGGGACAAGATTATAAAATCCCTTTTCTATACTTAAAACCACTTAGATTAATATTCATGTTGGGTAAAACTAAAAAGCCGCTCTTTTCAGAGCGGCTTTTTTAATTTATTTGGCGATGTTTACCGCCCTGGTCTCCCGTATTACGGTGATTTTCACCTGACCGGGATAGGTCATATCGGTTTGTATTTTCTGCGAAATCTCAAACGAAAGGGCCGAAGCGCGCTCATCGTTTACTTTCTCACTTTCTACAATCACCCGAAGCTCACGCCCCGCCTGAATGGCATAGGCCTTTTTAACCCCGGCAAAACCAAAGGCAATATCTTCAAGATCTTTCAAGCGCTGAATGTAGGAATCCAACACCTGACGACGCGCTCCGGGACGGGCGCCACTTATCGCATCACACACCTGTACGATAGGCGCAAGTAGTGTTTTCATCTCAATCTCGTCGTGGTGAGCACCAATAGCGTTACAAACATCGGGTTTCTCACCGTATTTCTCTGCCCATTCCATACCCAGTAAGGCGTGTGGAGTTTCGCTTTCCGTCTCGGGCACTTTACCTATATCGTGTAAGAGACCTGCACGTTTGGCCAGTTTAGGATTTACACCCAACTCGGCAGCCATAGTCGCGCAAAGTTTAGCCACTTCCCTACTGTGCTGTAACAGGTTTTGACCGTAAGAAGAACGGTATTTCATTCTACCCACAGCTTTAATGAGTTCTGGATGAAGCCCGTGAATACCAAGATCGATAACGGTACGTTTACCCACCTCAACAATCTCCTGTTCTATTTGCTTGGTTGTCTTTTTGACCACTTCTTCTATACGAGCCGGGTGTATACGGCCGTCTGTAACCAATTTATGCAACGACAAACGGGCAACCTCACGGCGTACGCTATCAAAACAGGATAAAATGATCGCTTCAGGTGTATCGTCTACTATAATTTCGACCCCTGTTGCGGCTTCAATCGCTCTGATGTTTCGACCTTCACGACCAATAATGCGTCCTTTTACATCATCGCTTTCCAGATTGAATACGGAGACGCAGTTTTCAACCGCTTCTTCGGTACCGATACGCTGAATGGTATTGATGATAATCTTTTTAGCATCCTGCTCTGCAGTAAGCTTAGCTTCCTCCATCGCATTTTGAATATAGGCCATAGCATCACTCTTAGCCTGATCTTTCAGAGACTCGATAAGCTGATCCTTGGCATCCTCGGCAGACAGACCACTTATTACTTCAAGCTGCTGAATTTTACTGGCGTGCATCTTGTCGATATCACTCTGCCGCTTTTCGAGGTATTCAAGGCGCTCATTGTAGTCCTGAACTTTGGTCTCAATATCCTTGTTAAGTTTCTTATTCTTTGCAAGTTCACTGCTTACCTGAGACTCTTTGTCACGCGTGCGCTTCTCGATCTCATTGATTTTTTTATCACGGGCCAAAATTACTTTTTCGTGCTCCGATTTAAGCTCAATAAACTTTTCTTTAGCCTGAAGGATTTTATCTTTCTTGATAGAATCTCCTTCATTTTTGGCCTCTTTAATAATGTTTTCGGCCTCTTTTCGGGCGTTACTAACGATTTGAGAGGCATTATTTTTTTCCAGCAATTTTGCCAGTAAAAATCCCAGAGTGCCGGCTATCAAGATGACCCCTACGATTGTTAAAACTGTGTCCATAGATTAAGTGTATATATATAAAAAGCCTACATTGGAAGTGTTTTGAGTAAACTCCTTATATAAATCATAGGACTAACGGGCTGATCAAGAATCCGTTCATCCCGAAAAATCGGGAACGGCGCGCTTTTACAACCCAGACTCATCCTTCTATAAAGAATTAGTGTTGAGTTCACCAAAAAATGTAACCAATGTAGGCAGTAAGTAAATTCTAATTTAAAGAACGTTAGGATAACTGGCTCTGAATCAAATCTTCAAGATTCTTGAGTTTAAGAGCTGCTTCAGCCTGCTCTCCCTCTCCTGCCAGATCCCTTTGTATTGTTTTAGAAGCAAATTGTAGTGCGCACATCGCCAAAACATCCTGCTTATCTCTAACGGCATAACTCTGCTCAAACTTTTTAATCATCGCCTCAATATCTTTTGCTGCCTTGCGCAGGGCTTCTTCCTGCTGGGGCAAAATAGTGAGTGGATATACCCGGTCTGCAATAGAAAGTTTTATTTTGAGATGTTCAGACATATCCTTTGTTTAATCGGCTAACTGCGCAATACAGGCATCTATCTCCCGCATCATTGCATTTATTTTGAGCTTGGTTTCCCGTTTATAATCGTTACTGCCCAGCATAGCATTTGCTGTCTTGAGTGTGCTGTACTTCGCTTCCCAGTTTTCTACACGTTTCTTGAGCGCTGCATTCTCTTCTTTGAGCTGTGCATTTTCGGCCGCAAGAGCCTGTAATTGCTGTTGAAGTTGCTGATGTCTGTTAATAAGAGTAGTTGTTGCCTTTTGCAATGATCCTACACGCTCTAACAGTTCACTCATAACCTTTTTTTAACAATGCTTGGTCTCACAAAGTTAACATTCGACATCTAATAACACAATACAATCTATTTTATTTTTAAAGCCACAACATCTATTACGTAAACGATTGAATATGACACCCGGCAAGTCAGTTCAAATCTTAAAATACAGCGGCTCCCTTAGTGTCTGATTTAAGATTAGTAAAAAAATCAGAGGTTTTCTATACGATTTTTAGGGCGCTGCTGTTTAGTTTTATACCCGCTTATCCCGGATACCTTTAAAGCTGCCGTTTTTAAATTATAATCTTAGAATTTCTAAGGCAAACGGCATTCTTTTTAACACGAAAGATGTATAATTTAGAGCGATTAACCTTCCGCTTTGCGGAATTCAATATTTTAAAATCTGTGCAAAAATTATTTAGCCTCTTTATTCTTCTTAGTACCTTAATTTCTTTCGCTCAGGAAGAAATACCTCAAAATTACTTCATCAAACCCTTAAAAATCCCCACGGTTCTTGCAGGATCATTTGGCGAATTGAGAAGCAATCATTTTCACAGCGGCCTGGATATTAAAACTCAGGGGCGCACCGGTCTTGATGTGGTGGCCAGTGCATCAGGTTACATAAGCCGAATCAAAATTTCGCATTACGGTTACGGAAAAGCGCTATACATAACCCATCCCAACGGGTACGTCACCGTTTACGGTCATCTGGATGCTTTTGCGGGGGTTGTGAAAGACTATGTAAAAACAAAACAGTACGAGGCGGAAAGCTATGAGATTGAGTTATTTCCGAATCCGGACGAATTGCCGGTAGATCAGGGTCAGCTGGTCGCCTACAGCGGAAATACCGGAAGCAGCGGTGGCCCGCACGTGCATTTTGAAATTCGAGATAAGAATGAGCGCCCTATGAATGCTCAGTTGTTTGGCGTTGAAGTTCCCGATCACAGCTCACCGGTTATCAACGATCTTTTGGTTTATGCATTTTCAGATACCAGTACCGTAAATAACTCGAGAAACAAGGTGCGATTAAAGTATACCAAACAGCCCGATGGAAACTTTTTAAGCGAAAAAGTAACCGCTTACGGGCCAATAGGTTTTGCTATCGGGACCATCGACCGGCAGGATGGCGCACCCAACAGCAACGGGATTTATAAAATTGAAACTCGCTTAAACGGGTCTAAAACGCTGGAGGTCGAAATGGACAAGTTTTCTTTTGCCGAAACCCGCTACCTGAACCGTATGATTGATTATGCGCTTTTTGAATCAGAAAGGGATCGTGTTCAAAAGTTGTTTATAGAGCGCAACAATCCGCTAAGCATTTTTAAAATGGAGCAGAACAAAGGAATTCTCAATCTGTCAAAAGAAGGAGGTTCTGCTTTGTATACCATCAAAATTTCAGATCTGCCCGGAAATACCACGACACTCACCGTTCCCATAACTATTCAAAAAGTAAATACTTTAAATCCGTTAATGCCTAAAGAAACACCTTATCTGGTGCAGCCTGAAACGGCACAAAATTTTGAAGTTGGCTCCTGGTCGCTTTTTATTCCGAAAGGTGCCTTTTATGATGATTACTATCTGGACATCAAAGCAAATACAGATGCCCTGCACCTCGATCAGGATACGATTCCCGTTCACGAATACATACGCCTGGGTTATGATGTTTCGGCATTTAAACCACAGGATCGCGAACGCTTGTATATTGGCAGGGTAAACAGCCGCGGTTTGTTAAGTTACGAAGGCGCGACCCTAAATGGAGATGAACTTTCTGCAACCGTAAACAGCCTGGGAGATTTTAAAATAGGTCTTGACACGACTGGGCCTACGATTGAATCGCTCGACTTTAAGGATGGAAAATGGATTTCTGAGCTGAAGCATATCGATTTCAAAATTAGCGACAGGGATACCGGCATAAAAAGCTATCGGGCAACCATCAATGGAAAATTTGCTTTGCTCGAATATGAATACAAAAACAACAGGCTTCGTTATTTTTTTGAAGATGGAATCAGTGTAAGCGGAGCAAATGATTTTAAACTGATTGTGACCGATAATGTAGGAAATAGCACTACTTTTAGCGCAACTTTTTACCGAAAATAATCGTATTGAAGCGTCTCGTATATCTTCTTACCGGTATTCTGATTCTGGCAACACAGACTATACGTGCACAGGAAGCCACGCTAACCGGAATTGTATTTGGGGAAAATGAAAAGCCCTTAGAACAAACCAACATCAGCACTGTTGGAAGAGGAACTACAAGTACAGAAACCGGCTTTTACACCCTAAAGATTCCCGCAAATACAGTTGTTGAAGTACTGTTTACGCACATCGGCTTTATGCCGGTAAGGCAGCAATTCCGGCTTAAGGAAGGTGAAATTTTTGAATTCAATCCGGTGCTCAAAGTAGCTGTTGAACAAATATCAACAGTGATTATTTCGGGAGACAACAGAGATCAGATTGAAGGCATCACAAGTCTCGACCCCGAAACGGTAAGGAAAATCCCCGGAGCCAACCCCGGAGTTGAAAACCTGCTGCAAACGCTCCCCGGTGTGAGTTCTAACAATGAGCTCAGCACGCAATATGCTGTGCGCGGTGGCAATTATGATGAAAACTTAATCTACATAAACGACATTGAAGTCTACCGCCCTTTTCTCATACGCTCGGGACAACAGGAAGGTTTTAGCATTGTGAATGCAGATTTGGTACGTGATATTGATTTTAGTGCAGGTGGGTTTCAGGCCAAATACGGGGATAAACTTTCTTCCGTTTTAGACATTACCTATCGCAGACCTGTTGATTTTGCGGCGACAGCAGATTTAAGTCTTTTAGGCGTTTCGGTTTCTGCGGAAGGACTTTCAAAAAATAAAAAGTTTACAGCTCTGGCAGGTGCCCGGTATCGGGATAATTCGCTTTTGGTAAATGCCAAACAAACCGAAACCAATTACAAACCTCGCTTTACCGATTTCCAAACCTATTTAACCTATACCTTCAACTCTAAATTTCAGTTGGATTTTTTAGGAAACCTGAGTAGTAACCGCTACAATTACGAGCCGCTTACGCGTCAGACTAATTTTGGGACCTTAGCAAATCCTATTGCTCTTGTCGTAAATTACGAAGGTCAGGAAGAGGATCGTTATTCCACCGCTCTGGGTGCACTCTCCGGAAGTTATAAGCCCAATGAAAATCTCAATCTCAAACTTATAGCTTCGGCATACCATACTCAGGAACAGGAATATTATGATATTCTGGCACGGTATGCTTTGGGTGTCCCGAATACAGATATAGGAAGTGATTCAGCCGGCAGTGTCGATTTTACAGAAGACATAGGCTCGCAACTTACACACGCCCGCAATAAACTGGATGCACTCATCGTAAACCTGCAACATCGCGGACAATACCAAAAAGATAATAACCTTCTTGAATGGGGATTAAAATGGAGCCACGAATCTATTCGGGATCGATTGCAGGAATATGAAATTATTGACTCGGCAGGATTTTCGGTAAGACCACCGCTAGAAGGTTTCAGCAATCAGCAACCTTACGAACCTTTTGATGCTCCATTAGAACCTTTTACAGCCGTTCGCGCTCAAAATGAGGTTGACATCAACCGCATTTCAGCATATGCACAGTACAGTAAAAGACTGAGTTTAAAAGACGCTAAACTTTGGTATAATCTGGGCTTACGCGGGCAATTATGGACTGTAAACAGTCTCAATCAGCCGCAAAGCACACAGGTTATTGTGAGTCCGCGTGGGCAAGTAAGTCTCAAGCCAAATTGGGATACCGATATGCTTTTTCGATTTTCGGCAGGTCTCTACCAGCAGCCTCCTTTTTATCGGGAATTACGGGATTTTCAGGGACGTGTCGTTCCTGACGTTAAGGCGCAAAAAAGTCTGCACCTGGTCGCGGGAAATGATTGGAGTTTTGATCTTTGGGGAAGACCATTTACCCTAAATTCTGAACTGTATTATAAAAATCTTACCGATGTGAATGCGTATACGCTTGAAAATGTAAGGATACGTTATAGGGCCGATAACGGTGCAAAAGCTTATGCTTATGGTCTTGATTTAAGACTCTCAGGAGAATTTGTTCCCGGAACCGAAAGCTGGGTGAGTTTAGGCATTCTTAAAACCGAAGAATCTATTAATGACCGTGGTTACATCCCACGTCCAACAGACCAACGCTTAAAACTGGGAATTTTGTTTCAGGATTATGTACCTACAATTCCTGATATGAAGTTGTATTTGAATACCGTTTTTCAAACCGGACTTCCGGGAGGATCGCCCAGTTATACCGATCCTTATTTGTATCAAACCCGATTACCATTCTATTTCAGATCTGATATCGGATTTTCGTATGTGATTATTAATTCTTCCGGTAAAAACCAAAAAAACAGTCTTTTTAAAGAACTGAGTGCAGGCCTTGAGATTTTTAATGTGTTTGACCGGCAAAACAGCATAACCAACACCTTTGTACGTGATGCAGCGACACAGCAGCAATATGCAGTACCCAATTATCTTACACCCCGGGTGTTTAACTTTCGCGTTAGCGCAAAATTTTAAAAAACTGAAACTCTTACTTCAAGAAATCCTGAAGGCTTTGCACGACATAATCAACTTCCTCTTTTGTATTCTCGTGAGAAAAAGAAAAGCGAATAGAAGGCCTATCTAACTTATCCTGAGGAAGAAAAGCATTAAGTACATGGCTTCCCTGATCGCTACCGCTCTGACACGCACTTCCCTTAGAACAGGCAATTCCTTTAAGATCCAATTGAAAAAGCAGCATCAATGATTTTTCGGGCGGTACCGGCAGGCAAACATTAAGTAACGTATAGGTACTCAGACTCCCATCGTGACAGTTCCCATTAAAACTTACTCCGGGAATATTTTTTTCGAGTTGTTCTTTAAAATACCATTTGATTTCTTCAATTTTTTTGCGCTCTTCCGTCAGATTTTCCTGAGCTTTTATCAAAGCGGTTTCCATTCCGGCAATGTTATGCACCGCCTCGGTGCCTGCGCGGCTTCCACGCTCCTGTCCACCGCCAAAAATCAGCGATTTTATTTTGGAGTTTTTTCGCAGAAAGGCAAAACCAACTCCTTTTGGCCCGTGAAACTTATGAGCTGCTGCGGCAATAAAATCAACCTTAATTTCGCTCAGATTTAAATCGAAATGCCCCACAGACTGAACCATGTCACTGTGAAATAAGGCGTTGTAAGTCCTGGCCAGATTGCTCACCTGCTCCAGATCAAGCAAATTTCCTATTTCGTTATTGATGTGCATCAGGCTTATCAATGTTTTGGTATCTGAGGACTGAAGCAATTCTTCGAGATGATCCAAATCGACGCTGCCACATTCCTTAATACGTACCATAGAAACCATAACCTGAAAGCGTTCTTCCAGATGTTCTACCGTGTGTAGTACAGCATGATGCTCGATGGGACTGGTGATGATGTGCTTGACGTCCAGATCACGTATCGCGCTGTTAATGATGAGATTGTCTGCTTCGGTGCCTCCCGAAGTGAATATGATTTCTGCCGGAGAGACGTGTAGATAATTGGCAATTGTTTTACGCGCCTGCTCAATGATGCTTTTGGCTTTTCGGCCTACAGCGTGGGTTGACGAGGGATTGCCGGGTACCTCCCGCATTACTTCAACCATGCGATCTATAACTTCGGGGCGTAATGCAGTAGTTGCTGCATTATCAAAATACACCTGATTCATAAGACTTATTTAGAGGGTGCAAAAATAGCCAGAATAAAATTATTAGATAACGGAACGCCCTGTAAAAACCAATTCGAGTATTTTTGCGCTAAAGATCTATTGAGATATGAAAAAAATTGGACTGGTATTCTTGTTGCTAATTGGTATGGTTTCCTGTGATGATGGTGACTTAATTGTTACTTCATTTGACTTTACCGATTTACCGGTAAACTATTGCTCAACTGTTGACAACAATGAGACCGCTTCAACTAATTATATTTTCTACAAAATAAATCCGGAAACCTTTGAGGCTTTAGCATTCAGATTTACTACAGATATTCCGATACTGGAAGAACAAAGCGAGGTTAATATTGATTTAGGGCAAAGCAGCTCCTCATTTGTTTCCTATCGATTGTTCAACGATGTTGTAGATTCAGACTATTTTTGTGCGGACATTCCGCCGGCCAGACCCACAGTTTCAGAGGAATACACAAGCGCTGAAGGTGATTTAAGCATTGTAACTCGGGGAGATTTTAACGACAATGACGGTATCGCGGCTGAGTTTGAAGAGACTTTAAACGACAGTATCGATCTTGACGGGGACGGTATACCCAATACTTACGATTTTGATGATGATGGGGACAATGTGCCTACGAGCCGGGAAGGAGTTGTTTTGAATGATGACGGCTCTATTAATATGGAAGAATCTCTTAATACAGATGGTGATGAGTTGCCTGATTTTATGGATCCTGATGATGACAACGATGGGGTTTTAACTATTAATGAAGCAAACCCGGAAAATGGACCACTGAATCCTTTAAATACTCAAACGGATGAATCTATTGGCCCCGACTATCTCAATCCAAACGTGGCAATAGATTATAATATAGAAGAATACCGCCAGCATACCTATGTATTGGAAAATATTACCCTCACCATAAGTCTGGAAAATCTGGTTTTTGTGAATAACTCGGGATCAGAGACTATCAGACAGGAGTCCTTATTCTTTGGAGACTTAGAGGCTCCAGACCAAACAATCACTGAAACCCCCGAACGCTAGCCGACTGAATTTTGGTAAATGTAAATCTCGGTAGCTCCTAACCCATACTTTTGGTAATCTGCATCGTAATATTTGACCTGCTCATATCTTGAAAAAAGATATTCGAGTTCAGCCTTTAGCACGCCCTCACCTACTCCGTGTATAAACACCACCCGCTGTATACGCTTAGCAATTGCAAACTCCAGTCTTGATTGCGCTGTGTTGAGTTGTAAGTTTAACTTATCGTGAGCCGACATACCGCGTTCATTTGCGGTGAGCTGATGTATGTGTAAATCTACTTCCATAGGTGGAAGTATTCCTTTTATTTTATTTGTAGGCTTTTTCTGTCTTTTTAAGTCTACACTTTTCTGTTGCAAATGATCAGCAAAATCAGCATCAAGATCTACTTCCAGAGCCTTATCAGGAACAACTTCACTCCTTTTTACACAAATTTCAAAATCGTCATCAGTCTGAATATAAAACTGTTCGCCATCTATTTGGAGTATTGTTCCGGAAATTGCTTCATCAATTAAGCTAACCCGTTGTCCTATCTTTAAATTTGGAGCCATATTTTTTTAAATATTCGATGAAAAACACGTAATCATCTTTTAAAAGATTATTTTATATTTCATTTTGATTATCTTTACAAAAATATTTCATTATGGGAAAATTTTACTCCAAAATCATTCTTTTGATGTTACCAGCTTTTGCAATGGGGCAATTATATATTGGTAACGCAACTGCAACTTCGTACGTATACGACAATAATGAAGTTATTTACGTCAAACAGAATATACAATTGGAAGGTGCTGCCACTACAGAAGAAGGAAATCTCTATCTTAGAGGAGATGGACAATTAATACAAGGGCTAGATAATAGCGCTCCTGCTGATCCTGAAACAGCCATAAATAGTGGGACTGGTGTGATATCTGTTTTTCAACAAAATTCAATGAATCAATGGGATTATCATTACTGGGCATCTCCAGTTGGAGACCCAATAAACACAGAAAATCTTATTAACTCTGAAACAAATAGGGGAAATAAGAGATTTTATCAAAGTAATGATAACGGTGGGGGTATATATCAACCCGTTAGTGCTAATACCGATGAAATACAATCAAACGCAATAGATTTCATCCGTTCTTTTGACAGCAGGATTGAGGGAGGAGCAATAAAATTATCTTCATATTGGTTATGGAAATTTGTAGCTAAAAATGCATCCTACTCAGGCTGGACACAATTAAATGGATCATCTTTAAATCCAGGTGAAGGTTATACAATGAAAGGCGTAGGTAATGGCAGTAATCCAACCGGACAGCTTTTAGATTTTAGAGGAAGGCCTAACAATGGTACAATAAATGTTCCTGTGGTTGCCGGAGGTTTAACCTTGGTCGGAAACCCCTATCCATCTGCAATGAATTTGAGTTTTTATTTACTCTCGAATTCCGGCAATGAGCTAGAGTTAGCAAATTGTGTAGGCACATCTCCTAATTCTGGCAGAAAACCTATAAACAATTCTATAACCGGAAATGCCTTTTTTTGGGAATCAGACCCTAATGTGAAATCCCATTATTTGATAGATTATCAGGGTGGCTATGGAACTTTTACTCCAGGACCTTGCAATAGTGCTGGCTCATATTCTCCAGCGGTTTTTCTTTTATATGATAATGATGGTAATGTTATTGGGCCAAGAGATAAAGATGCAAATGGAGATCCAGATGGCAATACAGATGGTGAAACTTTAATGCGACATATTGCTCCCATTGGTCAAGGTTTTTTTGTTGAGGGAAAAACGGGAATACCCGCAAATTCTGTGGTAACAGCTAAAAATGAGTTTAGAGTTTTTGTTCCCGAAGGAATTGCTAACCTATCACAATTTAAGGATTATCAAAGCAAGGGCAAATCAAATCTCAAAAATCCAAATCTTACTGAAACTTTAAGAGCTGGCGGACAATCTTTTGATGATAAAGGCTATGTTACTCTTCCAAAATTCCACCTTAACTCCTTTGTAAATAAAACTTATAATAGGTCTATTACTGCAGTGATGTATGATGGTTCAACAATGGATGTTGATCTGGCTATGGATGGTTATAATATTTCAGGTCTTAAAGCGGACATATCGTGGGATCTTGAAAGTACAGAAAGACCAATTATTATCAATTATTTTCCATACGACATAGATGCTGTATTGCCTTTGAAAATTGTAGGAGATAAAGAAACCAATTTCTACGAATTTAATATTACTCATCTCAATTTCACTCCTGACGAAAGTATATATCTGCACGACAAACAATCCAACGAATATCACGATATATTAAATTCAAAATATGAATTTGAATTACCCAAAGGCACTTATACCGACCGATTTGAAATAACTTTCAAAGACGGCAATAAAGAAAACCTGGATTTAGCTGAAGAGGTAAAAGAATCATTCGCTGTTTATCAAAATAACGGTCGTGCAGAACTTACTATTCTTAACCCTCTTGAAACTGAATTAAAGGATATAAGTGTTTATGATATTACCGGTAAATTACTAGTATCAAAAATAAATGAAGGTACCAGTAATAAAGTAACTATTCCATCAAATACCTGGAGTGATGGAATTTATGTTGTACGTGTAGTAACACGAGACAATGTTGAGTACAGCAAAAAAGTATCTGTTTTTAACAAAAAATAATTCGATTTTGGAAGAGTACATGCTACCCTGCCTAAACAAGAAATTCTTCGGGTTTGAGTGTATGGGATGTGGAATGCAACGATCTTTAATGGCCCTTATACAGGGCCATTTTGCTGAGGCTTTTTTTCTATATCCTGCAGTATTTCCTCTTATCACATTAGCTCTTGCAATTGGGGCTAATTTTTTTTTCGATATTAAACATTCCGGTAAAATTATCTCGTTTTTAGCTATCTTGTCTGTAATTACAATTATTACGAGCTATATAATCAAACTAACCCACTAAAAATGGAACAACAAAGACTCAATACCACATTAGTTTATGTATTAGCGATTCTCGCACTATTATGCTGCTGTTTTGGTGGTTCAGGGTTCATTCTTGCCGGTATCGCCTTTTATATTGCACATACCAAACTCAAAGAGGCCAAGATTTATCCGGAAAATTATGACCTCCAAAATGTAAAAGCAATGAATACAGCAAAAACAATTGCGTTTATTATTTTGATCATCAATATTTTATACTTAATCTATACTATTTATAAAATTTCGACTATAGGTTGGGAAACAATCTGGGAAGACGCCATGCGACAGGCTGAAGAAATGCAAGCTTCTCAACAAAGCTAAATTTGTTGTCATTGTAAAAAATAAAAAGGATCTGTACACCAATAACAGATCCTTTTTATTTCAAACTATAGTGCTTGACTTAAGCTTTATTTATTTTCAAATTCTGAAAATAAATCCTCGCCTTCCTCATAACCTTAGGCGCTAAAATCAAGGTAGTAAACATTGTAGGTATAGCCATTAAGGCAAAAAAGGTATCTATCACATTGATCATAAGACTTAAAGAAGTAGTAGCTCCCAGCAAAATACTTGCGATATAGAAATAATTGTAGAGATGACTGTACTTGGTTCCTATTAAAAAAGAAAGGCATTTTGTACCATAATAGGAGTAACTAAATAAAGAACTAATACTGAAGATCGCGATACAAACAAGAAGAATATAGGTTCCAAAATCGGGCATGCTGTCGCTAAAGGCTTTTGCAGTAAGGCTTACGCCATTTGCCTCTGAAGTTTGCCATACTCCAGTAACCAGAATACACATTGCCGTAAGTGTACAAACAATTATAGTATCTATAAAAGGTCCCATCATTGCCACAAGCCCCTCCCGTATAGGTTCATTTGTTCGGGTTGCCCCGTGAGCCATAGGCGCTGTACCAATTCCCGCTTCATTAGAAAAAGCCCCTCTGCGTATTCCTAAAACTATAAGTGCTCCTAAAACACCTCCAAATAAAGGATCGCCCCTGTAATTATCTGCCGCAAAAGCATCGGTGAAGATCAATTTAAAGTAATACGGCACTACATCGAGATGTACAAAGAGGATAAAAAGGACCGCAATAAAATACAAGCCCACCATCGCCGGAACCAGTCTCGAAGCGGTTTTACTGATACGATCAAGCCCTCCAAGAATCACTATACCCGTTACCATTGCTAAGATTACGCCAATGACCAGATCATTAAAAAAACCTTTTTGAATGCCATTTGGAATTAATAAAATATCATTAACGGCCTGAGTAAGTTGGTTTACATTAAATACAGGCAGAGCCCCAATTAAACCCGCAAGACTGAAAAAAACGGCTAAAAACTTCCAGCTTTTACCCAGGCCCTCGACAATAAAATACATTGGTCCGCCCTGTATTTTACCGCTGTCATCCTTTCCCCGGTATAAAATGGCGAGACTGCAGGTAAAAAACTTGGTACTCATACCCACGATCCCGCTCACCCACATCCAGAATACAGCGCCCGGACCTCCTGCAGCAATTGCCACGGCGACTCCGGCGATGTTACCCATACCTACTGTTGAAGATAAAGCAGTCATCAAAGCCTGAAAATGGGTGATTTCACCCTCATCATCGGCATTGTCATATTTGCCCCGCAAAACCTGAATCGCGTGTCCAAAATATTTAAAAGGAACAAATCTCGAATAGATCAATAAAAAGATTCCCCCACCGATGAGTAAAATCAGCAAAGGCAAGCCCCATACAAAGCCGGAAGCCTTTTCAAAAAAGGTATTGAGTTTTTCCATCGCACAAAAAAACCGAAAAGATTATTTTCGGTTTATGATTTTACTATTAAGAATTCAGATAATCTAAGACATGATCTTCTATCCGTTTTTCGATATTGGTCAAATCTGCCTTGACAAATTTTTCACCGGTGATATTTTCATAGAGCTCAATATACCGCTCTGATACCGTCTCAATGTATTCATCAGTCATTTCAGGTAGTTTCTGCCCTTCAAGCCCCTGAAAACCATTACTTATGAGCCATTGCCTTACAAATTCTTTTGACAATTGCTTTTGGGGTTCATTTCTACTTTGACGCTCCTCATAGCCTTCCGCATAAAAATAGCGAGAAGAATCGGGAGTATGAATTTCGTCTATTAAAACTATAGTCCCATCTGCTGTTTTACCAAACTCATATTTGGTATCAACAAGTATAAGGCCGCGACTGGCTGCTATTTCAGACCCTCTTTTAAAAAGTTTATGGGTATAATCCTCAAGCACAGCATAATCTTCACCTGAAACGATACCTCTCTTGATGATATTTTCTTTTGAAATATCCTCATCGTGATCGCCCATTTCTGCTTTGGTTGCAGGAGTAATTATAGGCTGGGGAAACTTATCGTTTTCTTTTAAACCTTCAGGTAAAGGCACTCCGCAAAGCATACGCTTTCCGGCTTTGTATTCGCGGGCAGCATGACCACTCATATAACCTCTTATAACCATTTCGACTTTAAAGGGTTCGCATTTTTTACCTACTGCGACATTAGGATCAGGAGTAGCCAAAAGCCAGTTGGGTACCAAATCTTCGGTATCCCGCATCATTTTAGTCGCAATTTGATTCAATATTTGTCCCTTATAAGGAATTCCTTTGGGCATCACCACATCAAACGCGCTTAAGCGGTCTGTTGCGATCATTATCAACAAATCATTCTTCAGGCTGTAGACTTCACGAACCTTACCTTTATAAAAATTAGTCTGACCCGGAAAATTGAACTGTGTCCGGGTTATGGTTTTATTTGACATTGCTAAAAAAATTGCGTTTTAATCTCTGTTTTCGATCGCTTTGTAGGCCGCGATAACTTCTTTTACGAGCCTGTGACGGATCACATCTTTATCATCCAGATAAATCATACCCACTCCCTTAACATCTTTCAATACTAAAAGGGCCTCTTTGAGTCCACTAATCACGCGTCTCGGAAGGTCTATCTGTCCGGGATCTCCGGTGATCATAAATTTGGCGTTTTTACCCATACGGGTTAAAAACATTTTCATTTGAGCATGGGTTGTATTTTGCGCTTCATCAAGAATTACAAAGGCATTATCAAGGGTGCGGCCGCGCATAAACGCCATCGGAGCGATCTGGATTACCCCTTTTTCTATGAAGCTTTCCAGCTTTTCATGAGGTATCATATCGCGCAATGCATCATACAAAGGCTGCATATACGGATCCAGTTTTTCTTTAAGATCTCCAGGTAAAAAACCCAGATTTTCCCCTGCTTCAACAGCCGGTCTGGTCAAAATTATACGTTTAACCTGCTTTTCTTTTAAAGCCTTTACTGCCAAAGCAACACCGGTATATGTTTTACCCGTTCCTGCAGGACCCACGGCAAAGACCATATCATTCTTGCGTGCGATATCAACAAGTTTACGCTGATTAGCAGTTTGCGCCTTTATGATTTTTCCACCTACCCCGTGCACTAAAATCTCACCGCTGGCCGCCGAAGTCTCGTAATCTTCACGACTTTCACTGGTAAGTACACGCTCGATACTGTTTTCATCTAACTTATTGTATTTGGCAAACTGCTCTAAAAGCATCGTGATGCGTTTATCAAATTCCTCAAGGAGGTCTTCATCACCATAGGCCTTAATGGTATTACCACGGGCAACCAGTTTTAACTTGGGAAAATACTTCTTAAGAAGTTCAATATTGGCATTGTTTTGACCAAAAAATTCACGGGGCGTGATCTCTGAAAGTTCGATGATAAGTTCGTTCAAAAGCGGAAGGATTTTTATAAAAAACTAGTTAATTATCTTTAGTTTTGTGCATAACAAATGTAACCAAATTTAGTTACTATCCCCCTTAAAAATATCAACAAAACCACCTATGCCCATCATAACCCTGACTACTGATTTTGGCCTGAAAGATCATTTTGCAGGTGCAGTTAAGGGCGCAATTTATAGCGAAATGCCTGAGGTGACACTTGTTGATATCTCGCATAATGTGTCTCCTTTTCATATTACCGAAGCAGCTTACATCATTCAAAATGCCTATCGCAATTTCCCAAAAGGAACCATTCATATAATAGGTATTGACTCTGAGCGAAATCCTGAAAACAAGCACATTGCGGTCAAGCTAGACGGGCATTATTTTGTGTGTGCAAACAACGGGATTATGTCTATGATTACGCGCACCATAATGCCCGAAGAGCTGGTTGAAATCAATATCCACGACCGTATAAAAACCAATTTTACAGAGCTTGATGTTTTTGTACAGGTTGCCTGTCATATAGCACGGGGCGGGAAACTTGGGGTTATTGGCAAACCCATTCAGGAAATTAAGGCTATAACCGGTATTATGCCTGTTATTAGCAGCGAACAAAAACAAATCATCGGTAACGTGATCTATGTTGATAACTACGGAAATGTAATTACAAACATCACGCGCCGCCTGTTTGAAGATGTGGGTAAAGGACGCTCCTTTATCATTCAGGCTAAACGCGCTCATTTTAAACAGATCCATCAGCATTACAGCGATGCGATTAACTTTGATCTTGAGAAAACCAAGCGCGAAGAGGATGGAAAAAAAATCGCCTTGTTCAATTCTTCCGGATACCTTGAACTTGCGATTTACAAAAGCAATCCCAGCACAGTGGGCAGTGCCTCTACCCTATTTGGTCTGGACTACCGAGACACGGTAAGTGTAAATTTTGAATAGTATGATTATTCGCATTGTAAAGTTGACTTTCAAATCTGAAAATGTTGAAGCCTTTATTAAACTTTTCGCAGCTGCTCAACAAATCATTCAATCTACTGAAGGCTGTGAACATCTTGCATTGTTAAGAGACACTTCTAATCCCAATATGTTTTTTACACACAGCCATTGGCAAAATGCAGAGGCTCTGGAGAATTATCGCAATTCTGATTTTTTTAAAAAGACCTGGTCTCATACAAAAGTCTTGTTTGCAGAAAAACCGGAAGCCTGGAGCCTTGAAAAATTCGTAAATTTACCCAAATTGAATTCGATTTAAGTCGATTTTTACTAAACTACATATACCTAAAACCAGAATATTTCAATAATCTGAGATATTCTCTATAACCATTTTTATGAAAAATATTGCTGTAATAGGTGCCGGAACCATGGGTAATGGAATTGCTCATACTTTCGCCCAAAATGGATTTAAAGTAAATCTTATAGACATTGCGGATGCCGCGCTAAAAAAAGGAATTGAAACCATCACCAAAAATCTGGATAGACAGGTTGCTAAAGAAATCCTTACCGATGCACAAAAAAATGAAACCCTTCTCAATATCAAACCGGTAACTGATTTAAAGGAGGGTGTTTCGGAAGCTGATTTGGTTGTTGAAGCGGCCAGTGAAAATCTTACTATTAAACTGGATATTTTCAAAAAGCTCGACGCGTTCTGTAAACCATCAACCATCTTGGCAACCAATACTTCATCGATCTCCATAACTCAGATTGCTGCCGTTACCAAACGCGCCGATCAGGTTATTGGGATGCATTTTATGAATCCGGTTCCTGTAATGAAACTGGTCGAGATCATAAGCGGCTATTCTACCTCAAAAACCACCCTCAATCATATAATCAAATTATCGGAGCAATTGGGCAAAACACCCGTTCCGGTTAATGATTACCCGGGCTTTGTGGCTAACCGTATTTTAATGCCTATGCTCAATGAGGCTATTGAAACGCTTTATAATGGTGTTGCCGGAGTTAAGGAGATTGATACTGTTATGAAACTGGGTATGGCTCATCCTATGGGACCGCTGCAACTGGCCGATTTTATTGGGCTTGATGTATGTCATGCCATACTAGAGGTCATGTATGAAGGCTTTAAAAACCCAAAATATGCCCCCTGCCCGCTTTTGGTTAATATGGTACGTGCCGGAAAGTTAGGCGTAAAATCGGGAGAAGGTTTCTACGATTACAGCGAAAGCCGCAAAGCGGAACAGGTTTCATCCCAATTTAGCCGATAACGTCCTGTTTAGACTTGGCATATTGCTTAACTTTGTACAGCTTTCTCTAAAATAGTTATTCATACCTATGGCCTCAATTACTGAAAATCTCAGTGCATTTAAAAAAGCAATTCCCGATTATGTTGATCTGGTTGCCGTTTCAAAAACTAAACCTGTAGCAGATTTGCAGGAAGCTTATGATACCGGGCAGCGTATTTTTGGCGAAAATAAGATCCAGGAAATGACCGATAAATGGGAAGTGCTCCCCAAGGACATTCACTGGCACATAATAGGTCATGTACAAACGAATAAAGTCAAGTATATGGCACCTTATGTAAGTCTTATTCATAGTGCAGACCGGCTTAAACTTTTTAAGGAGGTAAATAAGGAGGCCGAAAAAAACGACCGCGTTATCGACGTCCTGCTTCAGGTAAAAATTGCCGAAGAAGACAGTAAATTTGGGATGGATCCTGAAGAGGCAAAAAAACTTTTATCCGGAGATCAACTGAATAAATACCCTAATGTACGCGTTGTAGGTCTAATGGGTATGGCTTCTTTTGTAGATGATGAGGCTCAAATAAAGCGTGAGTTTTCACAACTTGAAAAAATTTACAATACCTTTAAAGAATCCCGGGGCTTCAGTGTGCTTTCTATGGGAATGAGCGGTGATTATCGCCTGGCATTAGAGCACGGAAGCACTATGATACGAATAGGTAGCTCCATTTTTGGAGCCCGCAATTACGATTAAGCTGTAAAAAGTAGGATTTAAAGCTGTTTATGTACGCAATACTCGATCTCGAAACCACAGGAGGCAAATACAATGAAGAAGGCATTACCGAGATTGCTATCTATAAATTTGACGGGCACGAGATCGTAGATCAGTTTATTAGCCTGGTAAATCCCGAACGCCCCATTCAGGCTTTTGTAGTGGGCCTTACCGGGATCAATAACCAGATGCTGCGCAATGCCCCCAAGTTTTATGAAGTTGCCAAAAGGGTTATTGAGATCACTACAGACTGTATCATCGTGGCGCATAACGCACAGTTTGATTATCGCATCCTTCAGCTCGAGTTTGATCGTTTGGGTTATGATTATCAGCGTAAAAGTCTTTGCACGGTAGAACTTGCTCAGGAGCTCTTGCCCGACCAACAAAGCTACAGCCTCGGAAAACTGGCCCGTAACCTTGGAATTCCGGTCACAGACCGGCATCGTGCAAATGGAGACGCTCTGGCGACTGTAAAACTTTTTAAAATCCTGCTGGCCAAAGACACCCAGAAAAAAATCATTCAGGAGTCTGTAAAACTCAATCCCAAAAAACAGCTTGACACCAAATTGCGGGACTTAATTGAAGAAATACCCAGCCAGACCGGAGTCTATTATATGCATAATGCCAATGGCCGCGTAATTTATATCGGTAAAAGCCGAAATATGAAAAAGCAGGTCAATCAACATTTTACGAGCGATAATCAGAAATCAAAACGCATTCAGAACGAGGTGGAAGCCCTGAGTTACGATGAGACGGGAAGCGAACTCGTTGCTTTACTCAAAGAACATGAAGAGGTTAAAAAGATAAAGCCTCACCACAACAGAGGTGCAAGGCGTGCTAAGTTTAAAGCCCAGCTGGCCAGCTTTTACGATGAACAGGGTTATCTCAATTTACGGGTTGAAAAAGCTGACCGCACCAAAGCCTGTATCACGACCTTCTCGACTATACCTTCGGGTCTGGCGTATCTGGGGCGTATGGCTGAGCAATATGAGCTGTCTCCAGACAAAATAGGTTTAAAAGATGTAGATGAGAATTCTAGCTGTACAGATTCTCCGGAAGTTTATAATGCAAAAGTTCAGCACTTTATAAATGCACACACGTTAGTAGGTAAAAACCAGATCATAATTGACCGCGGGCCCTCACGGGATGAACGGAGTGCTATTTTAATCGAAAACGGTAGCTTTAGAGGACTGGGCTATTACAACCTCAATCATCAGATTACCAATCTTGATATTCTGGAACGCATCATAACCGCTATGAAAGATTCTCAGGACGCCAGACATATCATTCAAAGCTATCTGCGCAACCGTAAGGTCATTAAGATTATTGAGCTTCAGGAATTGAATAACCCGGACTAATCCCATTTTAAGTTGATTGAATCTGCAAAACATACCTGGCGCTCCAAACTTCATGAAATTATTTATGAAGCCGACACACCTGCAGGAAAAGCTTTTGATGTCGTATTGCTCATTCTCATTTTCCTGAGTGTTGTTTTGGTAATGCTTGAAAGTGTTTCCAATCTCCAGATTGAATATGGAAAATACTTTTACATTGGAGAATGGATCATTACCATTTTCTTCAGCATCGAATATATTTTGCGGGTTATTTCGATAAGAAAACCTTCGGCATACATTTTTAGCTTTTACGGCCTCATCGATTTTATTTCTACCATTCCGCTTTATTTATCTTTCTTTATTGTGGGTACTAATGCCTTGCTGACCATTCGGGCATTGCGCTTGCTACGGGTTTTTAGAATTTTAAAAGTCACCCGTTATATTGGTGAAGGAAACAAACTGGCCAAAGCCCTTAAAGACAGCAGACCAAAAATTTTGGTATTCCTCTTTGCCGTAATGATTCTTTCAGTAATCGCGGGTACACTGATGTACATCGTAGAAGGTCCGGAACATGGTTTTAAAAGTATACCGGTAAGTGTATATTGGTGTATTGTAACGCTAACGACGGTAGGGTTTGGGGATATCGCCCCAGTGACGGCTTTGGGCCAATTTATAGCAACCGTAATCATGATTATGGGTTATGGAATCATTGCGGTACCTACAGGTATTGTGAGTGCAGAAATGGCTAAAGGAGAAAATCCTGAACCCGATTCAAAAAAACTGCACTTAAACACACAGGTTTGCCACAACTGCGGCGCCCGTAAGCATCAGGATCAGGCCAAATATTGTCACAACTGCGGAAACATTCTGCATTATGACTAAAATCTTACTCGCCGTAGTAGGCCCCACGGGAATTGGTAAAACCGCTTTAGGAATAAAGCTTGCCAGAAAATTTAATACCGAAATACTTTCGGCAGATTCCAGACAATTTTTTAAAGAAATGAATATAGGTACGGCAGTACCATCTCCTGAAGAATTGAATGCCGCCACGCATCATTTTATTCAGCACATATCAATTTCTGAAGAATACAATGTAGGATTATTTGAAAAGGAAGCCCTTGCTAAACTGGATGAACTTTTCAGGAACAACACTTATGCGGTTATGGTTGGTGGCTCCGGATTGTATGTTGATGCTGTTGTAAATGGCCTGGATTCATTTCCTGATGTTGACGAAAAGGTCAGAACACTTTTAAAATCAAGGCTTCGAACAGAAGGAATAGAAAGCTTGCAGAATGAGTTAAAAATGCTGGACCCATATCAGTTTGACAATATGGATGTCAACAATCCACAAAGACTTATAAGAGCTCTTGAAATAAGTATAGGTACAGGAAAACCCTATTCCTCATTTACCGCAAAAAAGCGGGTTAAACGCCCCTTTCAAACGCTTAAAATCGGACTCACGGCAGAGCGAAAAATCATCTACGACCGCATTAATAAACGTGTAGATCTTATGATTGCAAATGGCCTGGTTGAAGAAGCCAGAGCCCTATATCCTAAAAAGCATCTCAATGCCTTACAGACTGTAGGTTACCGGGAGTTATTTACCTACTTTGACGGTGATTGTGATTTAGAAACCTCAATTGCGGAAATCAAAAAAAATACACGCCGGTTTGCCAAACGGCAACTAACCTGGTATCGCAGGGATGACTCTATACTTTGGTTTGAGTACACAACTCCTGTTGAAGAAATTACCAGGGCAATAGAAAAAAAAGTGTCTCTGTAGCAGAGACACTTTTTCTTTTACCACTATTTCTTTTCTTCTTCATTTTTAACCACAAGGCGGAAACCTTCACCGTGAATGTTAAGTATTTCTACAGAATCATCACGCTTCAGATACTTACGTAATTTGGCGATATACACATCCATACTTCTGGAAGTAAAGTAGTTGTCATCACGCCAGATCTTAGTAAGAGCAAGCTCTCTGGGCATCAAATCATTTTCGTGCAGGGCCAAAAGGCGCAGCAGTTCGTTTTCCTTTGGAGAAAGTTTATTAGGTTCCTCATCTTTATAGGTAAGGAAACGCAATTTTGAATTCAGGAAGAAATTACCTATCTGAAACTCAAACTGTTTGCTGTCTGCAACAGAATCTGTCGCTTTGCGCATCATAATTGCTTTGATTTTCATCAACAAAACCTCACTATCAAAAGGCTTGTTCAAATAATCATCTGCACCTACCTTATAGCCTTTAAGTACATCTTCTTTCATCGCTTTTGCGGTTAAGAAAATAATAGGCACATCTTCGTTCTTCTCCCGTATTTCTTTAGCTAAAGTAAAGCCATCTTTATAAGGCATCATTACGTCAAGAATGCAAAGATCAAAATCGTCTTTCTTAAATTTCTCAAAGCCTTCCATTCCGTTTTTTGCGTGCGTGACGTCGTAATCGTTCATAGAAAGATAGTCTTTAAGGACTGTTCCAAAATTTGGATCATCTTCTACGAGTAAGATTTTTTTGTTTTCTGTTTCCATGTGTTTAAGATATTAGTGGTAATTTAATTATAAAGGTGCTGCCCTTTCCTTTCTCGCTCTGTACCCAGATTTGACCTGCGTGGTCCTCTACAATACGTTTTGCATACGAAAGACCAAGACCATGACCTTTTACGTTGTGAATATCGCCGGTGTGTTCGCGATAAAATTTGTCAAATATTTTCTTCTGAACCTGCTTGCTCATCCCGTCTCCCTGATCTTTTATCTTAATCAGAATAAAATTCTTCAGATTTTCGGTATAGATATCGATCTTAGGAGGCTCTGACGAGTATTTTACTGCATTATCCAGAATGTTAACCAATACATTGGTGAAGTGTGACTCATTTGCAAGTACCGATGATTTAACAGCTCCTAAATGCTGTTTTACATAGCCCTCGCGGTCTTCAACCAATAATTCGATGTGTGTTACCGCATCTTCAATAAGATCGTGTAGTTTAACACGCTCTTTTTTGATATCAAGTTCATTTTTCTCCAGTTTCGAAATACGCAATACATTCTCAACCTGTGCGTGCATACGCTTATTCTCCTCACGAATCATACCCATATACCGGTTAAGCATTTCTGGGTTGCCCGATATTTTAGGATTGCGTATCGCATCGAGCGCAAGATTTATCGTGGCGATAGGTGTCTTAAACTCGTGCGTCATATTGTTGATAAAATCAGTCTTGATCTGTGAGATCTGGCGCTGCTTTACCAACTGCTGTAAGGCACTGCTGTAGGCAATAACAATAATTAAGGTAAAAAGTATACTCAATCCTCCCATTCCTACTACCGATGACACCACATACTTTTTCTCCCCGGGAAAATTAGCTACCAACTGGTAATCACTGTTGCCTTCACTGTCTGAAAAGAGGGGTACACTAAAATTCTGCTCGGGAGATTCGATATCAAAATCATCTGAGCGTACATTGGTAACCAGATTATTGCTGTAGATGGCAAATGCAAAACGCGTATCCATATCCCGTTCTGCGAGTTCCATCGTCAACAAACGCGTAATCTCTTCTTCAGAAACCCTTTTGTGTATGGGTATCTTCCGTGTGATGTACATCACTGCCTGCTCGATATTAAAACGCTCAATATCACTTAAATCTGACATTCTGTTTAGAATAGTCGTACGATTAACATCGGTTTTATCGATGTCGTTTTTATCAATAATCTGCGTGTATTGTCGCTGCAAATAGCGCTTAAAGCGTATGCTGTCTACTTCATAATCCAGCACCGGTGCACTGAGCTTGTAATTTTGCTCTACAATGCTGTTTCTAAAAATCTGAGATTCGTTTGTAAGACTGTCTTCTGTTTTATAAACCAAATCATACAAACTAATATCATCGGGAACACCCAGGCTATCACGTATGCGTAAAATAGGATTATACCAGGTATTTACTTCTTTGATTTGAATTTCGCGGGAAACTTCTTTCAAAACCTGTTTGGCGTTAAAAGCAAACTGACCGCGCTTGGCTTCGATGCTGTTTGAAATCCAGTAGCCCTGAACGAAAATGATACCTATGAGCGACAGGCTCATAAGCACAACCAACAAGACAAATAGATTTTTATTCATAGGCCCAAATGTATAATTTTAACATTTAAGGCTTTGGTGGTTTAACCAAATGTTAACAAGAACAACCTATGTATTTATGCGGCCTCCCAGTAGTTTGTAATGAATAATTTCGGCCTGCTTCCTGCTATCCTGAAGCGCTATGTTCTCAATCACAAAATCTGCAAGCGGAATCTTTCGATCATCACTCCACTGCTTACTCATTCTTTCTTTTACCGCTTCGGCAGAAGTACCATCCCGTTCTACCACCCGGGCAATACGTAAATCTTCGGGAGCTGTGACCAAAATAACAGCATCACAATCTGCAGCATTTCCATTTTCAAAAAGAATGGCAGCTTCTTTTAAAACATAAGGAGCCTCTTGCTCCTGAACCCAAGATCTAAAGTGCCTGCCTACAGCCGGGTGTACTATCGCGTTTAAAGCATTAAGCAAATCGGTGTCTTTAAAAACACGTGAGGCGACAAATCCCCTGTCGAGTGTATCGCCTTTATAGGCCTGCTCTCCCAGGAGTTGGATTATTTTTTTCTTTAGTTGTGGAGTATGCATCAATGCTTTTGCTTCTGCATCAGCATAATATACCGGGATCCCAAACCGCTCTTGAAAATAACGCGCGATCGTCGTTTTACCACTGCCTATACCTCCCGTTACACCTACTATTTTCATTTGATAAGCAGGTATTGAACTGTACTTTCACTCAGACGGATATCACGCACAAAATCCGGCGCCTGAGCAATCTGAGGAGTTAATGAGGTAGACACGCTGTCTGTTTCCTTAAAATCGACCACAATTCTAAAATCTGAAGATTTTACCTGTTCGTAATTGGAAAGGTTTACATTAAAAATAACGTTGATGCGCTTAGGAAATACTTTTGCCGAGATCCCGGCAGGCACATTTATAAGTTGAAGCGGTACAGTTACCGAACCTTCTGTAAATTTATCGACTTCTAACCTGTAGGCTACCTGATTGGGAATCAACTCGACCAATGGAATTTTTTTAAAAAGACTCACCGGTAAATTCCCTTCCTGATTTGCCCTGATCTCATCCAGTTTAATCTGTGTAACCACCCGGGCGATGGTATCCAGTTCGGTCTTAGGACCGCGCACCAAAACACTATCAGGGTCTAAAACTAATCCTTCCATACTCCCGTAACCTGCTGCAAAAGTGATCTCTTCCCTAATTTCTATGGGTACGCGTTTTTCAAAATTTCGGTCTAAATCAAAGAAAACCGTATCCGGCTTAAACGCAGTGATCGTGCTACCGCTCAAACTGCCTTTTAACGCATCGTTTTCATTATTGAAAACATAAAAGTAACGGTCCTTTTTACGGGATAATGCCGAAAGATCAATGGGGAAATCCTGCGAAAAAAAACGGTATTTAAAATAATCATAACCGCTGGCCTTGCCGGTCACTTTTACATTCTTTGCAGAAGTAGACTTTAAAATAAGATCTTCTGATAGATTTTCGAACCGAAGCGGAATGGTAACCGAAAACGTAAAGTTTCTGTTGAGTTTAATCATTACCGAAATAGTCGCAGTTACCAGCAAAATGGTAATAAAAACCCGAAGGTTCGCTTTTCTGTTTTTGGCATTTCGGTTTGACATAAGAGTAGTATAGCGTTGTAAACTTAGTCAAAAAATAAGTGGGGAAAGCTTTGCCGGGGTTCCTTTTTGAGAAACCTGACCTTAAGAAAAGACTCTAAAAAACCTAAACCATAACCGGTAAATTGCACTAAAACTGCCACTACAGCAAGTAATCCCAGATATACACTTCGTGTCACCAGCGTAGCGTGAATAATGATGAGCATAAGATAGCTCAGCATAAGATATATGGGTGCCAAAAATCCCATAACGGCAACTACAAGACTTGCGATAACTCCAAATAAAAACACGGAAGGAAACCAAAACGTGATGCGCGCTGTTTCCGGATGCCAGCTTGTAAGTATGGGTCTCACCAGACCAAACTTACGTACCTGATTATAAAATTTGGACCACGAGATACGCCTTTTATGGTACACGAAAGCATTGACCAGAAGCCCTGACCGGTAACCCAATTTCCAGAGTCGTATAGATAAATCAGGATCTTCCCCGGGATGAATGTCTCCAAAACCTCCCGAAGCTTCAAAAGCAGCTTTGGAAATTCCCATATTAAAACTTCGGGGTTCAAATTTACCGGCTGCAGATTTTTTTCCCCTTATTCCTCCTGTGGTGAGAAGTGAAGTCATGCTGTAGTTGATAGCCTGTTGTAAGGGTTTAAAATCATCCCGTGCAGCATCGGGCCCTCCGTAAAAATCGCAATAGTCTTCAGAAAGTCTTTTATTTACCTCACTGAGGTATTGAGGTGGGACAACGCAATCACTGTCAAAAATGATAAAGTAGTTGCCTTTTGCGTTGCGCATGCCAAAATTACGCGAGTCACCGGGACCGGAATTTGCTTTGTAGAAATAGGAAATGTCCAAATCAGGAAAGCCTTCAACTACTTGTTCAGAGGTATCAGTCGAACCGTCCTCAACCAAAACCACTTCAAAAGGCTGCCTGTAGTCCTGCAAAACGAGACTTTGCAACAATTCGCGCACCTCGTCGGGACGGTTATAGACCGGTATGATTATCGAAAAAAATAAGCTCATAGGTATTTCTAGTCTGCTAAAGTACGGTAATATGTTCTCTTTAAATATGCTAAAGCGCCCCGCGACACAGCGCTTAGCCTAAATTAATTCATGAAAAATGCCCGAAAACACAAGGGTTTCGGGCATTATACTAGTATTCAATGTGTTTTATTTATCCTGCTTCTCTACGAAAGCTTCCATCACCGCATCGCTTACGCCCATATTGCTAAATCCACCATCGTGGAAAAGGTTTTGAAGCGTAACTTTTTTAGTAAGATCTGAAAACAGCGAAATGGTATAGTCTGCACAATCCTGTGCGGTTGCGTTGCCTAACGGACTCATTTTTTCGGCATAGGCCATAAAACCGTCAAAACCTTTAACCCCCTGACCGGCAGTGGTAGGAGTTGGTGATTGTGAAATGGTGTTTACACGCACTTTTTTATCACGGCCAAAGAAATACCCGAAGCTTCGTGCAATGCTCTCCAAATAAGCTTTGTTATCTGCCATATCGTTATAATCCGGGAATACACGCTGCGCTGCCATATAGGTAAGGGCAACAATACTACCCCACTCATTCATCGCATCTTGCTTGTATAAAACCTGCATAGTCTTGTGAAAAGACATCGCGCTTACATCTGTTCCTTTTTGAGTCCAGTCGTAATTCTGATCGGTATAGTGCTTGCCTTTGCGCACGTTGATAGACATCCCGATACTGTGAAGTACAAAATCAAGCTTTCCGCCCAATTCTTCTACTGCTCCGGCTACCAGTTTCTCCAAATCCTCTACAGATGTTGCGTCTGCAGGAATAATTTTGGAACCTGTTTTTTCGGCCAGTTTATTTATTGATCCCATTCGCATAGCGATGGGAGCATTGGTAAGAACAAAGGTACCCCCTTCTTCGTGAACACGTTCTGCGGTTTTCCAGGCAATAGAATTTTCATCTAATGCCCCAAAAATAATACCTCGTTTTCCCTTAAGTAAATTATAAGACATAATAGTTGTTTAATTTAAGTCGTCAAATATACATTTTATTAATCAAGAAGTTGTCTTGCGTGCTCAAAAGCCGACTCAGAAGTAGCCTTGCCCCCCAGCATTTCTGCCAACTCTGCAATACGCTCTTCTTTGGTCAAAGCCCGTATGGCCGTTGTTGTTTTTTGATCTTTATCTTCTTTATAAACCTTAAAATGCGAAGCACCCTGCCCTGCTATCTGAGGCAAATGCGTGATACTTAGCAATTGCATACGCGAACCCATAGCCTTCATAATACGACCCATTTTTAAAGCAACCTCACCACTGACTCCGGTATCAATTTCATCAAAAATTAAGGTTGGCAGATTGGCATAATCGCTTAAAACAGATTTGATCGCCAGCATAATTCGCGAAAGTTCTCCGCCTGAAGCCGCCTTCTTCAATTCCTGAGCCCGCATACCCTTATTTGCCGTAAACAGAAAATGCAACTCATCTTTACCATTCTCCAGGAATGCCGTGCTATCGGTGAGACTTACCTCAAAACGCGCATTAGGCATACCTAAATCAATCAGAATTAAACGCAGGCGCTCGGTAAGGGCCGGCAAAATTGCCTTACGCTGTGACGTAAGTTTTTTAGCCAGTTCTTCAAGATCTAGCCTGGCCTGAGCAATTTCGCGTTCAAGCCTTAAAATATCGGCATCAAGATTATTTAAAGATTGTACCTCTTCATCAAGTTGCTCCCGAATGTTGATTAACTCCTCGACCGTATCGACCTGATGTTTCTTTTGTAAATCAAAAATCAGCTTTAAGCGGTTTTCCACTTTAGCAAGTTCTTCAGGATCACTTTCGGTATCTGAGGCCAGATCATTTATAGTCTCTGCAATATCTTCCAGCTCTATATGTGCAGCCTCCAGCCTGCTGCTGAGCTCACTAAACTGATTCCCGAAACCGGCAAGTTTTGATAGTTTTACCTTAACCGCCAGCAACAGATCATTAACTCCCAGCTCTTCCTGACCGAGGGTTTGGTAAGCTTCTGCCAGAGATTCGGTTATGACTTCGACATTATTTAAAGTTTCAAAAGAAGATTCAAGACTTTCCTGCTCGCCCGCCTTTAAATTTGCTGCAAGCAATTCTTCAAGCAAATAGGACTTATATTCTTCTTCTTTTTGGGCTTCCTCTTTGAGTTTACGCAGTTTTTTGAGGTCCTGCTCTTTTTTTCGATAAGACTTATATAAAAGTTTGTAAGCCGAAAGGATTTCTGCATTTTCAGCAAAGGCATCAATCACCTGAAACTGAAAGTCCAGACCCGTCACCTCAAGCGTCTGGTGCTGGCTGTGAATATCTACCAGTCTTTCGCCCAGAGCACTTAATTGCTGCAGGGTTACCGGAGTATCATTTACAAACGCCCGGCTCTTCCCACTGGGTAAAATCTCACGGCGAACAATAGTAGTAGACTCGTAATCCAGATCTTCCTGTTCAAAAAGCTTTTTGAGATCATACGATTGAATATTGAAATGCGCCTCGATTACGCACTTATCTTCCGGATTACCAATACTGCTTAAATCGGCACGCTTTCCTAAAATTAAACCTAAAGCGCCCAGCAATATAGACTTACCGGCTCCCGTTTCACCGGTAATTACCGTAAAGCCCTCTGTAAACTGAAGCTGTACTTCTTCAATTAAGGCGTAATTTTTTATGTGTAGTTGACTTAACAATGTATTTATTTGGCTTTTTTATATGAAAAAACTCCAGTTATGGCAAATGCCAGACCCGATCCCGCTAGTACTCCTCCCAAAAAACCCATCAGGTCACCTGAAGAAAAATTTAAAATTAATATGCCTGAAACCAACGATACTATTCCCAGAAGACGGACTTTATTCATGATAATCAATACTAAATTAAACAAGATCTACGCAAGCTAAAGATACTCTTGAACATTCCAAAAATAAGCGGATAGTTTTATTGTTTTATAATTTAATCTGCTGCCAGTAGGTAGATTTTGTAGGCGCCACTTTATTAAGTACAGAAACCAGATTACTTATATTTACCTGCGGCCCTCCCGAAAAAATAGCAGCAATTTCTTCTGCCTTTGAGTCAAAAAATACCCGTGTCAGAAAATTATTGGGACGGCTGTTATAGAGCTGGTTAAAAAGCGTAAGGCTTACCGCAATAGATTGTTTGGCCTCCCGTTCGCTTTGGGCCATATAGTCAAGGCCGTTACGGTGATAGGCATACATGGCATCAAAAAACTCCCTGAAATTGGGAGAGAGTAAATCCTGATTAAGACGATAGCGCGACTGGGTTCCACTTTGTGCAGACCAGCCGTCACTTACCTGTTGTTGTGCCGTATTAATAATCTGCTTGGCCTCTTCAAAATAAGGTTCTCCGGCGCCCAATTCGTATGATGCCGCATCAAGACCTATAATGGTGTAGGCATAAAAAGCCAAAACCGAAATAAGATTAGAATCAAACGTATTTGCATTGTAATTGAGTGGTTGAAACTCGGTATACTGAAAATTGAACTGCCGGTCGTTAAAGTTTAAAATCGGTGTGTTGTAGGTACTGTTATAAACCGGGCGGGACGACTGTACCTGAATTGTTGCTGTAAAAAAGTCTGAATTGATGTTAGATACGATGATAGCCAGGCTGCAATCTATTTTTTCCTGCTGTTTCATATTGAGATCTGTCCAGCTGGTTTTATTCATAAACTCTGTAATCTCTGATTGCAGGGTTCTAAATACCTGCAGATTGCTTTGACCCGTTTGCTCTGCGTTGATACTTACCGTGCAATTGAGTTCCTGAGCTTGCAGGCTCCAGGTAAGGATCGAAAGAATAAAGAGCAGTTTACGCATACCGTTTTTGTTGTATTAATTGAAACAGGTCCTGAGCAACCGCTTCCTTAGCCTTCAGTTCCTGCGGAAGGATCTCACCTTCCCGGGTGATGAAAGTTACTTTATTTGTTTCGGTTTTAAAACCTGCTCCGGTGTCGTTTAGCGAATTGAGTACTATGAGATCCAGATTCTTGCGCGACAGCTTTCCTTTTGCATTTTCCACCTCATTTTCAGTCTCAAGGGCAAAACCCACCAGAAACTGATTTTGCTTGTGCTCTCCCATATATTTTAAAATATCGGGAGTAGGCTCGAGATTGATTTGAAGCGACGCAGACTGTTTCTTGATTTTTTGATCAGCAACGGCTGAAGGGCGATAATCTGCTACAGCAGCTGCTGCAATGGCAATATCTGTATCCGGATATTGAGACTTAACGACCTGAAACATCTCCTCCGCAGAAGTAACATCAATACGTTCAACGCTTTTATGTGTCAATTTTAAATGCGTGGGACCGCAAACCAATACCACCGAAGCACCCAGAGATGCCGCTGCTTCAGCTATTGCAAAACCCATTTTCCCGCTGCTGTGATTGCCTATAAAACGCACCGGATCTATGGCTTCGTATGTAGGCCCCGCGGTAATCAGGACCTTTTTCCCACGCAATTGAAGCTTTCCTGCAATATCTTCCTCAATAAATGCGACAATGTCTTCGGGCTCTGCCATTCTTCCTTTGCCCTCAAGACCGCTGGCGAGCTCTCCGCTTGTAGCGGGGATCATAACGTTTCCGTACGAAATAAGCTTTTCAAAAGACTGTGAAGTACTGGGATGCCTGTACATATCCAAATCCATCGCAGGAGCAAAATATACAGGACATTTCGCAGATAAATACGTGGCAAGCAAAAGGTTGTCTGAAGCCCCTGACGCCATCTTAGACAGGGTATTAGCCGTAGCAGGTGCAATAACAAAGAAATCGGCCCAAAGGCCGAGTTCTACGTGATTATTCCAAACGGCATTTTCATCTTCGTCGTTTGTGAAAGAAGAAAGTACCGGGTTTTTAGATAAGGTTGAAAGGGTAAGTGGGGTAACAAACTCTTTGGCATCTGGTGTCATCACCACACGCACTTCTGCTCCGGCTTTGATAAAGCCTCTAACCAAAAAAGCCGCTTTATAAGCAGCTATCCCGGCGGTTACTCCAAGTAAAACTTTTTTACCGCTTAAAACAGACATGACTACTGTTTTGTAGTCGTGTCGCGGTAGTAGATTTTATCTTCTAACCACTCCTGTACTGCCATTGCGTGAGGCTTTGGCAAACGCTCGTAGTATTTAGATACTTCAATCTGCTCCTTGTTCTCAAAAATTTCTTCAAGGCTATCGCTGTAGGTAGCAAACTCATCAAGCTTCTCTAAAAGTTCACGCTTGATTTCGGTGTTGATTTGGGTCGCACGTTTAGCAATGATTGAGATGGCCTCATAAATGTTTCCGGTAGGAGCATCAATCTCACTTCTGTTGAAGGTAACGGTATTTACGGGTGCATCAAGGTTTTTAACGTCCATGGTATTCGCTTTAAATTAATTAGGAATAATTTTCTAAAATAGCATCAATATCTTCTCGTAATGCATCGGCTTGTTCACGGTATTCTCCTTCGGGAAAGTAACGTATTAAAGTTTCATACATTTCAATAGCTTCATTTAATCGCGGTTTTACGAGTACATTTATACTTTTGGAACCGTATTGATACTGAGAATCAAATTTATAAAACAATGCGGCTTCCCGAAAGGGTGAACCGGGATAATCTGATAAAAAGTCGTCGAAGGCAGCAATTGCCGTAGGATAATCCATAATCTTATGCCATCCTTTGGCAATTTCGTAGGACTTCTTCTGCAATTTTACACTCAACTCCTGAATGCGATCACTGGCATCATCGGCATATTCAGACTCAGGATATGCGGTGATAAACAGCTGTAACTGGTCAAGACCTTTCTCGGTCTCGCTCTGGTCGAGCTGGTAATTTGGTGACAGAGCAGCATAACTCATCGCTGCCTTGTACTGCGCCTCTTCAGCCTTCTGAGAATCGGGATAGGAAGATACAAAACGATCAAACTGATATCCGGACAGGTAATAATCTCCTACCTGATACAACGCATCTGCATTGAGGAACATAATACGTTCGGCCTGTGGCTTACCGCGATAGGATGGAACAATTTGATCCCAAAGTTTAAGGGATTTGCGGTATTTCCCAATATCATATAGCGAATCAGCAAAAGCATACTTCGCTCCCATATCTTCAGATTTTAAAATCTTTTGATATTCACTACAGGAGGCCAGTGTTAACACTGCTAAAACTACCGGGATTGTCTTCTTCATTAAGCTTAAAAACATCGTGCAAAAATAGGTTTTTTCTAAAGATTACAAAACTTAAAGACCGTTGTCTTGAAGGTATGTTGCAATATCCTGTTTTAAAGCTTCAGTCGCAGCCATCAAAGGGAGTCGCACCACATCTTTACAAAGCCCTTTGTGTGCCAGTAAAGCCTTGATTCCTGCGGGGTTGCCTTCAGCAAAAATTAAATCTGTAGCGCGCATTAATTTATAATGTTTAGCATAAGCCGTTTCAAAGTTCCCGCTTAAACCTTCACGCATCATACTTGAGAAAATCTCAGGTAAGCCCTGCCCAAGGACCGATATGACGCCTTCTCCCCCAACACTAACGGTAGGTAACGCAATCATATCGTCTCCCGAAAGGACCAAAAATCCTTCGGGACGGTCTTTTATAAGGCGCATCATCTGGGTAAGATCACCCATTGCTTCCTTGACTCCTATTATATTTGATTCGGTATTAGCCAGTTTAATAACCGTTTCAGGCAACACGTTGCTACCCGTTCTACCCGGAACATTGTAAAGGATGACAGGCAACTTTGAAGCTTTTGCAACCTGTGTATAATGTGCAAAAATACCTGCCTGAGATGGGCGGTTATAGTATGGAGAAACCGAAAGAACAGCACTAAAGGCTGAAACATCCTTCTTCTTCAAAGACTCTGTAAGCGCGGCGGTGTTATTCCCTCCTGCCCCTAAAACCAGGGGTAAGCGACCGGCATTAACTTCAACGGCTTTTTTGATGACCAACTGTTGCTCTTCGGCATTTAATGTGGCATTTTCGGCTGTAGTGCCCAAAATCACCAAATATTCGGTGCCACCTTCAATATTATACTCGATGATTTTAGCCAGAGCATCAAAATCAACTGAATAATCGTCATTAAATGGTGTTATCAATGCAACACCTGTTCCTTTTAACTCGTGCATGCTAATCTATGCGGTTTACAATTTTCAAATATTTAATAACCTCAGCTTTAAAAACTTCGGGTTGATCAGGACGTGTCTGTATGCTCAAATCCTGAAAACAGTCTGAAGCCTCTTGCTGAAATCCGACCTTAAAAGCTGCCTGGGAGCTGGCTTTTAAAAAGTCCAAAAATACATTTTCTCTTTGGTAATAACTGATTAAGAATCTAAAAGGTTTTGCACTAAAATCACTAAGATTTACAGTTTTGACAGCGCCCCAAAGGCTAAAATCAGAATTCGAGAAACACAGTACTTCAGCGGTATGGCTATTCTGCTTATTTTTAGAATATGCCAAAATCTCTACCGCAGCCTCGGCAGACAGAGCGCTTGCCAGTTTTTTTAGAAATTCAAAATCAGAAAACTCATCTGCATTAACCAGAATCCCTATTCGCTCTTCGAATGCAACTCCCCTCTTCTGAGAATCAGTATTACGAAGAATTTCGAGCTTTCTTTTAATGAAATTCTGTCTGCTTAAATACAAAACATCTACTTTTGTTAGGCGACAAATGTACTTAATTCTACCACACCACAAATCCCCTAAAAAATTCTTACGTATGCATAAAAAGTTTTTCCTGCTGAGTGCACTTTTTGCTCTTGTTGCCTGTAAACAATCACAGGTTACGCTTAAGGCTATAGAAGGGACTCAACTTGCAATTACAGACAGCCTTGCTCAAGATCAGGAAGTTCTTGATTACATAGCTCCTTATCAAAAACACATTAGCGAAGAAATGAGCGCAGTGCTTGCTTATGCCCCACAAAGCCATTCAAAAACCGAAGGCCCCTACAACACCGCCATCGGAAATATGATGGCAGATGCGGTTTACGAATTAAGCAACCCCATTTTTAAAAAGCGTACCGGCAATGCCATAGACGGTGTTCTTCTTAACCACGGTGGGATCAGATCTACGCTAAATGCCGGCGAGGTTACCATGCGCACCGCTTACGACATCATGCCTTTTGAAAACAGCATTATTGTTGTCGAGCTCACAGCAGACAAAGTGCGGGACATGTTTACCTACCTTAAAAGCGGAAAGGCTCATCCCATCGCCAATATGCAACTTGTTTTGACTGAAGACGATTCTATTGTGAAGGCAACTGTAAATGGCAAACCTGTTGAGGACGGACAAACCTATTTTATTGCCACTAATGACTACCTGAGACAGGGCGGAGACGGAATGGTGTTTTTTGCAGATCCGGTAAGCGAAACCGTTCTTGATTACAAGGTTCGCTCGGTCCTGATCGATTATTTTAAAGAAAAAGATACCATTGCACCGGTACGCGACAACCGTTTTATAAAGGAATAATTATGGAAAGAAGATCGTTTTTAAAACAAACCTCGATAGCTACAGCTGCATTTTCGGTATTACCGGCTTTTGAAACTTTTGGTGCTAAGGCTGAAACTAAAAAAATCACTATCCTGCATACCAACGACGTGCACAGCCACATCGAACCTTTTCCGGCAACTGATGCCTCTTTTGCCAATCAGGGTGGTGCAGCACGCAGACTCAGCCTGATAAACCGTATACGACAGGAAAATCCTGATGTACTCCTGCTCGACGCCGGTGATATTTTTCAGGGAACTCCTTATTTCAATTTTTATGGAGGCGAATTGGAGTTTAAACTCATGAGTATGATGGGTTATGACGCAGCAACTATTGGTAATCACGACTTTGACAACGGAGTTGATGGCCTGGCGAAACAAATGCCGAATGCTTCCTTTAAATTGATCAGTTCCAATTATGACTTTTCAAATACAATTATGGAAGGTCTCACAAAACCCTATGAGATTTTTATTAAAGACGGAATAAAAATCGGCGTCTTTGGTTTAGGCATTCAGCTTAAAGGGCTTGTAACCGAAGCTTTATCTAAAGAAACTCAATATCTCGATCCATTAGAAATCGCTCAGGATATGACGCGCAAACTTAAACACGAGGAAAAATGCGATCTGGTCATTTGCCTTTCACATCTGGGGTATGAATACCGTTTTGATAAAATTTCTGACGTAAAACTTGCCCAAAATACACAGGATATCGATTTAATTATAGGAGGTCATACGCATACGTTTCTCCCCAAACCTGTGGTTTTACAAAACAAAGCGGGTCGTGATGTACTGGTAAATCAGGTAGGATGGGCCGGCATTAATCTGGGAAGAATTGATTTCGAATTTACAAGCTCAAAATCAGCTAAAACCGCTTCATCTGCCGTGATACGCGTCTAACCTAGTAATAATCGCGTTCATCTGAACGCACTTTAATAATCTTCACAAAATAAGAGCTTACAGCCGTTTTATGTACGCAAATTGCAACGTTTAGCGTAGCCAGCATTAAACTTATATGTATACTATAATAATATAGAAAGCCCAGGATGCATTCTACAAGTAAGGACGCCGCTATGATGTACAGGTGTATGTTATAAGGATGTCGGTTACGTAAAGGAATCACGGTACATATAATTGTAAATATCCAAAGAAGCGAAGCTCCAATTATAAAAAGCACTTTGTTGGGTACATAGTGGTAAAATACCAAAATCAGATGCCCAATCAGGTAAGTGCAGAAAATCACCCCCAGAATTGGCTCGATGAGGATATTATTTTTCATTTCCTGAGGTTTTATCTTTAAAACCGGAACAAATGTGATCAACATCATAGCCGTAGCTATAATGAAGTAAAAAATAACCTCGTTGAAATGGGCGTTAAGATCTTTTAGAAAATAAATTTCAGCAATTAACGCAGAAACCTGAAAAATCAAAAACACCAGATTGTGCTTTTTGGTAGATGCGTAGTAGTATAAGTAAAAAAATAAAACATATACAGGTTTTACGTAAAAGCCCAGAAAAAGATCAACATTAGAAACAATTATAAACAAAAGGCTGCTTGCTAATGCGAGATACCAATATTTTGTGGGACTCATAAACTAACGCTGTTTCAAAGCGAAAAATAACACCTATTATCGATATATCAAACTAATTAACAAGCAAATGGTTTTTACTTGTAAGAACTATCTCACTTCAAGATTATTTATAAAAAATCATCTGATGTACTGAGAATTTGATCTTTTCTAATTAAGAAAACGGCAATAACCCATTTCAAAATAAGCATACTCATCATCGAAAGAGTAAGTATCAATATGTGATCCCATAAAAATGTGTGGATAAACATCGTTGGAGCCATAATGGCCATAGAGCCACCCATTATAAAAAGTAATGAATTCTGTGGATGTCTGTTTTTAATTGGAATAATTGTACAAAAGAAAATCCAGCTCAGGAGGGCGGCAAAACCAATGAAAAAAACCGTGTAATTGGGTATTTTCTCAAAAATCATTACAAGAAGCTCCCAAAAAATTAAAAGCATCCCCAGCACCCCTAAAAGCGGGCCAAGCAAAATATCTAATTCAAACTTTAGAGAGGCATTACGCATCAGCGGCCAAAGGTGATAAATCATAGTCAAAGTCGCCAACGTATAACAACTCAAAACCAGTTCGAAATAATACTTAAAATCAATCAAAAAGAATACTTCATTAATAAGCTCACATCCAAAGAAAAGAAGTAAAAAGTAATTATGCTTGTGAATATTAAGGAAGTAGAATAGATAAATCAGGATAACACCCAGAGGGTGCAGGTAAAAGTAACTCTGCGAATTATAGGCAAGCAAAACTATCTCGAGAATACCCAAAATTAAATAAACATACAAAAGTAATTTACCGCGCATCCCAGTGGTTGAATTCGATTCTAAGCTTTCTGAAGCAATTGATATGAATTATAACATGTTTAAGAACTCATCTTCCGAAATAATGCTTATCCCAAGCTTTTCGGCCTTCTCCCGCTTGCTGGGCCCCATGTTTTCTCCCGCAACCAGATAATTTGTTTTTGCAGAAATACTACCGGCTGCTTTACCTCCATTATCTTCAATACGTTTTTTGAGATCGCTGCGCGAAATTTTTTCAAAAACACCCGAAATAACGAAAGTCTTACCTTTTAATTTATCAGTTTGATTCTCCAGAACCGAAGCATCAAGTTCTAACTGCAATCCGTAGTCCTTCAAACGGCTTATCAATTCCCGGTTTCGTTCTTCAGCGAAAAAACCAACCACACTTTCCGCTATGCGATCACCTATTTCATCTACAGCAGTAAGTCGCTGCGCGTCTGCTTCAGCCAATGCATCAATGGTCCTGAATTCTTTAGCCAATTTTCGGGCTACGGTTTCGCCCACATAGCGTATGCCCAGTGCAAATAAAACCCGCTCAAAAGGCACCGCTTTTGAAGCTTCAATACCTTTAATTAGATTATCTGCGGACTTTTCTGCCATACGCTCAAGAGGCAGTAGTTGTTCTTTTTTCAGTTTATAGAGGTCCGCGTAATTTTGGATTAAACCGGCGTTAACCAAAAGAGCTACAGTCTCCCCCCCAAGCCCTTCAATATCCATTGCTTTTCTGGAAATAAAATGCTGAATACGGCCAATAATCTGCGGAGGACATCCCATATCATTGGGACAGTAATGCTGAGCCTCGCCTTCTTCCCTAACCAGGGGCGTATCGCACTCAGGGCAGTTTGTAAGATATTGAGTAGGCTCAGACTTAGGATTGCGCTTTTCAAAATCAACCCCCACAATTTTCGGTATAATTTCTCCGCCCTTTTCTACAAAAACGGAATCTCCTTCCCGTATGTCTAGCTTTTCGATCTGATCTGCATTATGCAAGGAAGCTCGTTTTACTATAGTACCCGCAAGTTGTACCGGAGTTAGATTTGCCACCGGAGTGATTGCGCCGGTGCGCCCTACCTGATAGGTGATTTTCTCCAGAACTGTTTCAGCCTGCTCGGTTTTAAATTTATAAGCCATTGCCCAGCGCGGAGCTTTGGCCGTATAGCCCAACTCTTCCTGCTGCTGCAAATCGTTAACCTTTATCACTACCCCATCGGTTTCGTAAGGTAAATCATGACGATGCTCGTCCCAATGTTCTAAAAACTTGAGGGTTTCTTCGGTTGAGGCGGTTACCTGAGCAACTTCAGGCACTTTAAAACCCCAGGAACGTGCTTTTTCCAGACCCTCAAACTGGGTCTTAAAATTGAGATTTTCTCCTTTTATACTATACAAAAGACAGTCTAAAGGTCTTTTTGCGACCTCAGCACTATCCTGCAATTTTAGGCTTCCCGAGGCCGTGTTACGCGGATTGCTGTACGGCTCTTCTCCGGCTTCCACCCGTGCTGCATTCATTTCAGCAAAACCGGCCAGCGGTAAAATGATTTCACCTCGTATATCAAATTTAGCGGGATAATCACCTTTTAAACGAAGTGGAATACTGCGTATGGTTTTTACATTATTCGTCACATCATCCCCCTGAAAACCATCTCCCCGGGTAACGGCTCTAACCAGTTTACCGTCTTCGTAAGTAAGACTTATTGAGGCACCGTCATATTTGAGTTCACAAACATATTCGACCTTGCCTTCGACCATTTTTTTTATGCGCTTTTCCCAATCTTCAAGGTCTTCCCGGGAATAGCTGTTATCCAAAGAGTACATACGATACTCGTGTCGCACGGTCTCAAAGTTTTTGGTAACCTCACCTCCTACCCGCAATGTGGGCGAACTCGCATCATAAAACTCCAGGTGCTCCGCTTCAAGTTGCTGAAGTTCCTTTAACTTTTGATCAAAAACATAATCTTCAATCTCAGGCTTATCGAGCACATAATAATTGTGATTATGCCTGCGCAATTCTTCTCGTAACTCCTGTATTTTTTTTTCTATGCTCATAAGTATAGGGTAAGCTAAGCGTAACTAACTATTTTCCGGCTTCAAAAATTTTGAAGAAAAATCAGGTTCAAAATGCTCCATCGCATTTAAAAGGCGGTTGATATCTGTATCTACCAAAAGAAGATCCCGGTTTTCCTGCTTTAAAAATCCACGGGATACCATCTCGTCTAGCATGCTTATGAGGGCATCGTAAAAACCATTGGTATTGAGTAGTCCTATGGGCTTGTGATGCAGACCCAGCTGACTCCAGGTTATGATTTCAAAAAGCTCCTCAAACGTTCCAAAACCTCCCGGAAGCGTGATAAAACCGTCACTCACTTCCTGCATTTTAAGTTTACGCTCGTGCATGGTTTCGGTTGTGATAAGTTCATCAAGACCGGTATGTACAATTTCTTTAGTCTTTAAAAATTCAGGGATAATACCTATTGCCTTACCTCCCGCGCCAAGGCAACTTTTTGCAACAGCTCCCATAATCCCCAGTTGCGAGCCGCCATATACGACTGCAATATTTCGCTCTGCGAAAATCTCACCCATACGTTTTGCTTCTTCAATGATTTTGGGATCATTGCCTTCGCTACTACCACAAAACACACAAATACGGGATACTTTAATACTCATAAACAAGCTTTTATCATTCTGGGTTTCCCGGCATAATCAAGCCGGAGTTCTACATTTTTAAAGCCATTCTCCTCAAAAAGGGAACGGGTTTCTTCAGCCAGATATTGATTGATTTCAACATACAACCTGCCGGAAGTATTCAATGAACTTTTTGCAAGTTCAGCAATTTTTCGGTAAAAAATAAGTGCATCGTGATCCTCAACAAATAAAGCCAAATGCGGTTCAAAATTCAAAACATTAGCCTGAATTTCGGTTTTCTCGAGATTACGTACATAGGGTGGATTAGAAATTATCACATCGTACTGTTTATCGAAACGCCCGGTTTCCAGAATATTTTGATGTAGCGTATGTATCTCAACGGCATTGATCTGGGCATTGTGTTGAGCCAGATACAAGGCTTCCTTAGAAACGTCAAGCGCATCTACCCGAGCCAGAGGCAGATGTTTTGCAAGGCTCACAGCAATGCAGCCGGAACCTGTACCAATGTCAAGAATACGCGCAGCAGTTTCGGCATCTGCGTCTTCGAGCGCCCATTCTACGAGTTCTTCGGTCTCCGGTCTGGGGATTAAAACGTTGGGGTTTAGAGCAAAATTCAATCCGTAAAACTCAGTTTGCCCCAGTATATACTGCAAAGGCTCGAAAAGCACCAGGCGTTCACGGGCAGCAAGAAGGTGATCGAGTTTTTTCAGTTTAATTTTTTTATCGGGATTTAAGAACACGTCAATATTGCGCAATCCCAAATAGGTTTCTATTAAAATTCTAAAGAAACTCTCAATTTCCTGAATGGGATACAGCGGGCTTAATCTTTTAAAAAAATGTTCTTTAAATTCTTTAAGCGTCATTTGTAAGATCTTTGAGCATATGCACCGGGCAGGCACAATGACCGGTATCCCCCATCGGCCCGTCTATGTGGTAAAAACCAGATTTTAAATACAACTGCTGAGCCGCCTGCATATACGGCATGGTTTCCAGATAAACCTTTTCAAAACCGGCGGTTCTGGCAAAATCAAGACAAGTTTGCATGAGTTGCTTACCTACACCTTTTCCTCTTAACGATGAATCGATATACATTTTTTGAAGTTCACATACAGGACCTTCATAATTTGCCAGAGGTGCTATCCCCGCACCCCCTAAAATATGGTCATCATCGGTCACTACAAAATATTGAGATGAAGCAGTATCGTAAGTCTCATACATACAGTCAAGAGCCGCATCTGCATAAGCAGTGCCGACCTTGGGCACGCCCATTTCAATTAAAATACTTCGCAAGACGGCGGCCAGCTCTTTATTATCAGCAGGTTGAACAGCCCTGATTTTCAACATCGTGTTTATGATTTTTAAATGCTAATTTTGAAGGCGTGAAGATACACGAAAAATACATGGCGCGCTGTCTGCAACTGGCAAAAAATGGGCTTGGAACCACCTATCCAAACCCCATGGTAGGCGCTGTAATTGTACACAACGAAAAAATTATTGGTGAGGGATGGCATCAAAAAGCCGGTGAACCTCACGCCGAGGTTCATGCCATCAACAGGGTACACGCTAAAGAGCTTTTAAAGGAATCAACCATTTACGTGAGCCTCGAGCCTTGCAGCCATTTTGGAAAAACGCCTCCCTGCAGCGACCTTATCATCGCCAGCGGAATAAAAAAAGTTATTATAGGCAGTGTTGATCCTTTTGCGGCTGTGGCCGGAAGAGGCATCAAGAAATTACTTGATGCCGGTTGCGAAGTTGTGGTGGGTGTACTTGAAGAAGCCTGCAAAACATTGAATAAACGCTTTTTTACTTTTCATAACCAAAAAAGGCCCTATGTGCTTTTAAAGTGGGCCGAAAGCAACGATGGTTTTATAGCTCCCAATCCTGAAGACCGAAAAAACCGTGGACCGGTATGGATTACCACCCCGGCAAGTCGCCAGGTCGTACACAAATGGCGGGCTGAGGAAATGGGCATTCTTACCGGAACAAATACCGTAGAGGCAGACAACCCCGCCCTTACTACACGGGACTGGGCGGGACCATCACCCACCCGTATAATTCTCGATCGCAAGCTGCGACTGGCTAAGTCCTCTGCGGTTTTCGATGGAAAACGGCCTACATTAGTTATTACGGAAGCTGAAGTCGAAGATGCACACAACCTTAAATACCCCAAGGCCGATTTTAAAGAGGATTTACCCCGGCAAATTCTCGATATGCTCTATGCGGAAGGCCTACAATCTGTCATTATTGAAGGAGGAGCAAAAACCCTGGCTTCCTTTATTGAAGCCGGGTTATGGGACGAGGCCCGTATTTTTAAAGGAAGTGTCAATTTTATACGGGGTGTGACCGCTCCGCGTCTGGTTAATTCAACCCCCAGGAAGGTATCTAATTTTACCGGAGACCAACTCGCTATTCATTATAACGTATGATAAAAAATTTACTTTTCGACTTTGGTGACGTCTTTATCAATCTGGACAAAAAAGCGCCGGAGCTTGCCCTAAGTAAGTTGGGCATACGCGTTATTACCGAAGAAATGAACAACTGGCATAACAGTTATGAAAAAGGGCTGCTCACCACACAGCAGATTACCGAAAACTATCTGGAAAGCTTTCCGCAGCTCACCGCGTTTTCTTTTAAAAATGCCTGGAACAGCATCATTCTCGATTTCCCCGAACATCGTTTGAATTGGATATTAAAACTTGCAAAACAAAAAGACCATCGCCTGTTTTTATTGAGTAATACAAACGAAATGCACATAGAGCAGGTTATTAAAAACATGGGAGCTATCAGGTACTCCAGATTTCAAAATTGCTTTGAGCGCTTCTACCTTTCTCATCAAATCCTGATGCGAAAACCCGATTTAGAAATCTATGATTTCGTTCTGCAAAATGACAATCTGAAAGCTAGTGAAACCTTATTTATTGACGATACGCTTTTAAACGTTGCCGGAGCTGCTTCGATGGGCATTAAAACCTGGCATCTGGAACCCGGAAGAGATGATGTTACACAATTATTTAGCCTTAAAAAAGAATTGTTTTGATCTACTTGTTCCTAAGTATCCTGGCATCGAGCATCATTTTTTTGGTATTCAAACTTTTTGACACCTTCAAAATTAATACGCTACAGGCTATTGTTGTGAACTACCTCATAGCTGCAGCTTCCGGATTTTTGGCTTACGAAGGTTCTTTAGAGTTAAAATCAATACTTTCGAACTCCTGGTTACCGGGCACACTTTTTCTGGGAGTACTGTTTATTGTCATATTTAATCTTATGGCCATTACAACTCAGCGCAGCGGTCTTTCTGTAGTTTCTGTCGCAACCAAAATGAGCGTGGTTATCCCTATTTTATTTGGTCTTATCTACTATAAGGAAGCAAGTGGTATTTTAAAAATAACGGGGATTCTACTCGCTCTTATCGCTGTCTACCTTGCTTCAGTTAAAGAGGAAAACAAGACTCAAAAAGTCCCTAAAAACCTGCTTTTACCAATTTTGGTATTCCTGGGAAGCGGAATAATCGATACTTCCATCAAATTTCTGGAGGGCCGATACGTTTCCGAAGCAGACATTCCGCTCTTTTCTGCAATGATTTTCAGCTCCGCTTTCTGTCTCGGCATTCTTGCACTGCTTTATCAAATTTTGATTAAGAAAGAACGATTTGAAATCAAAAACCTGCTGGGCGGGATCGCACTGGGTATCCCTAATTACTTTTCCATTTACTTTTTGGTACGGGCATTACGGGCACCGGGGCTTGACAGCAGCACCGTTTTTACATTTAACAATATGGGTATTGTGATGCTGGCAACACTTATAGGACTGGTATTTTTTAATGAAAAACTTTCCCGCAAGAATTGGTTGGGAATTAGCCTTGCATTGTTTAGCATTGTACTTATAGCATTAGTAAAATCACGTTAATGCCCGAAATAAAAGACAGCTACAAAACCATTAAACGCCCGGGAGAGCCTACCCTTTTTAAGGACAAAGGCAGTAAATTTATAGGTCAGGCACATCCGGTTTTAAATGAGGCAGAAGTTGAGGCTGTAATTCAGAACTTAGGCTCTGATCACGCCAAAGCCTCTCACATTTGCTATGCCTGGCAGCTGGGCGTAAACTATGACAGTTATCGCGCCAATGATGATGGCGAACCCGGAAACTCTGCCGGGCTGCCTATATATGGCCAGCTTCAGGCTTTTGATTTAACCAATGTACTCGTTACCGTGGTGCGCTATTACGGCGGGACCAATCTGGGAGTAGGTGGTCTTATTCAGGCCTATAAAACCAGTGCGCAACAGGCAATAGAAGCTTCACAGATTGTTACCAAAACCATCAAACAAAAGCTCTATTTAAATTTTGACTATCCGCTGATGCATACCGTTATGCGCATTATTAAAGAAGAACAGTTAAAACCTGAAACCCAGGAAATGGGTTTAGATTGTAATTTCACCCTTCTCATACGCAAAAAAGATTTTAAACGCATCAAAAAGCGCTTTGAAACCGTTTATGGATTGACTGTAAAAATTTAAGCTTTAAGTTTATCGAGTACATATTTTGGACATCGGGTAGGTCTGTTTGTTTGCATATCTACAAATACCAAAGTCGTTTCTGCTTTTGTTAACAAAACACCCTCTTCATTGGTGATTTTATAATCAAAAATTATACTTGCGCCGGGTTGCTTTCTAAGTTCAATTTTAACACATAAAGTATCATCAAAATAGGCCGGTTTTAAAAAAGAAAACCTCATGTCATAAACAGGTAACATAACGCCGCTTTCTTCCATTTTTTTGTAGGAAATTCCTAAATTTTCAAGCCAATTTATACGCGCAAGCTCCAGATATACAGCATAATTAGCGTGATGCACCACCCCCATTTGATCGGTTTCTGCATAGCGTACTTTAACAAAGGTTTGGTGTGAATTCATAGAGTTATTAACAAGGTTTATTTGCGTGAAAAAAATAAAAAAGAGTATGCGTAAAAAAATCTAAAAATGCAATCCTAAATTCCTTTTTTATTACATATTTTGTTCACATATTTGCCTCGCACTGAATGAAACGAAGATCTCTTTATTTTCTCACTTTTCAGTTGATCTAAACCAAAAATAACTAAAACTTAGTCACAATA